>NZ_PTIR01000061.1 GCF_002934455.1 Trinickia symbiotica | reverse complement strand
GATGTTGTAAAGCTTCGCGACGTTATCGTGGACGATTTTGCGTCGGGTGGTGGGGGACAGAGCTGCGAGGTTCTTCTCGAGCATGGCGCGCGATTCGGGCCACAAGCAGTCGGGGTGGGGGTAATCGGAGCCCCACATGATGTTGTCCTCGCCCACGAGCGGCACGTTCGGCTCGAGATAGGCGTCTTGCTGGTAGGTGACGTAACCCTGGCGGCGGAAATAGTCGCTGGGCTTCATCGTCAGGCCGAGGCTGCGGGCGCGATCGTCATAGGAGGTGTCCATGCGATCGAAGAGGTAGGGCAGCCAGGTGACGCCCGATTCGCCGAGGATGAACTTGAAGTCGGGGTACTTTTCGCATGCGCCGGAGGTGATGATGGAGACGAGCACCTCCATGGTGTCGAGCTGGAACAGGGAGGAGCGCACCATGCGGAAGTGGGTGAAATACTCCTTTTCCATCTCGCGGGTATCGGGCGCGCGGATGCCGCGAAAGCCGGTGGAGTGGAACGAGATGGGGAAGTGGCATTCGGCGGCCGCTTCCCAGACGGGGTACCAATCGCGGTGCCACAGGGGCACGGGCATGCCTTTGAACGCGAGGTCGCCGCCGCGGATGCCCATCTTGGCGCAGCGGCGCACTTCGGCCGCGGCGTCTTCGGGGCTGTTGTTGGGAATGATGGCCAGGGGGAAGACGCGGTTGGGGTCAGCGCGGTGGGCGAAGTCGATGGCCCAGTCGTTGTAGGTGCGATTGGCCCATGCGCGCGCTTCCTTGTTGGCGATCATGTCGTTGACCATGAGGCAGCCATAGACGATCTCGGCCTGCACGCCGTCCTTGTCGAGGTCGGCGATACGCGTTTCGGGGGTGGTGGGGCGGGTGACGGCGCCGGGGTGATGGTTCCAGTCGAAGCCGGCGGCGGCCATCTCATCGACATGCTGGAAAGCGCCCTTTTGATACTTGAGGAAGCCGGGGCCCACGCCGTTCCACACGCCCTTGTCCTGGCCGTCGACGATCCAGTGCAGGCCGTCCTCGCGCTCTTCGGTGCGCGGCACCATCTCGCGCCATTCTTGCGGCGCAACACTCGACCACAGATCGGGCGGGCAATACGTCAGATCAATATGGTTATCTGCGGAAATAAG
>NZ_PTIR01000060.1 GCF_002934455.1 Trinickia symbiotica | reverse complement strand
TCGGGTCGGTAACGCCAGTCACTGAGGCACCAGCATTGAAGCCGATACCGTTCGTAGTGCTATAGGTAATGCCGTTGGTCAACCCCGCCGTCAGTGCGCTCACCAGCCCGGCCTTGCCCATCTCGCCCAGGTCCAGTGAGCCTGTCCCCACCAGCTGGCTCGCCGCGCTACCGGCCATGCCTGCGATACCGGCGGACAAGATCGCGTTGCCAAGTCCGGCCGATGCACCCGCGGTGGCGGCCATAAATGTACCGCCGGCTTCTGCAGCGGCCGTCGCCATCGCAGTCGTTCCTTCTGCCGCAACACCAATCGCCGCGCTCGACGCTGCCTCCGTGGCACCGCTCATCGCACCGATCGCTGCGCTAGCCGCACCGTAAGTAAGCACGGTCGCCACTATGGCGGCCACGATCATCGCTATCTGAGTAATACCGAAGCTGCCGCCTTCCTTCACGAAATCCGTATGCAGCTGATCGGTCAACGTCATCTGCGTGAAGTCGCCGCCCAGTTGCTGCTGAAGAGCCGCGAGCATCTGCTGCGTGCCCGCTTGATCGATCGTGCCGTCCGCGTTGAGCTTTTGCAGCGCGCCGCCGATCTGATTCAACGTCTGCACGTTCAGATCCATGTTCGCCGCGCTCATGAACCCGCCCGGCTGGACCTCCGTGCCCGTCGTGTCGACGTACCCGCCCTTGACCTTGCTCCAGATCTGCCCGACGTTGACCTGATTCGCCTCGTTCGTCAGCGTCGGCGTATCGACCTTCAATGTGTCCGATGCAGTGATGGACCCCGTATTGAGAATGCTGCCCTGCCCGTTGCCCTCGAAGTTCAGCGTCACATCGGTGCCGATGATGTTGCCGCCCGCGGACAACGCGCTCGTCGTCGACGGTAGGTACACCTGCGGCATCAACGCCGTGATCGTCGGGCATGTCGCCGTACCCGTTGCCTTGCAACTCGGGTCCGGGATCGTCTGCTCCACATACCACAGCATCGGCTTGTCGAGCGCGGTGATTTGCGTCTGCGTCAACGCCTGGCCGAGCTGGAGGTCGTTCGTCTCGGCATAGCTCAGCGCGTTCGCGTAGAGGTAGGCCTTCTCCTGCTCCGTGACCGAGAGATTGTTCTTGCTGTCGTAAGACAAGCCATCGACGAAGCTCGCCTTGCCCGTTTGCTGCAACGCCGCCTGTTGCAGCAACAGGTCCTCTTCCTGCGGGTTGTAGTA
>NZ_PTIR01000059.1 GCF_002934455.1 Trinickia symbiotica | reverse complement strand
CATGCCAAGCACAGCAGTCCAGCAGGCGAGCCAAATCGCATCGCGATGGCTCGAACTGTTCAACGCCGCCCTGAGCACCCGCAACCCGACGCGACTCAACGCGCTGTTTCATCCCGACAGCCACTGGCGCGATCTGCTCGCCCTGACCTGGACGTTTGACACCGTCAGCGGACGCGACAGCTTGAGTTCCGCCCTGCTGGAGGCAGCCAGCCGCTGCGGCGCGCGCAATTTCGAAATCGACCCGAGACGCTGCGCCCCGCGCGAAGTCGAGCGCGCCGGCGAACTCGTGGTCGAGGCCATCCTGCGCTTTACCACCGATTCCGGCGTGGGCGCCGGGCTACTGCGCATTCGACTCGCCGATGTCCTGGCCGACACGCCCCCGCAGGCCTGGACCCTGCTCACCGCCTTGCACAGCATCACCGGCCATGACGAGGAAACCGTCCGCCTGCAGCGCGAGGAGCCGCCCTTCGAGCGCGACTGGAATGGCCCCAATTGGCTGGATCGGCGCAAGGACGCGCTGCGGTATGCTGATCGCGACCCCACCGTGCTCATCGTCGGCGGCGGCCACGCAGGCCTGAGCGCCGCTGCCTCGCTCAAGGCTCTTGGCGTCGAGGCCCTCGTGATCGATCGCATGGCCCGCGTTGGCGACAACTGGCGGTTGCGCTATCACGCGCTCAAGCTGCACAACATGACGCCAAGCAATCACCTGCCTTACCTGCCGTTCCCCTCCACTTGGCCCAATTACATCCCGAAGGACAAGATCGCCAACTGGCTCGAGTTCTATGTCGAGGCGCTCGAGATCGACTTCTGGACCCACACCTCCTTCGAAGGCGCCACCCGCGATGAAGTCGCAGGCTGCTGGGCAGCAAACCTGCGCCTGGCAGACGGATCGCTGCGCCAGATGCGCCCGCGCCATATCATCATGGCCACCAGCGTCAGCGGCACCCCCAACATCCCGGAGATCCCCACCCTCGATCAATTTGCCGGCAAAGTGGTCCATTCCAGCGGCTTTAGCGACGGCGCACCCTGGCAGGGCAAGAACGTCTTCGTGTTCGGCACCGGCACCAGCGCCCACGACATCACCCAGGACCTGCACGGCAATGGCGCGCACGTGACCATGGTGCAGCGCAGCCCCACCGAGATCATCAACGTCGAACCCAGCGCTCAGCTCTACGATGGCATCTTCTATGGTCAGGGGCCGGCTTTCGCCGATCGCGATCTGATCAGCAGCTCCATCCCCCTGTCCATGCTCAAGCAGGCCCATCGCCTGCTCACCGCGAAGGCCCGCGAGTATGACGCCGACCTGCACGAGCGGCTGCAGCGCGCCGGCTTCCGCCTCGATTTCGACGAAACCGGCTGGCCGCTGAAGTTCCGCCAACGCGGCGGCGGCTACTACTTCAATGTCGGCTGCTCCGACCTCATCGCCCGTGGCGAGGTCGGCTTGCTTCAGTATCATGACATCGAGCGCTTCGAAGCCAGCGGCATTCGTCTGAAGGACGGCCACCTGCTGCCCGCCGAGCTCATCGTGCTGGCCACCGGCTACAAGGGCCTGGGCCACATCGTCGGCGCGCTCTTTGGCGAGCAAGTCGCGCAGCGGGTGGGCCGAATCTGGGGCTTTGACGAACGCACCCAGGAACTGCGCAACATGTGGACTCGCACCGATCAGCCCGGCCTGTGGTTCACCGGCGGCGCATTCTCTCAGTGCCGCATCTACTCCAAGTACCTCGC
>NZ_PTIR01000058.1 GCF_002934455.1 Trinickia symbiotica | reverse complement strand
GTGCGCCCGGCAGGGCGCATTCACTTGGAGGTGAAAGTCCTCTACACGCCCGGCAAGGGGAAGTGTTAGCCGGAGGCAAGGGTGTCGCGGGCGACTGCGAATCTGAAGGAAGCCCGAGGCAAAGCGCTGGCCTGACGAACAGGAAGCGGATATGAGGCGACGCATTGGGGTAAGGCAGCGATAAAGGTCAAAGCCCGAAACTTGCACGGAACGATGCGGCGTATATCCGACAGGCATAAGCGTGAAGGTGGGTGCGCAATACCCGGGGAGATCTGCACGGCTGCCAAGGGGCTACCGGCGTCGAGAGGCGCTGGGATGGCTGTGCAGAAGTCAGCCGAGGCCATAGTAGGTGCGGTATGACCGAAGGGCCGAACATGAAGGACCGCGATTAGGACGGTGGAGACTCGATGCGAGCCGAAGAAGCACAAGCCCGTGGGAACGGGGCCATGACGCAGGAGCCGGGGCGGAACCTCGGGGATGGCGCGCGTGGTGCTGAGGCTGGTACGGCGGCCACCGGGCAAACGAAAGCGGAGGGACCATCGTTGATGGACGCGGTGGTTGAACGTAGCAACTTGTGGCAGGCGTATCAGAGGGTGGTCCAGAACCGCGGCGCACCGGGAGTCGATGGCTTATCGGTGGAGCAGTTCAAGGACTGGCTGAAGATGCACTGGCCGAGCGTGAAGGTAGCGTTGTTGGACGGACGGTATATGCCGGCGGCGGTGCGAGCAGTGGATATACCCAAGCCTGCGGGCGGGGTAAGGACGCTGGGCATCCCGACGGTATTGGACCGACTGATTCAGCAGGCGCTGCACCAGGTACTCCAACCGATCTTCGAGCCTGGGTTCTCCGAGTCGAGCTACGGCTTCCGGCCGCAGCGCAGCGCACAGCAGGCGGTGCTGGCGGCACAGCGGTATGTGCAAGAAGGTCGCCGCTGGGTGGTGGACATCGACTTGGCGAAGTTCTTTGACAGGGTCAACCACGACATCCTGATGGCGCGGGTGGCTCGGCAGGTGAAGGACGACCGGGTGCTCAAGCTGATCCGGCGCTACTTGGAAGCGGGACTGATGCGTGACGGGATGGCGCCGGCGCGCCGGGAGGGAACGCCGCAAGGCGGACCACTCTCGCCGCTGCTGTCGAACATCTTGCTTACAGATTGGGATCGCGAGCTGGAGCGACGCGGTCATGCATTCTGCCGCTACGCGGACGACTGCAACATCTATGTCCGAAGCAAGGCGGCGGGGGAGCGGCTGTTGAAGCAGATGACGATGTTTCTTGAGAAACGGCTGAAACTGCAGATCAACGAAGCGAAGAGCGCGTGTGCACGGCCCTGGGCGCGCAAGTTCCTGGGCTACAGCGTGACAGCGCATCGTCAGGCCCGGCTGCGTGTTGCGTCCGAAAGCGTCAAACGACTGACGGCGCGTGTAAAGGAACTTATGCGCCAGGGGCGGGGCAGGAGCCTGAGCCATACGATCGAGGTGCTCAACCCAGTACTTCGCGGCTGGCTCAACTACTTCCGTCACACCCAAGTGAAGGGCGTGCTGGAGGAACTGGACGGGTGGCTAAGACGGCGATTGCGATGCCTCTTATGGAGGCAAGCCAAGCGCCGTCAACGCCGCACTGCAATGCTGCGTCGCCAGGGGCTAACGGAAGACCGCGCTCGGCGCTCGGCCTCCAACGGACAAGGTCCGTGGTGGAATGCCGGGGCTAGCCATATGAATGCAGCCTTCCCGAAGCGCTGGTTTGATGCCTTGGGGCTGGTTTCGCTGCTCGATACTCAGCGGCGCCTCCAGCGTTGTTCATGAACCGCCGTATGCGGAACCGCACGTACGGTGGTGTGAGAGGGCGACGGGGGCAACCCCGTCCCCTACTCGAT
>NZ_PTIR01000057.1 GCF_002934455.1 Trinickia symbiotica | reverse complement strand
CCCTCACCGCACCTCGGCCAACTGCTCGAGAATGGCGGGATTTTCGAGCGTCGACACATCCTGCGTGATCGCCTCGCCCTTGGCCAGCGAGCGCAGCAAGCGCCGCATGATCTTGCCTGAGCGCGTTTTCGGCAGGTTTTCGCCAAAGCGGACGTCCTTCGGCTTCGCGATCGGCCCGATCTCCTTGGCCACCCACGCGCGCAGCTCATTCGCGAGCTTCACCGCCTCCTCGCCTTGCGGGCGCGCACGCTTGAGCACCACGAACGCCACCACCGCCTCGCCCGTCGTCTCGTCCGGCCGCCCCACCACCGCCGCCTCCGCCACCAGCGGATTGGCCACCAGCGCCGACTCGATCTCCATCGTCCCCAGCCGGTGCCCCGACACGTTCAGCACGTCGTCGATGCGCCCCATGATCGTGAAGTAGCCCGTCGCCTTGTCGCGCACCGACCCGTCGCCCGCCAGGTACAAGTCGCCCCCCAGCTCCGCCGGGTAGTAGCTCTTCTTGAACCGCTCAGGGTCGCCCCAGATCGTGCGGATCATCGACGGCCACGGCCGCTTGATCACCAGAATCCCGCCCTGCCCGTTCGGCACCTCGTGCCCCGTCTCGTCCACCACCGCCGCCATGATCCCCGGCAGCGGCAGCGTGCACGAGCCCGGCACCAGCGGCGTCGCCCCCGGCAGCGGCGTGATCATGTGCCCGCCCGTCTCGGTCTGCCACCACGTGTCCACCACGGGGCAGCGCGCGCCGCCCACGTTCTCGTAGTACCAGACCCACGCCTCCGGGTTGATCGGCTCGCCCACCGTGCCGATCACACGCAGGCTCGTCAGATCGTAGCTTTTCGGATGCGCCTTCGCATCGGCTTCGGCCAGCTTGATCAGCGAGCGGATCGCGGTGGGCGCCGTGTAAAAAAGGCTCACCTTGTGCCGCTCGATCATCTGCCAGAAGCGCCCGCCGTGCGGATAGGTCGGCACGCCCTCGAACATCACCTGCGTCGCGCCCAGCGCCAGCGGCCCGTACACGATGTAGGTGTGCCCCGTGATCCAGCCGATGTCGGCCGTGCACCAGAACACGTCCTCGGGCTTCCAGTCGAACGCCCACTTGATCGTCTGCGCCGCCCACAGCAAAAAGCCGCCGGTGCTGTGCTGCACCCCCTTGGGCTTGCCCGTCGAGCCCGATGTATAGAGCACGAAAAGCGGCTGCTCGGCGCCCACCCACTCCGGCTCGCAGGTGTCGGCCTCGCCGGCCACGAGCTCGTGCAACCACAGGTCCCGCTCGCCGTTCCACTGCACCGCGCCGCCCGTGCGCCGGTACACGATCACGCTCTTGACCGCCTCGCAGCCGCCCATCGCCAGCGCTTCATCCGCGATCGCCTTCAGCGGCAGCGCCTTGCCCCCGCGCATCTGCTCGTCGGCCGTGATCAGTGCCACCGCCCCGACGTCCACGAGCCGCTCGTTGAGCGACTTCGACGAGAACCCGCCGAACACCACCGAATGCGGCGCGCCGATGCGCGCGCACGCCTGCATCGCCACCACGCCCTCGATCGACATCGGCATGTAGATCACCACCCGATCGCCCTTGCCGATGCCGCGCGCCTTCAGCGCGTTGGCCAGGCGGCACACGCGCGCGAGCAGCTCGGCGTAAGTCACGCGCGTGACCGCGCCGTCGTCGGCTTCGAAGATGATCGCCGTGTGGGCGCCGCGGCCCGCCTCCACATGGCGGTCCAGGCAGTTGTACGACGCGTTGAGCTCGCCGTCTTCGAACCAGCTGTAAAACGGCGCGTTCGACTCGTCGAGCACCTTCGTGAACGGCTTTTTCCACGTCAGCGTCTCGCGCGCGAGCTTCGCCCAGAATCCCTCGTAATCGCGCTCCGCTTGCGCGACGAGCGCGCGGTAGGCGTCCATGCCAGGAAT
>NZ_PTIR01000056.1 GCF_002934455.1 Trinickia symbiotica | reverse complement strand
ACTGACGGCGGGGTTGACCAACGGCATTACCTATAGCACTACGAACGGTATCGGCTTCAATGCTGGTGCCTCAGTGACTGGCGTTACCGACCCGATCGGTTCGCCACGCTCAGGCTCTGCGGTGCAAGACGACTTTGCGGCTTGCACCGCATGCCAAACCGCGATTTTTCGTTGGAGTTGCTTTCCGTTGCGCAGCAACGGCTAAACAGGGAGCCCCTTGGGGGCGGACGGGAGTCAGGCTGCGAGCACGGAGCGAAGGACGCATCGCGGCCGTAGCCCGCGCGCAGCAGACAGCCGGGAGGGCGGGGCCCATCAGCTTTGCGCGCCAGCGCCATGCATCAGGGCCGGGGGCGCAAGACATAACGCTGCGTTATCCACGGCCGGGCACCGGCCGTGGATAATGTCCGCGTTATGTTCAATCGACTGACGGATGACGACGGCACAAAGGGACGGCGGCAGCCGCCAGGCGATTTACCCCCGGCCCTTCGTACCCCTCGGCCCAACGGGCCGCACGAACCTTCTTCGTCACCTCTTCGGGCCCACCGGCCCGCACAAACCCTTCGTCACCAATCCTGGCCACCGGCCAGGATTTCCGGGCCGCTCCGGACCGGCACTTCTTTATTCGTTGAGGTATCGGGCCGCATGGCCCGCACTGCATTACCCGCCGTCCTAGGCCAATCGACCAATGGTTAGGTCTACTGATTTTTAATACAATCAAAGACTTAACATCACCACCAACAGGAGAACGGCACCCCTTCCATCGCCGTAAACGCAGCGCGGGCCGCAAGTGCTTCCAACACTCACGACCCGCTAACCACCATCAACTCATACCAGGAGTCGATATGGCTGACGCCAATCTTAAAGCATTTGACGACGCTCACCCCTCGCGCAGCGTCACGATCCAGCAATCGCCACGCTGGCGCCCCTATTCACCTCGCCGACGCACCGCCCCGCCTCTCGTGCCTTGGTTCAAGCTCTCCGGTCGCTGGCTCGAGCAAGCCGGATTCATGCCTTACCAACGACTCAAGATCGAAGTCCAACTCGGCAAGCTCGTCATCACGCATGCCTAAGTGACCTCATGCACGGCAACTCGAAGCAATCGGGTTGCCGTGCTGTTGTCCAATTAGCCAACGTCACGAGCCTCCACCGTTGCGAGCGCATACACATCTTCCTTCGGAAAGAACGCCTCAACTTCATATGCAGCCGGCACGTTCGGATCGCCGAACACCAACACCACGGTGACGACAGTCCCGACTGGCAGCACTAAAGTCCTGCGCTCCCCAATCACTGTTGCTTCAACCGATTTCGACAACACGAAGGTGTCATTCTCTTTCATCACGTTCATTTTTTCGCGGGGATGCCAGTTACGAGTCGAACTGTACCGGAATTGTCCTTCATAAAGACGAACGTCGTGTCGATCGTTTTTCCGTTCGCCCCAGTGATTGGGATGACTTGCTCGTAGGTTTGCCCGTATTGGGTGGTCTTCGTCGGGACCGCCGTCGCCGGGTCGAAATACAACTGACTCGCCAAATCTTGCCAGTTGCTTTGATCGAAGCCCAATGCTTGACTGAACCAGTTAGCCTTGGTCTGATTCTGCGGATGCGCCGGGTCGAGCAGATAACCACCCAACTTGCTTTCGAGGTTTGAAGTATCGAAACCAACCTTGCTTGTAGCAGGTTCTTGGCCCGTCGCAGAGCCTCCAGTGTCATCGCCACTGCCGCCACTCGACAAGATCGGCGTACCGGGCGCAATCAGAGGCGGAGTCATCACAACTCCGCCATATGGCGTCGGAATCGGAATGGACGGAGTTACCACCGCACCGGCAGTCCCACTCGGATTGTTGTCATTGCCTCCGCCAGGAAGCTGATTGTTCGCGTCCGACGGCCCCGTCTGTCCGCTGTTGGCATTCATCAGGCCGATGAACTGGTTTATCTGCCCCTGCACCCAGCTCTTCGCGGCGTTGTTCGCATTCAACAGATCCGAGAATGCACCTGCCAGCGTGCCCAGCACCCCACCGTTTTTCGCCGCACTCTCCGGATGGTTGTCGGTGTTGTTCAACACCTCGTTCTGCGCCGCCGTCGCCCCACCCTGCGCGTTCGCACCGGCCAACCCAGCCAAACCTCCGCCGACCAGCGTCGCAAACCCCGCCATCGCCGCTTGCTGGCCCGGATCGAGTGCCGCACCCGTCGGATCGATCGCTCCCAACAGTAGCGGCGAAGCGAGCGCACTAGCCGCTCCGCCAATGGCCCCGCCTTCGCACCCGGCTCCCTCCGCTGCCGAGGCGGCGCAGCCCAGTGCCGCGTGCAACCCAAGGTAGGCCAACTCCCCGCC
>NZ_PTIR01000055.1 GCF_002934455.1 Trinickia symbiotica | reverse complement strand
TGTCTGGCGACAATTACTTTTGCCGGTGGCGACAACTAGATTTGCCGGTGTTCGGCGGCTGACCTGCTGAGGTCGCGGCCGTCGCTATCATGCGGCTCCTTCCGGAGCCAGCATGAAAAAAGACGGAGAAATCAAATTGTTGCGGGAAGAACGGCGGAAAGGAGCGAGCCAGAAGCTGGCAGCAGCGCGAACCGGTATGAGCGAGCGCACGGTCCGTAAGTACGAGCGTGCTGGCACGTTGCCGAGTCAAATGAAGAAGCCGCGCACGCATCGCACGCGGGAGAATCCGTTTAGCCTCGACTGGCCGTGGGTTGAGGAACACCTCAAGCGAGACCCGGCATTGCAGGCCAAGACGCTGTTCGCGCTGCTGTGCCAGGCGTTTCCGGGGCGATATCAGGAAGGCCAGCTGCGTACGTTGCAGCGGCACATTCAAGCGTGGCGAGTTCGTCACGGCCCGGAACAGGAGGTCATGTTTCCACAGGAGCATGTGCCCGGGCGCATGGCTCAATCCGATTTCACTTCGATGAATAGCCTGAGAGTAACGATCTCGGGCACGGCATTCCCGCACCTGGTCTATCACCTGGTGCTGACCTACTCGAACGTGGAGGCCATACGCATTTGCTTCTCCGAGAGCTTCGAGGCGCTGGCCGAAGGGCTTGAAGCGTGCCTGTGGCAGATCGGCGGTGTTCCCGAATGGCACCGCACCGACAATCTCACCGCGGCCGTACGCGACCTCGATCGCGAAGGAATGCACGAGTTCACGCAGAACTATCGAGCATTGCTCGCCCATTACGGCATGCAGCCGTCGGCGAACACGGCCGGATGCGCTAACCAGAACGGTGACGTCGAGCAATCGCACTTCCGGTTCAAAGAGGCCGTGGATCAGGCACTGCGGGTTCGCGGCACGCGAGACTTCGGAACGCGTAGCGATTACGAACACTTCCTTGGAGAACTTGTTCGGCAGCGCAATCTCACACGCTCGCAACGATTCGAGCAGGACCGAGCGGCGCTTAGGCCGCTGCCCGCGGCGCCGTTGGACTTCACGCGCGAGGTCTCGGTGCGCGTCTCTCGTTTCAGTTTGATTCGGGTGCTCAACAATCATTACTCCGTGCCGTCGCGATTGATCGGTGCGACGCTGAAAGCGCGCATCCGCTCGGAGAGCTTAGACCTTTACCACGGGACGGCGCATGTTCTCACTCTTCCGCGCTTGACCGGCCGCAATCAGCGACGAATCGACTACCGGCACCTAATCTGGTCGCTGGTAAGAAAGCCCGGGGCGTTCGCGGCCTACTGCTACAGAGACGAGCTGTTTCCAACGACCACGTTCCGCCGGGCCTACGACGCATTGCTTGCCGCAACGCCGACGAAGGCGGACCGGGAATACCTACGCCTGTTGCATTTAGCTGCGAGCACGTCCGAGGCCGAAATCGATGAAGCAATCGGCCGCGTGTTGGATGAGGACCGCGTACCGACACTCGATGTCGTGCGCGAACTCGTCGCAAGCCCTGCGCCGACACCGGTGCCGAAGATCGGCAAGGCCGCCATCAACTTGCGCGACTACGACGCACTGATTCCGTCACGGAGCAACCATGCATAACGCCCGCGAAGAGTTGCTGGTGTCGCTTCGTGCGCTCAATCTCGGTGCCATGGCGGCAGCCGTGGAAGAGACGGCACTGCGAGCAGCAAAAGAAGGGCTGACGCATGAAGCGTTCCTTCTCGAGCTGGCTCGTATCGAACGTGCAGCGAAGACGTCGCGCCGAATCGAGCGACTACTGAGGCAATCGGAATTGCTGCCCGAGAAGAGCTTCCGCACGCTAAAGCTGGAAAGATTCGATCCGGCCACTCGCATGCAGATCGAGCGTTTGCGCAGCGGCAGCTTCCTCAAGGATGCCACCAACGTGGTCGCGGTCGGCCGACCTGGTGCGGGGAAAAGCCATCTTGCCTGCGCATTGGGGCACGCGCTCGTCGAGCAAGGCTACCCGGTCCTGTTCACACCCACGGGGGCCTTGGTGCAGCGGCTACTGGCAGCAAAGCGCGATCTGCGTTTGCCGCAAGAGCTAGCGAAGCTGGATCGCTTCGAGTGCCTCATTCTGGACGACATCGGCTACGTCCAGCATGACCGAGACGAAATGGAAGTGCTGTTCACGTTGCTCGCCGAGCGCTACGAGCGCAAGAGCATCGTCATCACAACAAACCTCGTGTTCTCAGAATGGGAACGCATCTTTAAGGACCCGATGACCACGCTCGCGGCCATCGACCGCGTTGTCCATCACAGTGTCGTTCTCGACCTGATGAGCGTTGAAAGCTATCGGGCGAAAGCTGCCGGCGCGAAGCCGACGGCGTCAGCCCCGGTAGCAGCATAGGGCGGCAATTTTAGTTGTCGTCGGCGGCGGTTGTAGTTGACGCCAGACA
>NZ_PTIR01000054.1 GCF_002934455.1 Trinickia symbiotica | reverse complement strand
GCAAGGCGCGACACGGCAGGCAAGGATGGCAACGGTGATCGACGTCTGGATATGTGGGTGAGCACGGAGGCGTATCTTGCTCTGACGCGGTTAGCTCGCCGTTACTCGGTAACGAAGCGCCAGATGCTGGAACGACTGATCGTGCGAGCAGACGACGCGATCGTGCGCCGACTCGATCCCGAATCGGAACAGTGGGACCAATACTTCGACCCAGCGCGGTAGCGATCTGAGTTACCCGGTAACGGCTTGCTGTCGAGTGAAGTTGAACGGCAGCAGGTCGCTAATATCGGCATCCGGTGCGCGCTGCGGCAATTCGGTCAGCACATGCAGCAGATAGGCATGGGGATCGACGCCGCACGCTCGACACGTGAGCATCAGGCTGTAGACCATCGCGCTCGCTTTCGCGCCGTCGACCGTATCGCTGAAGAGCCATGACTTGCGTCCGGTCACAAAGGGCCTGATGTCGCGTTCGATGACGTTGTTATCGATTGGGGACCGGCCATCGTCTACGTAGCGGCTCAGATACCGCCATTGCCTGAGACAGTAGCCGATCGCCTCGCCCAGCAGGCTCTTTGGCAGAACCTTCGGCGCGAGTTCGTCGAGCCAGCTCTTGAAGGCGTTTAGCAACGGCACGCTGTGCTGCTGGCGTAGGCGGTACCGGTAATCGGCCAGCAACTCGCCTTCGGGCAACGTCTGTTTGGCGAGCGTCTCGACCTGGTACAGCGCCTGAAAGAACTCAAGCGCCTTCGTGATGCGCGGGCTCGGTTTGTTCTTCTGTCCTTTGAGCGCGTCCGTGAACATCCGGCGTCCATGCGCAAGGCACCCGAGGTGCGTGGCCGATTTAACCGTCCGCCACGCGGGCCAGCCGTCCGTCATCAGCGTGCCGGCGTAGTCTCCGAGGAATTCCTTCGGGTACTGCTGGCCACGCCCCGGCTGGTACTCGAACAGCACCACCGGCTGCTCGCTATCCTCCGCGCTTCGGTACACCCACATATATGACGTGTCTTGCGCGTTTCGGCCGTTCTCCTTCAGGACCTGGACGGTGGTCTCGTCGCCGTGAATCAGCCACTGGCTGAGCAGAATCTGCTTGAGCGCCTCGAATAGGCGCGTGTAGTGAAGCTGGGCAGGGCGAATGATCCAGTTCGCCAGCGTGCCGCGGCTGACCGCGATGCTCGAGCGCGCGAGCACGTCTTCCATCCGGTACAGCGGCGTGCCGTCGACGTACTTGCCGGCCGTGACGGCGGCGATCATCGAGGCGCTCGCGTGACTGCCCGGCAAGGGCTGCGCCGGCATCGGCGCGACCACGATCGGCGTGCGGACGCCGTGACGCTCGCAGTGGCGGCACGCGTACTTGAAGCGCGCGTGCTGGAGCACCGAGACCTTGACCTCCATGTGCAATTGCTCGCTGATTTCCTCGCCCATCCGATGCATGGCCTTGCTGCAGCACGGGCAGATCTTCTGGTCCTCGGGCAGGTCGTACTCGATTCGCTCGCGCGGCAGGTCCGCGGGCAGCGGCTTGCGGCCACGTTTGCGGGGGGCAGGCTGATCGAGCTCGGGCAAGCCGGTATCGGGCAGCGTCAGCGCGTTGTCGCTGTCCTCGTCGGCCGGCTCGGTTTGGGCCGCTTCCTCGGCCTCGTTGAACACGCGGTCGCGACGCTTCTCGCTCTTGGGCGCGTACTGTCGGGCCAACGCGAGACGATATTGCTCTTCGAGCGCATCCAGGCGTCGGGTCAATTCGTCAATCCTGGCGTCACGCTCGGCAATGAGCTGCGCATCGGCAGCCACCCTCTCCTCCAGCTTGTGGATATAGGCCTTGGCGGTGCGCGGCAGTCGGGGGATATCGGGAGGGGACATGCGCTCAACGATAGCGAGTCGTAGAGCCAAATAGGTTTACGCGAATTTGTAACAGCGAAAGCCGCCGTTGCTTATCGGCAACGGCAGCTTAGCTCGCGTGGCAGTACTGCCGCGCAGGATGACGGCGCAGCGCATCGACATCGACGCCATCGAGCAGCAGGTGAAGCTGCTCGGCCGTCAGTTCGATCACGGCCTGCTGACGACGGGGCCACACGAAGTGGTCCGCCTCGAGCCGTTTCATTAGGAGCCAGAATCCGGCCCGGTCATAAAGCAGAAGCTTCACGCGATCGCGTTTGCGGTTGTGGAACGCGAAGACGGCTCGCGCAAGTGGATCGAGCTGCATCGACTGCTCGACCACCGTCACCAGCGTGTTCAGTCCGGCGCGGAAGTCAATCGGCTCGCGGTGCAGATAGACCTGCAGGTCCGCGTCGAAGCGGAACATCAGTTCACTCCCAACGCTTCGATCATCGCCCTTACGAGAGCGCCATCGTGTGCGGCGCATTCGAGCTGCAGCGTCACGCCGTTGGGCAACTGCGCCGATAGCCGCGCTGGCGTCGCTGTCTTCGCCGATTCGTATCCGTGCGACGATCGCCGCACGCTCACCGGCTCGGGATTCATGCGCACCGGCGCCACCTCGCCCACCGTGACGATCGGCACGAACGCCGATGGCAACGGCTCGACGCTCGCCGTCGCAGCAGTGGCATTCGCGCGTTCGCGCAACTGAATCCACTTATGCAGCTGGTTCGCGTTCACGCCAGCCTTCAACGCCAGTCCGGCAATTGACGCGCCCGGCTGCAGGCAGGCGTCAATCAGCTTGCGCTTACCCTCAGCGTCAAACTTGCGCTTGCCTGCCGC
>NZ_PTIR01000053.1 GCF_002934455.1 Trinickia symbiotica | reverse complement strand
CTGTCGTAAGACAAGCCATCGACGAAGCTCGCCTTGCCCGTTTGCTGCAACGCCGCCTGTTGCAGCAACAGGTCCTCTTCCTGCGGGTTGTAGTAAAACAGCGTTGTGCTTGGCTGCAGGTTCGACGGCAGATTGCTCAACAAGAGCTGCGGGCTATAGAGATCCTGCGTCGCGCCCAATGAGCCATCGACGTACGCAGCTTGGCCGGCCTTGAGTGTCGGTGTTGCGGCGAGCTGTCTCGGTGCCGACACATTAAAGCCCGGCAGCATCAACGAACTCAATGAAATCACTTGCGAGGGTGAGTTCACGCGCGGCGTATAGGTGTTCGCGCTCGTAATCCCGTTGACGAGGCGCTGCCCGGTCAGCGATACATAAGTGCGGAGCAGCACGTTCCCCACGTTCTGGATTTGCCCATCGGAGGTGATGGAGAGATTCGGCGCCTGGATCGTCGCCGCGATGTTTCCAATCGGTTGCGGCGGATCGATGGTGCCGCCCACATTCGTGTAGGCGCTGCCGTAAAGCGCCGTGCACTCGGCCGCTGAACCGCACGCCCAGATGTCGTGACGTTTGTCCGGACTGAAATCGCCTGTCTCCTGCACCCAGTGCGAGTGCCAGTAGGCGTTCAGCGTTTGCGCTTCGTTGACGACCGGACCGGCGACGTTGACGGTCGCTTTACTGAGCTTCTATGCCGACAAACCAATGGTTCACTGCTCGCATGGCCCGCACCACTACCTTACTGATCAGCGTCCTAGGCCGATCGGCTAATGGTTAGGACCGCTGATCTCTAATATAATCAAATACTTAACATCACCACCAACAGGAGAACGGCTACCCTTTCCATCGCCGTAAACGCAGCGCGGGCCGCATGAGCGCCAACCCATACGACCCGCTGACCACCATCAACTCTCGACAGGAGTCGATATGGCTAACGCCGATCTTAACGCGCCTCCCGCTCATCCCGAGCGGCACGTCACCATTCAGGAATCCTGGCGCTACCGTCAATGGGAGTCCGGCCGCCACTACCGCGCCGACCAGCCGCTCTTCCCCTGGTTCAAGGTCTCCGGCCGCTGGCTCGAGCATGCCGGCTTCAAGCCCCACCAGCGCGTCAAGATCGAAGTCCAACACGAGCGGCTCGTGATCACGCCTGCTTGACTGATCCCACAGGCGGCGAACCCGGGTCACCGGGTTCGCTAGTGTGACCCTTCATACCTCGTCTTCCGGCGCCTTTCGTTTAAGCGCCCGAAGCTCTTTCACAAGCTGGTAGGTAATGGCCACAAAGATCGTTACGTAAAGCGGCATCCCTGCTAGCGCTGGCTTCCAGCCAGCGCCATGCCCGATCGAAATTGCAAGCGCTAAGGCAACGATTCCTATCGCTCCCGAGTACGCCAGGGCAGCTCGCTTAATCAACTTCCTGAACTGTTGTGCTTGGTCATGCGAGTTTGTCTTCATTTCCCAGAACCGCCTTGAGTTATCGCATTTTGCAATGGACCGGCTGCCCCCTGAATCAGGCTGTTAAGGAAATTGCCCAGTGATCCGGGAAATAGGCTTTTAACTAGACCACCCGATCCCGCTGCTCCAGCACCAAATCCGCCCGAGATGTCCGGACTATCCTGATGCGCCACTGCTGCCGCGCCGAACGCCCCCGTTCCCGCTACCAGCCCATTGTAGCCATTGGCCGCAATCTTCCCCGCCGTGCCCATGCCGGCAATGGTCTCGTCGGCGATTGCGAATGGATAAGTGAGACCGCCAATAATCCCGGTAATGTACGACTTCGTGAAGTTCGGTGTGTCTTTTGACAAGCCAGTCGCGTAGCTATAAGCATCGCCCGTATAGTCATAGACCCCCGCCAAGCCAGCCGCCGTCAGCGCCTCTGGCCCAAGCAATGCCACCCCGAGCAACGGCGCGCCATACATCCCCATCGTCTCCAAGTTCTGGCCTGCCACCGTCGCGTTGGCCCCTTGCGCTTGCACTATCGTTTGCAGCAACTGCGTGTTGCAAGGCTGCAAGCCGCCCACACAGGCTATCGTGGCGGCATTACCAAGCGGATTCGACGTCGACGAGAGGCCGTCGGACGAGCCCGGTTGTTGCCCGAGCTGGCCTGCCTGTGTCTGATTCGTCGGCTGCCCCCAGTGCGGACCGGTGTTGTTCAGCGCTTCATTCTGCCCCGCTTGCGCCCCAGCCTGCGCATTGGCTCCCGCCAAGCCGGCCACGGTTCCTCCCACCAGCGTTCCGAACGCGCCCAGCGCAGCCGTCTGCCCATTGGTGAGCGGCGTCTGCTGCGGATCGATCGCCCCCGCCAACAACGGCGTCAACGCTGCACTGGCCGCTCCCCCAATCGCGCCACCGCCACACCCCGTGCCCTCGGCCGCGCCGGCCGCACATCCCAGCGCCGCGTGAGTCGCCAAGTACCCCAGTTCGCCAGCCGAGCCGTCGAAAAAGCCCTGCGCCTGCAGTTGCCCGGTCGCGCTCGCGCCGATCGTCGCCAGATCGCTCGCCACGCTACCTTCCAGCGCCTGCCCGAAGCTGCCACCGTAAGCCACCGTGTCAACCGAAGCCGATACGAGCCCCCGGCCCACTACTTCCGCCGCGCCCTGCGCGATTTCAGCGGCCGTGGCCGCCCCCGAGCCTCGCAAGCTTGGCCGGAGTGAATCCTGCGATCGGCGATACGGCGAGCCGGGCGACCGCCTCGACGGCGACGACGCTTGAGACGCGTG
>NZ_PTIR01000052.1 GCF_002934455.1 Trinickia symbiotica | reverse complement strand
TACGCGGCTTCCGCAATCCAGGTCTTGCAGGTCTTCTTGCTGCCGCGCGGCGCGCGGATCGTACGTGTCGGATCTAGCCGGGGATCGATGTGTTTCGGGTTGTTCATGACGTTCCTCCTACTCAGTGCAAGTTGACTTCAGAGGCAAAAGACAAAGGGGAGTACGTCGCAATTGCACCGCTCAAAACCTGATCCGCGATTGCCTCGATATCCGGAGCGAAATAGCGATCGACGTCGTAATGCGGGACATCGCGACGGATCGCGTGCATTACCTGTTTCAGGGTGTGGCTCGTCTCATAGGGAGCACGCAAGTCGACCCCTTGCGCAGCAGCCAGCAATTCGATTGCGAGGATGTTAGCCACGTTATGTGCAATATCGCCCAGCTTACGCGCTCCGAACGTCGCCATGGACACATGGTCCTCTTGGTTTGCCGATGTAGGCAGCGAGTCGACAGACGCCGGGTGAGCGAGGGTCTTATTTTCCGACGCCAGTGCAGCAGCCGTTACATGCGCAATCATGAACCCAGAATTGACCCCTCCATCCTTGACGAGAAAAGGAGGAAGACCTGACATCGTTGCGTCGACCAAAAGTGCAATCCGGCGCTCAGACAACGCTCCGATTTCGGAGGCCGCAATTGCAAGATTGTCCGCAGCAAATGCAACAGGCTCCGCATGGAAGTTCCCCCCAGAAATCACCTCACCGGCTTCCGGGAAGATAAGCGGGTTGTCGGACACAGCGTTGGCTTCGATCAACAGCACATCCGTCGCATGGCGGATCTGGTCAAGACATGCGCCCATGACCTGCGGTTGGCAGCGCAGACAATATGGATCCTGCACCTTGTTACAGTTCACATGTGATGCGTTGATAGAGGAGTTGTCCAGGAGCGTCCGATAAGCGGCAGCAGCATCGATTTGGCCCTGGTGCCCGCGCAATGAGTGAATACGCGAATCGAACGGCTTAACGGATCCCATTGCAGCGTCAACAGACAGTGCCCCTGCGACCAGTGCGGTGCGATACAGATCTTCGATCACAAACAGGTTGTAGATGGCAAGCGCGGTGGATGCCTGCGTACCGTTCAGAAGCGCCAGACCCTCCTTCGCCTGCAGGGTAAGCGGAGACAGCCCGGCAAGTTCAAGTCCTTGCCGCGCGCTCATTCGCTCGCCCTTTGCGAAGACATCGCCCACACCAAGCAGAGCCGCCGACATATGCGCCAAGGGAGACAGATCTCCAGAAGCACCTACGGAACCCTTAACCGGGATTACCGGCAATACGTCTGCGTTGAACAGGGCGATCAACGCTTCCATTACCTCTCGCCGAATGCCGGAGTTTCCTCGTCCGAGGCTGGACAACTTAAGCGCGATCAGAAGACGGACAACCGGTCGAGACATTGGCTCACCAACGCCTACCGAGTGGGATAGCACCAGGTTCTTCTGTAGCAGTTCAAGTTGGTCGCGTGGAATGTGGGTGCTCGCCAGCAGCCCGAAGCCTGTATTGATGCCATACGCGGGATCGCCTTTTGCAACGATATCAGCGACCGCCTTGGCACTAGCATCGATCGCAGTAAAACTTCCCGGATCAAGCTCTAACGATACGTTCGAGCGCGCTATTTGACGCAGTTGGGCAAGCGATACTTTCCCGGGTGTAAGAATCATTTTACAAATCCTGTCTGTTCATTCGTTCCGTCGGCCAATCGGGCGGGTTGAACACCTCAGCCGAAGCAACCCAGTTCAAACTAATTCGCTGTGGCGAGCTGGTGCCCGGCGATGAACTGTCGTAGTCGCTGAGACCCGCCCCCGCCAAACACCTGTTCCGGTGTGCCGTCGATATCGACCTGCCCCTGGTGAAGGAAGACGATGCGGTTCGACACCTCTCGGGCAAAACCAAGTTCGTGAGTAACTACCAGCATCGTCCTTCCTTCCTCAGCGAGAGATCGCATAACGCGAAGTACTTCACCAACCAGTTCGGGGTCGAGAGCCGACGTCGGCTCGTCGAATAGCATTACTTTCGGACGCATTGCGAGCGCACGTGCAATGGCCACGCGTTGCTGCTGACCACCCGATAGCTGTGCCGGGTACTGCTCTTTCTTGTCGGCCAGTCCGACTTTCGCGAGTAGCACTTCGGCTTCGTCGATCACTTCGGCTTTGGGCCGCTTTTGCACGCGTGTGGGACCTTCAATGAGGTTCTGCATCACAGTCATATGGCCCCAGAGGTTGAAACTCTGGAAAACCATCGCAAGTTCGGTACGGATTCGCTGGACTTGCCGGCGGTCGCTGCGATGCAACTTTCCGTGTCTATGTCGAGCCATATCGAACGCTTCGCCCGACACGGCAACGGACCCCTCGTCCGGAGTTTCAAGGAGGTTCAGGCAGCGGAGAAACGTGCTCTTCCCCGATCCGCTCGCTCCGAGGATCGAAATCACGTCACCTTGGTGGGCATCGAGCGAGATGCCCTTCAGGACATGGTGATTGCCGAACCACTTGTGGATATTCTTCGCCGAGAGCGCGGAGGAACTTCCGTTATCCATCATGTCTTCCTTACGCGGTGGTCGATCCGCCCGCGACACAGTTGCGGTGCCGGTATCCCGCTCAATTCCCGGCACCCGTTAGTCGCCGCCTCGCCAGAATGTTCGCACTGGCCCGGATGAAGGCGTTGGCGTTCGCGCCAGTCAATTTGCCTGTAATGGGTAGGCGCGCCACGCCCATCCGTCTGTCGCGAGCGCCAACTTCCGGACCTGATGTCAGTCGGCCAGTTCGACCGTCATCCAGATCAGGTTCTTCGACTCAAACGTCGATTCCCAAACAGCTTTACCCACTTCGGCCAGCTTGGCTGCGTCGGCTTCATCGATCTCTCCGAGAACTGGCTGCGAGAGATCCTCGGTGGTCGGTCCATACTGGACGATGAACTTCTGACCGGTGGACTGCGAGAAACGGATCCGGCCGATCGGCGCGTCGCAGATGCGTTCACGCAGACGAATCGGCGCCGTGCTGACGAACGGCGACCATGCGTACATCGACTCGCCCGTCACGACGGCGTGATCCTGAATGGTCGTAAAGGGGAGCGCAGCGGCGAGGTCGGCGCACAGTTCCGGGTTCTCTTTGGTGGCCAGTGTGGCGTTGACCGTGATGTTCAACGGCTTCCATGTGATCCGGATCCGTTGACCGCTGCGGAT
>NZ_PTIR01000051.1 GCF_002934455.1 Trinickia symbiotica | reverse complement strand
GTCGCCCGCGACACCCTTGCCTCCGGCTAACACTTCCCCTTGCCGGGCGTGTAGAGGACTTTCACCTCCAAGTGAATGCGCCCTGCCGGGCGCACAATGAAAAAAAAGGCCCCGCCAACTACGCGGGGCCCTTCTTTCGGTTGTCGCACCCGTGCCGAATCGGACGTCAGGCCGCGGCGGGGATGACGACGACCGTGTGCTTCTTATCGATGCCTTTCGTCGTGAACTTGACGTGACCGTCGACGAGCGCGAACAGCGTATGGTCCTTGCCCATGCCGACGTTCTCGCCGGCGTGCATGCGCGTGCCGCGCTGACGCACGATGATGCCGCCCGCGTTGATCGCCTGGCCGCCGTAGACCTTCACGCCGAGGCGTTTCGACTCGGAGTCGCGGCCGTTGCGGGAAGACCCGCCTGCCTTTTTGTGTGCCATCTGATTGCTCCTTGACCCGTGCGCTTACGCGTTGATGGCGTCGATGCGCAGTTCGGTGTAGTTCTGGCGGTGGCCAGCGTGCTTCTGGTAGTGCTTCCGGCGACGCATCTTGAAGATCGTCACTTTGGGATGCCGACCGTGGGATACGACGGTAGCTTTGACGGAAGCCCCACTGACCAGCGGCGTACCGAATTGAATCGATTCGCCTTCGCCCACTGCGAGAACCTGGTCGAGCGTGATTTCAGCGTCAATGTCTGCCGGTATCTGTTCTACTTTCAATTTTTCGCCGACGGCAACCTTGTATTGCTTGCCACCGGTTTTTATGACCGCGTACATTGAGAACCTCACTCTGTTGTCTGCCGCCGCATCTTCGCTTCCTCGAGCTTCGCGGATCTGCTTCCAGACTCCGCACCTGACGCTCCGATCGGAAAACGATGCTGCACCCGACGGGCGGCGCCCCATGCACCGTGCATGGGAAACGCGTGATTATACATAGGCTTAGCTGCGCGGTCAAAAACTTGCTGGCTATCCGTCGACTGCGCGGCGAGTGTCGATACGCCCCCGAATTTCGAAGCAATGTTCCGTCGCGGCGATTCTTCACACCGTTTCGCCCCGCGCGCTGTCCGCATGGACTTCGTGCCGAAGCCAATGCGAGCAGTTCGGCCGGCACCGGTTTCACGGCGCCAGCATCATCCGGCGATCCCTCGGACGCGGTGAGAAGCCTTTATAATCCGCGGCACTACCCTATTTCTTCATCATGTCGTCGACTGCCACCTCTTCTCCCAGCGCCGCCAACCTGCTCGCCCCCATCACGGAGGACATGGAGCAGGTCAATCGCGTCATTCGGCAACGTTTGGCCTCGGAGGTGATGCTGATCAATCAGATCTCCGAATACATCATCGGAGCGGGCGGCAAGCGGCTGCGGCCGGCGCTGCTTCTGCTCGTGGCGCGCGCGCTCGGCGATACCACGGCCCATCGGCACGAGCTCGCGGCCGTCGTTGAGTTCATTCATACGGCCACGCTGCTGCACGACGATGTCGTCGACGAGTCGGACCTGCGGCGCGGCCGCAAGACGGCCAACGCGCTCTTCGGCAACGCGGCGAGCGTGCTCGTCGGCGATTTTCTCTACTCGCGTTCGTTCCAGATGATGGTGAGCGTCGGCAAGATGCGCATCATGGAGATTCTGTCGGAGGCGACGAACATCATCTCCGAAGGCGAAGTGCTCCAGCTGCTCAACATGCACGATGCCGATGTGGACGAAGGCCGCTATATGCAGGTGATTCGCTACAAGACGGCGAAGCTCTTCGAGGCGGCGGCACAGCTCGGCGCGGTGCTGGCGGGCGCGGATGCGACCACGGAGGCGGCGGCGGCCGAGTTCGGCCGGCGCATCGGCACGGCGTTCCAGATCATGGACGACTGGCTCGATTACACGGGCACGGCCGAATCGATGGGGAAGAACGCCGGCGACGACCTGCGCGAAGGCAAGCCGACGCTGCCGCTCATCTATTTGATCGAGCGCGGCACGTCCGAGCAGTCGGCGCTTGCCCGGCAAGCGATCGAGCAGGGCGGCACGGATCGGTTCGAAACGATCTACGAGGCAATTACGCGCTCGGGCGCGCTCGATCACACGCTCGAGTGCGCGCGACGCGAGGCGCAGGCCGCCGCTGCGGCGATCGCGTCGTTCCCCGAGTCCGTGTACAAGGAAAGCCTGCTGGAGCTTTGCGCGTATTCGACGGCACGGCAATCGTAGGCTGGCGAAGCGGTGGCGGTTTGCCCGCCGCCGGCGATTTCTCGATACGGCCATTCCCTTCACGCGGAAACGCTGTTAGAATGGCGGTCTTGCTCGACGGATATGCGGCTCCCATTGTCGCCGAACGTTCGCTTCGAGCGTCAAATTTCGGGGTGTAGCTTAGCCTGGTAGAGCGCTACGTTCGGGACGTAGAGGCCGGAGGTTCGAATCCTCTCACCCCGACCAGAATTTCCTTAGAAACAGCGGGCTAGATGCCCGCTGTTTTTGTTTGTGCCGGGCGTTAGTGGCAAATCGGTGGCAATCGCCACCCGTTCGCCACCGGAAAGAAAGTGGCGAGCGAGATGTGCCTGCACCTGCGGGGACTTTCGCTCTTAACGTGCGCCGGCCAAAATCATGGTCCCTCGCCCGAGGTATACCGTGCTCCGCAACCACTGGAGTACGGACCATGGCGTCCATCGAGAACCGCTCGCGCTATCAGGTCACGGTCAAGCATCGCGACGACCTCACGCAGAACTTCGCTCACAGCGCCAGGAAAAAGGCCGAGGCCTATTGCCAGTCGCTGATAGCCCAGCGACTCAAGCCGAAGCTGTCGCGCCTCGACAATTACTTCGTCGTCCGCACCCGCAGCGTGTCCAACAAAAACCAGACCCTGGTCGCCTCCAGCGAACAGGAAGCCAACGACATCAAGCAGCGGCTCGAGAGCGAGCAGCGCCACTCCCTCTTCATCGACTACGCTAGGGCAAAGAAGACCACGCTCGCGGACCTGCTGATTCGCTACCTGCGCGAAGAAGTGCCCGGCACAAGAGCTTCGAGGTCGAGGCATACAAAATCAACGGATGGCTGGACGACGCCGGCCTCGAGCGGCAGGACCTGCGAGAGATTGTGGCCAGCCACCCGAATCCGCACCCCAAGGTCGCTAACGCAACGCTGCGCAAGCCGACGGGCGCACGGATGGCACACACACCACGGCCGACGCGGGCTCTCTGGCGCAGCGTCAATCAAGCTCGACGAGATTCTCAACGAGCCGGCGGCCGAAGGTGTCGATGAGCATGCCGCTCATATCGACGTTGTTTTAATCCCGCCAAGAGCGGGCCATCCGGCAGAGTTCAACGTAAGCGCGAATTTAAGCGCACCTAGAATCGGAAGCTGAACGAGCGCAGGCTTGCGTCCGCAACTACAACTTGCGGACGCAACCGATGACACAGAACGAAGTTGATTTCCTTCCCCTGCGGGTGACCGGCGTGACGGCGGCAGGCAAGCGCAAGTTTGACGCTGAGGGTAAGCGCAAGCTGATTGACGCCTGCCTGCAGCCGGGCGCGTCAATTGCCGGACTGGCGTTGAA
>NZ_PTIR01000050.1 GCF_002934455.1 Trinickia symbiotica | reverse complement strand
TACCACCCCTTCCCATCCCGAACAGGACCGTGAAACGACTCCACGCCGATGATAGTGCGGATCCCCGTGTGAAAGTAGGTAATCGTCAGGCTCCCCAACCCCATCAAACCCCCGCCAGCTCTCGCTCGCGGGGGTTTGTGTTTTGGGGCGTCGTTCAACGCACACCACGACACGAATAGCCGTTGGGAAAAGTCCTGATTTCAGCGTCGATCGAGAATTGCATAAGGGCCCCGCGCTAGACTGGGTCCCAGTCAGCTCTCGGAGACTTACGTTGCGTAAAGTATTTTTGGTCGTCGCGATGTTGTCGCTGCCCTCTGTCGCCGCCGCATACGCCGGCAACTCCGCCTACGATCAGTGCGTGCTGCAATCGCTGCGCGATAGTTGGAACAGCGCGGCATCCATGTTGATACAACAGTCCTGCGACACGCTATACCGCAATGGCGCGCTGCTGTTACCCCGTGAGCGCGCGTTCCACGAGTGCATGATTCAAGCGCTGCCGGGAGTCAGAGATGACTTCGCGATTCAGCAAATTTCCGCGATTTGCCGTCGGCGTGGCGCGATGTGACGTCAGCAGCGCGAGGCTCGATTTAGCAGCCGTCCTATTCGCGTCGGCTCCGCACCTTGGGGAGCCGCCTATTTGCATCCTCTCGCGGCGAGCGGAATGATTTTTGCGCCCCCTTCCCGTGCCGACAGCGGAAATATCCTTCGCTGCCGGGCCGTTTGCGGTCGATTCCGGTGTAGCCGGTCGCCAGCGCCGCACGACGGCTAGCTGACCGGCTGAATGGAGCAAAGAGATGAACAATGTCTCAGCGCATCGCGGTTTCGATCGCCGCAGCTTCCTTGCCGGTATGGCCGCAATGGCCGGTGGCATCGTGCTTCCGGGCTGCGGAGGCAGCAAGCAGAACACGCCGAACGGTAGCGCGCCCGCTCCTTCGATCGGCGACGTGCCGTCGCCCAATGCAGGTGACCGCTACAGTCTGCCGCGGCCGTCGCTCCCCGATCCTGCCTCTTCGAACGTCGACTTCGTCGTCCTCGTGACAATGGAGAATCGCTCGTTCGACCATTTTGTTGGATGGGTGAGCGGAGCTGAGGGAATGCCGGCCAACCTGCAATACAACGACGCATTCGGCAGCCCGCAAACGCCGTTTCTGCTTTCGGCGAATCCGTCATATGGCTACCAGGCGTGCGGGCATGCGCAGCCGGACCACTCATATCAAGGCGCGCGAACTCAGCTTGCATCGGGCGCGATGAATGGCTGGCTCCTCACGCCCGACACGAACAAGACGCGTGGCGATCTCTACCCGATCGGGTTCTACGGTCAGTCCGACCTCGATTTCTTCCGCGGCGAAGCAAGCAGCTATACGGTCTGCGATTTCTATTTCAGCGGACTCCTAGGCCCTACGTTCCCGAACCGCATCTACCTCCATAGCGGTGCAACCGATCGCCTGACCGACAGTACGGACAAGTGCACGTTGCCGACGATCTGGGATCGCTTTGCCGATGTCAAAGTCAGCGCGAAGTACTACTTCAATGACGTGCCGATGGTTGCGCTCTATGGCGACCGATACGTCGGCATCTCACGATTGTTCTCCGACTTCCTTTCCGACGCCAAGGCCGGAACGTTGCCTTCGTTCTGCATGGTCGATCCGAGCTTCATCGGCGAGGACGAAGGCACGGCCGACGACGACCACCCCTTTGCCGATATCCGCAATGGTGAGGTGCTCTTGGGGCAGATCTACGATGCATTACGCACAGGACCGAACTGGAACCGTACGTTGATGATTATCGTCTACGACGAATACGGCGGATTTTTTGAGCACGTGGTCCCGCCCATCCGGCCCATCAGCAACGCCGAGCTGGCGCTCGGCAACGACGGACGGCTCGGCTTTCGTGTCCCGTGCGCATTGCTCGGCCCACGCGTTGCGGCGGGCACGGTCTCGCGATATCCGTTCGATCCAAGCTCGATCCACGCACTGCTGCAATGGCGCTTCGGGCTGCAGCCGCTAGGCGTCCGCGGTAGCGATCCGGCGACTCTCAACCTTGCTTGCGCGCTCGAGTTCGGCGCCTTGCCCCGCTCGGACGCGCCTCCCATCGCTGTGACGCAGGGCACATTCGGCGGATTGTGCGCGGGAGCGACGCAGCCCTCGTCATCGAGCTCGCCGTCAGCGATCGACAAAACGCAGTCGGCCGTCGGCGCGATGCCCGGTAGCATGGTCGAGTTGCGAGCAAGGGCCGATACTCTCGGGTTCCCAAAGCCGTAGCAAAGGTCTCCTCGCATAGACTCCCGGTGTCTTTCTCTGAGCGCGGGGCTCTAAGCCGTTTGAGCAAGCGATATCGCCGGCTCGGCCACGAGCCGGATACGCGTGATTTCGGAAGGCGCCCCTAACCGCTTGGGCGGTCCCCAGTAACCCGTTCCGCGACTCGTATAAACCCAGAGATTATCGATCCGTGCAAGACCCGCGGTGAACGGCTGCTGCAATCGTACAAAGAAGTTCCATGGGAAGAACTGCCCTCCGTGCGTATGTCCGGACAACTGCAACGTATAGCCGAGATCCGCGGCGGCTAACGCCGTGCGCGGTTGATGCGCAAGCAGAAGCTTGACGCAGGCTTGCTCGGGTGCGTTCTCGATGGCGGCCGCCGGATCGCTGCGATGCGTCCCATTCAAATGTCCCGTCGAATAGTCGGTCACGCCCGCGACGACGAATGGCGTTTCGTTGTGCTTCAAGACGACATGTTCGTTCAGCAGGACTTTTAAGCCCATACGCCGGAACTCGGCAATCCACTCGTCGGCACCCGAGTAGTACTCGTGGTTGCCCGTTACCAGGTAAGCGCCATACCGCGCGCGCAGACTCGCCAGCGGCTGCGCATGCTCGGCAAGCTGCTCGACGCTGCCGTCGACTACGTCGCCGGTAATCGCCACGAGATCGGGCTCGAGGCGATTGACCTCATCGACGATCGCCTGAACATAGCGTTGCTTAATCGTCGGTCCCACATGAATATCGCTGATCTGCACGATGGTGAGGCCGTCGAGCGAGGCAGGAAGATCGGCGATCGGCACTTCGATGGTCACGACCTTTGCGCGTCGCCGCGCATTAACGAAGCCAATCGCGGTGGACAGCAGCGCCAGCGCAGGCACTGCGACGGCCGTGTCGATGCGCCACCTGTCGAGCGATATCGTTCGAGGCAACAGTGTGTCGACGGTCAGCAGCGATGCAATCGTGAGGTCGCGCACGATCGTGATGACGAGCAGCGACGAAAAGAAGCCCATCGCAAGAAGGCCGACCCACGCAAGCCTGTCGGCAAGCGGTTGGCGCTCGAGACGACGAGCGAGCATGCCCAGCGGAATCAAAAAGCACGACAACACGAGCCATATCGCGGCGAGCATCTTGACGGGCAGGCCGATCGGCCATTCGGGGATGAGCCGGAACCCGACGTAGACGTGCAGCAAGACCCCGATAACGATCACGCGGACTAAGAAAGAGGAGCGGCGCATAGAGGGCAGGGGAACTACGCAGTGACAACCGCGCGTTGCCGCCGAAACATATCAATGGGACTTGAATTGTACAGACGGCATCCGTTGTTTGCCGGTCGCGCCCCGGGCTCGGTGGAACCAGTTTCATCGCGGGCTACGCACTGTGCGTGCGCGGAATTCTTTGTCCTGCGCGTCGATCTAACGATCGATGGTTGGAGACGCATTCGTGATTCGAATCCAGCGTGGCTGTCAGCCGCGCCCGGGAGGAGGCGAATGATGAAAATCAACAAATTGCCGCATTGGATGCATACGCCGCATCGCCCGCATCCGCCGCACCACCTGGGCTACGAGGGTAGCCATGTCAGGTTGCCGCTCGTCGGGCTTTCCGCCATGGCCGTCGGCCTTTACTACCTCGTGCGCCACACCGACTTGCTCGACATCAGCCGCACTACCTTGTTCTACGTCGCAATGGTGTTCGTTGCGCTGGGGATTGCGGGGCTTTTCGGGGTGGTGGGCGCTTGGCTGCGCTACGGCGCCGACGAGGAAAGCGAAGGGTTTTGCTTCATCGGTGCGCTGATCGGCGCGGTGGTCTTTTACATCGCGCTATTCGCATAGTTCGGGTCCTTTTGGGCATCGCGCTATCTTCGCTCGAAGCGTTCCAAGTCGAGAAAGGTTGCCTCTCTGTCTGGCGACAATTACTTTTGCCGGTGGCGACAACTAGATTTGCCGGTGTTCGGCGGCTGACCTGCTGAGGTCGCGGCCGTCGCTATCATGC
>NZ_PTIR01000049.1:3450-5811 GCF_002934455.1 Trinickia symbiotica | reverse complement strand
GACGCTGCATAATCTCGCTTCTCTGCTGCTGATGCAGCAACGCAAGACGGCGGTGCCGAAGGGTGGTAGTGGTAACGGCGCCGCGGCGGTTGAGCGAACGATCTTTAACAATTCACAGCCGATAAGTGTGGGCGCTTGATGGCGAACGCGGCCGGTTCCTGGGCTTGTATCAGGGAGCGGTATAGCGCAAGTATCAAAGGCTCACACGATGAAATAGAGGTTGCTTGGTCGCAAGACGAGGCAACCCTGTCAGTACGTTGAGTGAGCGACCGGCTCGAGAGAGTCGAAAACAGTAACAGGCATTGAACTGAAGAGTTTGATCCTGGCTCAGATTGAACGCTGGCGGCATGCCTTACACATGCAAGTCGGACGGCAGCGCGGGCTTCGGCCTGGCGGCGAGTGGCGAACGGGTGAGTAAGACATCGGAACGTGTCCTGGAGTGGGGGATAGCCCGGCGAAAGCCGGATTAATACCGCATACGCTCTGTGGAGGAAAGCGGGGGATCGCAAGACCTCGCGCTCAAGGGGCGGCCGATGGCGGATTAGCTAGTTGGTGGGGTAAAGGCCTACCAAGGCGACGATCCGTAGCTGGTCTGAGAGGACGACCAGCCACACTGGGACTGAGACACGGCCCAGACTCCTACGGGAGGCAGCAGTGGGGAATTTTGGACAATGGGGGCAACCCTGATCCAGCAATGCCGCGTGTGTGAAGAAGGCCTTCGGGTTGTAAAGCACTTTTGTCCGGAAAGAAATCCTCGGGGCTAATATCCCTGGGGGATGACGGTACCGGAAGAATAAGCACCGGCTAACTACGTGCCAGCAGCCGCGGTAATACGTAGGGTGCGAGCGTTAATCGGAATTACTGGGCGTAAAGCGTGCGCAGGCGGTGCGTTAAGAGCGATGTGAAATCCCCGGGCTTAACCTGGGAACTGCATTGTTGACTGGCGCGCTAGAGTATGGCAGAGGGGGGTAGAATTCCACGTGTAGCAGTGAAATGCGTAGAGATGTGGAGGAATACCGATGGCGAAGGCAGCCCCCTGGGCCAATACTGACGCTCATGCACGAAAGCGTGGGGAGCAAACAGGATTAGATACCCTGGTAGTCCACGCCCTAAACGATGTCAACTAGTTGTTGGGGATTCATTTCCTTAGTAACGAAGCTAACGCGTGAAGTTGACCGCCTGGGGAGTACGGTCGCAAGATTAAAACTCAAAGGAATTGACGGGGACCCGCACAAGCGGTGGATGATGTGGATTAATTCGATGCAACGCGAAAAACCTTACCTACCCTTGACATGGACGGAACCCTGGTGAGAGCTGGGGGTGCCCGAAAGGGAGCCGTCACACAGGTGCTGCATGGCTGTCGTCAGCTCGTGTCGTGAGATGTTGGGTTAAGTCCCGCAACGAGCGCAACCCTTGTCCTTAGTTGCTACGCAAGAGCACTCTAAGGAGACTGCCGGTGACAAACCGGAGGAAGGTGGGGATGACGTCAAGTCCTCATGGCCCTTATGGGTAGGGCTTCACACGTCATACAATGGTCGGAACAGAGGGTTGCCAACCCGCGAGGGGGAGCCAATCCCAGAAAACCGATCGTAGTCCGGATTGCACTCTGCAACTCGAGTGCATGAAGCTGGAATCGCTAGTAATCGCGGATCAGCATGCCGCGGTGAATACGTTCCCGGGTCTTGTACACACCGCCCGTCACACCATGGGAGTGGGTTTTACCAGAAGTGGCTAGTCTAACCGCAAGGAGGACGGTCACCACGGTAGGATTCATGACTGGGGTGAAGTCGTAACAAGGTAGCCGTATCGGAAGGTGCGGCTGGATCACCTCCTTTCCAGAGCTTCGTGTTCAACACCAAGTGCTCACGCTTATCGGCTGTGAAGATCGTAAAGACAGGCGAAGGGGTCTGTAGCTCAGTCGGTTAGAGCACCGTCTTGATAAGGCGGGGGTCGTTGGTTCGAATCCAACCAGACCCACCATCAGTCTACGGTGAGCGGACCTCACGCGAGTGGATCCCCTAAGCGAGTCGGCATCAGGGGGCATAGCTCAGCTGGGAGAGCACCTGCTTTGCAAGCAGGGGGTCGTCGGTTCGATCCCGTCTGCCTCCACCAACCAATCCCCAATGGGAAGCGTCGCCAACGAGAGAAATCGTTGGGATGTTTGTCATTGGCGAGTGCGCCAGTCAGTGTGACTGCAAAGTCGGCTGTCGATCTTTAACAATCTGGAAGAAGTAGTAAGGGATATCGGAAGCGTCTCATGAGATGGGCGCGGAAGATATCAAATGGGTAGTGATTGTATCCAAGTATGAGAAGGGTATCGAAAGATGCTCTTGGAATACGGCACAAACGCGAGAACTCAAA
>NZ_PTIR01000049.1:0-3312 GCF_002934455.1 Trinickia symbiotica | reverse complement strand
CTGGTAAGACGCTCTCGTTATAGGGTCAAGCGAACAAGTGCATGTGGTGGATGCCTTGGCGATCACAGGCGATGAAGGACGCGGTAGCCTGCGAAAAGCTGCGGGGAGCTGGCAAACGAGCTTTGATCCGCAGATCTCCGAATGGGGAAACCCGGCCCGTATGGGTCATCCTAGGCTGAATACATAGGTCTAGTGAAGCGAACGCGGCGAACTGAAACATCTAAGTAGCCGCAGGAAGAGAAATCAACCGAGATTCCCAAAGTAGTGGCGAGCGAAATGGGAAGAGCCTGTACGTGTTATTGGTGTGGTTAGCTGAACGTTCTGGAAAGGGCGGCCATAGCGGGTGATAGCCCCGTAAGCGAAAACTGCATGAAAGGACTAGGCGTACGACAAGTAGGGCGGGACACGTGAAATCCTGTCTGAAGATGGGGGGACCATCCTCCAAGGCTAAATACTCGTGATCGACCGATAGTGAACCAGTACCGTGAGGGAAAGGCGAAAAGAACCCCGGGAGGGGAGTGAAATAGATCCTGAAACCGCATGCATACAAACAGTCGGAGCCCCGCTTTAAGCGCTTTCGGCGTGTTCACGAAGTGAACACGTCAAAAGACATTAAGGCTGAAATAGCAAGACTCAGCGCTTAAAGAGGGATTTAAGCGCGAGAGCGCTTAAAGCGGGGTGACGGCGTACCTTTTGTATAATGGGTCAGCGACTTACGTTCAGTAGCAAGCTTAACCGAATAGGGCAGGCGTAGCGAAAGCGAGTCCGAATAGGGCGTTCAGTTGCTGGGCGTAGACCCGAAACCAGATGATCTATCCATGGCCAGGTTGAAGGTGCGGTAACACGTACTGGAGGACCGAACCCACTAGTGTTGAAAAACTAGGGGATGAGCTGTGGATAGGGGTGAAAGGCTAAACAAATCTGGAAATAGCTGGTTCTCTCCGAAAACTATTTAGGTAGTGCCTCGTGTCTCACCTTCGGGGGTAGAGCACTGTCATGGTTGAGGGGTCCATTGCGGATTACCTCGCCATAGCAAACTCCGAATACCGAAGAGTGTAATCACGGGAGACAGACATCGGGTGCTAACGTCCGGTGTCAAGAGGGAAACAACCCAGACCGCCAGCTAAGGTCCCCAAATATGGCTAAGTGGGAAACGAAGTGGGAAGGCTAAAACAGTCAGGAGGTTGGCTTAGAAGCAGCCATCCTTTAAAGAAAGCGTAATAGCTCACTGATCGAGTCGTCCTGCGCGGAAGATGTAACGGGGCTAAGCCATATACCGAAGCTGCGGGTGCACGAGCAATCGTGCGCGGTAGGAGAGCGTTCCGTAAGCCTGTGAAGGTGTCTTGTAAAGGATGCTGGAGGTATCGGAAGTGCGAATGCTGACATGAGTAGCGATAAAGGGGGTGAAAGGCCCCCTCGCCGTAAGCCCAAGGTTTCCTACGCAACGTTCATCGGCGTAGGGTGAGTCGGCCCCTAAGGCGAGGCAGAAATGCGTAGCTGATGGGAAGCAGGTCAATATTCCTGCACCGTCGTGAGATGCGATGGGGGGACGGATCGCGGAAGGTTGTCCGGGTGTTGGACGTCCCGGTCGCTGCATTGGAGAAGGCGCTTAGGCAAATCCGGGCGCGGAATTCAAGGGTGTGGCGCGAGCGGCTTTAGGCCGCGAAGCAATCGGAAGGGGTCCCAAGAAAAGCCTCTAAGCTTCAGTCTCACGATGACCGTACCGCAAACCGACACAGGTGGGCGAGATGAGTATTCTAAGGCGCTTGAGAGAACTCGGGAGAAGGAACTCGGCAAATTGGTACCGTAACTTCGGGATAAGGTACGCCCTGGTAGCTTGACCCCCCTGCGGGGGAAGGGTGAAGGGGTTGCAATAAACTGGTGGCTGCGACTGTTTAATAAAAACACAGCACTCTGCAAACACGAAAGTGGACGTATAGGGTGTGACGCCTGCCCGGTGCCGGAAGATTAAATGATGGGGTGCAAGCTCTTGATTGAAGTCCCGGTAAACGGCGGCCGTAACTATAACGGTCCTAAGGTAGCGAAATTCCTTGTCGGGTAAGTTCCGACCTGCACGAATGGCGTAACGATGGCCACACTGTCTCCTCCCGAGACTCAGCGAAGTTGAAGTGTTTGTGATGATGCAATCTCCCCGCGGCTAGACGGAAAGACCCCATGAACCTTTACTGTAGCTTTGCATTGGACTTTGAACCGATCTGTGTAGGATAGGTGGGAGGCTATGAAACCGGAACGCTAGTTTCGGTGGAGCCGACCTTGAAATACCACCCTGGTTTGTTTGAGGTTCTAACCTTGGCCCGTGATCCGGGTCGGGGACAGTGCATGGTAGGCAGTTTGACTGGGGCGGTCTCCTCCCAAAGGGTAACGGAGGAGTACGAAGGTACGCTAGGTACGGTCGGAAATCGTGCTGATAGTGCAATGGCATAAGCGTGCTTAACTGCGAGACCGACAAGTCGAGCAGGTGCGAAAGCAGGTCATAGTGATCCGGTGGTTCTGTATGGAAGGGCCATCGCTCAACGGATAAAAGGTACTCTGGGGATAACAGGCTGATACCGCCCAAGAGTTCATATCGACGGCGGTGTTTGGCACCTCGATGTCGGCTCATCTCATCCTGGGGCTGTAGCCGGTCCCAAGGGTATGGCTGTTCGCCATTTAAAGAGGTACGTGAGCTGGGTTTAAAACGTCGTGAGACAGTTTGGTCCCTATCTGCCGTGGGCGTTGGAAGTTTGAGGGGGGCTGCTCCTAGTACGAGAGGACCGGAGTGGACGAACCTCTGGTGTACCGGTTGTCACGCCAGTGGCATCGCCGGGTAGCTATGTTCGGAAGAGATAACCGCTGAAAGCATCTAAGCGGGAAACTCGCCTCAAGATGAGACTTCCCCGGGGCTTCGAGCCCCTTGAAGGGTCGTTCAAGACCAGGACGTTGATAGGTCGGGTGTGTACACGCAGTAATGCGCTGAGCTAACCGATACTAATTGCCCGTAAGGCTTGATCCTATAACCGGAGCGTTTTAAAAGGCGACCAGCGAGTGCTTGAGCACTGACTGGGAACCACCCCCGTAGGGGGTACGCGCTTCAGGACCCTCGCGATGTGCCACGATGCACTCGCTACCCACCCCTTACTGCCCTTCTTCCCAGATTGGCTGTGCCGCCCACCCGCGACACGGCAACAAGTCATGCCTGATGACCATAGCGAGTTGGTACCACCCCTTCCCATCCCGAACAGGACCGTGAAACGACTCCACGCCGATGATAGTGCGGATCCCCGTGTGAAAGTAGGTAATCGTCAGGCTCCC
>NZ_PTIR01000048.1 GCF_002934455.1 Trinickia symbiotica | reverse complement strand
CGCGGCACCATCTCGCGCCATTCTTGCGGCGCAACACTCGACCACAGATCGGGCGGGCAATACGTCAGATCAATATGGTTATCTGCGGAAATAAGCTTCTCAGCCATGGTCTCCCTCTTCTTCGAAAAGGCACGCGTCAATTCGGGCCGGGCAACGGTAAAAGCGCGAAACAAAGACACGAAACGTATCGAAACTGTACACGTGGGCGACGGCTGAGGCAAGTGTGCTAGGGGTATATGCTACGTATCGTATCTTTTGCGTGACAGGTGGTAACTTTCCAACTAGACTGCAAGCCAAAGCAATCGTTGCCGGGCAGTGTCGGCTGTGATGTGCAGCGACAACGGTGGCGCTTCTGCATCTCAACCTTACCAGGAGACATCGCATGAACGAGAAGCCTTCGAACACCGGGTCGCGCCAGATGTTTGGAGATATCGCTCCAAAACTGGCTGAACTTAGCGATGAGGTGCTCTTCGACGACATTTGGGAGCGTCCCCAATTGTCGAAGCGGGACCGCAGCTTGATTACTTGCGCGGCGCTGGTTGCGATGGGGCGGACAGAACAGATGGCGACACACTTTCCGCGCGCAATCCGCAATGGCGTTACCCAAGACGAGCTGATCGAGATGATCACGCACATGGCGTTCTATTCCGGCTGGCCCAACGCGGTAACCGCGGCTTTGCGAGCCCGCGAGATCTTCGCCAAGTCCCAATCGTGAGATGTCTGGTCCGACGCCTTGCGAGACCCGAGGTCAGTACACGACACAACACTAGGTAGCCGTGGAATCTCTCAACAGCCGGCTGGCGCTGTCGAGAATCGTTATCCCGAGGTAACAGTAGGAGCAGTGCGATGAAGTCGCGTGATCGGTCGCTGCGTTGTGCAGTAGAAAAGTGGGCGGGGCGAGATTTATCCCAGAATGTGCGTCTTAAGCGGGTTGGTCCTACTCGATTGGCGCAGTGGCGTGGCGTACAAATTGACGTTGCTGGGGCAAATGGAACGCATTCGATTCTGCTGTTTCGACATGAGGACGGTTCGTGGTACGTGTTTCCTCCGACGCCCAGGAGGGCCGTAATAGGACAGCTTTCCGTGACCAGTCGCCCACCAGTTTACTCTTTCGCAAGCGAAGCGGCCACGACGACGGTATGACGCAAGCGGGGCAGCCGACCGCATGTGCTGTGTCCATAACATAGCGACCTTTCCGCTTCCGGATCGCAGTGGTCCTACAGACGAGCAATCTTGCTGGCAATGATTTGCCAATTTTGACTCTCGTATTAAGAAGACGTATTTAACGTTATTTAACGTAGGTCAACATTTCGAAGCGGAGAGAAAAAGAATGTCGATTACTCGAAAGCTGATTGCAATGGGCGCCTTGGCCGCTGCGATGACGAGCGCGGGAACCTTCGCATTTGCGGGAAACGAGGCGCCGCCGAGCGCAGGCAGCGGTGGCTCTACGGTCTTCTCGAGCACAAAGGCGATCAAAGCTGAGCGCAAGGCCACACGAAGGGCGGCGCGCAAGGCAGCGCGAGCAAAGAAGAATGCCGAGATCAAACGGCTGGAACAATCCGGTTATAAGCCTGGCGGCAACAACCCGGACTACCCACGCGATCTCGAGAAGGCGCAGGGAAAGGCAGGTGTCGAACAGGGCGCCAGCCAATGACACGAGCTGCGCCAGTCGGCGGGGCAGGGACCGTTGCTGTAGGTGCAAAATCGGGCCCTGCGCCGGGTAGCATTTAAGCCGGCCGGTTAGCCAGTTCGTAGGATTTCAATTCGAACCCGGGAGCCGCTGCTTCCTCAGGCGTGAGTTGCGTACGTCGCTGCAATAGCTTTCGCGCGGCCATATGTTCTGACGGCCGATTTGTCGTTTCCACGGCGATCAGGCGTCCGCGCCGGAAACACAGTACCGTCAAGGCACGCTGTGCGGCATCCGCTAAGACTACCGTCTCGTCATGTCCGTCGGCGAGGCCTGCGATTTGCAGTTTATAGTCGCCCTGGTCAGTCCAGAACCACGGTACGGGAACGTACGGGCTGATCGCCTTTCCGACCAGCCGTGCGGCGACGGTGCGCGCCTGATCAACTGCATTTTGAACAGACTCCAATCGGACCGGTTTTTCTGCCCATGGGCTGGGGAACGAAACGAGGTCGCCGATTGCTGAGATGGATTTATCTGACGTTGTCAGCCATTCATCCACGCGTACACCGTTTTCAACAGCTAGACCTGCTTCGCGCGCTACTTCGATGTTCGGGACCACGCCGATACCGTAAACGACAAGGTCGGTATCGAACTGACGTCCGAGGGTAGTTTGGACGGCGCCTACTCGGCCCTTCTCGCCCTCCAGCATGCACTGCAGTCCATGACCGTAGTGAAGGCGTACGCCCCAGTTGCGGTGAACTTGGTCGAACAAAGTGGACGTTGGTGCCGAGACCGCGCGGGCCATCGGTCGTAGACCGATCTCGAGCACGTCGACCGAAACGCCGCGTGCCGCCGCGACAGCCGCAAATTCCAATCCAATGAAGCCGGCGCCGACCACGACCACACGCTTTGCAGCCGAGAGCCGAGGTGCTAGCGCGTCGGCGTCGGCCAAAGTGCGGATCCCAAAAACCCCGTCGAGTCCGATGCCGCGAACGGAGGGCACTCGATTCCTTGCGCCCAGCGCGAGTATCAGATGGTCGTAAGCTATCTGCTTGCGATCGGCCAACATCACCACGCGCCTTTCGCGGTCGATGGAGACGACTGACGATTCGATGAGATCGATGCGCTGCTGCTCGAAGAACGCCTGTGGGCGGAATTGCAGGGCGGAAGCCCCGATTTTGCCCAGCATGTACGCCTTCGACAACGGTGGGCGCTGGTACGGGAGGCCGGGCTCGTTTCCTACTAGTGTGATCGAGCCGGAAAACCCTTCTTGGCGCAGTGAAGCAGCTGTCTGATAGCCGGCTTGCCCGGCGCCCGCAATGACTACCGAATTCATGTTCATGCCTTCAATGACAAACCACGCCCCACGGGATGTTTTTCAAGCGCCGTCGTGCTGAATAAAAATACGATGCGTATCGTAACTATAAGTCTTGCCCGCCGAGGATGCAATCGGAAGTCGGCCCAACGTCAAGCAAAGTGCGAGGCACTTGCAGTCGTCTTCTGGAATGTGAACGCCGCTGGGCGCGGGTCATCGTTGTTCTGACATCGATCGTCGACGCTCCGATCTATACCGATCCTTCGCGTTGGCGGGTGAGTTCTTCGCACCGAGTAATCAGGCCGTTCTTCACTGTCCACTTGGCGAAGACATCGACCTGAATGACGTCCTCGTCCGACAATGTGGCGGTCACCACGTGCTGGTCGAAGACGATGTCTCCTTCAGAGACCATGTCGATGAAGGCGATCTTTCGGTTAGGCCGCGTTTCGCCCAGTTTGTCGAAATGCGCGATCAGTTGATCGAAGTTGGTGATCTTGCCATTCGCCCATTGCACATAATCGCGAGAAAAATATTTCACGAACTCCGAATCCAAACCTCGGTAGGCTTCGAACAAAGACTTCAATGCGCGACGTATGATTGCTTGGTTGTCCATGATCTAGATCTCCGGTGGGAAGTGAGGCTTGCCTAGCCTTTCGAGCCGGTCCGCTAACGTGGTTCCGGTTCCTGGACGACGAGTGCGGGCGCCTACCGACGATCGGCAAATGCTTTCGGGGGGCAACGCTGTCGTATTCGTTGAGTAATCGAACCGACCGCGGGGTAAATCAGCCGCAAGGGTGTGCCGCTAACACACCCTTGCGGCTGCTGGCTTCAGCTACTTAGTAATGGTCGCCGCGGCGCGTGGGGCAGAACGCATGCGGCGTAGACGGCTCGCCGTTGACCGTGGTGCCCCCGGCATGCAGGGCCGGCGTAATACTCAGAAAGGGGATCGGGAAAGGGAGCTGTGGGGTGCTCAACTCATTAAGTTTAGCAGTTTGCTCGGGCGTCAGCTGAACGTCGAGCGACTTGACGTTGTCTTCGAGTTGGCTGAGCGTACGCGCTCCGATGACGGTCGATGATACTCCTGGTCGCGCACGCACCCATGCCAGCGCCGCCCGAGCGATTGTCGTGCCGAGTTCATCCGCCACGCGTTTGAGCGCGTCCACGATTTCGAGGTGCTTCTCCGTCACCATCGGGCCCAAGACGGCAGCGCGGCCGCCTTCTGCCTTTGCCTGGTTTTCTCGCGTGTACTTGCCGCTGATGCGCCCGCCCGCGAGCGGCGACCACGACACCACGCCCATACCTAGCTCGCGCGCCATCGGAATCAGTTCGCCCTCAACCGTGCGCTCCGCAAGAGAATATTCGATTTGTGTGCCGATGAACGGCGACCACCCGCGGAAATGCGCGATCAGTTGCGCCTGCGTTGCCTTCCACGCAGGTGTATCGGAGACGCCGATGTAGCGGACCTTGCCCGACTGAACGAGGGTGTGCAACGCGGACATCGTCTCCTCGATCGGCGTGTGCTTGTCCCAGTTGTGCAGCCAGTAAAGATCGATGTAGTCAGTCTGCAGGCGCCGCAGCGATTGCTCGCAGGCGGCAATGATCGATTTGCGGCTGGAGCCGCCGCCGTTGGGATCGCCCGGATACAGGTTGGTGCTGAATTTGGTGGCGATGACGAGCCGGTCGCGCTGTTCGCGATTGTGGGTGAGATGGTCGCCGATGATCTTCTCGGAGTGGCCTTTTGTATAACCGTTGGCCGTATCGATGAAGTTGCCTCCGAGCTCGAGATAACGATCAAGGATGACCTCGGAGTCCTTGACACTCGAGCCCCAGCCAAGCTCTTCTCCGAAGGTCATGGCCCCTAGCGCCAACGGGCTGACACGCAATCCGGAGCGGCCAAGAGTGACGAAATGATCGAGGGACATCGTGTTCTCCTTCGCCGGATTAGATCCGGTGTTAGTCAATCAGATGGAAGAATTACGGGAGGTGCAAATCGCTGCCGTATGCGCCAATGCGTCCAGAAACCAACACGCATCGTTTGCCGGCGATAATCTCTTCAGATCTCCGTGACGAGTGCTTTAGCCGTCTTCGCTTGGCCGTTCAGGCGGACGGCAATGAGCACGGACGCGCATAGGAGCCAACCGGCGCCCACCATCACTGGCCCCTTGATCCCCACTGCGTCATACCCCCAGCTACCGGCTGCCGCGCCGAATGCATTTGCCACCTGAATCAGAGCCACTTGCAAACCGCCTGCGTTTTCAACATCATCGCCGAGCTGGCGCGTGATCCACGTGGACCAGGCAACAGGCACGCAACCTAGCCAGAAGCCCCACCAGCCTGCGATGGCGATCGCCATCGGATGGTTGTCTGCGATCCTCAAAAGGAACAGAGCAGCACAGGCGATCATCAGCGGCGCCAGGCCGAGCGTGAGCTTGAGTCCCATCTTCAGCAGCGCCGCTGACAACGACGTACCGACGAAATTGGCGACGCCAAACACCAGAAGGGCTATTGAAACTCCCGTTGCGTCAAAACCGGCTCGCACCTCTAAGAGCGGGCGAATGAAGGTGAACATCGAAAATTGTCCGGCAAACACTGCAGTCATCGCAACCATGGCGGCGCAGACCTCGGGACGCCCGAGTAACGCGATGACGCGCGCGACCGTACCATTGCGACGCGGCGCGGGCATCGAAGGTAGTGCGAAGTACTGCCAGGCCAGACATATTGCGCCGAGCACAGCAGCAGCAATGAATACGCCACGCCAGCCTACTGCGGTTTCGAGAAGGCTGCCCGCCGGCGCCGCGACGACCATGGATACCGAGACGCCGCCAAAGATTATGGACAATACCTTGGGCACTTCCGAGGGCCGCGCCAGCCGCAACGCAAGCGCGGCCGACATGGCCCAGAACCCGCCCACAGCAAAGCCGAGCAATACACGAGCAGCCAGGAGAATTCGGTAGTCGGGCGCCCATGAGACGAGAGCGTTAGAGAGCACAAGGATTGACGAGAACGCGAGTACTATCAGGCGCCGGTCGATGCCGCGGGCAATAGTGGTAATGAACAGGCTGCTGAGGATCGCGGAAACGGCTACGGCGGTCACGGATTGTCCAGCCATGCCTTCGGAGATGTGGAGGCCGCGTGCCATTGGAGTGAGAAGGCTTACTGGCAGAAGTTCAGCGGTGATCAGGGCAGCGACCCCGAGCGCGACTGAGAAGACGGCGCTCCATGCGGTTCTGGGCGGTGCATTTTCGGTGTCGGCCCTGAGCGAATCAGACATGAATTCTCCGATTTGTTATGAGTGGACAGCCGGGCGGCTTTCCCTGGCCGCCGGCGAAGGCCCAATTTAGTGCGTGTGTGCTGGCTTGAGAAGGCCGAAAAATCCGCATGCGGTTGTGCAACGAACTCACCAATTCGCGACGGTCGCTTCGGTTTTTCAGCGAGCCGAGGCGTGCGCGGCCATTCACATACCGCTCAAGCGGCCGCGACGGATCCGGCGCCTCGGGGTAGCTTGAGTTATTTGTCCAGCGGTTGCTGGGCTTTGCTCCGCGTTCACTCCTCGCATATGTGGCGCAATGGGCTTCTCGTCGCGGCTGGGAGCCGCTCGGGCGTTGCCCATTGCACCAACGTTCGATGATCGCGTGGCAAATTACTAGCTACGTAGCGTCGTTTTTCCGTTTAACTGACGTTGATGTTGTAAAGCTTCGCGACGTTATCGTGGACGATTTTGCGTCGGGTGGTGGGGGACAGAGCTGCGAGGTTCTTCTCGAGCATGGCGCGCGATT
>NZ_PTIR01000047.1 GCF_002934455.1 Trinickia symbiotica | reverse complement strand
AATCGCGCGCCATGCTCGAGAAGAACCTCGCAGCTCTGTCCCCCACCACCCGACGCAAAATCGTCCACGATAACGTCGCGAAGCTTTACAACATCGGCTAATCGGCCTTCTGCCCATGAACCCTGGAGCCCATGAGTGAGGAATTATTGCCAATTGACTCAACCGAAGTTCCTGTGTTCCGTCCGAGGAAAGCGATGACAAATAAGACAAACTCGGCTAGTTCCGACGCTGAGCCAGCGATCTCGTCGCGCTCGGCGGAGTTCGCATTTGGAACCCGCTGGGACGATCTGCCCAAGGTCGTCCAAAGCGAGTCTGTCCGGACCTTCGTCAATTGGGTCGCTTGCGCTGTGGGCGGCGCGCGGACAGCTTCAGCCGATGCGGCGATCAATGGGCTTCTGAGGATGTCCGGCGCCGGCACGACGCCGGTGCTAGGACGACGGGAAAGGCTGCAAGCGGCTGACGCCGCACTGGCGAACTGCCTCACCTCCGCAGCCGATACATTTGACGACACCCATCTCAGCACCATCACCCATCCGACTGGGCCTGTCGCAGCCGCGATCCTGTCGGTAGCTCAGACCCGACAGGTCTCGGGTCAAGAGTTCCTTCGCGCGCTCGCAATTGGCATCGAGATCGAATGTCGGATCAGCGCCGCGATCACGGCGCCGGGCTCCGGAGCTAGTCAGGGATGGTATATCACCGGGGTATCTGGCGGGATCGGGGCCGCGGCCGCGGCCGCGTTGTTGCTGGGCGCGTCGCATGCAGAGTTCATCACGGCATTGGGGCTTGCCGCCAGTCAAGCCGCCGGCTTGAGAGCGACGCACGGTAGTATGGCAGTTGCGTTCGTTCCCGCCTTTGCGGCTAGAAATGGGCTCGCCGCAGCACAGCTTGCGATGGCTGGATTCACATGCGGCGACAAAGTAATCGAAGGCCGAAACGGCCTGCTCCCGGTACTGGCCCCCGACGCCGATCCGACCGTGATTTATCGCGATCTCGGTATTCAGTTCGAACTGCTGGGCAATGCCTACAAGCCGTACCCTTGCGGAATCGTCATTCACCCGAGCATCGACGGATGCCTGGACATCGCAAGACGTGCCGGTTCATCCAATGCTATCGCCCAAATCGAACTTGACGTGCATGCCGACGCCCTCTTCCTTTGCTGGCGCAAGCTGCCTACCACCGAACTCGAAGCGCAGGTTAGTCTGTTCCACTGGGCGGCCGCGGCGTTGGCCAGGGGACAGGCAGGACTCGATGAGGGAAATGCGGCGGCGATTGCCGACCCCGAAATCCGCAGGCTGCAGTCCGTCATGAATGCGAAAGTGGACCCCGCTCTCGCAAGCGGTCAAGCTCGAGTTCGTGTGTCGCTGAATGACGGCACGGTTCTCCACAGCAACGTGACGCAGACGACCGGCAGTCTTGAACGTCCAATGACCAACGAGGAACTGTCCGCCAAATTCCGACTTCTGGCGAGCCATCGTTTGAGCGATGAAAGCGTGGATACGCTGCTGCAGTCTTGCTGGCTGCTGCCTGAAAGCCTGGACGCCGGAAACATCGGGCGTCTGGGAGCGCTCTCCTGACTGGCGGGACGGGCTGCGTCGGGAACACGTGCCGCGAATGAATCACCGAATGCACCGTGGCGGGAAATCGTATTTTTGTGAATCACGGAAGGAGGAAAAATGAGTGCCTACGTCGTTGCCGAAGTCGAAGTAAAAGACCGCGCCGCTTACGAGAGCTATCTCCCTATTGCGGCGGAGGCTTTGAAGATTTACGGCGGAAAATTTATTGCACGAGGCGGCGTTGCCGAAGCGCTCGAAGGGGAACCGGCGAAACCTCGCGTCGTGATTATCGAGTTCGCGTCCGCAGAGCAAGCGCGTCGGTGGCACAGTTCGCCTGAGTACGCACCGGGCCTCAAGATGCGCCAAGCAGCGGCGGACGCACGTCTGCTGCTGGTCGACGGTCTCTGAACCCTGTTGTGATGCGAACCGCAATCGCCCATCGTGGGCGACACAAGGGGTGACGGGGCGGAATCCGAGTCAAAGTGTCGGCACGCGCCACGTGCCGCTTTGAAACGAACCTGTTCTTACCAATGCCCAACGCGAACCCAAGAAGCGGTGACAGCCAGCCGGCGGTCCGCAGACGCGGCCGCCCGCGCGGCGACGAAGCCAGAGTGGCCATCCTTGAAGCGGCTTATGCCGTGCTGGAGGAAGGTGGGCTAGTTGGCTTCACCATAGAAGGCGTTGCGGCCCGGGCGGGCGCAGCCAAAACGACTATTTACCGCTGGTGGCCGAGTCGCGAGTCACTCGCCGTTGCTGCGTTTCTCTCCGTCGCGCTGCCTCGTATCTCTTTTTCGACCACGGGCTCTGCAGCCAACGCGATCCGATCGCAAATGCGGCGGCTCGTGGCGGTATATAGCGGTAAAACTGGGCGTGTCGTTCGCGATCTCGTTGCAGCGGGCAACAGCGACCCGACTGCGGCTGCGGCATTTGTCGAAAGCTACGTACGACAACGACGCCAAGCTGTACGCGAGGTGCTCCAGCGCGGAATAGACGCTGGCGAGTTTCGTGCCGAAATCGACATGGAGGCCGCCATCGACGCGTTGTATGGCCCCGTGTTCTACAGACTTCTCGTAGGTCACGGGCCGCTAGAAAAAGCGTGGACAATGAGTGTCGCGGATCTGGTTCTCGACGGATTGACGCCAGACCCCTTCAGCGCACCGGGCGAGGAACATTTCAACGCCAACTCGTTGGATCCGCTGTCGGCCGGTCCCATCCCCAGTTCGTGACGCGCGTCGAGCAAAGATATGTTGTGCATCTATCCCAAGGAGAGATTCGATTAGGACAACGCGCGCCGGATGGGGCCAGCAGCCATTGAGCCAAGGTGTATCATCTGGTCGTCGTGGACGAACCGTATCTTTTCTTTATGCCAACTGCCAACGTAAAAAGTGTCGATGACCAACCTCCCGCCCGTCGCCCCGGACGCCCGCGGGGCGACGAAGCGAGAGTGGCTATCCTCGAAGCCGCCTACGCAATTCTGGAGGAAGGTGGTCTGGCCGCCTTCACGATAGAGGGTGTTGCGGCACGAGCAGGGGCAGCTAAAACAACCATATATCGCTGGTGGCCAAGCCGAGAGTCACTCGCTGTCGCAGCTTTCCTGTCTGTTGCACTGCCGCGGATTTCTTTTTCGAGCACAGGCTCTGCGGCCAACGCGATACGGTCGCAGATGCTCCGCCTCGTGACCGTCTATAGCGGCAAGACGGGGCGCGTCGTTCGAGACTTGGTCGCCGCTGGCAACAGCGACCCTGTCGCTGCAGCGGCCTTCGTCGAAAGCTACGTCCGCCAGCGGCGCCAGGCCGTCCGCGAGGTGCTTCAGCGCGGTATTGATGCAGGGGAATTCCGTGCCGACATCGACTTCGAGGCCGCCATCGATGCGTTGTACGGGCCAGTGTTCTACCGTCTTCTGGTCGGTCATGGAACATTGGACAAAACGTGGACGAAAGACGTCGCCGACATTGTTTTGGCGGGGTTGAAGCCGCAGGCACCTGAGATAAAAAACGGTGATCAGTCGCGGACTGGCACTAAAGGTACCAAGGCGCGGCCCGACCGAGTATCCCGCGGCTCCTGATCGAACGCCTCTTTAAAGTAGTATCATCCCGCAACCTCGTCGGGCCCGGCCCCCAGTTGGCCGGGCTTGCCCATGCTCCTCCCTGGCGCGCAAGCCGCGCGGCCAACGCAAAGAGTCATCTACCCGCCTGCCTGCCCTCGGGTCTGCTCCGGACTGCCTGTTGCACTTCTACGCATGGTAGTTTAATCTAAAAAGGAAACGATACGTTTCATTTCTAAATAGACCGTAACGTGCAGCACACGCCAGAGTTCGCATTATTCATATGAATATGTCGAATAGGCGGGGCTGCCCGTCATCAACGGCGCGACGCCCTAGGCCGAGCGCTGCGAATTCGATGCTCCCGACCTGCTTATCGATCAAGAGATGAAGATCACCCGCCTGCGTACAAAAGTCGTCCAACTGCCGATCGACCCGCCCATTCAAGGCATCACGCGGCCGGTGAAATCAGCGGATTGCGTCCTAACTTTTCTCGATACCGACGAAGGCATCGTCGGCGAGGGCCTGGTGCTGACGCTCAACAACCGTCGACTCGGCGTAGTCCATCAAATGATTCGCGACCTCGAAGATCTAGTCATTGGTCTCGATCCTTGTCTCGGCGGCACGCTCAACGCTCGCGCGTGGAAAGATCTTAACTTTCTAGGCTACGAAGGCGTGACAATTATTGGTCTCGCAGCATTGGATGGGGCGTTGTGGGACCTTCGTGCGAAGGCGGCCGGGCTAAATGTCGCCCATCTGATCGGAGCCTGCCGCTCGTCCGTCCCTGTCTATGCCAGTGGCGCACTATGGCTGGGATCCTCGATCGATCAATTGCAGAGAGACGCGGCCGACTTAGTTGCGCGGGGCTTCCGCGCCGTAAAGACGCGAGTCGGCCCCACCGACCCGAAGCGAATGTTTGAGCGCGTCGCCGCCATTCGCGAAGCGATCGGTCCGGACATTGGCCTCATGGTTGATGCAAATCAGCAGATGACTGTCAAACAAGCCATACATATGGGGCGCATGCTGGAGGACTTAAATTTGACATGGTTCGAGGAACCGGTGGCTTGTCACGACCACGCGGGTGAAGCGCGGATCTCGGATGCACTCGACGTACCCATAGCATCGGGCGAAACCGTATACACGCATCGCGGCATTCTGGAAATGCTCCAGGCTCGCTCGGCCGACATCCTCATGCCGGACCTGCAGCGCATGGGGGGGCCGACTGAGTTCTTAAAGGCCGGGCATCTGTGCGAGGCGCATAACGTTCCGTGTGCGAGCCACCTTTTCACGGAAATGAGCCTGCCGTTATTGGCCACGCTTCCTAGCGGCTATTACCTCGAACATATGCCGTGGCTGGAGCCCATCTACCGGGAGCGAGTCGAACTGGATCAGGACGGGCACGCTATCGTTCCAGACCGGGCGGGTTGGGGCTTCAGCTTTGATCCCGAAGCGATCAACCGCTATGCCGTCAATTGACCAACGAGCACTAAGCAAACCGCCGATGCTTGCAACACGCTGGCACCTGGCGTGACATGCATCGTGAATAAAAGCAAGGAATCTGCAAAATGACCACGACTGGTTTATCCGCCCCTGAACGTCTACGCGCGCTACTCGCCGAGCCCGGCTTCATCGTCATGCCCGGGGTATGGGATGGGTTGACTGCGAAGATCAGCGCAGGCGCAGGATTCAAGACTGCCTTCATTCCCGGGTCGTGCGTTGCCGCTGGCCGGCTTGGCGGCCCAGACCTCGATCTGCTCTCGTTTGCGGAGGTCTTCGACTCGTTCAACATGGTTATTGGCGCGTCGCCCAGCACGCTGGTGGTGGTCGATGGCGACCATGGGTACGGAAATGCCATGAACGTGCAGCGAACCGTGCGTGCCTATGGCCGGGCCGGCGCCGCGGCCATTCTGATCGAGGACAAGGTCACGCCTCGAGCCTTGTCCTCGTCAGGGAAACACTGCTTGCCTCGCGCCGAGGCGCGGATGAAGATTCGTGCCGCTGTCGAAGCCGCGAAGGATTCGGGGATATTGATTCTTGCGCGTACGGATTGCCGCCCCACACAGGGAATCGACGAGGCCTTGGCCCGGATCGAAATGTACGCAGAAGAAGGCGCCGACATTCTCTTTCTGGACGCGCCCGCCGATGAAAGCGACATTCGCCGTACCGTCGAGGCCGCGAATAAGAAACCCGTCTTTGCAACGCTGTCGCCTGGTAGGCAGAAAGCAACTCCGTCACGTACCGAAGCCGAAAAACTTGGTGTAAAGATCGGAGCCTATCCAACCGCCCTGCTTTCGCCTGCAGCAGCCGGCATGAAAGCGGGGATCACAGCATTGGCATCAGGCGCCGCCGCGGCTGAAAGCGCACTGCCGACCGCCGAACTACACGGGATGCTCGGATATGCCGAATATGACGCACAGGCGGGCCGGTTCATTCCACAAGAATGAAGAACACAGAGAACACCAGCCCGGCACAGGCAATACAGGATGGATCCAACGCGAATTGATTTCTGTTTCGAGCAGGGGTTCACGCTTTTTATCAACCTCGGCAACCGACAGCCGCATTGACCAAGGGGCAGTTATGAGCAGCGCAAGCAATGAGGGGGCAAGCTGTGGCCCCATTGACGAAGAATTTTCAACGTTCCAAGCTAACGCCTTGGAGCAAGACAACCTCTATGCTTCGCATAGAGCTAACGCTCGTCGAACATGGCCGAATTCCACCCGCGTCTATGACTGGTTAGACCATCATCAGCCTTTGCTTGAGTTCAGCTGATGCTACGCTGCAGGCAGTATAAGGTCCAGGCCAAGATTCAAATTCGAGCTTTCATGAGGCGGTATTGCGCGCACCGACATGGGCCCCGGTATCCGCGATGAGTATCGAACACCGAGACGTGCTCTGCGCGCACTACCATCACTTATCGCAAGCTGCAGCTCGAGCGAGCTGCGCCGTTCCACCCCACGCCACGGCGATGCCAAGAGCTTCCAAAATAGTTCTTCGGTACATGCAGGGTCCGCTGGAGTCAGGACCGACAGAACGCAGCGAATACCGGCGGAATGCTCCAAAGCAATTTAGACCGCCTCGACGCTCGGCGCAACGCCGAGAGGTTCTCATTGAGAATCTGAACCAAAGCATTTAAAAACGCCCCACATCGTTTCACCGGGTCAAGCAGCAAGCGACTGCCAGCCCCCCGGTCTTGGTTATCGCCCCAGTTCCCGCGTCTGTTCCAACCATCACTCCCCCGCCACCATCGGTCACTCCCCAGCCGCATCACAATGATGCAGTGTGCGCGACCGCGACCTGCCCGTACATTCCTCGCTTGCATACTCTTCGTATTGCATTGCCGCCTCTTTTGAACTATCGTAACGCTACGCTACGTATCGTTGCACGATCACACGAACAGGACATCGACACATGACGAGCATGCCAAGCACAGCAGTCCAGCAGGCGAGCCAAATCGCATCGCGATGGCTCGAACTGTTCAACGCCGCCCTGAGCACCCGCAACCCGACGCGAC
>NZ_PTIR01000046.1 GCF_002934455.1 Trinickia symbiotica | reverse complement strand
TCGCCTTCCCGGCCGCCTGTCGCGCGATGCGCTCCGGCTTGCGTCCGCGAAGACGACGGCTCCCCCGCCCGGCTGGCCGCCGGGACCGGGGCTGACGCCCCCACTGAGCCGGCACCCGGCCGCCTGTCCGCTTCGCTCCCGGCTTGCGTCCGGGCACCGCCTCAGCGGCTCCCCCTGGCGTCGCTCCGGCGTGCGCGACCTATAGAGCGCGCCCTATAGAACGCGGCATATGGAGGGTAGAATCGTCATGTGTCGAAATTCAACACCACGGGAAAACCGGGGAACCCTAGGTTTCACTAGGCGGTCCGGGCGGTTGAACCGTGGTTTTCCCACGATGGAAAACGAGGAAACCAACATCGAACCCCAAGCCGACAAGCCAGTGCCTCAGGCACACAAGCCGCTCGACCCGGTGTGCGTGGAACTCGTGAAAGCGAGAAAAAAGGCCGGCATGACGCAGCAGGAGCTGCATCTGAAGACCGGTATTTCTCGCGACACCATCAAGGGGTATGAGACCGGCCGAAGCGTTCCGGGCACGCGGGAGCTGCGCGCCTTGTGCGAGGCGCTGGGTATCTCAGCGAACCGGGCACTATGGGGGCGTGAGGACTTTCAGGAGCCCGCAACGGACGCCCAAGGGCGCGTGATTTCGCCCGCCGCGCATCAGTACGCCCAGAGCATGAAGCTGATGGCCATGCTGAACATGGTGTCTAAGGAAGAAGCGGCGGCCGTGCTAACGCTGCTCGAAGGCATCATCGTTGGCCGCCACGGGAAAAAGGAGATGGAGAAGGCCTTCGCCGTGCTCGAGGTAATCGGGCAGGAGATGGGCAAGCCCCTGGAAGAGGCCATCGAAAGGGGAATGACCGATGAGCGCGTTGCCCAGCTGTCCGCGAAGGTAGAGGCCGCTGCTACGCGACGACGAGGGAAGCAGACTTGAGCCGCAGGACGGGCAAAAGCCGGGGAAAGTGGCCCCGGCTTTTTTGTGTCCGAAATGGTTGGAAAACGGTTCGTTTGTCGTTTTGATAAACCAATGGTAAAGTTTAGCCGCACGACAAGTGCGTACTTTCTAAACCATTGGAGGCCCAACATGGCACTCGACACTTCAGACCTTCCTCTGAGCCCGGCCGAAGCCCGGGCCGCCCGTAACTACCTCGGCATGAGCCAACGCGATGCAGCGGCGAAATCCGGCCTGCTGCTGCACAAAATCAAGCAGTTCGAGACCGGCAGCTATAACCCGGACGCGGGCTTCCTCCAGCAGCTCAAAGACTTCTACGCCGACCAGGGCTACCCGTTCAACGACCCGCCGGCGGGCGACGCCAAGAAGGCGGACGGCACTGTGATTACGGATGGCGTCATCGGCACCAAGCAGGCCGACACGCCCCCGGGCAAGAAGGTCTCTTCGACCATCCAGCACATGCGCATCGACCCGTCCCTGCCACTGGAGGAGGTCGACAACATGCTGGAGCACATCGACCGCAACGAAGAGCGCATCCAAACGCTGCTGGGCAAGCAGCTCACTCCGGCCGGTCTGCTGACGACGGGCGACTACTCGGCGAGGACGGCCGGCCTGCACGCTCAAATCACGCGCTTGCTGGCCGAGAACGGAACGCTGTTCGCGCGCCTGTTCGGCCGTGAGCTGGTGCAAGCGCCGAGCGACGCGCTGGCCGATGGCAAGGAAAAGCCGAAGACCCAAGGCGACCTGTTGGCCAAGCAGCAGTCCGACATGCACGCCGCAGTGGCCGGCGACAAGGAAGCGACCGCCAAGGTGAAGGCGCGCAAAGACCAGCCGGAGGACGTGCTCGACGGTCTCTTCGGCGCTTTCGGTCTCTGAGCGCGGCGGACGGATGGCCCTCTTTCCCCAGCTCGCACAGGCGTCAGGCACCCGGTTTTCGGCCGGTCAGCCTGGCGCTTCCGCATCGTCGGAAGGCGCGGGTTTTGGCGTGCGTAGCACGTCCCTCGGGAAGAATAGGGATACTCCACCCGCGAAGCCCGCCGGAGCCGCCCGCGCGTACCGCCCGTACATCCGCCAAGCGGCAGCCCAGCGGCTCGTTTCTGGGTATTGGTCGAACGAAGGCGAAAACCTCCGGGGTTCCTCTGTGGCCGGCTGTGGCCGGTGGAAGGCCCACGGCGCGCCGGCAGGCGTCGCTCAGATAGAGGTGGACGCCAAACAGGCCCGCATGACGGGGCATTTCATCTGCGGCTGCAACTGGACGTGCGAGATGTGCGCACGTGCGACCGTGGCGCGCAATCGCTCGTGGCTGCGTGGCGCGCTGTTCCCCGCGCTGCACGAGAAGGGGCTGTCCGGCAGCCTCGTGACGTTCACGCTGGCCCACAGCTACAACGAAGCCTGGGATGTGCCCGTGGCGGCCCTGAAGAAGGCGTACGGCCTGATGGACCGGCGCATGGCCAAGGTCTACAAGAAGGCCGGGTCCGTGGGCAAATTCAAGGCGTTCGAAGTCACTGTGGGTATGAACGGCCTGCATCCGCACCTTCACGTGCTCCTCACGCACGACAAAGCGGCCGACCTCGAAGCGCTTGAAGCCGAGCTGAAGGGAGCGTGGTTCAAGGCCGTCGAGGAAGCCGGCGGCCGCTGCACGGACCGGGGCTTCGATTTCCAGCCGAACCGGCTCAACGACTACGCGGCCAAGATGGAGGCGGCGCACGAGCTGTCAGCGCAAAGCACGAAGCTCGGCCGCAAGAAGGGCAAGACGCTGTCCCAGCTGCTCGACATGGCCGCCGTGGGCGACCTTGAGCGCGGTGCCGAATGGCAACGCGCGATTGGGGCGCTGGGCTCGACCAATCGATTTCACGCCGGCAACCTGGCCAAGAAGCTCGGCATCCCGTCCCCGTCCGAGTGGGAAGACGAGGAAGAGCAGGATGCCCAGGCCGAGCTGGAACTCGAAGAGCAAGCCCCGCCGCTCATCATCGAATACGCGCTCGAAGACCACCTTCGGGCGACACACCCGGCCCTCGGGCGGCCGGGGCTCGCAATGATTCTGCGCGCGGCGAAGCGCGGCGGCCGGGAGAAGGCGCTGAGCATGGTTCGCGCACTGTGCGATGACTACGCGCGCAAGCGGATGCCGCACTGGATGGCGACGGCGCACGAGCCGTGGTCTGTTGAGCCTGGCACAGACATCATGCGGGCCGCCCATGAGCGCCCGCTCAACCCGGCAGAGGTCCGGGAATACCTACGCATCAAGGAAACCCACCGCGCGGGCTATCTCGTCGCGGCGTAACCCCGTTTTTCGGAGGGTGGAGTATGCCGTCCCGTCGAATCGACACGAAGAAGGCCGAAGCGCTCGCGCGCTGGGAAGCGGCCCACGGCCTGGGGCCGCAGGACCCGAAGGTAACTCGATTGAAGCGGCCGGCCGCGCCGGCGAGCACCGCGCAGCGCGAAAGCGCCGGCCGTCGACACCGGCCAACGACGCCGGAAGAGCGGATGGCCGAGACGATGGAGCGGCTGAATCTCAAGCCGCTGCAAGCTGCCGATAACCTCCCTCCCTACGATGTCACCCGTGCAACGCGATACCCGGCCGTGCCGTGGACTGAAGCGGACGGCGTGCGCAAGCTGGAACTCATCAAGAGCCGCTATGCCTTCGCGATGCGAGAGCAGCGCATCACGGCGGGCGACTTCAAGAGCTGGCGAGAACACTTCATGTTCCTGACGGTCGAGCAGGCGGCCGACCTGGTGCGCGTGACGCCGCGCACCATCCGCAACTGGGAAAGCGGCAAGAGCGAAATCCCGTTCGCGATGTGGTGGGTGATGCACACGACGATGCAGGACCCGGAGTATTTCCTGACCCGCCCGGGCTTCCACGACTTCCATATCGAACACATCGAAGGCGAGCCCTTCCTGTGCTCGAGCACCTATCCGGACATCCGCTACTCGCCTAGCGACCTGCACCTCAACCGCTCCGCGCTGAGTCAGCTATACGACCTGCGCGCCGAGATTCAGCGCCAAGCCGCGCGGCTGGACGAAATGACGGCCGAGAACACCAGGCTTCGGCAGGCGCTGAAGGCCAAGGGCCTCACTCACGAGCTGCAAGCCATGCATGACCATCTGTCGTCGCTCATGAAGAAGCTGGCCACGGCGGATGTAGTCGAGTTTCCCGGCGTCGCCGTTGAGGCTCCGGACGAAGTGATTCCCCTGAAACAGGCCACGGCCTGACACAAACCACACCAACGAAGAGACCACCATGCCCGCCGCATCCAACGCCCTCAAGAGCCAAGTCTGCGAACTCGAAAAGACCCTGCTGGCCGTCAGTGCCATCTGCGACATTGCCGAAGAGCACGCCCCGCAAACACCCGACACGCTGGGCCACTGTGCCCACGTCGCGGCGCATCTGATGGAGCAAGCGATGTATCAAATCGAGGCGCTGCGCGTGGCAATCAGCGCTGTGCAGGCCGTCGAGGTAAGGGAGGCCGCGTGAAGACCATCCACCTGCGCGAAGAGGACTTCTCGGCCATCTGCGAAGCCCTAAGCGACGCTGCCTACGCGATGAAGTTCTCCGTAACGTTCCTGTCGGCCCGCTTCGGGCCTGAGTCCGACCAGGTCAAGGCCGAAGCGGCTCGATTCGCGCGGCTCGTCGCCGCGCAGCAGGCATTCAGCGAAGACCTGAGTGCCTGGCGTCGGCCGAAGTCTCAGCGCCTCGGCTGAGTTGGGCCAGAATCCGCTATCACCAAAGAAGGGAGAGACCGCGATGACGCGTTACGGATACGAAATCAACCCTCGCCCAGCACACCTGGGCGGGGGATGGTGCTTGCGCCTGCTCGAAGACGACGTCGAGGTCGGTGGGGGCGTGTTCCCCGCTGACCCAGACCATGAGCCCGAAGCCGGCGTCGCATGGTGGAACGCTTTGACCGAGGCAGAGCGCGGTCGATGGCTTGCCAAGGCACAGAGCGCCAAGCCGGTCGACGCCTGGGCGGCCTACCTGGTCGACGAAGCGCACGAAGACGCGTTGGCCCAGGCCGAAGACTGGCTGGCCACGCACTCCCCTGCCTCCTGAAAAGCCCCGCCATGGAGGCAGGGTCAAGGCCCGCGCAGCGGCCCGAAGGGCTCGGCCTTGATGCTGACGGAATGGCCCACGCTCCGGGCTCTGTCGGGGGTTGCAAAGCAGCCCCCGGCAGACGCCCAGCGGCGAGCGTGTTTTTCCCAAGGTTCTGTTGATGCCTTGCGCGCGCCTCGCGCGCGCCACTCAGGGGTGTTGAGCCCGAAGGGCGACGGGGGCCTTACTCGGCCCCCTCAGGGGGCCTGGATGAACACCAGGACGAACACCCGGCCCCTGAGTTTTCCACAGGCCGATGCCTGCCTCGGGATTAGAAAAAGATTAAAAGAGGATTAGGGGCGGTTATCCACATTCCAGCAAAGCCCCGTACCACTAGGGAGAGCGGCGGTTTTCCTGCCTCCGGGCCATGGGTCAAATGCCGTCCCGGCATGGGTCAAATGCCGTGCCTCCATGGGTCAAATGCCGTGCCTTCCCTGTTCCGAATGCCGTCCCTGTCTGGGTCGAATGCCGTCCCCGCGGCATGGGTCAAATGCCGTGAGGCGGGGGCATGGGTCGGATGCCGTGCCGGCCCTGTTCCGGATGCCGTGGAAAGTGCAGGTTGTCAGGAGCGCTTGCCGAGGTGCCGCGTCTGAGCCACTGAGGGCACGCGGATGACGTGTACAAGGTCCTGGTCGTTGATGTGCCAGCGCCTGATAGCGCCGATGCGCACGAGCTCGTCCAGCGCGTTTTTCAGAAGCCGGCGGAACTCCCATAGCGCCTTGGTGCTGCTGCCGCACAAGCTCCTGATGGTGTCGACCTTGTACGGGTAGGGGGACGCGTGGCTGGTATAGAAGCCGTGCAGCCATTTCGCGAGGCTGTTGGTGCCGAGCGCCTGGCGCTGCCCCCAGTCGACGTATGAATAGCCGTCGGCGTAGAGCGTCATCATGCGCTGGTCAAGGATGACCACGTAGCGGTTGGTCTCGTGGTCGCGGTACACGTTGCCGATGAGACCACCGACGAAGCTTTTCTTCTCGCCGGTCCACGTGATTTCGACTGCGCCGGCCTTCAGGCGCACGAGTTCAGCGTGCAGCTGTTCGTGCTGCGTCTTGCCGGTGCCGCGTCCGAGCGCCTGGAGCATCGAGTGCGCCGTGAAATCGAGCCGGCTGCCGAGCGGCTGAGTGCGCGCCAGATGCACGAGCATCTCCCAGAGGTCGAGGTCGGTTTGGTTGAAGCGCTGGCCCTTGAAGCGGATTTCGATGCCGTCGACGGCCGCGAGCAGCTCGCGGTCGGCCCACGCGCGGCGCTGCGAGACACAGAAGAGCGCACCGCGAAGAACGGCGTTCGGCACGCCGCGCACTGCATCAGGCCAGAGGTCGAGCGTCATCTGGGGCGCCGGCGTTGCCGGTTCCTTCTTCGGTGGGGCTGCTCGACGCCTGCTGGTTAGGGTGTCCAGCGCGTCCTGCAGCGGCTTGTGCATCGGTTTCTTCGTGGCCCGCATCGCTTCCTCCTGCCACGGGAGTGTAAGAGATTCGCTCATGACGATGACCGTTCGACCTGTTCCTGCTCGCTCTCTCGCTCACGGCCTACGCTCACGAAGCGCCCTTCTGGCCAGCGGAAGGCGAACACCTCAAGGCTCACGGACTCAACGCCCACGCCCCGGAACGTCAGCCATGCGACATGCACCATGGCTTCAGTGCCGTCGACCATCGGGACTTTGCTGAGTGCTGATTGAAGGCGCTTGAGATGGTCGAGACGTCGGCCGCGTTCGTCGCGCGCGTTCGGGTCGATGGCTACCATGCCGTGACGGATGGGTGTGTCGGCAAGCATCTCGGGGAAGGCATAGACCGGGCGGCCCAGCGCTGCACGCAGAACCGCGCGCGCGAGCTGGTCGATGTTCCTGCCAGACTTCCGCGCGTTCTCGACCTCAAGCCATACGCCCTTCTGGCTGCCGTCTGGCACCTCGAAGCGCAGGAGGCCGTCCGGATGCTTCGCCGCGAGTGGCACGCGGTGGCGCAGCTGCGGCTCCGGCCAGGCGCTCCAACCGCGCTCACGCAGACACGCGAGCACGCCCGTGCTCAGCAGGTCATGCCGCCAACTGCGCGGCGGCTCCCAGCGGCCGCCGGAGGAGGTGCCCCAGTCGGTTCCCGCGCGGTAGGTGTAGGCGACCTGGCCAGCGTTCCAGTCGTTGAGGTACTGGGCCCCGCGAGTCGACAGCACGTACGCCGCGCCGGCATCCCGGCCGGGGAGCGGACGGGCGACGACGAGGCGCAGCTCGAGGAGCTTGCGTAGGTGCTTCTCAGCGTACTTGCGAGCGTGTGGCCGGCCGGGGTGGAGGAGGCGGCCCAGCTCTGCCGCGCGAAGCCAGACGAAGCGGCCGATGAAGCGCAGGGCGAGCGCCGCGTGTTCGCCTTGGTCGAGTCGAGGAAGTGGTGTGTTCATGCAAGCGTATAGCGCTCGCAAGCCGATGCCGAGGCAGTATCCCTGCCGGCATTCCAGCTGCGCCGTGCGGGCTGGAATATCGGGCGCGTGCGGGGCTTCGGAGGTCGGAGTGGTGCATCGCCCTAGGTCGGCCGGCTGCGCCGCCCTCCTTCCCGGGCAATGCCTTCACGCTGTCCGCCCTGCGGTCGGACAGCTACAGCGCCCTGCGGGCTCGTGGGGGCTCCCACCTGGCCCTTCGGACCACCCCTTCGGGGCCGCTACGCGGGGCGGGCAAGTGCCTCCGGGACGCCGGTCGACCAGTCCAGTTGGTCTGGTGCCCGGCTACCCGCTGAAGCGGGTTCCCGGACGCACTTGCCCGCCCCACTGCGTGGGGTGGGAGCCCGGGCTCCGCCCCCATCGCCTTCCCGGCCGCCTGTCGCGCGATGCGCTCCGGCTTGCGTCCGCGAAGACGACGGCTCCCCCGCCCGGCTGGCCGCCGGGACCGGGGCTGA
>NZ_PTIR01000045.1 GCF_002934455.1 Trinickia symbiotica | reverse complement strand
AGAAAGAGGAGCGACGGAATGCGAGGCATCATCCGAGTCGGAGATGCAACGAGTCACGGTGGCAGGGTCGAAACAGGGAGCGACATGAGCGACGTGATGGGTCGCGCGGTCGCCAGACTCGGCGATCGCTGTTCTTGTCCGATCGCCGGACACGGATCCTGCGTGATCACAGAAGGCGATCCGGACTTCATCGTCGACGGCAAGCCTGCAGCTTTCGACGGCTACAAGACGACGTGCGGTGCGACGCTCATCTCGAGCCTTTCATCGTCAGTGCGCGTATGAGCGCGAGTCGCTTGCACGATGGAGGGCCGCTTGAGCAGAACAAGCAGATGTTGACCGATCACGACAGCTGTCGGCGCCACGACGCCTTTTCCCACTAGTCCACCTTCGATATATGTGGAACGTAGCAAGGGGAATTCCCCTGTACTGGCATCTGGCGCTCGATACGACGATTGCGCACTTCTTCACCATATATCTCGCTCACGGCGGCCACTTCGCGCTTGCTGCAGCCGTGTCGACGGGGGATTCGCTATTGAAACTCGTCTTTGCGGTGCCGGGTTCCGCGGTGGCCGCGCGAGCCGGGTTGCCGACGCGAGTTGCCTGGTGTCGCTACCTACGTCCGGCTTTGGCAGTGGCCTGGCTCGCCGCCATTTCATTGCTGCACAGCGAAGGCAGTGGTCTCCTTGTTATCGCAGCCCTTATCGCCTTCAAGCTTCTCCTCTTGGTCGACGGTGCGTTCAGTGCGGATTTCCCGTTTATCGCGCAGCAAGCATTCGCGCTCGATCTGAGCCAGAGCGCTAGCATACAAAACATCATTTCGCGCGGATCGCTCGCTCTTGCGCCGGCATTCGCTCTAAGCATCGTCAATCGCGATCTGGACATCTTTTATTTCGTTCCGGTGATAGTTGTTTTGCTGAGTCTGAGCCTGCTCGCGCTCCAGTCTGTCGACGAGACAGTGCTCGCCTCGGGCTCTGCCGAGAAGTCTGAAAGCGACGATGCCCGTTGCAAGCGGCCATTCAGTTCGGTCATGGCGAACCGATTGATGCGATGGGGGCTGCTCTATCAGCTTGTCGTTAACTTTGCTTTTGGAGGGGTAACGTACCTGCTCATCGTAGAGCTAAAGCCGACGTCGAACATCGCTTTGAATGGCATCAGTGCGTTGTATTTTCTCTTTTTTGTCTATCAGATCGCCGTCATGCTGATGGGTGACGGCGCCATTCCGGCAGCGAGGCTGAGCGGCATTGTCCGTATCGTTGCCCTGACGGCAGGACTGGCCATAGCGATCGGGTCATGTACGAATTTCTGGCTCGATATCACGCTCTGTTCTGCGATGGGCCTGCTGTATGCATTCGAGCTTGGCGCTGTTCAGAAAGTACTGATCTCAAAGCTGAAGGGCCCTCAATACCTGAGCTACTCGGCGTTATCGAAGGTTTGCGCTCGACTAGCATCGGCGGCAAGCGTGGCCATGCTCGGTTTCGGCGTAGCAATGGGCATATCGCCATCTTCATTGCTGATCATGTGCGGGGTAGCTGGCCTCTTCGGCGCGCTGCTCCTCAAACTCTGCGTTCCTCAATCGAGTGGCCGTGTTGCTCGTGCGCAGATGAGTAACGAGGGAGGCGCTTAAACAACAATCAACTCCCGAACCCCCTTCTCACCCACCCGGGCTCCCGCTCCGCCCGCGACGATCTCGCCACGCCGCATGACCCAATACCGGTCAGCCAGCGCTCTTGCGAAGTCGTAATACTGCTCGACGAGGCAGTCGAGCCAGCGCCCTTACCCAGTCCGCATCGCCCGTGTTGATGCTGACCCGAGTCGTCCGTCCCGTTATTTCGTCCTAGTTTGATCGCACTAGAAGATCGCGATAGCTTTCGCGGCGCATCGTTCGCCTCGTTCACATGCGATCGCTTCATGCGTATCGCATATGCGCAATTGGAGCGATTCGATACGAACAGAGGCAATAACAAAGCAAGAGAGTAGGCGATGCAGAACCGAGTGCTAGTACAAGTTGGGTACGGGCCTTTGCCGTCCCAGGCGAATCGCGCCTTTCGATTGAAGTGGCGCGATACAGAGAAAGAATTCGATGGGCTCATCCTGCCGCAGGGCATCGATATTCGCGAGGAGCTTTGCGGCGGTATCGAGGGCAGGCTGTCTTGCGTGACCGGTATCGATGGCATATCGCTTACTGCTTTGCTCGGTGTGCCGGTCGCCGTCCAGCTCGTGACGGACCGCGGCGACCTGCATTCGATTTGCGGCATGGTGACGGACGCGTGGAAGGGTGCGTCCGATTTGGGGCTGATCGCCTATCAGCTCGTCATTCGCGATGCATTGAGCATTCTCGAGCGGCGCGTCAACACGCGGATTTTTCGCAACGAGACGGTGCCGGGGATCGTCGCTACGCTCGTCGCGGAGTGGCGCCGCAAGAGTTCGACGCTGGCAAGTTCGTTCGATCTCGACATCTCCCGGCTGCAGCTCGACCGATGTCGGAGCCACGATCAGACGATCCAATTCGAGGAGTCCGACGCCGATTTCATTCGCCGGCTGTGCCGGCGCGAAGGTATCGCCTGGTTCATCAAAGCAGGCACGCGCAATCACCGAAGCGGATACGACCTTAACGCGGTCGCACATACGCTCGTCCTCTTCGAGCGGTCGCATAGTCTCGACGATTCTTCAGCAGGGTGGGTTCACTATCGATCGCATAGTGCGCACGATCAGCGCGACACGATCACTCGGCTTTCTTCGGGGCGCCGGATCGTGCCGGGCTCGACACGGAACGTGGGCTGGAATCGGGACCAAGCGCGAGTCGATCACATTGGAATGCGGACGGGAGTCGATCAGGGGAAGGCCGGCAACGACCTCGCGAGCTTGCTTAAGGATGCTCGCATCGATCCGCCCGATACGGCCGATTCTTGGGACGAGTACGACCAACGCGGCACGTGGCGCGCGGATGCCCATCACGCGCGGAGCATGTGCATCGAAGGTGCGAGCAATGTGCGCGACCTTGCCGTGGGCCATAGGATCGGCATCGCCGGGCACCCCGACTTCGACCGGCTACACGAGTGGAATCGATGGGTCATCGTGACGTCCCTTCATCATCGCGGTGAGAACAATCTTCCCAGAGATTTGACTGAGCGCGCGCAGGCGCTCTTCGCTGCGAGCCAGTGGCTGTTCGATTCTCCGCTGCCGCCCTCCGTCAGCACGCCTGCGCGACCAAGCGCGTGGACCGGCACGCCGGAAAGCCGCTATGAGAACACGTTCAGTTGCGTATCGCGCGATACGCCGTTGACGCCGCTCTACGATCCGCGGGTTCATTTGCCGCGCGTGCATCCGATCACGGGTGTCGTGGTGTGTCCTGAAGGCGATGAAGTCTATTGCGACGAGCTGGGGCGAATTCGCGTGCAGATCGAGGGGCTTAGCGCCGAAGATCACGCGCATGCGAAAGGGGCAGGCACGAGTGGTACCCCTGCGGATAGCGCGGCAGTTCCGGTGAGCACGCGGTGGGCGGGCTCGCGCTTCGGTGAGAGCCTGCTGCCGCGCAGGGGCATGGAAGTCATCCTCGACTTCCTGAACGGCGATCCCGACAAGATGTTCGTCGTCGGGGTGCTCTACAACGGCGCGAAAACGCCGGCTGCTTTCAGCAACAAGGGATCGCTGCCTGCGAACCGCCATTTGTCCGGGATCAAGACCGAGGAAATCAAAGGCACTCGCTATAACCAATTGCGGTTCGACGACACTACAGGGCAGATAAGCGGCCAGCTCGCCAGCGCACATGCGAGCAGCGAGCTCAATTTGGGGTATCTCGCCCATCCGCGCGAAGGAGGGTGGGCGGAGGCGCGCGGCGAAGGGGCGGAGTTGCGTAGCGATGCCAACGTGGCAATTCGCAGTGGCAAAGCGTTGCTGATCTCGGCTTGGCAGCGATTGAATGCAGCCGGCGGTCAATTGTCGCGCGATGAATATCTTCGGCTGATGCACGAATGCATGGCGCTTTCGCGCAGCCTCGGCGAATACGCAGCGGCGCATCGTGGCGTCGATTTCGATATGCAGCCGCAAGACGAACTTGCTTCAACGGTGAAGAGTTGGCCGGATGCTGATGGAGACGGTTCGACCGAACAAGCTGCGATCGGCATTACCGCGCCGGACGGAATCAGCGCCGCGACATCCAAAACCATCGCGATGCATGCGGGCGGCAATGTCGACTCGGTCGCCCAGGGTCATATTCAATTCGCGAGCGCTCATCGGGTCAATCTTCAGGCCGGACATGGCGTGGCGATGTTCGCGCATCGAGAGGGCGTCTCGGCCATCGCCAATCAAGGCAAGGTGATGCTTCAGAGCCAGGCCGACGATACGCAGATCGAATCGGCGAAGAGTATCCGGCTCATGGCTGCGGACGGCCAGCTCGCCGGCACGGCGAGCGACGAGGTGGTCTTTGTCACGTCGGGCGGGGCCTACTTGAAGCTTCGGGGCGGCGATATTGAACTGGGTTGTCCCGGCCGCTTCACGGTCAAGGCGGCAGGGCATACATGGGATGGGCCGGCGAGCATGGGTGCCGACTTTCCTTCATTCGACGATGCGGCGCTCGACCGCATGCCGAAACTCATTCGTGCCACGGACGCGGAAGGCATCCCCGGTTACGACGCCGAAGTTCGGCGAGCCACGGGGCAGATCGTCAAGGGTGCGACCGATGCGGCGGGATGCTCTGAACCAATCGATAGCGATCAATTCGAGCAGTTGGACGCGGTCTTCTTCAAGAAGAAAACCTGATCAACCAACGTGACAACAAGAATATGAGCGACTCAAATCTGAATACAGCTACGTCGCCAGCTGGGGCCGTCGCCGACCCGCCGCGCATTCAAGTCGGTCGAGTGCAGGGCGTCACCCTCTTTGGCGCTCGCAATGAGCTTATCTGCGTCAAACAAATGCCGCTGCCGGGCGTCGTTATTTTCGTGCACGGTGTGAACTCGGAAGGCGAGTGGTACACCGCTGCCGAGGAGGGGCTGTGCAAAGGGCTAAACCGGCGGTTGGGCCGCTTGGACGACCAGCTGGCTTATACGGGCGTCAAGGCCGGGCAGATGGCACCGGTCAGTTACATCGAGAGTTTGACGCCTGACGGTTACGTCAATCCGAAGATGTGGGCTGAGACTTATATCAAGCCGGATCCGTCGTTCTCTCCGGTCATCCATTTCCGTTGGGGCTACAAGGCAAACAAGCAGGATCTCAAGGACTACGGCGCGAACCTGTTTCTCAACGAGCACAACTATTGGGGCGGCGGCCCGTTTGCGAATGGCTGTTCGAGCCTCGCGGATCTATGGAGCCCCGGGCTCGACGATCGAATCTTCGGCTGGCTCACGGTGCAGGCGTTGAATTCCACGCCGCGGCTGGTCTATCAGACGCCGCCGCGCGCCTACATGGTGATGGCGGCGCTACGGCTCGCCAAGCTGATCAAATCGATACGAGAGAAGCAAGCCGATGTGCCGATTACTGTTGTGTGTCACAGCCAGGGCAATATGATCGGGCTGGCGGCCGCCTTTCTCGGGGACAGGATGTCCGATGTCACCGATCCATGGGGCAAGGCCGGAAGCTGTGTGGCGGACGCCTACGTATTGGCCAATGCACCGTACAGCCTCGTCGAAAAGCTGGGCATGGAGAACTGGGCGCAGCGCGCGGTGCGCGACGCCGATGGCAACCGTGGCCGCGCGACGTTCAACGCTCGGGCTGACACCTTGAAAGCCTTCTTTGAGATATTGCGCAAGCGCGCGGCGCTGGAGCCCGATGCGCGCGAACTCGACGAGGACATGGGCAACAAACGGCCGTCTGCGAAAGGTAAGCCGTATAGCGCCGGCGACGACCGCACGAGTCACGGCCTGAATGGCCATACGCTAGGCCGTGTGACGCTCTATTGCTGCCCGCACGATCAGGTGATTTCGGCGACGACCGTGCAAGGCATCGGCTGGCGCGGCATGAGCGCCGAGGAGATCGAGCGGACGGGCGGTCATGGTGTCTTCACGCAGCGCGTGTTCGCGTCCGGGTGGTTAGTCGGAAAGGATCCAGCTGACAGCCCTACGTATCGCTATTGGGAAGACGACTGGCGGGCGACGGTGAACCGGAGCAAGGGATTTTGGTATCCACCGTCGCCGAGTGCCGAGTTCGGGCTCTACCGAGCATTGAATGCGAACGAAAATCCGTTGGCCGCGCTGGGCACGTTGGCATCGGCGCCGCTTCTCTATTTCGCCAGGCTCATCGTGAAGCCGCGCATCAATGCTGATCCGCCGGAGAACTGGACCATCCCTGTAACCGCTCCGAAGCTGGACGAGCCGTTCGAGCCCGAGGCGATGCGTTATGGGAGGGTGTCGGAGATTGTCGTTGATGGCTTAAAGAGCCGGTTCAATGAGAGTTACGACCCGCCGTCTGCCGCGCGCAATGCGCAAAAGACTGAGGGTGACAAGGACGCGGACGACCCTTATGACACGTTCCGATCGGATGAGCCTGGAACCCAGGCACAGGGAACGCAGGAATCGGAGGCCGCGCGACGCTACGAGGACCATGCACTGATGCGGCAGGAGGCTCGCCGAAACGAGCGGCACGGTCGTACTAAAGGGTGGGTGAACGACGACGGCAAGGTGGCCGGCGAGGACAATCTGGCCAAGGCGACGATCGAATACAAAACATGGCGTAACGGGCAGATCGGCAAGATTCTGAAAGAGGGCAGCAAAAACAATCCGACAAACCACTCGACGACCTTGACGAATCCGATGCATGCGGAGAAAGCGCTCGCATACGACATCGCGATTGGCCTTTGCTACTTGTCTGAGGAAGACTGGCAGATGCTTCGTATCGAGGCTGACTGGCGGTTCGGTGATGGCCTCGATAAGAGCAATCCGAACAAAAAGTATTGGAAGTATTTCGAAACGGGGAAATACAACCATCAGGTGCTGCATGACTGGACCCGTAGCGACCCGGAGGCCATGAGGCCGCCAATGATTCAGGACAGGCGGGAGGGTGAACTATTCCTCAATATGGGGGACCTCGTATGAATTCGCTGATCGGCGCCTGGCCTCGCCGGCTCCTGCTTGCAGTGGGCGCAATTATGTTGACGTTTGCGGCGACCCTTGCATGGATGCTTTATACCGACGGGCGCGAGCCTCAATATTTTACAGGCGAGGGCCTTATGAGGCGATTGTTGCATTTTCCTCTATGGATGGGTGTGTGCGTGTTTGTTGTGAGCACATTCCTTGCCCTTTGCGTGTCTGGTACCGCGACGGCAAAAGCCGTCGTAATGCAGCCTGCACCGGCGGAAACTGCCAAGCCATTTGTTGCTCAGGTGGTAGGGCTTGAATGGTTGAACCCTCTTCAACGCCGCGATTACCCGACTGAATGGCAGATTCTTTGGACACTAGGTCTCGTGAAGCCGAACAAGGGCGACGACATGGTGAGGACCGATCCTGCTAGTTTTACTTCGCTTCAGCCAGTTGCGGGAATTGCATATGGAAATCGCGGCAGAGAAACCTTCGAAGGCTTCTATGAAAAGTATATCGACAAGCTTCTCGGGCTCTTTGACGAAAGATATGTGATGAACGGAAAGTACTTTTACACGGTCAAGCCAGACGACCGAAAGAAGTGGCGCGAACTTGCCGGCGTTCATGTCGAGTTCGCGATTCCGTCCGATCGACTCGATCCCACCGAAGCAGCAACGTTCTTGCGCGACGAGATGGTGGACTACTTCGAGATTGGCACGAAGGCATTCCCGGATCTTTGGAGCAAGAACACACCGCCAGACGTACGCGTCACGCCCGGCGGGCCGAACGCGGGCTTTACTTCGCTGAACGCAGCACTCGACTACCTCCATGCGCACCCGAAGGAAAGCGTCTGGGTAATGAACTGGGACGCGCCGAGCTTCCCGCCGAAAGATAGTCAGCTCAACGAAAACATCGCGCTGCTGATCCTCGCCGGACCGCAGATGAAAACCGAGCGCGCGCCGCTCGCCTGGATCGGTAAAGCGGCGACCGGCAA
>NZ_PTIR01000044.1 GCF_002934455.1 Trinickia symbiotica | reverse complement strand
CCGCATGATAGCGACGGCCGCGACCTCAGCAGGTCAGCCGCCGAACACCGGCAAATCTAGTTGTCGCCACCGGCAAAAGTAATTGTCGCCAGACACTTGCGATTGAACCGATAGCCGTACATGCCGCATTGTGGCGTGATCGGCCCGCCTGCCATCTGGCCTTCGCGGCATAACTCCTCAACCGAGGCGAGAGGGCGGCCGTAAGCATCGAATTGCTGGCCGGTCGATGGGTTCCGATACTGTGCCATTGCGAAGGTAGGCACGAGCAACGCCGCGACGAGCGTGGTCTTGATTTTCACTTGCGTTCTCCGTTGTTGATGACTTCTTTTGTGGAACTGCGGGAGCGATTATCGAGACATTCTGCGCGCCTGATTGCAGCCGAAATGAGATTGCCGCGTGCAACTGCCTATATAGGGCAGTCCATGCCAAATTGACTATGCGATGAGTTTGCGATAGGACGCGTGAGGGACTTCGACAGGCGTTGTATTCGCGCGACGGAACGGACTGGCTGCGCTCCGCTATCGGTGTTTTTCGCGTGCTCGGGACACGTTTTGCCGAGTGATAGACTTCGGGTCACATAGTTGCGGACTCGCGGAGACCAGTCGGAAATGGATAAGAAATACCAAGTGTTTATCTCGTCCACTTACATGGACATGAAAGCGGAACGTCAGGCTGCTGTTGAGGCGATCTTGGACGCGGGGCACATCCCCGCCGGTATGGAGTTGTTCTCTGCTTCGGACAAGAAGCAAATCGAAGTCATCAAGGGCTGGATCGATCGGAGCGACATCTTCATGCTGATACTGGGAGGGCGATACGGTAGTGTCGAGCCCGAGTCGGGCAAGAGCTACATCCACTTGGAATACGAGCATGCGGTCCAGACAGGCAAGCCGTTCTTCGCTCTGTATCTGACGGACAAGGCAATCAACGGTAAGGTGATGTCGCTTGGTACGGATGCTATCGAGCGAAACGACACCAAGAAGCTGAACGAGTTTCGCGACTTGGTCAAGAGCAGACTGTGCAGCGAAATCGAAGACTTGAAGGACATCCGCATTCAAGTTCCGAAGTCGATTCGCGAGCTTTCCGCCGCGAACAAGTTGGAGGGCTGGGTGCGGGCGTCTGAAGCTCCGGACCTATCGCCGCTGCTGGCCCAACTCGGAGCGTTGCACGAGGAGAACGCCAGACTGAAGGCCGTTGTCAAAGAGGTCGGTGAATCTCCCCGCGTCACCAATGAGCTTGCGGAATCGACTCTAGACTTGCCTTTGTCTCTGGAGTACGAGTTGGAGACGAGGAGTATTGGCGGACTGGCGACAACTGATAAGCGACATTGGCAGGGGACTTACTTGCAGATGTTCAACACGTTAGGTCCACGGTTGCTCGATGAGCCCGCTGACAGTAGTGTTCGCCAGTACCTCGCAAGGGTTCTGAAGGAAGGGACGGTCAACGTTATTCGCGCGAGAATTGTTGAAAGCTCCTACCAAGCGATGAAGATGAGGCTCATGGCGCTCGGCGCGATCGATATCAGGCGATCAGACGGCGCAACATACTGGAGCCTCACCGAAGCCGGGAAAGCGCTCTTAATGAAGCTACATGCCGACGAGCAAAGTGCATAGCGACGAGTCTGCATGTAGAAGTCCCGCACGAGTCTCGCGGCCTTCCTGACGACCTGACCGCGCACCTGCGACTGCTTCGACTAGGCAGGTGCCGCAATCATCGAATCAAGCCGCGCTGCTGAAGGTCCGCGAGTTCTCGCCGCTGCTCATCGATCAAGCACTCTCGCGCCCACAGCTTTCGTGCGAGTGTGCCAGGTGGAGGCATGGCGGCAAGCAGGTCATCGGATAAAGCCGCGCGGTGCGTACTTGGTACGTAGGTGTCTTGCCGCTGCACACCGATGATCGAGAGCAACTTTTGGGCGATGCCTTCGCCGTTCGGCTTGGGTTCTTGCGCGGCTGGGGCCTCGAAGAATGTTCCGCTGGGCTCCTGGGCCTTGGGCTGGGTATCGGTATGGGGCTTGGCGGACTTCGCCGAAACGGCCTGCAATTTATCTCTGAGACTCATTTGCGCACTCCATCAACAGTTCGGCCATTTGTGTGCCGGGTTGGGGCCACTTGCCGGTAATGAATATGTATATCGCCAATCGATCAGCCGCGCCCATCTCATACAACGCATCCAAGAACGGCTCGTTCTCCGGCGTGATATCGAGCAATGACCGCAAGGCCTCTTCCTGCTCGTCATCGGTCATGAAGTACAGATAGGCCACGACAAACTTGCGCCACCACGCGTCCATCGTGCGGAAGTCCTTGATCCACTCGCCATCGTTCGTGGCAAATTGCATCGCTGCTTGCGCCGATTGGTCGCGGAGATAAAGGTGACGCCACCCAGCCGGATCGAATCGTTGAATCATCCCGGTGGTGCAGCGCTCGTGTTCGGGCAATCGATCTTCAGGCCCGTAGCACGCATAGAAGTCGTCCAGTGTCCGCTCGGAGTTCTTTGGAAGCGATGCGAAGGCCGCGCGGTTCGCGACGCGGCGACCGTGGGCCTTGAGAATGTCCCTGTATTCTTGGGCTTCCATCAATGCACCTGCTTGCCTTCGGGTGAAGGAACGGCGTTGGACATCCTGTAGAAGTCCGCGAGGGTATGGCCGACGCGGCGCTTCGTGCTGTCGTCCAACTCCAGATAGCCGCACATCGCGTTGAGCGAGTTGATGGCGTTCAGCCGCGTGGTGTCCCTGACGCGCGGGTCTTCGATCAAGCGCAACAGCGCGAGTACAGCCTTGTGCTGCGTCCATAGTTCGTCTTTGATCGACTTCGAGTTCAGGGCGTGCTCGAAACGCGCTTTGACGTACGGGTTGCAGTCTGCCGCGCGTCCGAGGGCGTCAACGTTGTGAAGGCTGACGTTCAATCTGATCAACTCGAATGCCTCGATCACAGCGATGTCGCGCGGAATGCCTTTGGCCCTCAGCTCAACGTATGCGTCAAAGCACGGGTGGAACTGTTGCGCGTATGCCGCGTTGGCAAAGTCGCTCATTTCGTAAACAGTTTGGTTATCGTCCATGATGTTTCTGCGGTGTGTCGATGTCTTACGCGCGAGGATAGGCGGCCGCAGTGTTCTCGTCATCAGCATCGCCGCGTGCCTGCGACGGTCCTTGATGAGTCCTTCTAGGCGCTCGGATCATCAACCTCGGTGCGAGGACTGCCTGTGCGAGGAAGGGGCTGCTTGCGCTGCGCATAGTTTCAAGTGCATCGCCGCCTGCGTGTCGGTTGGCCTCTGGCCTATGAGGCCTGCCGAACTGAGCTATTCCTCGGAAGTCTCGGAAATTGTTTGGATTTCCGAGAATCTGAGAAGTCCTTATAGAGCAAGGCTTTGCCGCCTATTTCTCGGATTCTCGGAAGTCTCGGAAGTAAGTAGGGGAGATAGATAAGCGAGTCTTAATCCTTGGAGTAAAGATGTGGAGTCGTATCGTAATTACCCGACGTAGCGAGATATCCGAGATATCCGAGGATTTTGCGCAGTGAGCCAAAATATCGACGTAGAAACAAAGGGTTAGGCCATCTCCGAAATATCCGAGGCTTACGAGTTTTCTTTTCCGAGGGAAGCGCAAAATTTCAAGCGCTACAACGGATAAGGGCGGAATACCCGTCAGAATATCCCGCCTAAGACAAAATAAGCTCAACTTACAGACTCAAAACCCTTCAGCCCGTTTCCATTTTTCCCACCGCTCGCGATTCTCAGGCTTCGCAGGCGCATCCGTTGCTTCAAGCAGCTTCTTGATTCTTGCAATCGCCCAAACCCTTTGTTTATCGTCGCACAGCGATTTATCACGCACATAGACCGTCTGCGCCCTATCATTCCACCAGATATCCCAAGGCACTTTGTGCCACCCAAGCTCGACCATCATTGCGGCGACTTGCCGAGTGTTGCGGCTCCGCACGCCAGTATCGCGCTGCATGTGCTCGCTCAGAAGTGAAGTGGCAATTGCATCGGCACACACACCGAGCTCACCACGCTCCAGATACAGGTCCAGTTTCGTGCCGCCAGAGTCCGTCGATTCGAGCCCAACCATGATCTTCTTCGATTCAGTCTCAGGCGCGCGCATTCCCCACTTCATACCTTGCTTCAACCGGTATTCTATGAAGAACTTACGCAGTTGCGGCGCTTCCTCCCGAATCGCGCACACGATTCGCTCGAAGTAGGGGGCAAGCGCTTGCTCCGGTGGCAACCCAGCCACGCCCTCAGCGGCAATGAACTCGCCAATGTTTCTCCATTGCGTGAACTCGACCATCCAGCGGCGATCACCGTCCTTCAACGGCAGTGCGTTCACGAAATTGGTCATGCCGACATAGTTCGTCGCATTCATCGTTTCGTGCCGTTTTACGTTCTTGTCCTCAACCTCAATCTTATGATTGGTGATGTAGGGCTTCATCTTGTTCGTGGCATGGTGACGGTTTTCGGTGGGCGCGGCCTTGATCTCTTCGATGGCCATCACAGCCTTGCCCTTGGCCCACCCTGTGTACTTCTCGGACAGTTGGTCGCCAGACACTTGGCCAACGTTCGCCTCTCCCAGCAGCGCCCCCATAAGCCCCTGGAAGATGATCGTTTTGCCGTCACCCTCGATGCCCTTCACGAGAGGTGCAAAGCCGATGATTTCACCGGGGCGCTGCACATTCATGGCAATCCAAGACTCGATGCGTTCTGCCGAGGCCTCGTTGCCGAACAACGTGCGCAGGTGATACTGAATCGTCATGCGCGCGGCCAGCCCTTCATGGGTGAGTTCGTCAGCCGTCTGCGGCACGGAGCGTTCGTCGAACAGGTTCACGTACACCGCACCCTCAAACTCGAACACTGGCCCTTTGCCCATGACGTATGCAGTCGCGGCAACCGGCTTCGGCCCGATAACATTCTGGACGTAGTGCCACGCTGTCTTAGTGCCCATCTTCCCTTCAGCGCTGATCGAGAAGTGCCGCTTGCCGAACACCGCGTTGAACGCGGCCTGGTCAAACATGAACCGGTTTCCAGGCCGGCACATTTTGCCTTCGCCGATTGAGAAGCACCACCCATTCATCCAATTTGACGCGCCCACGCCCAGGTCAGCAGTTGCCTTCGCTTCGAGCCGCGCTCGATCGTCCACGCTCTTCTTCATCGAGGCGGCTGCGGGCTGCTCCGGTCCGGATATATCCGCGCCAGCAGCTTCTTTCGCCACCTGCACCGGTTCAACCATGGAATGTGCAGCAGCAGGGCCCTCGGCTTCGACAAACGCGCCGTTCTCAAACAAGAAGCCCTCCCAGACAACGGACGCGGCCGCCTCAGCATTGATGCGCGCCAACTCGTCAGCAGCCACAGAAACGGCTTTCTCGACCGACTCAACCAAGCCGGACTCAACTACAAACTTGCTCCACGTGCGGCCCTTTTCCTGGCACGAGGAGTGGTAGCAGTGGAAGGTATATGGCCTGTCCATCCCCTCGGCACGCGGCCCAGAGATATAGGCCCGGTTATCGCCCGAAGAGTGTTCGGCGCCCCAGGGACAAGGGATTACGTACTTGTCCTCGCCCTCCTCCTGAAGCGCGCCCGCCGCGCGGTGCGTCTCAACAGCGGCTTCAAACAGGGCATCGTTGTAGACGTCGCCGCGCTCTTTGCGCTCGCCGGTCGATTCGTATTTGCGCGACTCTCGAATTTCCACATGGAACGCACCGGCAATCTCCTCGATGGAGTAGCGCCGATCGTAGTCAGCCGCATCCAGCCGCACTTCGAACGGATTGCCGGATTCGTCCGCATACTTCAACTCGCCATCGTCCGTGCGCTTGTTGTTGATTCCGAATGGGAGCCGCATCACGCGCACAGGGTCATCCAGCTTATCGCCACCCTTGCCCTTGATGACCTGATCGATGAACGACACGAGAAAGTTCTTGAACTTCTTGCGGTCATATTCCGGCTTGTCGAGGAAGTACCAGACCTGGAAATTATCGGGTGAGGTTTCGACCACGGCAGTAGGCGGCAAGATCGCAGCAAGCTCATCAACCGACCGCGAACCTTTCGAGCCTTTGCCGTTTCCGATGTCATCCAGGCAAAGCGCCAAGCCGCACTTGAAGTTCTGCACCTTGCGCGGCCATATCGTCTTGCCATTTTCCTCTTTCGGATTTACTGCGGCGATGCACGTGTAAATGTTTTCGTCCAGGCTCAGGTTGGTCGAATCGTTGAACGACTTCATCCAAAAGCCGCTCTTCATCACGTCAGGTTTCTGGCAAACCAGCACGCGGTCCTTGCCTTCCAGCCCTGAACCGAGTTCAGCAGCGAACTCTTCCGCCATTGCTCGGCGCTGCGCCAGCGTTGGGCGGTCGATGTCGAACGCCTTAGATGTCGGATTCGACAGGGCGTTTTCAGACGGGGTATTTACGCGGTCACTGCTTGCACTCATAATCAAATCGCTCTGGTTGTTGGTTGGGTCGCAGCGCTAACTGCGTCCGGTGTTGATGAGATCACTAGCCCGCTTGGTGAAAGCCTCGCGGGCTTCTTTTTGTCCAGCAGCGGCTGCATGGACGAGACGTACCGCGTACAGCACATTGAAATCCTACGTCTTACGGCATCAGCAAAGGGGCCACCGCTGGCGGTCACACATCAAAGAAAGACCGGCCAACAATGTCGTGACGCCTGCGACCGCGCGACGCTTCAGGGATTTCGAACGGTGCGCGGCCGTCATCGCTCAACTTTGCGAGGCAAAGCCGCAGATACTCCGACATCGTGATTCGCTCGCGCTTCAAGACTTCCTCCACAGAATCACGGACGCTGCGCGGAATTGCGGCGGATACGATTGCAAATCCTTCAGCCATGACTCATGCTCCTTATCACTCGTTCCGCCGCGTCGTTCAGCAACGGGATAACCACAGTTTCACAAAGCCACCAAAGTGCCAGTGCAGTCTTCAAGTGTTCCATGATTAGGACTCCTAATCAGCGTCCGAACACAGGCGCGGCAGTACAATAAGCACTGAGGCCCGCGCTTGGTTGGTCGCGTGTTTCGCTCCTGAAGCCCCTGTTCCGGTTGTCCGCCTGGCAGGGGCTTCGCCTTTCGTACTTCGTGTTACTCGATGGGTCTATTTAATAACGAGCCGAGTGTCTGGAGACACGCACTGTTCGGAGGAAGCCTCGGCGATCAAAATTTCACCCCAAAAATGTGATCACCTCCAAATCGTGCAACCGAAAGTGTTGCGCGGCAGCGACTTGAGTCGGTCACTCCGATCTGCTATGGGCATTTAGCCCGTTCGCGGGCGTCTTGATACAAGGACGGCCAGTACGCGGTAGCCGAACAGACGATACGTCCGCCTTCAGCGCGTCGGCAAGCGCCTTTCGCATGTATTCGCCGAACGAAATCCCAGCCGCTGCGGCTGCTGATTGCGCCCGCTCGCGAAGGTCCGGTGTGATGGTGAAGTAAGCGCGTGGGTTAGCCATGTTCTTTCTCCTAAACGTGGCGACAATTATCTGTTCGGTAAATGTTCGCGCGAAACAAATCCGCCTCCTCTAAATCCGGGGGAAGATTTATTTTCATTGTGCGGTGTTTGGACATTGGCGGGTCGAGACAATAGCTACACGTGGCCCAACGAGCCGCGCACCAAACCAAACACTTAGGACTACAAATCATCATGAGCACCCTTCCGATCTTCATCAGCGGCAATGACGAACTCACTCTTGAGCCTATCGATTTCCTGAACGCGGCCGTCCTCCATCACTTCACTTCGGCACAAGATCGCCGCCTGTATGCGCTCCTCCGTGCCTTCGGACATCCGGCCCTCGAATCGTTCATCCGTGCTTTCGGCAAGACCTTCATCGGGCGTCCGGATGAATTGGCACGGGCAGCAGAGCATTTCGAGAACACGCAATCGTTCAAGCGCGAGTTCAGCCACGCGGCTGAGGACGCAGGCGAGGAGCGCGTCAAGCGCGAGCTCAAGCGCCGTTGCGAGGAAGTGATCGGCTCAACGGTAAGCGCTAAATCTGCCCCACATCGTTAGGTTTCGCGTTACCGGGTAACATCTTTCGAATCGATAGTTACCGGGTAACGAGGGAGATGGGAGATGACACAAACGACGGCACAACGGCAAGCGGCTTATCGAGCAAGGCGCGACACGGCAGGCAAGGATGGCAACGGTGATCGACGTCTGGATATGTGGGTGAGCACGGAGGCGTATCTTGCTCTGACGCGGTTAGC
>NZ_PTIR01000043.1 GCF_002934455.1 Trinickia symbiotica | reverse complement strand
CTACCTGCCGCAAGGCTGGACCGTCGGGCAATGGCGCGAGGCGCAGAAGGTCGCTCCGAAGAGCATTGTGAAGGCCGCGAAGCAGTCGATGGCCGTTCAGGTGCGTGCGATGCTGACTCTGCAGGAACGCGGCGCGGCGACGCTCGACTACGGGAACAACATTCGCCAGATGGCGCTGGAAATGGGCGTCGAGAACGCATTCGACTTCCCGGGCTTTGTGCCGGCCTACATCCGCCCGCTCTTCTGCGAAGGCAAGGGGCCGTTCCGCTGGGTTGCGCTATCGGGCGATCCCGAGGACATCTACAAGACGGATGCGAAGGTCAAGGAACTGATCCCGGACGATCCGCACCTGCACAACTGGCTCGACATGGCGCGCGAGCGCATCGGATTCCAGGGCTTGCCGGCGCGTATCTGCTGGGTCGGCGTGATGGATCGGTATCGGCTGGGCCAGGCGTTCAATGAGATGGTCAAGAACGGCGAACTGAAAGCGCCGATCGTGATCGGACGCGATCACCTCGATACCGGCTCCGTCGCGAGCCCGAATCGCGAAACGGAAGCGATGAAGGACGGCTCGGATGCGGTCAGCGACTGGCCGCTGCTCAACGCGCTGCTGAACACGGCAGGCGGCGCGTCGTGGGTGTCGCTGCATCATGGCGGCGGCGTCGGGATGGGCTTCTCGCAGCACTCGGGCGTCGTGATCGTCGCCGATGGCTCGGACGCGGCGCATGAACGCCTTGGCCGCGTGCTGTTCAACGATCCCGCGACGGGCGTGATGCGTCACGCGGACGCTGGCTACGAACTCGCGCAGCAGACGGCGCGCGAAGCCGGTCTCATGCTGCCGATGCTGGGCCGCTGAGCGTGACCAACACCACGCTCATTCGCGGCGCGGGTCTCGTGGCGTCGCCATGGAAGAACGGCGGCGGCCTCACGCGCGAAGTCGCTGCGTTTCCCGAAGGCGCGGCGCTCGATGCGTTCGTGTGGCGCGTGAGCGTCGCCGATGTCGCGCAGGCCGGTCCGTTCTCGCGTTTCGCGGGCATCGACCGGACACTTGCGCTACTGTCGGGCGCCGGCATGCTGCTCGATGAAGCGGGCGGCGTCACGCATGCATTGCGCGCGCCTTTGGATATTGCACGCTTCCCAGGCGAGACGGCGGTCGACGCGCGTCTCGTCGACGGCGCCACGCGCGATTTCAACCTGATGGTGCGGCGCGGCGCGGCAACGGGCGACGTCGACGTGTGGCGCGATGTTCACCGCGCGCAACTCGATGCCGATGTCGCGCTGCTGTTCTGCGCGCATGGCGAGCTGCATGTCACGACGGGCGACAGCGCATCGGAAAGCACGACGACGCTCGAGACGAACGACACCTTGCGCATCGACGACGCACGCGCGCTTGCGTGCGAGATCAAAGGAACGGGCGCGTTGGTCGCCGTCGCTATCCGCTACACCGAACCATCTCAAGCCCGCTAGCTCACCACACAGACAGCCGTGCCATGAAGCAAACCGTCTGGAGCCATCTGAGGCTCTGCCCGCAGGGCGATCCCAATCGCTTATGGATCGGCCGCCCGTTGTGCGAGCGTGTAGTGTGCGGCGGTGAAACAGTGCATTTGCGTCGAGCTCGATGAGCGCGAATCGAATGGAATTGAACATGGCTCAACCTACTCACGCGCTGTTCGCTGAAGATGCATTTCTGCCCGCAGGCTGGCGGCGCAACGTGCTGCTGCAATGGGACGCGCAGGGCGCGCTGACCGCCGTCGCAGCCGATACGCAAGCTCCCGCAGGCGTTGAAAGAGCGCGCGGCCCCGTTTTGCCCGGCATGCCGAATTTGCACTCGCACGCGTTCCAGCGCGCGATGGCAGGTCTCACCGAATATCGTGCGAATGCCGTCGACAGTTTCTGGACTTGGCGCGACCTGATGTACCGCTTCGCGGCGCGCATCACCCCTGAAACGCTCGCCTCGATCGCACAATGGCTGTACGTCGAAATGCTGAAAGCGGGCTACACGTCCGTCTGCGAGTTTCATTACGTGCATCACATGCAGGATGGTCAGCGCTATGCGAACGAGGCCGAACTCGCGCAGCGCGTGGTCGATGCCGCGGGCGCGAGCGGCATCGGGATCACGATGCTGCCCGTGCTGTATCAGTACGCGGGCTTCGGCGCGCAACCGCCGCGCGAGGACCAACGCCGCTTCATCAATACGCCCGACAGCCTGCTCGGCCTGCTTGACACGCTGCGCCGCGCGCGCCCCGAACACGGCGCATTACGCTATGGTGTCGCGCCGCATTCATTGCGCGCGGTATCGAACGAATCGTTGCGCGCGTTGCTGAACGGACTCGACGCGATGTCGCCAGGTGCGCCCGTGCACATCCATATCGCCGAGCAGATGGCGGAAGTGGGCGCCTGCGTCGAAACGGAAGGCGCGCGTCCAGTGCAATGGCTGTTCGATCGCTTCGACGTCGATCAACGCTGGTGCCTCGTGCATGCCACGCATATCGACGCCAGTGAAACCACGGCTCTCGCGAAAAGCGGCGCCGTCGCGGGCTTGTGCCTGACGACGGAAGCGAATCTCGGCGACGGCATTTTCCCCGCGCACGATTATCTGGCGCAAAACGGGTGCATCGGCGTGGGCAGCGACAGCCATATCGGCGTCGACTGGTGCGCGGAACTGCGGCTGTTTGAATACGGGCAGCGGCTCCTGCGGCGAGAGCGCAATGTGCTTGCCTCCACCGACATGCCGCGCGTAGCGGACCGTCTGTTCGCTGCCGCGCTCGATGGTGGTGCGCAGGCGACGGGGCGGGCGGTCGGTGCGCTCGCAGTCGGGCAGCGCGCTGACTGGATTGTCCTGGACGCGAATCATCCGAGCATCGCGTGCGATGTGCCGGACGCATGGCTTTCGTCAGTGATCTTCGCGGAGCATGGCGAAAACGTTGTTCGAGATGTCTATGTGAGTGGCAATGCAGTTGTGCAGGACCGCGTCCATCGTGACCAAGAAGATGCATATAGGGGCTACAAGGCCGCGCTCGGCGAGTTGCTGGGCCGCTAATCCAGGACACCGCAGGAATCGGAAATGATCGAACGCAAGGACGAGCCAGTTTTCTTTCTCCATCGAGGCAAGATTCCATTACTCTTGTCGATTCCTCACCTCGGGACTCAAATCCCGGAAGACATCGCTGCAACGATGACGGATGTGGCTTCGCGAACCGACGATTGCGACTGGCATCTGGATCGCTTGTATTCGTTTGCGGAACGGCTTGGCGCCTCGATCATTAAACCTTTGTGTGCACGTTACGTGATCGATCTCAATCGCCCACCTGATGACGCAAACCTCTATCCAGGGCAAGACACCACGGGACTGGTGCCACTCGACACATTTGAGAAAGAGCCGCTTTATCGCCGCGGGCACGTGCCCACAGATCAGGAAATATCGCGTCGACGCGCTGTCTACTGGCAGCCCTATCACGATGCGCTCGCTCGCGAACTGGATGCGCTGAAGGAAAAGCACGGTGTCGTGTTGCTGTGGGATGCGCACTCGATTCGCTCGCAGGTACCGCGTTTATTTGACGGGGTATTGCCTGATTTCAATTTTGGCACGGCAGGCGGAGGGAGTGCGTTACCGGGTCTTGCCGAAGCGATGGCCGACGCTGTACAGCACCGCAGTGCGTACTCGGCGGTCGCAAACGGTCGTTTTCGAGGGGGGTACATCACCCGTCACTACGGCCGGCCGGAAGACGGCATCCATGCGCTGCAACTTGAGCTTTCGCAGCGCACGTATATGCACGAGCAGATGCCCTATGCGTACGACGAAATTCGAGCAGCGAGAATTGAGCCGCTACTCGAATTTCTGGTGAGCCGTGCCGTCGAAACCCTGCATACCGGAAGAAATGGTTGATGGCCCTGATGCCACTGTCCGCATGCTTTGTCGTCCAGCAACTCTAACGAAGGTAGAGAAATGCTTCCCACTGAAGTTAACATAGCGGCGTTCGGGGTATCCGACACTGCAACCGCTTTCAACTCGCATCCAGTGAGCAACAGTGCAGCGCAGAAGTCGCAGTATGCGATCTTGCTGCGGGCGCCGATGTCATCATTGGCCAGCAGCGCCAGCGACGGTGCCGATGCCTATTCGGCGGCAATCCTGGGCTACAACTGACGTTCTGAAATCCAAACAAAGCACGCCGTAAAGGCCGCCATCCAGACCGATACGCCTTCCACAGGCAAATGCTTTCTTTAAGACCTGGCCTGCTAACCTGAAGGTTCGAATCCCATCGCAGATGCCGAAATCCATCGGGGTCGGCGAAAGGCAATCATGGTCGGTAGACAGCGCGCCTCTTTGGCCACGCCGCGATCCACTTAGGTCAGCATCGCGGTAATCGTAGTTCAGTGTGCGTCGCTGCTCATCGGTCGCTCGAAGGTCCCGGCTGCCTCGGCCAGTGCGTCGGCAATCAGTGCGACCTGTTCAACGCTAATGCTAGTTGCGACGCGGATATGAGGTCGGTGCGCAACCTGAAATCGGGAACCTGGCTGTACGGCAATCCCGCGCGCAGCGAGTGTGACCAGCGCGTATTGTTGATCCCGGACAGGCAGCCAGATGCACAATGTGTCCTGTCCAGAGACCGACAATCCGCGTTCTGCAAGCGCGGCAGCCAGTCGCGCTCGTCTGGTTGCATAGGTGTCGCGAGCAAGGGCGACCTGATGCAACGACCCCTGATCGGTGAGGAGAGTAGCGGCTGCGCTTTGTAATAGCCGACTGGTCCAACCTTCGCGAAAATTCCTGAGTGCCTGGATCTGATCGGCAAATCTCGGGGAGCTAGAAAGCACGGCCAGCCGGAAGTCCGTTCCCAGGGATTTTGAGAACGTACGGATATGCACAGTGCGCTCAGGGTACGCGGACCCAAGGGTAAGGGGAGGGGTGCTGGCGAGACCCGCCAGACCATCGAGCTCCACGATCATTGTCGCGTTACCCACTAAAAGTCTTCGCATCTCTTCGAGCCGTGACGGGCTCACGCGCATACCAGTGATCGAATGGGAGCCCGGCTGATAGACGAAAGCAACCGGGTGCTGCCCAAGGGCGGCCCTAAGCGATTCCGGGAGTGGTCCTTGTGAGTCGCATTCGACGCCGATTGGCCGCGCGCCGAGCTTTTCCAGAATGTCGAACACGCGCAATGTAGTTGGATCTTCGACTGCCACCGCGCAGCCGGGAACAACGATTATCTGCAACACGGTGTGGAGACCGTCGTATCCACCGTTAACAGCAGTAAACATGCATTCGGCATATGGCCAGCCCGGCGCCACGGCATTCTTCAACTCGCTGCAGATGGACTCCCGAGAATAGCTATGAAGATTGCGCAACTGATGTGCCTGAGTCAGGGCGTATTTGGTGTCGGGCAGCAGTTCCGGATCGGGCGAAGCGAAGCGGAGGTCCGCCACTATGTTTTCGCCGTAGTTTGCGAAGTCCTCATAGCGTGCTGGCCGCAGTGTTGTCTGATCACCGCGTACCCATGTGCCAGTACGGCCTCCGCCGTCGACCATCCGGAAGGAGCGTAGATGTTTCCATGCACCGGATATGGTGGCAGGGCTTACCCCGAACGCTTCGGCGAGGTCGCGAACCGGAGGCAGCTTAGTTCCGATGGGGATCCTTCCGTTGCGGATGAGTTCGGCCACCTCCAGAGCGATTCCGCGCATGGTCCGCGAACTGACCTGCGCGACGAGCGTCTTGAGATCCATCTCCAATCCTAATGTTCAATAACGAAAAAGACATTGTACATTTTTTTTGATAAACATATGCTTTGATCACGGTGCTCAAGAAACGGCATCTGATCGCAAAGAAAGCGATCGCGAGCTTTGGGCGCTGGCTAGAGGCCGCGTCGTGAAGCGGGCACGAGAACTTACTACGGAGACACTTCATGAAAGGCAGTCGTCTGATTTATCCAGCCATGCCGTACTCTGGTGCATGCTTGTCTGAGACCTGACATGCAGTCCGGGACGCCTGGCAACCTTGCCTATGCGCAACCATGATCGAGTTCGGGCTGACGGCGTTACCGATAGGCTTAGGTTGCGCAAGCTCGTAACCGTGTATGGTCGTCCCTGATCCTTTCTATCATTTGATAAATCCAGTCCGCAGAAACGCCATCGACAATTCGATCCAGGCAACAGGCTGCACTAGTGCTGCAGTGTGGCAGGTTTCGATCAGTGGCCTTGAAGCGATCACACCAAGGGAACACCATGATTCTTCGGTCTTACAGAGCGATCTTCAGTGGGTGCCTCATCGTTGCAGCTAGCATGACGACCCTGACAGCCCGTGCTGAGGACATAGCTGCGGGTACCACCTACGACATCAAACTACCGACCAAGGTAGCCAAAAGCGTTGAGCCGCCCGAGAAACTCGCGAAAGCGGGCAAGATCGTGTTGTGCACGGAACTCGGTAATCCGCCGGGTGGCTTCCTTGCCGAAGATGGCGCGACGCCTAAGGGTTTCAATGTGGACATCATGTCTGCCATCGGGCCCGCGATGGGGATCAAGAGCGAAGTGGTCAACTATCCTTTTGCTGACATCTTCGCGGCGCTCGACTCCGGGAAATGTGACGCGGTCATGTCGAATAGCTCAAAAAGCCCTACCCGTGTCGCACGCTACAATTTTGTTGACTACATGACGATGCGCCTGGGCCTGATGGTTCCCAAGGGCAATCCACTGGCTCTGAAAAACTTTGCGGATCTTTCCGGTCATCGCGCAGCGGTTCTGGTATCCAGCACCACCGAGCGCCTCCTGAAGGAAGCCAGCAGCAAGGCCGTTTCTGAAGGAAAGAAACCGATCGAGATTCAGTCCTACCCGCAAAACACCACCGTGTTTCGACAGCTGGAACTGAAGCGCGTCGACGCGTTCGTTGGCGATGCCATGACAATTGGCTACTTCATCCATCTGATCCAGAACCGCTTCGAGGTAGGCGGACTTCCCGTGGACCCGCTTACTATCGGGATCGTCATGCGGAAGAACGATCCTCAGCTCGAGGAGGCCGTGCGGAACGCCTATTTCGCCCTCTATGACAGCGGCTATGTGGAAAAGTCGGCCAAGCGATGGGGTATGGATGGGCTGGTTACATTGTGCCGTGACGACAAACCGTGTTCGTGACTTTGCGAAGGCATCCGGCCATGTCGCTCGTCTGGTGATCGCTCAATGTCTGTGTCGTCAGGAGCAGTGAATCCGGGAATCCCGACAGCTTTATGAAGATGGCTGACTAGGATTTCATCGAAGAGCGGAGAGATTTTCGAAATGCATTTCGACGTAGGCTATTTTCTAAGTTTAGTCTTCCACCCTCCGCTCGCGCTGCTGCGGGGACTGCTAACGACGGTATTGACAACGTTTGTGTCGATGGCATTCGGTGTACTACTCGGGCTATTGCTCTCCGTGTGCGGGCTAGCGCCATGGCGTCTACTTCGGTGGTTCAACACCGCATATATCTTTGTATTTCGGGGTACGCCGCTTTTGGTACAGGTCATCATGATCTATTTTGGTCTACCGTATCTAACCAATCTGGATCTATTTCCGCAAAGCATCCAGTTGTTCGGTGTGATCTCCCTCGCGGGCGCAATTGTGGCTGGCGTGACAGCCTTCGCTTTGCACGAAGCGGCCTACTTCAGTGAGATATCGCGTGCCGCGATTGCGGCGGTGGATCGTGGGCAATGGGAGGCAGGCAAAGCGCTGGGCATGTCACCGGGACTCGTTATGCAACGCGTTATACTGCCGCAAGCTGTGCGGACCATGTTGCCTCCGCTGGGCAATCAGATCAACGGAATGTTCAAGGCGACTTCTCTGCTGTACCTGATTGCTGTACCTGAGATGCTGTTTATTGCGGACGCTGTGCAATCAGTCAACTATAAGACAATCGAGGTCTACCTCGGTGTCTCCGTCTACTACCTCGCGCTTACGACCGCATGGGGTTTCGCACAGGAGGTGTTGGAAAAACGATATTCAAGAGGGTTCGGTTCGATATGAGATCGGGTTCGACGAGACTATCAGATATCACGCTCACTACGGCGGTACTCCGTGGTGATAGCGAACCTCCACGCTTGGGAGAGCACTCATGAATTTCGATCTTCACTACTTCCTTGAACTCGTCTTTGTGCCACCACCACAATTGCTCTATGCGGTGTGGGTGACAGTATCGGTCACCTTGACGTCAATGGCCGTCGGTACTGGCGTAGGTCTGATGCTCGCATTGTTTGGAACCAGCCGTCTCGGAGCGTTTAGAGGATTCAATCGCTTTTACGTCTGGTTTTTCCGCGGTACTCCCGTTCTGGTTCAGATGTTTTTGGTCTACTTTGGGCTGCCATCTCTTTTCGGTGTTGATCTATTTCCGTCGACGGTACATACGCCCATCTTTTCGATGAGCGGCAGTATCGTAGCCGGCATTCTAGCGTTCAGCATGCACGAAGCGGCACACATGAGCGAGATAACGCGGGCTGGTATTCGGTCGATTGACAAGGGCCAGAACGAGGCTGCGCAAGCCCTTGGTATGTCGCCTGCACTTGCTATGCGTAGGATTATCCTGCCCCAGGCTTTTAGGACCATCCTGCCATCGCTGGGAAACCAGTGCAACCTGATGTTCAAAACTACAGCTTTCTTGAGTGTTATTGCTGTTCCCGAGTTGGTGCACGTGGCTGACAGCCTGCGTTCCGGAAACTTCAAGACTTTCGAAGCCTATGGCGCAATCTCCATCTACTATCTTCTGCTCAGCGGAACGTGGATGTTGCTGCAGCGTTGGGTCGAAAGCCGACTCTCCTGGAGCCCGCGTGCAGTGACGCAGAAGCTGGACGACAAAACTACCACTCTCTTACAGATGGAGAACTGATATGGCCGAGAGTCGCGCTGTGCCTGCCGTCGAGCTCCGCAATGTGAGCAAGTCATTTGGCAACCTGAAGGTGTTTGATCATGTCTCGCTCACTGTGGAACGCAACGAGGCAGTGGTGATCATTGGCCCTTCAGGTTCGGGGAAGACAACGCTGATTCGTTGCATCAATCATCTTGAAGAAATCCAGGACGGTGAGATCTTGGTGAACGGAACGCGTGTCAGCCATAAAGTTGTCGGGGGAAAAAGGGCTCCTCTCAGCGAAAACGAGAAGACGGCAAACCGCCGCAGCGTGGGAATGGTCTTCCAACGGTTCAACCTTTTTCCGCATCTCACGGCGCTCCAGAACATTGTGGAAGCTCCGATGCATGTGCTCAAGCAGACAAGACAGGAAGCGACTGAACATGCACTGGCGCTACTCCAGCGAGTCGGTCTGGCCGACAAGAAAGACCAGTATCCGGCTCAATTGTCCGGCGGCCAGCAGCAGCGTGTCGCGATTGCGCGCGTCCTTGCGATGAAGCCCGAAATCGTCCTGTTCGACGAACCAACCAGTGCACTCGATCCGGAAATGGTCGGCGAGGTGCTGGCAGTGATGAAGGAACTGGCAGGAAACGGGATAACCATGATCGTTGTCACTCATGAGATGGGGTTCGCCCGTGAAGTGGCCGACCGCGTCATTGTCATGGACAAAGGCGTCATCATTGAAGAAGGTTCACCCGATCAGATTTTCTCCCAATCTAAGAACGCGCGCACTGTTTCATTTTTGAAACGCGTTGCCTGATGGCCTGCCGAGTTCGTCTCACCTCTGATCTTGGACGACCCGTTATCGTCTGGTGGAAAGCCAATCGTTCCCTCTAAATGGACATGAGGGGGAGGAGCGGTTGTTTCGGCAATCCTAAACCGACGAATCCGAAATTAGTAAATCGACGCAAGAAAGGAGACGTCATGGCAATTTCAGCGACCACTAGCCTTGCTGAGTTTATATCTAATGTGCGTGAATTGCCTGCGGTCGTCTGTGAACGGGCCAAGCTTCATATCGCAGATACGTTGGCGTGCATCTACGCTGGTTCGGCCTCCCGTGCTGCTGCGCTTGCAAAACAGATTTCCGCTCGCGAGGACGAGTGCGCCCGAATTATCGTGCCCGGTCTGGGACGATGGAATGATCCCGCGCTTGCTGCCTTGCTTACAGGAGTTTGTGCACACGCGGACGATTTCGACGATACCAGCGAGCACTCAATGAACGGTCACCCGAGCGCGCCGATCGTTAGTGCACTGATCCCGACAGCATGCATGCTCGGTGCGAGCGGCACAGACGTAGTTCGCGCATACGCCGTTGGGGTAGAGGTGGCGTGCAAGCTCGGGGTTGCCGTTGGCCCGGCACATACGAGTCGCGGTTGGCACACGATGTCAACTCTGGGCACCTTGGGCGCCGCTGCGGCTGCAGCCAATCTGCGCGGCCTCGATGCTGTTCAGACGCAGCATGCAGTGGGGATCGCGTGTTCATTTGCCGGTGGGTTGCTCGGAAACACGGGGACTATGACTAAAGCCCTTCATTGTGGGCGCGCAGCACATGGCGGGTATCTGGCAGCCGCCCTTGCCGAGCAAGGCTTTACGGCTGGCGCTGATATTCTGGAAGCAGAGGCCGGATTTATCGATGCATTGACGGACCGGTCGGTGGACCGCATTGATCTTCCGGGTCTCGGCGGGGACTGGGAACTGCTGCGTCCTGGTCTCGCCGTGAAGCTGTATCCATGCTGCAGTTGCACGCATCTCGCTATCGATGGGGCAATTGAAATTAAAGGTCGACATACATTCGATCCGTCGAGTATTGAGCGAATCACTTGTTCGGTTCGCGAGGAGTGTACACATTATCTGCGATTTCCGAACCCTAGGAATGGCATAGAAGCCAAGTTCAGTATGACCTACACGGTGGCAGTGGCATTAACGCGCGGAAAAGTGACGCTCGAAGATTTCGAGACGACCGCGCTTGATCGCGAGGACGTAGCCGTGCTAGTGCCGAAAGTTCGCATGGTTGCTTGCTTTGATGAAAACGAGGTGGGCAGCATCGAGGTTGTCCTGAAGGATGGGCAGCGTTTTGCCACACGCAGAGCTGCTCCGCATGGATCCCCGGATGACCCGCCGGAGTGGGATGACATAATAGGAAAGCTCCGACAATCTGTTGCGCGTGGAACGAGCTGTGTGCCACAGCAGCTTGAAGAATTTTTTGTCGCAATTCGAGGGATGGACAAACTATCAAAATTTGTCGATCTACTGGAAACGTACCTCTGAAATCGATGTCGTTATCGCGAGAGAGCGGTAAACCAGAACACTGTCCGAACAACTGCAACATGACTTTCGGACGAATCTCATTTGTCAACTTCGTTACCGTGTGCGTGAGCCACGTCGTGGGCAGGGGGAAGTTGCCTGCCCAACAAAGTGTGTCTGGCGACAATTACTTTTGCCGGTGGCGACAACTAGATTTGCCGGTGTTCGGCGGCTGACCTGCTGAGGTCGCGGCCGTCGCTATCATGCGG
>NZ_PTIR01000042.1 GCF_002934455.1 Trinickia symbiotica | reverse complement strand
ATCTCGTATCTCCCTCGTTACCCGGTAACTATCGATTCGAAACATGTTACCCGGTAACGCGAAATCTACCGATGTGTGGCAGATTTAGCGCTTACCAATTTTCCCCAGTTGGGGACTATTGGGTGACCGATGACAGCAGCAGCACCTGCCCGGCGTGCAGGGACTGTCGGACTTCACCGACATGCGGGATCTGCGCGTGGCGATCGCCGGCGCGCCCCTCGATCACCGGCTCCATCACTTCGTGCTGGCGTTCTTGCGCTGGGAATACGCGTATGTTGTCGAAGGCGGCGAGCCGATTTGGCGTGCGCTATCTGCTGCGCAAATACATGCTCATCGCGAGCACCCGCAACCCAACCCTTGCGCACAAAGAAATCCACCCGCATTCGCTTAGGCATACCACCGCGATTCAGTTGCTGAAGGCCGGCGTAGACTTCGCGACTATCAGCCAGTGGCTCGGCCACGCGAGCCTGAATACCACGATGCGCTATGCGCGTGCCGATATCGATTTCGAACGTCAAGCACTGGCGCAGGTGTTCCCAGAAACCCTCGCGCCTCCACGAGGTGGGACATTAATCTTGAACGGCGCTGACCTTGTTGGCTGGCTGCGTGGACGCTGACCCGTTATGTGCCGTCAAGGCATGCTCAAACCAGGCGGCTTCGCCTTGCTGCACGATCTCTCCAAATAACCGCGCGCTGCACATAAGTCGATGAGCAGTAGCCGTGGCACCGTGTAAGGCTTGAGCTATTTCGTCGAGCCGCCCTTCGGAACCAGACGTCGACATGGCTTTGCCACCGACTCGTCTTCGAATCTCTGGTAGACGTTTTTGAGACAATTCAATTTTTAATGCCATGTTAAGTCAAATGCTCACTCATCAGCCCGCACTCACGATGAGCTTATCCAAGCATCAATCTTTTTAATTTGATACGATCACGTACAGAATGCTATTGTAACGTCAATCGCAGAGCACAAATATAAGCGCGTTTAGATCTTGTCAGATAGATAGTCGCCATAACAAATGGCAAACAACCAGCAGTCTTTTAAGGCATACGGCCACTGAATTTCCCCGCAAAGAATTCGCCCCTTTCGCGGATGCCTTGCCATGAAGGAGAAAATCGATGAAAATCCCTGCACTGCCTTCAGAAAGCTCATCGCCAACTATTGACCTACTGTATGACTATGCTCCCTTCCTGCAACTAAGTGAATTCGAAGGGGGCATTGGGCGTTTCCGCCCGGGCACCCCGACTCCGCGGGTTGCCATTATTGGGGCGGGCGTCAGCGGCCTCGTAGCTGCAACTGAACTAATGCGGGCAGGTATCCGCGATATTACCCTGTTTGAAGCTCGCGATCGCATTGGAGGACGGCTATGGTCTCAGCAATTTGATCCACATTATCCTCACCTTATCGCTGAAATGGGCGCGATGCGAGTGCCGCCCACCGCAACCGGGCTTTTCCATTATTTGAAGAAGCACGGCATTTCAGCAGCAGCATGTTTTCCCGATCCCGGAGTAGTTGATACAGAACTGCATTATCGCGGCGCTCGCCACGTCTGGCCCGCGGGGGAAATGCCCCCGCCATTGTTCAGACGTGTTGACGAAGGCTGGCGCGCGTTATTGAGTGAAGGGTACTCGCTAAACGGCATGTCTCTCATCGCACCGACGAAAATCACGGCCATGTTGAAGTCGCGTCGCCTTGACGAAGCCCGTGCAGCGTGGCAAACGTGGCTCAACGCGTTTCGTGACAGTTCTTTTTATGCTGCCATTGTGGAAATTTTCGCGGGACCCCATCCACCAGGAGGCGTTCCCTGGAAACGACCGGATGACTTCGAACTGTTTGGATCTTTAGGGATAGGCTCCGGTGGCTTTCTGCCTGTTTATCAAGCCGGATTTACTGAGATTCTACGCCTGATCATCAACGGTTACTTGAAGGATCAGCGCCTCATCCCCTGCGGAATATCGACACTAGCTACTCGCCTGGCCAAGCAAATGATCGACGGAAGTACTGTTGGTGAGCATATCCGCTTCAGTCGAGTAGGTCGGATCTACAAAGAATCTGGAAAGATAAAGCTAGAAACTGGTGAAGACCAGACACCGGCTTTCGACCGTGTCATCGTCACGAGCAGCAACAGGGCAATGCAGATGGTTCACCGCCTGACCGACGACGAAACGTTTCTGAGCCGCGATGTGTCTCGCGCCATAAGAGAGACGCACCTGACGGGGTCGTCAAAGCTGTTTATGCTCACCCAGGACAAGTTCTGGCTCAAATACAAACTACCGCTCACCATTCAGTCCGACGGTTTGGTCCGAGGCGTATATTGTTTTGACTATGAACCCGACAACCCGGGTGGTCACGGCGTGGTTCTGCTCAGTTACACGTGGGAGGATGACGCTCACAAACTACTGACTGTCCCTGACAAAAGGCGCCGATGCGAGCAGCTGGTTAACGACTTGGCAACGTTCCACCCCGAAATTGCAGGCCATCTATCTCCGGCCGGTGGTGACTATGAACGCTGTGTCATACATCATGACTGGCTAACCGACCCCCATTCCGCCGGAGCCTTCAAGCTCAATTATCCGGGCGAGGATGTTTATTCTCAGCGCTTGTTTTTTCAGTTTAAGGCAGCCAATGATCCCGCGACGGATACGGGCCTCTATCTCGCTGGATGTAGCTGTTCTTTCACCGGGGGGTGGATTGAGGGAGCTGTGCAGACGGCCATCAACAGCGCCTGCGCCGTAATACGTAGCGCTGGCGGCGAGCTTTTGCCAGGCAACCCTCTTGACGAAATTCGAAGTGCTTATCATTACTGATATCGAAGAACTGGCCTCTTCAAAGCCCATGTATTCTCAACGCACCCTTGAATCGCTTTGCAATGACCTACGTAATGATGCACTTTCGGCCGCTGAAATTCGGGGGCGAGCACTCAGCGCTGAGGCGAATCTGACAAAGCTCAACTGCTTCATCCGTGGCCGGGATGCCGAAATGCATTTCGGTGAGGCGAACAAGCTCCTGAAAGGCGCACCTCTCTATGGCATTCCCGTTTCGTTCAAGGACAATATTTATGTTAAGGGGCTCCCTGTCACTGCCGGGACGCCTGGAATGGCAGATTGTATAGCCCCCCATGATGCCTCCATCGTCAGCAAGCTCAAATCGCTAGGTGCTGTCGTCGCCGGTAAGAATAACATGCACGAACTGAGCTTCGGTATCACCTCCGTCAATCCTCGATGGGGAACAGTGGGAAATCCGGTGGCCCCGGGATATTTGGCCGGTGGCAGCAGTGGCGGCTGCGCCGCAGCGGTGGCAGCTAACATCGTTCCCGTAGCGATCGGAACTGACACTGGAGGGTCGGTAAGGATACCGGCCGCTTTCTGTGGTATTACGGGCTTCAGGCCCACAAGTGGCCGATGGTCGTCGGCCGGGATCATTCCGGTTTCGCGCACAAAGGATTCGCCTGGCCTGCTGACGCGGACGGCGAGAGATGCACGGTTCTTATATGAATTGCTGTCTCGCGATGGCCGGCTCCCAACAGAACATGAAGGTTCTCGGTGCCGGATTGGTCTCCCGGCCTCCATGTGGACTGACCTGGATGATGATGTCGGTAAGTATTGTCGGCACGCGATTAAGCGCCTTACCCGCGCTGGATTCGAATGCATTGAAGTGAATGACGAGATTGCTTCTACTCTCAATGCGCCCATAACCTTCACGGTACCGCTTTATGAGTTCTTCATTGATTTCCCGAGAGCATTGTTCTCCGTAGGATGGGAAAAAAATATAAAAACGGTGTTTGACAATATCGGCGACGACGATGTCCATAAAGTTGTTCACGCCCATTTAAGCGGACGGCTTATCTGTCCTGCTGACTATACTTCAGCAATGCGGAATATCGGCAGGTTACGTGAACAAATGGATGCGCTGTTCTGCGCTTGCGGCATCGATCTTCTCGCGTACCCGACGGTTCCGCGTAACGTACCGCATCTGAGCGAAGCCGGTCGGCCGGAACTGTTCGCGGAAGTAATTCGTAACACGGACCTGGCCAGCAATGCCGCGATGCCCTCGATTACTCTTCCTGTTGCTCCAGCTGATGCATTACCGGTGGGATTGAGCCTAGATGCGGCGCGAGGTAGGGACCGCTACCTCTTAGCTAAAGCAACACATATAGAGAACATCGTCACCCGGCATAGATAGATCGTCCTGGAGCACACTTTTGGAGACGCCGTACCGCATCGGCACATACTCGACACGCACAGCCAGAGGGAGATAGGCAAATGCAAGTTTCCCAGCAAAGGATAAATATGCTTTTTGATGATGGAAGCTTTGTTGACCATCATCCCGACACGAAAGGTCACTTTATCTGTGGTGAAGGAATGATACATTCCGTGAAGACATTCCTGGTCATGAATCGCGGACGAGATTGTGAATTTCATGGAAATGGGCAGTGGCAGACCGCTAGGCAAATCATAAGCACCATAACTCGGGCCCTGGGTACTGTCTCCCCGTTAATCTACATCCAGGACAAACCGGGAGAGCCAGGTTCAACTTTCGACACCACGAAAGTGCTCTCACCAGACATGTCCCGATTACTCTTATCTCCACTGGGAATGGGCAGGGTCAGTGCATCCCTGGCACAATTAGCTGAAAGGAATTTGTTGATCTCCGCCATTCTCGGTCCAACATCTGGCCCGCTTGCGTTGCCGCTAATGCTCGCAGATATAGTACTGATGACCGAGAGAGGGGCTTTATGCATGGGCCGACCGGATATGGTAAAGGCGATGCTGGCGCAGGAATCCGAACTCTATTCGCTAGGCGGATCAGCGGTCCACAGTAAGCAATCGGGTCTAGTTCAACTAGTATTCAGTAGCGAGGAAACATTACTCGGGCACATAAGAAGGCTGCTTCACTTTATCTTTAACGACGAGACACACGGCAACCTAAAATACGAATGCCCGGACACGACGGATTTCGAAAATCTGGTTCCATCAAATCATTATTCGCCGTATGACATACACCATCTTCTGCATTCATTTATTGATAGAGACAGTCTGACAGAGATAAGTCCGGAATACGCACGCGAAGTGTTGACGGGCATCGTTAGCATAAAAGGAAAAACATGCGCCGTCATTGCCAACAACCCCCGCCACAACGGAGGGATCATTTACAGAAAATCGGCATCAAAAATGGCAAAGATGATAAATATTGCCGCAAAAACTGGAGTTCCAATCATATTTATTGCCGATGTTCCAGGGTTCATGATCGGCAAAGACGCTGAAAATAGCGGCATATTCTCGGCCGCAGCTGAATTATTCAGTTCACATATTCGATGCAAGACACCAAAACTTCTACTTGTAGCGAGAAAAGCTTATACAGGAGGCGTTTATGCCATGTGCGGACCTGGGTTCGACCCTGTAGCGATATTGGCATATCCACAGGCTCATATCGGCGTCTTCAGTCCAGAAACAATGAACAAAATCATGTCCGATTCTAATGAGACATCGAGACATACAATGCAAAAACTAACCGACGAGATTAAAGACCCACGGTTACTAAAAGAAATGGGACTAATTACTGACGTCATAGAGATAGAATGCACCAGGGAGCAAATAGTTCGATATTTATTCCCCGCCTGCGAGGGGGGCGGTCCGCGTTGATCGAAACGATCGTGCGATCGACCGACGAACAGCTGCCGCTGTAGCCGCACTCCCGCCGTAGCGCGGCCGCAATCGCCATGTCAGGCAATTCTGCGCGACGCATGACAATCAAGCTGCGGCGCGCCCCGAGGCCTAGGCGGTCGACATCGCCTTCTGCGGCGGCCCCAGCGCCGCGGCGATCTCGACGTCATCCAGTACCGGCGCATCGGGCTTGAGCCAGCCGCGTCGCTCGGCCAACTGTGGTGCCGCGGGCCTGCGCCGCCCCAATGTTGCGGCAGTGTCAACGGTCACGCGATTTTCCCTATATTGGACATCCCGATTTCTCGGTGGACCCATTGCCGCCTCCCGCGAAGATCACGCCCCAAAATTTAAGCAGCCGATAACCATCATGATTTGAGATGCTCGGCTCCTTCCCTGGCTTCTATGGTTGTCAGTTCATCCTCGCTGGGGGTGATGCCGGCCTGCCCCGGTAGCCATCCGGGCCGGGCCGCTTTGAGAGCCTGAGTTCAAAGCCAGCCCGACACAGTATCAGTCTGGTGAGAACTCGCGATTTCCGGCTCCGCTGAATCCCTCGCTGCGGGCTACAGCCCCCAACGAAACCGACATGCCGCCAGCGCGGACAAAGCGTAAAGGCGAGCCGCGCTAACTCACGCTGGATCTGGGTTTCATTCCGGAAGAGATTGACCTTCTGTCCGCCTACTTGCGGTGCATCTGGCCCAGGTCGAACAAATTCAGCGTCGAGCCGCCCTGGCCCGGACCGACCGGCTTCGGCGGGACCATCGGATCGTCGTTGTCCTTCATGAAGCGGTTGTCCTGACGGTATGCGCCCTGCACACCCTGAATATAGTCGTAGTGGCTCGACGTGACAGCCTGCGCCGTTTGTCGATCGCTGATGATGACCGGGCGCAGGAACACCATCAGATTGGTCTTGTTGCGGTTTTTCTGCTCGGAACGGAACAGCTGACCGATCCACGGGATGTCGCCGAGCAGCGGCACCTTGCTGTTGCTGACCTCATAGTCGTCCTGCATCAGGCCGCCGAGCACGATGATCTCGCCGTTGTCGGCGAGCACGGTCGACTGGATCGAGCGCTTGGTGAACTGCGGGCCGGCCGGGTTGGTCGCCGCGTTGGTGGTGCCGTTCAAAATGGCCGAGTCTTCGGTATAAAGCTGCAGCTTGAGAATCCCGCCGTCGGTGATCTGCGGTTTGACGTGCAGCGTCAGGCCGACGTCGACGCGGTCGTATGTATTGAACGCGGAGCTTGCATTACCGCTCGTCAGGTTCGAATACGAACCGGTCTCGATAGGTACATTTTTCCCGACGACGATCGTGGCTTCCTCGTTGTCGAGCGTAATCAGGTTAGGCGTGGACAGCACATTGGCGTCAGCGGTTTGCGACAGCGCCTGAAGCAGCGCGCCGAGTCCCTGCACGCCCAAAACGTTGTGAATCGAGCCGATGTTCAGGCCGGGCTGCAGAGCCGTGGAGCTCGAGCCGAGCGCCGTGGCCAGACCGCCCGTGGTCCCAACCGCCGCAGGGGCAGCCGTGAGGCTGATGATGCTGTTGCTCGTACCAGTCGCGAGGTTGGTTCCGGCAAAGATCGAATTGTTCGCGACCTGCCATTGAATGCCGAGGTTCCCGCTCGTGTTCGAATTCAGCTCGACGATCAGCGCCTCGATGTACAGCTGCGCGCGGCGCGCGTCGAGCTGGTCGATCACCGCGCGCAGATTGCGGTACACCGGCTCGGAGGCGGTGATGATGAGCGCGTTGGTCGCGGCGTCTGCCTGGATCATGCCGCCTAGCTGGTTGTCGTCGCTCTTGTCCTTGTCGCCGCCGATAAAGCCGCCGGATTGCGCGGCATTGTTCGCGCCATAGCCGCCTGCGGCCGCGCCGCCCATCGGCGAGGACATGGAGCTGGTGTTGAGTCCGCCCGACGGCAGGGGCGGCGTGCCGGCCGTGCCCGTCGAATTCTTGCCGCCGATCCCGCCGCCGCTATTCTGGTTGAACGAGTTCGCTTCATTGCCGCCGGCGGACGAGTCTTCTATGCCGCCTTTGCCGAGCATGCCGCGCAGGGTCTTCGCGAGCTTAGTCGCCTCGGCATTGCGCAGCGGCACGACGTGCATGTTGCCCGGCATGCTGGTCGGCGCGTCCAGTTCGCGCGCGAGCGTTTTCGCGCCGGCGAGGCGCGCGCCGTTCGATGCGCGAATCAGAAGCGAATTCGTGCGCGGATCTGCGGTGATCGACACTTTCAGCGTGGCGTCGGCGCTGCCGATCGCACCCGGATCGAGCATCTTATTCATCTGCGCCGCAACGTCGAGCGCGTTTGCATTCTTGAGTTGTACCACAGACACCGACTGCCCCGCCGCCGTATCGATAGCGGCAATGATCTGCGCGATGCGCCGCACGTTATCCGCGTAGTCCGTGACGACGATCGTGTTGTTGTCCGGATAGGCGGCCACGGTGTTGTTCGGCGAAATGAGCGGGCGCAGCACCGGCAACAGGTTGTTTGCCGACTTGTTCTTCAGCACGAACACCTGCGTGACGACCTGGTCGCCCCGCGCGGTCGGCGTATTGCCGGCGTAGGTGGGCACGCCTTGCCGTTTGGCATCCGCCTCGGGCACGACCTTAAGTACGCCGTTATCCTCGACGAGCGCGAAGCCTTGCATGCGCAGCGCCGATTGCAACGTCTTCACCGCCTGATCCTCAGGCACCGCGTTCTCCGACAACAGGTTCAACTGACCTTTGACCCGTGGGTCGACGATGATTGTCTTGCCGGTCGCCGCGCCGATCGCCTTCGCGACCTGGTCGATTTCGGCGTTCACGAAGTTCAGTGTCACTTGTGCGTGTGCGGTCTGCGCGCAGATCAATCCAGCCAGCACCAAGGCCGTTGCGACGCGAGATAAAACCATACGATTTGTTGTCCCAAATTTAGATGATTCTGGTGAAAATCGAACATGAGAGCAAAGAACGGCAGATTTGCCCATCATTGTTCTGGGAGGACGGTGAGAAAATAGCGCAGTGACATAATTCCGGCTTTTGCAGGTCAGGTAGAATTGGCCTGTTCCAATGACGGCTGCAGAGCCGAGCCCCTGCAATTGGCTGCCCTCGACCGGATTGAGCGCGCGCTAGCTTTATTCATGGTGGTGGCATGGCACTGACGATGATGTCCGAGTCTGCCGGTTGCACAACATCGAACGCCACGTCGAACAGCGCGCGCCAGATGCAGGGTTTCCGCGGTCCCCGCGTCGAAGTCGCTGCAACCCGATAAAACGGCTTCACTTGAAAGCCGCGCTCAAAGTTCCACGGATTGTTCAGGGTCGTCGAATAACATAGAAGATACAAGACAAAGGGGACAGCTCATTGCACTCATAGTAGCTATGACCGTCAGGATCATGTTTCCGAAGCCATATGCCTTCCTGCACCCCTAAAGCCGGTCGCGGCGGACCCGTTATAAATCGTAAATCCGCGTAGTCGCCATTACCGAGCTTGTATGAGCAGTTGACTAACGCTCGCGATTCACTATCTTGCGCTGGATAGAATATCGCAGAGGAAAATCTCCTGATGTCATCGCCATCATCATCGTTCTCCGCAACGCCCCACCATGAACCCTCAGCTCCGCTTGTTGCTGCCGTGTATATGCTCCCTTGCCTATGGATGGTCTCGACATTCGGGCAGCTTTCGACCGTCTCAGCCGACGCGTAACACGATGCGCCGAGCGTGAGGGTAAAAACAAAAATAGTCTTCTTCATCGTTCGGATCCTCCATATAATCAGAGCGGGATGCTCGTTCCAACGGCTTGTCACGTTGCTGACTGAGTCGGGCAAGACTTGGCGACGCAGGACACCTAATCGCTTTATCGGCCATCGCTTCACCGCGATCGTCATCAGTCGCGCCCTGGCACTACCGGCTTCAGGCGAGCGTGCGCGACGTCGACCTGACCCCGCAGCACTTTTCGCTCACGCGACACTTGCTGTGCGCTTCGCTCTATCGCAAACAAGTCGATCCCGATTCGCTGCGTGGCGACAATTCACCGGCATGGTTCAAAATCCATCGACTGACTCCTGAGCGATTGACCTACTCTTCGCCGTAGTCCGTGCCACTGCCGACGAGTGGACAATGCCGCTAAATTTTCCTCAGGCCACACGTCAAAGTCTATGTCAACAGCCGCTAGCATTCTTGATCGCCAATGAAACTGAATAGGTGCTTTATACTGCAATAGCTATATCCACATCAATTAAATACAATTTATGCCAGCAACAATCTTTTTAATGGGCATGCCAAACCCATGTTTATAAGAGTTAAGGAGCGTGCGCGAAAGCCCTATAGTTGACGCCCCGTTCAGCAATTCTGGAAACATCGCGAAGCGATGGCGGAGCAGCGCTGTCAGCTTGCTGGGAGATGTGGCACGTACTCGCGTGCTCCAACATTGCAGTCAGCCGCGGCACCTTGCGAACCGGATCATCCGCCCCGCCCAGCTGCACTGCAAGAGGGTTTGGGAGCCACTCAAGGCTTCGCGTCCAGCCGCGTGCTGATTGACCAACTGACAACCAGCCCATCGAAGCAGTCGATCACCGGCGACAGATCCACCTTGCCGGGGCGGAATCTGCAAATCTGTAGTTGCGTGAGCCACTTCTTATTTGGCGATGCCGTCCGAAAGTCGCGATTGATGAGGTTATCTGGCGCGGAGCCTATTTCTCCGTGGTAAGAGCCGTAGCTACGCCGCCTCCGTTGACAACATCCACACCTTCCGGCCTCATCAAACGCCGCACGACTATCTCCATGTGGGGACTTGCTGCCTGCCTGACACCGCACGTATCCGACGATAACCGTAGCAACGGTGTTTGAACTGGAAGATGTCCGCGACGACACGACGCGCACCAGCGTACTTATCGTCGGCCAGCAGTCGTGCGCGATATGAAAGCAGGAACTGCGGGAAAGACCCAAGACCGCAAAAAATTCTGGCGGCGCATAGGTTTGTCTGAGGGCATCAACCAGCGTCGCCTTCTCCCAGTTGGTCAGGATCTGCTGGTCGACGTCCAGGCCTCTACCCGGTGGCGTCGCTACGGCTCTTAGCACGGAGAAATAGGCCCCGCGCCGGAGAACCTCATTGATCGAAATTTCAGTGCAGCCTTACCGACATAACCGAATTTCAGATTCCGGCCGGCAAGGTTTATCTGTCGCCTGTGATCGACTGCTTGGATCGTCTCGTCGTGAGCGTCATCACTCAGCGGTGACGGCGAACTCCTTGGACGCGAAGCCCAGGCCACCCGACGAAGAGGTGATCTCGAAGCCGTACTGCAGGTCGCCGATCATAACGTCATCGAAATAGTTCAGCGACTTGAGGTATTTCATGATCGCCAGCACATCAATCGTGGTGTCGTCGGTCTTGGTCGTGCGCAGGAACGAATAGACTATGTTGCTGCCGTTGGTTCCCACGAAGACGTTCCAGGTACCACCGGACAGTGAGACGTTGCTGTGAAGTGGAATAGCGCAGCCGGCAGATGTCCAGTTGTAGGAGATCGGCTTTACATTGCCGCAACCCGTCGAGGTTCCGGTGTAGTTCAGCCAGACCATGATTTCGTGCCGATTGCTATCGGCCCAGATGTCAAAGGTCGACTCCCAGGCACCACCGGAAGGCGTAGTAGCCGAGACTGCCGCGGTCAGAGTGCTCAGCGAACTGATGGTTTTGTTGACCGAGTAACCGATGTGAGGATAGGACTTGATGCCGCTGGTGTTGGGCTGATCTGAAGTGACGCCCCAGTCGAGGTTGGTATTGGCCCAGATGGTCTGCTCACCCGCTGCGAGATTGCTGCAGGGCGACCAGACATCATTGTTAACGGTGTAGCTACCGTAGGTCCACGAAGCGAAAAGGTTGGTGGAAGAGCAGGACGAGGTCGCGGGGGAAGATGCAGACCAACCCGCGGCCTGCGCGCTGGCGGCGCCGAGCATCAGGCTTGCGGTGGCGGCCCAGCTGGCCAGGATCGACATTCGGGGCATGGTATTGCTGTCTCTTGTCAAATTGATGAGGTGGGTCGGGATCAGTGGACGCAGTGGCTTAACCGGGCGAAAGTTTGCCGTACGCCGTTGTCTTTCGTCTCCCGCCTTGGCGACCATGTGAGCCACTGGGTGCCACCGCGCAGGATGCGTGCTCACCGGGCATTCTCGAACCCGAGCAGGGGCCCCTACGCCGCCTTATCGCGCATTGGTCCGATCGGACTCGCAGCGTAAGCGTCCACCGCGTTCGATCTCCCTCCTTGACTCTCCCGTACGCCACTCCCGACTCTCGGCGGGCACGGGTCCAAAAGCTATTGGTCTCGGCACGATAAATCCGGTTCATGGTGCACGCCGATAGGGCGCATCTCATTAGACAGCTCACGCACATTTCCTTCTCAAAGCTCATTCAAACGTGACTTGTACTATGCAGCATCCCATCAAATTGAGAAAATCCATTGTTTGGATAAGCCCCATTCGTCCCTCAAATGGTTGTCAACACTCCACGGCCGAGTCCTACTGACTGGTCACTATGCACACGCAAACCCCCGCCCTTCACTCGCTGATTTGTGTGCGCGCGTTGGCATACTCGCTATCGATCACGATGGCGCTATGATCCGAGATTCCTCAACGACCGGCTCCTGATCGGTTTTAAGGGCACAACGTTCGAATAGGGGGTTTAAGCCGGGGACGGCAACGGGGGCCTACCGGGCGCGATCGGAAGGCGAGTCGCGTTGAATTGCTTTTCGCATTGTCACCAGGCCGATCGGGCGTCGTCGCGGTGGTCTGGCTGCAGGGAACCATGTTCATGAGCGGTAAGCGCACTAGACTTTTCGCTTACCTTCCAAACCGCCTTAGCGCTTTTAGTTCTACTGAGAGAATTTTAAAAGCCCAATAAAATTTGCGGCGATCAACATAAGCAAGGTCTGACATCAATTTATTTGATACCTTTCTTATTAAATTTCACCCAATCGCGTGGCACAATTAGAGCTCAGTCGCCGTTGATATAGGCTGCACACACAGGTAGCATAAGGTACGTGCCTGTCGCGGGCAGTGCTACGAACTGCGGGACTGACGCCTTAATAACTTGCTGAAAAGGAGTGTTCATGTTCATGCCTAAAATCAAGAGGATCGTGTGCGGCGGGCTGCTAACTGCTACGCTGATAGGGGTAGCTGCGCAGGCTGCCGCGGAGACCCCAACGGTGTGCTACCCGCAAAACCATGACGAAGGTCACTTTGATGAAGGTTACTACTGCTCAGTCTTTGCAGACGGATGATCCGGATTGTGCACTCGGCCAGGCGCAAGGTTACATGGGTGGCGGTCGCCGTTACCAGCGCAGCTGGCGCAGTCGTGAGGCGCATGCCGCCATCATGCACCGCTATCGCCAGCGGCGCGAGAAAGCGACGCATCACCCTAACCACGCCGTCGCTCGGCATGGTCACTTCTGTCACTGCGCATAGTGTGAATTTGTGCGTCATGGGCCATTTCGCCGACGGGTCTTGCATGGCTGCCCCATGACCGCCAAGGCTTGTTGGGATCATGCGAGACGACAGCTCGATGAACTCCTCGTGGCGCGGCCGAATGCCTTCAATACCGAGGCCCTTGAGGGGATCGGTGCGCTGCATAAAGTTGAAGAAGCGATCCATGGCAGCCCCTCCCGACGAGCGTCGCGCCTTCCCTGATTCGCGCGGCTATCGGCCACCGCAATTGCCTCTTTGCGGGTGCCGATTCGGGCGGTGAACGTACCGCCGCGATCTACAGCTTGGTCGGCACAGCGAATATTAACAATGTCGATCCTGAGACGCATCTGCGATACGTGTTTGCACGCATCGCAGAGTATCCGATCATCGATGAACTAAGCCGTGGGAAGGTAAGCAGCCTCGCGGCGTGAGGCGTTAATACGCCTCGACCTCCGATACTCGCTACGCCATGGCCAAGTCCTACCGACTGTTCACCCTGCATGCGCAAATCCGTGACATCGATCCGCCCATCTGGCGCCGCGTGCAAGTCCAAGGCGGCGAATCATTGCGCAAGCTTCATGACATTCTGCAAGCCGCATTCGGCTGGCACGACGCGGATCTGCACGAGTTCGAGATCAACGATAAGGCGTACGTCGTGATGGACGTCGGACACATGCTCGAATTCATGGACTCGAAGAAAAAGTTCGACGATCGGAAGGTCAAGGTAAGCCGCTGCGCGGCGACTAAATGCAACAACGCCGATAAAAGTGGCAAAAATCCATGTCCCTGAGGAGCGAGACATGCAGACGAACCCGAACGAACTGAGCTGCTGGACCCAAGCCCGTGAGATGGGCCTGGGCGCCGCCCCGGTGCCGGCGAAGGCGAGCCGGAGGCCTGAAATGGGCCTCGCGAACCACCACTGTCCCCGATCCCGACATCCCTGAGAGGACTCGATCCCTGATGAAAGCCCTACCACTGCAAAAGCGTGTGGCATCCCTCGCAATGGCCATCGCCACCACCTTCGCATCCTCGGTTGCCACGGCGCAAAGCCCGGGCGTTGTGCAGCCTCGTAATCCCGACCGCGCCGTCCTGCCGGTCATCTCTGGCTCGAAGGTCAGCGTTCCCTTTGGGTCATGCAGCGTAGGGGCGGTGTTGGTGCCCAGGAGCATCCTCCACAGACTGACGCCTTACCAACGTGCCACACGATGGCTCGTGCTTGCCAAGCACTGCGCGCCGATGCACGCGACCATCCACGTGGGTACCGTTGCCATCGGCACCGTCGTGTGGCAGTCGGCTGCCTCTGACATCGAGCTTGTGCGGGTATCGCCCAAGCCGAATCCATGGTCCTTGCAGTGCTCCGGTCACCACAGCGCAGCCTTCTGCAGTCCGATCCAGACTTATACGCCCCTTGCGAACAACCAGGTCTTTATGCCGCGCGCCGGGCAGGAAGCGCGCCTTGCTGTTACCGGGTGGTCGGACGCGCCGTATGAACAGTTCTGCACAAGCGGTTGGCGCACCGGCGTCCGCTGCGTGTGGCAAGGCATGTCTGTCGAGGCGGGAGTTTATAAACCGAGTTATGAGCACATCAATGCCGCGCACTCGTCCGAGCTCAACAGCATTGACAACGGCGACTCCGGCGGACCGGTTGTCGCCTACGACCGGCAGCTGATCGGGATCATCTCCTCCGGCGAGCCTGACGGCCGTTCCATCGTCTACTACACGCCAATGCAACAGGTGCTGTACGAGCTTTACGCCTACAGCCTCGCCCCGGCCGACCTACCCACCGATGTCGGCGAGGACAATCCGCTGTCCCGCAACGGTGAAAACGCCGCTTGGGAAGTGGCGCCGACCGACGACGAGTGAGGTGCCCGATCGCGACCCACTGCCAGATGAAGTCGAGCGGGTCGGCGTTCATGACGTCGGCCTGTGTCGTCAGCATTCCGTGTGGGTAGTGGGAGTAGCTTTTCAGTCAGCAAAGCGCCGCCTGTGTGCGGCGCTTTGCTATGTGGTTGAGTCGCCCCTGAAAAACCCAGCAGTCCCTTACAGAGCAAGGTAAGCCGCTGCGCGGCGACTAGAACCGTCGCTATGCGCAGGCAACGCCGCAGGCACCCCGCCGTTGGCCGCGAGCGGGGGATGGTAGAGTCGGAGGTGTGGCGCACGGGAGGTACCGATCATCAGACCCGTCAGTCCGATCAAACAGCTGCTGCAGACCGGCGAGGCTTGGTGGCGGCATTTCAAAAAGCATGAGCATGAGATCCGCTCGGCGGTGGTGGACAACATGGTGCGCCTGCTGGCTTGCGGACTGGAAGTAATGGGCTACGCGAGCCACTGCTGCTCGAACGGAGCCTGCCCGCATCGCAAGAGGGTGTGCTTCAGCTGCAAGAGCCGGTTCTGCCCCACGTGCGGCAAGCAGGCGACGGACCAATGGATCGCCACGCAAACGGCGAGGCTGCCGCAAACGCGCTGGCAGCACATCACGCTGACGATGCCCTCGGCGCTGTGGTAGGTGTTCAGGCTGAACCGCGCGCTGCTGAAGGTGCCGCACGACATCGAGTGTCGGTACGCGGTCCTCATCCAACACGCGGACGATTGCTTCATCGATTTCGGCCTCGGACGTGCTCGCAGCTAAATGCAACAGGCGTAGGTATTCCCGGTCCGTCTCCGTCGGCGTTGCGGCAGGCAATGCGTCGTAGGCCCGGCGGAACGTGGTCGTTGGAAACAGCTCGTCTCTATAGCAGTAGGCCGCGAAGGCCCCGCACTTTCTTACCAGCGACCAAATTAGGTGCCGGTAGTCGATTCGTCGCTGATTGCGGCCGGTCAAGCGCGGAAGAGTGAGAACATGCGCCGTCCCGTGGTAAAAGTCCAAGATCTCCGAGCGGATGCGCGCTTTCAGCGTCGCACCGATCAATCGCGTCGGCACGGAGTAATGATTGTTGAGCAGCCGAATCAAACTGAAACGAGAGACGCGCACCGAGACCTCGCGCGTGCAGTCCAACGGCGCCGCGGGCAGCGGCCTAAGCGCCGCTCGGTCCTGCTCGAATCGTTGCGAGCGTGTGAGATTGCGCTGCCGAACAAGTTCTCCA
>NZ_PTIR01000041.1 GCF_002934455.1 Trinickia symbiotica | reverse complement strand
CCGCATGATAGCGACGGCCGCGACCTCAGCAGGTCAGCCGCCGAACACCGGCAAATCTAGTTGTCGCCACCGGCAAAAGTAATTGTCGCCAGACAAACGGACGTCGCTTACCGTCCGGCCGGTATATGTTCAGCGTTCCTTGCCTTGTTCCTTTTGACGCCGTAGGTGGATCGCTCGCATACCAGCGGCTCGTGCGCCTTGGTAATCCGCTCTCAGCGAGTCACCGATCATGAGCGCGTTTTCAGGCGGAACACCCAGCTGGTCACACGTCCAGTGAAAAATCCGACGATCTGGCTTTAGGTAGCCTACTTCAAACGACCAGGCGAATACATCTAGCCCGACGGGGAGAAGCGCGAGAAGCGGGGCCGCGTACGGCTTTGCCAGATTGGACGCGACGGCGACTTTAAGATTGCGCTCGTGTAGGCCCGCCAGTACATCGGGAACTTCCGGGTAAAGCTCAATGCTCGCTAGCTCCGTGGCAAGGTCAAATTCCAGTGCTTCCATGACTTCTGGCCTTGGATCGAGTCCCAGCGCGGCGGCTCCTGCGCGGAGGCCCAAAGGACGCGTCATGACGGTTTCTCGCGCGGGCCAGAAATCCCTTTTCTCGCCAAGCTTAAACAAGCGAAGGAATGGCCGGCGTGGGTTCACAATCCGGCAGAGCGTACCGAACGCATCGAAAATGACGGCTTGCACATCGTCGCCAAGCCTCACGTCGGCTAGGCTGGGCACAACCCACGGCAAAGCCTTAGGCCTATGACGGAGTGGCTTGAACGCATTGAGGTTCGCGCGAGCATTGTGCAGCGCGTGGTGGGCGCTCTCTCCGGTGTCTACAAAATAGGCTTCGTGCTCGTGTGCGTCGAGCTTTTCCCATACGTCTTCCATTTTCCAATATTTTGGAAAGATGCCACCAAGCAGGTGCTCGAGCAATCGCCGATCTTCCCCAAAGTAATAGCAGAGCACCGGGTGCCATCTTTCTGACACGTTGCACATCCAGCGCAGCACATCGTTGCGCAGGTGCATTGGCGAGATCGCCAGGCCCGGATACCGGCCGAGCTGCGGCAAAGCAACATCGTTTACGAAATCACTGCAAAACGGGGGCTCGAAATCGATCGCTTCACCGTAGAACTCGCGTCCGTCCTCGCCCACAATGGCAAGACTGATGAGCTTGTTCCCGTCGCAGGAAGTAACCTTAGTAGCCAAAAAGTAACGCGTCATTTCACCCCCGATTGCTCGCCAAAGCTGACGTAACCGACGATTCAGGGCTATCCGATCACCGGTAAACGGCATGATCTCTTTGGGCGTCGAGACATGGCCGGGCCGCAGACCGGCCGAGAGCAGCCATTCGGCCATCGCCAGTGTGTAGTTCGCCTCGAACGTTTCTCCGGTCGCGAAAAGCGTAACGAGAAATACGCTTTCGTCGCCTGCTTCGTGCAGCGCGCGCACACTGGCGTCCACGGCCGGCTCCTGCATGGTCATGCCCAAACGTGCCGAAGACTCCCCAGCACGATCCTGCGCAGGATCCAGAAGTTAAAACCGAAGTCCACGATCAGGGCAACGATGCCGCCGCCCTTGAACATCCAGAACCATGAAAGAAGCATTCCCAGCGCAGCAACGGCCGTCGTGATCGCGGCCACCGTCAGGTCTTTGTTGACCTGCGCGCTTCGGCCAAAAATGCGGCCGGCCGTCGCACAGGCGAAAATGAATCCGAAGATCATGCCGACCAGCGGCAGCGTGAAAATGAAAGCTAGAAAGGCCGCCTGCATAGTCTCGGCCCGCTTCATGGCCTGTTCGGCCGATACGGTTTTTCCGGTTTCCTGCGTCATCTGCTTTTGTCCTTGGTTGAATCGATAAGCTTGCAATCTCACGCGAAAGTCGCTGCGAACGTCATCCAGTCTTTGTGCCTCGCGAGCGACAAAGCCGGCAGGCCGCCGTCGCGAATCAGGCTCCCGACGGGCGCGAACTGCTCCATGAACGGCCGTCGCAGTAAGTCCGGCAATGCGTCGAGCACGATGAAATCAGGTGTCTCGATGTCCTGGTTGCCGAGCGGCAAATCGAGAGAAGTGTCGCCGTACTCCAGGATTTGCGCCGCGCTCATTCGCTCGAAGCGATCACCGCCTTCGAGCAGCGCTTCGAGCACGGCCTCGCGCGCCCTGGCGAGTTGTCGGTCGCTCCAGCCCTGCATGGTGTTGCTGTCGCGCATCGCATTGCGGGCCTGCGTTTCCTGGGTACGTCGTGCCTTGTCGGCCGTGCTCCGCTTGAGCAAATCAACATTGCTCTCCAGCGACTGGACGCGCTGAATCAGTGTGCTGCTTTCGGCATCGTGGATTTCATCGAGCCGGGTTTCCAGGTCGCGCATCCTAGCCTCTTGGTGCCATACGATGCCTTTCAAGGCATCGAGGCGCTGGGCCATTACAGCCGGGTCCTTCAGGCTCTCCGGAGCGATGGCGTCGTCAGCTTCCATCGTTGTTCGGATCAGATCATCGATCTCCAACACTTCGTCCGGCAATGGCCGTTCACGCATTTGCATTTCGGGCTTCGACCGTTCACTGTCTTCCGGCGTAACAGGCGTTGCCACATCGCTCGTATTCATCACACAAACCCCATGCGCGTGCCCGCGCGGTCATGCTTCATTTCGGGAATCATGGCCGGCGTGATTTGCCCGCCGCTGTTCAGGGCGCGGCCGACCATCATGCGCAGCAGGCGATCGACATCTCGCCCGCTTTCGAGCCCTGCAACCAGTGCACCCACGACGGCCTCGGGCAACACGGGCGCAATCTGGTTTCGCACGGGCGGATGCTCATCGATCAGGCGGCCATACATCCGGCTGACCAGCGCGACCATTTCGCCCTCGTTGAGCGGCCGAATCTCGAAGACATTGAAGCGCGAGCGCAACGGCGTGCTCAGCTCGCCAATATCGTTCGCGGTCGCGATGTAGTTGATATGTGCAGCATTGATCGTCACCTCCGGAAACGACGCATCGGCGAACTGCGCGGCGGTGCGCCGCTCCAGCAGCGTGTACAGGCTCGCGAGCGGGTCGTACCCGTGATACGAACTGGTCTTATCGATCTCGTCCAGCACGAGGATCGGATTGATGACCGGGCTATGCGCGAGCAGCTTGAACACGGCTCCGGGCTGGGTATTGCCCCAATAGGCTTCGCTGCCGCCGAGAAACGCGTGCGTCTGTCGGTTGTTCATCGCGACGACTTCGGCAGGCAAGCCCAGCACCTTCGCCAGCTCCAGGCAGAAGGTAGTCTTGCCGGTGCCGGCGGGGCCTACCAAGAGGATGCGCTGAAAGTCGAGCCCATGCCCGGCCGTCTTGGCAAAACCCAGCTCGGCCTCAATCCAGCCAATCACCGCATCGAAGTTCGGATGGTCCTGCGCGAGCTGGCCGAGCGCGGCATCCAGTTTTTCAGTGCGCTTCGCCCCGAAGTCTTTCACGGCATGACGGATGAGCGGCATCAGCCAGCGCTTGTAACGCTGGCTGTCATCCTTGTCGCTCGAACCGACCCGCTTTGAAATGCCGATCAGCTCGCACACTTTCAGAAAATCTGGCGACTGCATGGTCCCCCCGTTCGTTGACGCAATATTATATTGCGTCTCGCCAAAATAATAGTTCGCGTTGTGATCCGGGTCAAGCCGATCTACACTCCCGGGATGGATCAGACATTCGACATAGACCAGGCGCGGCTTGCCGCGAAGGTCGGTGCAATAACCGCAGCGCATGTGCGCGCGGTGAACGGCAATCAATGGGCGGTCGTCTTCGCGACGCCGGCCGGCACGCCGGAACTCGTCACGACACGCCAGCGTGAGCCGCGTCGGTTCCGCGACGCTGCGCTCGCGCTCAAGGCACTGCGAGAGATCGGCGTTTTGACCGCAGTCGTGGAGATGGAGGGATGGGATACGGCGGCAGGTAAGCCACCCGCTTGGTCGAGACCGGAGCAGTCAGCGAAGATGAAAGCGCGCCATCAGCGTGCGGCTGCGGATGCTGAGCTGGAAGAGAAAGTCAGGGAAGCCATCGCGAAAGCGCCGGGTTCGGAATGGATGGCTAACTCGGATCTTGTCGCGGTCCTGGTGGCCAAGGTCGCACAGATCGATGATTTCGATCTTCATGCCGCGATTGAGGCAGCGTTGAAGGCCGGGCCACCACCTCGGCTGCAGGGCGAACCGGTTGGCGACGACTTGTAGACCACATCCGTTCGAGCCCGTGTGGCCTGCAGCGCTCTCCAGAGTCCGAGGCGAATTCTCCCTTGGCCGACTTGCGCGCCACGTCGAACTACCGACAACAAGGCACATTTTTCCTGTTTGTCATTTTTTCTAAAGATTGGTAGTTGCAAAAGGCCAGTGAAACGCACCACCGTCGTCTGCTTGTCAATCCCGCCGAAAACCAAACTCAAAGGCCTCGTCTGTTGCCGCCAGATCTCGGCCGCACGCACCTGCGGCAAAACGACGCAAATGTGCGTCATGTATGCGTTATTCTCCTCTATAAGGCGGTGCGGTAGATCAAGCGAGTGCGGAAGTGCATCGAATCTCCGTCAGTTGGAGTAAATGCTTGGTGCGGCCGGCAAGCTACAAAGTGAATTGTAGATTGATCCCGGAGCGCCCTGTCCGTAGTAGCAGAGTCCCCAAGAGCGAGGGAATGGTTGCCTCGGATTAGGGGCTAGCCCTAGGTCACCCCCGTCCATGAAGCGATTAAACGGTCGCCTTAGGGGCGATGCCGACGCTGCGCCAAATGGCCGATCCGGAGGTAACGCTCGACGTCGACTGCCGCACCTTTGCCCCAGTTGGATTTGCAGACGAGGCACCCCTCCTGGGGCTCGTCGCGTGACACCAACACTTTTGCCTCCTGTCCGCGGTATTCCAATAGTCGCACTGAAGGGCGCATACCCGTCACGGCTGCCATGAATTCGGCGGCAGCCAGCGACGCAACAACGCCGTTGATCGGCGCAACAGAAGGGCCCTTCTCCCCGAGTGCTCCCTTCGGGACACCGTAGATCCTATCCTCCACCTCGAGTTGTTGCTCCGGCTCGAGGAAGCGCCGCACGTCACGCGGATCAAGTTGACCAAGGCAGTGCAGGCAGCCACCGCCCGTGGCGACGCAAACGCGCCCTCCGTAGACGCCAGGCGTCGGCACATCGGAGGCGACGTCGATGTAGGGCTTCGCATAGGCCGCGCACAGCTCGTTGAGTATGGATCGCGGTCCGTCCTCGTCGAAGCAGCCGAAGATCCAATCGGCGTTTCGCACCGCCTCGAACGCGTCGGCAGTGACGAGGTGCGCTAGGACAGGAATGCTTTCGACCTGCGAGTTCGTCTCGCGGATCAACCGGTCGACGATCATGACCTTGGCGCTGCCGGGCACCGGGTCCGTGTCGCGAGCGCCAAAAAATCGATTCCGGTTCGTTGTGTCGAGCTCCTCGTCATCGACCGTCGTTATCTTACGCACGCCCAGCAGAGCAAGGTGCGGCGCCAAGGCGCTACCAAGGCCACCAGCCCCCAAGATGACTGTCGACGTTGCCCCAAGCTTGCGCTGCCCCTCTTTGCCGAACAGTAGCTCGTTGCGGTGGTATCGATCAGCGAGGTTGTCCATGCAATGCCCTCGTGGTGTGATTTGTTGGTGTCAAAATTCGATCGCCCGCGAAGACCCTATCAAGCGCATGTGACCGATGTGGGCTGTCGGTCCACACCAGTGCGTCAAATCCGCTGGGCGCGACAACGATCGCAGCATATGGGCGCTTCGGTAACCGCCACAGCATGTGCGGTACGGTCTCTGCCAGGCCTTCCATGTCGGCGCGCGAAAACATCGCTGGCCAGGGGGCAGGATGCGAGTGAACTTCAACCAACGAGCCCTTCAGATCATGCGCATGCTTGATGATGCGGGCACGCGCATTATCGGCTAGCTCCAGGTAGTCCGACTGCTGCCGTTCAAAATCGCTCTCCGCAAGCTTGATCATTTCGATCAGCTCGAGATCATGCATATCGCCCGACGTCTGCGCCTTAACGACAAGGAAGGCCGCCTGCTCATGCCGCGCCGGCACGGGGAGCAGATGTGCGCGGAGTTCCTCGAAGGCTCCGGCAGGGAAGCGCAGCGAAATTGTCATGCGCCCTCCAGGAGCCGCTGATGGAAACTGTTGGCCCACCGGAGCAAGTTGGAGCCCTTGTGCAGATCGTCGCTGGCGAACCAGCCGTCTGGTGCCCATGAAAAGAGCCGCCAGGTGTCGCCGAATGGCGGCGTGACGGTGGCGGCAGCGTTCGTCGGGACGGCACCCCGGAAGCTGAACTCCATCGGCACGGCGAAGCCGTAGGGCTCGCCCACCGGATAGTTTGCAGCGATCTTGAACGTCACCGGCACCACGCCCGTGTCGTGCTCGCCGAGCTGCCATCCTGGGGGGCAGCGATACTGCGGCAGACGGAACCAGTCTTCGCCATTGTGTTCGAGGTGCTCGGCGTCGGCGTACTCGCCTTTAAGCAACTCGAACTCTGCTGCAAGCCGATCGCGCATCAGGCCGCGTTTCCAACGATGTTTCTTGCCAAACCCGTGGCCAGGCTTGATCTCGACGACTTCCCTGGGCGCCAGCGTGCGCTCGTTATTGTCCTCGTCCACCTCGATGACGCCTTGCTTTGGATCCCACCCACCGAGTTCGGCTATCTGCTCGGTTGTGATTGTATCGGCGCCCCATGACATCTCGACGCCTTCGATCACGACGAACCGCTGCGGGCCGGTTTCATGCTCGGTCCCGGCCTGCGACTGCACTGTTTCGCTTGCACCCATGACGACGACCCCTTGTGTGGTTTTCCGGCGTGGCGCGAATTTGCATCCACGTCGCGTATTTTACATAGCATGCTAAGAACGTCAAGCACGCATCAAGCACGCTTTGCAAATCAAGCAAGCGGCGGCTAAACTAGTTCAATCAGCCCGCCAGAGGCCCCCTATCGTCGTCCGCAGGAGAACCGTGACCGCCACCACATTGGGCCAATATTTGTCTTTGGTCAGGAAAGAACGCCATATGACGCTTCGCGATGTGGAAGCAGCGACCAACAAGGAAGTGTCGAACGCGTACCTGAGTCAGATAGAGAACGACAAAATCCAGCGCCCCGACCCGAACATCCTTCACGCTCTCGCGGAGGTCTATCTAGTCCGCTACGAGGAACTGATGGAGCTTGCGGGCTACATCACACCGTCAAAGGAAGGCCGCGGCGCGGACGAACGGCACGGCCGCGTCCCCACTTTCGCGAAGCTCAACCTGACGGCCGACGAAGAGGCCCAGTTGCTCCAATATCTGAAGTTTCTGCGCTCTAACAAGAAATAATGCCGCTACCCGACGACAGCAGCCTCGAACCAGCCGCACTGCGAGCAGTCGAACAGAGGGCTCGCGCCGTGCTTGAGCGATCTGATGCCTGGGGGCGATTTCCGACGCCGGTCGATGACGTCCTGGCTGCCGCCAAGTTGCGAGTCGCCCCGACGAGCATGTTTGACCCCGGGCGCCTGGTGGCATATCTCCGCGACAAAGCAAACGAGACGGCGAGGTCGTTGAAATCAGCGATCTCGAAGGTCCTAGGGATCTATGACGCCGGCGAGCAGGTAATCCATATTGATGACAGCGTTGGCGTCACCCGGCAGACGTTCCTGAAGCTACACGAGACCGGTCATCATGAAATGCCAACGCATCGCAAGCTCTTCAGCCTGTTCCAAGACTGCGAGAAGACGCTAGCGCCGGAGATCGCCGACCAATTTGAGCGAGAAGCCAATAACTTTGCCCGGTTCGCGCTATTTCAGGGCGACGCTTATATGAAGCAGGCGGCGGACATGCCCTGCGAACTGAAGACCACACGAAGCCTCGCTAAGGTCTTCGGCGCCTCACTCTATGCATCTGCCCGCGAATTCGTGCGTACACACCATCGGGCCTGTGCTGTTTTTGTTCTCGATCCTCTTGCCGCGGGACAAGTTGGGCCGATAACCGTGCGTCGCATCGAAGCCTCGTCGAGCTACGCCATGCTTTACGGCCGGCCCTCAATCTCGACTATCGGTCCTGACCACCCGCTGTGGCCAGTGTTACCTTGGGGGCGACGGGTAACACGCCCGATGGGCATTGGTATGCGCGATCCGGCAGGCGCACTTCACGAATGCATAGCGGAAGCTTTCGATACAACCTTCAACATACTGATCTTAGTAGTGCCGGTTAAGGCTTTGACCACAACGTCGATTATTTTGCCTTCGGATGTGAGCGCGTAATAGCGGCCGCCGCGCGCGATCTATCTGTAGCGTTTTGAACGTTGTCGTTTAGGACAAGGCTGCGGTGCTTCCCGCGAGGAATGCATTCAGCAGCGACATCGAAGGTGAGTGCGGCGCAGCTCTCGATTGCGCGAATTGAGAAGGAGTCGAACGGGCGGGGGGACTCTAGTGTAACGGAGCGCCTACTTCAAATGCCGGAAATAGTTGTCACTCATGGCCCTATAGATTGAGCGATCTTCCGCCGAAGCGGCTACTGCGGTTGGAGCGGCTCCAGGGCGGGGCGGCGCCTCAGCTTTGCTTGAGCGAGCATCAACCTTCAAGCTTACAAAGACAGGCAATTCAAGCTGCCGTCGGGGAGTGGGGGGCTTGGCCATCGGTTTCCTCGTTGCGCAAAAGTCCCGGGAACTTCAGCTGCTTGCTCTCGATCTCGGCAACAACAACCTCCTCCAACCGGGGGATCGCTCGCAGGCTCACGTGCGTTGACGGTGTGGCCTGATGTCGACCCGTCAAGTTTAGCACGCCGCCCTTCTTCCGGTTACCTGCTTCGAAAAGATCGATGAAGCGACGTGGTGCCACGCCATCAAATTGCAGAAGGCGAACTGCATCGTTCGCACCCACCGACTCAGTCAGCGCATCCTTGTGTAGTCTCGTTGCCAAGCTTTTGCGGTACGGCTCAATGTAATGCACTTCCGAGACTCCGGCGGCCACGATGTGTCGCGCACACGAGTGGCACGGATACGTGGTCACATAGAGCTTTCCCCCTATGACCCTTTCGCCCGCAACCCGGCTGGCTCCTAGTATGGCATGCATTTCGGCATGGACAGCTCGGGAAAACTCTATCAGGTCTTTCACCCTGGAATCGTTTAGCACGATTGAGACAGCTTTATCTTGATCGGACTTGGCCAACAGGCCGGCGCTTGCCAAAGTCTCAACAAGCTTTGCGGCAATGACACTTTTTTCTTCATCGTTATAGCATTTACCTCCCCTCTGCGCAAAACAACGCTCGTCAGTGCCGTTCGAACCGGTAAACGTCATCGTGGATGCAATGGATGGCTTGCCGTACACACCACCCCCGCTTCGCGGCACGTCATTCCAGCCGACCGACAGGAGTTCTCCGGCCGAAGTAGTTACTGCCGCTCCGACCTGCCGGGAAAGACATGCTGAATTACGCGCCGCTGAAGCCGCCGAATACATGGCGTTTTCTTCCGGGGTGGGTGTTTCTATAGATGTTCGAAAGATGAGATTGAAAAAACGGCGCAATTTTTCTACCAACTGCGCCACGGCTGCTGCCTCGGTTGGCCCAACTGCGGGGTGGTCGATCCGAAGAAAGAAATCGCACTTTGGGAATGTATCGCGAACGGATTGGCCGTGATCGAATTCTTCGCCCGAATCTGTGTCGATCAGTTCATTTGTCTCCTCTGGTCGTAGCGCTCCCGGCTGCTCCAGATTTTTTCGACGAATCTCAAGCGGAGAAAACACGCCGATAGCGAAAAGAGCGCTGCCATATATGAGCCGTAGAAGATCAAGCTCCGAACTGTTTTTTATTGAATCGATGACGTGGCAAACACGCTGAACTTTAATCTGCTTTGTCGTGTCGGTCTGTGCCTCGTTTGCTATATCTTGAAATTCACCGAATTTCTTACGCCGATCACCGCCAATCTTGGCAATCGCTAGTTTGGCCAAGATGTCTTTGCCAAAAGTGAGACGCAGGCGATCTCCTGCTGCGATGAGTGATTTAATTTGGTCGAACCTGGTGGCATCATTGAGTTCGCCAGGCTGGGCATTGAGGCGAATGAAATCGCTGAGCCGTAACCGTTCCGTCCGATAGCCAAACGCGCTTAACGCGTTTTCGATTTGCTCGGACGCTTCATGAAGTGGGGACCCAATGGGGCCGCATTGTGCTATCACCAGCTCAGGCGTTAAGCTAGCGTTTGCTTCGCTCGTACTATCTACCTGCGGCCGCGCGTGAGCGCCCGGCATGTCAGTTACCTTTGCAGTGGACCCCGTCATGAACTTCCCCTTACTTTTGTTATTCGAATAACGACAGAAAACATCCATAAACGCAACATCGAATGCGGCACGACAACATTTTATCGACGTGTCGTGTCTCCGCCGCGGCGCAGGGTTCCTCGGGGACGGCGAGTTCATATTAATCGAGCATCTTCACGAGACCTCCTGCTTCAGCATAATAGTAGCGCATTAGCATCTTAGTGTCGCGGTATCCTGTAACACTCGCCAACCCACGTCATGGAAGTTCGGGGCCAACGGCGAAGTCGCCTCGTGTCCGAAGTCGTAGAAGCAGAGGCCCGCGAAAGAATTTGAGTCTTTCGCGCTTTTGTTTCAGCTCAGTCTTGCTCGTAGCGCTGCCTCACCCGAGCGACCGCTCTTTCGAAGGCCGGCGTCACCGCATGAGCGTCGTCACGGTTGGCCGGCACCTGGAGTCCGTGTCGCCCCGGTGATGTTGTATGCATACCGGTTTGAACGGCCTGCAACGGCCTTGCGTCACTGAGTAGTGACGCCCCCAGTGGGTAATCCAAATCGGTCTATGCTTTCGCTTCAGTTAGCGAAAAAGAGCTTCCTGCACCGCCAGATTTCTGGTACAGCATTCTCTTATCTCGGCCGAAGTGATGCCACCCCAACCGCGGAGTTCAAGCACCCCAAGTGCAAAGGTGTAAGTCATTGTCGCAAGAAAGTAGTAGCTTTCGTAGCGCTTTAGATCTGCCTTACTGGTGCGGAAAGGACTCAGGAGCTCGCCATGTGCTCGTTCGTTTCTGGCAATGAATGCGTACAGCGACAACAGAAAGTGCGCTCGCTGTGCGGGAGAGAGCAAATTGCTGGAATCGGACATGTCGAGTTTACGAAACGCAGGCGCGCAGGTGCGTTTTGTTGCCAACGAACCGGAGGCGTAAAGTTTCAGGAAATTGGCTGCTTGCTGCACCGCCTCGTGCGAAATCGGTTTCGACGTGGTTAAGCCGGCACCGAAAACAAATTTTTCGATGAATTGATGGTATCTCGCGGGCTCGAAAAATTTTCTCACTCGCTCGACGATCGGTCCGCTATAGGCATTGCATCCCAGCTGCGCCTCGCAAATGTTCTTGGCGACATAGCGGTAAGACGACAGAGGCATGGCACGCGTCAAGCTATCAATGATGCTTTCCCACTCTGTCGAAGAGTGGGCTATCAACCTATTTCCAAGCCCGTTGACGATTCCAGTTATGCCTTTGCCTGGAAAAAGCGATGAAGCGCCGCGGTCAATGACGGTGAAGCAGTGATCAAAGAGGTAGTCCGGCCTCTCCGGGAGCGCCTCAAGTCCGTTCAGAAAATGCCCAACCATCTTCTGGTAATCTGGGTTGTCCTCGTGGCGGAGCTTGGCTTGCTGAAATAGTTTGACAGGTCGCTTTTTTTCGAGTAGCTCGTGAAATTTTCTCTCTGCCTTGAATAGGGTGATTTGCGGCCAGTCGTTATGTGAGTTGACACGCTCTTTCTTGAAGTCCAATCAAGTTTTCCCTTTGTATTGGCCGCACGGCACTGATTCGAGGTCTGTGGCGCCTCACGTTGCTTATTTATTCTATCCGACTATGCTCAGAGGAGCCGCCTCAGTCTGGATACAGTTCGCGGAGCTTGTCCTCTTGCAGTTTGATGCAATCGAAGATTTTATGAAACTGTTCCTCGTGCCATTCGGGTTCTCCCCGCCCAATGTGTACGCGCGCGCGTTGCGCATTCAGCTTGTCAAACAGTTCGTCGCAGTGCTTCCAGTACGGAGACCTCTTCTGTGCCTGCCCTCTGACGATCCAGACCGCCTTCGAGTCGCTACCATGAAAACCGGGGACGAAATAGATCGAGCGCGCCAGATTCTTCAAACCTTCGTCTGCCGTTAAAAGCCATGTGTCTTGTATTCTTCCGTCGAGCTGCTCGTTCGATCGCATGGCGACTCCTCGGTAATAAATTATGTCTCGAGCGGAATTGAGCGCCTTCCGAAGGCGCTCTTCGATGCTCCCGGTCTTCATGAAGTTCCGACGAATAATGCGAGCGAAATTTGCAAACGCCTTGTCCTTCTCATCAGCTGCAGCGAAGAAGCAAAAGCGTGCCACTTCTGCCTCCACAGCAGAAAGCATGTCGGCGTGCATGCACATGTAGTCGACGTACGAGGAGAACTTCTCTTCCGGGGAGAGGTGGTGACCACATTCATCAACTACTTGAATCGTCAAGATCGCAAGATAAGCAATTGCTTGCACGTGCCGATCGCCATCAGGAAGCGCGTCGAACTTTGCGCCTCTGGCGTGGTTTTCTTTCTCTTTGGTCGCATTGGGCGTATCGACGAACTGTGGACAATACTTCGCGAGAAAGGCTTCCCAGGTAGTCCACAGAGCATCGGCATATTCCTTACTTACCTCGGCGAGGGCGAAGCCTGGCGACAATGTGATGGGAAGTTTGTTGAACTTTGACACCATGCGCTGTAGGCCGGAAGTCTCAAACGTTGACTGTCCCGTCATGACCTCGTGCATCTTCGAAAGAATGTTCAAGTCGAGTACGACGGTCGTCTCCACACCTTTTCGGGCGTTTTTTGCCGCGCGGCTGTAGTTCAGGTCCGGGAGACGGGCGTGGGTTCGGGAGGGCTTAATGGCGAGCGGCTGAAAGCTCATGACTACCTGAATGTGCGGAGAGTGTTTAGCGCAATAAGTTGGCATGCTTACATGCCATAACGGCGTTCTAGCAAAAAACTTAAGCAATCGGGGCGAATCGGCGGACTCATCAGGGCGCCGTTGTTACGTATGATAATGTCCTTTATCTTACATAAGGACGGAAAGCACGGATGCTCAAGATCGATGGTTTGGACAAGCTGACGCGACAGCTCGAGGAAGCGTCCCGCGCCTTCAAATCGCTGGATGGCGAGATCGCCCAAGTCAGCATCGTGCCGGGAGATGAAGCGAGCGTGCAGACGGCGATTCGGGAAATGGAAGCGGCTATCGACCGCAAGGCCGCCCCGTATCGCGGCAATCCGCTCGTGGACTCGGTGGTCAAGCAACTCAAGGAAACGTACCGCGATGATCTCATCCAGCGTGGGCGGGGCTAAGCATGACGCGCGACATGGACCTGATCCGCGAGCTGCTGCTGAAGCTCGAGGCGCTGCCAGTTCCGGCAACCGAACTCAGGGTGATTGACGGCGGCGCAGCCGCAGTGCAGGTCGAGGGCTACACCACCGAGCAGATTGACTACCACCTGTTGCTGTTGGAACAGGCGGGCTTCATTCATGGGGGAGGACTGGAAAACTTCGGCATGCGTTTTGGGCCCGGCATTGGCTTTCAAAGCTTGACCTGGGCCGGACATGACTTCCTCGATGCAATGCGCAGCCCCGACGTCTGGGACCGGACCAGGCAAGCCGCATCGGCTGCCGGCGGCTTTACGGTGGACGTGCTCGTGGCTGCGGCGAAAAGCTATCTCGAGGGCAAAATCAAGGGGCTCATCGGTGGCTAATACGAGCCTCGCCATTCCTGCCGGCGTACCCGTACCAGCGCTGGTGACGGCCGCCGGCGAGCGCGCCGGCGTGCGGTTTCTCGAGTTCTTCGCGTCGACCATCCGCAACCCGCACACACGTCGCGCGTATGCGCGCGCCGTGGGGGACTTCCTCGCCTGGTGCGCGGAAGCCGGCGTCGCGGCAATTACCGCGGGGCAGCCGCTGCATGTCGCTGCCTGGATCGAGCTACAGACGGTCACGCATGCGGCGCCGACCGTCGAACAGCGCCTCGCGGCAATCCGGCATCTATTCGACTGGCTCGTGACGGGCCAGATCGTGCTCGTGAATCCCGCCGCCTCGGTGCGCGGGCCTAATCATGCGGCGCGTACGGGCAAGACGCCCGTGCTGGAGGCGGCTGAAGCGCGGCAGCTGCTCGATAGCATCGACGCGTCGACGCCCGTGGGCCTGCGCGATCGGGCGTTGATTGCGCTCATGGTGTTTTCGTTCGCGCGGATTGGGGCGGCGCTCGCGATGCGCGTCGATGATGTCTACGTGCAGCAGCGGCGCCTCTGGGTGCGCCTGCGCGAAAAGGGCGGCAAGGCGCACGCGATGCCGTGCCACCACACGCTCGAGGCCTATCTGCACGCTTACCTCGAGGAGACCGGGATCGCGGCCGAGCCGAAGGGGCCGCTCTTTCGCACGATCGCGCGTGGCACGGGGCGCTTGAGCGCGACACCCTTGCCGCAGGCCAACGCCTACGCGATGGTGCACCGGCGGGCGGCGGCCGCGGGTATCGCGACGAAGATCGGCAACCACACGTTTCGCGCGACGGGCATCACCGCGTACCTCAAGAACGGTGGCACGCTCGAGAACGCCGCGGCGATGGCGAATCACGCGTCGACGCGTACTACGCAGCTCTATGACCGGCGCCGTGACGACATCAGTCTTGACGAGGTGGAGCGGATTCGCGTGTAGAGCACGATGGCCGCTGTGCGGCCAAGGGGAGGCGTTCGCGTGGCGCTTCAGGCAGCCGCTGCCAGGCCGTCCGTGTGCTCCCCCACTGGCATGGTCGACGCAGCCTGATCGACCAGAGTCTCAGCGAAACGCGCTTGGCATGTCTGGCGTGCGGTCAGGCGTTTGCGCAAGTCAGCACATAGACGGCGCAACTCGTCGACGCGGGCAACGATGCGTTGTTGCTCAGCAAGCGGAGGAAGTGCAATCGGCAAGCATGCGGATTTCGCCAGATACAGGCACGGCTGGGCGTTCTGCTTTACCGAACTCCAGATGTCATTTTGCGAATCCGGGGATTTTAGATGTAACTCAAGGTATCTCGGGGCCAATCCCGCGGTTGCAGGACGAAAAAGGGTAACACTCCGTACTAGGACCATTTCGCGGTCTTCGAGCAAAACCGAGACGCGGCCAGTTGTCGCGCCGACAGACACCATCAGGATGTCTTGCGCCTGCGGTCTGCATCTTGACCAGCACTTCTCCGCTATCTTGCGCGGTACGAAGTCTGTGACGCTATAGTCGATGAATCCATCACGCACGTTCTTGGCGGTAACCAAGGGCACCTGAGATTGATCGTCCGTGCGCTCCGGTGTCAGATGTTCGCCATCAGTGACAACTGAACACAGAGTCCCGAGGCGCACCCATTCCCATCCAGAGGGCACCGTATATCGCTGTTGGTCAATTTCGATCGGCGGTAACTGCTTGTCCCGCCTTATTTCGCCCTTTGCGATCAGGCGGTCCTTCTCGCGGCGGATTTTTTGCAGCATTGCGTTCGCCGGTTCGTCGTTCAAGCCTTGAGGAACCAGGAGCCCGCGTACGGCGAGCTGCAGGATGGTCTGCTCGAGCGCATCGACGGCGTCCGGCCGGTCGAGTAGCAAGTCGAAATGCGAAGCGACACGAGCCCAGTTTTCCGCAAGCGCGTGGGACGATTCGCTGGCGGCCAGCGCATCAAACAGCGTGGCGGTCAGCTGAACGTGCCGATCTCTTTCCAGCCGGCCGCGGGTCTCCAGTTCATCGCACAGGCGCATCAGTTCGTCTACCTTCGCAACGATCCTGGCTTGTTCGGCAAACGGGGGAAGCGGAAGAATGTATTCCTGGATGCTTTTCAGGCCGACGTTTGGCTGCGTTGTCTTGTTCGTGGCAAGGCGAGCCTGGTCTCGGATCGTCTGCGAGATTGAGACGTAGTATTGATATTCGGGCACGACAAATGCGTGCAAGACCTTCACAATTGCGCACGAGTATGACGCCAAGAAGGGGCGATCGGTCTGGACAAGCCGAACCGCTCCAATAGTTCCATACCGGGGATAAATCAAGTCGCCGCGCTCGGGCCTAATCTTCGACGACAGATCATTAAAGTCAATGGGGGAGATTTTTTTCGCGTTGTCAAAGTCGATTGTGCCGTCGGGCTGGAAATCCCTAGGGGACACATAAGGTATGCCTTCAGGGACTTCCTGCGGCATCTTGTGGTCAATGTCACCGATTTGCTTCGCGATTTCATTCCAGCGGACCCATTCCCAGCCTTTTGGCAAAACATACGGCAGCTCCTCGTCGGTTATTTCTGGAAGCGATTTCTGCCGTTTAAGCGTGCCTGCCGCAATCAGGTGTTCCTTCTCGACGCGAATCCGTTCGCGGAGTTGGTCGGCAGTTTCGTCGCGCGGGTCCTGCGGCACCAACTTGCCCTGCACCGCCAGCGACAGAATCAGCTCACGCAGGCGCGCGATCCCGTCCGGCGCCGTGGCGAGTAGTTCAAAGCCAACCCTGAGCTTCATGCCTGCCCCTCCAGCGCCTTCGCCAGGATGCCTTTGAGTTCATCGCGCAGCGCCTGCGCTTCAGAGGTCAGCCGCTGGTACTGTGTCAAGAGCTCGTCGGGGTCGTGGCTGATCTCGTCACCCTTGTGCGGGTTCTTCAGGTCAAGGTTGTACCCATTCGCCTTTAGCGTGGCGATATCCACCTTCCAGGCGAACTCGTTCTCGACGCGGCTGGCAAAACCGTCCGCTTCACTGCCCCACCACGCCTTCTCCGGCGCGAACTCCTCGATACGGATCGGCTTAGTCTTCGAATAGCTCTTGTAGCCGGCCGGGTACGGGTGTTCGTAGTACCAGAGCTCGCGCGTCGGCGTGCCCTTCGTGAAGAACAGCATATTGGTCTTGATGCCGGTGTAGGGGGCGAACACGCCATTCGGCAGGCGCACGATCGTGTGCAGATTACATTCGGTGACCAGCTTTTCCTTGATGCGGGCCTTGACACCGTCGCCAAACAGGGTGCCGTCCGGCAGCACGACTGCGGCGCGGCCGTTGTGCTTCAGCAGTTCGATGATTAGCACCAGGAACAGGTCGGCGGTTTCTCGTGTCCGCACGTCCGCTGGGAAATTACCCTCAATCCCCGGCTCCTCGGTCCCGCCAAACGGCGGATTGGTTAGGATCACATCCACCATATCCCGCGTGCCATAGTCAGCCAGCGGCCGAGCTAGCGTATTGTCGTGGCGGATCTGCAATGGCACTTCAATGCCATGCAGCATCATGTTGGTGACACACAGCATGTGCGGCAATTGCTTCTTTTCGATACCGGCGATCGCATTCTGCAAGATGGCGTCGTGCTCGACGTTCTTACGCTGCGCTTTCAGGTGCTCGAGCGTACAGGCCAGAAAACCGCCGGTGCCGCATGCCGGATCAAGGACCCGTTCGCCGAGCTGCGGATTGACCTGGTCCACCATGAACTGGGTAATCGCCCGCGGCGTGTAGAACTCGCCTGCGTTGCCGGCGCTCTGCAGATCCTTGAGGATCTTTTCGTACAGGTCGTTAAACAAGTGCCGGTCAGCACGATTGTTGAAGTCGATCTCGTTGATCTTGTTGATCACCTGTCGCAGCAGCTGCCCGGACTTCATGTAGTTGTACGCGTCGCTAAACACCTCGCGGGCCACGAAGCCGCGCGCATTCCGCTGTGGATCGGCGTTGAGCGCCTTGATCGACGGGAACAGGTCGGTGTTCACGAACGTCAGCAGCTCGTCGCCCGTCATACCCTCTGGGTCGGCCGCCCAATTGCGCCAACGCAATCGCTCCGGCAGTGGCGACTTGTAATGGTCGCGCATCAGCTCAAGTTCGGTTTCTTGGTCATCGAAAATCTTGAGAAACAGCAGCCAAGTGAGCTGCGAGATGCGCTGCGCGTCGCCATCGACGCCGGCGTCTTGGCGCATGATGTCCTGCACGGACTTGATAAAGGTAGAGCTGATGGTCATGAGTGAACCGGTAAAACGTTATTGATAGAGCGAGCGTTCGAGCTCGCGGATTGCAGCCTGATACTGAGCCCGGCCGCCGAACGCATGAACTAATTCGACCGGCGAGCCGAGCTGGTCGAGCGGCGCGAGCCGTAGCACTTCGGGGCGCTCGATGTTTTCAATGCCGTCGTCGGCATATTTATCGAGCAGCGCCTGCAGCACCAGGCGGGCCATGCCAGAGTATTTCGCGAAATAGTCTCGCTTTTTGACGTTCTCGGCGCGTTCGCGCCGGGTCAGCGGCATCTGGCCGAATGCTATATGGCAAACCAGGTCGAACGGGTCGAGATCCTTGCCGGCCTCCTTCGCCAATTCGTCGAACAGGATGCCCTGTTCCTCGAGTTCGGCGATGATAGCCTGCTTACGGTCGGCATCGTTCCAGGCCTGCAGGAACGCGTCGAGGGACACGAAGCGCTTGCCGATCTGTATCCTCGTGAAGTCGCGCAGCGACTCTGTGATCAGCTTGCCGTCGGGCCCAAGATACTGGACCCGCTCATTGACGACATAGACGGGCACTTCGTCAATGACGTACCTCGTTCGGCCAGTGCCCGGGCTGTCAGGCCCAACCGGCAAGGCGTCGTCCTCACCTTCGAGACCACCAGCGGGGTCGCCCATCGGACCGCCATCCTCTTCCGGCGGAACGACGGGTTCGTCGGGCTCGGGTTCGAACACGACGACTGGATCGCCGTCAAAGGCCGGATCGGCAAAGAGTTCGGTCGCCTTCTTGAAGTCCAGAATGGTAAACCACAGCTTGCCGTACTCCTCGTCGATCCGCGTGCCGCGGCCGATGATCTGCTTGAACTCGGTCATCGACCTAATCGTACGATCGAGTACGACCAGCTTGCAGGTCTTCGCATCGACGCCGGTCGTCATCAGGCGCGACGTGGTGGCAATCACCGGAAAGTCCTTGCGGGGATTGATGAAGTTGTCGAGCTCGAGCTTGCCTTCGAGGTTATCGCCGGTGATCTGCATCACGTACTTCGGATTGACGGTCGCCAAGTCGGAGTTGGCATTGACCAGCGCCTGGCGCATCCGGGCTGCGTGGTCGATGTCCTCGCAGAACACAATGGTCTTCGCCATCCGGTCGGTCGCCTGGAGGAATTCAGTGATGCGTTTCGCGATAGCTTCGTCGCGACGCGTCAGCACAAGCGACCGGTTCATGTCGGACTGGTTGTAGATCCGGTCTTCGACAACCTGTCCCAGCCGGTCGACCATCCCGGTCGTTGGCCGCCAGCCCAGATCCTTATCGAGATCGACCCGAATCACCTTGTACGGCGCCAGAAAGCCATCTTCGATGCCTTGCCGCAACGAATACGTATAGACGGGCTCACCGAAGTAAGTGATGTTCGATACCTCGGCGGTTTCCTTCGGCGTCGCGGTCAGTCCGAGATGGGTCGCGGAGCTGAAATAGTCGAGGATCTCGCGCCAGGCCGAATCCTCGGCCGCACTGCCGCGATGGCACTCGTCGATCACGACGAGGTCGAAGAAATCGCGGCTGAACTGCCGATAGATGTTTTGCGTCTCTTCCGTGCCCGTCACCGCCTGATACAGCGACAGGTAGATCTCATACGACTTGTCGACGGACCGGTTTTCGATCTTCGTCATCGCCCCGCCGAACGGCTTGAAGTCGTTGGTCTTCGTCTGGTCCACCAGAATGTTGCGATCGGCGAGGAACAGGATGCGCTTCGCCGCGCGCGCCTTCCACAGCCGCCAGATGATCTGGAACGCCGTGTAGGTCTTGCCGGTGCCCGTTGCCATCACCAGCAGAATCCGCGACTGCCCCTTCGTGACCGCCTCGATTGCGCGGTTCACAGCGTTCAGCTGGTAATAGCGCGCCGGCTTGCCGGGGTAATAGTCCTGCGCAAAGACCGGCTCGACGTCTGGCCCGATGCCCCTCCATGCCACGTAGCGGCGCCACAGGTCCGCCGGGGATGGAAACTGCTCCATCGTGATCTCGCGCTCGAGCACGCCGTCATGCAAGGTCTTGTCATGCCAGATGAAGCCATCCCCGTTGCTCGAAAAGGCAAACGGGACGTCCAGCATCTCCGCATAGGTCAGCGCTTGCTGGATGCCGTCGCGTACCGTGTGGTTGTTGTCCTTCGCCTCCACGATCGCGAGCGGGATGCCGGGCTTCAGGTACAGCACGTAGTCCGCACGCCGAATGGTCTTCTCGTCGCGCTTCGCCCGGTTACCCCGCACCACGACCCGACCGCTGGTAAGCACCACTTCTTCAAGCAGTTGGGTGTTCAGGTCCCAGCCCGCCGCGATCAGCGCGGGGGAAATGAATTTGCTGCGGATGTCCTGCTCGGAAAGCGGTTTTTTATCCATGTTGTTCCCGATTTCATGGTCTGCCCGGCAAAGCATGACCAATCATCACGCTGGGCTACAAAAAAGGCCCCTTTCAAACTGCCTACGCTCCGTCTCAGTTCAGCGACAGTATAGAGCCGAGCTATTCTGTGGTAGTGGAATTACGCTACAGCTACTCGGACCGTCAAGTCCATGAGGGGCGTTATGAACAAGGCGAAGCATCGGAACCCCCGGCGCGAACTGCTAAGTCGGTATGGGCGCGTCGTTAGCTGGCACGCAAGCCTCTCAGTTCGCGCGGACCGGCCTCGTGGTCTTCCTCCATGGCGAGAGACTCACTCATCGATCCAGTTGGAGGGGGAGCTCACCGAGGCGGTGGCCGGCGTTGCCCGGTTCTTGATTCAGGTTTCTGTCAAGGACAAACCAGATTTGGGCATTGCCCCCACTCCGAACATCGGTGTGTTCATATCAGTCAAGCCGGAGTTACAGGGAGTCGTTGATATGTCCGAAGGCGAGTTTCAACGATTGTTAACGCTAGCCACGTCAGACCGTTTGAAGTGGATTTTTGTCGCATTCACGTTGCCGGTGCGCCGGTCCGCTTTGATCACCTGCATCGACTTCAACACACGCGCGCCCGACGACGAGACGTAACGCGCTGCAGTTGATCTGATGCTTCGATCGGTGTCGACCGGCTTACGGCAAACGACGGTGGTCTGTAAGCGCGAATTTAAGCGCACCTAGAATCGGAAGCTGAACGAGCGCAGGCTTGCGTCCGCAACTACAACTTGCGGACGCAACCTATGACTGA
>NZ_PTIR01000040.1 GCF_002934455.1 Trinickia symbiotica | reverse complement strand
GTCGCGTCGGGTTGCGGGTGCTCAGGGCGGCGTTGAACAGTTCGAGCCATCGCGATGCGATTTGGCTCGCCTGCTGGACTGCTGTGCTTGGCATGTTCGTCATGTGTCGATGTCCTATCGCGTGATCGTGCAACGATACGTAGCGTAGTGTTAAGCAATCTATGCGAAGTGCGAACCAAATGCAACAGCCCAAATTGTTGGCGCCTTTCTCGTAGCGCTTAAATAGTCTTACGCGCTCATGGCGAGCCTAGCGTTTCGCAGGCGTACCCGCCAACGATACGCTACGGATCGTTGCGTTTAGCACGTGAAATAAAGCATGTCAATGCGTGTACGTCGGGATGGGAAGAGTTGGTGGATCAACTAGACTGCTTCAACGCTTCGAGTTCGTATCAGATGTTGGTTTTCCGAAACTGAGACCGCGAGATGACGACCTGTCTCTTTGCGCTGGATAACAGCGTCGTGTGGGTATGCTGGTAGGTGCTTCAAACGGTGCTCCTTGGACTCGGCGATTCACAAATGTTGCGCCGCTTGCTTAACTTCGAAATCGGTATTCCATGGCGAGGTTGCCGGTGCTGGACGTAGCAACAACGCACCGGAATGAACGGGATCGAGCAATTCAACTCTGAATTCAGGGAGAAGACTAAGCGCCGTTTGGAGAATGCCCATTGGTTCCAGAGCAAAGAGCGTACACCGTCATCAGAATGGTTAGGATTTTTACATGACCCATTCATATTAATTGCGGCCCTTGCTCCATTGTGAGTTGCGAAAAAATAAAGTATTGAGTTTACAAATTAAGCCTGCCAAATGGTGAGCCGACCCGGCGCCCGGTGTGGAATCGATTGTGTCGGCCCCAGACGAGAGCGCACAGATTTTTCGACAAGAGCGGAAAGGAGGAGAACTATGGGCAATAAATACGTCAAAGCTATGCTGGCTGGTTATGCGCTCGCGGTTGCATATTCGGCAAGCGCTCAGAGCAGCGTGACACTGTACGGCGCAGTGGATTCCAGCATTTACTACCAAAACAAAACACCAAAAAACCAGGGAAAGACGTTCCAGCTACTTGATGGTGGTATGGAGAGTTCGCACTTCGGTATGATTGGAATAGAGGATCTAGGCGGGGGATACCGTGCCGGATTCAAAATAGAAAGCGGATTCTTGACCACTAATGGTGCGCTCGGAAATTCTAATGGCGGTTTATTTGGGAGGAACGCCTACGTGTCTCTTGATGGACCGTTCGGCAGCGTAAAAGCAGGACTTCAGTTTTCCCCGTTCTTTCTCGCTGTCTACGATACGGACCCGTCGGGCTTTAGTGATCAGGCGAGCGCGCTGATTCCGTATCTGAATAACTTTCTCATAGCTGGTTTGTTCAGTAACAATACCGTGTCGTACACCACGCCTGTGTTTGGGGGTTTCAGCGGGGCTGCCATGTTTGGCTTCGGAGGCGTAGCCGGTAACTTCAAGGCGGGGAAGCAACAGTCGTTTTCAGCCAAGTATTCTGACCATGGCATCTTGGCCGAGGTTGCCTACTTTTCCGCGAACGACGCGACTGGGGGCACTGCGCAGCAGGGGCGTCTGGCCGGTTTGACATACAAGTGGGGTGAGCTGACCGTCGGTGGAGCCTTTGTGAACTATAAAACGCCAGGCTCGACCACTGGGGTGAAGAATGTCAACGTTTACAGTGCGAGCGGACACTATTGGGTGACGCCAGCACTCGGCGTGTTCGGCGGCGTCTACGTCTCTCGGGACCAAAACAGCAGCGCGAACCGCTCGGAGCTCTATGGTCTTGGGACAGAGTATCTGCTGTCGAAGCGAACGGACCTCTATGCCCAAGTTGGCGTGGTTCACAACAAAGGCATCATGGGCACTGGCCTAAACTCGCAAAGTATGAATTCACTCGAGGGTCTGCCGGCCGGCACAACCGTTGGTGTGAACGTTGGCATCACGCACCGCTTCTAGACTAGAGCGTGATAGAGGACCTGGCCCGAACGTTCCTGACATCACGGGCCAAGTCAATGCTTGATGCGCCGCCTAAAGCTAGCCAAACATATTTGAGATTTTGAAGGCGCCGGCATTTCAGCTATTGGCGCTTTGCTTCGTCGATAGCGCGAAGGGGTCGCTGTACCGGGCAGCCTTGAATGGCGGCCACACCATCCGAGCCGGTGGCTTCATCGATGAGCGTTGACCTTCGATGCAGTAGCGTCGTTGCCAACCGATCGCGATGTGCGTTTCGGTTTGTTCGATGTACAGCGGCAGCCGATCTCCGTCGGTCGACAGTGTTGCAGCCAGTTGGCGTCGCGGTCTCGGTGGAGAAAAACGCCAGCGGTCCGATGACGACAATTCCTGCAGCACGATCTGTTGCTCGGCCGGGCGAACTTGATGCCGTCCAGCCAGCGCCGGTGCGCTTTCGTCCACCTGGAGCGGCCCGTGTAGCGATGGCCATGGCGCGACACAACGACAACAGCCGTTGCCGGCTTGACGTTGCAGATGCTCCATTTCGTCACGCGCACGGGTCAGATCGCGCAGCGCCTCTTGTGCCTCATCCGGAATCCATACGGGACTCAGCTCGCCGGCTCGATGGAAGCGCGCCCGGCTTCGGGCGTCGCGTCGGTCGCTCGTCACGCGTTCGCCCGGCTATTTTGGAATTAGCGACGGCGCCATGACATGGCAATCCTGCTTAAGCTCCCGCTGCGTCGCACGCATGTATGAAGGATACGTTGCATATCGGTATTATGGTTATTGTTGGCTGCGTGCGAAACGGAAGAACCCCATAGCGACCGATTTTGGGTTGAGCTATTCATTTTGGACGCTTGAAGATTTTTCCGCCGTCTGTGATTTGGCGCTTTGGTCGCTGCCCGCCGGCCGTTGCTTGTCGGAGTATCCTACTTTGGTACGAACCGAGAGCTCGAGTAGGCGTAAATACCAATGCAAAGATACGAAACGTTTCGTACATTGTCGCATGAATCAATAACGATAAGACGGTTGAGTAGATGTCGCGAAGCGGGGCTCATACCACGGAGGAAGCGCGTGGCGCGACAAGATGTGTAGCGTCTGCGAACCATCGACTATGGACTGTCAATAGCTCGCGCGTTATTCATAGACGGCGTTCTGCAGCAAGTAGCCAGGATGACGATGACCTCGGCGAATCAGTAAATTCAAGCGGGATTCCCAAGGAGACAAGAATGACCAATTTGGCGTGGAGAGTAGGTGAAGTCACGATTACGCGGATCACTGAATCCGAACCCGAAATTTCTCTAGCAGACGACCTCGGGTTTTGGCCCGATGCCACCGCTGACGCCGTAAATGCGATACAGTGGTTGAGACCGCACTTTGTCACACCAAAAGGCGATCTTCGCCTGAGTTTTCACTCGTTGTTGGTCGAAACACCGAAGACGCGAGTTGTCGTTGATACCTGCGTTGGTAACGACAAAACGCGGCACATGCCGGCGTGGAATCAAATGCACAGCGACTATCTGGAGAAATTCGCAGAAGCCGGATGGACGCGTGAATCGGTTCGTGGCGTGCTATGCACGCACATGCACGTCGACCATGTCGGATGGAATACAATGTGGGTCGACGGCCGATGGGTTCCGACGTTTCCTAATGCCCGCTATTACTTTAGCCGTCAAGAATATGAGTTCTGGACTAACAAGGCAGGGCCATACCATGAGCAGTTACCAGATTCGCTAAGAGAAACCATGGAATCGTCGGCGCTCTTGGTCGATTCCGTAATGCCAGTCGTAGACGCCGGACTTGTCGAATTTGTCGAATCGGACCATATCATCTCACCGGAGATTCGGCTTCTACCCACGCCTGGGCACAGTCCGGGGCATGTCAGCATCCTGATTGAATCGCGGGGCCAGCGAGCCGTGATCACTGGCGACATGGCGCATCATCCGATGCAGATCGCATGTCCCGCATGGTCCACGGTGCTCGACACCGATCCGGTTCAGGCAAGGAAGACGCGATTCGATTTCTATGAGCGATTTGTCGATACGCCGACTCTGGTGATTGGAACGCACTTTGCCGCGCCGACAGCGGGCCGGATCGTACGTGATGGCGAAACGTATAGACTGGCTGTCTGAACCGTTGCGCTGTTGAGGTCTCCATGCCGTCGGTTTGTGATTCAGCGAACGCGGAGACCTTAGCTGGATCGAGCTTCACCTGCGTAGCCGCGAATACTGGCATGGTGTCGGCTGGGACTGGGATAGAAGAGATGGTAACCAGGAAACGGAGCGCACCAGTTCTTGACGCAATGCGCTCTGCGTCATTTGCACAAATGGAGACAGATATGAAAGTGCGCGTTGGTCTATTGAACAAAAGAACGGATTTCACAGTCGAACAATTCCGATCGCATTGGATTTCGGTACACGGGGCGTTGGTGTCACAGCTGCCGCGTTTGCGCAGATACGAGCAGAATCATGTAATTCATGTGCCGCAAGGAGGAAGTGGCTTTAAGACCGGTACAGATTCGGTTGATGGCTTCTCCGAGCTGCATTTCGACCACGATGACGACATGCGAGAAGCGCTGGCAACGCGGGTCGCGCAGTCGATGGTCGCAAATGAGGCCAACTTTCTTGAGCGAGTCCGCGTTGTGACTGTGGAACGAAGCGAGGTGGTAGCTCCGCCTGCGAGCGGGCCGTTTAACAAACGGATCTCTCTGGTCCGTCGACGTTCCGATATTTCACTGGATGATTTCGTACGAGAGTGGCAGGGCGTTCATGCCCAACTCATTGCATCAATTCCGGGTGTTATCGGCTACCGGCAAAATCTCATCGTCGGAAGGCAGTCTCCAAAGGGTAAGGATGTGGACTATGACAAATTCCCCCTCGACGGCCTGGTCGAATTGTGGTTCGCCGACGCAGAGGCACCCACTGCCGCGTTTGCATCACGCGAGGGCAAGAAAGCACTCGTTCACACGGGGATGATTGCAGGCGAGATCACGACGTTTCCGGTCGAGCCGATAAATATCGTTTGACGCACGGCACGCCAGGACTCGTTTTCCTATCGTTCGGGATTCGCAGCAGACGCCTCGCGAATCCTGCGTCCATATTGACGACCTCGCCGTCAAAGCGCGACTTCCTATGTCCAACAGTATTTCCGCGAGCCCCACACGGGGCCCACGGGTCAGGGTTCTAGCGCGGCGTGATTTGGATCGGCAAGATCTTGAGACTGTTCAGGGCATAGACAATGCGGGGCTGCGGCTCTCCCGCCAATTCGATGCGGTCAACGCGGGCGACGAGCGCCTGCATCAGCGTTTCGGCCATCAGACGTGCGATCATCTGGCCGATGCACACGTGCGCCCCGGCACCGAAGCCCACGTGCTTGCCCATGACGTCGCGGTCAACGTCGAACTCGTCCGGATTGTCCCAGAAGCGCGGATCGCGGTTCGCCGACGCAAGAAAAAATGCGATCTTGCGGTTACCCTCCAGTTCGTAGCCGTTAAAAACCATGTCGCGCGTGGTCAGACGGTAGGCCACTTCCGACGGCGTATCGAGGCGGACTGTCTCTTCGAAGGCGTTCTTGATCTTCGAGGGATCGCTTTTCACCTTCTCCCATTGATCGGGATTCTCCGCGAGTCTTCTCAGCATGGCCGAGATAGTCGAGGATGAAGTATCGGTGCCACCGCGCAAGAACAGGCGGATCAACCCGATCCCGGTGCCCGGCTCGAACACGCCCGCGTCCTCGGCCTTGTAGATTGTGTCGCCGAAGGTGCCGGGCTTGACGTTCTCACGCTCCACCGACCGGTCGTAGAACTCGATAGCGTCCTTGACCGCATCCAGACTCTTCTGGCGCAGTTCAGTCATCGGACCTAACGAGAAGAAGTTCATCTCGCCGATGCCGGGCAAATACTCACGCGGCACATCGAGGCCAAGCGTCTCGGGGATAACCGTGTACACCATCTCTTCAGCAATCTCGGACACGGCGTTGAACGGGCCACCAATGGAAATAACCCGCTCTATTATATCGGCCGCCACCTTCTGGTAGCGCTCGCGCCAGCCTCGGATGACAACGGGCGACAGCAGCTTTTGCATGCCCGAGCGCGTCTTTGTATGGACCGGCGGGTCCACCTCTCCCAAGGGGCTTGGCTTCCGGAACTTGCTCGACTCAGGGTCGCGTCGGTCGATCAAACCAATGCCGGCGGCGACCGAGAATCTATCGTGGTCGACTATTACCGTCTTTACGTCGTCATAGCGTGCAACCGCATAGACGCCGTATTTCGTGAGACGGACCACCGGCGCGGCGTTCCGAAGCGCTGCACGGAACGGGTACGGGTTGCGAATTGTGTCCTCGGCATACGGATCGAGGTCGAGAGCCGGTGGCGGGGCGGCGTTGGCCGTTGCGCTGGATTGACTGAACATTATGCTTCATCCTCCTAAGCTATTTGACCCATGCGATGAGCAGTGATCAAGGCGTTTCGAGATGCGACCTTGTCGGCGATGGCGTGAGCGAATCGCCGGTCACTTATGCCCTCTGTCGTAACGTTGGCGCCCACCTTGACCCGCGGCGCGCGACATGACTAATAAGGCTCAATGAGTGGAAAGAGCGAAGGCTTATTCACCACTACCTCCTCGGTCGCTCGTCTCCTGTTTGTCGAACCCAAGGCGCTCGCGCTGCCCGCCCCCGGAAGGACAGTGTGAAATGACCTCGTTTGCGTCGCCTGGGTTAGTGACGCAATTTGAAAACGATGCGTATCATTACTATAGTGTTGAGTTTTCGGACGTGCAAGACCGGTGATTCGTGCGCCGATTACCGGATGCGGGCGTATGCCCCTGAGCCAGTCTCAAGAGGACGCAGAACTCGCCCATCGCTTCCGCCTCTGATCGGAGACGATATGAAACAACCAGTGCATCAAAGTAGCCGTGCTGCTGCGAGTGGGAAATTTCCTAACAAAACATCCTCTGTAGGCGGCGACCGAACGAGGAGTGTCGTTCAACGATGGACAGGCTTAGGTCTGCTGTAGCGGATTTCTGTTGCACGGCAGGAAGACAGCCACTGTAGGTTCGATACGTTACGTTGCTTTATGGCATCGCAGTGCATCGAAAGTTTGATTATCGAACTCCGATCCAGCGTACGTCGTGCTTAAGTATTCACCCAAGAAGCCGAGTGACGCCCACCGAAGCGCCATTCGTAGGCGCCTCGCGCAGGTTGAGCAGGCTAGAGGATCTCGACGCCAGCAGTTTCTTTTAGGGAACGCACGCTTACCACACACACGAGAGAGCAGAGCAGCACGACCAGTGATATGGCCCACGTTCCGTGCCACAGAGCATAGAGCCAAGTGGCGAGCAAAGGTGACAGCCCCCCTCCGATCGCAGTGCCTATCTGGTATGCGCTCGACGACCCCATGTATCGGTGATCTGTGCGAAACGACTCCACCATCAGCGAGTTTGATGGTCCAGAGATCATGCCCGAAAAGAACCCGAAAGCCGCATACGCGCCCCAGATCACAGTCGTGTGTCCGGTGTCGACGAGGGTGAATATGGGAAACGCTAGAGCAGCGAAGCCCAAGCTGCCAATCGTGATCATGATCTTGCGGCCGAATTTGTCTGATAGATGCCCGCTGGTCACTGCGCTGATGGCGAAAACCGTCACCGCGATGATGAAACCGGTTAGTCCGACGGTGCTGGGGTGTCCCTTCAGACTGAGGTAGCCAATCATCCACGTTCCAAGGATATAGTTCGCCGCGCTGAAGCCGAGACAAATCCCGATCACCTGGACCAGCTGCCGCGGGCTATGACGCAGCATGATGATGAGAGGGTTCTTCTGACGCTCGCGAGCGTACTCGGAGCGCATAGCTTTTTCGAAGATGACCGACTCATGCATATGGCGCCGAATCCACGCACCGACCGCGATGAGAATGATCGCGAGCAAGAATGGAATGCGCCATCCCCAAGAAAGGAAAGTCTCACGAGGCATTGTCGCAGATGCTAATAAAACTGCATTGGCAAGCAGGACTCCCGCTGACGAGGATGCTGTTACCAGCGAGGTGTAAAAGCCACGTTTGGCCGTCGGTGCGGACTCGTTCACCATGAGCACCGCGCCGGCCATCTCGCCCCCCACCGCGAAACCTTGCAGGGTCCGAAGCGTCACTAGTGCAATGGGCGCCCAGATGCCGGCCGAGGCGTACGTGGGCAGAAGCCCAATCGCCATCGTTGCGAAACCGGCCACCAACAGTGTGACTAGCAGCACGAGCTTGCGCCCGAAGACGTCACCGAAATGCCCGGCGAGCATGCCGCCGAAAGGCCGCGCAAAGAATCCGACAGCATATGTCGAGAACCCTGCGAAGAGCGCCGCTGTAGGGCCCAGATTCGAAAAGAAAAGCGCGCCCAATGCGATCGCGGCCATCGAGCCGTACAATCCGAAGTCGTATTGTTCCAGGAGGTTGCCTGCCGTGGCGCCAAAGATTGCTCGCCGGAGCCGACGATTCACTGTTGCCGGCTCGATCACTTCGCTGCCCGACAGGGGAGCGGCCTCACCCGGGTCCGCGTCGTTACCCGCGTATGGATTGATATGCGATGTCATGGATGTCTCCGTACGCCGGTCAAACCGGCAGTTTCTTGTGAATGAAAGAGTGATATGTCAAGAGATCATGGTCTTCCTTTTGGCATTGCGACCCACTCGGCGAGCGGCGCCCATGCGACCACCGTGGTCACCCGCGCTCACAGGTGCCCATCGAACTAGACAATTGCTTCATCATGATCGTCTTCATGGTCGTATGAAACAAACTTTGACTTAGCCTTCGGGGCGGCGCTGCGACACGTTTGCCATTGCGTCTAAAGCGTCACGGACAGTCGGTGAGGGCGCACATTACTGGCTGGGTTGCACCGTTTGGGCGAGGCGCTGCCACGTGTCGAGAGTCTCTTCGCCTAGTGCGTCGGCCAGCTGTGACAGGCCGTTGACGAGCGGGTAGTTGCCCTTGACTTGAGAAGCCAGTTCCTTAGCTAGTTTGAGATCCTTACGAACAATCGCAAGGCCAGCGTCGAAGCTCTGGGCGGAAAGCATTGAGGCATACATGGCCGCAGGCCCATCTTTACCTGCCGAGATCCAGTTCCTGCCGGTTCCAGTCTCGAACACTCGAGCAAGCTGATTGAGCTCTAGCCCATACTCCAGCGCGAGCCGATAAGTTTCGGCGGACATCAGGCTGCTTACAATGCCAAGGATGTTGTTGAGGATCTTGACCGTCTGAGCCGCGCCGACCGGACCGCAATGAAAGCGGTTCGTTGCTAGGCATGCAAAGACCGGTTCGACCACCGCGATGTCCTCGGCTGCGCCGCCAGTCATGATTGTGAGTGTGCCCTGATCCGCCCCCATCGCGCCGCCGCTAACCGGTGCGTCGACCAAACGCATGCCGGCTAGCCGCAAAGTGACCTCGAACTCGCGCACCGTCTCGGGCGCCATGGTGCCCATCAGCGCCACCAGTGGCGCCCGGTATTCCTGAAGTCCGGCACGCAGGCCTTCATCGCCCAGCAGCACCTGACGCGCCTGCGCGGGCGTCGCGACCATCACGATCACCATATCAGCCGCCGCACATTGAGCTGCAGTGCGAACGATTCGGGCACCGGACCGTGCGAACGGGAGCAGGGCGGCTTCACGCGCGTCGCATACAGTCAAGTCGAAGCCAGCGTCCTGCAGCCGTCGCGCCATGGGCGCGCCCATGGCGCCGAGTCCGATTACTGCCACTGATTGCACCATGACCATCGGGCGCTCCCGGAATGAGATCAGGCGTCAGGTCGCTATCAGGGAGCGGCCTGCCTGAAGATGTTTCGTGCGACGCGAACCGCGACCTTCGCGATTGACCGCCGCTATTTCGCAGATTCTCTGGGACATCATGCCAAGGACGGCCGGAGGCTACTGACTATCGACATCAACCTTGAAGCTGGTGGACGTCACTGCATCGGGGTCGTTGCCAGCTCGCCTGCCTGTATCGAGGCCGTCGATCCGTGCCAGTTCGTCCTCCGTCAGCGTGAAATCGAAGACTTCGAAGTTCTGCTTGATCCGCTCCGGGTGTGTCGACTTGGCGACGGCCGATAGGCCCCGCTGGATGTGCCAGCGGATTACGACCTGCGCAGGCGTTTTGCCGTGCTTGTCGGCGATCGACACGACTACGAGATGCTCCAGCGGGCTCTTTGCGGGGGTGGGAACGGCACCCGGCCGCCGCATGTACGTGCCGCCGAGTGGAGCCCAGGACTGAGTCACGATGCCGTGCTCGGTATTCGCCTTCCATGCCTCCCATTGAATGAAGAAAGGGTTCATCTCGATCTGGTTCACCGCAGGGACGACCTCTGTTCTGGCACGCAGATTTTCGAGATGATGCGGCATGAAGTTGGCAACGCCGATTGCCCGCACACGCCCCTCGGCAAGGAGCTTTTCGACGGCACGATAGGACTCGGCGGTATCGTCGAATTCGCCCGGCAGCGGCCAGTGTAGGAGGTACAGGTCCAGATAGTCCAGGCCCAGCCTCTTAAGGCTCGCGTCGAACGAGCGCAGGGTGGCGTCATATCCGTAATGTCCGATCCATAGCTTGGTCGTGATGAACATCTCGGCGCGATCGATGCCGCTCGCACGGATGCCGGCGCCGACATCCCGCTCATTGAGGTAGCCTGCAGCGGTATCGATTAGGCGATAGCCCGCGCCGATGGCGGTTTCTACGGCACGCGCCGTCTCTTGGGGGGCAGTACGCAAGACCCCTAGTCCGAGGGCTGGCATCTTGACGTTGTTGCTAAGCGTAATCAAAGGGCTCTTACTCATTTGAGGTTTCCTGTTTTCAAGCGTAACGGCACAGGTGATCGGGGTCGCGGTCGGCGATGGAGATTTGGGCAGCGCCCGGACACTCCGCGCAGCGCATCACCCTACAGTGACACCGCTGTCGACTGCCAAAACCTGTCCGGTGACTACTCGCGATTCGTCGGATGCCAGGTAGACGGCCATGTGAGCAACATCCACAGGCTCGCCTAAGCCCAGCACATGGCGCGCAACGAAAGGACCGCCTCCGCCGCCATCCAGGAAGGCCTGCACGCGCGGCGTGATGGTGATGCCGGGAGCGATCGCGTTGACGCGGATCGCATGCTTTCCATAACCGATGGCCATGGCTCGCGTGAGAGCCGCGACGCCTCCCTTGGCTGCGGTATAACAGTCGAGGCCGGGCGCTCCCATGAGAGCCATCATTGAAGTCATGTTTATCACCGAGCCGCCGCCCGCCTTGACGAGTTCGGGCAGGCCATGCTTGCAGCATACGAAAGTGCCGTACAGGTCCACCCGGATCGTGCGCCAGAACTCGTCGTCGGCCACTTCGGTCACAAAGTTGTCATGCGGCGAGGAGCCACCAGCGACGTTGCAAAGCACGTTGATGCCACCGAAAGCCTCTGCCGCTCGAGCAATCGCCGCGCGGACACTATCACCATCCCCCACATCGCACTCTATAGCCAAAGCATGTCCCTGTTGTATCGCTGCTGCCAAGTTAGCTGCGGCTCGTTCAGCGCTGATATCGGCGGCGGCGACGAGCGCGCCTTCGGCCAGGAAGCGTTTGCATATCGCGCTGCCGATGCCACCTGCCGCGCCGGTTACGAACGCCATCTTTCCTTTGAGCCTCATTTCTGCTCCTGAGTGTCCAGTTTGTCCGGTTCGCCATTCTCGGCCTCGCGCTCGCGCCAGAGCCGCTGCTCCACTGCGACCAGGAAGTCATGAACCGATGCGTTGAATGCGGCAGGCTCTTCCAGGTTGACCGCGTGCCCTGTCTTCGGCATGACCAGCAGACCGGCTGCGGGCATCGTCCGTTTCAGGAACAAGCTGGTTTCGATCACCGGGTCGTCCTCGTCGCCAGCGACGATCAAAGTGGGCACGCGCGTGGCCTTTAGCTGCGCCTCGAAATTGGACAGCGGTGGGCGCAGCGCCTGACAATTGCGCATCGTGAGCGCTGAACCCGCTGCCGAGTGCTCAGCCAACTGCCGGCGGAATTCTTCAAAGCCACGGGGATCCTTGTGCAACAGCTGGATGCGCGTCGGGTCGCACGACAACATGCGCTGCACTGTGGCACTTCCCATACCTTCGTCCAGGAAGATCTGCGCGTTCCGGCGAGCTGCGGCGATGAAACTGTCACGCGAATCGGGATTGCCGCCGGTGCCTCCGCCGACGAATACGAGTGCGAGCACCCGTTCGGGATGCCGCATTGTGAAGTGCAGTGCTGTTCCAGCGCCCATGCTGAAACCGACGATGCACGCACGGTCCAGTTTCAGGTGGTCGAGCACCGCACCGATGTCCTGCACCGCCAGGTCCTGGCCGTACAGATCGTCCCGCTCGGGTACATCCGACGGCGGGTAACCCCGTGCGTTGAAGGTAATGCAGCGATAGAAACGGGATAGGTACCGAACCTGCATTTCCCAGCCACGGAAATCATGAGCGAACTCATGAACGAACAGCACGGGCGTGCCTCTGCCGGTCTCCTCGTAGTAGAGTGAAATCTCTCCGGAACCTGCATAGGGCATATCTTCTCCTTGGCGCGGCTGTTAGGGCGGTGCTGATGGCTGGCGCGCTTTTCTCTCTCTTGCGTTGCAACCACGCGATGGTCAGGCTCCAGTGAACACCGGATTACGCTTCTCCCTGAACGCCTGTTGCCCCTCGCGATAATCGGCGCTCTCCACGCAACGCTGGGTGTATGCGTCGAGGGAGGCCAGATCACGCCGGACAGGTTCCTTTAGCGCCTGCTCGATGGTGAACTTGCTGGCCTGCACGGACAGCGGTGCGTTATTGGCGATCGTCCGCGCGAGATCGACGCTTTCGCCGACCACGTCTTTCGGGGCCAGCACATCGACCAGGCCGATGTCGAAGGCTTCTCGAGAATTGAAGCGGCGGGCCGTAAATAGCATCAAGCGGGCTCGTGAGGGGCCGACCAGGGAGATCAGTAGCTCGGTATATTCAAGGGGGTAGTGGATGCCGAGGCGTGCCACCGGAATGCCGAAGACGGCATCATGCGATGCGATCCGCAGATCGGCCTGCATCGCGACCACCATGCCTCCGCCCAGGCAGAAACCCTGGATGCAAGCGATGCTGGGTTTGGGAAAATTGGCGAGCCGATCACGACCGCGGGCGGTAATTTGCGAGAACTCGGTATCGGCTTGCGCAGTGGCGCGCCGCGCCGCAAACTCGCTGATGTCGGCGCCGGCGGTGAAGGCCTTGCCTCCGGCCCCGGCGTAAATCACGACCCGCACGTCGCTGTCGCGCTCCATTACGTCGAGCGCTTCGGCGACACCGTCCCACATCTTCATGTTGATCGCGTTGAGTTTCTCGGGACGGTTGAACAGTATCACCCCCACCTGATCGATTCGGCCCGCCAGCAGTGTGCCGTCGGCGTGGCTGCCGACCGCCTGCATTTCGTCTTCGAGCCGCATTCCCGGTTTGTCTGTCTCCATCTGGCACCTGTTTGTCTCTGCCAAGCATTGTCCGGCGTCGCTGGAAAGATTTAAAGCGAGCATTTGTTTGGGTACCCCAACCACTCTAAAAGTCCTCGAAACAGTTGGGGTAAGCCAAGAAATTCCAACTCGACTCTCCTATTGCATGAGCGCCATCATTCGTGCAGTTCCGAATCTAGACAGGAGATCGTGTGTGGAAGACATGAGCGACGCAACGAACGCGGCGAACGCCACCGGAAGCATCACCGATTCGACACTTCCCTTGGCCGGGCTCAAGGTGATCGATCTCACCGTTGCTCGGGCGGGCCCCTCCTGTGTCCGCCATCTGGCCGACTGGGGCGCGGACGTAATCCGGATCGATCAGCCGCTGCCACCGCCCGGATCGCCCGAATACGAAGACGTGACCGGTCATGAACATAGCTCCGACTATCAGAATCTGCACCGCAACAAGCGCTCCATTCGCCTGAATCTCAAAGAAGTGGGAGGCAAGGCCGTCCTGCTTGACCTCGTCACGACCGCCGACGTGGTAGTCGAAAACATGCGGCCGGCCGTGAAAGAGCGCCTCGGAGTCGCCTACGAAGACCTAAGCAAGGTCAATCCTCGGCTGGTCTACGGCAGCATTAGCGGCTTCGGCCAGTACGGGCCATATCGCGACCGCCCCGGTCTCGATCAGATCGCGCAGGGCATGACCGGCCTGATGTCCGTGACCGGAGAGCCCGGCGCCGGTCCGATGCGCACCGGTATTGCCGTCGGCGACATGAGCGCCGGCAACATCCTGGCGCTTAACATCATGATGGCCCTTTACGAGCGACAACGCACTGGCCGCGGCCGATGGGTGCACACGAGCCTGCTGGAGAGCCTCCTATTCATGATGGACTTTCAAGCGGCCCGCTGGCTAGTGAACAAGGACCTGCCGATTCAGGTCGGCAACGAGCATCCCACTGCGGTTCCGACCGGCGTGTTTGCCACGCTGGACGGCTACATCAGCATGTCGGCGCCCAACTCACGGATGTGGCCGAAGATGTGCACCGCGATGGGCAAGCCCGAGTGGGCGGAGAAGAAGGAATGGAGCACCAACGAAGGACGGCAGGCTGCGCGGGCTGAACTGGGTGAGGAGATCGACAAAGTGATTCGCACGCGGACCACAGACTACTGGATCGACACATTTAATTCCGTCGGGGTGACTTGCGGGCCCATTTACACCATGGACAAGGTCTTCGAAGACGAGCAGGTGCGCGTGCTGGAAATGGCGGCGCCGGTGAATCACCCGACGCTCGGCTGCATGCATCTGGTGGCGTCACCGCTGAATTTTGCTGGCCTGTCGCGTCGTCTGCGCAGGCCTTGCCCGGGCGGCGGCGCTGATGCGGACCAGATCCTTCAGGAGCTGGGTTACTCCTCCGGTCGAATCGCCGAACTGCGAGCAACCGGTATCTGCTGAAGTGGGTTTCGGCGTGCACGTAACCGGAGGAATATCACATATGCGGGTCAAGACGTACGTCCTCGTTCATGGCGCCTTTCACGGCGCGTGGTGCTGGAACGAGGTCATCGCGATCCTGCGGGCGAAGGGCCATACGGTGCACGCGCCGACACTCACTGGATTGGGCGAGCGCAGCCACCTCATGTCGATCGGACCCACGTTGGACACCTTCATTGAGGACGTCGCGCAGGTGATCCGGTATGAGGAACTAGAGGACGTGATCCTCGTAGGGCACAGCTTTGCCGGATCAGTGGTATCGGGCGTGGCCGACCGCCTGCGGGAACGGTTGCGGCACTTGGTTTATCTCGACGCGTTGCTGATCCCCCCGGGTTCGTCGAGTGCCGATCACGCGCCCGAGGGCGTCGAGAATTACCGCCGCCGCGCGATGAGCGTCGAAAATCAGCTGGCCGTGCCGCCGCCGCGCGCGGAACATCTCGGCATCCCCGATCCTGGCAAGGCGGGCACGATTGCGGCGAAGTTGACTCCCCACCCACTGCAGCCGTTCTACGACAAGCTGAATGTGAAAGACCCACTCGGAAACGGCGTTGCCGCGACCTATATTGCCTGCTCGAACCCGTACTATCCGGCCACAGCCCGGTCACGCGAACTGGCGCGAAGCTTGCGGGGATGGCGCTATATGGAGCTTTCCACTGGGCACAGCGCCATGACACTGGTGCCGGCGGAGCTGAGTGAGATCCTTTCGTCAATCTAGCGATTTCTATAAGGACCGATGGTGTGGGACCTGCTGCAGGGTCATGCCTCGGCCGTCGCGCATGGTGGAGAGACTGTTTCGAGCGTTCGCGGAGCCGGCTTACCCGACCACATTGTCGCGCAGGCAAGCTATGATGTAACTGCACGTCCCGACTTATTTCGAGTCGACGTACTAAACGTCCCCCCAGCCGGTGCATCGAGCGAGGCGCGGTCAGCAGCGTGGGCGTCACTCGCTGCTAATCCCTGAGCTGTTTTTCGACCATTGGTTCGCATGCTATTGTCCGCCGTCTGCTCGAACTTTGTCATTCATCATCGTCCTGTCGATCATCACCGCGGCGGAGCCGGGCGGAGGCGAGATCCATGAAGCTGCGTCAACTGCAATGCCTTTGCGCCGTGGTGGATGCGGGCTTAAACATATCTCGGGCGGCGACCGTGCTGCACGCGACCCAGCCGGCCGTGGCCAAGCAACTGAAGCAGTTCGAGGAGGAGCTCGGCGTAGACCTTCTTCTGCGCCGGGGAGATAGGCCGGTTGAGCTGACGTCTGCCGGCGCGCGCGTAGTGGCTTGGGCGCGCCGTGCGCTGCAGGCTGTCGACAACTTCACGGCCATAGCCCAGGAGAACAACGGCGAAGAAGGCGGCACTATTACCCTGGCTACTAGCCACGCGCACGCCAACTACCTGCTGCTGCATGCGATTGCCGCATTCAACCAGCGGTTCCCGCGTGTTCGCATGCAGGTGGTGCAAGCCTTGCCGTACCACGTGGCGGAACTTGTGCGGGATGGAAAGGCCGCGGTCGGTGTAACCTACATGCCTTGGCAAGTGCCCAGGGACGTCGTTGCCGTCCCCTTTATGACCACCCTGCGCCTCGTTGTTGCTTCGGCCGGCCACCCGCTCTTGCAGGAAGCAGAATTGACGCTGGAAAGGCTTGCTGCTTACCCCCTCATCGTGCCGCAGTCGGCGCGACCGCAGGGTGCCTATATCGTGAGCAGATTTCGCCAGGCGGGACTGGAGGTCAATCCAATTGTCCAGGCGTACGATGTCGACGTGACCAAGACCTACGTGGCCGCGGGTCTGGGCGTCGGAATCATCCCTGCTTTTTGCTTCTCAGCCGAAAAGGACGCCGGCCTCGAGGTGCGTGACGTCGGACACCTGTTTGAACCGGTCACCTCGGTTGTACTGGCACGGCGCCACGGTCACCTGTCGCCCTACGTCTATGTGTTCCTGCAGGCAATTGACGTGTCACTGGAACGAAGGCGGCTCGAGACCCTGATCCTCGAAGACTCCTAGCTTCAAAGTGTTGGCGGCTTCCGGCTAGCATCGCTGGTGGCCAAGACGCGGTGGAAGCGGCCCAAAAGCGAATTCGCGGCTAATTTCAGCCGGAAAATCTATCGGCTAAATGCGGAGTGTGCCCTACGATATCCTCGGTCACCAGCCGACGCGCCAGCGCTCGACGATCGCGGATCAGAGCTCCGATTTGCCGGAGTTCCGCCTCACCGATTAGGGCCTCGGAGCACCGTCAGGTCTACTTTCTGGAGGCGGCTGCCAGCTCCTCTATCCTTTGTCGGTTGAGCTCCTTGTCCAGCATTTCGAGGAAAGCGTAGGCAGAGCGTCCCAGCTGACTCTGTCGCCGTAGCAATACCGCAGAAGCCGACGCTTCGAATAGATGATCAACTTTGCGCGCGCGCAAATCGCGGTCCTCACTTGGCGAGTAGCAGACTGCAGGCACAATAGCAATACCCACGCCTGCGGAAACATAGGTTTTGATCACGCCGGTGTCGAGCGCCTGCATTGCTACGTTCACCGCCACGCCAGTCGCCTCGAACCTGCGCAGCACCGCGGCATCAGAATGGGAGGAACTCAGGACGAGAATCGGATAGGCGGCTATCTTTTTAAGCGTTAACTCTTGCTCCTCGAGTAGGGGATGCCCTGGCGGGGTGAGGAGGATGTGCTGCAGTCTCAGGAAGGGCACGGCCATGATGTCCTTCGGCATCTCCACAGGCAACTGGGTGACGCCGATGGTTGCTTTGCCTTCCCGCACCAGCTTCATGACCTGATCCGGCGCTCCCTGCAGCACATGTATGCTTACGCGGGGGTAGCGCCGCGTGAAAGCGAGAACCGCGGGCAGGAGAACGTAATTGGCGTAAGTGTGACTCGTCGCCAAGGCGATGCTACCCCCCTCAGCGGCTTGGGCGTCGCGCGCCACGGAACGGATATTACCGGCGTACTGCAAGGCGCGGCGAGCCCAAGCGATGGTCCGCTCGCCGCGTTCGGTCAGGCCTACCATCCTGCCCCGTTCGCGGACAATCAGAGCTACGCCGAGCTCCTCTTCCAGTTGGCGAAGCTGCATGCCGACGACGGTGTGGGTGACATGCAAGTCGAGCGCCGCGCGTGACAGGTTGAATCCCGCGCCGACTACAGCGCAAAAGCATTGAAGTTGGCGCAGCGTTACGCGCGGTGGCTGTGAATCCGCCCGCTGCTGATCATGTCCCGGCACGCCCATGTCAACACCTTTCATCGTCCACGTCCGCGAGCCATCCGGTGGGCGCGAGGGCAAGACTCGCGATTCAGAACTACAAAGGCACGCCGGGCAGGTCGCCAGCCGCTTGCAACAGCATCGGCATCGGCAACGCTACCGACGATGCGGCACTGTTGCTGCCAAATGGCTGCCAAGCGTTGTTCCTGCGATCGGCGATCCGTGGTCGAACCGCCAAGTGCTCCGAACCGCTCATCGGGGGCGCTCGGTCGTGCGGCGTTCGATTGCGAGCAATGCCTCGAGGTCGATGGTCACCTTCAGCGCTTCCAACTCGCGCTCGCTCGAAGCCCCGTGCAGTGGCGCGGGGCGCAGGTCGGCCATCGCGGTGTAGCAGTCACGCAGGGCACGATGTATGGCCAGCATAGGGGTGACAGGGTCCACAATGAGTCGGACGCCGTACTCTGCAAGCTCTGCAGGCGGCATCGGCAGCTGTGCAAGGCCGGTCGTCGCTGTCATGAACATCAGCGGCGCAGGGAGACTGCGACCGATCACGCGCAATTGCGCCGCGTCAAAGGTGAGCACAAACAGGATATCGGCGCCCGCCGCCTTGTAGGCATGGGCGCGGGTTACCGCTTCGTCGAGGTTCTCGCGCGCGAGGTTGGTGCGCCCGATGATAAGGAAGTCCGGGCTGCGCCGCGCAGCAACAGCCTCGCGAATCTTCTCCACCATCACCTCGACAGGTACCGGATAGTCGATGCCGATATGGTGGTGTGCTCGCTTGGGTACGTGCTGGTCCTCGAGTTCGATCGCGGCGAATCCTGCCGCCTCGGCTAGGCGTACGGTGCGGCGCACGTGCATCGCGTCGCCCCAACCGCCAGCGGCGTCGAGGATGAGCGGAAGGTCGCAGGCTGCCCGAATGTCCAGCGCCAATTGCGCCATCTCGGTCGCATTGAGGTTAGCCTCGGTCACTGCTTTATCATAGCCGACGCTCCCGCCACCCAGATAGAGCGCACGGAACCCTGCGCGTTGAGCGAGCTGCGCGCTCATCGGTCCCAAGACGAGGGGTGCGATCACCGGCATTTCATGAGCGAGAAGCGAGGCGAGTGGAGTCATACCTTTCTCTGCAGCTCGCCCGCGGTCCAATTGGTCTTGTTAGCAAGCTCAGGCCACCCACTCGGCGTTCCGGATGCCGCGATCCTTTGCGCAATCGGCAGTGAATCGTCCCATTGAGCGGCTACGAAGCGCATGCCGCTGATACTTCCGCCTGCGTCCGAGACGAGATACAGGATCGGAGCAGCCATGCGCTCCGCCGGGACGAACTGACTCTGGTCGATGGTTTCGGGATTAGGAATCATCTGCGTCGCAACTGGACCGCCCGGAACCACTACATTTATCGTGATTCCATCGCTTGCCAGTTCCTTAGCCATGCCGGTGCTCCAAGCTTCCATGCCGGCCTTGGAGGGCCCGTAAGGAGAGAAGCCCGGGCGCAGCATTGTGAAAAAGCTGGTACCGATGTTCACGACCCGACCGAACTGCTGAGCACGCATGCGCGGTACTGCGGCCTTGGTCATGTAAAAAGGGCCGTTCAGGTTGACTGAGATGATGCGCGTCCACAGTTCGGCTGGGATTTCATCGATAGTCGCGCCCCGCGTCATATAGTCAGCATGTAATGAAGCCGCTCCGAGCGCGGCGTTGTTCACAAGCACGTCTAGATGCCCGAATCGCGCAACGGTCTGACTTACGCTGGCCTGGCAGGACGCGTAATCCGAGACGTCCGTAGGAATCGCGATGGTCCGATCGGCGCCAAGATCGGCCTCCATGGCGTGAATGCTCTCTTCGTGTACGTCACACAGCGTCACACGCATCCCTGCATCGACGAAGGAGCGCGCGAGAGATTGGCCGATGCCACGGCCCGCGCCGGTGATCAGTGCAACACGGTTTCTCAGTTCTGGGGCGTGCATGCTTTGTTGTCTCCGAGGCAGTTGTTATGCCATGAAATGAGAGATGTTCCTGAGACGGTATACCCGTCATCATGCTGGATCTCGAAGATCGCCTTAAAGAGACGATGCGTATCGTTGTGAAAACATTAGGTGAAAACGGGATCAAATGCAACAAGGCTTGCGGAAACATTGGTCAGCCAGCCGGGATCGCTCTGCTTGGCGGCGTTGCTGCGGGTGCGCCGAAGGCCTCCGGAGGCGCCCGCGAGTTCAGGCGCGCGCCGACGGGTGAGAAAGATGGGGTGCCGAGCGGTGCTCCGATCCTTGCGCTTGACGGCAGTAGAGAGTCAGACGTCCTTGCCGTTGGCTCCGATCCGAACGAGACGTTGCCCCTTCTTCTGGCTTTCTACTAAATCCTTGATCGCTGCCAGGAAGCTCTTTGTGTGCGAGGCATCCAGGTGCGCGTTGAAGGCTTCCTCATCGGCATAGATCTCGTACAGAAGAACGCGGCACGGATCGTTGCGATCGTGCAGTATGTCATACCGTTGACACCCGGGCTCGTTGGCCACGGACACCTGCGCGGCTTCCGCCGCCAGGGACTCAAACTTTGCGAGCCCTTCGGGTTTGATCCGGAATTCGACGAGAACGGTATAGTTCAGCAACGAGTTATTCATTCGCAAGATACCCCTGAAGATGAGCAGATGGTACTGCCTTGGCACTGCTTTCGTGAGTTGGTCCCCGATCAGTGCCCGTCAGCCTACGTTGTTATGGAGCCGGAGTTGAATAATGAGAACGATACGAAGCGTTTCATTGGATGCTGCATGATGCCAGAAAGGAAAGGGGCGGGCAAGGAACCAATCTGTTTCACCTGCTGCGCCGCACAGCCGGCATCATGATGACGATGGCGGATCAGCCGCCGGAAGTGCAATGGCGACAGCGGAAAACGTTCGGTACGACGATTTCGGCGTTCTCTCAAGTTAATCAAGCTTTGCCATCCGCCGCGTTGCCGTCCACGTCTGGTGAATGGCAACACGCTGGCTTGTAACCATCTCTAACGGCGCGGTTACCCGCCGTGCCTTACACCGCATCGGCCATATGCTCTGCGCCAGCCAGTGAGAGCGTTGACAGATCCTTGAAGTATCCGCTTTCGAGATTTACTCAGTTGCCCTCATTTCGGAATGCTATTGCCTGAGTGAAAAATAGAATTGGACGTAAAGGACGGCGTGGACCAGACTCGCATTTAAACGATAAGAAAAGACGTGTACTGCAATGGCGCTATGCCGTCCTGTCACAATCGACCACAACCACATGCGACGGTGGTCCATGAACATAGGAATTGAATTATGGAAAAGCAGTTGTTTGAGAAAGGGTTGGCAGTGCGCCGTGAATTGCTGGGTGACGCGGCTGTAGAGCAGGTCTTTCAGAGCGCCGGTGAATTTGGCCGGCCGATGCAAGAGCTGGTAACGAGTTTCTGCTGGGGCGCAATCTGGACACGGCCGGAGCTTGACCGACGCAGTCGGAGCATTCTCAATTTGGGCATGCTCGCGGCGGCCAACCGTTCGGATGAGCTTGCGGGTCACGTCCGTATTGCACTGCGAAACGGATTGACCCGGAGCGAGATCCGAGAATGTTTCCTCCAGGCGGCTGTTTACCTAGGAATGCCTGTTGGTCTTGGTTGCTTCAAGATTGCGGCGCAGGTATTTGCTCAATTGGATCAAGGCAAAGATGAATAAGATAAAGGTAGGATTTGTCGGGCTTGGGCGAATGGGACAGGGCATGGCGCGCAACCTCGCGAATGCGGGCGTCGATTTGAGCGTTTTTGACCTAAATGTCGAAAGCGTCTCGATCCTGGCGGATGCCGGCGCCCGGGCTGCCTCTGACCTCGCAGCACTGGCCCACGACTCGGATGTCGTTTTCACCTCGTTGCCAGGACCGCCCCAGATCGAGCAGGTCGTGCTGGGAGCCAACGGGATTCTTGAAAACCTGCGTCCGGGCGCGACGCTCTTTGAGTTGTCCACCAGTTCCGTTGCGCTGGCGAGTGAACTCGATATGGCTTTCAAGCGCAAAGGTTGCGCAATATTGGACGCACCGGTAAGTGGTGGCCCCGGCGGGGCTGCCTCTGGCAATCTCGCGCTGTGGGTCGGTGGCGATCGCGCAGTTTTCGACCGTCACCTGGATTTGCTACGGATCGTAGGCAAATGGCCTCGGCACGTTGGACGTGTTGGTGCGGGGACGGTAGTCAAGCTGGTGCATAACATGACGGCCGCCTTATTCTGTCTTAGTATGGCTGAGACATTTTCTCTAGGCGTGAAGGCGGGTGTCGATCCCCTTGAATTATGGCAGGCTTTGCGTCTGGGGGCGATTGGCCAGAGTTCGCCGCTGAACATGCTTACAAGATCCTTTCTTCCGGGCAAATATGACGTGCCGTCGTTTGCGATGGAACTGTTGCACAAGGACATTAAGTTGGCGAACTCGCTGGCAAAAGAGCTTGACGTACCGATGCCGCTTGCTCGCATGACGCTAGAAGAAATTAGCCAGGCTCTCGCGCATGGCTTGGGCGGACACGATTCGGCCGCGTTCATGAAACTGCAGTTGCGCCGCGCCGACGTGCAAATTGCCGTGGATTCGCAGCGCTTACAGCAGGCATTAATCGATGATATCAGTTCGCAGCCTAACTTTAAAAGTTATGCAGAGAAGATCTCTTAGTGCAACTGACAATGTGTCCGCCGCACCGGCTTCATCGCGCAGCGCGGCGGCACTTGACGGGCAGGGTAGACGCTTACAAGGCATCGGCAAGACCTACGTACTCGTCCATGGCGCCTTCCACGGGGGCTGGTGTTGGACGGGCGTTGCGAGGCGTCTGCGCGCTTTGGGTCATACAGTCTACACTCCAACGCTCACTGGTCTGGGCGAACGTTCTCACGTGATGGCAGCGCGACCCACGATCGACACTTTCATCGAGGACGTGGCTCAGGTGCTTCATTTTGAGGATCTCACTGAAGTGCTCCTGGTTGGTCACAGCTTCGCCGGATCCGTTATTTCCGGCGTGGCTGATCGCATGCCAGAACGTCTGCAACATTTGGTCTATCTGGATGCGGCTGTGGCATTGCCGGGACAAGCTCTGACAGACATAGGTCCGCCCGGACTAGTCGACGGGTACAGAGCCCGTGCACGCGCAGCCGGCGGGGACGGAGCGAGCATCCCGCCACCCGCGCCCGAGGCTTTGTGTCTGGCGACAATTACTTTTGCCGGTGGCGACAACTAGATTTGCCGGTGTTCGGCGGCTGACCTGCTGAGGTCGCGGCCGTCGCTATCATGCGG
>NZ_PTIR01000039.1 GCF_002934455.1 Trinickia symbiotica | reverse complement strand
TACGCGGCTTCCGCAATCCAGGTCTTGCAGGTCTTCTTGCTGCCGCGCGGCGCGCGGATCGTACGTGTCGGATCTAGCCGGGGATCGATGTGTTTTGGATGGTTCATGACGACTGCTCTCGAAGCAAAAGAAAATCAATAGCGAACCAGAAATGTGCAGAGAAGCGATAACCGCTGCCCAGATAGCACAGCCACCGAGGCGACGGCGCCATGCGGCCACGAGCGCGAACGGACAAGGAGGCTCGCCTCGACTTCGTACACGCGCAGCTGGCCGCACCGCACCTGCGTCGGTGCGGCCGCTTTGATCCGGTACTCGACCCGCTGCAAGTGAGCCACGCGCCTGCGAATGAAACAGCTTTCGCGCAGTGCAACTGCGGCTTCTCTCGGCGAGCGACTTGATCGGCGCGAATCGCCGCCAGTCCCAGCATGCGGCCGAACTTGAACTCGCGTGCCAAGTCGTTCTCGGACGGCACGTGGTCGCCCTCTGCCCCCTCGCCCGTGCGAATGCGGGCCAGGACGAAATTCAAGATCTCAGACCGGTGCGCTCCTCGGCTTACTGTTCCGATGCGAACGAGAGCGGGCTGATCTTCGCGAACGCGCGCTCACCGACGAGCTTCGCGATTACCGCGATATCCGGCGCGAAATAATGGTCAATCTCATAGTGCGCGACCTTCCCACGGATCGTTTCCATCACTTGTGCGAGCTTCGGGCTCGTCTTGTGCGGCGCGCGCAGATCGACGCCTTGCGCGGCGGCGAGCAACTCGATCGCTAGGATGTGCTTCGTGTTCTCCGCGATGTCGGCAAGCTTCCGCGCAGCGAAGGTCGCCATCGATACGTGGTCCTCCTGGTTGGCCGAAGTTGGAAGCGAATCGACCGAGGCTGGGTGCGCAAGCGTCTTGTTCTCCGAGGCAAGCGCGGCCGCCGTCACGTGCGCGATCATGAAGCCCGAGTTGACGCCGCCATCCTTGACGAGGAACGGCGGCAGGCCCGAAAGCGTCGCGTCGATGAGCAGCGCGATCCGCCGCTCGGCGAGCGCGCCGATCTCCGCGGCCGCGAGCGCGAGATTGTCGGCGGCGAACGCAACGGGCTCCGCATGGAAGTTGCCGCCCGAGAGAACTTCGCCCGTATCGGGGAAAATCAGCGGGTTGTCGGAAACGGCATTCGCTTCGACGAGCAACACGTCGGCCGCGTGACGCACCTGATCGAGACAGGCGCCCATCACCTGCGGCTGACAGCGCAGACTGTACGGGTCCTGAACCTTGCCGCAGTCGCGATGCGAGAGATTGATGCCCGAGCCTTCGAGCAACGCGCGATAAGCGGCCGCCGCGTCGATCTGTCCGCGATGACCGCGCAACTCGTGAATGCGCGCATCGAACGGCTTGACGGAGCCGGCCGCGGCATCCACCGACAGCGCACCGGCGACGAGCGCCGTGCGAAAGAGGTCTTCGATTGCGAAGAGGTTGTAAAGCGCAAGCGCCGTCGACGCCTGCGTGCCATTCAGCAGCGCGAGGCCCTCCTTCGCTTGCAGCGTCAGCGGCGCGAGGCCTGCGACGCGCAAACCGTCGATCGCGCTCGCGCGCTCGCCGCGGATGAACACGTCGCCGACGCCGAGCAGCACGGCAGACATGTGCGCGAGCGGCGCAAGGTCGCCCGACGCGCCGACCGAGCCCTTCACCGGGATCATCGGCAACACATCCGCGTTGAACAGTTTTATCAGCGCGTCCATCACTTCGCGCCGGATACCTGAATGACCGCGGCCGAGACTCGACAGCTTAAGTGCCATCAGCAGGCGCACCGACGAGGACGCCATTGGCTCGCCGACGCCGACTGCATGCGACAGCACGAGGTTCTTCTGCAGTAGCTCGAGCTGGTCGTCCGCAATGTGCGTGCTGGCCAAGCGGCCAAAGCCGGTATTGATGCCGTAGGCCGGCTCACCCTTTGCGGCGATGTCTGCAACGGCCTTCGCGCCCGTATCAATCGCAACAAAGCTATTAGGGTCGATTTGCAGCGAGCCCCTATCGCGTGCGATATCACGCAGTTGAGCAAGGGTCAGCTTTCCCGGAGTCAGTTTCACGATGGTTAACCTCGAATGAATCTGTTCAACACTATAACCGAATGAAATTATCCATTCAATACCTCCGTTGACGCTGAGCTAGATGGTGCAGAAACCAGGCAAGTACTGGCGCTGGCGATCAAGCTTCAACGGGCCCAACACGGTAGACATCGATGCCAGCATGCCGCACAGCCCGCTTGTTGCGAGCCCGAGAGAATTGTTTTATTCTTATAACGTCATCTCGACATGAATTCTTTCATACAAGAGGGTTTTTACCTATGTCATCCACCGATCTGCTCGAATTCCACGCGCCGAGCATCGACGTGAAGTTTCGGGTTGAGTTGCTCGCAGACCAGAATCCGGACGTTGTAGGCCAAGTTCTTCAACAACTGCCCCTGGACAGCGTACTCGGCCACGTGGTCATCTCTGGCGAAGCCATCTGGCTGCCAACGAAGATCGTGCATCTGGGGAAAAGCAACATGGTTAAGCGCTCGCCCGGCGCCGTCTATTTGTATGCCCCCGGACAAACCATTTGCCTCACCTACGGAAGCATCACCGAGAGCGCGCTCGTCAACAAGTTCGGCCAAGTGCTCGACAGCGACCTCCCCCTCTTGGCCAGGCTCGGTCAGCATGTTTGGGAGCAAACCGTTGCCGAGCCCCGCAAGAACCTTGTCAACATCACTATCCGGAGGGCTCAGTAATGTCGAGCATCGAGAAATTCAAAGGCAACTGGCGCGAAGCGAAAGCCGAGATTGACCGTCAGGTCGAGCGCGTATGGCTGGCCGAGCCAGAGGAAATTCAGAAGATCCGCTGGGGCATCATCGACAGCGGTGCTGGCAGTGGTCAGCAATCGTTCAGCGTTTTGGTCCATCTCGAGGCGTATCTCATGCTCGTCGGTGCGGACGTGATGTATCGCTTCCTCAAGGTTTCGCAATACCCGGACGTGGAATTGCCCACGCTCGTAAAAATGACGCGCGAGTTCCTCACTGGTACGTTCAACGTCTTCGAGTTCATGACCGATCTTGGGCTCACGAACATGCATCAGATCGGGCAAATGTACAGCGATGCACTCGATACCCTGGAAACGAAAGAGGAATACGTTCAGCTGACCGGCGCCATGATGACGTATGTCGTCCGCATGCACCGCTGGATCCACTTCATCTTTCCGTGGAATCTCGGCGTCGCGTTCCCGCATCGTAAGCCGAACGAAGTCGCCTCAATCGCCGCTGTAGTCGCGGCGGCATAACAGATCGCATCGGTTCTGCGCGCCGGCACCTCCGGCGCGCGAAAGCACTTCGCTGGCAATTCCTCGTTCACTCCGTGACTTCCGCTGCCCGATCTACCACCCCGGTTCGGCCTTCTCGATAATTGATGAATTGGTACTTCCGTTCCATAGCGGCACATCTTTTCGGGTAAGATTCTGCTCAGACATCTGACGAATCCTCGTAGAAGTTCCGGAGAACTGAATTGCCTCGCGTAAGCCGCGCCGAACTCACCCGATCCGCGAAGTCGTCGCCTCAAAATGCGGCGGGCTCCACGTCTTTGCGGTCGGAGCTCGAGCGGAGGCTTGAGGGTCAACGCTTGACGCCCGCCCATCGCCGTATCGTTCAAATTATTGTCGACCATGCGTCGGACATCGGCTTTCTGACGAGCATGGAACTGGCCGAACTTGCCAACGTCAGTCAGCCATCCGTCTCGCGCTTTGCCGTTGCTCTTGGATTCGACGGATTCCTGGAAATGCGGCGCGAACTGCGTTCTTACTCGGAGCCCGCGTTGGCCGCTCCAGTGGAGGGCGGCAATAAGTATCAGCTTGCCGCCGTAGCCGAGGCTCGGAATGTTGCCGAACTCGTCGAAGAGCTCGGGGATGCGGAGCGGATTCGAGCTTTCGGCAAAGCCCTCGCCAACTCGAAGCCGCTGCCCGTTCTTGGTATTCGCGCTGCCGCGGGCCTTGCCACACAATTCGGCTATTTTGCGTCCAAGGTGCATCCAGACATTCGCACCATTGTCCATGGTGGATCATTCGCCGAAGACCAGCTGGAACAAGCGCGCGACGCTGGCGCGAATTGGATGCTTGCCTTCGCCATGCCGCTGTATCCGCGGGAAACCATCCACGCACTGCAGTACGCGAAACAGATTGGCTTGAAGATCGCAGTAGTTTCTGACACCGCGTTCCGCGCGCAAGGGGAAATCGCTGACCAATTGCTTACGGCGCGAATTCATTCAAGACTTGTATTTGATTCATGCGCTGCCGGAACTGTGCTCGTTTCGGTACTGCTGGATGCCATGTGCGACGCAATGCCAGAGCGCGCTGAAGCTCGACTTGAGGCGGGCGACAGGTCTTCGCTAAAACGAAAAGTGTTTATCCGCTAATAAGCCGCAATCACGGGGCGGGCGGGACCTGAGCCATCTGATTCACAAGTTCGCGCTACGGGAACCAGAACCAACCCTCTGGGAGATGGCAACGACCGCGTTCAAGTACAAGGTCGCTACCGCAGCGGAGGCGGCGGCGCCGCTTGCCTGGTTCTCAGGGACGCCCACTGCAATATGGTTAATGGCCCCAAACTTGACGCAGGACGCGAAGGTAATTTTCGCCCAACACTCCGCGGATGTCAGAGTGTTTCCAGCCTCGACGAAGCAGAGCGTTGGTGATCCCAATGAGATCAGCGTGACGGCGAATGTTGTCTGGATAGGGATCGTAACGATCTGTACGCCCAACCCCGAACACCTCAGGGTTGGTTTCCCGCCAGAACCTCAGGCTCGATTCCGCCGGCGTTTCGTCGGAAGCAAGCCAAGTCGAACACACGTCTGAGCCAATGCCAAGGTGCTGTGGTCCCACCAACTCAGCAACATGCTCCATATGAATGGCCACGTCATCGAATGTGGTAGGTTTGATCTCGTTTGTCCTCGGGTCCCTCTTTAAAAAGCTCGAAGCGAGGCAAATCCCAATCAATCCACCCGTAGACGCGATGCCCTTGATTTGGTCATCTCGAAGATTACGTGGGCTATTACAAATAGCATCGGCATTGGCGTGCGTTGCGAGAATCGGTGCGGCGGCGTTGGCAATCGCGGAATCACGCGTAGGGTTCGCGCAGTGAGAAATGTCGACTGCTACTTTTGCCCTCTCCAACTCCGATAAAACTTTAAGACCAAATCTCGTCAACGGTCCCTGTACTCGCTCACAGCAACCGCTGCCGACGAGGTTCTGGTCGTTGTATGTCAATTGAATTACCTTAACGCCAGCTTCTGCAAACTCCCAAATCATATCCAAATCGTTGCCGATCGGAGCCACGTCCTGAAAGCCAAATGCAACTGCGCACAAACCTTTCTCACGTGCAGCCAGCATGGCTTCTACGCTAGAAGCGAAACAAAGGGCGTCCGAATTCTCGCGAACGATTTTCTTGTATTTTGTGATCCGGTCTCGTGCCTGATGTCGGTCGTGGGGGTAGTGCGCTACCGTGATGATGCCAGCGTTAAGGCCGCCGTCAGCCGCCTCGCGCATGCTTTCCGGATTGTCAAGCGATCCCCATAGCATAAGCCCATCAATGAAAAATGCGTCTGCGTGCAAACGCCTGGCATCCTCACTCGTAGGCAGTGAGGACGGGCCTCGTCCAATGCCTGAGTGTTCTTTAGCGATCATAGATTTCTCCTACGCATGATTGACGTGTCCATCATGCGGGTCATGTAGTAGGCTAGCGTGCTTCGCTCCGGTATTAGCGGGTTAGAACACTAGGGTTTGTTAGAGAGTTGTTCGACCACATGCCAGTCGACCTCGACTCCGAGACCTGGCCCAGCGGGCACCTCGATATTTCCGTCTCGGTACACAATTTCCGTTGACAGGACATCGGAGCTCATCATCAGTGGTCCGGGTAAAGCAGCCCCGTAAGACATATCCTTAAGTGCGGACGCCGTCTGGAGATACGCAGCCGTCCCCAGCCCGGTATCCATCATGCAGCCCATGTAATATGGCAGACCCGCCGCATCCGCGACCGAAGCGCTTTGTAGTGTTCCCAATATGCCTCCGGCCTTTGCCAACTTTAGCGCAATCATGTCCGCTGAAGCGTTGCGAATGATGTTGATGACGTCGTTGGCATTCATTGCCGATTCGTCCGCCATAATGGCAACACGGCCCTGTTGCTTCAGACGCGCCATCCCGGCCAGGTCACCTTTCGGCAAGGGTTGCTCGAGGATTGTCACCCCCAGATCCTGAAGCCTTGGCAGCGCCCAGTTTGCGGTCATCTCGTTCCAGCCCTGATTGGCATCGAGCCGGATCTGGAAGTTCTCCGGAACGTTGCGCATCAGCGTGCGAACTCGCTCGAGATCGGCTGCGGCATCAACGTGGCCAACCTTTACCTTGAAGCGAGAAATTCCAAACCGCTGGTTGACCCCCTGCGCCTCTTCGATTTCCTGTTCAACTACGCCCGATGCCAACGACCAGACCATCGGCACACTAGAACGCCGCCGACCGCCCACCAGTTGTGCAACAGGTACTCCAAGCGCCTGGCCGGCGACGTCAAAGCACGCCATCTCAATCGCTGCGCGAGCGAAGGGATTGCCACGCACGGCCTTGCTCATGACGGCGGCAATATCCGAGCATTGAAGCGGATCCCGTCCGATGACCGCGGCAGCGAGGTATTCTTCGATCACCGCACGTACAGAGCTGACAGACTCTTCACTCCACACGGGCCCGCCGGGGATCGAGGCTTCCCCTGCCCCAATCAATCCCTCGTCCGTTTGCAACCGGACGATGACCGAATGAGCACCGTAAAGCGGCCCGGAACTCAGAGTATGATTCCGTCGGTACGGAATGCGGATTTCAAATGTTTCGATAGCAGCAATCTTCATAGTTGCAGTCACCTCAATATTTTTGTGACCCTAAGGACGGCCGCATAGGTCTGAGCCTCGAGGGCCTAGAACATGGCGCCGCATCGTTTCGAGTAACGCCTCACGATTCATGTCCGCAAGGAGCTTGACCATATCGAAGTGCTCTTGCGCGGATCGAGCAAGCATCACGGACGTATTGTTCTCTCGCTGAACTGCCACCGGAATTCGGTCGCGCAGGTCAAAAATCATCTTGACCAGCTCGTCATTAGGGCAGTGACGAAGTAGCCGATGATGAAATGCCCTATTGCAGTCCTCCTGCTCTGCGGCAGTGCCCGAAGCGACGGCGTCGGAAAACGCCTGTGCCAACTGATTAAGAACGAAGATTTCGTCGGCATCCGCTTTCCCAATGACGGATTCGACTGCAGAGGCCTCTAGAATCGCCCGAATCTGCCGAACCTTCTGCAGTCGCTCCTGCGTGAAGACCTGGACCCGGTAACCACGGTTAGGAATAGATTCCACCACGTCTCGTTCGACCAGGTGTTCCAACGCTTGCCGCACATCAAGACGCGAATGGCCATATGCTTGCTCAAGCTCCACCTGCTTGAGCCACGCGCCTGCTCCAAGACGACCCGAGCTAACATCGCGCTCGATCATGTCCGCCAGCTCGCGAATCCGGAATCGCGCTCCACGTTGTCCGTTGCTTGGTAACTTGCTCATACTTCTACGTGTGTGAAAGAGCGGTCATAGTGACATGTTCGGTTTTGCTGAAGCCGATTCATCCGGGGGTATTGCGCTAGTGAGGAAATCCGGTGCGGCGACAGGAAAACATAGGCAAGGCCCGAAGCTATTGCGCCGGGGTCACATCCATGTGGAACGTCTGCTCGGAAAGCCTCTTGATGGTACCGTCAGCCTTGGCCGCACGGATAGCTTGATCGAACATGGCTTTCAACTGCGTGTCGCCCTTGCGCAGGCCCACAGCAGATCCCTTCCCGATCACGCCACCCTGGAAGCATGGACCTGCCAGCACCATGTTTTCATTGCCTGGCTTCGCGGCAGTTCCCTGGAGCGAATCCTTTGAACCAAGCACCGCGTCCACTCGCCCGGCTAGCAAATCCAGGTCACGGGGCTCCTGCGACTTGTACTGTCGGACCGTGACTCCCTTGAGATAGGTCTTTCCAAACTCGACTGACGTGCCGGCAGCTAGCGTGCCTACCACTTTTCCCGAAAGCGCAGCCCTCACTTCAGAAAGTGCTTTCTCGGACGCCGACGCATCGCCCAGTGGAATTATTTTGTCCTCCAGCGGCAGTTTTTTCGCGACCTCACTACCCTTCAACGTTGCGAACACATAACAGAGCGATGCGTATGGGACCGAGAATGCAATTGCCTCTTCGCGCTTCGGCGTAACCGCCAGATCATCGATGATTGCATCATACTTTCCGGCGTTCAGCGCCGGGATCATGCTGTCGAAAGACTGCGCCGTAATCGTGCACTTGACGTGCATCCGATCACAAAGATTGCGAACCAGATCGATCTCAAAACCGGCGAGCGTCCCATCGGGCTTGGTGTAGTTCCATGGTACGAATCCGCCTTCCGTGACAATTCGGACTTCCTTGGGAGGGGTTTGCGCAATAGCTTGTCCGAACAACCCCAAAGCGGCGATGGCGGCGGCCGTCATAGCGAGGAGGATTGAGTGCGAGTGGTGTTTCCTCAAATTTTTCATTTTCCTATCCTGCAAAGTCGTTGATAACGGAACAGCAACGGCTATCCAGCCAAAAACTGCTGAAGGCGCACGGAACGGCCGGAACCGAACACTTCATCGGGGGTTCCTTCTTCCTGGATGGTCCCGCGATCCACGAACACCACGCGGCTCGAGACCTCGCGGGCAAACCCCATTTCGTGAGTGACAATTAGCATCGTTCGGCCTTCCTCTGCCAGCCGGCGCATCACTCGCAGGACCTCACCGACAAGTTCCGGGTCTAACGCTGACGTCGGTTCATCGAATAGCATCAGCGAAGGATGCATCGCAAGCGCACGAGCTATCGCCACGCGCTGCTGCTGACCGCCGGACAGGTGCGCTGGGTAGAAGTTGTCCCGATTCGATATTCCGACTTTTTCAAGAAGTTCACGGGCCTCCTCGATGCATTCCTTGCGCGGTCGACCTTGTACATGGATGGGCGCCTCGATAACGTTCTCGAGCACCGTCATATGAGACCACAGGTTGAAGCTCTGAAACACCATGCCAACACTTGCACGGATGCGGTCGATCTGCCTATGGTCGAAATGCCGCTGTCCCTCCGGGTGGGCGTTCGACAGCTTAATTCGCTCACCGGCAACCACCACTTCGCCCGCATCAGGAACCTCCAGCATGTTGATACAGCGAAGCAGAGTGGATTTGCCTGAACCAGATGAGCCAAGTATCGAAATGACTTCGCCTTCGCTCGCTTCAAGCGAAATACCCTTAAGTATCTCGATCTTTCCGTATTGTTTCCTGATATCCGTGAGTTGCACAGCCTTCGGACAAGGCCGATTAATGGAGTTCATACCGTCTTTCCCTCAAGAAGTGAATCTTGTTCCATCACCGGAGCCCGCAAGTGAGGGCTGAGACGATGCTCAATCCGTCGAACGGTCCGAGTCAGGAGGTAACTAATGACAAGGTAGATGATCCCTGCCGACATGTAGGCCTCGATCGGACGATACGTTTCATTAGCAATAGACGATGCAATACCGGTTACATCCATGAGCGTTACAAGCGATGCCAACGACGTGGCTTTCACCATGACGATGATTTCATTGCCGTACGCCGGCAATGCTTGTCTGATCGCGATCGGGACAATGATCCGGCGCAGCAGTAGGGCTCCTGACATTCCGCACGCACGCGCCGCTTCGAGCTCGCCTCTACGGACAGCCTGCAACCCGCCACGAATAATTTCGCTTGCGTAAGGAGAATCGTTGATGACTAGCGCTACGAGAGCACACCAATACGGCTCACGCAGGAAGGGCCATAAAAAACTCTCCCGAATGACATTGAATTGACTCAAGCCGTAATAGATCATGAAGATCAGCACCAGCAATGGCACACTTCTAAACAGCTGCACGTAGAACCAAGCAAAAGCCCGAACAGGCGCCGATGGCGACATGCGCAGCAAGGCAATGATGAAGCCGAGTAGTCCGCCGAGAACCACACTGATGGCAGCGAGCCCAACCGTGAGCGGAATGCCAGGTAGCAGTTGAATAAACGTCTGATAGATGAAGGTCAGGTCCATTACGCCCTCGCTGCCACGTTGCGTGAGTAATGACGTTCGAATCGCTGAATAGCGAGAGTCGATACGGTGCACAGGGCAAAATAGATGAGTGCAGCCGCGGCATAAAAGTCGAATGGCAGGCGTGTGGATCCGGAACCGACCTCAGTCTGTCGCATCAGTTCTGCTAGACCGGTCACGGAAAGAAGCGACGACTCCTTCAATGCACTGAGCCAGATGTTGCCCATTCCGGGCAGCGCATAACGCAGCGTGAGCGGGGCGACTATTCTTCGAAAACGCAACTCACGCCTCATCCCGCAGGCGCGCGCCGCCTCAATTTCTCCCTTGTTGACCGCGTTGAAGCCGCCCCGTAGCACTTCGGTGCTTTGAGCTCCCGAGATGACGCCGATCGCGATTGTCCCCGCAAGGAATCCGGGAAAGTTGACGAAGCCCGTTGATCCGAGGAGTGGCTTCAACCACGTCAGTACCGCGCTTCCACCAAAATAGATGATGTAAATTATTAGCAAGTCGGGTAGTCCGCGGACGACAGTGGTGTATGCGTCAGCGATGTCGGCAAGGGGTCTGCGCCTCGCCACCTTTGCCCACGCGCCGAGCGTTCCGAGGACGATGCCAAGCAGCATTCCACTTGTGGCAACGGCCACAGTAACGGCCGCCCCACCGAGCAAAGTGAGACCCCAGCCTTTCGGCCCGAATCCAATGAGCTGTATGAAGTTGATCTGATTCACGATCACTAAGTCCTAATAGACGTCCGAGCTTCGCAATCAGGGCCGCCATAGTTGAGGACGACGGCCCCCGAGCGTTACAGCAACGAAGGGTCGAGCCCGTAGATGTCTACGGCAGCGGCCTTCGAGATTCGCTCCTCCTTCAAGTCGCGAAGCACGAGCTCCCGAGCCCGCCGCTTGGGGTCTCCATAACCGCCTCCGCCAGCCGCGACCATCCCGATCGACTGGCCGGGCTGCAGCACGCTCTTGCGCCTTTCGAGGGGTGGCGCATTCTTCGGCATTTCCACCCGCGCCGGGCTGCCACCGTGCCCGCCGAAGATCCCATACGGCGAGAGGCGGCTATTTGTACCGCCGGCGGAAATCGTCGCCACGTGATCGAGAATCCGCACTCTGCGTCTCATCGTCATTCCGCCTCTGTGCTCGCCTGCGCCGCCGGAGTCCTGCACCAGTTCGTAGCACTCCACCATGACCGGGTGCTCGGTTTCCAATGCCTCAATGGGCAGGTTTGCCGTATTGGTCGTATTGACTTGAACTCCGTCAAGCCCATCTTTATGTGCACGGGCGCCCATCCCTCCACCCTGCATCTCGTTGTAGACGTAGAAGCGCCCGGTGCGCGGATGGGTTCCGCTAGTCGTCAGTAGAATCCCGCCAGTGGACGCAGCCACCACGCGTTCGGGCAGCACAGGGGCCAAGGCTGCGAAGATCATGTCGACGAGACGCATGGCGATGTCCGTGCGGCTGTAGACGGCAGCAGGAGGCGTGGAATTCAGGACGCTTCCCGCAGGTGCCGAAATGTGAATCGGGCGGTGGAAGCCCGAATTGGCGGGTATGTCAGGGTCGACAAGGGCTTTGACGGCGAAGAAGACCGTTGCTTGGAGCGCGGTGAAAACCATGTTGATGGGCGCCCGTACCTGCGTGGGCGCATCCGGAAAATCGACGAACAGCTCGTCGCCTCGCACGGTAACGCGAACCTTCAGATCGAGAATGTCGTCGATGAGGTTGGTATCGAATTCATGCTGAAACTCGTACACGCCATCCGCAATCTGCGCAATGCCGGCTCGGGTTCGCCGTTCCGTGTAGTTGAGAATCTCTGCTGAAGCCTCTTCCACGACGTCGCTGCCATAGCGTTCACACAAATCCTGGAAGCGCTGCACACCGAGGCGATTCGCTGCCATCTGTGCCCGAAAGTCGCTCTTGCGCTCGTGAGGAACCTGGCAGTTCAGCAGGATGAGATCCATCACATCGTTTTGAAGCACCCCCTCCTTATACAGTCTCACGGGTGGGATGCGGAGGCCTTCCTGAAAGATATGCGCGTGACCGCGGTCAACAAAATCCGAGTGATGCGCCAGATTTGCGATCCAGCCCACCAGTTGCTCTCTGAAGAACACGGGCTCCATGAGCACGATGTCGTTCAGGTGCGTGCCGCCCCCCGTGTAGGCGTCATTGCCGATGAATACATCGCCGGGTCGAATCGATGAGATGTCGTGGTGCTCGAGCACGTATCCCGCGATGCCAAGCAGCGAACCCAGGTGGATGGGAATATGTTCAGCTTGCGCAATCGTGTTCCCGGTCCTGTCGAAGAGTGCCGTAGAGCAATCCTGTCGTTCCTTGATGTTCGTGGAGTATGCTGCGCGGATAACCGCCTTACCCATCTCCTCGGCAATAGTCGACAACGCGCTTCCAATCACTGCGACAGTGATTGGATCGAGCTTCGAGGATCTCACGTTAGCCAATGTGGCGGTGGCCGATTCGCTAAAGTTCATGAACGCTCCTCGATAATCAGGTTGAGGAAGGAGTCTACGCAGGCGGTCTGGCCGGGAAGGACCAATGTCGTCGAATCCATTTGATTGATAATTGCTGGCCCATCGAGCGCGTGCCCAGGTCCTAGTGTTTCGCGGTCGTACAGCGGACAATCAGTGAAGCCTCCCGCCTCAGGAATCCATACCCTGCGAGTGCCAACCATTGCGTCGGCCGCCCGCGTAGCGGCGTTAGGCTGAGGCCGAAACTCCGCCTTTTTAACTCGCCCAACAGCATTGACACGCAACGTCGTGATTTGGACGGGTTCGCCGTCGGCAACATAGCCATATGCGAGTTCGTGTGCGTCTTCGAACGCTTTCCGAAGCTTTTCAATTGCGTGCGCATCAAACTTGCCGCCGGGACAGGGCACAGGCAATTCGTATCCCTGACCACCGTAGCGCATGTCCACGGTGCGAGTGACGACCCTGTGCTCGCTCTCGATCTTCTCTTCCTCGAACCACTGCGAAATGTGACGCTCCAGCTGCTCGAACCCTTGCGCCAGACTGGCACCGCTTGCGGTGTCAAGTGGTAGAAGGCGGGTCAACGACGTCGAGGTCCGCAAGTCAGTCAAAAGAAGGCCGAGCGCACACATGATTCCGGGGTATTTTGGAATGACGATTTTGGGCATGTCGAGCGCCCGCGCGAGTCGGGACGCGTGAATCGGCCCTGCGCCTCCGAAACCGAACATTACGTAATCGCGCGGATCATGGCCTCGCTCCACTGAAACCACACGAATCGCCTTGGCCATATTGGCGATGACGACACTGATGATTCCTTGTGCGGTCTCCATGACGCCGAGTCCGAGGCGTTCGCCAAGTTCGCCGATCGCTTCCTTTGCCTTAGCCTGATTGACGGGCAAGCGTCCGTCGAGCAGCGCGACCGGATTCAAAACCTGAAGTACGACGTTCGCGTCAGTCACCGTCGGCTCATCGTCGTTGCCGCGCTCGAAGCAGATCGGACCTGGGTCCGCGGCAGCGCTCCGAGGGCCAACCTTGAGCAGGCCACCGGCGTCAACGTACGCAATGGAACCGCCGCCTGCACCAACCGTATGGATATCGAGCATCGGGAGCTTGAGCGGGTGTCCATGGACAACCGCTTGATTTGACATGATCGGCGCACCATGCTTGATGAGCGAAACGTCTGTCGATGTCCCGCCCATATCGAACGTAATCAGGTTCGGGAATCCAGCAGCTTCCGCGATAGCCAGCGTCCCCATGACACCTGCAGCCGGCCCCGAAAGGACTGTGCGCGCCGGAAAACGCTGCGCTGACTCCGACGAGATGATGCCGCCGTTCGACTGCGTAAGATGCACGGGCGACCGGACACCAATTTCGCCAAGACGTGGCTTGAGCCGCTGCAGATAATGCTTGATGATCGGACCGAGGTAGGCGTTGACGACCGTAGTCGAGAACCGCTCGTACTCGCGGAATTCGCGAGCCACTTCGTGTGAAACGGTGACGTAGGCTCCGGGAATCTCCTCCTCGATAATTCTTCGTGCCCGCAGTTCGTGCTCTGGATTGACGTAGCTGAACAGAAAGCACACGGCGATCGACCGGATGCCTTCCTCGCCGAGCCTTCGTGCGGCAGCGCGGACCGCATCTTCGTCGAGCTCCGTGAGTATCTTGCCATCGAAGAGCGTACGCTCCGGAACTTCGAGCCGTCGGTCACGCGAGACGATAGGCTTCGGCTTTTCGGTCTGCAAGTCGTACAGCGCGTCACGTTTTTGACGGCGCAGTTCCAGCACGTCGCGAAACCCCGATGTCGTGATGAGGCCCGTCTCGGCGCCTCGACCAACGATGAGGGCATTGGTCGCAACCGTCGTGCCGTGACCAAAATAGTGGACTTCGGCGTCTCGGCCCGACCTTCTGCACACTTCTCGCAGACCCTGCTCAACCGCATTGGCAATGCCGAGCGATGGATCCTGCGGAGTGCTGCTCACTTTCCAGACAAAGATGTCGCCCTGGCCTTCATCGAACATACAAATGTCGGTGAAAGTCCCACCTGAATCCACGCCGACGCGCAAGCGCAGGCGGTCATCGTTTGAACTGAGCATTACGAATGCGCTCCGTAAAAAATACGTGATAGTCGTAGTTCACGAATGGCGTCCAAATTGGCGCCAATATTGTTACAAAAAAAACTCAGCAGTCTAGTCGCGGTCTCCCTGAGATCCGGGCCGAGCTCTGCGGAGTCGGCAAACCCGCGCAACGGTGACCACCGCGCGTGCACCGCTTTATCGACTTGGGGCTGCAGCGGCATTCTGATTTTCCTTCGAAGCGAGTTGCTGGCCGATGGTCGGCCGGCGTGCTGACTTCTATTAAACAGACGAATCAGGGTTCTCCTCGATCGTCGCGACAGCAGGAAGTCATTTCCCGTGCTGCGCTACCGACGGGTTCGCGAGGCCACAAATCGAAAGCTTAATTCCACTCTATGGTTTAAAGCATAAATTTATTCATTCAGCTTTGAAAGAGAGTTAACCCTGAGGCGATCGCCGACGCAGTGCATCCAGACGAGTCTGCGGATAAACGAGGAGAAGGTAGCGCACCCTCGAGCCATGAGCGGACCGCGGTAGACTCGTGCGACAGCAGAAGCCGCGGAACCGCCACGCGCACGTGCCGCGTTTCCCAAGGGCCTTTAGCTGTGCCCTCTTTCTTTGGGCTGCCTGGTCTTCCGGGCAGCCCTGCGCTGAGCGTTCGGCTCTTTGCAACGCAACTCAGCCGTTTTGGGGCGGATGTAAAGTTGCATAGACTGCGCAATCGCGAAAACGGCGCCTTCATGCTGGTCTTATTTCCGCCGCATCTATGAATCACCATTTAGAATCGGTGACGCATTCCGAGAAATACCAGTGTCTGGCTTGCGCTGCCAGCCGCAGGGTATGAATCAGCGATCACTGCTTGCGCTTTCCCTGCACCATTTTGACCGGACGCGTGTCCATACGAAATAGATGCGTACACATCAGTTCGTTTGGATAACAGGTAGTCCGCCGCTACTGTTGCTTGGTTGTAGGTAGCCGACGAATCTCCATGAGATTTCAGAATGTCATAGCCTATCTGTGTTACGACGAAGGGGGTGATTTTCCAGACGGCGTACACCGAGACATTGTTGTACCGCTCTGCGTTCCGGAACTTCGAGTAGGCATCGCGGAGATATTCAGAGTAGCTATAATATCCGCCGAGCGTCACCGAGCCGATTGAATATTTTGCGCCGATCCGCGCGATGTTGATCGCCTTCGCGGAAGCGTAAGCGCTGTTAACCGGGCTAAAAAACAAGCTTCCGAATGTGGATGTGCCGCGGGTCGATACAGTAGGATTCCCCTCGTCTGCATGCAAATAGCCACCTGCCAACGCAAGGGGGCCAGCGGTGTACGACAACGCTGCGCTGTACGACTGACCCGATCCCACGGAACCGGCTATGCCGCCGAGCGCGTAGGTAGCCGCCGCCTGAAAGCCGGACCAAACGAAACTCTGCCACTTTACAACGTTGTTAATGCGTGCGTTCGTGTCGGCGTTGTCCACATCCCCTGGGGCGGTGAAGTAGTAAAGGTAGTAATTCGGCTGAGTGGGGAATACGAGATCCGTCAGCGCATCGTAATTGCGTCCGAGTAGGATCGCTCCGTATTTTTCTGACTTGATGCCCACAAAGGCCAAGCGACCAAACTCCGCTCCGCCCTGCTTGAATTTTCCGTTGTTGATATCGAAGCCATTCTCCAACTGAAATACCGCTCGAAGCCCGCCGCCCAGGTCCTCTACCCCTTTAAAGCCCCACTTGTTTGTCCCAATTTGCCCTCCCTGGAGGCTCCACTGCTGGCTCTTCCCTCCTGTGTTGTGAACGTACTGAATCGAATTGTCTAGCGATCCATAGAGCGTTACCGAGCCTTGGGAAAACGCTGGAGCGCAGGCACCGAGGAATCCGACAGCCGCGAAAATTGTCTTACCACGAATCACTTCGACCTCCTAAGTATTTTTGTAACAGCCAACTTTGCACGGCGTCGCGAGACCGTCAGGAAAATGTAACCTGGCGCATGCGCTCCGGCGTACAGCTGTGCGCCGACGGCCACGATAGTAACGATACATAAATAAAACGCAAGCATGAAATTATTCATGCTTGCGTTCGGGCAGTGGCAGGTGCAGCCGGAGGGCGTTCGCCACAGCCCTCTTCGATCGTAAGCGCCCGGCGAAGGGATCCGCGGGCGTCCTCGCTGCTAGTCAAACGGCGGCAGTCGCCCCGCGATCCGGTGGAAGCGCGGCGATGTCGTCGGCGCGACCCGGAGAGACCCAATCGAGCATGTCTTTCAGGTAGGCGGAGGGATTACTGAGCTCAGTCTTCCAGCAATCTCCGCAATGAGAGTCTGATCGACTTCTGCTTGCCTCATTCGCGAAGCCACCAGGCACGCCTGGGAGCGTAGGATGACTCCATCTTCAAGCACTTTCAGATGATTCGCCATCAGTGTCGCTCTCGTCGTCGTAATGTCTACGATTGCGTCGGCGGAGCCTGCTGCAGGAGCCCCTTCCGTGGCCCCGAGACTCTCGACGATCCGATAGGCTTGCATGCCATGCACACCGGAGAAAAAATGTTGAGTTAGCCGCCGATATTTCGTCGCGATCCTGAGCCGTCGGCCGTGGCGTTGGTGGAAATCCGCTGCGACATCGTCAAGGTCGGCCATCGTCATGACGTCCAGCCAAGCCTCCGGAACAGCAACAACGACATCAGTCTTTCCAAAGCCAAGCCGTGCGACGATCTCCATTCTTGCCTTCCAGTCATCACGGCTTTCGAACAAGAGATCTTCGCCGGTAATGCCTAGATGGACCGCGCCACATGCCACCTTGACCGCGATTTCGGAGGCCTTGAAGAGAAACACCTCAACCTCGTCCCTACCAATGAGGCGAGTCTGGTATTTGCGTGGGTCAGGCTGCCAAACCGGCAGTCCTGCTTTCGCGAGGGCATCCATAGTCTGGTCGTTGAGTCGCCCTTTGGAAGGCAATGCAAGTGAAATTCTCATTGCATCCTCTCCCGGGACTGGTCGATTTCGGTAAGCAAGACAGAGAAGCCAACAGCTGGAATGGGTTGTGGAGCTCCGAGCAGGGTGGCCAAACAATCATATCGCCCGCCGCTGGCCAACGGTCTGTCGTTTCCGGGAACCTGGATCTCGAAGACGAGGCCCGTATAGTGATCGAGAGGTCGACCGAACGATGCATCCCACGTCACTTCTTGCAAAGGTACAGCTTGTTTGTCGATCACCTCCGCACGTTTAACGAAGTTGTCGAACGCTACTCCCAACGTCAATCCTGCCGACTTCGCGAAGCGAGCTACTTCGTCAGGTGCTCTCTGGAGAGGAACACGGATCGAAAGAAAACTCTTCAACACATCAAAAGTAGCCTGCGGCACTCGAGCGCTGGCGAGTTCTATCGTTTCAGTAAGGCGTGTTGCGATCTCCTCCGGCGGGCGCCCGGCAGTGGGTGACACGCTCCCGAGTGACATGATGTCCTTGATATAGGCCGTTAATGCGTCTGAGTGTCCTCGTGCGAGGAAAGTCTTAAGCGCCTCATCGATGTACATCTCCGGCATTGGACCTGCGAGCTTCGCAAACATCGCTTCAAGTCGGACAGGCGCGCCGAACGCCCGTATCAACCGCTTTTGCCAGCGGCCTGGGACTTCGAGTGCAGCAAGCACCGCTTTGAAAATCGCTTGGTCACCAATGATCGTCGCATAGTCGTGACCAAACAGCGTGCCTTCGAGCAAGGCATATGCATCCGCGATCGAGCGTGCATCGGCGGTCGCGGCATCCGGATCGCCGATGTCCACTAGGCCGGCCTGCAGCAAACCATCGCGGCTTGCCGGACGCTTGCTGAAAGTTTCACCGAAATAGGCGTAGCGCCGCGGGATCGTCGCTCCGCATCGCAAGTGCTCCAGGCATACAGGTATCGTGAAATCCGGTCTCAAGCAGAGTGTCTCGTGGATGTCGCTCTCAGTCAGAAAGAAGTAGTACCGCTGCCCCTCACCCATAACGTCAATGAATGGGTCTGCAGGCTGAACGGTTGCTACTTCGACAAGCTCGGCACCGCGGCTCGCGAAAAGCTGGCGGATAGTTGGAGCGATGGCAGCATATTGAGCAGGCATTGGTATGTTTCCAGTAGCTTTGATTGCGGCTGAGGAAATTTCCGTATTGTCTTTCCTGACGGATTCTCAAAATCGAGCAGTCAACTCCGTGCTGGGCCGAGTCTTGCGACGACGTCTCCAGCATGGTGCTGTGTCGCAATAGCAAGCATGGACCGCGCCAAGCACAAGTTTCCTTAAATCAATGTCCTCAATGCATCAATGTCAAAAATTCGACATAGTCAGTCGTCCATCTAGCGAATTCCCTGATCAGACATCAGCGGAAGGCATCACAAGGAGCTCCCTGCGATGCCCCGCAGCCAAATTCTTGGTCGCAGTTGATCCCGTCCCTCCGGATTCGATATCGCACTAACTTTGATGAATCAAAATTCCTCAACGCTAGTGTGATGTGCTGCAACTAAGCATGCTATGCGGGACGACCATATCCGGTGACTTACGCGTTGTCTGGTTTGTCCGAATTGTCGAATCAATGACGTCAAATAATTGACAAAATCCCGAACGCCCGCTCGACTGAATCATCTAGTAACACCAAGGAATAAGCCTCACCGGCAATTCTTTGGTGTCTGGCGCAACATTTGCGTCTGCACAGTCACAAATGCGGTTGAATCGATGTTTTGACGATTGGCCATTGCAATCCTTCAAATTGCCTGAACACCAACGATAACTCAATGTTCGTCGACCAGAAATCCCTTATTGCGCCCCTAGTCGTCGCGTGCGCGATGTTCATGGAAAGCGTTGACGCGAACGTGGTCGTTACAGCTTTGCCAGCTATGGCGCACGACTTCGGACACAATTCGGTGACGCTAGAAATCGCGGTGACAAGCTATGTGCTCGGTCTCGGCGTCTTCATCCCTGTATGCGGCTGGCTCGCCGACCGCTTCGGCGCGCGCACAGTGTTTCGCAGCGCAATTGGCATATTCATGGCGAGCTCACTGCTTTGCGCGGCGTCGAATTCGCTCGCCGCCTTCACGTTCGCGCGTTTCGTGCAAGGCGTAGGCGGCGCGATGATGGTGCCAGTCGGTCGGATCATCTTCTTGCGCATGGTGCACAAAGCCGATGTCATTCGATCGATGAATCGTCTGAGTATGCTCTCGATGTTCGGCCCCGCGGCAGGCCCGTTGCTCGGCGGCTTCGTTACAACATATCTGCACTGGCGCCTGACCTTCTTCGTTAATTTGCCGATCGGCGTTCTCTGCATGTACCTGACGAACAAGCATATCCCCAACATAAGCGTGCGGCACCCTGGACCACTAGACTGGATCGGCTTTTCCCTTTCGGCGGCGAGCATCGTTCTCTTTCTCCTTGGGCTGTCGCTAATCGGCGGCGAACTCGTTTCCAACCGCGACGCGCTTAGCATGTGCGCGATCGGCGCCGCGCTTCTCGTCATCTATGCCGCGTATGCACAGCGCACGAGGATGCCGCTGCTGGATCTTCGCTTCTTCAGAGTAGCAACGTTTCAGGCAAGCGTGCTCGGCGGATCGCTGTTTCGCATCGGCCTTGGCGCGTTACCGTTTCTGTTGCCATTGATGCTGCAAGAAGGGCACGGCATGAGCGCGTTTCAATCCGGCCTGATCACATGTGCATCCGCGTTCGGTAGCATATTCACGTGCACGGTAGTCTCCCGAGTGCTGCGTCGCTACGGTTTTCGCTCGGTGCTGGTGGTAAATGCCATGCTCTCTGGCGTTTCTATGGCAGCATGTGGACTGCTTTTTCCTGGCATGCCGACGTGGATCATCTGGGCCGTTGTGCTTCTTAGCGGCTTTTTTCCGGCGCTTCAATTCACGAGTCTGAACTCGCTGGCCTATGCGGACATCGCGAGCCGCGATGTCGGGCGCGCAACGAGCCTCGCCAGTCTCATGCAGAAGATGTCACTCGGTCTCGGCGTGCCGGTCGGCGGTATGGCACTACAGGTTTCGAGGTTGGCGCACGGGCATGTAGTCGTCACATCGTCGGATTTCTGGCCCGCATTCCTGGTGGCGGGATTGTGCTCGTTCGCGTCGATTCCCCTCGCGCTGCGTCTGCCGCATCACGCTGGGGAAGAAATCTCGCGCGGCAGCCGCAGCTGACGCACGCGTGGTTCCTCACGGCTTAGATCGCCTGACGGACCTGCCAATCGGTTGCGACGATAAGTCATGCCGAAAGACGCCTGCACGTGCATCATTGCGTGCGATAGACGCTGCGACTGAGGCGCTCAGTCTTGAGCGTGCTGAAGAGGCTATCCATCCAGCGTTGTCCCAACAATCACCGCGGCGGCTCATGCTGCAAGCAATGCCATGGCTTTTGAGCAATGCTTGGAAGTCGTCACTCATGTATTGGCTGCCTTGGTCGCTTTGATGCATGAGTTCAGCAGGTCGACCGCGCCTCCACAGAGCTATGAGCAGTGCGTCGACGACCATTCTCGCTTGCATGGTCTCGCTCATAGACCAGCCGACGATACGCCTAGAGTACAAATCCATCACCGCAGCGACGAACAACAAACCCTGTGCAGTCCACAGCAGCCATTTCCATGGCGCCGCCGCGCTCGGACTGCACCCAACGGCGCCACACGCTGTGATCAACACCCAGTTCCCGCGCGATACGCGTCACCACTGCGCCTGGCTCGTTACATAGCCTGACCGCTTCGCGCTTGAACTCGTCGGTGAAATGTCTTCTTCTTGTGCTCATTCTCGTTTCTCCGGACTACATCATGCCGTGTGATGTGTCCGGGAAACTGGGGGAAGGCCAGTCCTCCGCTACCACGCTCAGCCGGCTGCTTCACCATGAGTGCTTCTTACCAGCCCTCAGGCATCGTTTTGGTAAGGCTCATTAGCTCGAGACCGCGTCGCTCTCGCTGTCAAGGCCCGCACCGGAAATGCCTTATCCGCGGAACGGATGATTTCCGCAAGTCCATGAATTTTTACGTCATCTTTGCCAAGGCCTAACCCACGAGAGGCGCACATGCAAAACTTCGTTAGCAACGCCGAATGGCTCAAGGGGTGCTCCGGAGAGCCAAGAGGATGCGAGACCAGCCGCCGAAACTCACTATCTGAACCGCGAACGACCACTTCTGCGGCATAGAGTGTGTCAGGCAAGCTCTCATCGACGTGACAAAAAACTCTTTCAGCCAGTGTCAGCACCTCTGTATCGGGAAAATGCACCAGAAAATCATCAAGTGACACGGCTCCGCGCAACCAAGCAAGAGCCGCCACATAGGGAGCACTAAAGCGTGCGGCAATGATATTTTGCGGTCGACGCCTCGACTCGACGGGATCAACAACGCGAGCATATGAAAGTTTAGGCAAACCGATATCGATTCGGGAGATATCGGAACGGTTAATTTCGGACTGTGATCGCAAGGACAACACGGCATCAATCACCCCGTGCGTGAAACGGCAGGTCGGGTATGGTTTGATGCTTGCACCTATGATCTCGTACCTAGTCCCAAGGTCATCGACCAACGACTCCAGCGTGAAGTCGCGAACATAGAGCGGAAGAAATCCGGCCGGTCGATCCAATGCGCCTCGCGGAGCGCTCATCCCGCGCTTGACAAGGTCGACGGCACTAACGCCAGCCTGAGCGCCCCAGCCAGCCTGCAAAAACTTGGAGCCAGTGCCATCCTGTTCGGCAAGCAGATGTCCAGCCGCAAAACTGGTCGCCAGACCCAACGATTGCTCGACGTCATCCGCAGAAAGCTTGTCAATAACCGCAGCCGCGCTGACAGCTCCAAAGATGCCGCACAACGTGGTGAAATGCCAACTCGGCTCGAGAGCCCAGTTGCGGCGCGACCGGCAACAACGGGTCAGCCGGCAGGCGACTTCATAACCGACGACAATCGCCGTCAATAATTCTCCAAGCGTCGCGTTCGCTCTCTCTGCTGCAGCGAAAGCCGCAGGAATGACACAAACTGACGGGTGCAATCCGGCCATGTCGTGACCGTCCTCAAATTCCAGCGCGTGCGCGGCCGTGCCATTCGCTAATGCCGCGAGCGGCGCGGCAGCAAGAATATCAGTTCCAAGCACTGTGCAGGATTGCGACGATTCATACTCAGAAACATACCCCTGCGAAACGCGGGCAGACGATTCGGCTGAACCACCTATCATGACGCCAACGCCGTCGAGTAAGTGTCGACGCGCCGCGCAGATCGCCTCTTTAGGCAGTTCCGTTTCTCTAGCGGTTGCAATAAATCTCGCCAAGATCGTCGTGACGGACAGTTTTACGTTTGCTTCAAGTTCAGGTGTCATTATCTGGATCTCATTGGTCAAAGCATTTATGTTTCGCTATTCCGCACATGTTTCAGATCACATAGGCTCTCGGCTTGAGGGCGGCCATCGCAATTCCGCTAGGTGTGTTAATGCAGCGAATGATTTTAAATGATAAGCGCTAGTGCGAATAGGCTGTTTAACAGCGTACGTCTATTGATTCGTGTACACCAGGTCGCACCGACTGGTTAGCATTCGCGGGAATGACACCAGCGATTGGACTGTGCGGTGCGTCGCCTTTCTTGCAGATGACTAGTGCCTCTTTGTTAAGGACAAGGATTGGTGGAATTACAAGTAGTGACGCCTTTTTCGATCCCCCAGCGCTTTATCAATCGCGCCATCTCTCCGGTCGCGTTCATTCTGTCAATTGAAGCCTGTACTGCGTTTTTCAGGGCGACATTTCCCTTCGGAATCGCAATGGAAATCGTTTTCGGGGGCACCGGTACGCCACCTATCGAGAACCGACCATGTGACCGCGACATGTAGTAGTTCATGACCACCGTATCAGTGGCAAGAGCGTCGACCCTTCCGAGGCTCAGATCCTGGAAGGCGACTGCATTCGTTCCCAGTTCAACAATGTCGATCGGAGGCTTTCCACTTGCCTTCAAATCGTCGCTGATATTGTGCAACGCCTTGGCATTATTGCTGCCGAGAAGTACAGCAACCCGTCTCCCCGAAAGGTCTTCGAACCGGGCCAAGTGTTTCGGGTTACCGGTTGGAACCAGCAGGCCCGAGCCAAACCTCCAGTAGTCCACAAACTCATACCGCTGCATGCGCTCCGGCGTTCTACCAATACTGGCGACCGCCAGGTCGCACTTTCCGGTGTCCAGAGCTGCAAAAAGACCGGAGAACTGATAGTTGTCGATCTTTGCTGCAACCTCCATCGATGAAGCAATATAATTCATCATGTCAACGGCGGCGCCCTTCGGCGTCACGCCATCGTCCGCGATTCCCTCCGCTGGCGGATTCTCAAGATCCGAACAGAACGTCAAGACCTTCTTCGCCTTGATTGATGCGGGCGCCTCAACCGAGGCTCCCGCTACCGCCCATGATTGAGCACTCAGCAACACCGCAGTAGCGACAACAAGACCTTTGATCCGACGCATATTTACTCCTAAATGTGTTAGCGCTTTTTGCTTCGTTTTCCCCACAGGCGCATTCGACCGCTCGATAGCCGTTCGCCGCTTTTGACGACGTCGACAGATCTTTCTCGCCCCGGCACCATCACGACTGTTCCTCAGTTGCCCGGTGTTACTTGGAATGGCACCGGCCAGGTGCAACCGGCCTTCTTTCGCGGGCACCGACCTCAGGAGGATCGGTAAAAACCTACCCCTCCGCGGAAGGGATGTGGTGAGGCCCAACAACCCCTCACTGGTTCGAACGCGTCCAGGCTTGTTTAGGAAACTAGCGTCAGAACTTATGCGTGATGCCGACGCGCACATCGCCCTGCGTACTAGCCAGCGACAGCGTCGTATACCAGCCCAGTTCCAGATTGATCCCTGATCAAGCCTTCACGAAATCGCCCGATAGATACACTGTGGTAGGTTTGGACAAAAAGCACTGAACGCCCGCCGACATCTGGTTCCACGTGTTTCCCTGAAAGGTGTCATGCTGATAGCCTGCCGTCAGCTACGCCGGACTAGCTGGTACGTCGCCGCGCCCTCATAGACATGCACGTACGATGTCATATTCTTGTGACCCAGTTCGGTATTGGTGAAGTTGGGCTATCAACGTAAGCTTGCCGATCTGGTAACTGCCACCGATCGCGAAAATCTTGTACGTGTCGAGCACGAAGTTCGAGACAAGATAAGTCTCCACGTCGCTCGATACGGTCGCCACGGTCTGACCGAAGAAGACTGGCGTACAGACGCGATTATAAGGATCGACGGTGTATCCGGGCAGGGAGGCATATGCGACACCAAGACGCACCGGGGCGTTGGCATAGTTTCTGCAATGAAGCTCTTATAGTCGCATACACAGCGCGAAACGATGCACATACGTGATGCCATCGTCGATCAATCCGTACAACGTCACCGTACCGTCTGCCTGGGCATCGCCGACTGCCGAAGTCAATCCGCCAAATGCAAGCATCAATGCAACCTGCTTTTTCATCGCGACAATCCGTTGTCAATTAGTATTCCTAATTATTCACAGAATCGGTGGATGAACTTCCGCATCGACACGGTGCACTCTTGTGGAACTGCGCCGCTCGGCTACGTTGACGGCAGCTTATGTTCTTAAAAAAAAAAGTACAATGCGTTTTTTGTGATTGAACAAAAACCTAGGGCAAGTCCTGATCTGTCCTGTCGAGGTTGATCGCGGATGGCCGCCCGCGCGCGGGTGGGCCTCCAACGTTGCGGCAACTCCCCGCACATCAGTTGCGAAGAGCAACGCCTGAACGAAGGGCGCAGTCGTCACGGCCGTCGGCTTACGCCGCTCCGAAGGTGTACGCTTCGCACTATGTTATTGAACGTGCGAGAAACGAATGGACGTTCAGTGATTTGTTGATCAATCAGCGCAGGACGATGCGCGGCATCGAGTTTGAGGTTGCGGAACTGATCCGCAGTGGCGCAATCCCGATCGTCACTCAGTTACTGCAAGAGGCGTGGCGTTCTGACTGATGCGCTCGCGGAGCGAGGGATAGCGGTGTCGGGGCAAGATGCGTTGTGAATCTGGCTTCCTGTATCCGATCAGCAATACGCTTTGGTGACGCTCGCTTCACGCGGGATTGCGGTTCGGACAGGTTCACGGTTCCAGGTCACGCCGAGACCGCATATCCTGTCGCCAGGAGCTTTGGGATGGACCAGGTAGATACGATTGCCGACGCTCTGGCGCAGGCAATCAGCGCACTCGACGGCCCGATCTTGCGCGGATGACGACTGGCGTTAGCGCCGGTGTAAAGGCGACGCTAAACGACGACGCAAGGTTGAGCGAATTGCTCAAGCACAAAGGGGCCGCGCGGGCCCCTTTGTTGTTTGCGCCATCGATCAGAACGGCGGCTCGATACACCTCGGGCGAAGCCGAGCTCGTGAGCAGCTAGTCGTTCTGGCGATTCCCATCCCGACAGTACACGATCCTCGTCTTCTCACGATGCACTTCTCTAGGTCACAGGCCTTGGGACGCGCAAGCACCAATTCCTTTGCGTCGAGTTTATGCACGACCTGCCGGAAGGCGAAATTTGAAGGAAAGCTCAATGTTTCAACGTGCCTAGTAACAGCGCGAGAGTTGCGCGCATGGCAGACGCCGCAGCCATGCAGGACTCTGCACCTTCAAGAACTGCCAGTCGGTCCCGAAACAAGTTGGATTAGTCACCATTATTACGGATACCATTGACGGGCCCTGCATCAATTCCTTCTGTTAGGACCCGGTCCATTCAGATTGTTTTGTAGCGCTTGCTCCGAGGCATCGCCTAAGTATTTGGACATGTCGCATGTCCGACATTGTCAAACATGCAACATGGCGGATTGCCGTTACGAGGTGGCCTTGCAGCAATGCTTGGTTGGCGCGATCCCTGCTTATACTTTCCGCGCGCTGAACAGTACGGGCCATCTATAGTTTCAGCCCCGAGCGGTTGGCTTCAGACATTTTGATCGATGCGTAGCCGATGCCACGCACATTATCCATTTTATTGCTCGGTATATGACATGTCCCAGAAGCAAAGAACGTTGAAAGAATTCGTGGCCGAGCTCAAGGCATTGACCGATGGCATGATGACCGTAGAGCCCAAGGAGATTGCCGATTTGCGCCTTGGCGAGATGGAAATCCCTGCCGGCAGCTACGGTCAATACTTTGGAACGTGGGACATCGCACACGGCATGCTGCG
>NZ_PTIR01000038.1 GCF_002934455.1 Trinickia symbiotica | reverse complement strand
CGCAATCTACGCTGCGCAAGTCAGCCTGCAAGCGGCGGACGGCAATGTCTTCGCGCTGACGGGCAACCACGAAGCGATCCGCGCGACGGGAACCGCCACGCGTGATGGCCACATCTGGCTCGTCGCCGAAAGCGGCTCGGTGAAACTCTCCGGTCCGACCTCGACAAAGAATGTCGATGGCAGCAGCGGCACGGTCGACACCAACGCAGGCAACATCGTCTTCCAATACACGCCAACGGTATTGGCCGGCATCTGGAACATCACAACGCCGAGCATCAAGATCGACAATTTCGCCGCGACATCGCTCTCGCGCAGCTTGAACGCCGGCACGTCGATCAACCTGCAGACGACGGGCGCCTCTGGCCAAACCGGTGACATCAACGTAGCGTCGAACATCGGCTGGAGCGGCGCAGCGTCCCTCAGCTTGGGCGCGTATCACACGGTGAACGTCGTCAAGCGCATGACGATCAAGAACCAGGGCAGCGGCAACCTGACGCTGCGTGCGGATGCCACTGGGATCGATAACGGCGGCAGCGTCCTCAATTTGGGTACCGCCGATTGGTCGAACAGCACGGGGACCGTGAGCCTGCTCTATGACATGAATGGGACGTATGCACCCGGCAAGTTGTTGGGGAACGCCGCATGGACGCCCGCAACCGGCAGTGGATTGCAAACGCAGATCACCGGCTACCAGCTAGTCAATTCGATCGGCGATCTGGAAAACATCTCGCAGAACTTGGCCGGCAACTACGCGCTCGGTAAGGATCTCGACGGAGGCGCCAACTTTACGCCGATCGGCAACGCCTCGACGCCGTTTTCCGGTCAGTTCGACGGCATGTACCACACGATCGACAACATCTTGATCATGCCGGTCTATTCGACGCCTTACGCCTCGCCGCCGCTGCCGGCCGGACTCTTCGGCGTGATCGGCAGTGCGGGCGTAGTCCGAAATCTGAGCATGACGAACGGCCGCTCGTCGCCGATCAATTACGGCTACACGATGTCGCAAGGCGGCCTGCTCGCCGGGATCAATCAAGGCCACATCGCGAACGTCTTCGTGAGCGGCTCACTCACGGCTTTGGATTACATGGATCTCGGCGGCCTCGTGGGGCAGAACGTGGGGCTTATCGAGCGCTCGGCCGCTAACGTCGCAGTTTCAGCACGGACGAGCTACCTGGGCGGGCTCGTTGGGGAGAATGACGGCACGATCACGCAATCTTATTCGACAGGCTCGGTCCAGGGTATCAATCACCCCTCGCTGCCGGGCGGGCTCGTCGCCTACAACACGGGGACGATCAGCCAGTCATTCGTTACAGGCCCGATCACGGGGGACTGGATGACAACACCTTACCTCGGTGCGCTGACCGGCGCCAACTCGGGTACGGTGACGGCCGACAATTATTGGAACGTCGAAACGACAGGACTGACGCCGACACACGGCGGCGGCGCACCCGCGAGCAACGGTTTGACGACGGCGCAGATGAGCAATCCCGCCAGCTTCGTCGGTTGGGATTTTGGGTCGAACGGCGCTTGGGCAATGCCAGCCGGAGCGACTCACCCCGTGCTGCGATGGCAAGTCGAGCATCCAGCCGGCGAATGATGGTTCTCCTGCAACGCAGACCTGCGATAGCAGCCTATCACCGATCAACCGGCCACTAAGGCGCACGGGAGTTCGACCACGCGGGTCGCCAACGGCGTAATCACGGCGATCAAGCTGCCCGTGCTTGATGCGGTTCTCGAGTTCGTAGCGAACGACTTCTCGCGGCAAAGCCGGATCGAGCGGTTTGCGCCCGGACTTGCGCGCAGGACCGGCTACCTGCGTTTCCGTTTCGGCTTTCCTCTTCCTCCTGCCACCTCAGTTACTGAAGCCTCGATCTCGCCGATCTGAACCACCGGCACGAATGCGGGAGTTGGCTGGACGCCCGTCGCGTTCGAGGCCCGTCACCGGACTTTCGGCCGGCCTCCCCTCCGTCTATCGGTAGTTCAACTCATGGTCGCAAGTCGACCGGGGGCTAAGTGTTTACCCCTACAATACATTTTATTTAATTCTAGATAATCTTTCTAGGACGAGGGGTCCCCTGCAACGGATGGACCGCTGACCAGCGGCCAGCTTGCCGATCGCCAACGCTAAGGAGTGCTAATCAGCTTGCCCTCGGCTGATGGGTTGCTCTGACGAATACTCGAATTCGAAATCTCGGCAATGCCGATAACTTCGATGGCGAACGCCGCACGCATTTTTCAACAGCAACCCAGTTCAACAAGAGGCTCAAGCATGAAATTCCAACTCAGACCCATCAATGCCGCGCTGACTCTCGCCTGCATCGCCATGGCCTACGGTCAAGCCGCGCTCGCCGACGTGACGGTGAAGATCGGCAGCGCCGAACCACTGACCGGCAACATTGCACACATGGGCCAGGATGCGGCCGATGGCGTCAAGCTCGCCGTCGATCAAATCAACAAGGCCGGCAATCTGGTCATCGGGGGCCAAAAGGTCGTCCTCGAAGTCGAATCGCTGGACGACCAGGCCGATCCCAAGACGGGTACCAACGTCGCGCAGAAGCTGGTCGACGACGGCGTAGTGGCTGTGATCGGCCACCTGAATTCCGGGGTGTCCATCCCCGCGTCGAAAATCTACAGCGACAACGGCGTCACCCAGATCACCCCGGGCTCGACCAACCCGCAGTACACGCTGCAAGGGTACAAGACCGCCTTCCGCGTCATTGGCACCGACGCCCAGCAGGGCCCCGCCTTGGCCAAGTACGCCCAAAACCAGAAGGTCAAGACGGTCGCCATCGTCGACGACGCCACGGCGTACGGGCAGGGCCTTGCGGACCAGTTCGAGAAGACCGCCAAGGCCGAAGGCATCCAGGTGCTCTCGCGCGACGCTACCAACGACAAGGCCACTGACTTCAAGGCCATCATCACCAAGATCAAAGCCGAACGCCCGGACGCCATCATGTATGGCGGCGAGGACGCCACCGCCGGCCCCTTCGCCAAGCAGGCCATGCAGCTGGCAGTCACCGCCAAGATTCTGGCGGGCGACGGCGTCTGCACCACCAACCTGGCCAGGCTGGCGGGCAACGCCGCCGACAACGTGGTTTGCTCGGTTGCGGGCGGCGATCTGTCCGCGATGGCCGGCAGCGCTGCGTTCAGCAAGGACCTGAAGGCCGCGTACGGCCACGATCCGGTGGTCTACTCGGCGGTTGCCTACAGCGCCGTCTACGTAGTCGTCGATGCCATGAAACGCTCCAACTCGATCACGCGCGCCAGTATCCTGGCCGCCATGCCCTCGACCAATCTCAACACCCTGATTGGCCATATCCGGTTCGACGAGCACGGCGACTTGAAGGACAGCTCCATCTCACTCTACAAATACGTCAAAGGCCAGCGGACCCTGCTCGCGGTCGAGAAGATGTAATCGAAGCAGAGCTGACGCGGGAGCCTGCAAGCGCCCGCGCCAAGTGGACGAGGCGCTGATCAGCGCCCAGCCTTTTCGCTGCGATTGGCACGACCAAGCTCGGCTATGAGCCGAATTCGTGCCTTCGATGCGTTTAAACCGTCATAACCTGTCGTGGTCAGGCCGAGGTTGTGGGCGCGATCATAGGCATATTTCGTTACGGCTGGATTGACTCGGAAGCCATGGGCGCAGCGTGTCGATAGCACGACAGGGACATGCCGTGCAGCTTCGCTCAGAAGTCTCTCGGACTGCGCGGAGAAGCCCCCTGCGCCCTTGCCTGCGACGACGATACCGTCGAGTCCTGAGATATCCGGGAAGCCAACGAGTGACCCGAACGTCTCCGTGACGATCGCAACGCGCGCGCCGAGATCGGATAGATCGAGTTCCGCGTAACTCTCGTCAATGATTCCCGATCCTGTTAGCGTGACGATATCGGCCTCTATTGAACCGCGGATCGCTGTTTCCGGTCCGAAGGGCTGAATCCCCTGCGGCCATACCTTGACGATCGAGACCGGATCGAAAATCCGTCCCGCGAAGGCAACGAGAGCGCTCGCACCCTGCGGCATGGCCCGCGCCAAATTTGCAGAATCCGCCAGATTGCGCGGACCGTCGGCATTCGCATTGCCACCGGGGATCGCAGCACCGGTTAAAACGACAGGCCGGTCACGATCAAAAAGCAGAGCGGCGGCATAGGCGATATCTTCCATTGCATCTGTGCCGCAGCACATGACGAAAGCTTCGCTCTCTCGATCCCGCCGCATGACATCGCGAGCCCGGCAAAGTGAGGCGAAAGCCAGATCGCAGCTATCGACAGGATCGATGTCACGTCCGATCCAGTCTGCTTGACCGCTCAATGCGATCAAATCCTGTGCCAATAGCCGCTTGATGGTCCCGTCAACCTGATAGCTCTCCGTGATGGTACCGCCGCAATTCAGGAGCCCGATTTTCATTGGGGTTGGCCTTTAGAGTACATATCCGCGATGGCTCCGGCGTTTTTGATGCCCGTGCCTGTCAGCAGGACAACCGTCTCTTCTCGCGCCCGGATCGCCCCAACCTGTGTAAGCCGATCAAATCCTGCAACGGCAGTCGCCGAAGTCAGCTCCGGCAGAAGGCCTAGTCGCGCAATCCGCCTTAGAGCTTCAACGATAGCCTCTTCTTCCACAGCGACAGTCGTGCCGCCAGTCTGTCTGACAGCGTTGACCACCTGCGCCAGCCGCAGCGGATGCGCGATGGCCGTCCCCTCGGAGACTGTGTTTCGAACCTCGCGCGCAACGGGAGTCGTGACGCCCGCCTGGAAGCTGGCATCGATGGGAGAGCAGTTCAACGGCTGGCAAACGAAGAGCTTGGGCATTTTGTGAATCTGCCCCGCGCGCACCAGCTCCGAGAACGCCAGATAACAGCCGAGTACATTGCTGCCCGCGCCTGCAGGCATGACGATGTTGTCCGGCGCCTGGAAGTTGAGGTCCTCCCAGATCTCGTAGCCGATCGACTTGGTCCCCTCGAGGAAAAATGGCTGCCAATTGTGGCTGGCGAAGAAGATGCTCGCGGACTGCCGGACTGCCTCATCCTCACACGCCTGTCGAGGCCCGTCGACCAGTTGTACCTCCGCCCCGTAGGCTCGCATCTGGGCGATCTTCGCGGGCGACGCGTACGCGGGAGCCAGAATCTTCACGCGCATAGCGCCTGCAGCGCCATACGCCGCCACCGACGCTCCGCCGTTGCCTGAACTGTCCTCCAGAACGGACGTGATGCCTTGTTGCCGTAACATCGAGAGCATCACCGTGGTGCCGCGATCCTTGAAGCTGCTTGTGGGGCTGAACCACTCCAGCTTGAAATGCGGCCGGTGGTCGTCCCATGTCTTCTGGATCAGGGGGGTGCAACCTTCCCCCATGGAGATAGGGGAGACGATCTCGACTGGAAGCGATGCGCGATAGCGCCACTGGGAGCGAAGGCGTCGGTCGATGTCATCTCGGGAAATTCCAGCCAGCGGCGAGATCAGGAGCGGTCTGCGGTCGTCCGAACACCACCGAGGCGTGTCCAAAGGATAGGTGGTGCCGCTGAGCGGCTCAACGTAGTGCGGTTTCAAGTTTTCCGACTCCTGGTTGGCGCATGCTGGATCGCTGCAAGACCAAGACGATGATGGCTGTGACGATCACCAGGGCCACGCCACGGTGACGCCGAGACCCAGGTTGGTGGCGCGGCGGTGGATCAATCGAGCGACGGTCAAGTCCTGCAAAGCCAGGCCGGTCATGTCGAAAACGCTGATATCTGTCGGGTCGCGCCGCCACTTTGCACGGCCCCCGACCAGGTCTCCCATTTCGACGGAAGGCGTGTGCGGTGCCCATTGCAGTTCACCAAGCTCGCGGGCCTGCTCCAGGTCATCGACGACGACGCGGGCTCGATCGAGGACGCCCGCGGGAAGCTCACGCTTGCCTCGCGTGTCCGCGCCGACGCAGTTCAAATGCGTCCCGGCGCGGAGCGCTGTTGCATCGAAGAGTGGGCCACTACCGGTCGTCGCGGTGATAATGAGGTCACTTTCGGCGACCGCCTCATCCGCATTCGCGGCGCACCTCAATGTGCATTGGTCCGCAAACAAAGATTCAAAGTCTGCCTGCGGCTCCCGATCCAACGAGACGTAATTCACATGCGTCAGCGAAGGCAGCGTTCTGAGCGCAAATGCGAGCTGTGCCTTCGCCTGAATGCCTGTGCCGAAGACCGTGGCCACTGCGCTGTCCTGGCGCGCCAGCAGGGAAAGCCCCAGGGCGCCAGCCGCGGCCGTGCGCGCCGTGGTAATGGCGTTGCCGTCGATCACGCACATGGGCCGGCCGGTGGCCGGATCGAACAGCAGCACGGTGGCCTGATGCGCTTCGCCGCCGAGTGTCCGGTTCATTGGCCAGAAGCCGGCCGCCTTGAACCCTAGCAGATCCTGGCTACCGACGTCGCCGGACTTGATACCGAAGATGCCGCCTGTGGCCAGCTTTTCGCGCACGACCGGAAACACGCGGCCCGCGCGCTGTCCGTGCAGTTCGAAAGCCTCGCGCACCGCCGCGATGACGTCATCCGGAATGAGCAATTGCTCGACGACATGCTTGTCGACGAGAAGCAGCGTGGCGTCACTTGGCATCGCTGTACACCGTTGCGCGAGAGACGCCCAGGTGAACGGCAATGGTGTCCATTGCGCGACGGACCTCGAGCAGTCCGGCCGCCTTGAGTTCCTTCAGCAGCGAGCGACGTTCCTCTGGCTTGAGCGAGCGGGGTGTCGATGCCATGCGTGCGGCGAACTCGTCGATACGGGTGCGAATGAGGTCGGCGTTAGCGGGATCCAGCGATTCACTGGCAGGCGTGGTGCCCTCGACCGCCATGAACCTGCTCAGCATGTTCTGAAATCCGCGGAACAGCGTGAGGTCGACGTTCAAGCAGAGCGCGGCGATATAGTCGCCCTTCGAGTCCTTGATGCCGATGGAAGTGCTCTTCACCTGGCGGCCATCCGAGAACTGGTTCGGATAATTAGCGATGATCTGCTCGTAGGCAGGGTCCATGATCCGCGCAAGCCCGAGTTCGGTCGCAGGCTGTCCAACTTCTCGACCTGACAGATTGTTGTGGATCGCAAGCACCGCGTGCTCCGGATCCAGGAGGTCATGGACCACGACCTCGGTAAAGGGGGCGAAGGTCTTTGCCAGCCCTTCAGCGACCTGTTTGAGCTGCCCCAGCAGTAGCTGCTGTTCGGGAGTCTTCTTCGGCATGTTGGGTCCAGGAGTTTTCTTTGGCATGCTGGCAGTTTGGCCATTACAAGAAGTTTTGTCAAATCACCAACAAACCGTCTAGCTGATCTGAACGTTTTCGGGGGCTGCTGATTTTCCGGACGGTGTCTCGGAAATCTCCGCTCGGGTCAACACGTTCGGCCCGCAAAACCTTCGCACGAATGGGAGCGCCGGGACAAACGCAAAGGCCTGCAAGGGCATTCATCCAACGCGCGCGCGGGGCACATGTGCGAGACGCTCGACGAGAAAGTCTACAAAAACCCGTACTCGAGAAGACAGGTATCGTCCGTGCGGATAGAGCAGGATGAACGGCCGCGTGCGGTGGCCATGGTCATGGAGCACTTCCACGAGACGGCCTGCACGCAGATCCTCCTCTACGACGAAGCGGTAGGTCTGGAACAATCCGGCGCCGCTGCGCGCCAGGGTGACTCCGGCCAGCGCGTCGCCCGACGTGACATATGAGCCCCTAGTCAATACTTCGCCGTCGCCGGACGGGTTGTCGAAGGTCCAGGCAAGATTGCGGCCGCTGCTAGGCACCTCGAACTGAATGCATTCGTGCGCCACCAAATCTCCGACTGTCTTCGGCACGCCCGCTCGCTGGAGGTAGGCCGGCGTCGCGACTACCACCATATCCGCGTCCTCGAGTTTGCGAGCGACGAGGCCGGAGTCTGCAGGAGCACGTCCGCGAATCGCGAGATCGAAGCCCTCATCGGCAAAGTCGATATTGCGGTTGCTCAGCTGGGCCTCGACCCGAACCTCCGGATACTGCTCGCGAAAAACCGGCAAGAGCGGCAACACCCGGTAGTGGCCATAGGGGGTTGGCATGCTGATCCTTAGCACGCCTGCCGGTGTTGTCTGCTGCCCGGTCATTTCGCGTTCCGCGTCCACGAGCTGCGACAGCGCCTGCCGGCATTGTTCGAAGTAGCGCCGTCCCGAATCCGTCAGCCGGATTTGCCGCGTATTACGCACAAACAGCCGTGCACCGAGACGCGCTTCAAGACGGGCGACCGAACGGCTAACGGCCGCTGGCGTGACGCTCGCGGAGTTCGCGGCCAATGTGAAGCTGCCGAGTTCCGCCGCACGGCAGAAAAGCTCGATGCTACCCAGCAGCAAATCGTCGAATTTTCTTTGCATTCTCGTGCTCCGGCCTGCGCAGCTGGCAGTCGGGAATCGGCCCTCTCGAACTTGTTCCGTCCCGTCACAACTGTTTGACCATGCCGGGTATTCGAAATCGAGGCCAATGCGCATAGATTCGCGTCGTCGGCTCCGACGAGCCCGATCGTCCAGACAGCTGAATCAACTATTCCGAGAGGTTTAATATGAGCAACTCCCACAAAGTCATCGTGGTCACCGGCGCCTCCCAAGGCATCGGTGCCGAAACAGTCAAGGCGTTCCGCAAGCTGGGTCATAAGGTGGTCGCGACGTCGCGTAGCATCGAACCGTCTGACGATGCGGACGTCGCAACTGTGGCTGGCGACATCGCTGATCCAGCCACCGCTCGGCGCGTCATCGAGACAGCCGTGTCGCGCTTCGGCCGGGTCGATACTCTCGTCAACAACGCAGGCATTTTCGTCGCGAAACCGTTCACCCAATATACCGCCGAAGACTACGCCACGGTAACGAACATCAATCTGGCGGGCTTCTTCAACATCACGCAGCTTGCGGTTGCTCAAATGGAGAAGCAGTCCAGCGGCCACGTGGTCAACATTACGACGACCCTCGTGGATCACGCCATCGATGGAGTGCCGTCGGTGCTGGCCTCGCTGACCAAGGGCGGCCTCGCCGCCGCGACGCGCTCGCTCGCGATCGAGTACGCAAAGCGCGGCATTCGCGCGAACGCAGTATCGCCGGGCATCATCAAGTCGCCAATGCATCCACCTGAAAGTCACGCAGCGCTCGGAGCCCTGCATCCGATTGGCCGCATGGGCGAGATGAGCGACATCGTGGATGCCATTCTGTTTCTTGATTCGGCACCGTTCGTGACAGGCGAAATCCTGCACGTGGACGGCGGCCAGATCGCGGGGCACTGAGCACGCCCGTTTGTGCCGCTCGCCCGCTACGTTCGTCAATTAGTTTTCAAGGAAAACGACATGCCTATCGTCACGATTCAGGTCACCCGCGAGGGTACACAGCCCGGCACAAGCGCCGTCACCAAAGAAGAAAAGGCGCGGCTCATCAAGGGCGCGAGCCAGCTGTTGCTCGACGTGTTGAACAAGCCGCTCGAGGCCACGTTCGTCGTCATCGAAGAAGTAGAAACGGAAAACTGGGGCTGGGGCGGACTACCGGCTCTCGAATACACCGCAAGCAGACAGGACTGAAATAGGTTTGACCGCACCGAGGCCGGTGCCACTGAAGACCGGCCAAGGCAGCCTCTGAGACGCCGCGCGCAACACAAGAGACACTTGGTGAAAGATTCGCGCGTGACGGGCAGGTCGGCCCGCTGCAAGCGGGCCGGCCCATATCGATGATGGTTCGACTTACGAGTTTGGCATGCGGGTCGCAACACTTCAGAAACTGATGACTCAGCCTAATAGTGTCAGCAGATCCTTCGCGGCAGCGACGCAAAACGGCTGGCGCATGGCAGACAGCAGCGACAGGCTTTCTCGAGTTGTAAAAGGCCTCGATCAACGCGATCGAGTGCTTGTCCTCGGCCAAATCCCACAGCGGCCCGTGGCCTCCCGGATAGAAAATCGCGTCGTAGTCGTCCGCCTTCTTCAGCCAGCTTGACCGTCCTGGCCAGAACCGCCTGAGCGGCGGGGTCTTCCTTGAATCGCCTGGTCGCGTCAGTCGCACCTTCGGGGGTATCGCTCTTGGGGTCGAGCGGAGGCTGGCCACCCTTCGGAGAGACAACGGTAACTTTCGCTCCTGCATCGAGGAATGTGTAGTAAGGCGCAGCGAACTCCTCGAGCCAGAATCCTGTTTTATTCCCGGTATCTCCTAACTGATCGTGCGAGGTCACTACCATCGAGATCTTCATTGGATGCTCCGTTGTCCGGAACCGGGTTCCGCCACCTTCGGTTCTTGAAGGCTCGCGGCCGAGTTGTGTTGCTTACCTGTTTATCGGGCTGGCGGTCGGCCGCCGGCTCGGGCTGGTGTCAAACTTCCGGCGAGCGGGATGTGTCGAGGAGTGGCCAACCCTTGCCAAGCTTCAGCATCGGTGGGATTCCGTCCTGCGTAGGCCGCAATAAATCGGTCGACATTCCTGCGTATCGCCGCCCGCGTCGCAAGGGGTGGCGATAGCATGTCAGCGGCGTCACAACCTTGCGGGCGCAGTGCAGTTCCTGGTCAAGCTGCCGCGAGATCACCGTCAATCAGATACATCGCGAACGAGAAAGTCGCGAGTGAAACGGCGGTGCTGGCGAGAATGGGAATCGGCGAAAACGCCTGAAAAGCATAACTGGCGGAGAGAGGGGACAGGCTCCCCGTGGCTCTAAAAGCCCGTATAAAACAATCGATTGACGCTGGTGACAAAATATCGGTGTACCACCGGTTGCGTACCAGTCAAGTTTGCAACGCGTTGCAAAATGATATGCTCACGCTCGCGCCGCGTTGACAGCCTTCGACGGCGCGAACACCAACTAAAACGAGAGAGAGCATATGGGCCAAACCTGCGCAGCAGGCTTCTATCCGGTATTCAAGGACAACATGGCGGGGATCGGCTTGACCGCGCCACCGAACTTGTTTTCTTCACAGGTCAGCGCGCTTCAGACGATCGGGCAACTTGCCGGACTAATCAAATCCTTCGGCATGCGGGTAACGGTTGGCGAACTCATCGGCGCGGGCGATCTGACGGACAAACTCGCTTTCGCTGGTGCACTGTACGCGTCGTATTACTTGGGCGGCGCTATCGGCAGCCTGATGGTTGCCGGCGACGCGTTCTACGCATGCAAGGCAGGACCGGGCGCGGCATCGCGTATGCATCAAGCGCTGTTCGCCTCGGGGATCGCATTGATTCAACCGATGCACCTATTTTTGATGAACCATCCCGAACTGTTCGACACGTCATCGCCGAACCGGCGCATGTACGGCATTCATGCACGGGCTGGCACAGGGTTAAAGTGATGAAAGCATGGCTTCTCGATCGCGCATTGCTCATTCTTTCGGCCGTAGGTTTCGTCGCCGCCATCCTGGTCTCGTCGCGATGGCTCGGTAACGAAAACCTATACTCGGCCATCACGGCAATTACGATAGTCGCGCTTTGGTTCAAAGTCGCACGCTTGACGAAACTGCTGCGCGAGCACGGCATCGACCCGTATCAGAAACGAGCGAAAGACAAGTCATGACGCCGCGTATCGGCTCACGGTAGGCGGCCGCGAAATTCAATGGTTCATCCAGTTGCGGTAATCCGGGGCGCCCCGCCGTCAACGAGCAGTCGTTCTCAGAGATGGGCGTTATCTATCTCGATCACAATTTCGTCTCCGACATTGCGGGGCATAAACGCGTCGCCGACGCGGACGCTGAACGCGGTCGAGTTGCGGAGACCGTCAGGTTGAGCGAGCACCGTTTTGCAGTATCGGTCTGGAACATGTACGAGACGGCGCGGGCCGGCCGTCAGGAAACGAAAGACGGCTGCATTGAGTTCGCCACGGGCATCCGGCCGCTCTACTGGGCAAACCCGCGTCTCGTTCAGGTACAAGAGGCCGTCCGGTATGCAGCGCTCCGGTACAACGACCACCCATACCGCATCGAGGAGCTCAGCCCACTCTTCGGCGGCGACCACCCCCGCGCCTAGCGATTCGTGGACGCTCCCTATTGAGATCTGCTTGCAAACCACTGGACAATCTCGCCATATCCAATTCACCAAGATTTTCTTAACGGGCACCGAAACACGATGAATAGCTTTCAAAAAGCTTGGAAGGTTCTGTTCGGCCAACCGCTCAACCCGCTGGACCCGAAGACTCGCCATGCGATTGCGGTGACACCGCTACTTGCTTGGGTAGGGCTCGGCGCTGACGGCTTGTCGTCGTCGTGCTACGGACCGGAAGAGGCCTTTGTCGCGCTTGACCAGCACGCTCCCCTTGCACTGTTTCTCGCTTTTGCCACCGCACTCACCGTCTTCATCATCGCGCTGGGCTATAACCAGGTCATCCAGCTGTTCCCAACCGGTGGAGGTGGCTACCGCGTCGGTACTGCGTTGCTTGGGCCGCACGCCGGCCTCGTCTCCGGCTCCGCCCTTCTCGTCGACTACGTGCTGACGATCGCGACATCGCTCGCAAGCGGCATAGACGCCTTGTTCAGCTTGTTTCCTGTCAGTGCCCAGGCCTTCAAGCTTGGCACCGAACTGACGCTCATCGTGCTGATGACCGGACTCAATTTCCGCGGCATGAAGGAATCGATCGTCGTACTCTTGCCGATTTTTCTCGGCTTTGTGATCCTGCATTTCGGCTTGATCGTCTACGGCATTGCCGCGCACGGTAGCGCACTGATGCAGGTCTTGCCCAATGCAACGCACGAAGCGGCAGGGCTTTCCCGGTCAGCCGGCACGCTGGCGATGCTCGCGTTGCTCTTGCGCGCATTCTCTCTCGGGGGCGGCACCTATACGGGCCTGGAAGCTGTGTCGAACAACGTCAACATGCTGGCAGAACCGCGTGTGAACAATGGCAAATGGACAATGGCCTACATGGCGACGTCGCTGGCGTTCACCGCCGGCGGCATCATCTTGCTATACATGCTATGGCATGCAAAACCCGTCGAGGGCCAGACGCTGAACGCCGTCGTGTTCGGCAACGTGATCGATCAACTCGGGCTCGGATCAGCCTTTGCCCGGCACGCTTTGCTGGCAGCTGTGCTCGCGTTCGAGGCCGGGCTTCTCATGGTCGGTGCCCAAACAGGCTTTCTCGACGGGCCCGCGGTCCTATCCAACATGGCATCCGACTCTTGGGTGCCACGTCATTTTCGCGATCTTTCGACACGCCTCGTGCGTCAGAACGGCATTATCGTCATGGGCGTAGCCAGCCTGCTGATCCTGTTGTGGACGCATGGCGACGTTTCGGTGCTAGTGGTGCTCTACAGCATCAACGTGTTTCTGACCTTCAGCCTGTCGCTACTCGGTATGTCGATCTACTGGTGGCACAAGAGGCGCAGCGGTGAGCCCTGGTTCAGTCACTTTGCATTGTCGGCGCTCGGGCTTTCAGTTACGGCTACCGTGCTCATCATCACGCTGGTTGAGAAATTCACGGCGGGCGGCTGGCTGACCGTGCTGGTCACGGGGCTCGTCATTGCCATCTGTGTCGCGATCAAGCGACATTACCATGACACACATGAACAGCTAGCAAAGGCGGATGCCTTGTTTGCGGGTCCTGCGCCGCAGCTTGATTCGGAACCAAGCGCTTCGCTGGACCCGGCGCAACCCACAGCGATCCTGCTTGTCGGCCGTCACCGGGGCGCAAGCATGCACGCTCTTCTCTGGGTGCAGCGGCTGTTTCCCGGACACTTTCGAAACTTCATCTTTCTCGCGGTTGGCGAAGTCGATGCGAAGGCATACGAGGGCGAAGAGCATCTCGACCGGCTGCAGCGCGAGATCTCGCAATCACTCGCTTACTACGTCGGGCAATGCCAAAAGCACGGACTTGCTGCGCAACAGCGGGCCGTATTTGGGACTGAACCCGTGCAGGAGTTCGTCAGCCTGGCGCAGCAGACGATGGACGAGTACCCGAACAGCGTGTGCTTCGCGAGCAAGCTGATTTTCAAGCGAGTCAATTTCCTGACTGCCTGGCTCCATAACCGGACGCCGCTCGAGATTCAGAGCCGCCTGCACCAGGAAGGCAGGCAAATGGTCCTGCTTCCAATGAACGTGGGGTAGCGGCGGCGGCTGTCCCAGTGCGATTTCTGTTGGCTTTCAGTGAACCATCGTCACAGGCTTCGAGCAGAGCATCGCTGACGTATCTGCCCGCGCTCGCGCTAGGACCACTTGCTGAGCATTTGAGCACGGTACATAGCATGCAATAACTGGCATGGGGTCGATAGCGCCTATCTGCCTGAGTGAGGCCGAGCCTTCACCGCGAGACGCAGCACGCGGTCATGGGACTGTGGTTTTCCGCCGCCTCTTCGACACGCGAACGGACAGTGCCTTTGTGCTTATCGCGGAGGAATCACGCCCTTTCGTCGATTCGTAGCAACCTACCGGCGTTGGCAATCACGACGAACGTGCCGACGTTGTGCAAAATAGCCACCCACACCGCGCTCAGCCCCCCTGCCGCCGCGAGTGCGATAACCCCGACCGACCAGGCGAGGCCAATCGCGGCGTTAACCGTTGCGGTGCGCCTGCATCGCCTGCCTAAACGGATAGAGGTGGCGATGCGCCGCAGATCGTCGCTGAGCAGCACGACATCGGCTGAAGCCACCGCGATGTCGATGCCGCGCTCGCCCATTGCGATGCTGATCGCACCCGCTTTGATCGCAAGCAGATCGTTGAGGCCATCTCCGACGACGAGCGGATGATGGCCCGCTTTCATTTCCCGCGTGACGAAATCGAGCTTGTCGTGTGGCAAGGCCTGTGACACCACTGTGTCGATTCCGACCTCGGCCGCGCGCCGCTTGGCCACTGGCGCGCGATCCCCCGTCAGGAGCGCTTGGCGCGCCAGCCCCAGCGTGCGTAGATCGGCGAGCGCATCACGCGCTTCGGCGCGCAGCGCATCAGAAAACGCGAACCACGCGAGCAGCTTTCCGTTCAGGGCGAGGCCCACGCAAGGCCCGTCGACGTGCTCGGGAGGCGGCGGCAAGCCCTCGACATGCTGCTCGAGCAGCGCTTGACGGCCGAGCACGGCGACGCCTGCCGGGGTGTCGCTCAGGACTCCGAGCCCGCGCAGCTCGCGAGTGTGCTCGAAAGGCTCGCGATCGAGGCTGAACGGCGCCACTGCAGAGGCATAGCGCACGAGAGCCCGGCTTACGGGATGCGCACTGCCTTCGCCAAGCCGAGCAGCGAGTTCGACCACGCGCGCCAAATCGACGCCTGGCTGCAAGAGCAGTTCCGCAACATGCAGCTCGCCGTACGTCAGCGTACCGGTCTTGTCGATCACAAGGGAATCGATTTCTGCGAGCTTGTCGAGAAACGCAGCACTCCTAAACAAAATGCCGTGCCGTGCGCCGACGGCGACGCCGGCGATGGCCGTCGCTGGCGCCGCGAGCACCAACGCGCACGGACACGCCGCAACGATGATCGCCAACATCGCTATCGCGTTCGAAGATGTGAACCAGACGATCGCCGCGATCACGAGGACGAGTGTCAAATAGCCGCCCATGTACCGTTCAAGAACCTGCGTGATCGGCGGCTTCGCTCGCTCGGCGCGTTGCATGAGCTCGATGATCTTGCCAAGCGTCGATTGCTTTCCCGCATGCGTGACCTCGATACGCAGCGGCCCGTCGACGTTCATCGCTCCGCCGAACACGGCACTTCCTTCGCTCGCGTCGAGCGGCACCGATTCGCCTGTAATCGGTCCATTGTCGACGCTCGACACTCCGTGCCGCACGACACCGTCCGCCGGAATACGCGCACCGGCCACCACTTCGACGAGGTCGCCGGCACATAGCGACTCGTACGGCACCTCCTCGACGATGCCAGCGGCGTTCACCCGGCGCACCTTGCCCGAAGTTAGCCGGGCCAGCGCCCGAATCGCCTCTTGCGAGCCGAGCACGCTGCGCTCTTCGAGCGCATGGCCGAACGTCATCACGATCGGCAGCAGAGCTGCAGTCCTCATATCGCCTGTCGCCCATGCGGCGAGCATCGCCAACGCAATCAGGCGATCCGTCACGCCATGCAGGCTGGGGCGTTGGAGACTTATCCACGCACTCGCAAATACGGGGCCCGCGACAATCAGCGAGGCCAATCCCGCAAGCACCTGCGAAACCGACTCTTGCGTCGCGCTCAGGTATTCCGATCCAAACGACAACGCAAGCAATCCGCCCGCGATCAGTGCGAGAGCAATTCGCCGAGTCGCAGCACGTCGTTCGGCCGCCGATAACGCGATCGACGGTTCCCTTTCCCGTGGTGCCGCTTGCTCGTCGGCTACCCGTTCCAGGATCGGCTCGGCCTCGGTGCTCATCGAACATTCCCCGGCAAAATCAGATACGACGCGTCACGCGGATCGATCGTCGTCACGTGAGCCGCTTTCGCGAGAATCCGCTGGATTCGATCGCGATACGCGCGTGCGGTCAGTCCCGGATCGCCGTGGCCTTGCGGCAGGACCTCGAGCTGCTGGATGACGGCCGTGCTGGCTTGAGCTGTCGCGACGCGCTCCGCCCCGTTCGCTCGGGCCTCCTCGACGATCCGGTCGACGCTTTGCTGCGCCTCCTGTCTTTTGTGCTCGGCCGCGGTCCGAGCTTCCGCGATGTCGCGCTCGGCTTGCTGCAAAGACGTCAGCACGGAATCGAACGCGTCTGCCGCCGCTGCGGGAAACGCAGCTTGCACGTCGACGCGCGATACGTCCACTCCGAGTCCTGCATGCTCCGCCTCGAGCGCACGCAAGTGCCGCTCAATCACCTGCGCAAAATCGTCGCGCAATCGCTCTCGCTTAAGTGTCATCGCTTGATCCGAGCGCAGCGCTTCAGGACGCGCGACAAGAATTGTGTCGAGATCGCGACCCATCACGATCTCTACGGCCGAAGCCGAAACGATCCGCTCAAGCGCCGCGTCCAGCCGGCCCTTCTGCAGGATATAGGCATACGGATCGGCCACGCGGTAATACAACGTCGCGCTCAATTGCACGACGCCGTTGTCACCCGTGAGCAGGTAGCCGGAGCCGGCCAACGCATCGGGCAACAAGCCACTGTCGGTTGCCGTCGTGTTACCGGTCTGTGCATCGGCATCGGGCGATGCATCATCGCCCGGCTCAGTTGCCTGTCCCATCCGTGAATCCTGCAACGCGTCGGCACTTCTCGCCGGATCCGCAGCGCGTGCCCGCGGGTCGCGCTCGAGCGACTGAATCTGCAGCGCGAGCACGCTCGCCCGGCCCGGCACGAGCGCCACGCTCTCGAACGGGCGCGGCCACGCGATCACGAGACCGGCATCCTGTGTCCGCACAAATGCACCGAAACGCGTGACGACAGCACGGCTATCGGCGGGGATGCGGCGCACGTTCGACGTGCCCCACGCAAGCGCCGCAAGCGCCGCGAGTGCGACGATGAACCAGAAAGTCAAGCGTACTGCCTGCGCACCGGGCCCTAGCTGCGACGTATTCGCATCGGAGCTCATGGTCTATGCCCGGCTCGCTTGGTTGCCGGCGATGCGCCCGCCGTCGCAGGCGCCTGTGGCGTATCGGCGCCCAACGGGCCTCGAACGAGCACGCTGAACGGTGCGGCATCGGCGCGCAAGACCAAATTGGTGTTTGCATTGATGACCGAATCGAGCGTGTCGAGCGAACGCAGCATCGTATAAAGCTGCGGATTGCCGGCGTAGGCTTTGCCGTATATCGCCGCCGCATCCTTGCGCGAAGCCGCTTCGATGTTTGCGGCTTCGACTGTCGCGTCGGCCACTGTGATTCTGGCTTCGCGGTCCGCGTCAGAGCGAATCTGCGCCGCTTCACGCTTGCCATCCGCCATGCGCTGCGCAGCGACCGTTTCCCGCTCGGCGCTCATACGCTCGACAGTGGCAGCAAGCGTCACTGCGGGCAGCGTCAAGCGCTCGAGTCCGACTTGAACGACATGAACCCCGTAAGCCGCGCGCAGTTGTGCATCAATCTGGCGACGCAATGCGTCCTCGAGATCGGCGATCCAAACTTTGGCGGGATCGGTGTTGACGAGCGACGCAAGATCAAAGCCGGCGGAGGTCGTCTGCAGCGCGGAGCCGACGAGCGAGCGGATCTGCCGCGCGGCTTCATCGGGCTCGTTGCGCACGGCGCGCACGAAGCGGCCGACGTCGTCGGGATCGGCCCCGACGCGCCAGGCCACGTAGGCCTGAACGATGATTCTCGAGCCGTCGCGCGTGCCAACATCCTGCAGGCCACTCGAGGTCGTATGCAGGCGCAGATCGACGTGCATCGCAGCTTCGATCGGCGCAGGCAAGCGCCACGCGAGACCAGGATCGAGCAGCACGCGAACGGGCTGGCCAAAGCGCGTCACGACGGTGGCTTCACCCGCGCGTACCTGAATGAAGCTCGCCACGGCTGCTGCAATGACGACGCATAGCAATGCGATGGCGACGCGCAGACGGAAACGGTTGTCGCCCGACGGGGTGCCCGGGGGCTCGTGCGCGTCGTGCTCATGATCATGGGCGTGACCGTGCGAATGGGAATGGGCGTGCCAAGAGCTCATGGCCTCACCTCGCTTCCGGCTGCCGGCTGCCCGCCGATATGCGGCACCTTCGCATGTCGTCGAGACTCATTCGTTGCGTTGCGTGCCGGCCAGATCGCCGAACGGATAGGCACGCAGATCGATGGTGGCGCGATCGCCTTCGGCGAGCCTGTCGTCGAGAATCGTGAGATGCGCATTTTGCAGCCCCTTCTGAATCTTCTGCAGGTAGTACTCGAAGAGAAACGCGGGACCGCCGAGCCTCGACGCGTCGAGGTCGGCATCGAAATCGACTTGCTGCGCACGAGCGCGCGCGAGCGTATCCGCGGCCTCGGCCCCTGCGCGCGCGACGTTTTGCAGCGCCTGCTCCTGCGCATCGCCGAGTTCACTGGCGGCATAGGCGCGCGCGAGCGCCACACTTGCCTGCGCCCTCACCTGCGCGGCTTGCACGCTGTGGTATGCAGCGGCCGCGCCCGCCGGCGGATGGATACTTTCGATCACGACAGCCACGACTTCCACGCCGGCGCTAAGCCTGTCGAGTTGTCCCTGCACGCCCGCGCGCACGCTTGCCGCCATGGCTGTCTGACTCGCTTCGAGCAACGACTCGAGCGTGTGCGAAGCGAGGTATCGCACGACCTCGCGATTGGCAATCGAGCGCACCGAAGCTTCCACGTCGGCGGCGCGATAAAGCACGGCGCGCGCATCGGCGTCCGAGGCCCCGACTCGATAGTCAAGTCTGACATCTGCACTGACGACCTGAAAGTTCTGCTGCTCCGCGCTTGCGCCCGCGATGACCTGAGTCGTCTCCCACGGATGGGCGACATCCCAGAGCCGGTTCAGTTGCTCGGGTGTGCGGTCGTCTGCGCGTGCCAAAGGCGCGGCAACGCTGCTGTCGTCGGCGCTTCCCGATACGATGACCTGGTGGACGGCGCCGTTGTCGACAATTCGCGCCACGCCGAACGGCCAGGGCAGCCCGACGTGCAGCCCCGGCTGCAAGACGGCGACGGGTGCGCCGAATCGTTCGTAGACTGCGCGCTGATCGGGCCCGAGGATAACGACCGAAGTGAGCAACCACGCGCCCGCACCGATTCCGGCGAGCGTCGCCGGGATGAGGCGCACAAAACTCTGCAGCACCCAGTTTTGCCGGAAATCAACGCCGTACTGGTTGCGTAGTCCGGCCGCGAGCGCGGCGAACGGCGACGGATGCAACCGAAGCATGCCGGCGAGCGCACTCGTCGGCACACGCAGCGAGCTTGTACGCGAGGCCTTACGCAAGAACCAGAGCAGCGTGGCGCGCACCGCCAACTCGAGCGCGATCACCGCATTGAACGCCGCAACTGTGCGCAACGCCCAATCGAGCGCGGTGTGGCGGTACGCAAGCCATGCGCTCGCCGCGGCGGCGGCAAGCGAGGTCAAAAGCACAACACGCAGCATGCGCGCAAGCGATGCCGCCATCGGCGACCCCTCCGCTTGTGCCTGAAAGAAGCGTTCGGCAACGAGCACGAGAAACGCGTGAACGAGCAGGAATGAGCCGGCGATGACGGCGGGCGCCGGCGAAATCGCCGCGCGAACCAACGCAGCAGGGCCGAAAAGCCGCCAAGCCACTGCAGCGATCGCCACCGATGCGCACGCGAACGCACATGCACCCCATGGCTGCCAAGGAATCGAACGGACAACGACGAAGAGCGCCACTCTGCCGCGCTGCTGACGTACGGATCGCCACAGCGCCTTAGCGAGAAGGCGCCAGTCGCGCTTGCGTGTCGGTCGCGCAACGCGGTGGAAAAGCGCAAGACGCGCGCCGTTTGCGACGACGAAAGCATTGAGCCACGCGCTCGCGAGGGGCGCGCCCCAGCGGACATCGACCGGCAGAGCGCCGGCGAGGCTCGTGAGCGCGAAGGCGACCCCAAGTCCGGCCGCTATTCGTCCGGCCCACTGGTAGTCGGTGATCTGCCGATGCTCATGCGTTCGTTCATGCCTCGCCAGTAACGACATCCCATCCCCTTTGCCAACGTGGAAAGCGGTGTGCTTAGCGGCGCCGGAAACGGCGCGTGACGCCGAATTTAGCTTGCCAGCAGATGGAACTCAAGGTTCAGAGCGAGCTGGTTACACGGAGCCCAGGATTGTAACGTTGCTCGATCAGCCTCCGAAATCGACGATCGCGCACAGGATTAAGCGTTCGGCCTTGGTGCGGTATGTACAGCAGGTACCTAAGGATCCACGAGCGCGAGCCGATTGCAGAAACTGCAGACAGAGTCCGCCGCCGCCGACTTAATAACCGGGGTCGACTTCGCGCGACATGCAAAGCGCTAAGGCGGTGCAGTTGACCGGAGCGGCCCGTCTCTACCCCCAAATGATGCTGCGATTATGTGGGTAGCCACGAAAGGCGGCAAGAAGATTGACATCCCCAAAACGCCCGCTAGGTCAGGCTCAGCGGGGCTTTGCGGGATTCGGCGAGAACGCCTGAGAAGCTTTGCTGGCGGAGAGAGGGTGAGACAAATGTCGGCCGCAAAGGCGCGCCGCGTATGGATTCCAGTTCCGCGATTCCCTTCTACCCACAACCCTACCCCCAACACGAGAGCCGCACGAGCAGGTTCGAGTTGTCGGCTCTTGTCGATAAGCGGGACACCCTCCGCAGCCCGGCGCGGCTCCCCTGCCCGAAGGTTTGCTCGCGAAGAACGGGATGCTGAAGTCTGTCCTCGATCCGAACACGAATGCGGCGAATACGGACGATTGACAGACTGTAGCCAGTAGACTACAGTTATGACGATGATCGAACTGCGCAAGACCCCTGAATTTGCCTGCTGGCTTGATCACTTGCGAGACCTCCGCGCGCGTGCCCGCATTCAGGTCCGTCTCCAGCGGCTCGCGGACGGCAATCCCGGCGACGTGAAGCCGGTCGGGGAAGGCGTTTCGGAGTTGCGCATCGACTACGGCCCTGGATACCGCGTGTACTTCACGCAGCGGCGCGGCGTCTGGATTCTGCTGCTGTGCGGTGGTGACAAGCGCACACAGGATAGCGACATCAAACAGGCGCTCCGCATGGCTCGCGAACTGGAGGTTTGAGACATGGCAACCACTACTACGCGATACGACGTTGCCGAACATCTGCGCAACGAAGAGGAAATGCGTCTATACATCGAAGCCGCATTCGAAGAGGCGGGCGACGATGCCGCGTTCATCGCCAAGGCGCTTGGCGACGTAGCCCGCGCGCGTGGCATGACGCAGGTTGCCCGCGATGCGGGCCTTTCGCGCGAAAGCTTGTACAAAGCGTTATCCGGCGAGCGAAGCCCTGACTTCTCGACCATGCTCAAGGTGATACGTGCACTCGGCCTACGTCTGCATCCTGAGCCATTGTCCGCATGACGGATTGCGGTGGCGCAAGCGCCAGCGGCATCTTGCTGGCTTTCGCGAAACTCAGATTCGCCGATCCTCGGAAGGGCGCGCCATCACTGTCCATTTTCTGCGTCCAAAATCCACGAATTGCATAAAGGTTTGAAGGAACAGGTGGACCAGGGGCATTTGCGTTAACTTGCCCCAACTGGCCTTCATAGTTACCACACAGACGAGCGCCGCAATCAGCAACATTCACAGCTACCGGCCTGCCACCGGCCACGGCTTACGCCATGATCCCCTTCCGTCCATCCTTGGACCGAGGCCTATCGGATGGATTTCGACGCGCGACGCCGCCGGCAATAACAACCTCGCACCTTACAGCTTCTTCAACGTATTCAATTACCGTCCGCCATTGATTGCCTTTTCCAGCGTCGGAAAGAAGGACAGCGTCCGGAATGCAGAAGCAACCGGCGAATTCGTCTACAACCTCGCGACCCGGGCGCTGGCAGAAAAGGTCAATCATACGAGCCTCGAAGCAGCGCCGGGCGTTGACGAATTCGCGTTGGCCGGGCTGACGCCCGCTGCCGCGATGCTAGTGTCCGCGCCACGCGTCGCGGAGAGCCCGGTGGCACTTGAATGCCGCGTCGCCCAGGTCCAGCAGTTGTCCGCCGCCGACGGATCGACCTTGGACACCTGGATGGTCATGGGCGAAGTCGTTGCCGTGCACATCGATCGGACACTGCTGCGCGACGGCGTCTACGACACCACCTTCGCTCGCCCCATTCTGCGCGGCGGTGGCCCAGCCGACTACTTCGAGATCTTGCAGCGCCCGGACCAATTGAATTCGCGGGACATCTAGCACTGCCGCTGAGGACGTCGCGCAGCGTCGAGATGACTGCTCTCGCGTGTCGATTGCATGTGACCTTCGACATAGGCGGCGGCGAGGTGATATCGAAAGAGGCCTGTGACTTTCGCGCATTCTCGGCGTACGGCAGCCCCCCAAAGCACCCTCGAACCGTCCGGCCCGCGACAAGGACCGCCGAGGCCGAAGGCGCGCAGCGCGATGGTTGCTATCGCCATCACAAGCCTTGATTTTCAAGCGCGGTTGTCTAAGCGACGTCGACGCATCCTGGACGCGATCCAGGATGGCCTATTTGATTACGCGAAGGAATTCCCCGACTCAAAGCGCGCGCTGCTATTCGCGAAGCAACCCGGCGATGTGCTCACGGTCAAATCCTATCTGACCGATTGGCTCGAGAGTCATCGCCTGAAGATCAAGGCCAGCTGCTGCCGCGCGCGGGCGTGCGCTACCGCAGCCCGTACCAAACGCGGTACACCTACGCCTCCCTGATGCTCTCCGCCGACGAGCATCCAATGTGGGTCGCTACGCAAATGGGCCATGAGGACTGGTCTATGATTGCGCGCGTCTACGGACGGTGGATGCCGCAGGCCGATCCAGATGCCGGACGACGCGCTGTAGCGCTATTTTCGGGGCGGGGGAAATAGCCGAGAAAACGGACCAAAAATTGGTCAGCGTCAAAATATAAGCACTTGATTTTATTGCATTTTCTGGCGGAGAGAGGGGGATTCGAACCCCCGATAGGCTATTAACCTATACACGCTTTCCAGGCGTGCGACTTAAACCGCTCATCCATCTCTCCGGGAGCCGCAGATTATAGCAGACTTCGCCGCGCCGAAGCACTCCCGCTAGGGGTGCCGAATATAGTCGACGAGCGCCCGCGTATACGCATCGGGCGGCCGATCGAGCAAGCTGACGACGATCGCCGTCACGAACCCTGCCGGCACGCCGAACACGCCTGAGCTGATGGGCTCGATCCCGAACCACCTCGCCCCTGCCACGCCGGTCAACTGCGCAAAAAACGGATGCGTCGAAACGATGTAATAAAGGCAGACGCCGAGCCCCGCGACCATCCCTGCCACCGCCCCAAGCTGAGTCGTGCGCTTCCAGAACACTCCCAGCACGAGTACCGGAAAGAGACTCGAGGCCGCGAGCGAAAACGCGGCCCCCACGAGGAAAAGAATGTTCCCCGTATTGAGCGAAGCCACGTAAGAAGCGAACAACGCCACGCCAAGCAGCAAAAACTTCGATATCGTCACGCGCCGCTGCCTCGACGCGGCCGGATCGACCATGTGGTAGTAGAAGTCGTGCGATAGCGCATTGGCGATCGTCAGCAGCAAGCCGTCGGCAGTCGAAAGCGCCGCCGCGAGCGCACCGGCCGCGACCAACCCCGATATCACATAAGGCAGCCCCGCAATTTCCGGCGCCGCGAGCACAACCATATCGGGCACCATCTGAATCTCGGACCAACGAACGATCCCATCGCCGTTCGTATCCGTGACGCTGATCATCGCCGGCTCGATGCGATGCCATTGCGTCACCCACGCCGGCAAGTCGGCAAACATGCGCCCGACGAGATGCGTCATGACTTCGTATCGGATCAGCACCGCAAGCACGGGCACCGTCAGATAAAAAAGCGCGATGAAAAACAACGTCCAGCCGACCGAACGGCGCGCTGAAGCGACAGACGTCGTCGTGTTATAGCGCGACAGAATATGCGGCAAACTCGCGGTGCCAAGCGAAAGGCAGAGCAGCAACGATAGAAAATTGCGCTCGCGGATCGTGCGCTGTGCATCGTTCGCAGCAGGAAACGGCTCGTAGATCGGCACAGGATCCGCCGCGTGCGCGAGCATGTCGTCCCGCTCTCTCGCCCACATCACGCGAGCCGCCGCGGCATCGCGCGGAAACGCGGCGAGCGCGGTCTCGAGCGCATGAATCTCGCGCAGCGGGCCATTGCGGCGCCGCAATGCATCGAGCTCGCCCGTCACCTTCGACTTTTCCTCGCGATATGAAGCAGGCAGGGCCGCGATTCGCATGTCGATCTGAGCCGCGCGCTCGCGGTACCACGCACGCACGCTGCGTTCTTCGCGCGCGTCGCGTACCTGCCGATCGAGTGACTCCATGTGCTCCATCATTCGGCCGTACGTGCGCTGCGGCAACCATCCCAGGCCATCCTTGTGCGCAATCATCGCAACGGGAATCAGCATCGCGCTGATGAGGATCACGTACTGGGCCACCTGCGTCCACGTCACCGCCCGCATGCCCCCAAGAAACGAGCAAACGAGAATGCCGGCCAGCCCGCAGGCAATGCCGATCGCGAAATCCACGCCGATGAAGCGCGTCGCGATCAGCCCCACACCTTGAATCTGCGCAACGAGGTAGACGAAAGAACAAAGAATCGCGCAGACGGCGGCGAGTCCGCGCACGAGGTTGCTCGAGAAGCGAGTGCCGAGGAAATCAGGAATCGTGTAGCGCGCGAGCTTGCGAACGTATGGCGCGAGCAGAAACGCGACGAGGCAGAAACCGCCCGTCCACCCCATCAGATAGGCAAGGCTCTCGTAGCCCGTCGCGTAGAGCGAACCTGCCAACCCGATGAACGATGCAGCCGAGAGCCAGTCGGCAGCCGTCGCCATGCCATTGAAGAACGACGGCACATTTCGCCCGGCGACGTAATACTCAACGACATCCGATGTACGTGAAAGCACACCGATAATGGCATAAACGGCGATCGGCAGAAACAGGAAAACATAGCCGACCCAGGGGCCCGCACCGATCGCGTTTTCGACGCGCCACATCGTATAGATGAAGACGAAGAAGCCGATCGTATAGAACGCATAAGCACGTGCGAGGCGATTGACGAGCTTCATTTCGCTGATTCGCGCTCGGCCTCGCGCGTCCCGTCGGCCGCCGCCGCGCGCCTTAGCGTTCTATCGGCGAACGTCATGAGAACGATGTAGACGACGATCAATGCAAGGTAAATCAGAATCGCGCCCTGTGCGCCTAGATAGAAAGGCAATCGGAATCCTGCAACGCGCACAGCCGACAGGTCTCGCGCAAATAACGGCACGACAAACGACACGCAAAAGCCGATCGTCATCAGCACGCCGATCGACACGAGGTTGAAGCGCCAATAGCGGCGATGCGCGAGCGCCATTGCTTTCGAAACCGATGGCGGTTCGAGTAGCGATGGAGAAACTTGGACGGAATCGGAGTGTCTTGGCGCAGCCATGCGCCTATGTATCAAAAAGGCGCGGCTTGAGCAATCGGGATTGCCCGCGGAGCGCGGGCGGCGTTGAACATCAGCGAGCGAATTCGTGACGGGATGCCGATGTGCAAACGTCCTATTTCTCGGCCGGACTGCTTCGCGGCAAGGCTGTCGCGGCTAGATTCGCGGCTCGGTCTCGAAACCACAGCCCGCTCGAATGGCCCGCGGGCGACAGATGAAAAGGAGAGTCACATCGATGAAACATCCGGATCTGGCCACGCACATGGTATCGCTTTGTGATGAAGAGCCGCAGAACAATGCCCTGGGATATTGCTCCAGCACTGCTCACAGCCCAGATGGAATCGCAACGCTCACTCCGCTGGGGACTGGCTGGGCGAGGTGGGCGCTGCGAGGAACGAAGGTGGTCGTCAAATGGTTGAACCTTGCGGGCGCGCCCGAATTCGTGCATGTGCTTGATGGAGAAACGACACTGTTGGTCAGGTTGCCTCGGCGCCTGCTTCAGCGATCCCCCGCGGACGTAGTGACTCTTAGAACGGCAAATGCGCCGCAGTATCCCGCCGGTTTGGTCGTGTACTACGGAACAGCCTCGGCACTGTGGGGCAACGCAATAAGCGTTACGCCGCTCGGGAGCTGGAGATACGCTTTGCCAGCCGGTGCTACGGTGGAAATCCAAAACCTCAGCGACCCGGCCAATCGGGCCAAAAGCGGTATCTTCGTATCGCAGTCGAGCGTAGATGAATCGTCCAACGCCAGCGTGACGTTCTTGAAGGATTCGCCGGCCGGATAGCGAGCGTCTCCCATAGATGCCAGACACGCGGCGACGCGATGCGCTGCCGCAAGCACCCGGTCAGGGCAGCCATCACAATGGCCACCCCGACCTCGAGCGTCGCGTGTCGCAACCTTGTCTTCAGGCCATCCCCTCACCGCACCTCGGCCAACTGCTCGAGAATGGCGGGATTTTCGAGCGTCGACACATCCTGCGTGATCGCCTCGCCCTTGGCCAGCGAGCGCA
>NZ_PTIR01000037.1 GCF_002934455.1 Trinickia symbiotica | reverse complement strand
GAACTGCGCAACATGTGGACTCGCACCGATCAGCCCGGCCTGTGGTTCACCGGCGGCGCATTCTCTCAGTGCCGCATCTACTCCAAGTACCTCGCCCTGCAAATCAAGGCCACTGAACTCGGCTTGATGCCCCTTGCGGAGGCCGCCGTATAAGCGATCGTGGGACAGGTCGTTGCCCCAAACAGAATCCGGCTTCCGATGAATAGGAGACAAGTTATGACTACGCCGTATAAAGAAATCGCTTCGGACCTTGGCTTCCCAGAGGGACCTATTGCAATGCCCGATGGGTCTATCTTGTTGGTGGAGATCTCCGGTCAAACCTTGAAGCGCATCACGCCCGACGGAAAGCAACATGTGGTCGCCCGACTGGGCGGGAGCCCCAACGGCGCTGCAATGGGCCCGGGCGGCAAGATCTATGTCGCCAACAGCGGCGGCAACACCTGGAGCAAGCGACCGGAAGGCCGAGTGCTTCCCGGTCTTCAGCCTGCGGAATACAAGAGTGGATCGATCCAGATCGTCGATCCTGAAACGGGAAAATTTGAGACGCTTTACGATTCCTGCGACGGACGACCGCTCAAGGGACCGAACGATCTGGTCTTCGATAACGCTGGGGGTTTTTGGTTCACCGACACCGGTAAAACGCGAGAGCGCGACATGGACCGCGGAGCCGTCTACTACGCTAAAGCGGACGGATCGAAGATCGAAGAGAAGATTTTCCCGATCGATCGGCCCAACGGCTGTGGACTGTCCCCGGATGGAAAGACGCTATACGTTACGGAAACGCTGACCGCACGGTGCTGGGCCTTTGACCTCGCGGGCCCGGGCGATATCATCTCGGCAAATCATCCTTATCGAGGCGAGCCGGGCAGACTCATAGCGGGCCTAGGCGGTTACCAGATGTTCGACTCACTCGCGGTCGATTCCGCGGGACACATTTGCGTCGCGACTCTCATTACAGGTGCGATTAGCGATATCGCTCCCGACGGGGAAATCGTAGGGCAATATGCGCTCCCCGATCCCAATGTCACCAATATCTGCTTCGGCGGTGACGACTTGCGTACGGCATATGTAACGTTGTCTTCCACTGGCAAGCTGGTGTCGTTCGAATGGCCGCGCCCGGGGCTCAAGCTCGAGTACCTCAACAAGTAACAGCAAAAAGTTGGTCGAGACACGCACAGCTGGGCCGTCGTGTGTTTCCAACAACGCGACGTCGCCTGATTCGGTCGCTGCCATGACGGCTTAAGCAGCACCTCTTCAGAGGCGACGTCCGCCGTGCCCGTTGGAGGGTGCGGCCGACAAAATAGTTGATTAGATCCCAGCCATTCCTTTTTCTGCGTGAGCGATGACAAATACGAAGATGTCATCGGTGCGCGAACAGAAGAAGATTCACTGGAACATACGCAAAACCCTTTGCTGACTGCAGACTTTGCCTAAGACCATGGATTTCAATCTTTCTGAAGAGCATCAGGCGTTCGCCGATAGCGTTGCCCGTTTCGCCCGAGACAAACTGGCCGCCGGCGCACTCGAACGCGCCCATTCCTCTCACTATCCGTGGGAGACCGCGCAGTTGCTGGCGCAGCAAGGATTGCTCGGCATTGCCTTTCCCGAATCCGATGGCGGCCAGGGCGGCACGCTGATGCATGCGGTGCTGGCCATCCAGCAGGTAGCGCTGGTATGTCCGAAGAGCGCGGATATCGTGCAGGCCGGCAACTTCGGACCGATTCGAACGTTCGTCGAATATGCGACGCCCGAGCAGAAGGCGCGGTTCCTGCCCGACCTCCTCGCCGGCCGCAAGCTGATTTCCTTGGGTATGAGCGAGCCCGACGCGGGCTCCGCTGTGACCGAACTCAAGACTACAGCGACGCCCGATGGTGACTATTACCGTCTGAACGGTAGCAAAGTGTTCTCGACGCACAGCCCGGAAGCGGAGCTATTTTTGATCTACGTGCGCTTCGGGCCGGGCGTCAACGGAATCGGGTCCGTGCTCGTCGAGCGCGGCACGCCCGGGTTTGAGGTCGGCAAACCGTCCAGCTTCATGAACGGTGAGCAGTGGTCGCCGCTGTTTTTCGACGATTGTCGAATTCCAGCATCGAACGTGCTCCTCGGCGAAGGCGGTTTCAAGAAACAAATCTCCGGCTTCAATGTGGAACGCCTGGGCAACGCATCGCGGGCGCTGGCGTTGGGACGGCATGCGTTCAACCTTGCGCGTGATCACGCGATGACGCGCACGCAGTTCGGCCGCGCGCTGTGCGAGTTCCAGGGTTTGCAATGGAAGTTCGCGGATATGGTGATGAAACTCGACCAAGCCCAGATGATGCTGTACCGCGCCGCACTGGAAGGAGAACACGGTCTGCCGAGTGCGCAAAGCACGGCCATGGCGAAGCTGGCTTGCAACCTGGCGGGCTGGGAAGTTTCGAACGAGGCGCTCCAAGTCATGGGCGGCCTTGGCTTCAGCCAGGAATCGTTGGTCGAATATTGTGTGCGGCGGACTCGCGGCTGGATGATCGCGGGAGGATCCATCGAGATCCTGAAGAACCGCATCGCCGAGGGCGTGTTCGGCCGCTCCTTTTCCCAACGTGCCCCTAAGGTTTAATCGAACGTTTGCAGGATTGAATTCCCGCGCGAGCGCCCATAGTCCATGCAATTGAGAAGCGACAGCAAGTAATGGCCACCACCACCTGCACTCCCATGACGTCATCGCCCTCCTTGGCTCAGGCACTGCTGCGCCCGGCCAGCATTGCGCTAGTTGGAATTTCCGACGACCCTGGGAAAACGAGCGGACGACCTTTGTTGTTCCTTCGGCGAGCCGGTTTCAAGGGGCGCGTGTACCCAATCAACGCGAAGCGCACTGAAGTTCAAGGCGAACGCGCTTGGCCAAGTTTGACCAGCCTACCGGAAGTCCCTGATCACGCGTTCATCTTGACGCCGACGGAATCTGTGCTCCCGACCGTGACTGAGTGCGCGAAGCTAGGCGTCAAAGTCATCAGTATTCTCGCAAGTGGCTTCTCGGAATCCGGGCCGGAAGGCGTTGCAAGGGAGGAAGCGTTGCGGGAACTTGCAGCAAGCACCGGCATCCGCATTCTTGGTCCCAGCAGCCTCGGCGTCGTCCATCCTGAGAGCGGGCTGGTACTGACGGCCAATGCAGCCTTCGCTGAATCTGATATGCCCCGTGGCAAGGTCTTCGTCGCATCTCACAGCGGAAGCATGATCGGAGCACTAGTCTCTCGCGGTAAAGCCCGCGGCGTAGGTTTTGCGGGTCTCGTATCGGTAGGCAGCGAAACAGATCTTTCCATCGGGGAAATCTGCCAAGCTACGCTGGACGATCCCGAAATTGAAGGTTACCTGCTCTTCCTTGAAAGCCTCCGGCATGGCGAAGAACTGCGGGCCTTCGCACGGGCGGCTGCGCAGCGTGGCAAGCCGGTAGTGGCCTATAAACTCGGTCGTTCTGCAGCGGCCGCGGAAATGGCCGCAACACACACAGGCGCGTTGGCAGGCGAAGACGATATCGCCGACGCCTTTCTCCGTGATCTCGGTGTAGTACGAGTCGAGATGCTGGACACCTTCCTAGAGGTGTTTCCGCTCGCACAGCGATTGGGAGCGACCCAGCATGCAGCCCCGCGGCGCGTCGGCGTAGTAGCGACTACAGGGGGCGGCGCCGCAATGGTGGTGGATCAACTGGGCGTGCGCGACGTCGTAGTGCAACCGGCTTCGCCGGAGACGCTGAAGAAGCTCGAAGCCGCAGGCATTCCGGGGAACGCCGGTCGAGTTCTGGACCTCACGCTCGCCGGTACGCGTTACGAAATCATGAAAGCGGCGCTTGGCATCATGCTCGATGCGCCGGAGTTCGATATGGTTATCGCCGTAGTCGGATCATCGGCGCGCTTCAATCCAGACCTCGCGGTCAAGCCAATTTTGGACAGTGCAGACCATGTGAAGCCCTTGTTGGCCATGCTCGTACCCGATGCACCGCAGGCCCTCGCGCAACTGACGCAGGCTGGCGTGCCGTGCTTCCGTTCACCCGAATCTTGCGCCGATGCTGTTTCCGCCGTGCTGGCTCGAAGATCCTCGGGCGTGGGACCTGCATCCGGCCACCCGACATCGTCGGAGGGCCATGCCATCAGTGAAGCACAGGCCTACGAAGTCCTAGATATCTTGTCTGTTCCGCACGCACCGTACGTCACGCTGCCGCTGCGCGGTCCCGCCGCGACACTGCCGTTCGAGTACCCCGTGGCCGCCAAAGTCTGCTCCGGACAAATCCTGCACAAGACCGAAGTTGGCGGCGTGCTGCTCGGCATCCGGAACGAAACGGAACTCGCGCAAGCACTCGTCACCCTTGGCAACAACCTCGAAGTGCGTGCCCCCGGCGTGCAATGCGACGACGTGCTCGTGCAGCCGATGCGACGTGGCCTAGCAGAGGTGCTGCTCGGATATCGAGTCGATCCAGAGGCAGGCCCGGTGGTCATGCTCGCCGCTGGTGGCATCTGGGCAGAGGTACTACGCGACCGAAGCATCCGCTTGGCGCCAGTACCGCTGGAGACGGCGCGCGAAATGGTGGCTGAAGTTCGGTTATTGCAGACCGTGGCCGGCATGCGCGGCAAGGAAAGGGGCGACCTCGAAGCGCTTGCACAGACAATCGTCAACCTGTCCCAACTGGCTCTGCGCCCAGATCTTCGCATATGTGAGGCGGAGGTTAATCCGCTCATGGTGATGCGCGAAGGAGAAGGCGTCATGGCTGTCGACGCGCTAGTGCTGCAAGCATAGACGCTGGCGCTAACGGGCTACATGAAAACTCTCCTCGCTCTCCAACTGATTACCGGCTTATGAGTGCCCCCGCGTACGAGATCTTCGCAATCCGATTCGCCACGATGCATCGGCGCCGTCGGGACAACTTCATTCACCCGGTGACTGACGAGCCTGACAAGCCCACCGAATTGGATTTCTATGTCTGGCTGATTGTCGGAAACGGCAAGGTCGTTCTGGTCGATACCGGCTTCAGTCACGCCTCATCCCTTGCGCGCGGGCGCCCTTATCTGATAGAACCGGCCTCGGCTCTGCGGGACCTAGGGTATCCGCCAGAATCGGTCCAGGACGTCATCGTGACTCACTTGCACTACGACCATGCCGGAAATGTGGGCGATTACGGGCATGCGAGGATTTGGCTGCAAGAGCGCGAGCTGCAATATGCCACCGGTAAGTGCATGTGCGAGCCGCGCCTGAACTACTTCTTTGCGACGGACGACATCGCGGTGCTGCTCAAACGTCTATATCGCGGTGACGTGCGGCTGATCCAAGGCAGTTACTCCCTACACGACGGCATCGAGCTACATGCGATCGGCGGGCATACCGATGGGCTGCAAGTGGTGCGCGTACGGACTTCACGCGGCTGGATAGTCCTGGCCTCTGATGCCGCACACTACTACGAGAACTATCAGACCCGCAATCCGTTTCCCGCGCTGTACAAAATCGACGAATTGTTGGCCGGCTATTCACGCATTGAGCGCCTCGCTGACGGCCCAGAATTCATCATTCCTGGCCACGATCCTCTGGTAGGCGAACGTTACCCGTCAACCGGGCTGCCGACGCCATATGCCCACCGAATTGCCTGAAGGCAAAGATGGAATACACTCAATTTATTGCCGGCGAGTTCCGACCAGGCACCTCTGAACAGTCGGTCACCGTGATCAATCCCAGCGATGCTGGCGCGCTGGGCCAATACGCATGCGCCAGCGAGCAGGACGTCCGCGAGGCAATCGACGCTGCCGCCGATGCGTGGCGAACCTGGCGCAAGACGTCGGCGCTGGAACGGGCCGGACTCCTGCGGCGCGTTGGAGCTTTGATGCGTGAGCGCCGTTCGGCCATCGCCGAGCAAATCAGCATGGAGTTGGGAAAGCCATTTTCAGAGGCGCAACGCGAGGTGGACACGGCAGCTGAAATGTTCGAATGGTCTGCCGAGGAAGCGCGGCGCATTTACGGACGGACCATTCCGCCACGCGGTGCAGGAATCTCACAAACCGTGGAGCTCGAGCCTATCGGTCCAGTCGCTGCATTTGCAGGTTGGAATGCCCCGGCGATTACACCATCGCGTAAGATCAGTAGCGCCCTCGCTGCAGGTTGCACTATCGTAATTAAACCCTCTGAAGAGACCGCTGGCGTAGCACTGGCCATCGCACGTGCTGTCCAGGACGCCGGTGTACCCGATGGCGTGCTTAATATGGTCTTCGGCGATCCCGCCGGCATCGCGGATCAACTCTGCGCAGCGCCCGATATCGCGATGGTGACCTTTACGGGGGCCACTTCGATCGGTAAGCAGCTCGGAGCCAAGGCGGCGCTGACGATGAAGCGTGCAACGCTTGAACTCGGCGGGCATGCGCCAGTGATCGTCTGTGCCGATAGCGAAGTCGAGCGTGTCGCAGGGATGGCGGTCGCGACGAAGTACCGCAACGCCGGGCAGGTCTGCACTTCGCCTACGCGCTTCTTCGTCGAAGCTTCTGCGTTTGAATCATTCAGCACCGCCTTTGTGCAGGCGGCGCAGGCCCTAAGAGTCGGAGATCCTTTCGACAGCGCAACACAAATGGGCCCCCTGAAAAATCTGCGCCGACTGCAAGCCATTGATCGGATGGTTCAGGATGCGAGCGATCGAGGGGGACGCGTCGCGGCCGGCGGGCGACGCTTGAATGGTTCAGGCTTCTTTTATGCGCCTACAGTTGTGGTCGGGCCTGATCCGGCTAGCGAAGCATGCCAAGTCGAACCATTTGGCCCTCTCGCGCTGCTAAGCCCTTTCGACACGCTGGAAAGCGCCATCGCGCAAGCCAACAGCCTGCCTTTTGGCCTCGCCGCGTATGCCTTCACAAACAGTCTGCAGCGCGCTCGCCGACTTTCCTCCGAAATTGAAAGTGGCGTCGTCTGTATCAACGAATGGCAGGCCTCGCTACCCGAAACGCCTTTTGGTGGAACAAAGGATAGCGGGCTGGGCTCGGAAGGCGGCACGGAAGGGTTGCACGAATTTCTGCGCACTAAGTGCGTTCGGGTCGGAGTCAGCGCGTAGGCAAGTCATTTCATATTCGAGCGGTTCGCCACGGTCGCGCCCTTCAGGTCCGCGCGTGGCGACTTCTCGCCCTCTTCTGCTTCCCCCGATTCAGATGCCTCATGCAACAGCCAGTCGCGGAACGCTGAAATCTTTGGTGAGAAGCGCTGGACGGCTGGCGTCACGACGTAGTGGCCCTTGCCGGTCTTGAATTCACGATTGAACGGCCGTATCAGGTGCCCGTGCCGGATGTCCGCCTGCACCATATGTTTTTGTCCGATCGCAATACCGAGCCCGTCCATTGCCGCCTGCCAGGTAAGTATCGAACTACTGAATGTCATTGTGTCGGCGCCGTTAAGCGCAGCATCCCGCCCAACATGATGCAGCCAGATCGGCCAATCGTTCTTGCGATATTTGGATATTAGAAGACGCTTGCTCAGCAAGTACTCGGGGAACCTCTCGCAACTGTGAACGTCGTCGAGCAGCTCCGGTGCGCAGACCGGCTCAATTATGTCTTCCATCAAGAGCGTTGCCTGGCTGCCGGTCCAATGGCCATCGCCGAGCAGGATAGCCATGTCGCAACTCTCGGCATTGAAATCCAGTGGTGCGGGGCTGTTGTCCACTATGACTTCAATGTTCGGGTACAGCGCATTAAACCGCGGAAGGCGGGGAATCAGCCAGCGCGCCGTCAGCGTGGTATAAGTTCTGAGCCGGATCCGGCTATCCGAATAGCGTTGAGTGACGTAGCTTGTCGCTTGGCTGATCGCCTGAAACGCGGGGGTGACCCTGCGCGAATATACCTCGCCCACTTCCGTTAATCGCACGCCCCCCCGTTCTCGCGTGAACAACTGCACGCCCAGATATTCCTCTAACACTGCGACCTGACGGCTCACCGCAGACTGACTGACGCAGAGCTCACTGGCAGCATGAGTGAGGTTTTCAGTGCGTGCAACCACCTCGAATACTTTGAGCGGGTTCAGGGGAGGAATCTTCATCACGGTAACGCGCAGTCTTGCTAGTCAACTCTGTGCCATCGGTTCGCGGTCAGAGATGCGGGTTATCGCCATGGCGTCTGAGCGGGGCGGAACGCTAGCACCACCACAACCAATCCGACGACATGGCACATCTCATCGCTAAGCATGAACATCAACGCAGTCGACGGCCGTCGCGCCATCGCCGGCGCGAAACTGAGCAATCAGTCGATCGAGGGCAGCCACGGCCGCTTGGGCGTCGCGTCTGCGCAGGCTGTCTAGAATCTCTCGGCGCAGCGGGAACAAGTCCGGCCGAGCTCGCACCTGCAACACATGAGTCATGCGCTCGCGCTGAATGGTGGCCATAGTCTGAGCCATGAGCATCAGAGCCTCGTTGTGCCCGGCCGCGGCTATCGCCCCGTAAAAGCGGCGGGCCGACTCAATACGTTGGGCCAAAGGCGCGGCTTCCGGAAGTTGCTCGATTTCCTGCACAGCTGCCTCGATTGCGTCGAGCTCCGTATCGCTCGCCCGCTCGCATGCCATGCGCAACAGTGTGCCGTAAAGCGTGCCGTAAGTTTCGTCGATGTCGGCCTGCCCAAGCCGCCCCTGCATCACAAGGGTATGCAGCGATTCGGCCAGCATCATGTAGGCGCCCTTGTAGAACACCAACGCCTGGTCCGCTGAGCCGCCGCTCATATGCTTGACTTCGCCGATAAAAACGTAGTGATCGCCCGCATCGTGGCACGCATACGTGCGGCATTCGAAGCTTGCCAGGCAATCGTCGATCATCGGCATCCCGAGCACGCCCGCGCGCCAATCCACTCCCTCGAACTTGTTCTCAATCCGGCTTGAGGCAAACCGGCCGGAGAGCGCATCCTGGCGCTGCGACAGGATATTGATCGCAAATCCCTCAGCCGAGGTAAATACCTCGAGCAACCGGCTGGCCTTACGCAGGCTGAAAAGCACCAGCGGCGGGTCAAGCGACACCGAGCTGAAGGAGTTGCACGTCAGCCCCGCCGGACGTCCCTGGGCATCGCGCGTTGTGACGATCGCCACCCCCGTCGGAAAGCAGCCAAGCAGCTGCCGGAACAGCGCCGGCTCAATGGAAACGGGTTCGCTGGTCATCGGTTGGTTCAGGCTCATGATATTTCCTGCAGTTAATAAGCAGACGTGCGCGGTGCGGGGAGCTGCCGGGCCGACTCAATTGTCGCGACGTCCGCTTGTCTCCAGTTGCAAAGTATCTCTCTGCTCACAGCGAGTGCGTATGTTGCCGGTGCAGCAGCGATGCCGGATTGATTTGTGATCACGACATTGCTCGCTCCGGTCACCGCGATTTCATCAGACTATGAATATCGGCTCGACCGGAAAGGTCGTTATCTCGTCGAGGAACTTGCCGGAATGCGTAACCGTTTCCTTTCCTTCCGCGGATGCGAAAGCGGTCGTCAAGGCGCCCAAACTCGGGAACCAAAGCTCGACGATTCCGTCGATCGGCAATCCGTCGTAATCGACCTCTGTACCCTTTGGAACCTGCCTTCCGGTGACGAGATTTTGCCGATAGCCGATTACGCCTGGAATAGCTTTGATGAGAGATGCGTGAACTCCCAGCCATTCCTTGGTGAATTCTTCAGGCGACAGCTCTGGGCGACGGCGGAGCAACGAGATGCGCTTGATATAGGTCCCCTCTTTGGGCGGGGGAACTACTTCAATCCGATCGACCGTAACGACACGCACCCGCTCGAGGAAACGGCTTTCGTTTGCGATCAGCGATTTGCCAACATCTGTTGCCATTGCAGCACGCATGTCTGCGTCATTACCGAAGCTTAGCTCCGAGAATCCGTCGATTCGCTCAGCCCCGCTTTTGAACCCGCTTCCACGTTGTTCGACAGGCAGCACGTGATTCTGCTCATAGCTTTTAAGCCGCGGCAACCTGGCCGCGATGGCACCGTGAATATCTCGCCAATGCATTCGAAATTCATCGGCAGTCAACGCTGGCTTCTTGTTTAACAATCCGATTCGTACTTGCATACAAGTCTCCTCTTCTTAAGATTTATTTGATATTCGGCGATTCCGTGTATTGTCGACACGCTCCGAAAAACTATTTCTAAACGGAAATCCGATATGTTCTTGCAGCCGTGCCGTGAAACAGCGCATCTTTCTCTGCGGCCGTTGCCGAACGTACAATATGTTTAAAGGCGTTCCAGAGCGGGACAAAACCAGAGGACCGACCATCAATCGGATAGTCGCTTGCCATCATGCTGCGGTTCACCCCAAAAATCTCGATCGCCGTCATTACGTACGGCGCCCATACAGACGCAAGGTCCTCGTAACCTACCGGATCCGCTCGCCCGTCGAAGCCAAATCCCCAGAACGGTAGGCCGAAACCCCCAATCTTGCATACCACGTTTGGACGCACCGCAATCTTTTGCATCGCATCGCGCCACTCCTGGAATACGCGTTTGCGGCCGTCGGCATCCAACTCCATCCCCACTGCTAGCCCGCAATGGTCGATAATGATGGTAGTATCTGGGAAAGCATCGGCAAGGTCTGCGAGCTCCGGCAACTGATGGTGAAAAAGTCCGGCATCGAAGCTGAGACCGCGGCTCGCGAGATGTCGAAAACCCGCCCGGAAATCGCTGTCAAGTAGCAACCCACGCGGCGGCCTACTCGGCATAAAACGATATGGCGCTTCATTCGGATGATGGTTCGCGCCCTGCCGAATTCCCCGAAATCGATCAGGTGCGATTTGGAGTGCGCGATCAAGATAGTCGCCGATCTGCGCCCCGATTCGCAGGTCGGCATACCCCACGATACCCGCGCAGATGCGGTGGTTTCCGAACACGCCGCTTGCCCCCATGGCGCCGGCCCCATTGGCAAATTCGATTTCCCCCAACGGACGGAACACTTCAGGGCCATCCGGTCGTACAAACGAGTTGGCCTCAACATAGACCGATGCAACTATGTTATGGCCAGCGCGAACATCCGCTAGATAGTCGTCGAATAAGTACCGGATCGCCGGGCGCATGAACAGATGATGGTGCGCGTCGATGATCGGAATTTCCGGATCCAAGATCGTCTCGTCGCGCCCCGCATGCAGTTGCTTAAACATCAACCCTCCCTTGCCCGGCTGGTGTCGCCGTCACATAGATTCGCTCGCGGCCAATTTTCGCGCCGAAATCGCACACTATAGGGTAGCCGCGCAATCCACTGTTCCCTTTCAGCCGCAATTGTTCAGCCCTACCTCAGTAATGGTCGCCCTTCTTCGCCGGAACGAATGGGTGAAATTGCGAGGGCTCGCCATTCACGGTCGTACCACCATGATGCAGCGCGGGCGTCGCTCGCAGGAATGGGATAGGGAACGGAAGCTGCGGTTCCGTCAGCGCATCCAACGTGGCCGTCTGCTCGGCGGTAAGATTGACCTCGAGCGCTTGCAGGTTATCCTCCAACTGATCAACCGTGTCCGCACCTAGAACGGTGACCGACACACCCGGCCGCGCTCTGACCCATGCGAGCGCCACGCGAGCAACGGTCGTGTTCAGTTCTGCCGCGATTCCAGTCAACGCATCGACTATGTTGTACGTCTTGTCGTTCAGTAACCCCGCCAGCCACGCACGCGGTGGCGTGACCGTGCCAGCATTCTTCCGCGTGTACTTTCCGCTAAGCAGACCTCCCTTCAGCGGAGCCCAGCACGCCACGCCGACCCCTAGCTCGCGCGCCATCGGAATCAGTTCGCCTTCAACCGTGCGCTCAAGCAGGGAATACTCGATTTGCGTGCCGATAAACGGCGACCAGCCGCGCAACTGCGCGATCACTTGCGCCTGAGAGATCTTCCACGCAGGTGTATCGGAGACGCCGATGTAGCGGACCTTGCCCGACTGAACGAGGGTGTGCAACGCGGACATCGTCTCCTCGATCGGCGTGTGCTTATCCCAGTTGTGCAGCCAGTAAAGATCGATATAGTCGGTCTGCAGGCGCCGCAGCGATTGCTCGCAGGCGGCGATGATCGATTTGCGGCTGGAGCCGCCGCCGTTGGGATCGCCCGGATACAGGTTGGTGCTGAACTTGGTGGCGATGACGAGCCGGTCGCGCTGTTCGCGATTGTGGGTGAGATGGTCGCCAATGATCTTCTCGGAGTGGCCTTTGTTATAGCCATTGGCCGTGTCGATGAAGTTGCCGCCAAGCTCTAAGTAGCGGTCGATGACAGCTTGGGACTCCTTGATGCTGGAGCCCCAACCCATGTCTGCGCCGAAGGTCATGCCACCAAGGCAAAACGGACTCACCCGCAACCCTGAACGGCCAAGGGTAACGTAATGATCGAGAGGCATTTTTATCTCCTGTACCTGATTGGAATGACTGTCATTGGTAGCTTTTTGGGGTGTCGGCCAGGCGCGCGAAAGCGCCGCTGCCGGCCGCCCCATGAATCGGCAACGCGTGCAGCAAGTTCAACTGGCACCCGGCAAAGGCAAAACCTCCGCTCGTGGAGTAAGGACCTCACGGACGCACGCCAAAGAATGGACTCGGGCACTATGGTCTAGCCACGCAAACGACACGCTACGTATCGAAACTGTACACCGCACCGGGCGACGAGACAAGCGCGGGACTGGTAAATCTCAGTGGAATTGGGGTTCGGATCTGATACAACCTCCCATGTAAATGTTGTGCCATCACCGGGCCTTCGACTCGCTACAGTTCATGCGTCATCGAGCTTAAACGCCGATACTGCTCCATTCAGGTGCCGCGCCTGCTCTTCGAGCGACTGCGCCGCTGCGGCTGCCTGCTCAACCAGCGCCGCATTCTGCTGCGTGACCTCATCCATATGATTAACCGCCTGGTTGACTTGCTCGATGCCTCGGCTCTGCTCTTCCGACGCCGCTGCGATTTCGCTCACGATATCGCTCACCTGCTTGATCGCCAGCTTCACTTCTTCCATCTTCGTGCCGACGTGATTTGCTTGCTTCGCCCCGTCGCTCACCATCGAAACCGACGACTCGATCAGATCCTTGATTTCCTTCGCCGCCGCAGCTGAGCGTTGTGCCAGGTTGCGAACCTCGCTGGCTACCACCGCAAAGCCGCGGCCCTGTTCGCCGGCTCGCGCGGCCTCCACGGCGGCATTCAGAGCAAGAATGTTCGTCTGGAAAGCAATACCTTCTATCACGCCCGTGATTTCCGAGATCTTCGTCGAGCTGTCGCTGATTCTTTCAATCGCGCCGATCATGCCCAGCACGGCCTCATTGCCCGCATCGGCGGCGTCGGTTGCTCGCGTCGCCAACGCATTGGCATGCACTGCGCTATCAGTGTTCTGACGCACTGTTTCGGTCAGTTGCGTCATGCTCGCTGCCGTTTCCTCCAGCGACGCCGCCTGCTGCTCGGTGCGCCGCGACAGGTCCGAGTTGCCGGCGGCAATCTCCTCCGTGGCGCTCGCGATTGAATCAGCCGATGTCTTGATATCGCCGATGGTCCCCGTAAGCTGCTGCTGCATCCGCGCCATCGCATAAAGAATGCTTTCGCGGTCACCAGGCCGGGTGAGGACTTGCATCGCAAGATCGCCCTCGGCGATACGACTAGCGATGTCCGCCGCATCCGCCGGCTCGCCACCTAACTGACGCACCAGCCCACGTGTGACCACCGCGACCGCGAGTGTCATCAGCAGGCCCACCGCTAACATCAGCACGAGCGATTTGACCAACGACGCGTGAAATGCCTTATCAATGTCATCGATATAAGCGCCTGTTACCAGACACCAGTCCCAAGGCTGGTAATAGACCACATAGCCTTTCTTGGCCACTGGAGTATCGCTACCCGGTCTTGGATACTGATAATCGACAAATCCACTATCGCCAGTTTTACCCGCGCGAGAGAACTCGTCGAACAGGAGTTTTGCCCCCGGAACGGTGGCCCTCGACATGTCCTTGCCATCCAATTCAGGCTTAATGGGGTGCATCACCATTACGGAATTCGAATGATTGACAGTGAAATACCCGTCCGCGCCGTAGCGGATCCCCTTCAACCGCGCCAGCGCCTTCGCACGCGCGTCGTCAGCAGCCAACTTGCCCTCGTGAGCCAGGTCACCGTACTCCTTGACCAAGCTAAATGCGGCTTCGCTGACGTGCTTTAAATCGCGCTGACGCTCCTCCATCCGCGCACTGCGCGTTTCAAACGTCCCCCAAAGGGTAATAGCTAACAGACAAAGCCAACTCAGGACGAGCGGAATCCATAGCTTTTGGCGAAACGTGAGTCGATTCATTGATTTTTACTCTTATCATGTGTTGAATTGGACGCAGTGCGCAGGCATTCCAAGCGTGATGCGCTAAAGATATCGGCTCGTGACCGGAGGCCGATTATTAAGATGCGTGGAACGAACGGGATGCATGGGCCGATGTTCGCGACAGGCAAACTGGGGCACGCAGCATTTCAGCCGGTCAACCGCTTCAACCGATTCTGTCTTCCACTCGGCCCAGAGAACGTTTGCGCGGTTCGTTAGCTTGGTCGAAACGGGTAGCGGCTGCGCTCCAACGGGACCCGATAAAAGCTCAACGCCCCCAACAGAGGGGGCCACTTTATTCGTGCCTGCGCCAGCATAGCTACGCCACGAGTAACGCTTTGATCGAGAGGCTTGCTGTCTTCGGTCTGGATACGAACAACTGTTCATTGGTAGTTTTTTTGACCATAGTCATCAAACAGTGCCCTCGGAGAGCACCATACAAGCCAAATTGATCAGCCCTCCCTTCGCGGGGGATCAATGGTACGGCCCGACTCCATCCAACCGTACTCCCCGAGTTGGAACGAACTAATACGATACGTATCGATACTTTACGAGTATGGCCGGTACGACGCAAGATGCGCGCGCGAGATACGCTACTACCGTATCTTTGCAGTGACATGACAGGCTTTCAGACCATCCCTCCGGCTCAGCACAATCGTCGCCGCGGCGACTCGCCACCCTGTCGCCAGGGATGCCGAGGATCGATGATCCACTCCTCGTCGATTGATCAGGATCGCCCGATGCGCGCCGATCTTCAGCGCCGGCGCAGCGTTTCCTGCGCCCGCGCCACCCCTCCGACACCGCGATCGCCTCCGTCGCAACACCGGCTTTCTCCAGACGAACTGCTTCTTCCACTGCGGTTTCTGATGCGTGCGTCGATGGTCGGCTACCGAGAGACGGACGCTGCACTATATAGAACCGTAACGGTGACGCCGCCAGCCTTGCGCATTGACAGCATGCCCTAGCAAGTGATAACCCACACGATACGTGTCGTATTATTATGCAATGTACCGCTGATGTCAGGCGTCGGTTTCATTGCCGAGAATCGGAAAAGCCGACTCGCGTCCGACAGAAGCAAGGAGAATTCCGATGTATGTGTGTGAGCGACTGAGCGGTTTCGGAGCCAGCATGCAAACTTGCGCCCTGTCGCCGGAGGTAATTCACCACGCCAAGCGTGCAGTCCTCGATTGGTATGGCGCGCTGATTTCTGGTGCGGTTTGTGAGCCGCCCATACTGTTGGAACAGGCGCTAGCGGAGGATCTGGATCGCGGTGCTGCGCGTCTGGCACTGGGTCGAGCGGCAACCGTGCGTGCCGCGGCGCTGATAAACGGCACGGCGGCGCACACAACCGAGGTGGACGACATCTATCGCAAGGCGATCTACCATCCCGGCGCGCCAACGATCGCAGCTGCGCTTGCGCTGGCGCATGCGCAGCGGAGCAGCGGCGAGGCCATGCTGCGAGCTGTCGTCGCTGGATATGAGATTTCCACACGTATTGGGACGGCTCTCGGTCGTAATCACTACCGCTACTGGCACAATACTGGCACTGTAGGAACCTTTGGCGCTACCGCGGCGGCGGCCTCATTGCTGGGGTTACAGCAACGACCGTTTGCGTATGCACTTGCGACTTGCGCAACTTTTGCAGCCGGTCTGCAACAGGCGTTCCGGATGGACTCCATGTCAAAGCCGCTGCATGCCGGCCGTGCTGCCGAAAGTGGTTTGCTGGCGGCCCAATTGGCCGCGCGCGGCGTCACTGGCTCACTTGATATCCTGGAAGGCGCCGCCGGTCTCGGAAAAGCCATGAGCGGCTCGCCCGACTGGGCGGCGGTGTTGAAGGATGTCGGCCTGACCTACAATATCGAGTCGATGACGTTCAAAAACCACGCCTGCTGCGGCCATACGTTTGCCGCGATTGATGGTGCACTACACTTGCAGCATTCCCAAAGCGTTCACTGGGAAGACATCGAGGATATCCACATCGAGACCTACCGGCCGGCACTGGACGTGGCGGGGAACTTCAACCCGACAACGGCAGCCGAGGCCCGGTTTAGCATCCCCTTCGTTGTCGCAACTGCCTTGCGCTATGGCAGTGTGCGCCTCCCTGCCTTTACACCGGAGCGCCTGCACGACCCGGAATTACGTCGCTTGATCGAAAGAATCCGACTCTCCGTGCACCCGGAACTGGACGCATCCTTCCCAGATCAGCGTGCGGCGCTGGTGCGGCTGACAATGCGTAACGGTGCGATGTGGGAGTGGCTGCAGCGCACGCGCCGCGGAGATCCGGACGCGCCCCTCAGCGATGAAGAATTAAGCAATAAGTTCGAAGAGCTAGTCGGCCCTGTGCTCGGTGTCGCGCGTTGCCAAAAATTGCGGGAACGATTGTGGCTGATGGACGGATTGAGCGACGTCTCAGCCTTGAATATATGAGGAGCAGGCCCACAGTTGATAACCCTCAAGTGTATCCGTTGCCGCTCGGATTTCCCAAATCCGCGTAGTGGGTTCGCGCCGCCACGCCGACGCTCGCCAACAGCAGCGCGATCAACAGGAGCAAATCCGCTGCCAAGATTTACGTGCGCGCTAGCGATGTTCCGGCGATTCGTCGTTGCGCGACTTCAGAATCTTTGCGCAATTCCGACATTCACACCAACAGTCGTGCCAGCTATAAAATCGAATAGTGTCTGCTGGTCTGCTGTCTTGCGAATTAAACCGGTGACTCATGAGGCCTTGGTTGTGCATCACACCAACTTTGGCATAGAGACATTGGGTTTGGACGCGAAGTGATTTCCACCGAACGGAAGCAGTCGGCATTCCGTAGTTGACGAAGGCACCACCAAAAATCAAAGAACCCCAGAAGTCACCGGAATTGCCAATACGAATACGATTCGTATCGTATTTATAGGTCAGAGCAGCGAGCAATCGAAACCGGCAGAAGTCCCGCCGCTAAATGGTCTGGTCCTTCGCCATTTCGTTGAGTAGCGCTTTGACTTGACGCAAGTCGCTGGTGTCGAGCCCTTCCGTGAACAAACTATAGATCGCGCTCAATTTCTGCTCCGCTTCTGCCGTCTTCCCCTGTGCTCGCCGTAGGCGCGCGAGGCTAAGTGTTGCGCGCAGCTCCAGTGACCTTGCGCCCTGATCGTTAGCGATCGAAATTGCCTCCTCAAAGCATGTTTCCGCTTGCTGCTGTTCTGCCGGCTCGCTCGTCTGGCCGCCCGGATGATCAAGAGTCAGCGCTCCCCTGAGCCGATGCAGTTCCGCTTGGTGATAGCGCTCCCCGGTTTTCTCGACCATGGACAGCGCGTCTGTTACCGCACTGAGTCCGGCCTGCGGTTGCCCGCTGCATCCGTAAGCCTCTGCTAGCAGAGCCAGCATATACGAGCGCGATAGCTCGGCGCCCGTAGCGCGGTAGGCAACGAGTCCCTCGGTCATCTGCGAGATCCCTTCATCGGTACTTCCCTGTACTGCTAACGCCCACCCACGCAAGATCTCTCCCCACGCGAGGTATTGGGGAAACCCTTGCTCTGTGGAAAGCGTAATGGCGGCCTCTGCGTAATCCTGAGTCAGTTTCGCTTCCTGCCGAAACTGACTTAACATGCCTGCAGCGACAAGCGTGAATGCGAGGCTGAAGGGGTGCGACAGCTTGTGTGCAAGGGTTAACGCCTGCTGGCCACGCTCGGCGGCCTGATCGGGATAGCCTAGATACCATAGGGTCCACGCCGAAAGGCTCAGCACACGTATACCCGGATCCAAGCCATAAATGAACGCATGAGCATGATGTCGTTGCGGATCATACAAGGCGACAAGCTTTTCTTGGTGGTCAAGGGCGGCCTCAAAGTCACCCTGAAAGAACGGGGTCGCACCAAGGGCGCTGTGCGCCTCGACCAGTAAGTCCGTGTTCCCAGCGTTGCGGGCAACGCGGAGCACCCGCTCTCCCAGTTCTCGTGCGGTTGCGTATTGTGCGCGCAATGCATAATGCGTCCGCAGCCCTAGTTGCACGGGGGCGAGCTGCGAATTTTCGCCAATCTGTTCGCACAACTCCAGCGCACGCGTATAGGTCGCTTCGACTTCCGGCGAAGCATACCCTCGGGCCGCCATCAACGCCGGACCGAGCGAGAGCTGCAGCTTCAGTTCCTGACGGACGCGCTCGGTCGTGTCGGGCGTTCGTTCAAGCAGCCCGAGGGCCGTACTGAAGTGCCCGATCGCTTCGAGACTGGCCGACCGCTGAACGGCCTGCTGCCCCGCGCGATGCAGATACTCCACGGCTTTTTGCGCATTGCTGCTGAGGCTGTAATGGTGCGCCAGCTCGCTGCAAAACTCGTTGAGCCGCCCGGGATAGAGTGTCTCAATGGCCTGCGCCGTGCGTTCATGCAGCACAGTGCGTTGTTCCGAGAGCAATGAGTTGCCGGCGACCTCCTGGGTCAGCGCGTGCTTGAAGGTGTATTCGACTTCGGGGAAGGCCGGCCGCTCGTAGATGAATTCCGCCGCCTCCAGGCGGGACAGCAGGCGGCGCAATTCGTCTTCCGGTTGCGCGACGACCTCCCGGATCAAGCTCCATGGAAAATCTTTGCCGACAATAGCCAGATTCTGCAGCAACGTCTTCTCGGCGACGGGTAGCCGATCCATCCGAGCGGCGAGGACGCCCTGCACGGTAGTCGGGATCTGCAGCGCGGCTGGTGTCTTCACGATGCGGTAATGCCCGGGCGCGCCGAGCAGCGCGCCCTCCTCGGCAAGGGTCTGGACGACCTCCTCCATGAAGAAGGGGTTGCCCTCGGTCTTCTCCAGGATGCGCTGCCTGAGAGGTATAAGGCCGGACTCATCGCCCAACAGAGCGCTCAGCAGGTCTTGTGCTTCGGCCGGTCCAAGAGCATCGAGCCTCACTTGCGTGTAATTGTCTTTGTGGCCCCAGCCGGGCCAATACTCTGGCCGAAAGTTCAAAAGCAGGAGGATCCGGGAGCTCGCCACGCGGTCGACGAGAAAGGCAAGAAACGCCTCAGTCTCGCTATCCAGCCATTGCAAATCCTCGAACAGCAGTTCAACCGGCTGGTTCAGACTCTCGCGCACCAGTAAGCGCTTGATCGCTTCGAATGTGCGGTCGCGCCGAATTCGGGCGTCCATGTTCTCGATGCCGGAACCGGCCTCACTGACGCCCAGCAGATAAAGCAGGTAAGGCAAAAGATCTTCAAGGCTGCGCTCGAGGGTCAGAACACGGCCCGTGACCTTCTCGCGACACCGCCGCTCATCGTCCTGAGCGGTGATCTGGAAATAGTTTCTCAAGAGCTCGATCAGCGGTAAGTAGGCAAACGCTTTGCCGTGTGAGACCGAGAACGTCTCCAGTACGAGGCAGCCGCACTGCGAGCGCTCCTTGAACTCATGGAACAGGCGCGATTTGCCGATCCCAGCCTCGCCTACGACACCGACGATTTGCGCCTGCCCAGCCGAGGCCTGCCTCAGGGCGCCGCGCAACCGCTCCAACTCCGCCTCGCGGCCCACGAACCGGGACAGGCCGCGATGCGCCGCCACTTGCAGGCGCGTTCGCAGCACACCCAGACCGAGCACTTCGTAGACCTCCAGCGGCTCGGGAATACCTTTGATTTGTGTGGCGCCCAAGGCCTTGAACTCGACGTATCCCTCGGCCAGCTTACGGGTGGATTCACTGACGAGGATGGATGAGAGCGCGGCAATCGTCTGCATCCGGGAAGCGATATGAATCGTGTGGCCGACTGGGTCATAGTCCGCACGCAGGTCATCCTTGCGGATCGAGCGCACTACCACCTCGCCCGTGTGGATGCCCACGCGGATTTGCAGCGGGATACCTTCCTGCAGTCGGATTCGGTCAGCGTGGCGCCGCATCGCATCCTGCATGCGCAGTGCCGCGTACAGGGCTCGTCTGGGATGGTCTTCGTGCGCAATAGGTGCACCAAAAAGTGCCAAAATTCCGTCGCCCAGGGACTTCGCCACAAACCCTTCGTAATGATGCACGGCCTCCATCATCAGCGCGATGACGGGTGTGATCAGACGATGGGCATCTTCCGGATCCCGGTCATGGATCAATGCGGTTGATCCGGCCATGTCCGCAAAGAGCGCAGTGATCGTTTTGCGCTCACCGGCCGTTCGCTGCTGGGTGTCAATTGCAGCCTGCTGGGCCAGAATGCGCTCGGCCAGATGGGCTGGAGTGTAATGAATCGGGGCGACGGAAGATGCCCCCGGCACTTGGCGCACGGGCGCGCCGCACACGCTGCAGAAACGCGCGGTCGCACTCAATTCATGGCCACAGCTCGCGCAGACTCCTACAATCCTGGCTCCGCACCGTTCGCAAAAATTGGCCCCATCCGGATTATCGCAACCACAATCCGCGCAACGCATATCGATTCTCGACTTCCTCGACTCCTCTTGGATTAGACGCCGAATCGGGATCCGTATCAAGGCAGCTCGCCGGCGCTTAGTGATATCCGGCCCCAGATTTTTTCGCGCTTGGTTAGCAGCGTTAAAGCAGAGGATTTTTCAGCAAAGGCGAATCCCCGCCTGCAACATGCAATGCGACCAGCGCATACAAAATAGCTGCTATGCAGGCGGCACGCTGAGCGTCGCGCTGATTCTGGAGAGCAACATATTGCTGGGCACCGGCCGCGATCTCCTGTGAGAGCGGATGGAATCCTGATGTTTGGACTCGCGATTACGGTTACGCGCCGTCAGGAGCGTGATCGGTCCGCCGTTCGGGCAATGTCCGTCGGGGGATGCCGTCTCTTGCGGCTGCGAAAGTCATGAAGAGGTGCTGAAAATTGCCATTAGTTCCTGTACGTCGTCGGCCAAGTCTTCTTCGAATGTCGTGTCTTCGCCTTCATTGAGAATCATGATTTCGACCTGCTTGGCCTCGCACACGGCAAACACCCACTCAGCGCCGAAGCGCGGCAGTCGGTCTTTGCGGGTAATGACCAGCCGTCCGACATGGCTGGCCAGTATGTCGCGCAACAGACGATTCAAGCCCGGCTTGTGGCAGTTCATACCCGACCCAATGTCGGATAACAATTCGAATGACCAACCCTGTTCTTTACAATATTGTTCGAGCCGCTCTTTTTGGCGCCCCAGGCCGCCCGCCTGATCTTGCGACGCCACACGGGCACAAGCAACCGTGCGGCGCTCGTTGGTCACCGGTAGCCAGTAATGCAGCGGGCTCTTCCGGGACTCGCTAAAAGCATACGGCATGCGTTCCTCAATGAGCCGGCGTGGCGACTGTTGGGAATGCGCCGACCGACAGCCTATGGGGTTCGCTGAAAGTCGCACGCCTGCATGGTCGGTACTTCGCGACGCGGCGCCCAATGGATGAAATCGTCGACTGGCTTGGCTTTTATAATTCGCGCCGGCTACACTCGACGCTCGACTACGTCAGCCCCATGACGTTCGAGAAAAACTTGGTTCGCCGCTCAGCAGGGGCGAGCCGCATAAAGCTCTCAGCTATGGGATTCGCGAAACAGGGGCAAGATCAGTCCCTTGTGTACAGCTGGTCTATTGGTCAAAGTGCAAAACGCATTTTACGCTTGGCCATTCGGAACGATATGGGTCCCGCTTATGCGGTCGATAACCAGTGCGGCTGTGTCCACCCCCGCGCCCCCTCCCATCTCATTGATGCAGAGCTGGTAGAGTTCCTGCGTTAGGCTGCCGAAGAGCATCGGCACGCCGGAGTCACTGGCAAGCTTGCAGGCTAGTTTCACGTCCTTGTGCATCAACGCAAGCGAGAACGGCACGTCCAGTTTCCCCTTGGCGATGCGGTCCCCGAGGACCGTCTCAATGTAGGCGTTGCGCGCCCCTCCGCGCCTCAAGATATCGGACGAGACCTTCGGGTCGATGCCGTTCTTGGCTGCCAGCGCGACAGCCTCCAGCGTAAGCAGGCGCTGCGCCCCACTGATGACGTTGGTGACCAGCTTGATTACATGACCGGTACCGACATCCCCCGCGTGGAAGACATTCGGGCTGATTGCGGTCAGCACTGGTTTGACGCGTTCCCACTCTTGCGGCCCGGCTCCCACCATAATGGCAATCGTGCCTGCCGTCGCCCCAGGGGCCCCGCCACTGACAGGCGCATCGATCAGCGCGATTTGTCGGCTCGCCAGCTCGCTAGCCATCGCTCGGGTTTCTGTCGGATCGCCCGATGTCTGGTCTATGATGAGGGTGCCCGGCCTTACACCTTCTGCCAGCCCACCTCGGCCAAAAATCACTGTACGCACATGCGCGGAGGTCGGGAGGCACAACAGGATCACATTGCATGCGGCAGCGAGTTCTGGCAGTGCGCCGCACGCTTCGGCGCCGGCTTCGACGAGCCCCGCGACAGCGTCCGCGTTCATATCGTAGACCCGCAGCGGGTGCGTCAGCTGCAGACGGCGTGCCAGTGCGCCGCCCATGTTCCCGAGGCCCACGTAACCGATACGGGTAGATTGATTCGTCATTTGAATTCCTCCACATAGTAAATTCGCAGACCGTCGCACTGGCCATACCAAATCGCTGGCTATTGAATGTCAATGCCGGCGGTTTCCTTAAGACTGCGCGCGCTACTTATGCATATGAGCCCGGCTACAACTACGATCATTGACACGCCCCACGTCGCTCGCGCTTGGCTGTACAGCAAGGTAGCCAGCAGGGGCGTCAATCCTCCTCCGACTGCAGCACCGATCGTGTAGGAGCTCGATGACGCGCTGTACCGGTGATCGGTTCGGAATGATTCGACCATAAGTGAGTTCATGGGACCGGCTATCGTGCCCGAGAATAGTCCGGCGACCCCCATCGCAGTCCAAATGGCGTGCGCTTGCCCGATATCAAGGAGCCTGAAGAGAGGAAACGCAAAGAGAATGTGGCCCAAGGATCCGAGTGTGATCAACGTTCTGCGACCGAACTTATCTGAAAGATACCCGCTGAGGGCTGCCATCGCGCCGAATCCCGATACAGCGATGACCATCCCCGTCAGGCCAAGGTCAGTGGCGCGCCCGTTCAAGCTGAGGTACCCCATCACCCAGGTTAGCGAGACATAGGTCAATGCGTTGTAACCCATACAAAGTCCCATGACCTGGAACAGTTGCCGCCGGTGACGCAGCATCTCGAAAAGAGGGCTCTTCTTCCGCTCACGGGCTTCCTCCACGCCCACCGCTTCCTCGAAGGCGACCGATTCCTGCATGTGGCGCCGGATCCATGCACCGATCCCAATGAGGACGACTGCGAACAAAAACGGGATGCGCCATCCCCAAGACAGAAATTCGTCCCGAGGCATCGCGGCGAACAGGAGAATGGCGAAGTTGGCGAGCAAAACCCCCGCCGACGAGGACGCCGTCACCAGCGAGGTATAAAGGCCACGCTTGGCGGTCGGTGCAGACTCGTTCACTATAAGAAACGCGCCGGAGGTCTCCCCTCCCACCGCGACGCCCTGCACAAGCCGCAGCCCCACCAGTGCAAACGGCGCCCATAGTCCCGCAGTGGCATATGTGGGCAGGACACCAATCATCGCTGTCGCGATGCCGGCCACGATCAACGTGACCATCAGCACGATCTTGCGCCCGTAAATGTCGCCGAAATGGCCCGCAAGTATGCCGCCAACAGGTCGAGCGCAAAATCCGATAGCAAAGGTGGAGAGTCCGGCGAACAGCGCTGCGGTAGGTCCCAGATTCGAGAAGAAAAGTGTGCCCAGCGCGATCGCGGCCATCGAGCCATACAGGGCGAAGTCGTATTGCTCCAGGAGATTTCCGACCACGGCGCCGAAAATCGTGCGCCGAAGTCGAGCGCCCGTCGACGCGCTTGGTTCGCTGCCCGGCCACGAAGCGGCCTGGCCCCGTGACTCGTTCCCAACGGACGAACTGATATTCTGTGTCATCGGTAAAACCCCCATCAGCGTCGAAAACTGCGGCGGGCCCGTACCGCAAGCGCAGGAATCCGGAACGGCACGAGTTTCTGACTAGAAATATGGGTAGCAAGCTTCCAGAGCATTGCTAAACGAAATGTTTGCCCGCACTTTGTACGATTCACGTCAGCCGCTCAAGGTCGGGGCGACCGGCTAGCGTGCATTAGCTCGATCTAGTTGCGGCGTCCGCCGTCTTCGGTGGATATAAGCCAGGCTCTTGGCCACTCTTGGGGCGATCTGCAGAGATCATGTAGCCGGTCGCGCAGCATTGATCGCCTTCGCTAACAAAGAACGCCGCCAGGCGGCTTGTCTCCTATATATCGTCATCCTTTTCTTTCATAGATTCCTGCATGCAGCATTACCGAAGACTGAGCACCACGCACCTTACACGTTTACACGCCTGCGGTACGGCCGTATGATTGCACGCGTCGTTTGCAGTAGCATTCAAATGCACCTGTTCCACCTCAGGTTGAGATCCAGTCTGGGCGAAGCTCTCGTTGACGTCCAATTCTATTTTTCACTCAGGCAATAGGATACGCAAATGAAGAACGGAGCAAAACCTTGAAAATTCACGTCCTAGAGTACTTTGCAGTTCTGGCTGAGGAACTGCACTTCGGACGAGCGGCCTCCAGACTTTCGATTACGCAGCCGCCGCTTAGCACAGCCATAAAATCACTTGAGGAAGAGTTGGGTGTCATGCTCTTCCGACGAAACAAGCAGCAGGTGTTGTTGACCCCTGCCGGCGCCGCGTTCCTGGTGGAAGCGCGTGAGATTCTTGAGAGCGTGGCGCGGGCCAAGAACGTAGCGCGCTCGGTCGATAAGGGAACCAGGGGGCGTCTCGATATTGGATTCGCAGGCTCGCTCGTTTGTAGAGGCATCCTTGAAATCATCGAGAAGTTCAGGCAGGAAACGCCCGAGGTCGAACTTGTGCTCCATGAAATGAATTCCAGCGAGCAGTTCAATCGTCTGATCAGAGGTCGGCTGGAGGCAGGCTTCACCTACGGGGTAGCACCGCCGCCCAAATTGAAGTCCATTCCCCTGAAAGACGATACATATGCGCTGTGCCTTCCAGAGCACCATCCCAAGGCGAACGAATCCGTCATCGGCCTTCACGACCTTGCTGAAGAGTCTTTCTTGATGTTGGAGCGGGATGTGAATCCGGAAAATCACGACAATATAATCAGCATGTTCAGCCGTACAGGCATCTACCCGAGATTCTTGCAGTACACGCGCAACTGGATGACTTCATTGTTGATGGTATCGAAAGGCTACGGTATGGCGATCGTTGCTGCTTCGCTCGCGTGCACGAGAATAGATGGCGTTCGCATGGTCCCTCTTGCTGACCCATCGCTTCCTGTCCCAGCGATGCTTACCTGGAACCCACGTTTCGATACCCCGTCCCTCGACAGATTCCTCGCAAGTGCGGCACAAACGATCCAAAGACAAACGGATAAATCCGCGGGCCTTACGTAGTGCCGCTTTGGTCCGCGGTAGGCTGGAGATGCACTTGGCGCGTTCGAGTTGAAGCCGAAGCGTCAATGACGCCATCCCGGCACTTGCCGCCTATAGGGGGATGCGATAGATTCGCATGGCAGTACCGTGAAAGAGCGCGGCCTTTTCTTCCGCACTCGCCGAACGTACGATGTATTTCAGGGCATTCCAGAGCGGCACAAAGCCGCCCGAGCGGCCATCGACCGGATAGTTGCTTCCCATCATGCAGCGATCGGCACCGAATATTTCGATTGTTGTCAGAACGTACGGCGCCCAAGTTATCGAGAGTTCCTTGTATCCGATCGGGTCCGAGCGATTCTCGAAGCCAAATCCCCAAAACGGCAATCCCAATCCGCTTACCTTGCAGACCACGTTCGGCCGACGTGCAACTTCAAGCATTGCATTACGCCACTCGTCGAATGCGTTCGCGCGCGCAATCGCATCCATCTCCATCCCAACGGCCAGGCCGCAATGGTTGACGATGATAGTCGTTTCAGGGAATGCATCCGCGAGATCGGCGAGTTCCGGCAGTTGGTGATGGAAAACACCGGTATCGAAACTGAGACCGCGCGTCGCAAGATGCCGAAATCCCGCCCGAAACGCCGGATCAAGAAGCAGACCGCGCGGCGGCCGGTTCGGCATGTAGCGGTATGGCGCCTCGCTCGGGTGATGATTCGCCCCCTGACGAATACCGCGAAATCGCTCAGGCGCCAGTTGTAGCGCGCGGTCAAGGTAGACGCCGACTTCATCACCGAGGCGTAGATCCGCGCATCCCACAATGCCAGCACAGATTCGATGATGGCCAAAGACTCCGCTCGCGGCCATTGCACCAGCACCATTGGCGAATTCGATCTCGCCCAGAGATCGCATACTTTCGGGGCCACCCGGCCGCAGGAATGCGTTGGCCTCCACATAGACGGACGCGGCTATCCGATGACCAGCACGGACGTCCGCCAAGTAATCATCGAACAAATAACGGATCGCTGGACGGACAAAGAGGTGATGGTGAGCATCAATGATTGGAATATCTGGATCGATTATAGGTTCGTCCCGACCAACATGTAATTGACTAAACATAATCGCTGTTTTTTAGCATCCGATAGCAATCAATATGAGCGTGTTCGAATTCGCACTCTTTTCTCTCCGGCTCTACTGCCCAGGAAATTAATCAGTCTATAGAATCCAGCATGCGCGTGAGTTCATCCGGCATCAGCAGCATCGCGTCGTGCCCAGTGGGGATTTCAAGATACGACCATCCAGGAAGATTTCTCGCCAACTCCCGCGAAGACGCCGTGTTGGGATACAGCGGGCTAGAGCAAGCGATATAGGTTGCGGGCAGGCCGTTTGCAAGTGGGTGCTGTAAGAGCAGCTTGCCGAGGTAGGTTTGTAACGGGTGCGGCGTAAGTCGCTTTCGTACCCAAGCAGCCATGTCCGGATCGTTAATACCCAAAGCTGTCTGGCGTCAACTACAACCGCCGCCGACGACAACTAAAATTGCCGCCCTATGCTGCTACCGGGGCTGACGCCGTCGGCTTCGCGCCGGCAGCT
>NZ_PTIR01000036.1 GCF_002934455.1 Trinickia symbiotica | reverse complement strand
CGGCGCCTCCAGCGTTGTTCATGAACCGCCGTATGCGGAACCGCACGTACGGTGGTGTGAGAGGGCGACGGGGGCAACCCCGTCCCCTACTCGATTATGGCGCGCTGGCACAGGCCCGGTCATTTCGCCATAATCCCATCCCATGAACGCACCGTCCAAAGATCCCCAACTCGAGTCGCTGAAGGTCCCGCCGCATTCGATCGAAGCCGAGCAGTCGGTGTTGGGCGGGTTGTTGCTCGACAACGCCGCATGGGACCGAATCGCGGATTTCCTCTCGCAAGGCGATTTCTATCGCTACGACCATCGCATCATCTACGAGCACATCGGCCGCCTCATCGCCGCGACGCGGCCGGCCGACGTGGTCACCGTCTATGAATCGCTCGTCAGTTCGGGAAAGGCGGACGATGTCGGCGGGCTCGCCTATCTGAACGCGCTGGCGCAAAACACGCCGAGTGCGGCCAATATTCGCCGCTATGCGGAGATCGTACGCGACCGGGCGGTCTTGCGGCGGCTCGTCTCGGTGGCCGATGAAATCTCGGCTGACGCGTTCAACCCGCAGGGCAAAGAAGTGCGGCAGTTGCTCGACGAGGCCGAATCGAAAGTCTTTTCGATCGCCGAGGATGGTGCGCGCGGCACGCAGGGATTTTTGGAGATCGGCCCGCTGCTGACGCAGGTCGTCGAGCGGATCGATACGCTTTACCATACCGAGAACCCGAGCGATGTGACGGGGACGCCGACAGGCTTCGTCGATCTCGATCGGATGACGTCGGGGATGCATGGCGGTGAGCTCATCATCGTCGCCGGACGGCCCGCCATGGGCAAGACGTCCTTTTCGATGAACATCGGCGAATACGTCGCGATCGAATACGGTCTGCCCGTCGCCGTCTTCTCGATGGAAATGCCGGGGACGCAGCTCGTCATGCGGATGCTCGGCTCGGTCGGGCGTCTCGATCAGCATCGCATGCGCACGGGACGGCTCACCGACGAGGATTGGCCGAAGCTCACGCACGCCGTGCAAAAGATGAGTGAGGCGCAGCTCTTCATCGACGAAACCGGCGGCCTCAATCCGATGGAACTGCGTTCGCGTGCGCGCCGGCTCGCGCGCCAGTGCGGCAAGCTCGGGCTCATCATCGTCGACTATCTGCAGCTGATGTCGGGGACCTCGCCGGGCGAAAACCGCGCGACCGAGATTTCCGAAATCTCGCGCTCGCTGAAGGGCCTTGCGAAGGAGCTCGATGTGCCGGTGATCGCGCTCTCGCAGCTCAACCGAAGCCTCGAGCAGCGGCCCAACAAGCGTCCCGTCATGTCGGACTTGCGCGAATCCGGTGCTATCGAGCAGGACGCCGATGTCATCCTCTTCATCTATCGCGACGAGGTTTACAACCCTGACAGCCCCGACAAGGGCACGGCGGAAGTCATCATCGGCAAGCAGCGTAACGGACCGATCGGCCCCGTTCGGCTGACGTTCCATGGTCAATTCACGAAGTTCGACAACTTCGCGGGAGCGCAGAACTTCTACGGCGGAGAGTGAGCCGCGGAGAACGCATGACAGGACAGATGATGTCCGGCGCCGCACGCCGGCCGACCCGCAGCCTGCTGGTACGCAATGCGGACGTGCTCGTGACGATGGACGACGCACGCCGCGAGATCGCCCATGGCGCGCTCTATGTCGAGGATGGCCGCATCGTTGCCGTCGGTGCGTCGGCCGACTTGGCCGAGCACGCGGACGCCGCTGACGAGGTGCTCGACCTGGCGGGCCACATCGTGATTCCGGGGCTCGTCAACACGCACCATCACATGTTTCAAAGCCTGACGCGCGCGCTGCCCGCCGCGCAGGACGCCGAGCTGTTCAGCTGGCTGTCGTCGCTGTACCCGGTGTGGGCGCGGCTCACGCCGCCGATGATCGAAACTTCGACGTTGGTTGCCATGGCCGAGCTCATGCTCTCGGGTTGCACCACGTCGAGCGACCACCTCTACATCTACCCGAACGGCTGCCGTCTCGACGACAGCATCGCCGCCGCGCAACGTATCGGCATGCGTTTTCATGCGAGCCGCGGCAGCATGAGCGTCGGCCGTAGCGCCGGCGGATTGCCGCCGGACGAAGTCGTCGAAAGCGAAGATGCGATTCTTGCCGACACGCGCCGGCTCATCGAGACCTATCATGACGACGGCCGCTATGCGATGCTGCGCGTCGCGGTCGCGCCGTGCTCGCCGTTTTCGGTCAGTCGGCCGCTGATGCGCGAATCGGCCGCACTCGCGCGCAGCTATGGCGTCTCGCTGCACACGCATCTGGCCGAGAACGTCCACGACGTCGCCTACAGCCGCGAAAAGTTCAGCATGACGCCGGCCGAATACGCCGAGGATCTGGGCTGGGTTGGGCACGACGTTTGGCATGCGCACTGCGTGCAGCTCGACGATGCGGGAATCGCGCTCTTCGCGCGCACGGGTACCGGCGTCGCGCATTGCCCCTGTTCGAACATGCGGCTCGCGTCGGGCATCGCGCCGGTGCGGCGCATGCGCGATGCCGGCGTGCCGGTCGGACTCGGCGTCGACGGCTCGGCGTCGAACGACGGCGCGCAGATGCTCGGCGAGGCGCGTCAGGCGCTTCTGCTGCAGCGGGTCGGCTACGGGCCGTCGGCGTTGACGGCGCGCGACGCGCTCGAGATGGCGACGCGCGGCGGCGCGCGCGTGCTTGGCCGCGACGATCTCGGTGCGCTCGCGCCCGGCATGGCGGCGGACTTCGTCGCCTTCGATCTGCGGACGCCGCAGTTTGCCGGCGCGCTCCAGGATCCGGTCGCGGCGCTCGTATTCTGCGCGCCCGCGCAGGCTGCGTTGAGCGTCATCGACGGGCGCGTCGTCGTGCGCGAAGGACGGCTGACGACGCTCGAAATCGAGCCGGTGCTCGAGCGGCACAATCGCTACGCGCGAGCGCTGGTACTAGCCGATTGAAAGCGTCGGGGAACGCGGTCGCCTATGCCGCGAGGACCTGCCCGCCACGCGGCGAAGCGTCGCGCGCTTGCGTCACGAGCATGCGATCGTGGGCGGCGTCAGGACGCTTTCCGGTAAACTGTCGGCCGTCACAAAGATGTCACAAAGAGACGCCGCGCGGCAGACAGATCACGATATGCGCGACGAGCCCGCAAGCGCAGTCCGGGACTGAGTGGCATGCCCGCTAACCGCTTGAATTCATTGCATTGATACTGATTCCATGTTTGGTCGCTTCATGCCCACCGAGGGCAAATTCTTCGAAATCTTCGACGCGCATGTGAAGTGCATCGTCGCCGCGAGCGAGGAGCTCGAACTCCTCATAGACAATCTCGGCGACGCCGAAGTGCACAAGCAGCGCGTGCAAGCCAATGAAAAAGCGGCGGACAAGCTCACGCACGAAACGATCGACCTGCTGCACAAGACGTTCATCACGCCGCTCGATCGCGACGAAATCCACAAGCTCATCACGACCATGGACGACATCCTCGATTTGATGGAGGACGTCGCCACCGCAATTTCGCTGTACGACGTCCAATCCGTGACGTCGGAAGCGAAGCAGCTCGCCCACATCTGCACGGGCACGGCGAAGCAGGTGCAGAAGGCCGTCAACATGCTGTCGGACCTGAGCCAGGCGCGCGCGATCCTCGCGGCCTGCGAGGAGATCGATCGGCTCGAATCGGATGCGGACCGCGTCCTGCGCGCGGCGCTGTCCAAGCTCTTTCGCGAAGAGGACGACGTCAAGACGCTGATCAAGTTGAAAGCCGTCTACGAGCTGCTGGAAACCGTCACCGACAAATGCGAGGATGTGGCGAACATCATCGAAGGCATTGTCCTGGAAAACGCCTGAAAGAGCGGACCTCGAACAATGCATTCGATTGAGATCACCGTGTGGGTGCTCGCGGCGCTCATCGCCGTCGCACTCGCCTTCGACTTCATGAACGGCTTTCACGACGCGGCGAACTCGATCGCCACCGTCGTCTCGACGGGCGTGCTGAAGCCTCAGCAGGCCGTTGCCTTCGCGGCCGCCTGCAACGTCATCGCCTATTTCCTCTTTCACCTGAAAGTCGCGCAGACCATCGGCAAAGGGACCATCGACCCCGATATCGTCGATCACTACGTCGTCTTCGGCGCGCTCGTTGGCGCGATCGCCTGGAACGTCGTTACCTGGCGCTTCGGCATTCCTTCGAGCTCGTCGCATGCGCTGATCGGCGGGCTCGTCGGCGCGGCGCTCGCGAAGTCGGGTTGGTGGGCGCTCAATTTCGATGGGCTGCTGAAGACGGTGGTTTTCATCGTCGTTTCGCCGTTGCTCGGTTTCGTGCTCGGGTCCTTCTTCATGTTGAGCGTGTCGTGGATCTACTTCCGGACGCCGCCGAGCAAAGTGGACCGACGCTTCAGGCGGCTCCAGTTTTTGTCCGCGGGTCTATACAGCCTCGGCCACGGCGGCAACGACGCGCAAAAGACGATCGGCATCATCTGGATGTTGCTGATCGCCACGGGCTATGCATCGACGACATCGTCGGCACCGCCGATCTGGGTCGTCGGCGTCTGCTATCTGTCGATGGGGCTCGGCACGCTATTCGGCGGATGGCGAATCGTGCGGACGATGGGGCAGAAGATCACGAAGCTGAAGCCTGTCGGTGGCTTTTGCGCGGAAGCGGGTGGGGCGCTCACGCTGTTTCTCGCATCGGCGCTCGGCGTCCCCGTGTCGACTACGCATACGATCACAGGGGCGATCGTCGGCGTCGGCGCCACGACCAAGCTTTCGGCCGTTCGCTGGGGCGTGGCAGGCAATATCGTCTGGGCGTGGATCTTGACGCTCCCGGCCTCCGCGCTGATTGCCGCGGCGGCCTGGTGGTGCGGTCATCGGCTCTTTTGAGCCGGTGGCGAGCTCGACAGACCGAAGTCGAGCTCAGCGAAGCTTCGGCCGAGCGACAGGCCGTACGCCCATGCGCTCGATGGCCGCGCGGATACCCGAAAGCAATTTGCCGGCTTCGTATCGCGCATCCTGTTCGAGGCGAGCCACGACAGTTTCGTAGGCCGTCCTGATTCGGTCGAGGATTGTTTGGCAGTCCTCACGATCGAGCCCTAACCGCTTGCCGTAGGAGAAAAGGTCTTCATCGACCGGGAACGTTTTTGTCTTGTTGAGGCTCAATGCCATTCGCCCGTCCAGCCACGCATAGACATCGGTGCAAACGACGTCGTACACCGGTGCCAGGCGCCGTGGGCCGGTCGGATCCTCATAGACGAGACCGATGTTCTTCATATGCGCGTCTCCGTCTCGAAGCAGGCATGAGAGCGCGACCCGCTGAAATAGCTTCCGCTTTTCCCCGATCGCTCCGCCCGTGTAGATGTCGACGGCCTTCGCGATCATCTCGTAGCTACCTTCGTATTTCGCTTTGCCGGTCAGCACGCTCATGTCCTCGAAGCCAAGTGGCGCGCCGTCGGCTAGTCGATCGAAGCGGGCCATCACGAAGAGCAGGCCATCGTCCGATAGCCAAAACTCGGGAACGTCGAGCCCCGCTTCTTTTGCGACCGACATGCAAAAGAATTCGTTACGCGCTACGCCCGGGAAATCGTCTCCTTCGGCTTTGACGATGACGGTTTTCAGAGGCAGGGCCGCGCGTTGCCGCGCCTGACTGGCGTTGACATCGACAATCGGCACGACCGTTTTCGGCTGAATGCCGGAAATGCCTGAGCCGAGTGCGTACTTGTCCACCAAGTGCTCGAAGAGCCTCGCGGACGGCGAGGAAAGCAATTCGTCGAGACGCTCGCCGTCCGTATGCGGCAACGACTCGCCTGGCAGTGCGTAGGTGAGCCTGCCGATCTGGCTTCGCCCGGCGAGAAACAGCAGGAACATGTCGCTTGGCGCGCCGTAGCGCGCTAAACGCTCTTCGATGATGAGCCGCAGGTAACCCTCGGGGCGATTCATGGCGAACACGCCCATCAGATCGCCGCTCGAATAGCTCTGCTGGCGCACGGGCATCGTGAGCGATACGGCTGTGGCGTCCGAGACCTGCTTGTAGTTGAAGACGAATCGGCTTTCCTTGGTCAGCAAGCCGCTTTCGCCCTGCGGAGTGTGCACCTCCAGTTGTCGAACTTGCCTGAACAGTCTCTCGATGTCGAACGGTTCCAGCGCGGTCATTCGTCGTCCTTGAACACGGTGGAAAGTTCTTCGAAGACGACGGTGTCCATCGGGCGGATGACCAGTTCATAGCCCAGCGCGTTGACGATGCGGCATAGCTCCCGCACGCCGATATTTTCGGCGCCTTCGGCGTTCGTGATCGTGCGTCTCGCGACGCCGGCGCGGTCAGCGAGCACTTGTTGACTCATTTTGCGCTCGCGCCGTGTCGATCGAAGCGTCTTCGCGAGACGTTCGACGTTCGTGATCGGGTCCTGCTGGGACCGTTTGCGCGCTTTCATGCGCAAAATTATAGTCTCAACGCGCGATTGCGCAAGTTAATGCGCAAACTCGTACGCGATCGTTTCGGCACGGCGCCAGGGCCAAGTGCTATTGTGCTCCGGCGGCGAACCTCGCGATCGGGTCGTCGCTCGTCGATGTCGGTGCCGGCTGAACGTCGAGGGGAACGCCCGACGCTCGCATGATCTGCACGCTCGGTGTCGTCTGCGGCGCGACTGAATTCGCGCCGGCCTGCTGGGCCTGGCGCTCGGCCATCGAGGCGGCTGGCGGAGGAGGCTCGAACGCATCCGAGGCGGCATCGATCGCGTCGCGCGGGCCACTTGGAGTTGCCGAGCTGCCACCGATGCCACCGTTGGCTGCGGCCGGCCCGGCGCTTGCCGTGACGTCTTGTCCGACAATCGGTTGAGCTTGCGTCGGGTCCGCCGCCGGCTGAGCCGGAGTCACACGCGGCGAAGCGACATAGGTCGGGGCATCGAAAGGAGACGGCCGCTCGAGCGGCGGCGCCACGCGCCGGATTCCGTCGAATCGCCTGGCCCAATACGGGTTCGTCAGATAGTCGAGCCGCACGGTGCCGCCTGTCGAGGGCGCGTTCACGAAACGCAGCTTGCCCACATAGATTCCCACGTGAGAATGCGGTCTGCCGGCCGTATTGAAGAAGACGAGGTCGCCCGGTGCGATTTCGTCGGGCTCGATCGATTGCCCGCGCTGGCTGATGTCTGCCGTGGTACGAGGCAGCTTCACGTCCGCGGCACGCGCAAGAACATACTGCACAAGGCCGCTGCAATCGAAGCCGCTCGTGGGCGTATTGCCCGCCCAGCGATAGGGCACACCGACCAGGCTCATCGCCTCGATCGAAATTTCCTCGCGTCCAATGCTGTGATCGATGAAATTCGGCAGGCCGGGCGGCCTCGTGCGCAACGCGTCGCCGCTCGCCGCTTCGCTGCCGCCCGAACGTGCGGACCGCGGCGGCGCGCTCGAGCACGCGGCGAGCGACAGGACGACCAGCACGAGGAACCAGAGTCGGCGCATGGCAGGGACGGAAAGCGAACCGATGTTCGCTTTCACTTTCAGGACTCGACAGACGAATGATGGATGCGCCCGATAGTAGCCGCACCGCCGGGCCTTTCGCAAGAAAACTTCAGAATTTACTTGAACTTCGGCCGCGAAGCGTTGCTAAGCCGCACGCCCAAGAAAAAGCGCCCGGCTGAGAGCCGGGCGCCGTGGCCAGGTGATTTGCCGGAGGGCCGCGGGCGGCACTGTGGTTGCGGGCCGCTCCGATCTCGGATCAGAGGATGTCGGACGCGTAGTCGGCAAGCCGCGAGCGTTCGCCGCGCGCCAGCGTGACGTGCCCGCTGTGCGCCCAGCCCTTGAAGCGATCGACGACGTAGGTGAGCCCCGAGCTGCCTTCCGTCAGGTACGGCGTATCGATCTGCGCAATATTGCCGAGGCAGACGATCTTTGTTCCCGGACCGGCACGCGTGACGAGCGTCTTCATCTGCTTCGGCGTGAGGTTTTGCGCCTCGTCGATGATGAGGTACTTGTCGACGAACGTGCGGCCGCGCATGAAGTTCATGCTCTTGACCTTCAGGCGCGAGCGGATCAACTCTTGCGTTGCCGCGCGCCCCCACTCGCCGGCGCTGTCGTCGGTCTTCTGCAGCACCTCGAGGTTGTCGTCGAAGGCGCCCATCCAGGGCTGCATCTTTTCCTCTTCGGTGCCGGGCAGAAAGCCGATGTCCTCGCCGACGGGAACGGTCGCGCGCGTGACGATGATCTCGTTGTAGCGCTTCTCGTCGAGCACCTGTGCCAGGCCGGCTGCGAGCGCGACGAGCGTCTTGCCCGTGCCGGCCTGCCCGAGCAGCGTCACGAAGTCAATGTCGGGGTTCATCAGCAAATTGAGCGCGAAATTCTGCTCGCGATTGCGTGCCGTGATGCCCCAGACATTGTTCTTGTGGTGCGAGTAGTCGCGCAGCGTCTGCAGCAACGCCGTCTTGCCGTTCAGCTCGCGCACGATCGCGTGGAACGTCGGCTCACCGTTTTGCGGCTCGAGATAGAGGAACTCGTTGACGAGCAGGCTCGGCGAGAGCGGGCCGGTCACGCGGTAGTAGGTGGTACCCGTTTTCGTGTCCTGCCAGCTCTCCATGCCCTTCGCATGCTTGGTCCAGAAGTCCTGCGGCAGCTCGCGAACACCCGAAAACAGCAGATCCTTGTCCTCGAGGACCTGGTCGTTGAAATAGTCTTCTGCGGGCAGGCCCAGTGCATGGGCCTTGATCCGCATGTTGATGTCTTTCGAGACCAGGACGATTTGCCGGTCGACGCGATCGCGCTGCAGCGCCCGGACGACGCCCAGGATCTGGTTGTCGGCTTTGCCCTGCGGCAGACCTTCGACGGGCTCGATATCCGTCAGCTTCGTCTGAAAATAGAGGCGTCCGAGCGCTTCCCGGCTGCCGAGCCGCGAGAGCGGGAGCCCCTCGCCGATTGGCCCGGCGTTAGCCACGAGTGCATCGAGCGTGCGGCTGACCTGGCGGGCATTGCGCGCGACCTCGGACATCCCTTTTTTGTGGTTGTCGAGTTCCTCGAGCGTCATCATCGGCAGATAGACGTCGTGCTCTTCGAAGCGGAACAGACACGTCGGGTCGTGCATCAGCACGTTCGTGTCGAGAACGAAGAGCTTGCGGACCTCGGTTTCGGGCCCGGCCTTGCGCGCCCGGCCGGCGCCTTTCGCAGTCGAGGGCGCGGTGGCCGGGGCCGGCGCCGCACCCGTAGGCGCCTCTTGGCGCGCGAGCGGTGTCGGAGCGGGCGCGGGCCGCAGCAGCGCGGCCATCTGTTTCGCTTTGCGGCCGCGCACGGGCGGCGAGGCTTCTTCCGCGGCAGGCGAGGCGGTGGCGGGCGCCGGTACGGACCGCAGCGTTGCGGCGGCGTTCGCGGCGCGCGTCATCGGCTCGGCGACGTTTAGTTGGCCGCCCGTCGCGCCATATTCGGCCGCTTCCGCATGCTCCCCAACGGTGCCTTGTTTCCTCGCGTTTTTCGCAGGCCTTGCTTTGGCCTTGAACTCATCGGGCGGCAATAGTGTGCCGAGCTTGCTGGGCGGGGTGGGCAAAGGCATGGTGTCCCTCTAAGAATCGGGTCGCATATCGTACGCCGCCGGCTAAAGGAAAACGCTCGTCGCAGCTTATGGCCGTCGAGCGGCGTCCCGGTCGACCGGGCGGCGCGGTGTCAATTTGGAAACGCCGGTTCGCCTTAGATTTCGATCGGCTCCTTGACTGATGAGCGCGGCCGACCGCAACGGATAGCCGCGAGGAAATAAAAAAGCCGCCGCTCCTCAACCAACGGAGCAAGCGGCTCGACGATTCGAGCATCGCGCGGCGCCTCACGGGTGCAAGGCTTACGGCATCCAGCGAGCCGGCGCGGCGGCGACGGAAACAAGATGAACGGGAACTCATTGCAACGCAATATAACGCGCGTCAGAGGCCTTGTACAGCTTCGAGAATTTCGTCGACATGGCCGGGCACCTTGACGCCGCGCCACTCGTGTCGCAGCACGCCGCCGGCATCGATGACGAAGGTCGAGCGCTCGATGCCGCGGACTTCCTTGCCATACATCTTTTTCATCTTGATGACGTTGAAGAGCGAGCAAACCGCTTCGTCGGTATCCGAGACCAGCGCAAACGGCAATTCGAGCTTCGCCTTGAAGTTTTCGTGTGAGCGCAGACTGTCGCGCGACACTCCGACGATCTCCGCGCCAGCCTTCTTGAACTTCGGGTACAGATCGCGAAACTGCAGCCCCTCGGTCGTGCATCCGGGCGTGTTGTCCTTGGGGTAGAAATACAAGACCACCTTCTTGCCCCGCAAGCCGGACAGCGTGAAATCACCGCCGGTCGCCGGGGCGGTGAAATCGGGGACAGGTTGGTCGACTGCAATGGGCACCTGATTCTCCTTGTTGTTTCTCGTTGCGCAAATCGTCGTGCGTATTGCCGAGGGTAGATCCGAGCGGCGGCCGACGCTTTCAGTCGGGCTGTACGATGAGCTCGCCCGAGCGGCCCGGGATCTCGCCCCACGCCACAGGGTACGATGGCAGCGAGTCGCGGTCCAGCGCCGCATGGTAGTCGCCCATCGTCGCAAACGTGCGACCTTGCGCGTGCCAGCCCGCGAGCAGTTGCTCGAACACGGGCGCGAGCTTTTGCCCTTCGAGCTCCGCATGCAGCGTGAAGACCTGATCGTGCGGATTACGTTCGGTCGCGGCCAGCAAGCGGGACGCGACGTTCGTCGCATCGAGGTCGTCGACGCCCAGCAGCTCGTCGAGCGTCGGCAAGGTCGTCGGAAGCTGCACATGCGCCAGCATGCGGTTGCCGACCACGGGGCGGTAGGGCGCATGGCCGCGGCCGTCCGAAGCGTAGCGCATGCCCCAGGCATCCAGCTGCGCGAACGCGTGCTCGTTCATCTGCCACCCCGCGGAGCCGTGCGTTGCGGGCGCTTGCCCGAAAATGTCGGCGAAGCGCTCGTAGCTTTTTTGCATTTGACGGGCGGTCCACTCGCGCGACTGGCGGCGGACGTTGTCCTGCCAGTAGACGTGATCCCACGTATGGATGCCGCATTCGAAGCCGGCCTCGTGTATCGCGCGCATCTCGGACGCCGCCCGCACGCCGATGTCGGGCCCGGGCAGCAGCACGCCGTAGGCCAATTGCCGAATGCCGTAGTGCTCGACGACGGACGTGCGAGAGACCTTTTTCAGGAAACCCGGCCGGAAGACGCGACGCAACGCCCAGCCGGTATGGTCCGGGCCAAGGCTGAACAGGAAGGTCGCGCGCGCTTTGTAGCGGTCGAGCATGCGCGCGAGGTTCGGCACTCCCTGGCGCGTGCCGCGCAACGTATCGACGTCGATCTTGAGGACGATGCGAGCCAAGCGACCGCCGTTCTTATTGCTGCTGTTCGACGAGCGCGCGGGCGTCCGCCACGTGTCCGCGATAGGCCTCGAAGATCTTGCGCAGCGCGTCGTCGAACGTCGTTTCGGGGGCCCAGCCGAGATCGGCCATCGTGTTGTCGATCTTCGGCACGCGGTTTTGCACGTCCTGATAGCCCTTGCCGTAGTAGGCGCCCGACGACGTTTCGACGAGTTTCACGGCCTTGGCCGACTCGGCGTACTCGGGATATTCGGCCGCGAGCGCGAGCATCTTGTGCGCGAGCTCGCGCACCGAGTAGTTGTTGCTCGGATTGCCGATGTTATAGATCTTGCCCGAAGCAACGCCGTTCGGATTCTCGATGATCTTCATGAGCGCGCTGATACCATCGCCGATATCGGTGAAGGCACGCTTTTGCGAGCCGCCGTCGACGAGGCTGATGTTCTCGCCGCGCACGATGTGGCCGAGGAACTGCGTGACGACGCGCGAGCTGCCTTCCTTCGGCGTATAGATCGAGTCGAGGCCCGGGCCGATCCAGTTGAACGGGCGAAACAGCGTGAAGTCGAGACCTTCCTGCATGCCGTAGCCCCAGATCACGCGGTCCATCAGCTGCTTCGCGCAGGCATAGATCCAGCGCGGTTTGTTGATGGGCCCATAGACGAGCGGCGACGCTTCCGGATCGAACTCCTCGTCGGCGCACATGCCGTAGACCTCGGAGGTCGACGGAAACACGAGGTGCTTGCCGTACTTCACGGCCGAGCGGACGATCGGCAGATTCGCCTCGAAGTCGAGCTCGAAAACGCGCAGCGGCTGCTGCACATAAGTGGCGGGCGTGGCGATGGCGACGAGCGGCAGAATCACGTCGCACTTCTTCACGTGATACTCGACCCACTCCTTGTTGATCGTGATGTCACCCTCGAAGAAATGCATCCGCTCGTGATCCACGAGGTCGCCCAAGCGGTCGGTCTGCATATCCATGCCGAAGACTTGCCAGTCGGTCGTCTCGAGGATCCGCTGCGACAAGTGGTGGCCGATGAAGCCGTTGACGCCGAGAATCAGGACTTTTTTCGTGGAACCTTCGGTTTTCATGAATGACGGGAAGAATGAGTGAGCTGGAGGAACTGCGAAGGGGTGATGACGAGCGGCCTGCCGTCTTGCGCGCACCACAGTTCGGAAATCTTGATGGCGCGTGCGTCGCCGCAAACGCCAAACAGCGCATTATCGCTTACGTGCAGACCCGGCGGCAAATTCGCGAGGGTGGCGCTGGCGCTTGCGCCGACCGGCACGAGACGCGCCCGTGCGACGATGAAGCGCGTGTTGCCGACGTCGGTGAATGCACCCGGATACGGCGGCGCGACGGCGCGAATCAGGTTGTAGACGCGCTCGGCCGGCTGCGCCCAGTCGATGCGCCCATCCTCGGGCTTGCGTCCGCCGTAGTAGCTGCCTTGCGCGAGGTCGTTGGGCAGGTGCGGCGCGGCGCCGGCGAGCAAGGCCGGCAGGACGCGCCACAGAGTCTGCTCGGCGGCGACCGTCACTTTGTCGAATACTTGCTGTGCCGTATCGTCGGGCAGGATCGGCACGCTTGTTTGACCGACGATCGCACCCGCATCGGGCTTCGCCGTCATCTCGTGCAGCGTCGCGCCGGTTTCCGTCTCGCCGTTGAGAACGGCCCAGTTCGTCGGCACGCGGCCACGGTACTTCGGCAGCAGCGAGCCGTGGACGTTATAGGCGCCGCGCGGCGCGAGCGCGAGAACGTCGGCCGGCAGCATGTGCCGGTAGTAGAACGAAAAAATGAAATCGGGCTGCGCGCGCCGCACGGCCGCGCGCAGCTCGTCGCCGTTCGGATCCGCGGGCGTGATGATTTCTATCCCATGCTCGGCCGCCACGGCGGCGACACTGCCGAACCAGATGTTCTCGTTCGGATTGTCTTCGTGCGTGACGACGAGCGCGACATCGACGCCGCGCGCGAGCAGCACCTGCAAGCAGCGAACGCCGACGTTGTGATAGGCGAAGACTACGGCGCGCGGTTTCACATTGCCTCCCGCTGCGAACGAATGTGAGCGTGGGGGCCGTTGTTCATCTCTCGCGCTCTCCCTGGACGACGCGTTCGGGCTCGCCCGCGGTCCGCGTCGTCAGCGCGCTCGATGCCACCGTATCGCTCTCGCGCGCCCCGAGCACCGTTTGCACGAGATAGCGCGGGCGCGCGCGCACCTGCTGATAGATGCGGCCGATGTACTCGCCGAGCAACCCGAGCGCGAAGATGATGACGCCGAGCATGAAGAACGTAATCGCAAACAGCGTGAACACACCCTGAACTTCGGCGCCGATCACGAAGCGGCGAATGACGAGCAGCAGGAAGAGGCCCGCCGATCCCATCGAGAGGATGACGCCGATGAACGAGAGCCACTGCAGCGGCACGACGGAAAAGCCGGTGACGAGATCGAAATTGAGCCGGATGAGGCTGTAAAGCGAGTATTTCGAAACGCCGGCGAACCGCTCCTCATGCGCGACTTCGACCTCGATCGGGTTTTGTGCGAACGTGTAGGCGAGGGCGGGGATGAACGTATTGACTTCGCCGCAGCGGTTGATCGTATCGATGATCTGACGGCTGTAGGCGCGCAGCATGCAGCCCTGGTCCGTCATCCTGATGCGCGTGATGCGCTCGCGCAACCGGTTCATCGCGCGCGAAGCCTTGCGCCGCCAGAGCGTGTCCTGACGATCGCGCCGAATCGAGCCGACGTAGTCATATCCTTCGCGCATCTTCGCGACGAGCTTGCCGATTTCCTCCGGCGGGTTTTGCAAATCGGCGTCGAGCGTGAGCACGATCTCGCCGCGCGACTGCTCGAAGCCAGCGAGGATCGCCATATGCTGACCGTAGTTGCCGGCGAGCAGCACGACGCGCGTCGCATCGGGCCGCGCGCGGAACTGCTCGGCGAGCATCGCCGCCGATTTGTCGCGGCTGCCGTCATTGACGAAGAGCACTTCATAGCTTTCGCCGAGCGCGTCGAGCGCCGGATAGAGGCGCGCGAAGAGCGCCCCCAAACCCGCCTCCTCGTTGTAGACGGGGATGACGACGGAGACAGCCGGGCGTGTCGAGCGATGTTCCATGTAGCTCATTATTGTTATTTTCCGTAGTGTTCGCAGATTTCGTCGACGGCGTCTACGACGCGCGCCACGTCGCCATCCGTCATCTGCGTGAAGAGCGGCAGCGTGAGCGTCGACGCGCCGAAGCGCTCCGCGTGCGGAAACATGCCCGGCGCAAAGCCGCGCGCGCGGTAGAGCGTGAACAGATGAATGGCCGGGTAATGCACGCCGGTGCCGATGCGGTAGGTCTCGTGCATCTTCTGCATAAAGCCGGCCCGATCGAGCGAGAGGCGCTCGAGCGGCAGCGTGATCTGGAACATGTGCCAGTTGCTGTTCTCGAAGTCGGCCAAGGGCAGGCCGACGCCGAGCTCGCGCGCGGCGCCTTTGCCGAAGCGTTCGAAATAGACCCGAGCGAGCGCGCGGCGCTTCGCCGTGAACCGATCGATCTGCGCGAGCTGCCCAAGGCCGACGCGTGCGGCGACATCGGTCAGATTGTATTTGCCGCCGAGCAGGTCGCAGTCCATGCCGTCGAAACCCTTGCGCGTGATGCCTTGCAGCCGGTACTTGCGGGCGAGCTCGGCCTCGCGCTCGTCGTTGACCACGAGTGCGCCGCCTTCGATCGACGTCACGTTCTTGTTCGGATGAAAGCTGAACGAGACGATGTCGCCAAGCTTGCCGATGCGCTCGCCGCGCCATGTCGAGCCGAGCGCTTGCGCGGCGTCTTCGATCACGCGCAGCTTATATGCGCGGGCGATCTCGTAGAGCCGGTCCATGTCGAGGGGCAGGCCTGCGAGATAGACCGGGATGATCGCCTTTGTGCGCGGCGTGATCGCCTTTTCGAGAAGGCCGAGGTCGATATTGCGCGTACGCGGATCGATGTCCACGAAAACGGGCGTCGCGCCGACTTCGAGGATCACATTGGCCGTCGCCACCCACGACGCGGGCGTCGTGATGACCTCATCGCCCGGCTGCACGCCGGCGATCCGCAGGCCGACTTCGAGCGTCGCCGTGCCCGAGTTGAACGTGCGCACAGGCCGGCCGCCGCAAAACGTCGACAGCGCCTTCTCGAACGCCTCGTTCTGCGGGCCGGTCGTGATCCACCCGGAGCGCAGCACATCGGCTACGCCCTGAATCGTTTCTTCGTCGATTTCGGGTCGGACGAACGGCAAGAAGGGAGGAAATTCCTGGGTCATGATCGAATGGATAGTTTTAGCTGCGCGCCAGTACCAGCACGCCGACGAGAATGATCGCGATGCCGATGAGTCGCTGCATCGTGAGCGCCTCCCCAAACAGATACCAGGCCGCGAAAGCGTTGACGACGTAGCCGAGCGAGAGCATCGGATACGCGATCGATACATCGACGCGCGAGAGCCCGATGATCCACACGCCGACGCTGACGACGTAACAGGCCAGCCCGCCGATGATGGGCACCTGCATCGCGAGCTTGAAGCCGATAGGCACAATGTTCGCACGGGTGAAATCGAAGTGTCCAACGGCTGAGACGCCGGCTTTGAGCAGCAGTTGCGCGCCGGCGTTCAGCATTACGCCCGTCAGAATACAAATCAAGGAAATCGGGTTCATCGATAAGGTGTCACGTGGGTGGCGGATTTGTTTTTGTGCGTTGCAGCGCGGTGAGCCCCCTGGCGACGGCCCACCGCCGGGCTCACGGTTTCTCGACGACGACGCGGCGCTCGTCGCGCGCGATCACGCGCATCGGCACGTGTTCGGCCGCCAGCGCGTCATAGCGTTCGGGCGGCATCAGCGCGAGCGCGTAACGGTCCGCGTCCCAGCGCCGGACCCATTCCGCGATGGTCGGGACCCATTTCTGCGGCTCCTGGTGCACGCCGAAGTCCAATTCGCTCGCGTCCTGGACCATGATCATCGTGTGGCCAACGTAAAACGGCATCGTATGGTCGAGCACGCCGACCGAATAGAACGGCGTATCGGCGGGCAGGCGCGCGAGCTCGGCCTTGACCGCCGGCGCGATCAGCGCGCCCGAGCTATGCCGGCCGAACGCCTCATGGCCCGTGCCGGCGATCGTCGCGAGCATGAGCCAGGCCGCGCCGAAAACGGCGGCCGAAGGCAGCGCCGAGCCGCGCGCGCGGCGCGCGACCCAAAGCGCGGCGAGCGTCAAGACGAACGCGACGCCGACGGCACCGAATACCCAGACGCGAAACTCGCGATAAAGCGCGTTGGGCGTGTGAGCCGAGCCCATCCGACCGAGGAAGATCGCGCCGATTGCGACGGCGACGAGCAGCACGGCGTAGCCGACGAGGTGGCGCCGCCAGGCTTCGCGCGATACCCTCGGTAGATAGGCGCCGATGACGAGCGCGAGCGCGGGCGCGATCGGGAGCACATACGAGACGAGCTTCGAGTGCGAGACGCTGAAGAAGACGAAGATGAACGCGGACCAGACGAAGAGCAGCGTCGCCGGCCTGAAGCCGTTCGGGCGGGCCGCCTCGCGAGCGGCATGGCGCATGCTTTGCACGGCGACCGACAGCCAGGGCAGAAAACCGACGAGCATGACCCAGACGAAGTAATGAATGGGCCCCGGACGGTGCTGATCGGGCGTCAGGTAGCGCTCGAACTGCTGCACGACGAAAAAGAAATGGAAAAACTCGGGATTGCGCAACTGCACGAGGATGAACCAGGGCGTCACGATCGCGAAGAAGATGACGAGGCCGCTTGCGAGGTGAAGTCGCTTCCAGATCGCCCAGTCGCGTGCGATCGCCGTGTAGAGGACGAGCGTCGCGCCAGGCAGCAGGATGCCGATCAACCCCTTCGACAGCACCGCGAGCGCCATCGACGCCCAACAGGCCCACATCCAGAGCCGGGTTTCCCGCTTGCCGGCCGCGCCGCTTTGCGCGATCAGCATCGACGAGAGCGTGAGCTCCATCCAGAACGACAGACCCATGTCCAGCGTGTTGAAGTGGCCCATGAGGCTCCAATAGGGCGCGCTCGCGAGCACGAGCGCCGCGCCGAAGCCCGCCGCCGGCCCGAAGAGCCGCCGGCCGGTGTAGCCGGCGAGCAGCACGCCGGCGAAGCCGGCGAGGGCCGTATAGAGCCGAGCCTGCCATTCGCCGATGCCGAACCACGCGAACGTCAGCGCGTTGGCCCAGGTCTGCAGCGGCGGCTTCTCGAAGTACTTGTAGCCGTTGTAGCGCGGCGTGATCCAATCGCCCGTCAGGAACATCTCGCGGGCCATCTCGGCATAGCGCCCTTCGTCGCTCGGCACCAGGTGGCGCCAGCCGAGCGGCACGAACCAGACGAGCGCGAGCGCCGCCACGATGAGCACGAGCGTAAGGGTGATCCGCCTCGCGGGCAGCGACGAAGTGCCCGTGTCGAACGAGGCGATCGAGTCGGCCGGCGCGGCGCCGGCCTCGCGGGAAGAACGTTGCAGCGGCATGAAATCGTGATCCGTCTAGCGAAGCCGCGCATGCGGCAAAGGGAAGGGCCGGGGCGCCTGGCGATCCGGAGCCGGGTGCCGCGATGCGGCGTGAACAGGCAAACCCGCGCTCATTGCTCGATGAGGAGCGCTGCGGCCACTCGGCGGCCTTCAGCCATCAGAATGTTGTAAGTGCGGCAGGCGGCCATGAAATCCATCGCCTCGACGCCGATGCGCTGCGCTATCAGGGCGGCCGTTAGCCGCGGGTGCGGAAAGCGCAGCCGCGTGCCGCTGCCGAATACGACGACCTCGGGTTCGCAGGCGCGCACGAGCTCGAAGTGCTCGGGCGTGAGCGCTTCGAACGAGGCAACGGGCCAGGCGATGACCGGCGCGTCGGGCACCACGACGATGCTGCTTTCGTGACGCTCGAGATTGATGTCGACGTAATGGGCGCCGTAACCCGTGACGGTGTTGAGGGCGCCGCTCGAATCCTGATGTAATTTCAAATCGGTTGAGTCCGTGGTTCCGGGGCCCGCCGCCCGGCGACAATTCGCGAAGACGAGCCGGACGCGGGCCGAAAAAGCGTTTTCGCGGCAGTTGGTGCGTTGCGAAACTCGGCCAAAATCCGCTAAATTATAACTTTTTAGCCGCCGAGCGGCGCCCTCGCATCGCGGCCGCCGCACGGAATTCGTCAAGGCGCCGCAGAAAAAGCGCCAAAAGCGCTTTCCGATGCTTACCAAGCCGCGCCCGCGCTCGTCGAGCGATCCCGCGCCGCCGCGGCCGGACGAAACGCGAAAGAACGCAAGCCGGCTGCGCGCTATGCCTTGACCGTCGTGCATCGAGTCGCCCGCGCGGCGTCGTGCCTTCCACCTTTTTATGACCTACCTACCCTGGGAAACGTGTCCGCCGTGAAACCGATTCAGAAATCGAACAAACTGCTGAACGTCTGTTACGACATCCGCGGACCCGTTCTCGAGCATGCCAAGCGGCTGGAAGAGGAAGGCCACAGGATCATTAAGCTCAACATCGGCAATCTCGCGCCGTTCGGCTTCGATGCGCCCGACGAGATCATTCAGGACATGATCCGCAATCTGCCCGTGTCGTCGGGCTATTCGGATTCGAAGGGTGTCTTCGCGGCGCGCAAGGCGATCATGCACTACACGCAGGAAAAGGGCGTGGCGGGCGTCGAGCTCGACGACATCTACCTCGGCAACGGCGCTTCCGAACTCATCGTGATGGCGATGCAGGGGCTGCTCAACAACGGCGACGAAGTGCTGCTGCCGGCGCCCGACTATCCGCTCTGGACCGCCGCCGTGAGCCTCTCGGGCGGCGTCCCCGTGCACTATCTGTGCGACGAGTCGAACGCCTGGATGCCCGATCTCGACGACTTGCGCGCGAAGATCACGCCGAACACGCGCGCGCTCATCATCATCAACCCGAATAACCCGACGGGCGCGCTCTACTCGGACGAGCTGCTGCTCGACATGCTCGAGATCGCCCGTCAGCACGGCCTCATCGTGTTCGCCGACGAGGTCTACGACAAGATCGTCTACGACGGCAAGAAGCATACCTCGGTGGCGGCGCTCTCCGAAGATGTGCTGACGGTCACGTTCAACAGTCTCTCGAAGAGCTACCGGTCGTGCGGTTACCGGGCCGGATGGATGGTGGTCTCCGGCTTGACGGGCGAGAACCGCCGGCGTGCCGCGGACTATTTCGAAGGGCTCGGCATTCTCGCGTCGATGCGGCTCTGCCCGAACGTGCCGGGCCAGTATGCGATTCAGACGGCGCTCGGCGGCTACCAGAGCATCAATGATCTCATCGTGCCGGGCGGGCGCCTGCACAAGCAGCGGCAAATCGCTTACGAGATGCTCAACGCGATTCCGGGCGTCAGCTGCGTGAAGCCCGAAGCGGCGCTGTACATGTTCCCGCGGCTCGACCCGAAGGTCTATCCGATCGAAGACGACCAGAAGTTCGTGCTCGACCTGTTGCTCGAGGAGCGCGTCCTGCTCGTGCAAGGCTCGGGATTCAACTGGCCGCGGTCCGATCACTTCCGCGTCGTGTTCCTGCCGAACTCGGACGACCTCATCGATTCGCTGAACCGCATTGCGCGTTTCCTCGACGGCTATCGCAAGCGCCACACCGCCTGACGGGCCGGGCCAGGGGCGCGCGGCTCGTCAGTCACGCGCCATGGCCCGACGCCAGAGCATGTCGCTCTTATAACGCTTCCCCATTTGTTGACAAACGCTGCATGGAACCGATCAAAGTTGGCCTGTTGGGCTTCGGCACGGTAGGCAGCGGCACCTTCACGGTGCTGCGCCGGAATCAGGAAGAGATCAAGCGTCGCGCCGGGCGCGGCATCGAGGTCGCTCGCATCGCGGTGCGCAATCCGGCCAAGGCACTCGCCGCGCTCGGCGAAGCAGCCGGCAGCGTGGCCGTCGGCAGCGACTTCGATGCCGTCGTCGACGATCCCGGCATCGGCATCGTCGCCGAGCTGATCGGCGGTACCGGCATCGCGCGCGAGCTCGTGCTGCGCGCCATCCAAAACGGCAAGCACGTGGTCACGGCGAACAAGGCGCTGCTCGCCGTGCACGGCACCGAGATCTTCGCGGCTGCGCGCGCGAAGGGCGTCATGGTCGCGTTCGAGGCCGCCGTGGCGGGCGGCATTCCGATCATCAAGGCGTTGCGCGAAGGGCTGACGGCCAACCGGATCCAGTACATCGCCGGCATCATCAACGGCACGACGAACTACATCCTCTCGGAGATGCGCGAGCGCGGCCTCGATTTCGCCGCGGCGCTCGCGGGTGCGCAGGCGCTCGGCTACGCGGAGGCGGACCCGACGTTCGACATCGAAGGCGTCGACGCCGCGCACAAGCTCACGATCATGAGCGCGATCGCATTCGGCGTGCCGATGCAGTTCGATCGCGCCTATATCGAGGGAATCTCCAAGCTCGACGCGACCGATATCAAATACGCCAAAGACCTCGGCTACCGGATCAAGCTGCTCGGCATCACGCGCCGCACCGAGCGCGGCATCGAGCTGCGCGTCCATCCGACGCTCATTTCGGCGAAACGCCTGCTCGCGAGCGTCGAAGGCGCGATGAACGCCGTCGAGGTGCATGGCGACGCCGTCGGCGCCACGCTCTACTATGGAAAGGGTGCCGGCGCCGAGCCGACGGCGTCGGCCGTCGTCGCCGATCTCGTCGACGTGACGCGTCTGCACACCGCGGATCCGGAGCACCGCGTGCCGCATCTCGCATTTCAGCCGCAAAGCCTGTCCGACACGCCGATCCTGCCGATCGACGAAGTGACGAGCGGCTACTATTTGCGTTTGCGCGTGGCCGACGTCACGGGCGTGCTGGCCGACATCACGCGCCTTTTGGCCGATGCCGGCATCTCGATCGATGCGATGCTTCAGCGCGAGTCCGAGCAGATTCAGGCGGACGGCGAGACCGACGTCGTCATCATCACGCACGAAACGCTCGAACGGAACGTGAACACGGCGATCGCTCGCATCGAAGCGCTCGCGACCGTCGTCTCGAGCGTGACGAAGCTGCGCATCGAGGCGTTGAACTAGACCAGACATCATGAACTACATCTCGACCCGCGGCGCCGGCATCGGCGAGCGCCACACCTTCTCCGACATTCTTCTCGGCGGTCTCGCGAAAGATGGCGGCCTCTACCTGCCGGCCGAGTACCCGCGCGTGTCGGCCGACGAGCTCGCGCGCTGGCGTGCGCTGCCCTATGCCGATCTGGCGTTCGAAATCCTCTCGAAGTTCAGCGACGACATCGCGCCCGACGATTTGCGCGCGCTCACGCGCCGAACCTATCGTGCCGACGTCTATTGCAACGTTCGCGCGGACGAGGATGCGAGCGCGATCACGCCGCTGAAAACGCTCGGCGTCGAGGGCGGCGCGCCGCTCTCGCTGCTCGCGCTCTCGAACGGTCCGACGCTCGCGTTCAAGGACATGGCAATGCAGCTGCTCGGCAACCTGTTCGAGTACGCGCTTGCTAAAGAGGGGCGCACGCTCAACATTCTCGGCGCGACTTCGGGCGATACGGGAAGCGCGGCCGAGTACGCGATGCGCGGCAAGTCCGGTATTCGTGTGTTCATGCTTTCGCCGCATCGGAAGATGAGCGCGTTTCAGACGGCGCAGATGTACAGCCTGCGGGAGCCGAACATCTTCAACCTCGCGATCGAGGGCGTGTTCGACGACTGCCAGGATATCGTGAAGGCTGTTTCGAACGACCACGCGTTCAAGGCGCGCCAGCGGATCGGCACCGTCAACTCGATCAACTGGGCGCGTGTCGTCGCGCAGGTCGTCTATTACTTCAAGGGCTACTTCGCCGCGACACGCTCGAACGATGAGCGCGTGTCGTTCACCGTGCCCTCGGGCAACTTTGGGAATGTCTGCGCAGGCCACATCGCGCGGATGATGGGGCTGCCGATCGAAAAGCTCGTCGTCGCGACGAACGAGAACGATGTGCTCGACGAGTTCTTCCGCACGGGCGCCTATCGCGTGCGCGGCGCGGCGCAGACCTATCACACGAGCAGTCCGAGCATGGATATCTCCAAGGCGTCGAACTTCGAGCGTTTCGTCTTCGATCTGCTCGGGCGCGATCCGGCACGCGTGCTGCAGCTTTTCCGCGATGTCGAGGAGAAGGGCGGCTTCGATCTTGCCGCGAGCGGCGACTTCGCGCGCGTGCGCGAATTCGGCTTCGTTTCGGGGCGCAGCACGCATGACGACCGCATCGCCGCGATCTCGGACGTGTTCGCGCGTTACGGCGTGATGATCGATACGCATACGGCCGATGGCCTCAAGGTGGCCCGCGAGCATCTGCAGGCGGGCGTGCCGATGATCGTGCTCGAGACCGCGCAGCCGATCAAGTTCGGCGAGTCGATACGCGAGGCGCTCGGGCGCGACCCGGAGCGGCCCGCGGCCTTCGAGGGTCTCGAGGCGCTGCCGCAGCGGTTCGAGGTGCTGCCGAGCGACGCGGAGCGCGTGAAGGCGTTCATCGCGACGCATACCGGCCTTTGAGCGATCGACCGAACGGCCGAGCGGCGCGCGGCGTCTCACGTGAATCGGCGTGCGTCGCTACAATGACAGCCTTGCTGCCAAACAAATCGCGCTATTCAGATGTCCTCGTCTCAATCCGCTGCTGCCCGTCCGCCGCTCGTCCCGACCGCTGAGGCGCTCGCGAGGCTGCTCGCGGCCGCCCGGCCGGTGAGCGGCACGGAAACGATCTCGACGCTCGAGGCGGGAAACCGCGTGCTGGCGGCCGACGTGGTTTCCGCGCTCGACGTCCCTCCGATGAATACGAGTGCGATGGACGGTTATGCCGTCCGCATCGCCGAGCTTGCCGGTGGCCCGCGCCTGCCCGTCTCGCAACGGATCGCGGCCGGACACGCGGCCGAACCGCTCGCGGCCGGCACGGCGGCACGAATCTTCACGGGTGCGCCGGTTCCGCCGGGTGCCGACGCGGTGGTCATGCAGGAGCAGACGGAAGCCGCCGGCGATGCCGTCACGATTCTGCATACTCCGACGCCCGGCGAATGGATCACGGCGCAAGGCGCCGACATCAGCCGCGGCTCCGTCATCCTGCCGGCTGGCACCCGGCTTACCCCACAGGCGCTCGGCTTGGCCGCTTCGACGGGCTGTGCGCGACTGACAGTGTCGCGCCGCGTCAAAGTCGCCGTGTTCTTCACCGGCGACGAACTGACGATGCCGGGCGAGCCGCTCGCGCCCGGCGCCATCTACAACTCCAATCGGTTCACACTGCGCGGCCTGCTCGAGCGGCTCGGCTGCGAGGTCACGGATTATGGAATCGTGCCCGATCGCCTCGATGCGACGCGCGCCGCGTTGACCGAGGCTGCCCGCGAACACGACCTGATCCTGACATCGGGCGGCGTTTCCGTCGGTGAAGAGGATCATGTCAAGCCGGCCGTCGAGGCGCTCGGCCGCCTCGATCTCTGGCAGATCGCGATGAAGCCGGGCAAGCCGCTCGCGTTCGGCGCCGTACGGCGTGGGGCCGCGGACGAGAGGGCGGATCGGCAGGCGGTCGCCGACTCGGGCACGGGCCCGGACGAGGCGTTTTTCATCGGCCTGCCGGGCAATCCGGTATCGAGTTTCGTCACATTCCTGCTTTTCGTGCGCCCATTTCTGCTCCGGCTCTCGGGCGTGCGCGACGTATCGCCGCGGGCGCTCGCGCTGCGCGCCGATTTCGCTCAGACGAAACGGGACCGGCGCAACGAGTTCTTGCGCGCGCGCATCAACGCGGCGGGCGGCCTCGACCTGTTTCCCAATCAGAGCTCGGCGGTGCTGACTTCCACGGTCTGGGGCGATGGTCTCATCGACAATCCGCCCAATCATGCGATCAGCGCGGGAGAACTCGTTCGTTTTCTGCCGTTTTCCGATCTGCTCGGCTGACGCAACGGCGGTAGGCGACACCGATTCCGGATCGAACCAGGACGATCACCTCGACATGAGAATTGAACTGAAGTATTTCGCGAGCGTGCGCGAGGCACTCGGCCTTTCGCATGAGGTGGTCGAGCTGCCTGACGGCGTCGCCACGATCGGCGACCTGCGGGCCTGGCTTCGCACGCGAGGCGACACCTGGGCCGATGTGCTCGCGGAAGGGCGCGCGCTGCGGATGGCCTGCAATCATCGGATGACCGACGCGTCGGCGCGTGTCACCGACGGTTGCGAAGTGGCTTTTTTTCCGCCCGTGACCGGCGGCTGACGATCGTTAGGGGCCGAGGAGAATTGAACCATGACTGTCCGCGTCCAGACCGCCGATTTCGACTTGACCGCCGAGGTTGCGGCCCTGCGCGCGCAAAATCCGAAAGTCGGCGCCGTGGCCTGCTTCATTGGAACCGTGCGCGATCTGAATGAAGGCTCGGAGGTCGCGGCGATGGAACTCGAGCACTACCCGGGCATGACGGAGAAGGCGCTCGAGGCCATCGTCGACGAAGCACGGCTGCGTTGGCCGGGCTCGGATGTGCTGATCGTGCACCGGGTGGGGAAGCTCTATCCGCTAGACCAGATCGTATTGGCCGCCGCGACGGCGTCGCATCGACACGATGCGTTCGCCGCCTGCGAATTCGTCATGGACTACCTGAAGACGCAGGCACCTTTCTGGAAAAAGGAAACGACTGAAGCCGGCGAGCGGTGGGTCGATGCGCGTGCGTCGGACGATGAAGCGCTTGCCCGTTGGGGACTGTCCGCAGGCAATGCGCGGCCGCGGCAACCGTCTGAATCGTCCCCATCCACGTCCGGTGAGGGGGTGTCGGAAAAAGGCGGCGCTGCGCGAAATTGAGCGCGCGATACCGTTATCGGGCCGGCTAGCCGGTCGTGCGGATCCTGTCCGGCCACCCGGCTATTCAGGCAGCGTCGTTGTCATCGGACGAGCTTCGCCCGACTATCTTTCCTGGAAACGGCTCGCGTCGTACGGCACCGCGCCGTTCATCGTGAGAATGCGGTTCCAGGTCGTTGCGCTGTTGCTTTGGCGCCACACGCTCGAGCAGTGCTCTTTGTTCGGGCGGAATCTCGTAGTCCCAGCCGAATCGGCTCAACTGCAGGCTTTGCGCGATTCGCAGCGCCGGCTCCATGAAGCGGAGGGCCGCGGCCGGCTCGTAGCGCTCACAGACGGTATCGAGAAAGAGATGCAGCCAGCGGCTAAAATGCCGCGGCTCGATCCCTTCGAGCGGTTGGTGGGCCTGCTGGACGTTGCCGCGATAGCGCTTGTCGCCGAGCACGAGGCTGCCCCAGAACCGGCACATCTTCGGCAGGTGGTCATCCCATCGTCCGTGCAGGACGGCCTCGAAAACGGGCGCAAGCAGCGGGTCGGCCCGAACCCTGTCGTAAAACCCGTAGACGAGCTCGCGGATGTTCGGTTCGGTGGGTTCGAGGTAGCGTGCGGACGCCGCGGCTTGCGCCGTTGCGGGCGCCGAAGCGCAGGTGTGAGTCGGGGCCGTCATGACGATCGGGAAATGCGCAGAGACGAGCGGCGGGAAAAGGTGACGCGACGAAACGCTCCCACCATACTGAAAGAGTCGCCCGGAAAGCGCACTGGTCGAGTGCTTTCTCTGCCTGAAGGTGTATAAAACGTACATGTTATGCTGAAGCGTATGCGCGCACAACCTTTACCAGAGCGCGGTCTTTGTCGCCGGGGAAGCCATTCGCCGGCTCGTTCCTGCATCGCCAGAGTATCCGAATGAGACTGACTGACTACACCGACTACGCGTTGCGCGTGATGCTGTTTCTCTCGCTTCATCGCGACGGCCTTTCGACGATTCAGGACATTTCGGACGCCTATGGAATCTCGAAGAATCATCTGATGAAGGTTGTGCAGCAGCTTGGCGAGCTTGGCTGGATCGACACGGTGCGCGGGCGCCATGGCGGCCTGAGACTGAACGAGCGCTCGCTCGGTTTGACGATCGGGCAGGTCGTGCGGGAAACGGAGACCGATTTTGCGCTCGTCGGCTGCTTCGAACGCGAAAGCAGTGAAGTCCGGCCGTGCGTGATCGAGCCGCGATGCCGGCTCAAGCAGGTCTTCAAGGCCGCGCAGGAAGCGTTTCTCGCGGAACTCGACCGGCATACGCTCGGCGAGCTCGTGGAGCCCGTGGCGGCGCCGCTTGCGGCGCTGCTCGGCCTGAGCGCCGAGGTCGTCGTCCCGCTCAAGGGGCCCGTCCGACCGCTCGCGAATGGAGTTCCGGACAGTTGACCGACAGCGCTTGAAACAAGCGCCTCGCGCCTCATCTTGGTGGTAGTCCAAAATTGGAGGTCTCTTGATGAGAATCGACAAATTCACCACCAAATTCCAGGAGGCGCTGGCCGACGCGCAGAGCCTTGCCGCGGGTCGCGGCCAGCAGTATCTGGAGCCGGTGCACGTGCTCGCGGCGCTGATCGCTCAAGAGGATGGCTCGGCGCGCTCGCTGCTTTCGCGCGCGGGCGTTCATGTGCAGGCATTGCAAACGGCCCTCAACGATGCGATCGCGCGGCTGCCGCAAGTACAAGGGACCGACGGCAACATCCAGGTGAGCCGCGAGCTCGCCGGCCTCTTGAATCAGGCCGACAAGGAAGCGCAGCAGCTCAACGACACTTACATCGCGAGCGAAATGTTCCTGCTCGCCGTCGCCGACGACAAGGGCGAGGCCGGCCGGCTCGTACGCCAGCATGGGCTGACGCGCCGTGCGCTCGAAACGGCGATCGTGGCCGTGCGCGGCGGCGCGCAGGTGCACAGCGCCGATGCGGAAAGCCAGCGCGAGGCGCTCAAGAAGTACACGATCGACCTCACCGAACGCGCGCGCGCCGGCAAGCTCGATCCCGTGATCGGTCGCGACGACGAAATCCGCCGCGCGATCCAGATCTTGCAGCGGCGCACGAAGAACAATCCCGTGCTGATCGGCGAACCGGGCGTCGGCAAGACGGCCATCGTCGAAGGCCTCGCGCAGCGGATCGTCAACGGCGAGGTGCCCGAACCGCTGAAGAGCAAGCGCGTGCTGGTGCTCGACATGGCCGGACTGCTCGCGGGCGCCAAGTACCGCGGCGAATTCGAGGAGCGCTTGAAGGCGGTCCTGCACGATATCGCGCGCGACGAGGGCCAGACGATCGTCTTCATCGACGAAATTCATACGATGGTCGGCGCCGGCAAGGCCGAGGGCGCGATCGATGCGGGCAACATGCTGAAGCCCGCGCTTGCGCGCGGCGAACTGCATTGCATTGGCGCGACGACGCTCGACGAGTACCGCAAATACATCGAGAAGGACGCGGCGCTCGAGCGGCGCTTCCAGAAAGTGCTCGTGGAAGAGCCGACCGTCGAGGCGACGATCGCGATCCTGCGCGGCTTGCAGGAGCGCTACGAGTTGCACCACGGCGTCGAGATTACCGACCCGGCCATCGTTGCCGCGGCCGAGCTCTCGCATCGCTACATCACCGATCGGTTCCTGCCGGACAAGGCGATCGATCTCATCGACGAAGCGGCTTCGAAGATCAAGATGGAGATCGACTCGAAGCCCGAGGAGATGGACAGGCTCGACCGGCGCCTGATCCAGTTGAAAATCGAGCGCGAGGCGGTCAAGAAGGAGAAGGACGAGGCGTCGCAAAAGCGGCTGCAATTGATCGAAGAGGAAATCGAGCGACTCAATCGCGAATATTCGGACCTCGAGGAAATCTGGACGGCCGAGAAGGCGGCCGTGCAAGGCAGCGCGCAGCTGAAGGAAGAAATCGACAAGACGCGCGCCGAAATCGCGCGTTTGCAGCGCGAAGGCAAGCTCGAGAAAGTGGCGGAACTGCAGTACGGCAAACTGCCTGAACTCGAAACGCGGCTCAAGCAGGTGACACAGGCCGAGGCGAAGGAGCAGCACAATCCGTCGCGGCCGCGGCTCTTGCGCACGCAGGTTGGCGCGGAGGAAATCGCCGAGGTCGTTTCTCGCGCGACGGGCATTCCCGTCTCGCGGATGATGCAAGGCGAGCGTGAGAAGCTGCTGCAGATCGAAGTGAAGCTGCACGAGCGCGTGGTCGGGCAGGATGAGGCGATCAGCGCCGTCGCGGATGCGATCCGCCGCTCGCGCGCTGGCCTCGCCGATCCCAATCGGCCGTACGGCTCGTTCCTCTTCCTGGGGCCGACGGGGGTCGGCAAGACCGAGCTTTGCAAGGCGCTGGCCGCGTTCCTCTTCGACTCCGAAGACCACCTGATCCGCATCGACATGAGCGAGTTCATGGAGAAGCACAGCGTCGCGCGGCTGATCGGCGCGCCTCCCGGCTATATCGGCTACGAAGAGGGCGGCTATCTCACCGAGGCCGTACGCCGCAAGCCTTATAGCGTGATCCTGCTGGACGAGGTCGAGAAGGCGCACCCGGACGTTTTCAACGTGCTGCTGCAAGTGCTCGACGATGGCCGGATGACCGACGGTCAAGGACGCACCGTCGATTTCAAGAACACGGTCATCGTCATGACGTCGAACCTGGGCTCGCAGATGATCCAGGCGATGTCGGGGCAGCCGCAGGAGGAAATCAGGGAGGCGGTCTGGAGCGAGGTCAAGCAACAGTTCAGGCCCGAATTCCTGAACCGGATCGACGAAGTCGTCGTCTTCCACGCGCTCGATAGGAAGAACATCGAGGCGATCGCGAAGATCCAACTGCAGCGCGTGCATGACCGGCTTGCGAAACTCGACATGCAACTCGTCATCTCGGACGAGGCGCTCGAGCAGATCGCGAAGGTCGGCTACGACCCTCTCTTCGGAGCCCGCCCGCTCAAGCGAGCGATTCAGCAGGAGATCGAGAATCCGGTCGCCAAACTGATTCTCGCGGGCCGGTTCGGGCCGAAAGACGTGATCCCGGTCGAGTTCGAGGACGGTAAGTTCGCGTTCGAGCGAGTCGTGCACTGAAGTCGCGGCGCCCCTGTGAGGCTGATGCTTTCGCCAAGGGGCTGCATTGGGGCGCCTGCAGGCATGCCCTAAGAGGGCTCGCTGAAAGTCCGAGGCGGCCGGGTAAGCGATGCCCGGCCGCCTTTTTTGTTGTGCGCCCGGCAGGGCGCATTCACTTGGAGGTGAAAGTCCTCTACACGCCCGGCAAGGGGAAGTGTTAGCCGGAGGCAAGGGTGTCGCGGGCGAC
>NZ_PTIR01000035.1 GCF_002934455.1 Trinickia symbiotica | reverse complement strand
GCTAACCGCGTCAGAGCAAGATACGCCTCCGTGCTCACCCACATATCCAGACGTCGATCACCGTTGCCATCCTTGCCTGCCGTGTCGCGCCTTGCTCGATAAGCCGCTTGCCGTTGTGCCGTCGTTTGTGTCATCTCCCATCTCCCTCGTTACCCGGTAACTATCGATTCGAAAGATGTTACCCGGTAACGCGAAACCTAACGATGTGGGGCAGATTTAGCGCTTACGATGTACTGTCTGAGCGCGAAAAAGTCGTGATCACGAGAAAGAAACAAAAATTGAGGCACAAATGATTGAAAGATCTCTTTTCTCGGCGGATCACGAAATATTTCGAGAGTCGGTGCGGAGGTTCATAGCGACTGAAATTGCTCCGTTTCATATGGAGTGGGAACGCCAAGGTATTGTCCCGCGTAGCATCTGGGAGGCCGCCGGTCGGGCAGGTCTGCTCGGGTGTTCAATCCCCGAGGAATACGGAGGGGCGGGGGGCGATCACCTCTTTGATTTTGTATTGGTCGAAGAACTTGCACGCGCGGGCGTTACCGGACCCGGTTTTGCAGTGCATAACGAGATGGTGATGCCCTACGTCCTGGCGTTCGGGACTGAAGAGCAAAAGCGCCACTGGCTGCCACAGATGGTTAGGGGCGAGGCGATTGGCGCCCTAGGCCTCACAGAGCCGCACGCCGGCAGTGACCTGAAGAGTATCCGGACCCGCGCAGTACGCGACGGCGACTCATTCGTCATCTCGGGACAGAAGGTGTTTATCTCGAATGGCCAACTGTGCGATGTGATCGTGTTAGCAACGAAAACCGATCCAAAGGCCGATACGGGTGGTATCTCGCTGTTCATCGTTGAGGCCTTTCGCGAAGGGTTTAAGCGTGGCCGCCGGTTGGAAAAAATTGGCCTGAAGGCTCAGGATACCTCTGAGCTTTTTTTTGAGGATGTCCGTGTTCCGGCGACCAATCTGCTTGGACCTGAAAACGGCGGCTTCAAGTTGCTGATGAAAAATCTCGCTCAGGAGCGTCTCACCCAGGCTGTCCGCTCTGCAGCGGTGGTTGAGGCTGTTCTCGATTGGACTGTCGAGTATGTCGCCGATCGTAAGATGTTCAATCAGACTTTGGCAGAGTTTCAAAACACTCAGTTCAAGCTTGCCGACTTGAAGACGGAAGCCACCGTCGGACGGGTCTTCGTCGATCGTTGCATGGAGTTGTTCATGGCCGGCAAGTTGGATGGCACTGATGCTGCGATGGCCAAGCTGTGGCTTTCGAATCTCCACGGACGTGCCGTCGACGAATGTCTTCAGTTCTTCGGTGGCTGGGGTTACATGTGGGAGTATCCGATCGCGCGCGCGTTCGCGGACGCGCGCGTTACTCGGATCGCCGGCGGCTCGATAGAGGTTATGAAGCACATCATTGGCCGTAGTCTCTTCTCCGTCTCCAGTAAGAGCGCAAAGTGAAATCTCATCTAGCGAGCGGGTCAGATCTGCAGCAAGAGCCTGTAGGCGAATGCGCGGGCAAGGTTGCCGCGCTGCGTTCCATGCTGTTCGTGCCCGGCGACAGCGAACGAAAGATTGCCAAGGCGATTTCATCGCATGCCGATGCGCTCATTCTCGATCTGGAAGACTCGGTCGCGTCGTCTAGGACTCACGTCGCTCGCGCTATCGTGCTCGAGTACCTGCAATCTCGGCCGCAATCGCAGCGCAAGGGGCAGCAGATTTGGGTTCGGATTAATGCCCTGTCGAATCCCGCCGCGCTTCACGACCTTGCGGTGGTCGCGGGGGCGCCGGACGGTATCGTTTTGCCTAAAGTCCATTCGTCGCACGACGTGACTCGCCTTGGGCATTATCTCGATGCCCTTGAACTGCGCGAAGGCGTCGCTGCGGGATCGATTCGAATACTACCGGTGGCGACCGAGACGCCTCAGTCGCTGTTCACGCTGGGCGGATACGAAGGGTGTGGCCCGCGGCTTACCGGCTTGACGTGGGGCGCAGAAGACATAGCCGCGGCGCTTGGCGCGAGCAACAATCGGCGGCCAAACGGCGAATACGATACGGTATATGAGTTGGCGCGAGCGCTGTGCCTTATCGGTGCGGCCACCGCGGACGTGCAGCCGGTGGATACCGTATTTGTCGACTTCCGTGATTCCGCGGGCTTGGAGGCAGAGGCGAATTTGGCTAGACAAGCCGGGTTTACCGGAAAATTGGCGGTTCATCCGAATCAGATTGACATCATCAACCAGGCGTTCACCCCAAGCGATGATGAGATATCTTGGTCACGGCGCGTGGTGGAAGCGTTCGCGAGCAATCCGGGTGTAGGCACGATGGGCCTGGATGGAAAGATGCTCGACATGCCGCATCTAAAGCGAGCACATAAAATTCTGGCCGTGGCCGCGAGTTTGCATGGTGGGGGCGACGACCGGAGCTAAGTGCCCAGTTATTTACGAGCGCCGTCACGATGACAAGATTGCTTGAGCATTCAGCGCCGCCTGGTGAGTCGGTGATACCCAAAGCGAAGCATGCAGCGCGGCAAGTCATTCATCGGCGCTGGCGGCCGATCCCGTGCCCTCGCTTTCGCGCTTGAGCACAAGCAAGTTTCGCTTCACTTGCTGCAACAGCTCGGCGAGTTGCTGGCGACGGCTGTGATCGAGATCGGCCAGAATTCGCTCGTTCATCTCATGGCTCATGGCACGCATCTGATTCACGAGACCGTTGCCGGAGGGCGTTAGGTAAACGCGCTTGACGCGTCGATCCGACCCGTCTGCGCGTCTTTCGATAAAGCCCGACGCTTCTAGTCGGTCAACAAGCCCACCCAAGGCTGCTTTGCCCAGTTCGAGAACGTTAGCCAAATCGCTTTGCATCATGCCGTCATGACGAGAGAGATGGGCGATGACCCACCACTGCGAGCGAGTCACCCCAAGGGGTTCTACGAATGAGTCGAAAACGAGCCGCCTCAATCGTGAGACGTCGTGCATGAGGAACCCTAGCCGTTGATCCCAGTTTTCCTCGTCCCTCGACCCTTCCGCATATGGCCGGGTCTTCTCGCGCGTGGTACCGGCAACGGTTGACGTCGTTCTGATCGCGGTCTCGTTATCCATTCCTCTTTCCCTGGCAGGTCAGCCATTTACTAGGTAGTGACACCTACGTGTCAGGCGTAAACAGTATAGTACCATACGATATCCTTTAGATAAAGTATGACCCTAGAGTCGGCCGTTCAGCGGGACGACCGTCAGACTCTCCGATGAAAGATGCCTCGGGTAGAGGCACGGGGTTTCGCAAAACGGTTGCGCAGCACCCTGTATTGGATATGAGGACACGCCAATGCGATCGCGGCGTAGGGACCCCAGGTTGGAGATCTCCTGCACTCGCGCAGCTGCTCTCGTCGGCTCAATCATCTTTTGACATTAGCGTATGGTATGCTAGCATACGTATAGCACTGGAGGAGACGTCAGTGCATGGCGGGAAACGTCGCGTCATAGACGATCGATGTACCGCACAGACGGAAAAATATAACTTGGTACAGGAGGCGGTCCCATGTTGAGGAAAGTCGCTAGACGCTCCAGCGGTTTATTTGGAGCATTGTTCGCAGTCTTAACGATTTCCGCCGCAGTCTGGCCAGGGATCGCCCATGCGTATAAGTTCGACACTGGTATTCCAGACCTTAGCGTCCAATGGGATAACACCTTTAGCTACAACCTTGGAATTCGCGCGCAGGACTGCGACCCCGACATCTGCGGAAACGGGAAGGGGGCGGGCGATGTTTCAGCGCACCAATCGGATCGGAAGTTCGCGAAAGCCGGGGATATCGTTACCAATCGGTTCAGCCTGTTATCCGAATTCAGCGTCATCTACAAGGGTGACACCGGCGTCCGTTTCAGCGGGGACGGCTGGTACGATGCGGCTTACACTGGCGGCCCGAAAGGCGATCCGTTTTTCCTGTCACAGGGCATAAACGCGTTTCGAAACAATCAGTACACAAGCTATATCGATCGCTGGAACCGGGGGCCATCTGGTCAATTGCTCGATGCGTTTGGCTTCACCAGGCTCCATTTGGGCTCGGTGCCGGTCGACGTCAAGGCCGGCCAGTTCAACCAGTTTTGGGGTGAGTCGATATTCTGCTTCGTCTGTGGCGTTGCATACAATCAGGGTCCCGTTGACATACGGAAGGCCCTGACGGATCCAAGTGCGCAAGCCCAAGAACTCTTCCTTCCCCGGCCTCAACTTTCGTTTTCTGCAACCATCAATCCTGAGCTTGCGCTTGCTGCGCAATATTTTCTCGATTGGTCGCCTTCTCGGCTCCCCGATGGTGGAACGTACTTCGGCGCCGCAGACCTTCTGACCCTTGGGGGTGGGACTTTAGTGCCGTTTCTTGGTGCTCCCGCGGTCTTTCAAGGGCAGCAAAAGCCTGCGCACATGGCAGGTGATTTTGGCGTGGCTGTGAAGTGGCGTCCGGCCTGGCTTGATGGGACGGCCGGATTTTACTATCGGCAATACACATCGACGTTTCCCCAGTTGGTCATTGATAGTGCTTCCGGCGGAAACTTGAATGTCGGTGTCGATTATCGTGCGCCGCGCGAGCGAATGTATGCATTCAGTCTTTCGAAGCAGATCGGAGGGATTTCGTTCGCAACGGACCTGACTTATCGCAATAACGCGGAGCTGGCAGCAACACCGTTCTCAAATGTCGTTGCTGCTAATGCTGCCGGTGCTGACTGGATTCCGAGGGGGAATGTGTTTTCAGGCGTGGTGAACATGATTGACTATTTTGGGAAAACTCCGCTATTCGATTCGGCGACGTTTATCGCAGAAGTCAATTATGCCTGGTTGCAAGGTGTTACTCACGATCCATTCAATCTGTACTACGGGCTGAAGCAAAACTGCGGGTCTGACGGCGTCGCAACGCACCATGGCTGCCCTACGCGAAATGCAGTAGGCATCTCGGCCCAGTTCGAGCCCATCTGGTACGAGGTTTTCTCAGGTGTAAACCTGAGCATGCCGATCTTCTTCAGCACAGGCCTTTCCGGAAATTCACCGGTGCTTTTCGGGAGTAATCAAGGCGAGGGATCGTATAGTGTCGGACTCACGTTCGATGTTAAGTCGAAATATAAAATTTCGCTAAAGTATATCGGCTATCTCGCGCTGCATAGTAACGATAACTTGGGCGTCGCCTCAAATAGCAATTCAAGTCTCGGCAAGTATTGGGATAGAAACTGGGTTTCGTTGACATTCCAGTCTACCTTTTGAGCGGAACGATATGGTGCGACCGGGATTCCCTCCGAAGGGGGAGCGGTCGCACTCGAGCTAGGACTTTATAGGATCACAGACAAGTGGTGCGGGCAAACGTCAGTGGTACTTCGGACGGATAAGCTGAGCGCTATTGGTGCGCAGTTGCTCGACAACACGCTGTTGTTTCTTAGCCATCGGTCGAATAGGTTTTCAGGTTGAACACGCCCACTGGCGGTTTAGTGATCCGGTAGCGATTGACAAAAGGACGATCAATGTCAGTTTCTAGCAGCGTGTGGGATGTGGCCATACGAAATTGGAGCAGTAGCTTGATGCGCATTTGCTCGGGCATCGTTGTCTTTCTTATGGTCACATGCGCGAGCGCGCGCGCATTCGAAAATCCGGTGGACGTCCCCGCCATGCCGACGTCAATGGCCGCCCATGCGCCGCTTATTGGCGTGGCTCAGGCGGGGCATCGGATCGTGGCAGTGGGGCTTCGGGGGATTATCGTCTATTCGGATGATGGCGGCCGGACATGGGTCCAAGCAAGGGTGCCCGTGAGCGCTGACCTAGTCGCGGTTTCGTTTCCGGACGCGAAGGACGGATGGGCCGTCGGTCATGGCGGTGTTGTCATTCATACCGATGACGGCGGAACAACCTGGGTCAAGCAGACGGACGGTAAGCACCTTTCGGAACTGGCGGTGAATTACTACAAGCGGATGATTGCCGACAACCAATCCGCGGAAGTAAAGCGGGCTTTCGACGATGCTAAGGCGTCTGCTTCTGACGGTAGCCCCGAGGCTCTGCTCGACGTTTTTTTCGAGAGTAAGAAGAGTGGGTTCGTCGTCGGTACGTTTAATCGCGTGTTTCACACGGAAGACGGCGGAAAGAGTTGGATTCCATGGATGGAGCGCACAAGCAATCCGGACGATTTCCATTTTTATTCCGTCCATGGCGGCGGCGGTCGAATTCTCTTGACCGGAGAGCATGGCATGGTTTGGGAACTGAATCGCGACAAGCAATTGTTCGAACCGAAGCCGACACCCTATAAGGGAACGCTATTCGGTTCCGTCGAATCGGGAAGCGATATTGTCGTCTACGGCATGCGGGGTAGCCTCTTTCGGAGCTCCGACGGATGCACGACATGGGAGAAGGTCGAGGTACCTAGCCGCGCGGGCATCACTGGTGGCGTGGTGCTTTCGGACGGTTCGTTCCTTTTAGTCGATCAGGGCGGAACTGCGCTACTTAGCCGGGACGGTGGGAAATCGTTCCGATCGGTGAAGCTTAAGTGGCCCATGCCCTACTTTGGGGTTGGCGGAGTTGTCGATGACAAGGTTGCGCTCGTGGGTCTGAATGGCGTGGTCGTCGAGGATGTTCCTCCGCCTTCGGGCACTGCGGCACGCAGCGTGAATTGAGCGCAAGCCGGCAAAGTTCTAACGGAAAGGCTCTAGATATGGTCGCAATCTCAAAGACCGATGCGATGGCAGTGGTCGCGGATCCGAGTGACTTCAACAAGAGGTCAGGAAACTTTCTGGAGAGGTTGATATTCAACCACCGAGGGTGGGTGATCTTCGGTAGTGCGTTGTTGACGGCGTTCTTTGCGTTTCAGTTGCGCGGCCTGACTATTAGCGCTAGCTACGACAAGATGCTGCCCTTGTCTCAACCGTACATCAAGAATTTCATCGCCAACCGGGGTGAGTTGCGGGGATTGGGTGATAACGTGCGTGTTGCCGTCGAGAACCCCCGTGGCGACATTTTCGATCCCGCATACCTTCAGACGCTGGGAAAGGTAAACGACGAACTGTTTTTGTTGCCGGGCGTCGACCGTGCGTGGATGAAATCAATTTTTACGCCGGTTGTGCGCTGGACGGAGGTGACGGAGGAGGGATTTGTCGGGGGACCGGTGTTGCCCGATATCTTCAACGGCTCCCAGCAGTCGATCGCACAATTGCGCCTGAACATCGTGCGTGCAGGCGTAGTCGGAAGCCTGGTCTCCAACGACTATCGATCGAGCATGATCGTCGTCCCTCTATTGGCGAAAGATGCGGAAGGCAAGCCACTGGACTATCACGCGCTTTCGTCGCGGCTGGACGAAATTCGCAAGCGGTACAGCCGGGTGGAGGCTGATGGCCAGCCGCAGGTGAGAATCCATATTACCGGCTTCGCGAAACTAGTCGGCGACCTGATCGATGGCCTCGGGAAAGTCATGTACTTTTTCCTGGCGGCTGCATTCGTCGCAAGCGTCGTTATCTATTTGTTCACCCGCTGCATTCGCAGCACGGTGCTGGTGGTAGCGTGCTCGTTGATTGCGGTTGTCTGGCAGCTTGGAATTGTGGCCGTGCTGGGCCACAGCATTGACCCTTTCTCTGTTCTCGTGCCCTTTCTGGTGTTCGCTATCGGAGTCTCTCATGGTGCCCAGAAAATGAACGGCATCATGCTCGACGTCGGGCGGGGAACGCACAAGTGGGTCGCAGCGCGCTACACGTACCGTCGGTTGTTTCTCGCCGGCATGACGGCACTGCTGGCCGATGCGGTTGGCTTTGGCGTGCTGATGATTATTGACATTCCGGTAATCCGTGAGTTGGCCATGACCGCAAGCCTCGGTGTGGCCGTGCTTATTTTCACCAACCTGATACTCCTGCCGGTCTTACTTTCCTATCTGGGTGTCAGCAAGTCCGCGGCCAAGCGGGCAGTGAGGCAGAGTCAGGAGGAGAACCGTGGCCAGGGATTTGGGAAGATCTGGAGCGTCTTGGACCGGTTCACGGAACGTCGATGGGCAACTGCCGCTTTAGTAGGCGCGGTGGGCCTCGGCATTGTGGGCTATTTGGGCAGCCGTGGCCTTCAGGTGGGTGACCTCGACGCCGGCGCACCCGAGCTGCGGCCCGATTCCCGCTACAACAGGGACGACGCGTTCATCACGTCCCACTACAGCATCTCGAGCGACGCTTTCGCTGTGATGGTGAAAACACCACCGGGTCAATGCCGCTCATTCGCAACGCTAGTAGAAGCGGATCGGCTCGGGTGGACTCTCGAACAGCTGCCTGGCGTGCTGCGTACGGCGTCGCTGGCCGATACCGTTCGCCTCTATACCATGGGTGATTTCGAGGGTAACCCTAAATGGATGACGATCAGTGAAAGTCAAGGTTTGATCGATCCCCAGGTCACCAATGCATTGCTTTGGAATTCGGAATACTTGAACAACGACTGTTCTGTATTGCCGGTTGTCGCCTATCTATCGGACCACAAAGCCGCAACACTCGATCGGGTCACGGAAGCCGTGAAGACATTTGCAGCCGCTCACGATACGCCCGATCGAAAGTTTCTGCTCGCGGCTGGAAACTCGGGTGTTGAGGCAGCGACCAACATCGTCGTTAGGGAAGCGAATCGCGCAATGTTGTTCTACGTCTACGGAGCTGTCATTTTGCTGTGCCTGATTACCTTTAGAAATTGGCGGGCCGTCGTCGTAGCGATACTTCCTTTGGCACTCACATCAATTCTGGCTGAGGCCGTCATGGTTGGGCTCGGCATTGGCGTAAAGGTGGCGACCCTGCCGGTCGTAGCCTTGGGTGTCGGCATCGGCGTCGATTACGCGCTCTATCTGCTCAGCGTACAGCTGGCGCAGCAGCGCCAAGGATCAAGTTTGCAAGAGGCATACAAGAATGCCGTTGCCTTCACGGGCAAGGTTGTGGGCCTTGTCGGTGTGACGCTTGCGGCCGGTGTGGTTACGTGGGTTTGGTCGCCGATCAAGTTCCAGGCTGACATGGGCATCATGCTTACCTTCATGTTCCTGTGGAACATGCTCGGTGCACTTGTGCTCATCCCGGCACTGTCCCACTTTCTCCTCAAGGATGTTCGAGTGAAAACCACAACTTGCACCAATTCATCTGAGGCATAAGGAAACCACCATGAACCAAGCTCGACTTCAACCCGACCGGAGTACGCTGGTGGAGATTTATCGGCGAATGGCACTCGTCAAGATGAACGATGAGAGATTCCGCGCGGTCATCAAGTCCGGTAAATTGGCAATGACCTACTACTCCCCACGAGGTCAGGAAGTAATCCCATCCGCATTGTCGGTGCACCTCACGAACGACGATTATCTTTGTACGATTTATCGCGGCATTCACGACATGCTGGCGAAGGGCGTTCCCTCGAAGCTGCTGTGGGCAGAACTCGCCGGCCGTGAAACGGGCACCTGTAAAGGAAAGGGCGGCCCGATGCATGTGACTCATCCGGCGAGCGGGATCATGGTGACGACTGGTATTGTCGGCAGCAGCATGCCGATTGCGAATGGCTTGGCCCTTGCAGCGCAGATTCGTGGCGAAAAGCGCATCGCCGTGGCGACGTTTGGCGACGGGGCGAGCAACATTGGCGCATTTCACGAGGCGCTGAATCTGGCTTCACTATGGAAATTGCCGGTCGTCTTCCTCTGTCAGAACAATCGCTTCGCGGAACATACCCCGTACGCTACCGGAACATCGATTGGTCGCATCTCAGATCGCGGAGCCGCCTACGGCATGCCGTCGATCCACGTTGACGGCAACGATCCGGTCGCCATGTGGCAGGCTGCCGGTGAAGCCGTTGCGCGAGCTCGAGAAGGAGGCGGACCAACCCTCATCGAGGCGATGACGTTTCGCTTTCATGGTCATGTGTTCGGCGACGCCGATGGTTATATGGATCCGGCAGAGAAGGCTTCCGCCATCAAGAACGACCCCGTCCCGCGCTACAGGTCTTGGCTGATTGAACACGCCCACGCTAGTGAGAACGAACTGACGGGCATCGAACGGGCCATCGAAACCGAAATCGACGCAGCGATTGAATACGCGCTTGCCAGTCCGTATCCCGACGTCGCTGAATTGCGCCGCGATGTCTATGCTCAGGAGATCGAAGTATGAATGCTCCAAAAATGAACTTGGTTCAAGCGGTGAACCTCGCCCTTGACGATGCGCTGTCGTCCGACCAGAACGTGATCGTCTTTGGCGAAGACGTCGCGGACCGCCAAGAGGGTGGGGTGATGGGTGTGACGAAGGGTTTGTCGACGAAGCACGGAGATGTTCGTGTGCGGTCGACGCCGATTTCGGAGCAGGCGATCATAGGCGCCGCGATCGGGGCTTCGCTTGTCGGCATGCGACCGGTAGCGGAAATCATGCTCATGAATTTCACTACCGTGGCGATGGACATGATCGTCAATCACGCGGCGAAGCTGCGGTTCATGTCCGGTGGCCAGACACATGTGCCCATCACGATCCGCACGATGACGGGTGCCGGATTCGGTGTTGGAGGTCAGCATTCCGATTTTCTCGAGGCCTGGTTTGCCCACACGGCTGGGCTAAAGGTGGTGGCGCCGTCCACGCCCGCTGATGCCTACGGTCTTTTGTTGTCGTGCATCGAGGACGACGACCCATGCATTTTCATCGAGAACATGGTGACCTATTGGAACGATGGGCCAGCTCCCGAGCGCGGCGTTCGAATTCCGCTTGGTAAGGCCAAGATTGTTCGCGAGGGCGCTGACGCAACGATCATCGCGTACAGCCGCCAGGTGCTGGACGCTTGTGCGGTTGCCGAAAAATTGCAGAACGAGGGGATCTCCGTCGAGGTCGTCGACCTTCGCACAGTGGCACCGTTCGATGCTGAAACGATACTCGATTCGGTTGCGAAGACTCGGCGAGCGATCGTCGTGCACGAGGCCGTAAAGCCGTTCGGCGTGGGTGCGGAAATTTCCTCGCGTATTCACGAAGAGTTGTTCGGCCAATTGAAGGCCCCCGTGCAGCGGGTCGCGTCGGCCTTCTGCCCAGTGCCGTTCACCAAGCCACTCGAAACCGCTTTTGTCCCGAGCGTCGGCCAGATCGAGGCGGCTGTTCGCAAGACGCTTGGCTAATCTGAATTCAACACGCTCTCAGGGGGACTGTCTATGAGTACCGATGTTCTTATGCCCAAGCTGGGCTTTTCGATGAACGAGGGAACGCTCGTCGAATGGCTGGCGGCCGATGGGGCAGCAATCAGCGAGGGGCAGCCGTTGTATGCGTTGGAAAGCGACAAGTCGGTTCAGGAAATCGAGGCACCTGCTTCTGGGACGCTGAAGATAATTGCTAGCGTCGGCGAGGTTTATCCGGTGGGCGAGCTGCTCGCCCAGATCGGCTGAGATGAGAGATAGAACTGATGAGCCCATCATCTGGACTTTACGGCGATCTACCGCCTTGGCCTGAGGTGGATTTCGCGGCTTTCGGAGAAACCGAAACCGTACCGCTGTCGCGAATCCAAAAACTGACCGCTGGGTACCTATCGCGGAATTGGTTGGCGATTCCGCAGGTGACGCACCACGACGAGGCCGACATCACTTCCCTGGACGCTTTTCGAGCGCGGCTAGCGGAGGACGCCGGCGCACGAGTGACTCCTTTGGCATTCATCGTCAAGGCATTGGTGGAAGCGCTGCGACAGTTCCCGCGCTTCAATGCCTCTCTCGATGCAAGCGGCCAGAGTCTGATCGTCAAGAAGTATTTCCACATAGGCGTCGCCGTGGACACGCCATCAGGTCTGCTGGTTGCCGTGATACGCGACTGCGACAAGAAAGGTGTTGTGGAACTCGCTGGTGAGATCGGTGCGGTTTCTTCGCGCGCACGTCAGAAGGGGCTGCCGATGGGCGACATGGTCGGGGGATGCATGACGGTCAGTTCACTAGGCAATATTGGTGGAACCGCATTCTCTCCGATCATCAATGCCCCTGAGGTGGCGATCCTAGGCGTCACCAAGGCGCAATGGAAGCCACTTCGCGACGGTGATGCTATCGACTGGCGGCTGATGTTGCCGCTATCGCTCACTTACGATCACCGTGTTATCAACGGCGCAGACGCAGCACGGTTCGCTGTGTTCGTTGCCGATGTGCTGAGCCGGCCGGAGTCATTGATGAAATAGGCGCAGCGAAGGAACATAGATGGGATGGTTCGGCATTTATCAATTCAAGTGATTTGCAAGGAGTTTTTATGTCTTCCAAATGGGTGCGCGACGCTAACTGTTTTGTTTCGAGATTTACTGTGGATCCGGATCGGAGAGCTGAATTTCTCGCTGCACTGGATGAACTGGCTGGCAATGCCGCGAACTGGTACGACGAAGGCTGCAATTTCGCATTTCATGGATGGGGCCGAAACCCTAACGAATGGGTGGCGATCGCTTCATGGAAGTCGGAGGACTACGTGAACAAGATGCGCCAGACGGCTTGGTACAAGGACACTCAGCAGCGGATGCTCGAGTGCAGCTCGCATCCGATGATCATGGAGCAGTTCAGTGGCATGAACGTCGATCGCTCGGTATTTACGCGATACCCCGCCGGAAGCTCTCAAGTGCACATGAAAACGAAGACCCTCGACGTGATCTTTCTCTAGCCATTAGTCGCCATCGAGCTCGCGCCTCGGATGTCGGACGCGAGCGACGCGTGGCGGTTGCGTCAATGCATACAAATAGTTTTGGAGGAAATGAGCATGCGCAAATTCAAACGCGGTCACGCCGAGGTGCGAGGTGTCGTAGATGCTCCGGCTGAACAAGTTTGGGAATTGCTAACCGACTGGGATGCCCTGCTGACTTGGTGGATCAAGCCCGAAGAGGGAGGCCGCCCGGGTCCCGATCTCGCGAGCGTCGAGTTGGTGGGAGGGCCGCACGACGTGCCTCGGACGCGCGTCGTTCGCCATGTAACGGGGTCGACTGTCGACGAAACCCTGCTCGTTCAGAACGATGAGACGCGGCGCATCTACTACAACATGGTGTACCGGCCGAACCCCGGCGGTGCGGTGCTGCGTAGCGAATTCGAGAACTACTTGGCGACCACGATGGTGGACACCTTGCCCGATGGCAAGACCTTGATGACATTCAAGGCCGAGTTCGACGTTGTAGAGCCTGCCGATCTCGATCTCATGCGTTCGATCATTGAGAGAACGTGGACAGATGCGATCTTGCAAGGTTTTCGACGTTATTTTGCGAGGACAAAGGCGTCGTAGCGTGGCGTCCGTGTGAAGCCTGTTGGGCAAGTTAATCCATATCAAAGGGCGTGCAGTTTTGAAGAAGGCCGCCGCCTTGGAGGAGGCATAGAATGATCCGCAAGACAACCCATATCGTCTCGGCCTTGCTCGCCGTGATCTTCTCCGGCCAGTGCATGGCCGCAGTTAGCGCGGCAGAAGCGCAGAAACTGAAGGGCCCCGAGCTGACACCCATTGGTGCAGAGGCCGCCGGCAATAAAGAAGGTACTATTCCGGCATACACGGGCGAAGGTCTTAAGACGCCCGCGGAATTTGGTAGCGACAAATCGGATCCGTACAAACGTCCCGATCCCTTCGCCAACGAGAAGCCGCTATACACCATCACCGCGCAAAATGCCGCGCAATACGCAGACAAGCTCGACGGCATGATCGATATGTTTAAGAGATATCCCAATTTCCGGATGGATATTTATCCCACCCATCGCACGATCGTATATAACAAGACGGTGATCGCCAATACGATGAAGAACGCGACGGAGTGCAAGGGGGAAGACGGTGATCTTCGACTGGAGGGGTGTTGGGGCGGATTCGCCTTTCCAATTCCTACCAACGGCACACAGGTTATGTGGGACCACCTAACGACTTATATTGGTTATGCATGGGGGGGATATTCGAATTCCTACGTGGTGTCCGCGAATGGTTCTTCTTACCTTGTGCAAGGCAACAAGGTTTCGGAGCAGTCTCCGTATTTTGATCCAAAGGCCACGGCGCCGGCGACGGGAAAGACTATCTATTGGGCGTTTAGAGACGACACCGACGCGCCGTCGAGCCAATCCGGACAGAAGCTCGTGCTGATCGATTCTCTCGATCATGTCCGTCGGGCTTATCAGTACATTCCCGGCCTGCGCCGCGTTAAGCTCGCTCCGACTCTGGCCTATGACACCCCGAGTCCAGCCGCCGGGGGAGCGGCAACGATGGATGATGCCGAGGTCTTCCAAGGTGCCGTCGACCGCTATGACTGGAAGTTGATCGGCAAGAAAGAAAAGTACATCATGTATAACAACTTCAAGCTCGCCGACCATACGAGCTGTGATGACAAGAAGCTCCTAACCAAGAACTTCGCGAATCCAGATTGCGTGCGCTGGGAGTTGCATAGGGTTTGGGTGGTGGAAGGAAAACTTAAGCCGGGGTTCCGCCATATCTATGCGCGCCGGATGATGTACTGGGATGAAGATAGTTTCAGTGCGGGCTTGTCTGAAAATTACGATGCGGCCGGAAAACTCTATCGTATCGTTACGGCCCTCAGTATTCCGTTCTACGTGAGCGAGGGGGGCGGGGCGCTGGGCGACGATACGTTCAATTATGATCTCCAAACCGGTGTTTGGTCAGCGCAGGGCGCCTTAGGTAACGTCGGCGCAGGAGTCGTGCACCAAGAGCCGAAGGATATGAGCTTCTTCTCCCCCGACACCATGGCCGGCGAGGGCATCCGCTAGCTTGGCGCATATTTTGGTGCCCCTCCCGCAGAATCGCGCTGCGGGTGGGGTCTTATGCCACAGCGCTTTTGTGGATATGCTCGCCGTGCGGGCCCTCGGCCTCGGGGCAGACGATGCGAACGATGGACGCAGGTATATCGGAGGCGGAATCGGCATCGCGAATGCGTTGACGTTCGGTCGCCTTTCCGGGTTGAACGCTGCCCGGGACTGCTCGACGTTGTAGGGTTTCATACTTATGGATCGTGTACCTGTAATCGATTCTCCGGACGGCCCGACTGTTCTTTCGTTCGATGGCTCCGGCCGACGTTCCGTAAGGCGATACAAGCCAGACGCCGTTAGCCATTACACGATTGAGCGTCTTCTGCGAGCGGCGATCTCCGCGCCGTCCGCACACAACCGGCAACCGTGGCGATTCGCCGTGATTGATGCGTTCGACCGAAAGGCGGCATTGGCTACATCAATGGGCGAGCGTCTACGGAGCGACCGCCTGCGGGATGGCGACAAGGCAAGCGACGTGGAGCGTGACGTCGAGCGATCCTATGCTCGAATCACTTCTGCTCCGGTAATCATCGTCGTATGCATGACGATGGAAGATATGGATACCTATCCGGATCCGATTCGCAGCCGGTGCGAACAGTTGATGGCGGTACAAAGTACGGCGATGGCGGGCGCTAACCTGCTGTTGGCCGCCCACGCCGTCGGCTTAGGCGCGTGTTGGCTATGTGCTCCATTGTTCTGCCCCGACGTTATAGCCGAGGTTCTAGGTTTGCCGGCGCACTGGCAAGCGCAAGGACTGATCACTCTCGGGTATCCCTCGGCCCCGGCCAAGCCGTTCCTAAGACGCTCAGTCGACGAAGTCGCTATGTTCGTTCGCGGCGACACTGACGAAAGACGTAGTAAGTGAGCGTCAAGCTAAAGGTAACCGGCAATCTCACGCCAGGAACGCGATAAACCCTCGCGGAACGCGGGGGCTGCAACATCGATCAACGCCTTGGCGCGTTCGTGGACACTTGCGCCAACCAGGCGGGCGACCCCGAATTCGGTGACGATGTAGTCGACGTCGACGCGCGAGAGTGTCGCGATCGACCGCTCGCTCAGCTGAGGCACCACGCGTGATCCCGTTCCGGCACTGTGTGTCGCCGAAAGCGCGACGATGCTCCGCCCGCCGTTGGAAAGGCGTGCCCCACGCGCGAAATCGGGTGCGCCGCCGGGCCCGCTAATGGAGCGGCCATCAGCATGCTCGAGATTGCATTGCCCGAACAAATCGACTTCAAGTGCCGAATTGACCGAGATAAAACGGTCTTTACCGGCCAACGTCTGCAGGTCGTGCGTAACCTCGCAACCGACGACTTGAAGAGCTTCAAATTCGGCTGCCCATCCGTAGAGCGATTCGGATCCTACTAGCACACAGCAGGCGTGGATCAAACTTTCATCGATTGCGCCCGCCGCGGCCAGATCGACGAAACCGTCGGAAAGCATGCCTGAATGAAATCGGAGGTTGCGACGGTCTTTGAGCTGAAGGCAGAGGGCCGCCGGCACTCTACCTAGCCCGATCTGAACTGTTGATCCGTCGTCGATCAGGGAGGCAACGTGGCGCGCTACCGATATCGAGCTGTCGTCGAGTGGCGTGACGTACTGCGGGAGCGGCGAATCAACCTCGCATACGTAATCGAACCGCGAATACGGAACGGTCGCTGCTCCGGACACCCGCGGCGTGCGTTGGTTTACCAGGGCGAGGATACTTCGGCTTCTGCCGATCACAGTCGGGACAAATTCCACGGCCGGTCCAAGTGAGCACAGCCCTTCCTCATCGGGCGGCGAGACCTGGAGCACAGTCAAATCCAGCTCGACGTTTTCCCTGATGTGGCGGACGAATCCCGCATACGTGACAGGAAGGAAACGATAGCGCTCGTCGCGTTGTGCATCGTGCAACCCTGGCTGCATGAACAAGCCGCTAACGGCTGCGGTGGGATGGAATCGATCGATGTCCAGCTTGTTGATTCCGGGAACGTAGCTCGTGAGAATGTGCGCGTGCTGTGTACGGTTGGGCTCGCGCAGCAACGCAGACATGAACGCGGAAGGTTCGCCGCTCGACCCCGGAATGAATATGTGGTGCTGCGGCTTGACCAGTTGGGCAAGCTCGGCCTCCGCGATGTACTCAGCCATAATTGTTGTACCTGCCCGCGCACCGGTTCCCGCTTCCCTGCGGCAACCGGCCACGCGGGTCGTTAGAGAAGACCGAGAATCGAGATCGCCGCAACCCCGAGGTAGGGAACGCCGCCTAGGTTATGCGTGAGTCCGACAGTTGGATTGTCCAACTGGCGCTCGCCAGCGCGATGCAGCAATTGGTTGTAGATCTCGTACGCCATGCGCAGTCCCGATGCGGCGATGGGATGGCCGAAGCACTTCAGGCCCCCGTCGATTTGACAGGGGACACTTCCATCAGCATCGTAAAAGCCATCGAGAACGTCGGTTACGGCTCTGCCTTCGCCTGAGACGAACAGATCTTCCATCGTAACCAGTTCGGTAATCGAAAAGCAGTCGTGAACCTCCATCAGGCTCAGCTGCTCGCGCGGGTTCGTAATGCCCGCTTCCTCATAGGCACGTCGAGCTGCGTGGCGCGTCGTTCTGACGTAGCTCCCATCCCACTGCGTTGTGTGCGACTCAATACCGGAGCTGCTGGCGAGTTGAATTGCCTTGATCGCCACCAGATCCTGTTTCCCCAGAGACCTGGCGATCTCGGGTGTAGTGACGATTGCGCAGGCCGCTCCATCGCTCACACCGCAGCAGTCGAATAGGCCAAGCGGCTCCGCGATCATCGGCGCACCGAGGATCTGGTCCATCGTTACCTTCTTGCGGATGTGCGCCTTTGGGCTCTTGACGCCGTTCTCGTGGCTCTTCCACGAGACATGGCCGATCGCTCTCTTTAGGTCTTCGTGCGATACCCCGTGCTTGGCGCGATATCCGGCCGCCAATTGGGCAAAGCCGGCTGGCGCGGAACCCAGAGGCAGCCAAAGGTCGTTCAGCGTTCCTTTGTAGGGCGCAGGAAGGCCGCCATAGCCAGTGTCCTTCAGCTTTTCCGCGCCAATCGCTAGGGCGATATCTACCGCGCCCGATGCCACCGCGTAGACGGCACCGCGCAACGCCTCGGTGCCGGTAGCACACATATTCTCCATGCGGCTCACCGGCACGCCTTCCAGACGCAGTGCAAGAGACGCCGGAATCGAGGAATTGCCTACGTTGATTTCGTCGAGACAGGATCCGTACCACGCGGCGTCGATTTGCTTCCGTTCAATCCCGGCATCGACCAGCGCTTCTTCAAAAGCCTCCGCCATGAGCTGATGCGTGCCTACATCCCAGCGTTCGCCAAATTTCGTACATCCCATGCCAAGAATGGCGACCTTGTCCTTGATGCCAGATGCCATGATTGCGCCCCTTATGCTTGTACCGGTGAGGTTTTCCAGAAATAACGCGGATATCCACGGTCTTTGTCTACGTCTTTGATCCGGAATACCACCTTGAGCGGGGTGCCCACCTCGAGCCCGGCTGCGCCGACGTCGACGGTCTCGGTCAACAGGCGAGCGCCGTTCTCGAATTGAGTGAAACCGACGTAGAGTGGCGGCGCTGGATGATACGAGAGCCAATCGGCGGTATAAGTGAGCACGTGGCACTTCTCATCCACTAGAGAGAGTTGGTGGAAGTTTTCGCTCGGTGCTGCGCACGAAGCATTGACGCAGTAGGCTAATTGAGGGAATTGGATTGCCCCGCATTTGGCACATTTGCCCGCCATGAAGTGGGCCAGTTGAAAACTGGACCGGTATTGTTCGGTTAGGGCTGTCTTAAGCACCTTCTCGCCGCGCATGCCCCACTCGAGTTCGATGGCTTCATCATAGGAGAGCATGCGCAGATAGGCATCGTGGGATTGTGCGTCGGCCAGCGCGCCGTTAATGCCACGGCGGGGTGAGAAGGACTTTAACGCGTCCGTTGTCCGCAGAACGAGCACATCCACGCCTTGGCCGAAACTGGCTATTACGATGACTTCGCCAGGGGCGGCGCGCTCGAGCACGTGCGCAAGCATGAGCAACCCGTGAGCGGTACCGGTGAAACCACAGTTCTCGCTAAGGTTGTCGGCTTCTGCTTCAGGAGGAATGCCGAGACTCTTTGCGATCATCGCGGCGATGCCCTTCATTGGTGTTGCCAAAATGAAATGGCTGACCTCGGCAGCAGGGATACCTGCTTGCGTCAACGCGGCGCTTACGGCTTGCGGAACCAGCTTTGCGTAGCCTTCGTCGCGAATCCAGCGCTCTTCCCAGACATAGTCGTATTTGGCGTTCGCCGCGCGGAAGTGATCGACGAACATTGCGTTGCGGCTAGAAGATCCGATCACATGCGCCAGAACGTTTTCGCTACCGAGAGTGAATGCCGCGGCGCCGGCTCCGTAGCCGATCTCCTGCGTGCTGGCCGGTTTGCCGCGAGGGCGGTCGCTTGCGACAAAGAGCGCGGGCCCCGATGCTGATTGCAGGGCTGCAAGAAGACCGGCAGTACCGGCGCGCTGCGAATAACCTAGGTCCATTGTCCTTGCGTCGGCAGGCAAACCGAGGGCTCCTGCGACGATGGCCGAGTTCTGCAAATCGGCAAACGGCATGGTGGTGGACGCCATAGACACAGCAACAAAATGGGACGTTGGCTTGGTGTCGAGCGCATCTCGTGCCGCCTCGACAGCCATCGTTACGGCGTCTTCGTCCCAACTGCAGAATGCCCGCTGGCCCTTGCTCAGGGAGCGAAGGCTAGGCGCCATCCATTTATGCGCGGCGGCGATGGCGGCTCGCTGCATCCGGAGCCGCGGTATGTAGCCTCCGAAGCCCGTGATTCCATAGGTGTTGTTCATCGACACTTGTCGCCCTTCACGTTGATTGGCCAGTTCCTGCTGCGGTAGGAGCAAAAGAAGTATGCAAGTATACGATACACTACGAGAATAGATGGGTCAACCGACGTGAAGTGATAGGTGCCCCGCTGCTGAATTCGTTCGACGTCTGCAAAGTGCTAACTGCCAGCGTCATATGTAATGTGCCAAGGGTGCACGACTTGGTGCGCCGGTTGGCCGGTCGAGGTGCAGGAGGGCGCTGCAGAATCGGAGGGGTGCATGGTTTCCGGTGCCAGTGCCATGCCGACTGCGGTCCTTGACAGCGCCCTCCCGTGCATTAATCTTTACAGAATATGCAGTGCCAGATAAAGTATGTATCAACACGGTATGATTGCATACCAAATTTGAGTGCTGGCGATCAAAGGTCGGGTGGGGATCGCACCCGTTCAGATGTTGTCTCCTGAGGTGGTTATGAGTTCTCCGTTGGACCGCGAATCGAAGAGCATTATCGAAAATACGTTGCTCCGCTTCATCGCAGAATCTTATGAGCCAAGCGCACGGCATCAGCGCGTGAGACAAGGCCACGTGGATTGCTTGCTGCACTGGGGGCTCTTGGCGCAGCTCGGCGTGCTCGGGCTACCTTTCGAAGAAGTTTTCGGGGGCCTCGGCGGAGCCAGTGCCGATATCGCCGATGCTGTGACAGTATTGGCTAAAGGCTTGATCTTCGAGCCCTTCATCGAATCAGCGGTGATTGCTGGCACTGTACTCGCGCGTGGTCGAGATCCGGAGCAACGGGGGCACGCTGTCACGCAAGCGATCGAGGGCGCGAGCGTGACGGCGATGCTTGGCGGCCGCTCAGACGTGCCGGACCAGCTCTCTTTCAAGAAAACCCAAGAGGGTTACCGCTTATCTGGGAATTTGTCGCTCATTCCCTTCGCGGAACAGGCTGATTTCTGGCTGCTGATGGCGGTTGACAGCGATGGCACACCTGCGATTTTTCGGGTTCCCCGTTCAGAGACACGGGCGCATGTCGCCGGCTATCGCCTTATGGACGGTAAGCCGGCTGCTGACATTCGTTTCGATGACACGGCTATTCCATTATCGACCGCATGGGTTCAAGGGGAGGCTGCTCGAGAGGCCATGGACCTCGCAAGCCGGCGGGCCGTCAGCGCTTACTGCGCGGACGCGGTCGGTGTTATGGCATTGCTTTTGGAAGTGACAGGCGAATATCTACGTACTCGGGTCCAGTTCGGCGTCGCTATCGGGACGTTTCAGGCATTACAGCACCGGTATGCAGATATGCACATGGGTCTCGTTCAGGCCCAAGCCATTACGCGCGAGCTTGCCGGCCGCGTCGATGCGGCGACATCGGGGGACCACGCTTGGCTTTGTTTTGCTGCATCCTCGGTGGTCGAACGGGCAGCGAAATTGGTTGGTCAGGAAGCCATTCAGATGCATGGGGGCATGGGCGTGACCGACGAACTGATCGTCAGTCATTGCAATGCAAGGCTGGTGGTCTTGACGCGGCTGATACGCGCTTGGGTCGACCAAAGCGCGGCTTCGGGTAGCTAGGCGAAGCCGTCTGCTGGGTAGTGGCCTGGACGAGCGTAGAAACATCAGGAGAGTGCGATGGAGAGTGGTGTAGATTCGGAATTCGACGAGGCCGCGTTTCGGCGAGAGGTCAGGGCGTTCGTGCGTTCCGAACTTGCTGCCGAGACCAGGTACCGGGTAGAAAACGGCCTTTACCTGGAGAAAGCCGACTACGTTGGCTGGCAAAAGGCGCTGCACCGTCGCGGTTGGTTCGCGGCGAATTGGCCCGTGGCGTTCGGCGGACAGGGCTGGTCAATGCGAAAGGAGCACGCCTTTTTGCAGGAGTGCGCTCTCAATGCGGCGCCCATGATCATTCCTTATGGCGTCAGCATGGTCGGCCCCGTGCTCTACACCTTCGGCAATGAAGAACAGAAACGTCGATACCTGCCAGGTATCCTCAGCAGCGACACGTGGTGGTGCCAAGGATACTCGGAGCCGAATGCCGGGTCGGACTTGGCCTCGTTGTCGACGGCGGCAGTGCGCGATGGGGAGTGCTACGTCGTCAACGGTACCAAGATGTGGACGACAGAAGCGCATTGGGCGGACATGATGCATTGTCTCGTTCGCACAGATGGTTCCGGCAAAAAGCAGCAAGGCATTAGCTTTCTTTTGATCGACATGCGCACGCCCGGCATCACGGTCGAACCTATCGTGACGCTGGATGGCGAGCACCATACGAATCAGGTGTTTTTCGACAACGTTCGTGTGCCCGCCGAGAACCTGGTCGGTGCCGAAGGCGAAGGCTGGAAGATTGCAAAATTCCTGTTGTCGCGAGAGAGAACTTCAATTGCGGATACTGGAAGCAGGATCCGGCAAATGCGGCAGATCAAGGAGACCTTCTCCAATTATGCCGCTCGAATGCCGGATGTGGAGCGAACGCTTGCGCGGGCGCGGATGATGGAGATCGAAGCCAGTCTCACCGCGTTGGTCGCCTTGGAGCGCCAATACTTCGATGAATGGGAAGCTGGGCGCGATGACGGCGTCGGCGCATCGGTTCTTAAAGTGCTCAGCACGGAATTGCTGCAGCGGATGACCGAGTTCTGGCGAGATGCGCTTGGCGTGTACGGGGCATGCTATGACCCGACCTGTCGCAGAGATGGAGGGCTTGGCGCATCAGAGCCATGGCGACAGGCCGCGGCAATCAACTACGCCTACCTCTACGGCCGATGCTGGAGCATCTTCGGCGGTTCCAACGAAATTCAGCGCAACATCATTGCGGGCGCGTTGTTGCGCCGGTAGTTCATTGCAAGAGGATGTGAATATGAGCGAACCCCTTGTGCTGGCTTCGGAATCCGATGGGATTTTGGAACTGGTATTGAACCGCCCATCCAAACTGAACGCCATCAATGGTGAGATGTACGATGCGTTGATCGTACAGACGGAGCGCTTTGCTACCGAACCTTCGCTGCGTGTGATGCTGATTCGCGCGCGCGGCAAGTACTTCAGCGCGGGTGTCGATCTCAACAGCGAACTCGGCCCCGATCCTAGTCTGGCGAGCCCGACGGCGTTCCGCCAATGGTACCGAGAAGGCCGTGGCAGCTTGCACCCGCTGCTCGATCGCTTCGAGGTCATCGAAAAGCCTATTGTCGTTGCTCACCATGGTCCATGCCTTGGTGGTGCGCTGGAGATGTCGCTATCCTGTGATTTCCGCCTCGCGGCACAAAGCGCCCGTTATGGTTTGCCGGAGACAGCATTCGGCAACATTCCCGGGTCTGGCGGTACGAGCCGGATGGCTCGGCTGGTGGGGCCTCAGTGGGCGCGCTGGTTCATCATGGCGAACCTGCAAATGGATGCTGCCAAAGCCGAGCGTATCGGCCTGATCCACGATGTCTATTCCGACGAGGAATTCGAAGCGAGGGTACGGGAGTTCTGTCTCAATTTGGCAAAGCAACCCGCCGAAGCGATCGGCGCCGCGAAGCTCGCCATCGAATTGTGCGCTGACCTTGACCGGGCTCAGGCGCGCAATGTGGAGCGCATCGTGGCCAGCGGCCTGTTTTTCGGCGATGAATTCCGCAACCTGTTCGCCGCACTGCGCGAAAAACTTGGCAAAAAGTCTTAAGCGGAGTTTCGGTCAGACAACTGGTTGGCGAGCGCGTTCATCAATCGGCTCGCGCCAAGCCGGAACCAAGCAATGAAGCGCTCCTTTGGAGGCGACAGGAGGGACATGAAAGGGAACGAGGGTGGTTCGTCTTTGGCGGAAAACATCGCGAACGTTGAAGTTAAGCTGTCGCGTACCGCCACGTGGAGTGGTCTTGAAACGAACGCGAGTTACGGCCCGGCAGACGCCGCGAACGTTGACTACGAACGTGATCTCGGTGATCCAGGACAATATCCGTATACGCGTGGTGCGTATCCTCAGATGTACCGAAGCCGCATGTGGACCCTGCGTAATATTGTTGGCTTCGGGGCGCCGGAAGACACGCGCGGTGGAATCGAACGTGCGCTGCAAATGGGCACGGCGGGTATCAATATCGTTGTCGATACGCTCGGACAGGAGGCGATCGACGCTGACCACCCCGCGCTAACCAACGACGCCGGCCAGGAGGGCTGTTCGATCTCGTGCGTGCGAGACATGGAGGTGTTGCTGCAAGGTATCGACGTGACCCAGCAGGACGTTGCATGGCATAGCACCATGATGACTTATCCGCTGGTCGCGGCGCTGGCACAGAAGCAGGGGAAGGACATGGCGAAGCTGCAAGGTTCGCACATGCCGGACCATCTGCAACTGAGACTTGCCGGTTGGAGCGAAAAGATCGTTCCCGCGGAGTTGGGCCACCGGACGACAGTGGACTGCATCGAGTACAGCGCCAAGAACAGTCCTCGCTGGGCTCTGGGGTGCCCGCAGGCGTACGACATGCGCGAGCGAGGCCTCGGTGCAGCCGGCGAAATCGCCGTAGGCATGGCGATCGTCAACCAGACGCTTATGGACCTTGGCGCACGCGGCATGACAGCGGATCAGGTGTGCCCGAGTATGGCCTGGGTGTCGCCGTCGGACATCGACTTCTTTGAGGAAATAGCGAAGTTTCGCGCTTTACGACGGATTTGGGCACGCACCATGAGGGAACGTTTCGGAGCGAACGATCCCCGCGCGCAACGGCTACGGATCGCATGTCATACCTCCGGTCGCTCCCTGGTGTACCAGCAACCGCTCAACAATCTGTCCCGTGCCGCCGTGCAGACGCTGGCAGCACTGCTCGGTGGGGTGCAATCAGTCGAAACCTGTACCTATGATGAACCGGTCTGCATTCCCACTGAAGAAGCCCGGGAACTGGCTACGCGCACCCAACAAATTTTGGCGCACGAAATCGGGGCGGCGCGCGTCGCTGATCCGCTCGGCGGAAGCTATTACATCGAGAGCCTCACCAATCAAGTCGAAGCCGACGCGTTGACGATGCTTGGAAAGATCGAGGATATCGGGTTGGTCAAGGCCATCGAGGATGGCTACATCGAAGGTTTGATGGATGAGTTCAACTACAACCAGAAGCAAGAACTCGACAGCAAAAAGCGGATACAGGTTGGGGTGAACGCATTTGTTCCGAAAGACGAGCCGCCTCCAAAGCGCTTTTCGTTCGACCAGCGGATGATGGCGAGCCATCTACAACGGTTCAAGGAAATGAAGGCGGCCCGCGACCAGCCGCAACTCGCGGAACGAATCCAAACACTCTACCGCGTGGCGAAGCGCCGCGAGAATTCACACCAAGCCATGATTGACGCGTTGATCGCGGATGCTTCCATTGGCGAGGTTTGGGGTACGGTTCGTGTGGCGAATGGCCTGCCGTACGATCCCTTCAGGGTGATCGAATCACCTTTTACCTATACCGAGAGCTGAGTGAGATATGACCGGTGAAAGGAAAATTCGCTGCCTACTTGGAATGCTTGGTACGGACGTGCATACCAAGGGAATCCGCACGCTGGCGCAGCTGTTTCGAGACAATGGGATCGAGGTGGTGTACCTAGGTGAGCACAACACTGTCGATGGTATGGTGAACGCAGTGATCCAGGAAGACGTCGATCTCGTCGGCATCAGTTTCTCGATCGCTACCTATCTTCACTACGCAAAAGAGCTCATCGACGCAATGAACGCGCGCGGTGTCGGCAACGTGCCAGTCATGGTAGGCGGCCTCGTGCATCCGGATGACCACGAGCCGCTGCGGAAAATCGGCGTATCAGGAATATTTGGTCCCGGGTCTGCTACGTCGGAAATATTGGCCTTTGTTCGCAGCGCTTGCCTGCCTCCTGTGCAATGAGTGAACTTGAACGGATATCAGTTGCTCAACAGGTCGACGCCGTCCTGTCAGGGAATCTACGTGCCGTTGCACGGCTGATCACGAGAGCTGAAAACGGAGATCCAGCTATCCGTGACGTCGTGAAGCAGCTTTACCGCCATGGAGGGCGAGCGCAACTGATTGGGATCACTGGTCCTCCAGGAGCAGGCAAGAGCACATTGCTAGATCAGCTCATTGCGACGTATCGACGACACGGAAAGCGAATTGCAGTCCTCGCCGTGGACCCGTCGAGTCCTTATTCGGGCGGCGCATTATTGGGCGATCGGGTCCGTATGAATCGCCACGATTCGGATCCGGCCGTCTTCATTCGAAGTATGGCGTCGCGTGGAGCGCTCGGTGGCCTCGCGATGGCGGCAGGCGACGCCCTGACTATCATGGACGCGATGGGCTGGGATGTCATCGTCGTGGAGACGGTGGGCATAGGCCAGAGTGAAATGGATGTCATGCGCTACGCGTCATGCATCGTTCTTTTGCAAACTGCTTTGAGCGGTGACGAGACGCAGTTATCGAAGGCCGGCGTTCTCGAGATCGGGGATATCTTCGTTGTCAACAAGGCCGACGTTGCTGGAAGCCATCGCATGGTCAACGCTCTTAGGGAGATGGTCCACTCGCGCAATGACCAGAACACTTTGAAAGGGTGGTATCCCGATGTCGTCGCAACCGAAGCTACCACAGGACGCGGAGTCGATGAGTTGTACGAAAAGATTCAGCGTCGCTTTGACTTCCTGAGCGCGCATCCCGCGGCCGCGCAGGAATCGTCTTTGACGCAATTACGAGCTCGCGCGTTCGAGATTGCAAAGGACGTCATAGGTCGTCGCATCGAACGTGAATTAGACGAACATGGAGGCGATCCGCAGCTGCTGTTGGACGCATTGAATCGAAAGATCGATCCCTATGATCTCTCGGACCGATTGTTTAACAAAGCGTCGGCTTGATGCAATTCCTGCACGGACTGATGGGTTGCCACTGATGCGGTCTCCCGCAAGGCATTGCCGTTTGCTGGATAGAGCCGGTCCCAACGCCGATAAGTCGTCTTGCAACATACGGGCCCTGCTGGCCGCCGGCTACCGGCTTTGGCCGAAGATTTCGATTACTCAATAGACAGGACGGAAAATGGACGTGGAACAGACCTGGCTTGCGCAAGAGCCACGATTCAAGGAAGGGGTGGCGATCGTTACCGGGGGAAGCGGCGGTATCGGCCGCGAAATCGCTCTGACGCTGGCGCGCGCGGGAAGCGACGTCGTCCTGACGTACGGGCGAAATAGAAAGGCGGCGGAAGAGGTTGCGGGACAGATAACGGCCATGGGGCGAAAGGCGGAGGTCGCAGGGCTGGCGATTCAGGATGCGGCAGGCGTGTCCAGGTTCATCGATGATGTGACGTCGCGCCATGCATCTTTGCACTCCGTCGTCTACGCCTCGGGCCCCGGGTTGCACATGGAGTTGATTGGCGATATCGATCCGGTCAAATGGGCAAATGTCATGGCCGTCGACGTCAACGGCTGCTTCAACCTTGTGCATGCCACGCTGCCGCACGTCCGCAAAGCTCGCGGCGCTTATGTTGCCATAATCACCGCAGCGGTTGAACGTGTGCCGGCCAGAGATATTCAATCCGCAGCACCGAAGGCCGCTATCGAAATGCTCATGCGCGGTGTAGCGAAGGAGGAGGGACGCAATGGCGTACGAGCCAACTGCGTTGGCCCCGGTTGGGTGGCCGCGGGCTTAGGGCAGCAGGTCATCGAACAGGAATTGACGCCCGAAGCGGTGGCGATGATCAAGAAGAGCATTCCGCTACGTGCCCTGGGCGAGGCCCGCGATATCGCGGACGCCGCGCTGTTCTTGCTCTCTTCGCGTGCGCGCTACATCACGGGTCAGTCGCTCGCTGTCGACGGCGGCATGCAAATCTGATCGAGACGGGAGCGGCCGCGACCGGTGAATCGCGGCGGCGCCCCGTTATTGACAACTGATCCCGCCGTCTACGACAAATTCAGCGCCCGTCGAAAAACGCGATTCGTCGCTGGCCAGAAGAAGCACGATATTCGCGACCTCGTCAGGTTCACCCCACCTCGCAGCGGGCGTCGCCGCGATAAAACGAGTGATGCTCGCTTCCGATTCTGGTGTGGGGGTGGTCATCGGCGTAGTGATCATACCGGGATGGACCGAATTGACCCTGATGTTATACGGTGCGAGTTCGATAGCAGCTGATTTGCTCATGCCGCGCACGGCGAATTTCGACGCCGTGTACGGTAGAACGTGACTTGCGCCGAACAGACCCGCGACCGACGAAATGTTGATGATGGATCCTCCGCCGGCGCGCTTCATCGATGGAATGACGGACTTCATGCCAAGGAAGACGGAGACCTGATTGACGTCGATAACGCGTCGATAGTCGCGTTCTTCCATTTGTTCGATAGCGCCATAGGCCACAATGCCGGCATTGTTGACCAGCACAGAGACGGGGCCAAACGTTTCCTCTGTCGCACGGACAACCTGCTTCCATTCGTCTTCCTTCGTTACGTCCTGGTGAAGGTAGCGCGCGTTTTCTCCCAGCGAAGAGGCGGTCGCTTCTCCGATCGCGTCGAGCACGTCGGTCAGGACGACCTTTGCCCCTTCCTGAACCAATCGGCGTGCGTGAGCGGCGCCCATGCCCTGCGCCGCGCCCGTCACGATAGCAACTTTCCCACTCACTCGACCCATTTGAGTCTCCTTCAGATATATGCGTTGGCCAAGGGCGCGGCTTGGCGCTGCGCACGCCCCGGCGGCACTCCCGATATCCTCTTTAGCCCGTTCGGGCGGGAGTCCGTTGGTTCTTCACGCCACCGTGCGTCGCTTTGCCAAATATTTGTTGAGTCCGTCGAAAATCGCATCGTAGACTGCTTCGACGGTGTTGCGCACCGCGTCCACATTGCCTGGGTCAACAACGTCAAAGGTAGATGTAATCGTCATGCGGCACCGATCTTCCGACATAGGATCCACATGCCATGAGGCGAGGTAATTCCGCACCCCCAATAGGAACCCATCGCTAGCGTTGTAGTAGAGCCGGTGTGCCAAATGATCTTCATGAATCAGCGTCTCGCGATTCACGACAGGGAGGCCGGCACCATCGGCGTTCGATCGCTCGATTACCTTCGTACGTGGCACCTTGCCTTTCTCACCCTCGAGGTAGGCTCTGCCGGCCTTCATCCCTTCCTCGGCGACATCGTTGCCCCACCAATCCAGGTTTCCCCAGTCGGTGAGCAATTTCCAGAGTGGCTCCACGTTGCTTTCGATGATTCCCTCTCGCATGCCGGAGCCACGTTGCACCTTAGACATATTGAAATCCTCCTCGGTGAGACCACTTCATACTGAGAGACAGCCGACGCGGGCATCGCACGGCCGCTTGTTGTCCATTTCTCTCGCGATCGCTCTGCTCGGAATCAAGTGCTGACGGCTTCAGGCGGAAGAGTCGGTCGAACCTTCCGCCTCGCAATCTTCCAACAACCACTGATTTTGAGATACTCGTCCTCGTACTTGATTTGATAGCGAGTGCGCTCGCCACTTTTGGACAGTGCATCAACGATGCTGAACACGGTCCCGCGAGCCGCATCGCGCTCGAGCGACCAAATGATGTGATTGCTCATCAGGTGCACCACATGCTGTGTCGTACTGACGATTTCTCGACCGTAGCGACGGATGGCCTCATGGCCTTCCAAGAGACCGGTGCCTAGCTCTGTCTCATCGAGGATCGCAGTTGGAGTGAAAACGTCTACCCAGCTATCGATATCAAAACAATCGATGAAATAGGCGTAACGGTGAGTCAATTCCTGGATAGCCAAGTGATCTTCTACGTTCATTAGAACCTCGGGGAGATGTTAACTAGCTCGAAGAGAAACCGCGCTATCCGGGAAACTGCAATGATTTCAAGTTCGCAGCGTGGCTATGGGCGGCCACCGTCAACGCGGATCAGCGCTCCTGTCGTGAAACTCGCGTGTGCGGATGCAAGATACATGACGGTCGATACAATCTCTTCGGGTTCGCCGTACCGCTTGATTGCCGACTTGATGTTCTTCTCTTTGTCCGGCGACCACGACTTTGCAATGTCGGTTCGAAAGCTGCCCGGAAGTATCGCGTTGACGCGAACCTTCGGAGCATATTCGAACGCATGCGCGACGGTGATCGCATTCAGTGCGGCTTTGGCCCCCGCGTAAGGTGCATATTCGGGCTGTGGGCGGATCGAGCCGATGGAAGAGATGTTGATAATGCTGCCCCCATCGCCTTGCACCATACGGCTCCCAACCAGTGCGGTCATTCGGAATGGGCCTTTTAAATTGACACCGACTACCTTGTCGAACAGCGCCTCGGATGTTTCGAGCGAGCTGTCGGAGAGGGGGGACATCCCAGCGTTGTTGACCAAAATATCGACCTTGCCGAAGCGCTCGTAAGCGGCATTGACGAGCCGCTCGCAATCATCCCAATGACCCAGGTGGGCGCCGATGCCTAAAGCGCGCCGGCCTAATTCCGCTTCTATCTGTGCGGCCAGCCGCTCGCAGTTGTCTGCGTTACGGCTAGCGATAACGACGTCGGCGCCTTGTTCGGCGAAGGACCGGACGATGGCTGCGCCCAGGCCGCGGCTACCACCGGTGACCAGAGCAACCTTGCCGCTGAAATCGAAATATTGCTTCATGCTGGGCACCTATTCGGGAGCGGTAAGCGTTCTTCGCGCGAGAGCGGCGATAGCAGCCACGCGATCCTGGGTATGTACGATGCGTCGGTTCGCGTTCGTTCCCGCCGATGCACGCTTCAAGATGCCCTGGATCATCACGGCATATCTGAATTGAACGAAGCTCAGATAGAACTTCAGATTGGGTATAGCGCTGATACCGGAGCGACGACAGTAGCGCTCCAGATAGCTTTCCATACTGGGAATGCCGAGCTTACTCAGGTCGAGCCCGACTAGCGTCGTTGCGGTGCCTTCCACGTAGCCGGTCGGTTCCCACCAGGCACGTGTGTTATGTGCTAGGTCGACATAGGGATTCCCCAGTGTCGAGAGCTCCCAATCGAGCACCGACCGAACTTTGGCCTCCGTCGGGTGAATCATGGCGTTGTACAAGCCAAAGTCGCCGTGCAGGATGGCCGTCGGTTCATTGTTAGGAAGCCGATCGTGGAGTGCCTTCATCAACCAGTCGATATCGGGCACATCCTCGAGCTTGGATTCCTCGTAAATGGTGCACCAGCGCTTCAGATTGCGGGCGGTAAAGCCGCTCTCTCTGCCGAACGTCTCTAGGCCGAGCGCTCGATAGTCGAGCTGATGTAGGTTGGCGAGAAAGTCGTTCAACGAGTCATAGATGAGCGTTCGATGCGCTTTGTCTACGCCCGGCAGATCGGCGTTCCAGAATACTCGTCCCTCGACGAACTCGGTAACATAAAACGCTGAGCCGATGACACCTTCGTCCTCGCAATAGAGGGCGGGGCGGGGTACCGGAAATCCGATTTCCGACAGCGCTTTCGTGATTCGGTATTCGCGATCGATCGCATGAGCAGACTGCAGTAATGGGCCTGGCGGGCGCCGGCGCAAAACGTAGCTCTTGTCTCGTCCGCTCAGCTTATAAGTGGGGTTCGACTGTCCGCCTTTGAACTTTTCGACGCGGAAGTCTCTTGCCAATCCTTCCAACTGCGGGGCGAGGAACGCCGCGAGCCTATCGACGTCCAGCGCAAGATGTTCGGGGGGTGCTTCCGTGCCGCTCAGCATTTCCTGACGATCAGTCATGCGCGCATACCTCGTTCGCTTTCGGCGAGGCGTACTTCTTCAGCTCGTTGCGTGCAATAACTCGGTTGTGGACTTCGTCGGGCCCATCGCCGATACGCATGACCCTCAGGCGCGCGAAGGTGTACGCCAAGCCGAAATCGTCGCACATGCCCGCTGCGCCGTACGCTTGCTGGACGACGTCACACAAACTTTGAGCCAGTTCGGGAACGATCACCTTGATCTGCGAAATTTCGCTGCGGGCATTCTTGACGCCGACCGTATCCATCAGCCAAGCCGTCTTATATACGAGAAGCCTGCTCATTTCGATGTTAATGCGAGCGCGCGCAATGCGGTTTTGCCAGACGCCTTCGTCCGAAAGGCGCTTGCCGAATGCCACCCGCGAAGAAAGCCGCGTACATAGCTTTTCGAGGAGCCGTTCCGAAACGCCGATGATCCGCATTGCGTGATGTATACGGCCTGGCCCCAGGCGGCCCTGCGCGATTTCGAAGCCTCTTCCTTCACCAAGTATGACGTTCTCGGCGGGTACACGAACATTCTCAAAGACGATCTCGCCGTGCCCGTGCGGGCGGTCGTAGTAGCCGAAGATCGGCAGCGGCCGGACGATCTTCACACCGGGCGCGTTGGGTTCCACCAAGACCTGCGTCTGTTGCTTATGGCGTGGAGCGTTCGGATCGCTTTTTCCCATCACGATCATGATTTTCATGCGCGGGTTGAAAGCGTTGGTGATCCACCACTTCCTGCCATTGATGACGTACGTATCGCCATCGCGCTCGATCCGGGTCTCGACATTGGTGGCGTCGGAAGACGCCACAGCCGGTTCGGTCATTGCAAAGCAGGATTTGATCTCACCGGCCAGCATGGGCTTCAGCCACTTTTCCTGCTGCTCAGGGCTGCCGAATAGCGACAGGAGGTCCATATTGCCGCTGTCCGGAGCGTTGCAGTTGAACACTTCGGATGCCCAGTGGACTCGACCTAACGCCTCCGCAATCGGCGCATAGTCTACGTTGCTCAGGCTTGGCCCGTGGCGAGGGTCATGGATATGCATGTTCCATAGCCCGGCTTCTCGCGCCTTGTTCTGGAGCTCCAGCATGATGGGGGGAACTCGCCATGGATCGTCGCACTCATGCCCGAGCTGTTCCTCGTAGAGTTCCTCGTTCGGATAAACGTGCTCATCGAGAAACGTCTGTACTCGTGCGAGCCAATCTCGCCCGCGCGAACTAAGACCGAAATCCATGTAGGGCCCCCCTTCGTCGACCTGTGCGGAATAGCGCGTTAAACGAATTCCACTCCAAGGGACTGAGTCGGAAGGTGAACCTGCGACTTCCCAGCCGGATAGAGATCAAAGACGCTCCGATCCACCTTCATGCCGCTGAATTGCTCGATGATCATCGGCCCGGTGCAGCATTCGAGCATGCGCACGCTGTGCTTTTGGAACTCGGGTTCCTTCCGCAGCCGCTCAAGGATTTCCTCGCTCTTCCACGCAGCGATTACCACCCATGTATTCGGATCGCGGGCCCATCCGTGGAATGCGAAATGAGCATGCTCTTCATACCAGGGTTCTGCGAACGCGAACATGTCATTGAGTGCCGACAAAAACTCTTCACGGCGAGCCGGATCCACCGGGTAACGCGCCAAAAAGCAATTCGAATTATGAAACCAACCTTTCGCCATTTTTTGTCTCCTGAGTATGAGGCATGCCAACTGCAGTGCCCCTAATTAAGAAACCAAGGATTTGTGCTCGGCCAAGGATCATTTGCGGCCAATGAGCCGATCGATCTCGGCATGGTAGTGCCGGATACGGCACTCCGATTCCGATAGCACGTAGCCGTCAAACGCCATGGACTCGATACCTTTTTGAACTTCCGGCACTCGCACGGCGTCTTGCGCCAGCACAGAGCCGAAATCGGCAAGGGTTTGCGGAATGATCTTTGCCGGTCGCTCCGATCCATCCCAGCCCGGCGGCGACATGGCCTCGGGCCCGAATTGACCAGGGTCCATGACCATGTCCTGCGTTCCACCGACGGGCAGACATAGCGAGATCGCCCGGTAGTAACTTTTGCTCGGATCGCTCTCGTGCGGCGAAAAAATCTGGATCAGAAGCGCATCGCTGAATGCGTTGATGGTGATGTTAGGGAATACAAAATAATTCCAATCATCGTTGATTTGCGCGTCGCTGAGATCGTCGAAATGCGAGTACCCGTGGCGCTTGGCCCACTTCCTCCGGACATCCACTAGCGCCTTATAGTACTCGTGGCCTTTCAGGTGGACGTAGTCGTCCGGGTTGCCGCCATAGAACTGCAGGAAGCCTTTGAGCGCATCCGTCACGGTTTCGCGGTCCTCGTTCCTGCTTGTCACGTATCCGACAGGAATGATCATCCGACTGTTCCCGTTGGCGTAAAGGTCGTACTGGCACTCGAGGGTCTCGGTGAAAGTCAGCAGCTGCGGATGGACGTCGTCGGCGTGATAGAACTCGATAAAAGCGTCGAGCGCTGTTTTCCAGTTCGCGTTCCAGCAGGTTTCGATGTCGCGGATTACACGGTACTTTTCGAAGGGGTAGGGCGCCAAGTGCTTCGGAATGTTATCCAAATGCTCCGCGAGCGACTTGCCGGAGGGAGCTACACTGATGAAAACGAGGCTGTTCCAGACGCCACAGCGGATAGGCTTCAGTCCCGGGCGATGCGCGACGGCTTCCTTGCGGAAGAGAAACTCGTCACGGATTTCGACATTCTTGCCATCGAGACCAAACTTCCACCCGTGAAAGTCGCATTGAAAGCAGCTTCCGCTACCGGCATTGCCGAAATCGGTATGAACGATACGGTTGCCGCGATGCGGGCACAGATTGAAATACGCGGCAATACCGTCATCGCCCTCCGCGTTGCGGACGACAATGAACGATTCCTTGCCGAGTTCGACCTTGAACCAGTCGCCGATGTTCGGGATGTCGTGCGCGAGCCCGGCGAACACCCAGCTCTTCGTCCACATATGCTCCCACTCGAGCGCCGCTTCCTCATGCGTGTAGTAACGGCGCGGGTCGATGCGAGCCTTACCGTTATCGACATAGGGCGCCTTTGCGGCGGGGCTGCCGGGTTCCGCGTCAGGATAAGCCACAAAGCCCGTTTTGTAGTCGTAATTCATTGTCCCCTTCTCCTCGCAAAAAGCAGTTACTGGCTGCCAAGTGATCTCACCTGCGCCATGAAGTTCATGTCCGAGTTCCTTCCTCAGCTACGAGTCCCGGAAAAGTGCGCAGGTAAGCGATAAAGTCTTGACCCACGCCCTGATCCTGCAGGTGCTGTACAGCGATTGGCTGAGACGGAGAGTCGTACTCTGGATTACGCCGCACTTGTTCAGGGAAGTCGTGACGCAAGATGCCCGCGCGGCCGATCGTGACAAAATCGCAGCCGGCTTCGATCACGCTTGCCGCCAGAGCCGCGCTCATCACCTTGCCGGCGGCGCCGAGCCGCACGTTCCCACGCGGTAGTTCCGTGAAGTAACTCAACAACGTGCGCCCCTGGAATTCCTCCTCATGGGGTTGCTTCGTCACGTCCCACAATGACAGGTCCAGATAATCGATCTGCTCCGTCCGCATGATTTCCGTTGCGAGGTCCCGCACCTCGGCAAGGCGCATTCCGAAGCGCTCCGGCGATAGCCGAAGGCCAATCTGAAAATCGTCGCCGCACTGACTGCGGATCCCGTCGATGACTTCCAACATGAGCCGCGAGCGATTTTCGAAGCTTCCGCCGTAGCGGTCATCGCGCTGGTTGATAGTCGGAGACAGAAATTGCGCCAAGATGTAGCCGTGAGCGCCATGTATCTCGACCCCATCGAATCCTGCCGTTTCCGCACGGAGGGCGGCCGCGATGAAGTCATCCCGCAGCTGTTCGACTTCCTTCAAGTTCAGCGACCTGGCGCCGTTACGCGAGTTTTCCGAAGGGGAGACAGGGGTGCCAATCAGTTCGGGTGAAGCGCGATCGCCACCATGATAGAGCTGCACTGCTGAAAGGCTGCCGTGCGCGCGAACGGCGCTCGCGAGGCGGGAGAGTCCCTCAATGTGCAGATCCTCGAAAACACCGAGCTGCCCCGGATACCCTTGCCCGACCTGTTGGACAGGCGCAGCCGCGGTCATCACCAGTCCAAAACCCCCTTCGGCGCGCATCTCCAGCCAGCGGATCTCGTCGTCGGACAGGCGACCGTCAGGGTAGCTTTGCTGGTTCGTTAGCGGTGCAAGCATGAAGCGATTCTTCATGGCCGGGCCCCGCGTCAGTGCCAGGGGCTCAAAGAGTCCGGCATGCGACATCTTCATCTCCAGTTCGCGTCAGTCCGCTGCCTTGAGCGGTTTGCCCAGCGGTGATAGGCGGCGTCCGCATCGAGAACAATTGCACGCTGCCCAGATTGCGATCCCCGGCAGTCAGATCAAAACCCCGCACCGTCGAGTCTCCGTTGGGCGGATGACCGTGCCCTCTTGCAGAAGACGGCTCGATTGTGCTTGAGCGATACGGTAGCATACGATAAACAGACATACAATGTAACTTCGGCCCGCGAGTTGCGCTGCATCAGTGCTGCTCACGCTCGGCTGTTCAGTCCTACCTTCTCATCGGGCGCAGCAGCCAGAGCGATAGGGCGCCGCTGCTCTCCGGAGCGTCGATGGAGCAGCAATGCACAACTAGAACGGTCGCGCATCATGCTTGGGCCATTACCAGGTCGCGCAAGACGAACTTTTGCACCTTGCCTGTGGCGGTGACCGGCATCGCGTCGAGGAAGCGCCACACCCGCGGTACCTTATGGCGTGCGATGCGGCCATCCAGAAATGCGCTGAGCGCGTCCGCATCGCAGTTGTGCCCTTGCTTGAGAACAACCGCGGCGGCTACCTGTTCGCCCCATCTTTCGTCGGGCACGCCAAAGACGGCCGACTGCAGCACTGCCGGATGTTGTGCCAGCAAGTCCTCGATCTCGCGAGGGTAAATGTTTTCGCCGCCACGGATGATCATGTCCTTTAGACGGCCTGTTATTTGAACGTAGCCATTCGGGAGCAGGATGCCGACGTCGCCTGTATGCACCCAGCCATCCGCATCGATTGCCTCCCGCGTTTTTTCCGGCATACGAAAGTATTCCAGCATGCGACAGGGCGTCTTCACGCAGATCTCGCCCGGCTGCCCGACCGGCACTGCAGCACCGTCGAGCCCGATGATTTTCACTTCAGACATCGACAGGGGGGCGCCGACGCTCTGCGTCAACAGTTCAATGCCGTCGCCCCGGCGCGAGAGGCACATCGCGCCGCCGGCTTCGGTCTGGCCGAACACGACCATCGGTTCGCAGCCAAAGCGTTCATGTATCAAGCGGATCAATTCGGGGACGACGACGGTGCCGCCGGTGATCAACAGCTCCAGCTGCGAGAGGTCGGTCCGATCGAATTGCTCGCTTTCTATCGCGGCGAGAATCATCGTCGGCACAGCCATTGTCATTCGGACGCGGTAACGCTCGAGCGCATCGAGCATCGCTTCGGGATTAAACTCGGGCAAGAGTACCTGTGTTCCGAGGCTTGCCATGCAACCGAGCGTCATGGTCACACTTCCGCCGACATGGAACATTGGCATCACCGTGAGCCAGGCGGAGCCCTCAGCCATGCCCATGCGCGCTTGCGTAAACCGGGCGTTGTTCACGACACCCGCATGGCTGAGGACGGCGCCTTTTGGTTTTCCCGTTGTGCCAGAAGTAAAAATAATCAATGCAGGCGCTTCGGGCTGCACCGTCGGAAGCGATGGTGACGCGTCGGCTGCGCTCGCCACGAAACTCGACCAGGCGTCAAGATAGAACACCGATTCGAGCTTGGGGAGTTCTGGCCGTACTGCTTCCAGCACAGCGACGTTGTCCATCTTTCGGAATGCGCGCTCAAGAAAGATGCCGCGCACCTCGGCCTGCTCGAGGAGATACTTCAATTCTTGGCCGCGGCATGCCGGATTGAGTGTGACAAGAACGATGCCGGCCAGAGCAGCACCTAGGTGCAACATCAGCAAGTTGGAACTTGCGCCCGCCCAAGTGGCGACACGGTCGCCAGGGGCGAAGTGGACGAGGAGCGCGGCGGCTGCTCGTTCGGCCTCGGCCTGTAGTTCGCTATACGTCCAGCGCTGTTCCTCTCGCCCTTGCGTGGATGCCGGGACGATTAGAGCCGTTAGGTCAGGCCGCTGCCGGCTCGCAGTGCGCAGCAGGTCGCCGATCGACCAGGGCAGTAAATCCAGCTCGGGCTCGCCGATCATATGAGGGTGTCTCCGTATCTTGTTCGATGCGCCAGATTGCACTTGGTAATGTACAACAAGGTATGGTTGGATACAATAATTAAGTGTTGATTCGGCGGAACGATGCTGAGGGCATGACGTTTCATGTCGGATCCGTTCCGGGATTTGGGCTCGCCCTGCATGCGCTGCTCGGCGCAGCCATGTGGTCAGCTGTACTACCACCACCTATACATGGGTGCGTGCGGTTGGCGGGCGAAACGACCATCGCCTCGCGTGGTGCGCTCGCGCGAGTCGGGTTGAGATCGATTGACATGATCGTACTGACTATATATGGTATTGTTGCATACCATGGTGACGGTGCTGCTCGAAGCACGGCAGTGCATATTTCGCCGCCCGCCACACGACCGAAAGATCCAGGCTACTAGGAGATCGAACTCATGAAAATCGGCATTATCGGCACGGGCCACATCGGGAAGACGCTAGTCCAAAGGTTGAGCGCAGCGGGGCATGGCGTGAAGGTTGCAAACTCGCGTGGCCCGGACAGTATCGGGGCCGACGTGCTGGCCTTCGGGGGGCGCCCGGTCCAGTCTGCCGAAGCTGTGACCGATGTCGACGTCTTGATCCTCTCGATTCCCCTAATCCGCATTCCCGACATCGCGCCGGTTATCGCCACCGTTTCGGCGGAAACAGTAGTCATTGACACGTCGAACTACTATCCGGCGCGAGATGGCAACATTGGCCCCATCGAATCCGGCCAGGTGGAGAGCCTTTGGGTTGCGGAGCGGTTGGGCCGTCCGGTCGTCAAGGCGTGGAATGCCATCGGTTCTGACTCTTTCGCGAAGAAGGACAAACCTGCAGGGAGTCCCGGACGTATCGCTATCCCGGTTGCCGCCGACAGCGACGCGGACCGCAAGGTCGGAATCGCGCTCGTGGAGGACACGGGGTTCGACGGATTCGATGCCGGCACCCTTGCGCAATCGTGGCGACAGCAGCCTGGTGCGCCGTGCTATTGCACGGACCTCTCGCGCGAGGAGATGCCTGCCGCGCTGGCCACCGCGGAAGTAGCGAGATTGCCCAAACGCCGCGACCTGTCGTTCGCCGCAGTCATGGAGCGGATTGAGGGAGTCGCAACGAACCCGGATGCCGAATACCTCGTCCGCCTCAATCGCGCGTTGTTTATGTGATCACTCGTCGCAAGCCCTCATGAGGCACAGCGCTACGTGTTCGGTCCGACGGTTGGACACTCCCGACAGCGAATTCCGACTTGGCGCTGACCTGATCAGAGGCAAATGGAAGCAGCTCGTTTTCTCGAGCGTGCATTGCGCACCTAGGCAAAATTCTAAACGGAGTTCCCATGCCATTGATCGGCCTTACTCTTGATCGCACGACTCACCAATTACCGGCTGAAAAGCTTTCCGATTTGGTGAAGAAGATAGAGCGACTGGGTTTCGAAAGCGTTTGGTTGCTCGACTCGTTCGGGCGTGAGCCGTTCCTTGCATGCGGATTCATGCTTTCGCAAACGCACACATTGAAGGTCGCGACAGGGGTTGCAACCGTCTATGGCCGCGATCCGACCGGAGCCGTGCAAGCACTTCAAACCTTGTCCCAGTTTTACCCTGGCCGATTCATCATGGGCCTCGGCGCCTCGAACCCGATTGTGATAGCCAAGCGCAAGGGCGAGTGGGTGGCACCACTGCCGAAGATGACCGCATATCTTGAAGAGATGGCGGAGGTCAAACTCATTTCCGCCAAGCCGGAGCTGATGGCACCCTTGTATATCGCAGCCCACGCGCCGGGTTTGCAAAAACTTGCAACCAAGCATGCTCAGGGCATGGTCACATGGATGATGCCCACCGCCGTGATAAAGGAAGCGCGCGAACGTGTCGGGTCTGGCCTGAACATCACCTCCCAGATTATGTGCGTGATGAGTTCGGATGCGAACGAGGCCCGAACAATTGCCCGCACATATCTATCGATGTACCTCGCGCTTCCGTATTATCAGGCCGCGTTTGAGAAGGCCGGCTTTGAAGCGAGTGATTGGAGCGAGGGCGGAAGTGATCGACTCATCGATTCCCTCACTGCTTGGGGAAGCCCTTCCGACATCCTTGCCCGAGTCGAGGAGTTCGGAACGGCCGGCGTGGATCGGGTTGTCCTCAACGTAGTTCGCGAAGACGAAACTCAACGCATAACAGGGAAGCCGCCCGTCATCATCGGGGATTGGGAGGGTATTGACGCGCTTTCCGCAATACTTCGGAAACAGTAAGGGGCAGCCGTCTTACCGTTTACAACATCGACATTCACCAAAGGCGATTCCATCGGTCTCGGCTGCTTGGATTTCTGTCTGGAGGCATGACGCCTGCAACGTTATGCCTCGACCGGGAGGTAATAAGAATGGGACGTTTGTCTGGAAAGGTTGCGGTTATTACGGGAGGCGCGTCGGGGATAGCTTACGGCGTTGTAGAGATGTATGTGTCCGAGGGCGCCAAGATCATCGTTGCAGATATCCAGGCGGAGAAGGGTGCGCAGTTAGAGCGGCGATTTCCTGGGACGGTCTATTTCAACGCCTGCGACATCCGCAACGAAGAGGACATTGGCCGGACGATGGCGATGGCAGAGGAGAAGTTCGGCGGCCTTGATGTCGTCGTTCATGCAGCGGCCTCGGTGGATCACAAGCAAAAGATCGCAGACCTTACGGTTGAGGACTGGGACGACGGACAGGCGAATCTTTTGCGCAGCCACGTGATGTGCATAAAGCACGCAGTCGGCCCGATGCAACGGCGTGGCGGGGGCTCCGTGATACTGGTTTCGTCTGCTGCCGCGGAGAACTTCTCGCCAGCTGCAAGCGTGCTGTACGTTGTTTGCAAAGGCGCTGTGCTTTACTTGGCGCGCTGGGCCGCTTTTGAACTCGCCAGCTGCAAAATCCGAGTGAATGCGATCGTTCCTGGCCCCTTTGCGACGTCGATGTGGGGGCAGCTTGTCGGGGCGAGCCGGGAGGTGTGTCTGGCGACAATTACTTTTGCCGGTGGCGACAACTAGATTTGCCGGTGTTCGGCGGCTGACCTGCTGAGGTCGCGGCCGTCGCTATCATGCGG
>NZ_PTIR01000034.1 GCF_002934455.1 Trinickia symbiotica | reverse complement strand
CGGCCGTTGTGCGAGTAGTGGTACCAGTAGAGCAGCATCGAGCCGAGCGAGGCCATCAGGCGATCGGCGATCGCGCGCGCGCCGGCGATCGAGTGATCGTCCTTCTCGGGCAGGACCGTGCCGAGCACGGAGACGCCCGTGCGCATGACGTCCATCGGGTGAGCGCTCGCCGGCACCCATTCGAGCGCGGCCTTCACGTTCGCGGGCAGCCCGCGCAGCGCTTTGAGCTTCGTCTTGTAGGCGCTGAGCTCGGCGGCCGTCGGCAGCTTTTCGTGCACGAGCAGATAGGCAATCTCCTCGAACTCGCAGGTGGTAGCGATATCGAGGATGTCGTAACCGCGATAGTGCAGATCGTTGCCCGTGCGCCCGACCGTGCAGAGCGCCGTGTTGCCGGCCGTCACGCCCGAAAGCGCGACGGATTTCTTAGGCTTGAAAGTGGGGGCCGCCGCCGGGGCTTCCTTCGTTGCTTCCATCATCGTTCCGTCTCCGAAGTGTCGAACTCGTTTCATTGTCGCGGCCGCTGGCGCCGCGGCCGGTCGTGCGGCCGGTGCGGCCGCCGGCCAACTTAGGGCTAGCGAAGTCGCTCCGGCGTATGCAAGCGCTGGGCCACCTTGCAAAACGCCCCGCAACTCTTTGATTTGGAAGCAGAACGCTAGTCCTGACGCAAGTCGTTCAATTCATCGCCGAAATTTCACATTTCAAAAATGAAATGTAACGTTCATAATGAGGCGTCTTAGGACCATGAACGCCCCTACCTTGAACGCCCCTGATCATGACGTCCGTGCGCGGCCCGTCGTTTGGGCATTCGGCATCAGCCGTTTGCGCGACCTTTTCTTTCAAATCGCCGGCGAATACGACAGTCGAGCCGATTTGCGCATCATTTCGCGCGCCTACGACGACGCGGTTCGCGAGATCGAGGCGGCCGAGGCGCATTCGCCTGACGTCGTGGTCGCTGGCGGGTCGAACGCGGCCTATCTGAAGACGCGCGTCGCCGTACCCGTCGTACAAATCGCGCCGACGGGGCTCGACGTCATGCATTCGCTCGCTCGCGCGCGACGTCAGGCGGAATCGATCGCGTTGGTGAGCCCGGGAGACACGCCACCTGAGATCCGCAATTTCGTCGCCGCCTACGGGCTCGATATCGTTTTTTCGTCGTACCGTTCGGTGCAGGACGCCGAGGCTTGCGTGCTCGAGCTCAAGGAGCGCGGCGTCGGCGTAGTCGTCGGGCCGGGTCTCGTCACCGATCTCGCAGCCGCGGCGGGCATGGGCGCGGTATTTCTGTACTCGCATGCTTCGATCCGTTCATCGTTCGAGACAGCGCTCGAGGTGGCCGAGGCGATGCGTGGCGAAGCGAAGCGTCGGCAGCAGATCGACAATCTGCTGCAGCATTTGCGCGATGGCGTCGTAGCGCTCGACGCGCAAGGTCGTGTCGAAGCGATCAATCGGCGTCTCGCCGAGGCGCTGGGCCTCGATTCCGCCCGTGCCGTCGGCAGGCCGCTCGTGGAGGTCGCGCCCGATCTGATCGGTGCGTTATCCGATGCGGATGGCGACGCGCTCGTCGCGATTCGCGGCGTCAGCTATGTCGTTCATCGCGGGCCGCTTGCCGGCCACGAAGGCCAAGGCGGCGCTGTGTTGACGTTCCAGGAGTCGCGCGCCGTCGAGCGGCTCGACCGAACGCTGCGATCGAAGCAGCTTACACATCAGTTTTCGGCGCGCTACAGCCTCGAGGACTTGATTGGAAGCAGCGCCCCCGTGGAGCGCGTGCGCACGCTCGTGCGGCGATACGCTAAATCCGATGCGACCGTATTGGTGCTCGGGGAAAGCGGTACCGGCAAGGAGATGGTCGCGCAGAGCATGCATCGGTTGAGTGCCCGGCGCAAATTTCCGTTCGTTGCGATCAACTGCGGGGCGTTTCCCGAAGCGCTGCTCGAGAGCGAATTGTTCGGGTACGAAGAGGGCGCATTTACCGGGGCACGCAGAGGCGGCAAAGCAGGGCTTCTCGAAGCCGCGCATCGGGGCACGCTCTTTCTGGATGAAATCGGCGAGATGCCGTTGCCGCTGCAGAGCCGATTGCTGCGCGTGTTGCAGGAGCGCGAGGTGCTGCGGTTGGGGTCGACACAGCCGACGCGAATCGACGTACGCGTGATGGCGGCGACGCACAGGGCCTTGACGGACAGCATCGCGGATGGGACCTTCCGCGCGGATCTCTATTACCGGCTGAACATACTCAGCATCGCGTTGCCGCCGTTGCGCGATCGGCCGGCCGATGTCATGCCCCTCGCCGCCGAATTGTTGCTGCAGGCGATGGATCGCGAGCCTCGCTTGGCAAGACGTGTACTCGACAGTGAGGCGGCGATGCGGTTGCTCGCTGAAATCGAGGAACCGTTGCACGCGTACCGGTGGCCCGGGAACGTACGCGAGCTGCAGAATGTGATCGAGCGGATCGTCGTCGAATTGGCCGATGCCGAGTCTACGGGAGCGGAATTTGCGCCGATCAGTTGCGAAATCATGCGTTCGATCGCGCCTGAACTCTTCGATCCCTCCGCGGCTTCTCCGGAGCGCGGCCAAACGCTGCGTGAGCGCAGTCGAAGCGTCGAAGCCGGGGAAGCGCGCGCGGTACTGGCCGCATGCAATGGCGATCGCGACGCTGCCTGTAAGGCGCTCGGCATCAGCAAGACGACGTTGTGGCGGAAGTTGCGGTGAGCAACGGTACCGGATTCGCTCATTACATCATGTTGTGATATATATACACCCCGGGCGCAATAGATTGTTGGCTGCAATCAAGGGGAACCATGAGCGAGCACAAGGGCGATTTCGCGACGGATGTCCGACTCCTGCGCATTAGTGTCATTGCGGCCGTCGGTGGCGCGCTGAGCACGGCGGCCGCCGATTTTTTGTTGCATCTCATCCGCTTCTTCACGAATCTGTTCTTCTTCCAGACGTTTTCCACGGCGAACCATTCGCCGGCGGAGAACACGCTCGGGCAACTCGTCGTTTTGGCGCCCGTGATCGGCGGCCTGCTGGTGGGATTGATCGCGCGCTTCGGCTCCGAGCAAATTCGGGGGCACGGGATACCCGAGGCCATCGAGGCGATTCTGTTCGGAAAGAGCAAGATGTCGCCGAAAGTCGCGGTGCTCAAGCCGCTCGCATCGGCGATCGCGATCGGCAGCGGCGGACCGTTCGGCGCTGAAGGCCCGATCATCATGACGGGTGGAGCGATCGGTTCGCTCGTCGCTCAATACTTTCATTTGTCGAGCGCGGAAAGGAAAACGCTCCTGGTTGCAGGCGCGGTGGCCGGTATGACGGCGGTCTTCGGAACGCCGGTCGCGGCGGTGCTGCTCGCCATCGAGCTATTGCTGTTCGAGTTGCGGCCGCGCAGCCTCTTGCCCGTTGCCATCGCTTGTTCCGTTGCAGGATTCACGCGGCCGCTGCTGCTCGGCAGCGGCCCCTTGTTTCCGCTGCATACGATGCCGCTCGGCCCGATCGGCCTCGTGTCGTCGGCGTTCGCGGGACTGATTGCCGGCTCGCTCTCCTGGGGATTGTCGTCGTGGCTCTACAAGGTCGAGGATGCCTTCAACAAGCTGCCGATCCATTGGATGTGGTGGCCGGCGTTGGGGGCCATCGTCGTCGGTATCGGAGGATATTGTCAGCCGCGCACGCTCGGCGTCGGCTATGACGTGATCGCGGACCTGCTGCAAGGCCATCTCGCCATGCATGCCGTGGTCTCGATCGTCCTCGTCAAGGCCATCATCTGGGTCATTGCGCTGGCGTCGGGGACTTCCGGGGGCGTGCTGGCGCCTTTGCTCATGATGGGCGCGGGCATAGGCGCCATTGCCGGCCCGTACATGCCGGGAGGCGAGCCCGCGGTGTGGCCGCTCATTTTTATGGCTGCCGCGCTCGGCGGCATGATGCGGGCGCCCGTGATGGCGTCGGTGTTCGCGTTCGAATTGACGGGCGACGCGAACGCTTTGCTTCCGCTGCTCGCGGCCGCCGCGGTGGCGTACGGTTTTACGGTCTTGCTCATGCGCCGCTCGATTCTGACCGAGAAGATCGCTCGCCGCGGTTATCACATCTATCGCGAGTACAGCATCGACCCGCTCGAGCGGCACTACGTCGACGAAGTGATGACGCGCAACGTGCTGACGATCGACGCCAAGGCGACGGTGGCCGATGTACTCCAAAATTATTTTGGGGCGCGGCAAAAGTATCGCGCTTATCCGGTCACTGACTCCGGGATTCTCGTTGGAATGATGGACCGGGCACTGCTTGATCGAATTCCCCCCGAGCAAGCGGATGCCCCGCTCGGGACCTTCTTTACGCAAACGCGGCCCGAAATCGCGTTGCCTGGAGAGATCTGTAGAAACGTGGCCGCGCGTCTGGCCGTGAAGGGGCTCGACCGTGTTCCGGTAGTCGACGACGAGAAGACGTTCCGGCTGATCGGCATCGTATCGCGGCACGACTTGCTCAAGCCGTCCATGACGGTGTTCACCGAGGAGCGCGAACTCGAGCAGTTCCGCCGCGTATGGATTCCGAGAAGCGCGCGCTTCGCGCCGACGAACAAACCAGGACAAACGCGGAGCGAACAAGCCGACGTGAGCCGGTGAGGAATACCCAATACCGGATCACTCGATCGGAGTGGACGGTGCTTTCAGTGCAAAGTTGTCCGGCGTAGCCCTCCTTAAATCCGCAAGTCGGGATGCCCCTCGGCGAGCTCCGTGAGCCATTCCATGAACGCCCGAACTCGCGAACTGACGTTCTGCCGATGCGGATAGAGAATCGATAGTGGCGTGGACGGCGACTGATACTCGACGAGTATCTCCTGCAGCTGCCCCTCGGCGATCAAATCTGCGACCATGAACCGCGAGGGCTGAATGATGCCGTAGCCGAGCACGCCAGCGGCAATATAGGCCGAACCGTCATTGACGGATAGCACGCCGTTCATCGGAACCGCGACCGCTTCGCCGTCCACGATGAACTCGAACGGAAAAGTTCTGCCCGTGCGCGAAGACATGTAGTTCACGCCCTGATGTTTGCCCAATTCCTCGAGCGTCGTGGGCATGCCGTGCGCCTTCAGATAGGCGGGCGAAGCGCAAGTCGTCATGCGCGCCTCGCCGATTCGCCGTGCCACGAGGCTCGATTCCTCGAGATTGCCCATCCGGATCACGCAGTCGACGCCATCCTGGATGATGTCGATATTGCGGTCGGTCAGGCCGAGCCGCAAATTGATGTGCGGATATTTGCGGTAAAAATCGTCGAACGCCGGCAGCAGCAGTGCTTTCGCGATCGTGCCCGACGTATCGACGCGCACGGTGCCGACCGGCCCACTGCGCTTCTCGGAGAGCAGCGACTCAGCATCCGCGATCTCCGACAAGATGCGCACGCAACGTTCATAGTACAAAGCGCCGTCGTCGGTGAGGCTCACCTGGCGTGTCGTTCGATTCAACAAGCGCGCGCCGACGTACTCCTCGAGCGAACGGACGATATTGCTGACGGACCCGCGCGGCAGCTCGAGCATATCGGCCGCTTTCGAAAAACTGTTCGTCTCGACGACGCGCGTGAACACTTCCATTGCCTGCAGGCGATCCATGGCTGGGCTCCTCGGACAGGTAGCGCCGCCGCGGCGCCGTTCAGTCCGCGTGCGAAGATCGCAACCTCTTTTCCCGGCAGAAATTTAGCATAACGAATCGTCTGGCACCCGTTCGGCGTGTCGCGTCAATGACACGGTCGCAGCCAGTCGGCGAGCTCGTCGAGGCCCGACACGATGTGATCGGGCTTCTGCCCAAGCTCTTCGAACGTATTGCCCGCCCGGTTAACCCAGCAGACGGGGAACCCGAAGTGGCGAGCGCCCGATGCGTCCCAGGCGTTCGACGAAACGAAAAGGATCTCTGTGCGTGGAAGATTCAGCTTCTGTTCGGCCACGGTGTAGACGGCGGGATGCGGTTTGAAGACTTTCACGCCATCGGCATCTTCCACGCTGAGTAGATGCGCGAATCGCGATTCGAGTCCCGAGTGCGAAACGACGCCGCGGATCGATCGCGCCGATCCGTTCGACAGGATCGCGAGCGGCAAGCCCATCGCTTGAAGCTCGGCGAGCGCGCCAGGTACTTCGCGGAAAGGCTCGATTCGCGAGTATTCGTCGCTGAGTTCCACGAGCTCAGCGTCGGATAGCATCAACTGCAGACGATTGCATGTATAGCGCAACGCATGCTCGGTGATGTCCTCGAACGGCGCGTATGCTCCCATCAAACTGCGCAGCCAGGTGTATTCGAGCTGCTTTTGTCTCCAGACGTTGCTGATTTCCTGGCCACGCCCCGGAAACAGCGCGTCGCAGCGAGCGACGACTGAGTGGACGTCATACAGCGTGCCATAAAGGTCGAAAACGACTGCCTTGATCGGGTTCATCGAGCGTCTCCTGGTTGCCGGCGGCGCCGGCGGCGTGATCGTCCGGGCGTAATGCCGTTGCCGCTACCGGGGCGCGGCGGGCGAGGTCGGTTGCGCAGTTTCGCCGCCATCCGCATAGGGGCTGAGGATGTCGGCGATCACTCTGTTGCATGGCGTAGGCACGTTTAGCGCTTCGCCGAGCGACGCGACGCCGCCGCTCAACCAGGGCAACTCGAGCCGATTGCCGCGCTGAAGGTCGCTATACATGGATGAGATCATCGACGCGGGCAACGTATCGCAAAACGCCAAGCGATCTTGCGCGAAATCATCGCGCAATGCGACACCTTTCGCCTTACCGACGGCGACGACCTCTTGCATGACATCGAGCAGCAGTGCGCGCGTCCTGGCGTTCTCGCGAATCGCGCCGATTGACTTGCGGACCGCACTGGTCATGCCCGACAGGCCAACCAGGAAGACGAACTTTTCCCAGATGAGGCGCTCGATGTCGTCACTGATCTCCGCTCCGATGCCGGCCTTTTGGCAAGCGTCACAAAGCGCGGTTACGCGGGCGGAACGGCTGCCGTCGTATTCGCCGAATACGAGCTTCTGCATCGCACCGCTATGGACGATGACGCCCGGCTCGCCGATGACCGCCGCGATATAGGACACCCCGCCGATGATCGACGCTGCCGGAAGATACTTTCTCAACGTTTCGTCCTTTTGCACGCCGTTCTGAAACGAAACGACCGACGCCCCTCGCTCTACGAGCGGGATCAGCGATTGGGCGGCATCGTCGGTATCCCAGAGCTTGACCGTCATAAAGACGAGATCGACTTCGCCGGCTTCCGCACTGGTTCCGACCACCTTTACATCTTTCAGCGTCAGGTTGCCGAGGGGGCTCTCGATGCGCAGGCCGCGCTCGAGCATCGCCTCCCGATGTTTGCCTCGCGCGATGAACGTCACATCGCTACCAGCCGCCGCGAGGCGAGCCCCAAAGTATCCGCCGACACCGCCGGCTCCCAATATCGCAATTCGCATCGGATTTCCTCAAAGGGAAGGCAATGACGCTTGTCGAGGCCTCACTGCCGGGTTTGTCTACATACTAATAGGTACGAATTCGGCCAAAAAAGATCGCTCAGTTTTCCAGCGCGAGCGCAAGCAGCGATTGCAGCGCAACGCGTAAGTCCGCGGTGCGCGCCGTTTTCATCGCGCGGCTCACCGCGAAACCGCCTTGCACACTGGCGATGATCAACAGTGTTATCTGTTCCGCCGGCATTTTCAGCTTGATATGCCCATCCGCCTGCTCGGCCTTCAAAATCTGAATCAGCCGTTTCTCGAGATGCTTGAAATACCGGTTCATCGGCTCGCGCAGTTCGTCGCTTTCGATCGCGGCGTCCCAGACCAGCCGGCCGATGCGGCAGCCGAGCATAGGGCGCTTGTTCTGGGCGAGATAGCTGATGAGACGCTCCCCGAAGCTTTCGGGCCGCCGCATTGCCGCTTCGAAATCGGCAATCCGTTCGTCGACCATCTCGTCGATGGCCACGCGCGCAAGGGCTTGCTTGCTCAAAAAATGATGGTAGAAGCTTCCTTGGCCGGCGTGACTTCTATCCTGGATGTCGCGCGGGCTCGTTGCTTCGTAGCCCTTTTGCCAAAGCAACTCCTTGGTTGCTTCGATGATGTCTTCTCTCTTTCCCATCTGGCGTCGATCCACTGTCGCGGTAGCGATGAGAGTACATACTAGTAGGTACAGGATGTTCGGTCAAGCCAGGATCGGTCGGCTTGACGCTTCCTATCTCACTTCACTTCCACTGATATGAAGCTGCGCACGCTGTCGCGCTGAATCAGCAATGCCACGTCCTTGCCCGCTTTTTCGATCAGCGTGCCCAGTTCTTCGCGCGATGTCACGGGCGTGCCGTTGACCGACAGCAGCAGGTCGCCGGGTTGTATGCCGGCGCTTGCCGCCGGCCCGGCCGTGCCGTCCACCATGAGGCCGGCTGAATTGCCCGTTGCGCGTCGCTCAGCATCGGTGAGCGCGTGAACCGTCAAACCGAGCTTCTCGGCGCCGCCTCCGCCGACGGGCCCGGGTCGTGCTGCCGGGATTTCGTCGGACGTGCCGATCGCGATGGTGATGATCATCGGCCGCTTGCTGCGCACGATCCTGAGCGTCGCTTTCGTTCCGGCCGGCAGGTTCGCCGCGTAGTCGAGCAACTCGGCCGAGCGATCGATCGTTTTCCCGTTGATCTGCGTGATGACGTCGCCGGGCTTCAACCCGCTCGCGGCACCGTTCGCCGGACCATGCGAATTCGGCGAGGACTGCACCGGCGCGACGGAAGTCACGAGTGCGCCGCCCGGCCGCGGCAAGCCGAATGCGATCGCCAGACCCGGGTCGACATCCTGCACCTCGATGCCGAGACTGCCGTGCGACGCCTTGCCCGCGCCCTGCAATTGCCTTCGAAACGCAAGCGCCGCATTGATCGGGATAGCGAACGTGACCGTCTGATATCGCTCGCTATCCGAGTAAACCTGAACGTCGATGCCCACGACCTCGCCGGCTCGATTGAAGAGAGGGCCGCCCGAGTTGTCGGGATTCACGGCGATTTCGGTCTGGAGAAAGGGGAAGGGTGTGCCATCGGCCAGCGTCCGCGGCATCGCGCTGACGAGACCGGCGCTGACGGTGTTGTCGGGACTGTCCGGCGCGCCGATCGCGAGCAATTGCTCTCCGACGCGCACGCGTGACGAGTCGCCGAGCTTGACGACGGGCAGCTTCGTTGCCCCCTCGATCTGCAACACCGCGACGTCCGTCTGCGGATCGGTTGCGACGACCTTCGCTTTGAATTCACGACGATCGGTGAGCCTGACCGAAACCTCCTCGGCGCGATTGACCACGTGTGCGGTGGTCAGCACGATCCCGTCGGGACTGACGATGAAACCCGAGCCGCTGCCCCAGGTCACTCGCGGCGACCCTGGCTGGGCGTCTTGCGACTGTTGAGTCACGCGTTTGAAATACGCAAGGATCGGGTCGTCGGTCGCGATGGCGTCGAGGGACGGTCCCGACGCTTGCTGATCGGTGTCGGCCGGCGCGGCGCCGATATTGACGACAGCCGGGCCGTAGCGCTCCACGATAGTGGGGAAATCGATCGGCCCCGCGGCCGCACTGGGCAACGGACGCGCCGCTTTGGCGGGCTGCAGCGCAGTGGCCGGCGAGGTCGCGGCAATGGCCGAGGGCAGGGCGAAGAGGGTGACGGCGAGCCATAGTGTCGTCGCCGTCGCGTCGCGCGCGGCTCGCGCGAACACGTTCGAGGGCTGAGAGATCACGGCGCGTCTCCAGATAGCCGTTGTGCGGATAGCCGGGAGGGTGCGCTGCGCCGGAAGAAAGGGCGTGGCACAAATCGATCACCGGCCGATCGATTGTCGGCCACGGCGACAGGAAGTGCTGTGATGCATCGCACAGATCGAAATCGAAATGGCGGAACGCAAGTTCGTGCTGGCCTTGCCGGCAATTAATCACAAGCTGGCGAATGCGTCTTGCCGCGGGCCGTCAAGGCTCGGCGCGTATAATCGCGCTCGAATTGCCGCTCCCTTTTTTATCCATGTCCAACGTCTATTCGATCAAGCGCCACAACGCGTCCATGTCGACGTTTGCCGATACCGAGTCGGCGAGTCTGTCGATCGAAGCCAGCCGGCGCGCATCGTGATCGATCCGTTCGGCGTCGTCGAGTCCGGCCCAGCGAAGCAGCGCCTGGCATGCATCGGGAGAATCGAAGAGACCGTGCAGATACGTCGCAAGAATCTGTCCGTCTTCAGAGACCACGCCCTCGGCACGCTCATCGTCGCCGTCGAGCAATTTCATCGCCGGGCGCGCGAGCGCGGGACCGTCGGTGGCCCCCATATGAATCTCGTAGCCGCGCACGGGCACGCCGCCATCCATGAGCAGCGTCCCAGCGGCATTGAGCAGGCGTTTTTCCGGTTCGAGCGTCGTCACGAAATCGAGCAGCGCGAAGCCGTGCTCGCATGCGGCATTGCTTTCGAGGCCGAGCGGATCGCGCAACTCGCGACCGAGCATCTGCATTCCGCCGCAAACGCCGATCAGTTTGCCTCCGTATCGCAAATGCCTGCGCAGGTAGGCCTCCCATCCGTTTGCGCGCAGCCACGACAAGTCGCGCTGCACGCTCTTGCTGCCGGGCAGGACCACGAGGTCGGCCGCGGGCAACGGCTCGCCCGCACGCACGTAGCGGAAGTCGACTTGCGGATGCGCGCGCAGCGGATCGAAGTCGGTATGGTTGCTGATGCGCGGCAGCGCGGGCACGACGACGCGCAACATGTGCTCGCGCGCTCCGAAGGCAGACTTCGCGGTGGGCAGCATGTCTTCTGCGTCGATCCACAAGCCCGGGACGAACGGCACCACGCCGAAGACCGTTTTCCCGGACCGGGCTTCCACCCAATCGATCCCCGGTTTCAGCAGCGCGACGTCTCCGCGGAACTTGTTGACGATCACGCCCTTTACTCGCGCACGCTCCGCATCGTCGAGGCATGCGAGCGTTCCGAGAATCTGGGCGAAGACGCCGCCGCGGTCGATGTCGGCCGCGAGCACCACCGGGCAATCGACGGCCTGCGCAAAGCCCATGTTCGCGATGTCGCCTTCGCGCAGATTGACTTCGGCGGGACTGCCCGCGCCTTCCACGAGCACGAGATCCGTCTTCGCGCGCAGTCTTTCGAACGACTCGAGCACGGCGCGCATCGCCACCGGCTTGTAGGCGTGGTACTCCCGTGCGTCGAGGTTGCCGCGTGCTTTGCCGTGGACGATGACTTGCGCGCCGATGTCGCTGTTCGGCTTCAGCAGGACGGGGTTCATGTCGATTTCGGGCGCGATCCCGGCGGCGAGCGCCTGCCATGCCTGCGCGCGGCCGATTTCGCCGCCGTCGACGGTGACGGCGCTGTTCAACGACATGTTCTGCGGCTTGAACGGCGCGACGCGAAGGCCCGCGCGCGCGGCGATCGCGCAGAGCGCACCGACGAGCGTGCTCTTGCCGCAGTCGGAGCTCGTGCCTTGAATCATCAACGTGTCGGCCATGGAGGTCATCCTGAGCGCATGAGAAGACGAGCGCGCGCCCATGGGGGCGGGCGCGGGCGATGGGCCAGCATTATGTCATCGACGAGCGCCTTGTTGAAGGCAGCAAGGACGTGCGTGACGAATCGCGCGCACGCTCGGTCGTCATGAAGGGGCGCCCGAATTGATAGGACACCTATCTATTGGGGCAATGTGCGTGCTCGCCCTTGCTGGTGTCGCGCTCGATGCGCTTCTCGGTGAGCCGCGCCGGGCGCATCCCCTTATCGCGTTTGGGCGCTTGGCGACGCGGCTCGAGCGAGCGATGAATCCCGATCGTGACGCGATGTCATCGTCCGGCGGCGCGATTGGACGACGACGCGCTTTCGTTGCGCTCAAGCGCCGCGGCATCGGCGTCGCCGCATGGATGGCCGCCGTGGTTCCCCCCGTTGCGATTGCGGTGGTGCTGACGCGCTCGCTGCCTGCCGCGCTCGCGTGGCCATTGCACGCGTTGGCGCTGTGGTTCGCGCTCGGGGGGCGCAGCCTCGCCGACCACATCGCACCCGTGGAAGACGCGCTGCGCGCGCGCGATCTGGTGCGCGCACGAGAGTTGACCTCGCGCGTCGTCACGCGCGATTTGTCCGACGCGGACGTGCCGGCCATCGCGCGCGCCGCGATCGAGTCGGCGCTCGAGAACGGCAATGACGCGGTTTTCGGCGCGCTATTCTGGTTCGCCGTTGCCGGGGGGGGCGGCGCATTGGCGTTCCGGCTCGCCAACACACTCGATGCAATGTGGGGCTATCGAACCGCGCGCTTCATCGATTTCGGGTGGGCGGCGGCGCGGCTCGACGACGTCGCCAATTATCTGCCCGCCCGGCTGACGGCCTTCACCTACGCGCTATGCGGCGACGTCCGCACCGCGTTTGACTGCTGGCGAACGCAGGCGCATCGATGGGAGAGTCCGAACGCGGGCCCCGTGATGGCGAGCGGCGCGGGCAGCCTCAACGTATCGTGCGGCGGCGCGGCCCGGTACCATGGCGTCGATGAGCTTCGGCCCGTGCTCGGTGCCGGGTGCCCGCCCGGTGCGCGCGATGTGGGCCGCGCGCTTCGCCTCGTGCGGCGCTCGCTCGCCGTGTGGCTCGCGGTGTTCGCACTGTCAGCCTTTATTTCGATCATCGTTTGAATTGTATGAAGGCCTTGCCCGACATGTTCGATTACGATCTGCCGCCCCTTGTGCCGCATGGTGGCAATCTTGGCGATGCCGTTCGTCGATACGGCATTGCGCGCGAGCGATGGATCGATCTGTCGACGGGGATCAACCCCGTCGGCTATCCGGTGCCGGCGATCGCGCATCAGGCGTGGCTGCGCTTGCCTGACGACGAGGACGATCTCGAGACGATCGCCGCACTTCATTACGGCTCGCCGCGCGCGCTTGCGATGGCGGGGACGCAAGCGGCGATTCGCGTGTTGCCCGAGGTGCTGCCGAAAGGCCCTATTGGCGTGGGCTTGCTCACGTATGGCGAATACGCGCCAGCTTTCGCCAGGGCAGGTTTTGACGTCGAGCGATTCGTCACAGAGCCGTTCGCCGATAGGCAAGGTCAAGCCGCTTTCGTGCTGGAGCCAGGGCATGCATTGCCGGAAAACCTCAAGCATCTTGTGCTCGTCAATCCCAACAACCCGAGTACAGAGCGCTTTGCTCCCGACGTCGTGATGGACTGGCATCGCCAGCTCGCGGCGCGCGGCGGCACGCTCGTGGTCGACGAGGCGTTCGTCGAAGCGCTGCCTGAGCTCAGCGTCGCTTCGCGCGCGGATGAAGAGGGGCTCGTCGTGTTGCGATCGATCGGCAAGTTCTTTGGACTGGCCGGTGCGCGCGTGGGCTTCGTGCTCGCTTCAGCGCCAATCGATCGCGCGATGCGGCGTTTGCGTGGGCCCTGGACTGTGTCGGGCCCCGCGCGCATCGTCGTGCGAGCCGCGCTGCTCGACACGGCCTGGCAGACCGAGACTCGCGCGCGGCTCGCTGCCGCGAGCAAACGCCTCGCCGAAATGCTGGGGGCGTATGGCCTCGATGCGAGTCACACACCGCTCTTCGCGTGGGCGCGACAGCCCAATGCGCAGCAGTGGCAGGACTGTCTTGCTCGTCAGGGGATATGGGTGCGCCGGTTCGAGACAGTGGCCGGGTTGCGTGTCGGTCTGCCTGCCTTCGACGAAGCGACGTGGAGCCGCCTCGAAGCAGCGTTACGAAACGTGCGTTCTGAAACAGACGGCCGCTGAATCAGCGGCGGTGGCGCGCGATTACTCCTCCGTCCATCGATTCTCGAACACGCACGTTTCCAATGGTCTGCGCGTTGCCCAACGTTCGGTCTCGAGCATTGGCGCATCGTAGAAGCGCTCGACATGACCGAGGCAAAGGATGGCGATCGGCTTTGCCCCGGCCGGCATGCCGAGCAATGTACGCACATCGTCCGGGTCGAAGATCGAGACCCAACCCATGCCGAGCCCTTCGGCGCGCGCTGCGAGCCAGATGTTTTGGATCGCGCACGCAACCGAAGCCAGATCCATCTCCGGCATCGTGCGGCGGCCGAACACATGGCGCTCGCGACCGTCCATCAAGGCCATCACGAGCAGCTCGGCGCATTCGCGCATGCCTTCCACCTTCAGCTTCATGAACTCGTCGCGGCGTTGACCGAGTGCGTCGGCCGTATTCACCCGCTCGCGTTCGACCGCTTCGTGCAGCGCGGCGCGAAGAGCACCATCGGTGATGCGAACGATGCGCCAGGGCTGCATATAGCCGACGCTCGGCGCATGGTGCGCGGCGTCGATGAGACGTTGCAGCACCTCGGGTTCGACGGGGGTGGGGACGAAATGACGCATATCGCGTCGTTCGTAGATGGCGCGATAGACGGCCGCGCGCTCGGATTCGCTAAAAGGATTCGCCATGAAAGAGTGCGGCCGTCAGCACGGGATTCGAAGGCCAGTAGCTGTGCATGTAGGTTGCTGTAATCGAGCCGCGACGAAACACCGGCTCACCGGCCGCGTTGCTCGTCGGATGAGTGGCATGACGCTCGGGCGCGAGCGCGGTCGTCATGCTGGAGTAGTGGAACGTGTGACCGGTCATGGTGCCGTGTCTTGTATCGAGCTGCTGCATGCCGAGTGCCGCGAGCCGCGTTTGCATCGTCGCGCGTCCGGGCAAGAGGCCGAGCATCGGCGTCGAGCCGCCGTCGGTAGCGGTCAGTTCGTCGAGCAGATAGACCATGCCTCCGCATTCGGCGACGATGATCTTGTTCGCAGCCGCATGCGTGCGGATCGATTTGGCGCTGCGCGTCGAGCCGGCCAGCGTGGCGGCGTGCAGCTCGGGGTAACCGCCCGGCAGATACAGTGCATCGGCCGCGTCGGGCACAGGCTCGTCGGCGAGAGGCGAGAAGAAGCTGACGCGTGCGCCGAGCGATTCCAGCAGCGCCACGTTCGCGGGATAGATGAAAGAGAAGGCGGCGTCGCGCGCGATGGCGACATGCAGGCCCGCAAGCAGCGGCGGCATCGTTCGTGCCGAAGCGCCCGGAAACTCGACCGGGGGAGGCGGCTCGGCCAGCGCGGTGGAGGCTAGCGTGTCGGCCGCGCGTTCGATACGCGCCTCGAGGTCCCCGATTTCGTCGGCTTGATGCAGTCCGAGGTGTCGGTCCGGCAATTCGATGTCTTCAGACGGGGCGATAGCGCCGAGCCACCGAAGGCCGGACGGCAGCGACGTTTCGAGCATCTGTGCATGACGCGGCGAGCCGACATGATTAGCGAGCACGCCGTGAAACGGCACGTCGGGCCGGTATCGCGCGAGCCCGAAAGCCAGCGCGCCGAACGTTTGCGCCATCGCCTTTGCCGAGATCACGGCCGCGACGGGCACGCTGAACGTTGCGGCGAGGTCCGCGCTGCTCGGCGTGCCGTCGAAAAGGCCCATCACGCCTTCGATGAGGATGAGGTCGGCTTCCTGCGCCGCCTCGGCCAGCATACGGCGGCAGTCTTCGAGACCCACCATCCACAGATCGAGCGACAGCACGGGGGCGCCGCTCGCGCGAGCAAGGATCATCGGATCGAGAAAATCCGGCCCCGTCTTGAAGACGCGCACGCGCCGGCCCTGCCGTCGATGGAGCCGCGCGAGGCCGGCCGTGATCGTCGTCTTGCCCTCGCCCGATGCGGGCGCACTGATGAAAAGCGCGGGACACGCCGGCATCGTCAGAACTCCACGCCTCGCTGCGCCTTCACGCCTTGCTCCCGGTAGGGATGCTTGACGAGCCGCATCTCAGTGACGAGATCGGCCGCATCGATCAGCGCGTCCGGCGCATGGCGCCCCGTCACGACGACGTGCAGCGTCGGTTCTCGGGCTTGCAACACGGCGAGCACCTCATCGAGAGGCAGATATTCGTACTTGAGCACCGTGTTGAGCTCGTCGAGGATGACCATGCGGTATTCGCCGCTTTCGATCATCTTGACCGCTTCGTCCCAACCCTTGCGGGCCGTCGCCATGTCCGCCTCGCGGTTCTGCGTATTCCATGTATACCCGTCGCCCATCGTGACGAAGTCGCACGCGGGGTGGCTGCCGAGAAAATCGCGCTCGGAAGTATGCAATGCGCCCTTGATGAACTGCACGACGCCGGTGCGCTCGCCGTGCCCGAGCATTCGCACGGCCATGCCGAAAGCCGCCGTGCTCTTGCCTTTGCCGTTGCCGGTGTGGACGATCAGCAAGCCTTTTTCGACGGTGGCCGCCGCCTGTTTTTTCTCATGGCCTTCGCGGCGGCGTTGTGTCATGCGCTGATGCGATTCGGGATCCGTCTTCATTGGAATATCGTTTCGTCTGGATGTGCAATAGTATGAGCCCCGCGATACACGTTGGACAAGACGGTTTCTTGACGCGGCGGGCCAACGAACCTACACTCGCACGCAATCTGGTGCTCGCGCGCGCAACTCCTTTGCGCGTGCAGTTAAACGGGAAACAGACACTCGCCGCGGCGAATTTCCGTCCGCGGCACGAGTCAATCTGTGCTGCCCCCGCAACGGTAGGCGAACGCATCGCAGAAGCGATGCAGAGCCGGCTTCGATGCATGCGCGCAAGGCCGCGTATGCAGGCAACCACTGCGCAAGAAATGACATGACTTGCGCGGGAAGGTGAAGCGGCGCTTTCGTCAGCCCGGATACCGGCCAGAAGAGAAGGGTGGGCGCTGCGGGTAGGCGGTGTCCCGGCCAAGGCTTCGTTGCATCTCACTGCAACGCGCGTCGGCGTTTCCGCGCCATCGCCCACCTTTCTCTTCGTTCGTCCGCCGTGCGCCTCGCGTCGTGCTCCGAGCTCGTCAGCTCGGACCGAACGGGCGACGCGGCCCACTATCGACTGCGAGCGAGGAGCCGCATGCAATCACCAATGCGCAAGATACCCGTCACGATCGTCACCGGTTTTCTCGGCAGCGGCAAGACCACCCTGCTGCGACACGTGCTCTCGCAGGCGAAAGGCTTGCGTATCGCCGTCATCGTCAACGAGTTCGGCGAACTCGGCATCGATGGCGAGATTCTGCGTGGCTGCGGGATCGGCTGCGACGAAGCAGGCAGCGAGACCGACGGTCAATTGTATGAACTGGCGAACGGCTGCCTTTGCTGCACGGTGCAGGAAGAGTTCTTCCCCGTCATGGAAGCGCTCGTCGAGCGTCGTTCCCAGATCGATCACATCCTCATCGAGACCTCGGGTCTCGCCTTGCCGAAGCCGCTCGTTCAGGCGTTCAACTGGCCTTCGATCAAGAACAGCTTCACAGTCGACGCCGTGGTGACCGTCGTCGACGGGCCGGCGGCCGCGAGCGGCCAGTTCGCGGCCGACCCGGATGCCGTCGACGAGCAGCGAAAGGCCGATCCGAATCTCGATCATGAGTCGCCGCTGCACGAGCTTTTCGAGGATCAACTGAGCGCGGCCGACCTCGTCGTGCTCAACAAGACCGACCTGCTCGACGAAGCGCAACGCGTGGCGGTCGAATCGCTGATTCGCGCGGAGATCCCGCCGCACGTCAAGATCGTGCCGGCCCAGCGGGGCGAGCTCGATCTTCATGCGCTCCTCGGGCTCGAAGCGGCGTCCGAAGAGACGATCGATCAACGCCCCGATCATCACGGGTCGTCCAACGATCCCGATCACCATCATCACGACGAATTCGATTCCGTCGTCGTCGTGGGCTCGCCTCTTTCGCGCGAAGCCGCGATTGCGGCGTTGCAACGGCTCGTCGAGCATCACACCATCTACCGCGCGAAAGGATTCGCCGCATTGCCCGGCACGCCGATGCGGCTCGTGATCCAGGGCGTCGGCCGCCGCTTCGACAGCTACTTCGACCGGCGCTGGCGCGAGGACGAATCGCCGACGAGCCGATTCGTGTTGATCGGCGAGAATCTCGATCGAGACACGCTGCAGCGCGCTTTCGACGAGGCGCTGAGCGCGCAGTCCGGCATGCGCTTCGCACAGGCCTGAGCGCGGCCGCTCCGCCATGCATTTGCTGCGCACCGTACCGGGCGGCTTCGTCGACGATACGGCCGGCGTCGTCCGCATCGACCAACGTCCCGCGGACATCATCGTCCTGAGTTCCGCCGACACGACGCTTTCTTTGCTAGCGAGCGTCGTCGATCGGCTCGGCCCCGGTTACCCAAGCGTTCGCCTCGCGAACGTCACCTATCTGCGGCAGCCTGCATCGGTCGATTTCTATGTCGATGACGTGTTGCAGCATGCGCGCGTCGTCGTGGTCGACCATCTCGGCGGCGAATCGTATTGGCCGTATGGCATCGAGCGTGTCGTCGAGCTCGCGAGGCGCAACGGGCAGATGCTCGCGATGTTCTCGGGCGACTTGCAGGAGGATGCCAACCTCATTGCCAAAAGCACGGCCGACGCCGCGCTTTGCACGCGATTGTGGCGATACCTGCGCGAGGGCGGCACCGCCAACGCCGAAGCATTCATGCGCACGATCGCCTGGCATGCGTTCGGCTGGGACCGCGAACCGCCGCCGCCCGTGCCGCTGCCGGCGGCGACCCTCTATCATCCGCGGCGCGAGACGCCTACGATCGCGGACTGGCGCAGCCGCTGGGTCGACGGTGCCCCCGTCGTTGCAATTCTTTTTTATCGCGCGCATCTGCAGGCGGCGAACACAGCAGTATTCGATGCGCTGATCGATGCGCTCGAGGCGCGGCGGATGAATCCGCTGCCGATTGCCATCACTTCGCTGAAGGATGCAGTGAGTTTGGATGTGGTCGCACAGCTTTGCGCGGAGCACGACGTCGCGCTCGTGCTCAACACCACGGCATTCGCGGCGTCGACGCTCGACTCTTCCGAGCCGGTCGCCATCGCGGGCGATGCGCCTGTGATGCAAGTCATTCTCAGCGGCGGCAACCGGGAGGACTGGGTCGAGGACGATCAAGGCCTGAACTCGCGCGACATCGCGATGCATGTCGCGTTGCCCGAAGTCGACGGGCGCATCATTACGCGTGCGGTCAGCTTCAAGGGGCTCGCCTATCGTTGTCCGCACACGGAAGTCGATGTCGTCCGTTATCGGCCCGACGATGAGCGGATCGGTTTCGTCGCCGAACTGAGCCGTCGCTGGTGTCGCCTGCGTAGCCTCGGCAACGATGACAAGCGACTCGCGCTCGTCCTCGCGAACTATCCGACGAGCGAAGGGCGGATCGGCAACGGTGTGGGGCTCGACACCCCGGCATCGGTCGTGGCGATCCTCAACATGCTGAGCGACGAAGGCTATCGCGTCGAGGATTTGCCCCAAGACGGCGCCTCGCTCATGGATCGGCTGACGCGGGGCGTGACGAACGACCCCGATGTGCGCGACCTTCGTCCCGCTTTGCAGAGCTTCGCGCTCGACGACTATGTGCAATGCCTTGCCGCGCTCCCTGACGAGTTGCGCGACGCGCTCGATCAGCGCTGGGGGCCTCCTGAGCGCGATCCGACCGTTCGGCGTGGCCGATTCATGATTTCAGGCTGGCGCTGCGGGCGGGTCTTCGTCGGCATTCAGCCCGCGCGCTCGCGCGAGGCGAACGACTACGCGAGCTACCACGATGCGGACCTCGTGCCGCCGCATGCGTATCTCGCGTTTTATTTCTGGCTGCGGCAAGTTTTCGGCGCCGATGCGGTCGTGCACGTGGGCAAGCATGGGAGTCTCGAATGGCTGCCGGGCAAGAGCGTCGCGCTCAGCGGGCGCTGCTGGCCCGATGTCGCCCTTGGGCCGATGCCGCATCTCTATCCCTTCATCGTCAACGATCCGGGCGAGGGCAGTCAGGCGAAACGGCGCGCACAGGCCGTCATTATCGATCACTTGATGCCGCCGCTGACGCGGGCGGAAACCTACGGCCCGCTGCAGGATCTGGAACGGCAAGTCGATGAGTACTACGAAGCATTGATGGTCGACGCGCGGCGCGCGCGGCTGCTGCGCAGGACGATCCTCGAGACCATCGTCGAGCATCGGCTTCACGAGGAATTGAGTCTGGCGCAACCCGCGAGCCAGCATGAGGAAGACGCATTGCTTACGCGTGTCGACGCGTGGCTATGCGAATTGAAGGAGGCACAGATCCGGGATGGCCTGCATACCTTCGGCCGCTCGCCCGAGGGCATTCAACGGCGCGATACGCTGCTTGCGCTGGCTCGCTTTCCGGTCGGTGATGGACAAAATGCCAACGCAGGCTTGATCGATGCACTCGCGAAAGATCTGCGGATCGCTCATCTGTTCGACCCGCTCACGGCTGAATGGTCGACTCCGTGGACCGGGCCGCGCCCGGCGCTGCTGGAGCAAATCAGCGATGCGCCGTGGCGTCACAACGGCGATACGCGCGAACGTCTCGAGGGCTTCGCGGCGTTGTTGCTCGACGCATTTTGCCGCGGCCGTGAGGGCTGCGATGCCCGGAGGACGACGGCGTTTGCAACGCCGCCGGCCGGCACCTTGCCGTATACGGAGCGTGTGCTCGAGCGCGTGCGCGACGACGTTCTGCCGCGCCTCGACGCCTGCGGCCCGGAGGAATTGCGCCAGTTGAAGCGAGGCCTCGAAGGCCGGTTCGTGCCGCCCGGGCCGAGTGGTTCCCCGTCGCGCGGGCGCCCGGATGTATTGCCGACCGGGCGCAACTTCTATTCGGTCGATACACGCGCCATCCCGACGCAGGCGGCGTGGGCGCTCGGCCTCAAATCCGCACGACAGTTGATCGAACGTCACCTGCAAGACAACGGCGACTATCCGCGCGCGGTGGGTTTGTCGATATGGGGGACCGCAACGATGCGAACGGGCGGCGACGATATCGCTCAAGCGTTCGCGTTGCTCGGCGTAAGGCCCAAATGGGCGCCCGGCAGTCATCGCGTTACCGACTTCGAGATTCTTCCTGCCGGTGTGCTCGAGCGGCCGCGCATCGATGTGACGCTGCGCGTCTCGGGTTTCTTCCGCGATGCGTTTCCGAACGTCATGCACCTATTCGACGCGGCGGTGCAGGCCGTTGCCGAACTCGACGACGAGCCCGAGGACGTCAATCCGATCCGGGCGCGAGTGCTTCGCGAGCGCGACGCCTGGGTGGCTCGTGGCCTCGATGCGCAGGAGGCGCGCAAACGGGCCGGCTGGCGCGTCTTCAGCGCCAGGCCGGGTACATACGGCGCCGGCTTGCAGCAGATGATCGATTCGCGGCAATGGCAGACCGATGAGGACCTCGCTGAAGCGTATCGTGCGTGGGGCGGCTTCGCCTATGCGCAGACGAGCGCGGGCGAAGCGGCGCGAGGCGTGTTTGCCACGCGTCTCGCGTCGATCGACGTGGTGCTGCAGAATCAGGACAACCGCGAGCACGATTTGCTCGATTCGAACGACTATTACCAGTTCCAAGGTGGGATGGCGGCAGCGGTCCGGCATTTCGCCGGCGCTCAACCGCGGATTTATCACGCCGACCATAGCAATCCGGCCGCACCGCGCGTACGCCCGCTCACCGAGGAAATCGCGCGCGTCATACGCTCGCGTGTCGTCAATCCGAAATGGCTGGACGGCGTCAAGGGTCACGGCTACAAGGGTGCGGCCGAAATCGCGGCGACAGTCGACTATTTGTTTGGCTATGACGCGACGGCACGCGTGGTTGCCGATCATCAATACGCGCTCGTCACCGACGCCTACTTGAACGACGGCGAGACGCGCGCGTTCTTGCAACAACACAATCCCCATGCATTGCGTTCAGTCTGCGAGCGATTGCTCGAGGCGATCGAGCGCGGCTTGTGGCAAGCGCCGGGCGCCTATCGCGCGCAAATCGAGACGCATCTGCTCGCCAGCGAGCAGCAGATCGAAGAGAAATCATCGTGAACGACCATTCATTGTCCTCCGGCGTTTTGTCGAGACCCTATCCATTCAGCGCGCTGATTGGTCAGGAGTCCTTACAACAAGCGTTGTTGCTGGCCGCTGTTGACCCGGGGATAGGCGGCGTGCTCGTCAGCGGACCGCGCGGCACCGCGAAATCGACGGCGGCGCGGGCGCTGGCGGAACTGCTGCCCGAAGGCCGGCTCGTGACGTTGCCGCTCGGCGCGAGCGAGGAGCGGCTCATCGGGACGCTCGACATCGACGAGGTGCTGCGTGGCGGATCGGTCAAGTTTTCGCCCGGATTGCTGGCCCTTGCTCACCATGGCGTGCTCTACGTCGATGAGGTCAATCTGCTTGCCGACATGCTTGCTGACGCTTTGCTCGATGCCGCCGCGAGCGGTGTCAACGTCGTCGAGCGCGACGGCGTATCGCATAGTCATCCCGCGCGGTTCGTGTTGATCGGCACGATGAATCCCGAAGAGGGGGAGCTCAGGCCGCAGTTGCTCGACCGGTTCGGCCTGATGGTGGCGCTCGACAACTGTTTCGATTCCGAGGTGCGGCAGCGGATCGTAAGAGCGAGGCTCGCCTTCGACGCGGAGCCCAATGCGTTCCGCCAGTCGTATGCGGATGAACAACAGTCGCTCGCGCGGCGAATTCGGGAAGCGCGCGAGAGGTTGCCCGCGCTTTCGTTCGACGATGCCGTTCACGCGGATGTTAGCGCGCGGTGTATCGAGGCGGCGGTCGATGGAATGCGCGCGGACCTTGTCATGTTGCGGGCCGCACGGGCGCTCGCGGCTATCGATGGGGCAGCGAACGTTACGACACAGCACGTCGAGCGCGTAGCCGAAGCCGTGCTGAGGCACAGGCGGCGCGAACGATCAGACGAGCGCTCGAGTGAAGCGGGCGATGAAGTGCAGCGCTCGGCGTCGAATCGCAAGAACGGGGAGGCCTTCGCGAACGAAGCCGGCGATGGGCAGACGCCGCATTTGCCGATGACCGCCCGACCGCCCAACGATCAGCGCGGCCGCGACAATCATGATTGGGGCTACCTCCCTCCCGAGCCGGCTGGTATGGTCGACGTGAAAGGGGTCATCCCGCTCGCCTCAAAAAAACGCTGAGCCATCGGAAGGGCGCCACTGCTGCCGATTCTCGCAGCGGTTTTCGATGGCCTGACGGCGCGCTCGCGGCTCGCGGCATACGGGCCGGCGTGCGGCCTCGCTCCGGCAAACGCATCGCCTGGCCGGCCACGCTCGAGAAAAAGCGGCAAGACCGATTGCGAGCCGAGCATTTGCGCTTTGTGCGCGAAGAGTCCAAAACGGGCATATTGCATTGCTTCCTGCTCGATTGCTCCGCATCGATGCGGGGTGGCGCGCGGCTCGCGACGGCGAAGGGGTTGCTTCTCGCATGTTTCAATCGCGCCGCATCCGAGCGAGCCGAAGTGGCGCTCATATGTTTTGGCGGCGCGCGCGCCGATCTGCGTTTCGGACCTGCCGTTCCGCGCTGGTGGAACGAACGGTGGCTGCGGCCGATCGGTGGAGGTGGCGGAACGCCGTTCCAGCTTGGCATGCGCAGCGCTGCTCGTTTGCTCGAACACGCTGCGCGAAACAAGCCGGGACAAGAACGCGTGCTGTGGGTGCTGACCGACGGTAGAAGCAGCGACCGGCCTATGAGACCGTCGGCAGCCGATCGGATTGTGCTCGTCGATTGCGAGAACGGCGCGCCTGCGCTCGGCCGCTGCCGTCAATTAGCGCGAGAATGGGGCGCGATGTACGTGCGGGCCGAAGAAATCGCCGCTCGGTAGGGCTTGCGCTGCTTGCACGTCGGCGTTGATTTTCTGGCGGAGCGACACTTCCGGATCGTCGAGATCGACCGGATGCGCCCGCTCGCTGAAATTTGAGCACCGCAGACCTCGGACGAGGCCCGCGGCAATCGACGCAGGGGCAAAAGTGCGCTAGAGCCGTTACCCCTCAATTGCTGAAGATCAGACCGCGGCCCTCACCGTTGACATAGATGCGCCCATAAGTGTTCCAGTCGGCCGCGATATGGTGGATGCCGCCGAACTGATGAGCGTCATCGTTGAAGCGCGACCACGTCGCACCGCCATCGTCGGAGCGATACACGCCCCAGACGCCGTTCATCGCACCCACCACATAGATCGCGGCCGAGTATGAGCTGCCGTCCACCGCCTTGCCCAGGGCGATGAGGCTGGCTCCGGGCGCGCCGTTGGCGGAGGCAAAGCCGTTGAGCTTCGTCCAGGCAGGTTGTTCAGCTTGAGGTTCCAGGTCGGCGTGGCCGAGGAGGCGTTCGTGGTTTCCCAGATGCCGCCGCCGTAGATGTGCATGATGTGGTCGCGGTTGGCCGGATCGATGACGGTGTCTTCGTTCCATCCCGAGTAGCTATTGCCCGTCGTACCCGTGTGCGTCATATTGGCCTCGATCTCGCGCCAGGTAATGCCGCCGTCGTCGGATAGTTGGGTGACCTGGCCAGGGTTGTCGCCCCAGGTGCCGGTCACACCCAGCGCGATGCGCGCACTCGAGCCGACGCCGGAGACGGACAAGCCTCCATAGCCCCCGGCGGTGCTACTGCTGAGCAAGGTCCACGTGTTGTTGTCGCTGGCACCGAATCGATAGAGATAGCCGGGACCAGCGGCGCCTTGGCCGGCGTTCTGGTTGAACACCACGTAAAACATGCCGTCGGCGGTGCGCACAATGTGGGGGATGTAGTAGCCGGACACCCCGGCCGGGACCGGAACCGGAGCCCACGTCGCGCCACCGTTGAAGGACTTATAGAGCGTCGACGTCAGACCCGCGGCGTTGGCGTAGTCCGGAGCGATGGAGGCCCATATGATCCAGGTTGGCTGGCCGCTACCCACGCTCGAGGTGTCGAATATGACCTGCTCGACACCGATCGGGGTGCCGGTCATCGTGGCGGACGACAGCCCCGTAACTTGATTCCAGGTATGGCCCGAGTCCGAGCTCTTCCATAGGCCGGCCGTACGTGAGGCGTAGAACAGCGTCGACGGATTGTTGGGGTCGACCGCCAGGCGTTCGCCGACGGCCCGACCGTTATCGTTGCCGCCTACCGGGAAAGGCAGCGTGTACCACGACCAGGTGTTGCCGCGATCACTGGAGATGTAGATGCGGCCATTGTTGCCCCAGTACGTGGTGTCGCAATCCGTATTTGTTTTGGGCGATTTCCTGGATTCTGCGTAAGCGGGTAGGTAACGTTTTGATGCCGCTGTTGTTGCTTGGATCTGCCGATTGGCGCGCCGCGAAAGCTCGAAACTTAGGATGCCGAATGATGCGCCAACGCCGTTACATCATCGCGGGATCGAAGCACCGCTTGTCGGCCCCGCCCGCAAGCCAAGGGACGATCGTGCGGCCTGCCTTTACGACGTCATCACGAACAAATGGAAGTCAGAAGGCGCCGCCACGCGGGCTCGCGACCGCGGGTGATGGGGACAGTTTCGTCAAACCTTGCAAATTCCTAACAATGAAGCTTTAATAAGGCTGTCTGCATCCCCAGTCGCTCATCGAGCCGCCCGATTGAGGCCATAGCCGTGCATTTCGTCCCGAACCCTCCTGTCCCCGCGTGTTTGTGTTTTCGGTGCTTGGCCGAAAAGGACGGCCGTGGGGTTCGAATCCCGGGGACTGAGAAGCGCACAGGGAGCCGCGTTATTCCCGCGGACAAGTCAGCACTCCCCTTTGCCCGGTTCTTCGCATAACAGCGAAGAGCCGGGCCTCCCACCAGACCTGACGACACACGACGAGAGGCTGTCGCGCCTCTCCTGAAGACGCGCGAGGCAAACGTCGCGCGTGAGATGCGCGCGCTCGTGTGTCGCCTGCAACACGATCCCCGTTGCGCTGCTGATGCGCGGCCATCTGCCGCGCTTGAAAAGCGGCGGGGCTGACTACGTGTACGAAAAACGGGAAAGCCATGGCAACACAAGCGAAACATCCATTTGAGGCGCTGTCAGTCGAGCGGAGTCTGCGCTTCATCGCGCGGGATGCGACTAACTCAACGGCAGCATTGCTTTACTGGCTAGGGGCTGACAAACCATCGATGGACGCGAGCTTTGCTGAAGCCACGCAACGCTTTGCTCCGCTGATGCAGGTCGTCTTTGCCGAGGAGCGTCCCGGGGCGTTCGTCAACCGGTGTGCCGTGCGCGAAGCGCATCAATCAGGCACCGCCACACGACTGATCTTTCTCGACGAGTCCTGGCTGGATGTATGGGATGACAGCCATTGCTCGGACATCTGCAATCTCTATCCTTGCCGGAGGCAATCATGCTGCGCTCGCAAATTCAATCTTCCGTGGATGTGAAGCGGCTTACGGAGGCCGAACGCATCGTGTCCGAAAGCGACTTGACTCAACTGAAGGCCTATTTATCTTTGCCGACGGTGACGCCGCAGCAGCGAGCGATGGTGGAAAGTCTCGAAGCCACCGCTTTATTGGTCGAGCCGGAGCAGATTCCGCCGGACGTCGTCACGATGAACACGACGATTGAGTGCACGGTCGTCGGCAGCGCTAAAACGTATCATTGGACGCTGGTTTACCCCGATAAGGCGGAGTATCTGTTGGGGCGTCTGTCCGTCCTGTCGCCCGCAGGCATTTCGCTTTTGGGTGCGCGGTGTGGTCAGACGGTGGTATGCCGACCACCGAGCGGCGTGCAGATCTTTTACCTCGTTAATGCAATACTGCTGCAACCGGAGAGCCGCCACTTGGCGCTGTGACGTCGTGGGCTACCACCCGAGTCGCGAGGTGGTAGCCAGACGACTGCGCCATTGCGCGCGGCTTCTTGATACGGCGGCGCGTCATCGCGCGGTCGCGCGACGAATCAACTGTTCAGATGTGCCGGCCTTGCTCCCCGGGGCGTTTCCGGATAGAGCGCCCGCGGTCGGCGACCTATATTGAAAGCTGCCTGGCATCAACGCAGCGCAGCATTCATCAAAGGATTGGCCGACGCCGGGGGGACCCCGATGAACGACGAATGCCGCCTCATGCGACGGCGTGTGCTTCATGCGCTCGCGGCAAGCGGCGTCGCGAGCGCCGCCGGCGGCTGGGCGAGTCTGACGCTCGCAGCCGACGCGATCACCTTTCCATTCGAAAACGGCCTGCGGGAACTCACGTCAGCCTTCCCGCAAAAAGGCGAGATGGTACTCGTACGCAGCCGGCCACCGTTGCTCGAGACACCGTTTTCGGTCTTTGACGACGGCGTATTCACGCCGAACGACCGTTTCTTCGTGCGCTGGCATCTCCCCAGCATTCCCGTCAGCGTCGATGCTCGCACATTCCGGTTGAGGATTCACGGCTCAGTCTCGCGCGAACTCGATCTGGGACTCGCGGACATCATCAACGGCTTCGAGCACATAGAAGTCGCCGCCGTCAATCAGTGCGCAGGCAATTCGCGCGGCTTCTTCAAGCCGCGTGTCGCGGGCGGGGAGTGGGGCAATGGCGCGATGGGCAACGCGCTTTGGACGGGCGTTCGCCTCAAGGACGTCCTTGATCGCGCAGGCGTCAAGACCGGCGCCGTGCAGGTCCGCTACCGGGGTCTCGACAAAGGGCTGCTGCCGGCTACGCCGGACTTCGTCAAGGCGCTCGATATCGATCACGCGCGCAATGGCGAAGTCATGCTCGCGTTCGGCATGAACGGCCAGCCTCTGCCGCTGTTGAATGGTTTCCCGCTGCGGCTCGTTGTGCCGGGATGGTACTCGACGTACTGGGTAAAGATGCTGAATGATATCGAGGTCATCGATTCGCCCGATCAGAATTTCTGGATGGCAAAGGCTTATCAAATTCCCGATACGCCGGGTGCGAACATGTCGCCGCAGCAGACCGGCGTGAAGACGGTCGCGATCAATCGGATGGTGCCAAGATCATTCATCACCAATCTGAGCGACGGTTCGGTGGTCGACGCCGGCGCACCGCGCCGGGTGCGCGGCATTGCGTTCGGCGGCGATACGGGGGTGACCAAGGTGCTTTTTTCCGCGGACGGCGGCACGTCATGGACGCCGGCCCGCCTCGACCGCGATGTCGGCAGGTACAGTTTCCGCCGCTGGGAAGCGCGCTTTATGCCACGGTACGCCGGTGAGTATGTGCTCAAGGTAAAGGCGATCAACGACAGAGGCGAAGGGCAGCCAGGCGAGCCGAATTGGAATCCCGGGGGGTATATGCGAAATGTCGTCGAATCGCTGAAGGTTGTCGCGGCGTGAGAGGATAGCCATGAGAGTCCGAGCGATCGTGCTGGCCTTGTCTGCTGCGATTGGCGGCACCACATCGATCGCAGCGAATCCCGGCCAGCCAACGGCGAATGCGGTCATGCGCGCAGTCGAGGTTACGCTGCCGGCCGGCGCATCGACGTTTCCACCCGGACGAGGTGCCGATCTCGCCAATCAGCAGTGCGTGATGTGCCATTCCGTCGACATGGTGATGCGCCAACCGCCGCTTTCATTCGACACCTGGAAAGCGGAAGTTGCGAAGATGCGCACCGTTTACGGCGCGCCGCTCGCGCCCGAACAGATTGACGACATTGCACGCTATCTGACGACGATCAATGGAAAATAGTCGGTTTTCCAGCATTCAACAATGGATGTGGCCGACGAAAGCGGAAGCTTCTCGTCGGACGACGAACGATCTTCCCGATTCCGCCTCGAACGTCCGTAGGCGTCCCTAAGCAGCTTCCCGCGCTAGTGCAAGGACAGCCCCCGCAAAAACAAAGCTAGCTATCCGTCTTTCAAGGTTCTGTGGCCCCGCCCCACCTGCTAAGCTGTCAAGCAGTGCTGCGCGCAAATGTAGCGTGCGATTGCTTTTCTCGGATGTGTGAGGAGGAGAAGCGACCATGAAAATCCTATGGGTCGATGACCACGAAATCCTTTGCGTTGCTCTTGCCGAATATGTCCAGACACACGCGTCCGAGCTGAGCGCAATTCCGATCGAGATCACGCCCGTCTTTACGCTCGCCAGCGCGCTCGAAGAAGTCAACAAGACACCTCCCCCGGACCTGGTATTCCTGGATCTTAATTTGGATGGTGACAACCGCGGCGCCGCGACGCTCGAGCATTTCCAGGCCGGGAATCCATCCAACGTTCCCGTGGTCATCTGTACAGGACTTGCGCCTGGAAACGATCACGAAGTCGAAATTTTGCGAATGTGCATGCGTGACTACGCCGCTCGAGGAATCCTCTTGAAAGGAGGCGCGCACAAAAAAATGTTCATCGGACTGAGCAGGATCTTGGGAGGTGAGCTCTGGATTCCAGAAGAAGTCTTGCTCCGCTTTGCCTGCTCGACACACGCGCCCTCTGCTAGCCAGAATCAGCACCATCTTGGGCTTTCTCCGCGAGAGTGGGACTTGGCGCGTTGTATTGCACGTGGCCTCTCAGGGAAGCAGATCGCAAGAGAGCTTGGCGTCTCCGAGGGGCATGTAAGACAGGTTTCTTGTGTTATTTACGACAAACTTCAAGTCAGAAACCGCGTTGAAGCTGCACTTCGAGTCAGTGCCGAGCTGGCCCTTGGCAGGGGCGAAGCAGATCGGCGTCCGTCGTGAAGATCGCTGCTACACCGCTCTTCCTGTTTCCCAGCCAGCACCTTTAACCGCTTTCGGTCGATGTTTTTGGCTTATGTTTTGCAAGTGTGCTCAATAAGGTTCTTTCCGAAACCGGTTTCGACAAAAACCTCAGGCCACTGACGGCTACGTTTTTGAGCACCGCTGACGAGGTGTCCCCCGACCACAGGATTGCGGGGATCGAAGCGTCGGTAGCAGCGCGGACCGCCGCAATCGCAGCAATACCGTCCTCGTTTTGCAGCCGGTAGTCGGAGAGGATGAAGTGCGGACCGCTTGCCAAAGCCTCAATACGCAACTGCTCGATGACGTCGGATGACGATTCGCCCGCCACGACGTAGCAGCCATGCTCGATCAGGCGCATTGATATTTCGATTCTTAAGTCGCTATTGTCCTCGATGATCGCGACGACCATATTGGTCAGGTCGGGGTCGCCGTATTCAACTGTTTGCACCTCGAGCAACTCCGGCGGTATGTGTCCCATAAAGGGAACCGTAACCGAAAAACGCGATCCCCGTCCTGGTGTCGAGTCCACGTCGAGCTTGTGACCCAGGAGGTTCGCGAGCCCCTGGACAATGGACAGACCCAGGCCGAACCCTTTTTCGCGGTTCCTCTCGGGATTATCGACCTGGACATAGCTTTTGAAGATATCCGCCTGTCTATCTTCAGGGATACCGATCCCGTTGTCCCAGACACTTATCTTTATGCGGCTGCCTCGCCTCTGGCAGCTCAGCAGAACATGTCCCTGCTTTCCTCCCTGCCCGGCAGGCGTGTAACGAAGTGCATTGAGAACCATATTCCGGATGATCCTGTCCAGCGCCTGTCGATCCGTACGGACCAGATAGGGGCGACTATGGAGCCTTAACTTCAGCCCCTTCGCCTTAGCCAGCGGCTGCATATCCACGACTATGCCGCGTAAAAGGGAAGGCAGCGCCACCTCCTGAACTTCTACATTCCAGGTGCCGGATTCGAGGCGGCAGATATCCAGTGCCCCGTTAATCATCCCTTCCATCGCATCCACTTGCCTTTGTGCAATCGAGACGTCTTCCAACAGATTAGTCGATTCAATGCTCCTCTCCAGAAAATTCAACTTCAGGCCGAGCGTTGTGAGTGGTTGGCGCAAGTCATGGCTTATCGCAGCGATAAGCAGGTTCTTCTCCGCTTTTGCCGCCTCAGCCCGCTCTCGCGCCTCATCGAGAATAATCTCTTTAATATAGACTCGTTTTTGACTGTAAAAAATAAACCACGCGAGGAAGCAATAGCCAATTAATTGAGCCGCATAAAAACCCAGCATTGCTGGCCGGTAAATAAAGAGAGGTGGTCCCAGGCTAAATCCGAAGGGGATAGCGCCGAGCAAGAATGAACCTAAATTCGCACGAAGACTGGGTGCGAGCAGCAGCAACGTAAATGTATGGCTGATTAGTGTGTATTCGAGAAAGCCAGAACTGGCTAATTTGACGTACGGAGCATGGCCCGAGAAATCCGGTGGCGTTAGCCCAAGGCTACCCGTCGCCCACCAGAACGATGTCAGTGTGACGGCTGCAGCCCATGCCCAATGCAACTGCTCGAGCGCGTTGACGCTGGCGTGTTTGGGGAGCGCCATCGTCTTTTTTAGTAAGTATGCTGCCAGGGGAGCGGCCATTCCCCACAGCCCCAAGACCCAGAAGACGCGGAACCAAAGGTAGCTATCCGACGTTTTGATCCACGATCCATATATGCACAACAGCGAGGCTCCGACCGACACTAGCGCGGTCCAGCATACCGCTCGACGGGACAGCGATTGCAATAACTCGCGTTTGATAAAGAGATTCTGCTCGGTGCTGAGTGATGCAACCGATCCTAGAAAAAGATTCATAAATTCAGCGAATCTTCGGTGCTCGATTATGTGAGTAGCTATGTGGACACCTGCCATCTCGTTCACCCGCCTTCGGTCAATGTTTTTGGCTTATGTTCAGCAAGTATTGTCAATAACGTTTGTTCCGGATCAGGTCCCGACAAAAGCTTCATGCCACTGACGGCTATGTTTTTCAGCACCGCTGACGAGGTGTCCCCCGACCACAGGATTGCGGGGATCGAAGCGTCGGTAGCAGCGCGGACCGCCGCAATCGCAGCAATACCGTCCTCGTTTTGCAGCCGGTAGTCGGAGAGGATGAAGTGCGGACCGCTTGCCAAAGCCTCAATACGCAACTGCTCGATGACGTCGGATGACGATTCGCCCGCCACGACGTAGCAGCCATGCTCGATCAGGCGCATTGATATTTCGATTCTTAAGTCGCTATTGTCCTCGATGATCGCGACGACCATATTGGTCAGGTCGGGGTCGCCGTATTCAACTGTTTGCACCTCGAGCAACTCCGGCGGTATGTGTCCCATAAAGGGAACCGTAACCGAAAAACGCGATCCCCGTCCTGGTGTCGAGTCCACGTCGAGCTTGTGACCCAGGAGGTTCGCGAGCCCCTGGACAATGGACAGACCCAGGCCGAACCCTTTTTCGCGGTTCCTCTCGGGATTATCGACCTGGACATAGCTTTTGAAGATATCCGCCTGTCTATCTTCAGGGATACCGATCCCGTTGTCCCAGACACTTATCTTTATGCGGCTGCCTCGCCTCTGGCAGCTCAGCAGAACATGTCCCTGCTTTCCTCCCTGCCCGGCAGGCGTGTAACGAAGTGCATTGAGAACCATATTCCGGATGATCCTGTCCAGCGCCTGTCGATCCGTACGGACCAGATAGGGGCGACTATGGAGCCTTAACTTCAGCCCCTTCGCCTTAGCCAGCGGCTGCATATCCACGACTATGCCGCGTAAAAGGGAAGGCAGCGCCACCTCCTGAACTTCTACATTCCAGGTGCCGGATTCGAGGCGGCAGATATCCAGTGCCCCGTTAATCATCCCTTCCATCGCATCCACTTGCCTTTGCGCAATCGACACGTCTTCCAACAGATTGGTCGATTCAATGCTCCTCTCCAGAAAATTCAACTTCAGGCCGAGCGTTGTGAGCGGTTGGCGCAAGTCATGGCTTATCGCAGCGATAAATTGGTTCTTCTCCGCGGTTGCCGCTACAGCCTGAGACCGCGCCTCCTCGAGGATAACTTCTTTTACGCATGTGCGTTGCTGATCGTTGCAAATAAACCAGGCGATGACACAATAACCAATTATTTGAGCCGAATACCAGTCAAACATTCCCGGCCGGTAAATAAAAAACAGTGGGGCGATGTTGAATCCGAATGGGATAGTGCCGATCACGAGTGCACCTAAAGCCGAACGAAAACTGGGTGCTAGCAACAGCAAGGTAAATGCCTGGCCGATCATCGTCAGTTCCAGGAAGCCATACCTGGCAAATCTAAAGTAATAGCCATGGAGGACCGTGAAGTTCGGTGGGGTTAGCCCAAAGCTGGCCGCCGCCCACCAGAAGCATGTCAGCATGATCAATGCAGTCCACGCCCAGTGCATCTGCTCAAGCGCGCTGACGCCGGCATGCTTGGGGAGCGTCACAGTCTTTTTCAGTAAGTATGCTGCCGAGGGAGCGGCCATCCCCCACAGCCCCAGGATCCAGGCGGCGCGAAAAGAAAGATAGCTATCCGACGTTTTAATCCACGATCCCAATACGAACCAGAACGGGCTTCCGAGCAACAGTAGCGCGATCCAATATACCGATCGGCGGGACAGCGATTGCAATAGCTCGCGTTTGACGAGGAGCTTCTGCTCAGTACTGAGCGCTGCAACCGGTCCCACCAACAGATTCATAAATTCAGCGAATTTGCGGCGCCCGATCGTGTGAGCTGGTTCACCCGTGCACAGTGATGTTCTGGCCCCGGGCATTTCACCCGCGTCAGAATCACATGGTGTTCGGGTAGAGGACGCCATAACAGGCCTCCGGGAATCAGGTACAGCTACACGCCATTGTGCTAGCGGTCCGCCAGGAAGTCGATGGACAAGTGTTCTGTTTTTTTGCCGAACAAAAGTTCGTGATCCAGGCGGTGGGTCCCTACCTGAGATTTGCTCGCGCTGCGCCGAGCATTGGGTGAGAAATGTCAAAGCTCCTGAACGCGCAAGTATGAAGCATATTTTCGTGCGCCGCGCAGTCCCGTGACTCGAAGTTATCCTGATCAAGCTGGGCTCGCCAATTGCATGTTGAGTGCTCGCTCCGTGTGTGCCGCGTCGAACTGCATCCCTTCTTTTAACCAGGCGTGCGCCGTACTCCCAAGAAGTCACCGTAACGAATAGTCGTAAAGCGAGACCGAACGTTTGTTCGGCCGCAAAGAAACAATTAATGCCGAACATCAAATTATCGGCGCAACTACAACTGACACGGTTACACGGCGTAATAGTGCACCATAATTCGACACAAGGAGGGTATCAATAACCGAACAGCGGCTCGCGTTCCCATATTAACCACAAGTTACAGTTTGTCTGCAGAAATGGCTGCAGTTTGCTTTAGTGTACTGATCGCAAAGTTAGCCATATATCAAGGAGCTCAATTATGAAAAGCCTTGCATGCCTAGTTCTCGCCAGCTGTGCGCTTGCCAGCCCAGTCGTCAGTTTCGCTCAGAGCACCGCGCCCGTCACCCGTGCGCAAGTGCGTGCGGAATTGATCCGTCTTGAACAGGCGGGCTATCGCGTGGGCGACGGCGACCAAACGAAGTATCCCGAGCAAATTCAGGCTGCCGAAGCGAAGATTGCGGCACAGGACAGCCAGCAGGCGGCCAACAGTGGCGTTGGCGGCACGACGACCAACGGCCTCTCAGCTTCCGGCACTATCCCGCATGTGTCGAATCCTTCACCATCGTGCGTCGGCCCCGCAAGTTACTGCGACCTTTTCTTCGGTCATTGAAAGCCGCCGGCTCGCCCGACACCGGCTCGACCATGCGGCTATCGTGCCTGGATCCTCTTAAGGCGTCCTCAACGGGGGCATTCGGATCTTCGTAGTCTCCGCAACGAACAGCCAGTGACATGATGAACCCGCGGCCGATAGGCATTGCCTGCGACAGGGTGTCGACCTCGTTGACACCTTACGTCGCCGACGTATTGCTGCTCACTAACAACAGCGTTGCAGGCGCGATGCTGCCGATTCTCGGGCGATCGGCCACATTTCTCCCCGACGATCGCCCTGAATGCCCAGGGAACGGCTGCCGGAAGCTTTTGCAGCGACGCACAATGCGACGCGGTCCACGCGTTTCTGCGTGCGGCCGATGGCACGATGACCGTCGTCGATGCCCCGGGCGATAACTACGCGACCCAACTCGATGCGATCAATGCAGCCGGTGATACGACCGGGTGGACCATCCCCTCGGACTTCTCGGCCCAACACGGTTTTGTGCGCACACAACAGGGGACGTTTGCCACCATCGACCCGCCAGGGTCGGGATTTACGTCTCCATTTGCGATCAACGATCCGGGCGCCGTTGCGGGCAACTTCTGCGATCCGACGTTTGCGTCGTGTCATGGCTTCGTATGGATTTCGCACCGTTGATTGACCTCTGCACAAACCTGCTCGCTTGGCAAGGTGAGCAGGTTTTTGACCCACGGTCTGTCAACAGCAAACCCAACCGGCCATCGACTATTCCATGACCATCCTGCCACGTGGGCCAACCATAGACCAGACACTGACTGGAAGAGTCCGAACTGGCCGACTCCTGCCTGACGCGGCCGGCGACCCCAAGCAGGCATACGCGCGCGCATCAATACAACGACCGCTTCCGATGGTATTTCCGCCATTCAATCAAAAAATCATTTCCACGCGGCCGAGAAGTGTGAGCTGTGTCGTTGCGCCTGCCGCGCCTATGTCACCGTTTGGTGGCTTCATACTTGGCCTTGTTGGCTGCGTTGGGCGGATACAATCCAGGGAGAGCGGCTCCAGCATTAACTTCCTGCATAATCCACCCCTCAAAGCGCTCCTGCTCCAGCGCCGCATCGATGATCTCGTCAACGAGCAAAGCGGGGATTACGACAGCACCATCCTGGTCGGCCACCAATACATCGTCCGGAAAGACGGCGACGCCACCACATGCAACCGGTTGTTGCCAGTCGACAAACGTTAGGCCAGCGACAGACGGGCGAGCCGCCGCGCCACTTGCCCATACCGGCAGCCCCGTGCCAAGAACGCCCGCGAGGTCCCGGACGACGCCGTCAGTAACCAGCGCGGCCACGCGGCGCTGGGTCATGCGCGCACACAGGATATCGCCCCAGATACCGGCGTCTTTGACGCCCATTGCGTCGACCACTGCGATGCAACCTTCGGGCATCTGTTCGATGGCGCCGCGGCTCGACTTGGGGGACGCCCATGATTCGGGGGTAGCAAGATCTTCGCGAGCTGGCACGAACCGCACAGTGAATGCGCGCCCTGCGACGCGCGCGTAACCCGGCGCGAGGGGAAATGCACCGCGGATCCATACGTTGCGCAAACCCTTTTTCAACAGGATGGTCGTCAGCGTGGCTGTCGTCACGCCAGCAAGCGCATTGAATCGGGAAGCATCGGTAGCGGCCATAAGAAGGTCCTGTATTGGGAAATGCCTGAGTGCGATAAGCAATCAGATGCTGGGAATGAGCCCGCCGTCGACGCGGATCGTGGATCCGGTCACGTACGACGCGCGGTCGCTGGCGAGGAACGCGGCGACGTCGGCGTATTCTTCAGGTCGACCGTAGCGGCCAGTTGGGATACCGGCAGCGCTCTCGCACTGGACAGCCGCGACGTCCCGGCCTTCGCGCCCAGCCTTTGCTTCATCGAGGAACTGCGTCCGTGCGGTAGCGATGCGCCCGGGAATCATCACGTTGACGGTGATGCTGTACGCCGCAACATCTCTGGCGAGTGTCTTCGACCAGCCAAGCAGTGACGTCCGCGTCGCATTGGAAAGCCCGAGATTCGCGATCGGGGCGATCACGCCCGAAGAGGTGCTCGTAATGATGCGCCCCCAGCCGCGCTCGCGCATACCCGGCAAGATGAGATCGGTGATGCCGATGACGGATAGCACCATCGCTTCGAACGCGGATTTCCATGTCTCGGACGAATGTCCGAATGCCGGACCAGGCGGCGGTCCGCCGGTGTTGTTGACGAGGATATCGATACCCCCGGTTCGCGATAGCGCTTCCTCGATGCCAGCCGCCCACTGCTCGGGCTTGCCGAGGTCAAAGACGAACGAGTGGCTGTTACCACCTGCCGCCTTGATGCGCTCGGCTGTCGCAGCCAACGCGCCTTTATCCCGGTCCGCCACGCAGACGGTAACGCCTTCGCGCGCCAACGCTAACGCGATGGCGCCTCCCAGTCCCCCGCCCGCGCTGAGCACGAGCGCACGTTTTCCTTTGATGCCTAGATCCATCTTCTTTCCTTATCGATTCGTCTTCGCGCGGGTGCCTCGCAAAACGCGCCTGCATGCTTGCAAAGACACGCTGTCGCCGCAGCAGTCGTCGTGCTTAGTCACGAGGAGTTGCCGACATACGCGATGGCGTCGATCTCCACCATGATGCCCGGGAGTCCGCATTCGACGGTCGTCCGGGCGGGCTTGAACTCGCTAAAGTACTTCGCAAATACCGAATTGAATTTTTCGAACGAACCGAGATCCGCGAGATAGACCGTCACCTTCACCACGTCATCGAGGTTGGCGCCCGCCGCCGCCAGGACCTTTGATAAATTGTCGAGTACCGCGGTGGTCTGCTCTTCGATTGTTTGCCCGACGATTCGCCTTTGGGCGTCGCGCGGCGTTTGCCCGGCCACGAATACAAAGCCCCCGGCTACCATGGCCGGCGAGTAATGGCCTCCGGTTGCTACACCATCGACTTCGACTGCGCGCGCATTTCTGCGGTGATTGACGTTCATGCGTTCCTTCCATCATGGTTTTCAGGCCAGGCTCTGCGTTGCAGGCGTCGAGGCGTTTTCACCTTTGGCTGCCGAGCTGCGCACGCAACGTCCATTCGCCATTGCGTGCCAAAACAAGCGCGTTCTGATAGAGATAGGCGGTCGTACAGGCATGGCGAGGTAGCAGCAAAACGCGATCACCGACGGCAAAGCCGGCGTTCTCCACGACGACATGCTCTTCGCTCATCATCATGATCTTGCCGGGCCAGCGGAAGCGGTCAGTGACGGGCTTGTCGGGCGAAATCGCCTTGGCACCGGCATCGAGCGTCGCCGTCGCGCCTTTTGTCGCGATGACGGTGGCAAGCACGAAAGCGCTCGGTCGCCATTCTCGATCCGGGAGCTCTTCGTCGTGTTGAGCGCTCGAGTAAGTCCAACTGCCAGGTCCGACGTACTTGGCGAGCGAGGCGGGCCAGACGTCAAAGCTGTAGCTGCCGCCGGCAATCAGTTCATTGGACAAGCCCTCAGCCGACGCACGACCGAGCAGTCCAGCAATGTGTCGCATGACTTCGCCGATCCGCTTTCGCCGCACGTCCGCGTCGCTGCCCTGGATATGGCCGTCGTAGACGTGCCAGCCACCGAAGTAATCCAAGGCGTTGACTGCATGCGCAAGTTCAATCGCGGATTCATCGAGTGGCATACCCGTGCGGCCCATTCCGGGATCGAGATCGACGATCAGGGTGAGATTGCGCACGGGGTCCACCGCTTGTGAAAGCACCTCACGCCACGCGGCGAACCCGGCATGCGAGTCGACAAGCGCGCCGATCGTTGCTTGCGGATGTGCTTGCGCAGCTTGGAGCAGGGCGCGGATGTTCGCCTTGTTGAGACTCGGGTAGGCCCATACCACATATGGCGCGCCGGCGGCCAGAACCATCGCTGTTTCCGCAATGGTTGCCGTTTTAAATGCACGAACCCCTTCACGCAAGCAAAGTTCGACGATCCAGCCTGCTCTATGCGTTTTGACGTGCGGCATCAACCGCTCGATACCGCCGCAAACGCGCGCGGTCGCGCGCAGATTCTCTATCACACCCTCTTCATCAACAACAAAGCAAGGGGTCCTGACATCCGCCGGCAGCGAGCGCGCCCACTGCGGCGCGTTGGTGACTGTACGCTGACACGCGGTCGGCATTTCCTGTTGTCCTTTCATCATGGTGCATCGGCCGATGTATGGAGAGTTATTGCGGTTCAGCGAGCGCCCGTGCGCCCGCGCTATCGCAAGCCGCAGCGCCCGCGCCGAGACACCCAAGCACGAAGGAACGCAACTGGGACAGCACGCGCGCATGGTCCTCGAACGGAAGCCGGTCAACGCTCAACATCGGCCGGGCCGGCCTGTCTACCCGGCTATCATCCACGGCTTGCCCAACTTCCACCGCAGCCTTCAGGAACGCGAGGTCTCTTTCTGGCGTGAAATCGTGAAGGAATTGGGGGGCGCGTGCAGGATCGGCCAGCGCCATCGCCAGCAGGAGTCCCCATCCGCCCCAGTTCGATACACCGGCAACGATGAGGTGGTCTGTTGGTGTCCTGGAGGCAATCAGTTCGCCGTTCGGAATGTCCTCACGCACGATGGTTTCGGGCAACACACTCATGCCGATTTCGTTTCCACCGTCCCCAATCCCGATCGTGACCCATGGGCGATGCCATCCGGGTTCATCAAATAGGATGTGAAGTGGCGCTGTATCAGCGGTCATATCAGCGCCATACTCGCGGTGCGGTTTGCCGTCGCTGCCTGGTGCGGGTCGTTCGATGGCAATCAAGTGTGTAATCGGCCGCCCGCCCGTTGCGAGGCGCTCGCGGAGGGAGCGCACCGAGGCTCCCGTGAGCGAGGTGATCTCGAGAGAAACCGTCTCGGGCAACTCAGTAGTGACGGCCCACACGGCTTTGCCGCAGGGCGCGTCCGAAATGACAGTCACGGGAATCCCCGCATTCGCCAGGCCGGCCGCGAGATGGGCCATGCCTCCAAGGCCGTCGGTTTCCGGCGAAGGGGGAACAGCGTTGCGAATGAAAAAACCGGTGACGATGCCGACATGCGCATTTGGCGTAGCGATGATCGAACGCGCCGCGCGTTGCAGCGACCCTTGCGCAAATCCGACCATACGGCTGATGTCGCGCCGCACAGTTTGGCCGATGATGTTTTCGATGTGCTCGAAGGCCATTGCCTCAATTTCCTTTCGTTGAAAAGTTAGGTCGTGAACGGCATCAAGTCGTTACACAGGAATCTTGCGCGTGTAGTCGATGCCCATCGAACACACAAGCAGACCGAGGCCCATTGCAGCGAAGCACATCAGCGCGAGGAAATAGGAGCCGGTGTACTCGACGATCGCGCCCACCACGATCGGGATGATCATGCCCCCAAGATTGCCGCCGAAATTGAGCAGCCCCCCCAAAGTGCCGACCTTGGTGCGCGAAGCAAGCATCGCCGGAATCGACCAATAGAGGCCACCCCAGCGCAGGAAGAAGAGCGTCACCGACAGCAAGATGACTACGACGCTGGCGCTTCGCGCATAAGCCACGCTGAACACAGCCACCGTGGCGACGATGCCCGCTACGCCGAAAAGGACACGCATGACCAGGTTCGGCGATGCCCCGCTTGCCAGCCATTTGTCTCCGATGTAGCCGCCAACCAATTCGCCGGCGAACCCGCACAAAAAGATCACGAAGCTTGCATCGCCCATTTGCCGCAAATCCATGCCATGCGCCTTGTGCAAGTACGTTGGCATCCAGGTAAGGAGTCCGTAGTAAAGCGTTGTGCAGCACATGAACCCAAAAAACATGAGCCAGACGGACCGGTATTTCAAGAAATCGATGGCCTTGCCAGACAGATCGCCGCCTTCCTTGGCACGTTCGAGTGCCTGCGCATCTTCGATGTGCGCCATCTCCGCTTTGTTGACGCCTGAATGGTCGCGAGGGCTATTCTTGATGTACAGCCACGCGCCGATACCACACAGGATCGTACCGATGCCGGCGATCGCGAAGGCCGCGCGCCACGAATGCGCGACGAGAATGAGCCATGCAATCAATATGGAGCCGAGCGCCGCGCCGAGCGGGGAGCCACCGTCCATCAGCGACGCACCGCGCACACGTTCATGCTGCGTCAACCATGCGGCATTGAGTGCACCGCCGGCCGAAGCGACCGGTGCCTCGGCGACGCCCAAACCGATTCGCGTCAAAAGCAGGGCCAGGGCACTCGTGGCAACGGCCGCTAAGGCCTGAAAGCCCCCCCACGCAAGCGTACATACCGCGAGCACGGCGCGCGGCTTGAAGCGATCGACGAATACGCCGCCCGGGACCTGCATCAAGGTGTAGGACCAGAAGAAAGAACTCAGGATCAACCCCTGCATAACGGGGGAAAGCGAGAACTCCTTGGCGAGCAGTGGCATCGCAACCGATAGCGAAGCACGGTCGATATAGTTGACTGTGACGAGCAACAGCATGATCAAGAAGATGTTCCAGCGCACCGTAGTTTTCCGAAGCGCTGGTACTGCTGCCGCATGCATTGGTCGTAAGCGCTAAATCTGCCCCACATCGTTAGGTTTCGCGTTACCGGGTAACATCTTTCGAATCGATAGTTACCGGGTAACGAGGGAGATGGGAGATGACACAAACGACGGCACAACGGCAAGCGGCTTATCGAGCAAGGCGCGACACGGCAGGCAAGGATGGCAACGGTGATCGACGTCTGGATATGTGGGTGAGCACGGAGGCGTATCTTGCTCTGACGCGGTTAGC
>NZ_PTIR01000033.1 GCF_002934455.1 Trinickia symbiotica | reverse complement strand
TACCACCCCTTCCCATCCCGAACAGGACCGTGAAACGACTCCACGCCGATGATAGTGCGGATCCCCGTGTGAAAGTAGGTAATCGTCAGGCTCCCCAACCCCATCAAACCCCCGCCAGCTCTCGCTCGCGGGGGTTTGTGTTTTGGGGCGTCGCGCAAGTGGTGTAGCGCAAGCAGCGCTACAAGGATCGCCGCTACGCCTGAGTTGGCACGAGGAACCGCTGCGCGAGCCTTACCCAATAGGTCGACCCGATCGGCAGCAGCTCGTCGTTGAAGTCATAACTGGCGTTGTGAAGCATGCAGGGTCCGTCGCCATGCCCTATCTCGCGATGAGCGCCGTCGCCGTTGCCGAGGAACGCGTAGCATCCCGGTTTCTCAAGCAGCATGAATGAAAAATCCTCCGCGCCCATCGTCGGCTCGACGGCCGTATTGACGTTCTCCGCGCCGACGATCTCCCGCATGACTTCAGCAGCAAACTTTGCCTCTTCCGCACTGTTGACGGTCGGTGGGTAATTGCGATGAAAGGCCACGTTGACCGAGCAGTCGAAGGCGGCAGCGGTCGCTTCCGCGATCTTGCGCATTTTGTCCTCGACCATATCGAGCGTCGCCATCGTGAATGTGCGAACCGTTCCGGCGAGCCACGCGTCGTCGGGGATGACATTGACGGCGTCGCCGGCATGTATTTGCGTCACCGACAGAACGGCCGTCTCGATCGGCTTCTTGTTCCTGGTGATGATGCTTTGCAGAGCACTGGCAACCTGCACGGCGGCAAACACGGGGTCTCGTCCGTTGTGCGGCATGGCCGCATGGGCACCGACTCCCTTGATGTCGATTCGGAATTCGTTGCTCGAGGCCATGATTGGACCTTCTTTGACACCGAACGTCCCCTGCGGCAACCCTGGCCAGTTGTGAATACCAAATACCGCATCGACAGGAAACTTCGAGAAAAGCCCGTCTTCGATCATCGCGCGGGCGCCGGCGCCCCCTTCCTCGGCGGGCTGAAAGATGAAGACGATCGTCCCATCGAACTCGCCCCGACTGGCGAGATATTGCGCCGCTCCGAGCAACATTGCGGTGTGCCCGTCGTGACCACAGGCATGCATTCTTCCGTTGTTTTGCGAGCGATGCTCGAACGTGTTCAGCTCATGGATCGGCAATGCGTCCATGTCGGCGCGCAGACCTACAGCACGCTGGCTCGTCCCGCGCTTCAGCACACCGACGACACCCGTTTTCCCCAAGCCCCGATGCACCTCGATACCCCATTGTTCGAGGCGTTGCGCAACCAGTTCCGCCGTGCGGACCTCCTCGTAGCGCAGTTCAGGATGGGCGTGGATCGTTCGTCGAATTGCCTGAATTTCGTCTCGTGCCGCGAGAACTTCGGGAATGAGCTTCATGATTGGGTTTGCCGACGGAGTATCGAAGATATATGACTGTCTGAGCCATTCTACGCCCAACCGGCAAGACGACGTTTTGGGCCGGCAGGGTGCCGCAAGCGGTTAGAATTTTGGCGTGGCCCGGCAACTTCGCCTGCCCGCTCAAAGATCTAACCCCACGATGAACGCCCCGACCGACTTCGCCCGTGCCGTTTGCCCGCATGACTGTCCCGATACCTGCGCAATGCGTGTGACCGTCAAGGACGGGGTGGCGGTCAAAGTGGTCGGCGACCCCGATCACCCGCCGACGCAGGGCGTGCTTTGCACGAAAGTCAGCCGCTATGCGGAGCGCGTTCATCACCGAGACCGCTTGACCGTGCCGATGAAGCGAATCGGGCGCAAAGGCGAAGGGCGGTTCGAGCCGATCGGCTGGGACGAAGCGTTTTCGATCGCGGCCGAACGCCTCTCGAACATCGTGCGCCGGGAACCGGAAGCGCTGCTTCCTTACAGCTATGCGGGCACGATGGGCCTCGTGCAGGGCGAAAGCATCGCACAGCGTTTCTTTCACAAGCTCGGCGCGTCGCGGCTCGACCGGACGATCTGCTCGGCGGCCGGCGCGGCCGGTCTGAAATATACGTATGGCGGCAGTCTCGGCATGCATGTCGAGTCCTTCGAGGAAAGCGAGCTCATTCTCATTTGGGGTGCGAACCCGATCGCCTCCAGCCTCCATTTCTGGACGCGCGCCCAAGAAGCGAAACGCCGCGGGGCGAGGCTGGTTGCAATCGATCCTTATCGATCGCTCACCGCCGAGAAGTGTCATCAGCACATCGCCTTGCGCCCGGGCACCGACGCGGCGTTCGCCCTCGGCATGATGAACGTGCTCATCGACGAAGACCTGCTCGATCACGCGTATATTGAAGCGCATACCTCCGGCTTCGAAGCGCTCGCGGAGCGGGCGCGCGCCTATCCGCCGGCACGCGTCGCCGAGATTTGCGGTATCGAAGAGCGCGAAATCGTCGATCTTGCGCGCCTTTACGGCAAGACTCGCAAGGCCGCTATTCGCCTGAACTACGGCATGCAACGCGTACGTGGGGGCGGCAACGCCACGCGCGCGATCGCTTGTCTCCCATCGCTTACCGGCGCGTGGCGAGACCGTGCGGGCGGCTTACTGCTCTCGTCGTCGAACTGGGCTCCGATCGATCATCAGGCGCTGCAGCGGCCCGATCTGCTGCCGGGCTGGCCGAACCGTCTGCCGCGCGTCGTCAATATGAATGCGATCGGCGACGTCTTGCTTCATCCGGGCGGCGGAACATTCGGCCCGAAAATCGAGGCACTCGTCGTCTACAACTCGAATCCCGTCGCCGTCGCTCCCGATTCGGAGCGTGTCGCGGCCGGCTTCGCGAGAGAAGACCTTTTCACCGTGGTGCTCGAGCATTTCCAAACGGACACCGCTGACTACGCCGACCTCCTGCTGCCGGCGACGATGCAGTTCGAGCACCTCGACGTCCACAAGTCCTATGGACACACCTACGTGATGGTCAATCGTCCGTTCATGGCCCCCATCGGCGAAGCGCGGTCGAATACCGAAATTTTTCGGGGAATCGCCCGGCGCATGGGCATCGACGAGCCAACGCTCTACGAGAGCGACGAAGCGGTGGCGCGGGTGTCCCTGCGTTGGGACGATCCGACGCTCGCTGGCATGAGCTGGGAGAAGCTCGCCGCGGCCGGCTGGGCGAAGCTGCGGCTGCCCGATGCGCCATTTGCCGAGGGGGGATTTCAGACGCCCACGGGCAAATGCGAGTTTGCCAGCACACTGCTCGCCGGCCTCGGCGCGGACCCCTTGCCCGACTACCTGCCGCCTTACGAATCGCCGGACGGTTCACCCGAACTCGCCTCACGCTACCCGCTCGCGATGATTTCGCCGCCTGCGCGCCACTTCCTCAATAGCAGCTTCGTGAACGTCGAAAGCCTTCGCGCAACCGAAAGCGAGCCTCATCTGGACATCCATCCCGCGGACGCGGCGCCGCGCGGAATCCATGAAGGTGACTATGTGCGCGTCCGTAACGACCGGGGCTCGCTGACGGCACGTGCCCGTGTCACCGATCGCGCGCGCGAGGGTGTCGTCGTCGGACTATCAATCTGGTGGAAAAAGCTCTCCCCGGATGGTCGCAACGCCAACCAGGTCACCAGTCAGGCACTGACGGATCTCGGCGGATCGGCCACGTTCTACGATTGCCTCGTCGAGGTCGAACGCGTCTGAATGCGTATGTGGTTCGGCGCCTTGAATTGGAAGTCGAGGTCTAATCCAATTGTTCGATCGAGGGCGACCGGCTAGGATGCCGACTTCCGCACGATCATTCGAAATACATTCAAAAATCACGGGAGGGCGCCGCATGGAAAAAATCTGGCTCAAGTCTTATCCGCCCAGTGTCCCTGCGGAAATCGACGCGTCCGCTTATGCATCGGTCGGCGAACTGCTCGAAGAGAGCTTTCGCAATTACCGGGAAAGGCGCGCTTTTGTTTGCATGGGCAAGGCGATCACCTACGGCGAGCTCGACGATCTTTCGCGCAAGCTCGGCGCCTGGTTCCAATCGAAGGGGCTCGCCCGCGGCGCGCGGATCGCGCTGATGATGCCCAACGTGCTGCAATATCCGGTTGCCACCGCGGCGGTGTTGCGAGCGGGATATGTCGTCGTGAACGTCAATCCGCTCTACACGCCGCGCGAACTCGAGCACCAGCTCAAGGATAGCGGCGCGGAGGCGATCGTCGTGCTCGAGAATTTTGCGGCGACGGTGCAGGCCGTCGTGCGCAACACGTCGGTCAAGCACCTCGTCGTGGCATCGATGGGCGATCTGATGGGCGCGAAAGGCTTCATCGTCAATTTCGTCGTGCGCCGCGTGAAGAAGATGGTTCCGGCCTGGAGCCTGCCGGGCCATGTGAAGTTCAACGATGCCGTAGCCGAAGGGGCCCGGCAAACGTTCGTGCCGGCCCGGCCGACGCATTCGGACCTCGCCTTCCTGCAATACACGGGCGGCACGACGGGCGTCGCCAAAGGTGCGATGCTGACGCACGGCAACGTCGTGGCGAACGTCTTGCAGTCCGCGGCCTGGCACGAGCCGGCGCATCCGGAAGGGGCCGAGGCGGAGCAGATCATCAACGTCGTCGCCCTGCCGCTTTATCACATCTACGCATTGACCGTCTGTTTTCTGTTGACGGTGCGCGGCGGCGGTCTCGGCATTCTCATTCCCAATCCCCGCGATATAGGCGGCATGATCAAGCAGCTGAAGGGCTACGCGATCAGCACGTTCCCGGCTGTGAACACGCTCTACAACGCTTTGCTCAACCATCCGGACTTCGGCCAGCTCGATTTCTCGAAGCTGAGGTGCGCGAACGCCGGCGGCATGGCCGTGCAGGAAGCGGTGGCGAGGCGCTGGTACGAGCGCACGGGCAAAGCGATCGTCGAAGGGTATGGCTTGTCGGAAACATCGCCGTCCGCGGTCTGCAATCCGGTTACCGCGACCGAATACAGCGGGGCCATCGGCGTACCGCTGCCTTCGACAGAAGTTTCGATCCGCGACGATGGCGGCAATCCCGTGCCGATGGGCGAGCCCGGCGAAGTCTGCATTCGCGGTCCTCAGGTCATGGCCGGCTACTGGAACCGGCCCGACGAGACGGCGAAAGTGATGACGGCCGACGGCTTTCTGAAGACCGGCGACATCGGCGTCATGGATGCGCGCGGGTATTTCCGGATCGTCGATCGGAAGAAGGACATGATTCTCGTCTCGGGATTCAACGTGTATCCGAACGAAGTCGAAGATGTGGTCGCGAAGCATCCCGGCGTCTTCGAAGTGGCGGCCGTCGGCGTGCCCGACGTGCACTCGGGCGAGGCGGTGAAGCTTTTTGTCGTCAAGAAGGATCCCGCGCTCACTGAGGCGGACGTATTGGCCTTCTGCAAGGAGCAGTTGACGGGCTATAAGCGCCCGAAATTCGTCGAGTTCCGCAGCGAATTGCCTAAGACCAACGTCGGCAAGATCCTCCGGCGTGAACTCCGTGAAACGGCGGCCTCGGCTCCCGCAAGGGCGCCGCTCGCAACCGCGCGCAACGACTGACGCGGTAGCGACTAGACGCGACTGTCTGGCTTGCTCAACATCGTCTAAAATGCACGGTTAGCCGCCTTTTTGCCAGCAACTTCGCTTTGCGCCGATGCGGCCGCCCGTAGTCGCGGGGCGGACGTGCGTCGTGGAAGGGGGCGTTGGATGGCGGGGCAACGGAGAGATGCATGACGTTGGATGAGTTGATCACCGAATTCGATCGGGGCCTGCGCTCGATGGCCGGCGTGAGCCGGATGAGCCGCCCTGTTCCATCGCCATCGGCCGAGGCCGGCACGGAAATGACGCTCGCCGAGCAGAACCACGCCGCCGGATTGATGCGAGTCAACCATGTCGGCGAAGTCTGCGCACAGGCGCTTTATCAGGCGCAAAAACTCGCCGCGCGCTCACCTGCGCTCAAGGCCGCATTCGATCGAGCTGCTCGCGAGGAGGAGGACCACCTTGCGTGGACCACGCACCGGCTCAAGCAGCTCGATTCGCGCCCGAGTCTCCTCAATCCGTTCTGGTACGCGGGCTCGCTTGCCATCGGCCTCGCGGCCGGGTGCCTCGGCGACAAAGTCAGCCTCGGATTCATGGCGGAGACCGAACGCCAGGTCGAGCATCATCTCGACGGGCATTTGTCGGCGCTGCCCGAGGCGGATGTCGAATCGCGCGCGATCGTGGAGCAGATGCGCGCCGACGAAACGGCGCACGCAAAGGCTGCAATGGACGCGGGCGGTGTCGATCTGCCGCGGCCTGTCCGCGCATTGATGCGGGTCGCGTCGAAGGTCATGACCCGTACCGCCTACTACGTGTGAAGTGTCGTCCCGGCGGTGCGCCCGCGCATCGCCCGTCACTCGCTGTCACTGTTCGTCACCCGCTCATCCTTCCCTCGTTCGAGCCGCTTTCGCGCTTATCACCCCGGCGCTTGCCGAACGCTTCTCAGGTTTCACCTTCAGAACATGCAGTAGTTCATTCATTTATAACGTTTTTCGGTTTTGGCTCTATGTGAGGAAGGGCACGTAAGTCCTTGTTCTTTCAAATAAAACCGCTCGAAAAAACGGTGTTTCTCCCTTGACCCGCCTAGAGCGTTACTCTAAAGTGGGAGACAGTGTGAGAAAGTGTATTTTTGTGGATTGATCGGACCATTTCGGCCGAATTTCGAGAGCGGAGCGGGGCAGGGTGCCCCGAGGGGAAAAGGACGTGTTCCAAGGGGCGTCAGCGCTGACGCTCGATGCGAAAGGCCGTATGTCCGTGCCTTCTCGTTATCGCGAAGCGCTGCAAGGCGAGGCACAAGGGCGGGTGACGCTGACGAAGCACCCGGACGGCTGCCTTTTGCTGTTTCCCCGCCCCGAATGGGAAGTCTTTCGCACGAAGATCGCGGCGCTGCCGATGGATGCGCATTGGTGGCGGCGGATTTTTCTCGGCAATGCGTCCGACGTCGATCTCGATAGCGCGGGCCGCATCCTTGTCTCTCCTGAATTGCGTATGGCCGCGGGGCTGGAAAAAGAAGTCATGTTGCTCGGCATGGGAAGCCACTTCGAACTGTGGGACGCGCAGACGTACGCGGCCAAGGAACAAGCCGCGATGGCGCAGGGTATGCCGGAAGCGTTGAAGAATTTCACGTTCTGATCGCGGTTTATCGAAGGACGCTGCGATGGGAAACGAGCTGCGACACCAGACGGTGTTGCTCGAGGAAGCGGTAAATGCGCTCGTGACGCGCACCGATGGCATTTATGTCGACGGCACGTTCGGGCGCGGCGGGCACAGTCGGGCGCTGTTGGCCAGGCTCGGTGCCGCCGGTCGGTTGATCGCGTTCGACAAAGACCCGCAGGCGATCGAGACGGCGCGCTCGATCGGCGATGGGCGTTTCGAGATCGTGCACGACAGCTTCGCCGCGCTTTCGTCCGCCCTTGCCGCTCGCGGTATCGCGCGGGTCTCGGGTGTATTGCTCGATCTCGGCGTGTCGTCGCCGCAGCTCGACGATCCGGAGCGGGGGTTCAGCTTTCGCGCCGACGGTCCGCTCGATATGCGGATGGACCCGACGCGTGGAGAATCGGCGGCCGAGTGGCTCGCGCGAGCAACGCAGCAGGAACTGACGGAGGTGATACGAGATTATGGGGAAGAACGGTTTGCTGTTCAGATTGCAAAGGCGATTGTTGCTCGCCGGGCAGAGTCCGACCGTCTCGGGCCTCTCGTCAGCACGGGCGAGCTTGCCGAAATCGTGGCTCACGCCGTCAAGACACGCGAGAAGGGTAAGGATCCGGCAACCCGCACCTTTCAGGCTATACGGATTCACGTCAATCAAGAGCTTGCGGAGCTGCAAGTCGTTTTAGAGGCTGCATTGTCGTTGTTGGAGCAAGGGGGGCGGCTGGTGGTCATCAGCTTTCATTCGCTCGAGGATCGAATCGTGAAGCGATTCATGCAGGCGCACGCGAAAGCGCCTGCCGTCGACCGTCGCTTGCCGATTCGCGCCGCCGATCTGCCGAGTCCCCCGCTCAAAATCATCGAGCGCGTGTTTGCCGGCGCCGCTGAGGTCGAGGCCAACCCGCGAGCTCGTTCGGCCGTGATGCGCGTCGCGGAGCGCGTCGCGCCATGAGCCGTCTCAACATCCTTCTGTTGATCGTCCTTCTGGGTTGTGCGTTGTCCGTCGTCAACGCGACGAACCAGCAGCGGCGTCTTTTCGTCCAGCTGGAGCGCGCGCAGGCCGAGGAGCGTCAGCTTCAGCAGGACTACGCGCAACTGCAATACGAGCAGAGCGCGCTGTCGAAGACGTCGCGAATCGAAGGGCTCGCCTCCGATTCGCTCAAGATGCGCTCGGTCGCGAGCGGCAGCACCCAATATCTGACGCTTGGCGCCGGCGCAGCCGAGGCGCGCGATGCCGCGATCCCGACGGCTGCCAGCGCGCCGACCTTCGCCAATACGGCGCCTCGCGCGACGAAGCGCCCGGCGCCGACGAGCCGCGGAGGCGCGCGATGAAACTGCCGGGCAATCGCAAGAGCGTCACGTTTTCCGCCAGCCCCGTGCTTTCCGTGAGGCTGCCGATGTGGCGTTCCAAGCTCGTCGTGTTCCTGCTGTTCATGGCGTTCGTCGCGCTCGCCGGCCGTGCATTCTGGATCCAGGGGCCCGGCAACGCGTTCTATCTGAAGCAGGGCGAGAGCCGCTATCAGCGCACGATCGAGCTTGCCGCCACACGCGGCAAGATTCTCGATCGCAATGGGCTCGTGCTTGCGACGAGCCTACCCGTGCGCGCGATCTGGGCCATTCCCGAATCGGTGCCCGAAGACATCGATCCCGGCAAGCTCGCGGCGCTCGGATCCCTGTTAGGCTTGAGTCAGAAGGAGTTGCGCTCGAAGCTCTCCGGCGACAAGACGTTTGCTTACGTCAAGCGGCAGGTTCCCGTCGATGTCGCCGAGAAAGTCATCGCGCTAGACATTCCCGGTATCTATCAGCGGGACGAATACAAGCGCTTTTATCCCGAAGGCGAGATCACGGCGCACCTCGTCGGCTTCACGAACGTCGAGGACGAGGGTCAGGAGGGCATCGAGCTGGGCGATCAGAAGATCCTCTCGGGGATGCCCGGCATCCGCCATGTCATCAAGGACCGCATCGGCCGCATCGTCGAGGATGTCGACCAGCAGGTCCCGCCGCGCAACGGCAAGGACGTCGAGCTCTCGATCGACAGCAAGATCCAGTACATCGCCTACGCGAACCTGAAGGCGGCCGTCGAGAAGTCGAAGGCTAAGGCCGGAGCCGCAATGGTTATCGACGTGCGGACGGGCGAGGTGCTCGCGCTCGTCAACTATCCGACCTACAACCCGAACGATCGCTCGCATCTGACCGGCGAGCAGTTGCGCAACCGGATCCTGACCGACGTGTTCGAGCCCGGCTCGATCATGAAGCCGTTTACCGTCTCGCTCGCGCTCGACCTGCACCGCGTCACCCCGAACACGCTCGTCGACACAGGTAACGGCCACTTCACGCTCGACGGCGCGACGATCACTGACGATTCCGGCTTTGGCGTGCTGACGGTCGGCGGCGTGATCCAGAAGTCGAGCAACATCGGCGCGACGAAGATCGCCATGACGCTCAAGCCCGAGGAAATGTGGGATATGTATACGAGCATCGGCCTTGGCCAGCCGCCGAAGGTCGGTTTTCCCGGCGCTGCCGCGGGGCGGTTGCGCCCATGGAAAAGCTGGCGCCGCATCGAACAGGCGACGATGTCGTACGGTTATGGGCTTTCGGCATCGCTGTTCCAGCTCGCGCGCGCTTATACGGCGATCGCGCACGACGGCATGTTGCTGCCCGTCTCCATTTTCAGAGTCGATCCAACCCAGCCCGTGACCGGGCCGCAGATCTTTTCCCCGACGACGGCCCGCGAAGTGCGGGCGATGCTCGAATCGGTCGTCTCCGCGCAAGGTACATCGCCCGAGGCCGCGGTGCCCGGCTATCGCGTCGGCGGCAAGAGCGGCACGGCCTACAAACACGCGGGCCGCGGTTATGACCACTCGAAATATCGTGCCTCTTTCGTCGGGATGGCGCCGATGCCCAATCCGCGCATCGTCGTCGCTGTCTCGATCGATGAGCCGACCTCGGGCAGCCACTTCGGCGGCTATGTCTCCGGGCCCGTGTTTGCGTCGATCGTCGGCGATACGCTGCGCACCTTGAACGTGCCGCCCGATATGCCCGTCAAGCAGCTGGTCGTTTCCGACGATACGGCCAAGACGGCCACGATGGCGGCGGCAGGTGGACGGCCGCTCGCGGTATCGGCGAATCCGCGCAACAATCCGGGAGTCGTCCGATGAGGGCGCCGGCCGAACGGCAAATCGCCGACGCGCTCGGCTGGCTGCGCGCGCACGTCGCGCCGGGTTCGCACCTGCATTCGGATACACGGACGCTCGCCGCTGGGGACGCGTTCCTCGCATACGCCGTCGAGGGCGCCGACAATCGTGCCCATATCGCCCGAGCATTCGAATCCGGCGCGGCGGCCGCGCTCTATCAGCCGGAAGGCTTTACAGGCAACGTCGATGCGACGCGCATGCTCGCGGTGCCCGCGCTGAACGAATGGGCGGGCGAGATCGCGAGCCGCTGGTACGGTTCCCCCAGCGAGAGGCTCTTGACGGTGGGCGTGACGGGGACCAACGGCAAGACATCGTGCTCGCATTGGATCGCGGCGGCGCTGACCGCGCTCGATACGCCGTGCGCCCTGATCGGCACGCTCGGTAGCGGGATGCCGGGTCATTTGGTGCAGACGGGATTTACGACGCCCGATGCGCCACAGCTGCAACGCAGTCTCGCCGAGCTTCTTGCCGGCGGTGCGCGCGCCGTGGCGATGGAGGTGTCGTCGCACGCGCTCCATCAGGGGCGAGTGAACGGAACCGCGTTCGACATCGCCGTTTTTACGAATCTCACGCAGGACCACCTCGACTATCACCGGACCTTCGAGGCCTATGAAGCGGCGAAGGCTCGACTTTTCGACTGGCCCACGCTGCGTGCGGCCATCGTCAACCGCGACGACGCGGCCGGCCGCCGTTTGATCGCGCGCACGCAAGGTCGTGTCCGCACGATCGCCTATGGGATAGGCGCCGATAGCGCCGAAAAGGCCCTCGACGCACCGGGCGCCGACGCGCGGCTCATCGCGACGAACGTCCGCGCGACGGCGGCGGGCACGGCGTTTCATCTGTCGTCGGATTGGGGCGACACCGATGTCGAAGTCGGAACGCTCGGCGCATTCAACGTCAGCAATCTGCTCGCGGTCCTCGGCGCGCTGCTCGCGGCCGACGTGCCGCTTGCCGATGCGCTGGTGCGGCTCGCCAAGCTGGAGCCCGTCAACGGACGCATGCAGCGGCTCGGCGGTCGGCTCGCGAGCGACGAGCCGCTCATCGTCGTCGACTATGCGCATACGCCCGACGCGCTCGAGAAAACGCTCGAGGCGCTGCGGCCGATCGCCGAGGCGCGCGGCGGCAAGCTCGTCTGTATGTTCGGCTGCGGCGGCGATCGCGATGCGACGAAGCGCCCGCTGATGGGCGCGATCGCCGAGCGGCTTGCCGACGTGGTCGTCGTGACGAGCGACAACCCGCGCAGCGAGAAGCCCCAGTCGATCATGGAGCAGATCGTCGCCGGCATGCGCGACGCGAGCCGCGCGCGCGCCATCGAGGATCGCGCGAACGCGATCTTGCAAACGGTGCGCGGTGCGGCGCGCGAGGACGTCGTCGTGCTGGCCGGCAAGGGGCACGAAGCAACACAGGAAATCATGGGCAAGAAGCGCGCTTTCTCCGATCAGGACCACGCACGGCTCGCACTCGCGGCCCGGGCGACACACACGCGCGGAGGCGGCGAATGACGATGCTGACGCTGACCGAAGCAGCGCGTCTCATTCCCGACGCAACGATCGTGGGCAACGGTGCAGCCGCGTTCGAACGCATTTGCACCGATAGCCGCACGGCCGGCCCCGGCGACTTATTCGTCGCTTTGAGAGGCGAGCGCTTCGACGCGCACGACTTTCTTGCCGACGTCGCCGCGCGCGGCGTATCGGCCGTCCTCGCGGCGCGCATCCCCTCGTCCGATTGGAACCTGCCGACGATCGTCGCATCCGACACCCGCGCGGCACTGGCGGACCTCGCGCGCGGCTGGCGCCGGCGCTTCCCGATCCCACTCGTGGCGGTGACGGGCAGCAACGGGAAGACGACGGTGAAGGAGATGATCGCGTCGATCTTCGCGGCGGCGGTGGGCGCGAACGACCGCCTCGCGACGGCCGGCAACTTCAACAACGATATCGGGCTGCCGCTCACGCTCTTGCGCCTGAACGCTACGCACAAGCTCGCCGTCGTCGAGCTCGGGATGAATCATCCCGGCGAAACGGATACGCTCGCGAAGATCGCCGAGCCGACGATCGCGCTCGTCAATAACGCGCAGCGCGAGCACCAGGAATTCATGGAGACGGTCGAAGCCGTCGCGCTCGAGCATGCGAGCGTGATTCATGCGCTCGGGCCGGACGGCATTGCTGTGTTTCCCGCCGACGATGCTTACGCGGGGATCTGGCGTGTCGCGGCGACGGGCAACCGGATCGTCGATTTCGCGCTGCTGACGGCCGGTGAGGCGCAACCCGCGCATGCCGCCGCCGTCACCGGCGAATTCGCCGGCAACCGTTTGCGAGTGCGCACGCCGGCCGGCGAGTTCGAAGCGGCGCTGCAGGTGCTGGGCGCGCACAACGCGCGCAACGCGCTCGCGGCGACATCGGCGGCGTTGGCGGCCGGCGTCGCGCTCGATCCGATCCGTCGAGGCCTGGAGGCGTTCTCTCCTGTCAAAGGCCGGCTGCAGGTGAAGCGTGCCGTTTCGGGCTCGCTTGCCGGCGCGACCGTCATCGACGACACCTACAACGCGAATCCCGATTCGATGCGCGCGGCGATCGACGTGCTAGCCGCCGGACCGGCGCCGCGCGTGCTCGTGATGGGCGATATGGGCGAGGTCGGGGATCACGGGCCGGCGTTTCATCGCGAGATCGGCGCGTACGCGCGCGAGCGCGGCATCGATGCGCTCTTTGGGCTCGGCGACGCGACGCGCGACGCCTGCGCGGCTTTCGAGGTCGGCGCTGCCGCCGCGCAGGCCTCGGCGCGGCGAGCGCGCCATTTCGACGAAGTGGCCGCGTTGATCGACGCGTTGCGGCAGGCCGGCTTCGACGAGAGCGCGACGTTGCTCGTGAAGGGGTCGCGCTTCATGCGCATGGAGCGCGTCGTCGATGCATTGACTCAATTACAACCGAATGTGCCGGGCGCCGAGCCCGGTACGCACTGAGAGAAGGACGAGCATGCTGCTGGTGTTGGCGCAATGGCTGCAGAACGACGCAAGCTTTTTGCGCGTGTTCAACTATCTGACGTTTCGCGCGGTGGCGGCAACGATCACCGCGCTTTTGATCGGGCTCGTCTGTGGCCCGTGGGTCATTCGCAAGCTCACTGCGATGAAGGTCGGCCAGGCGGTACGGACGAATGGGCCGCAGTCACACCTGGTCAAGTCCGGCACGCCGACGATGGGGGGCGTGCTGATCCTCATCGGCATTGCGGTGTCGACGTTGCTTTGGGCCGACCTCACGAATCGCTTCATCTGGATCGTGATGCTCGTGACCTTCGGCTTCGGCGTGATCGGCTGGGTCGACGACTACCGCAAGGTCGTCTACAAGGATCCGCGCGGGATGTCCTCGCGCGAAAAATATTTCTGGCAATCGGTGATCGGGCTCTTCGCGGCGGTCTACCTCGCATTCAGCGTTTCGGAGGCGAGCAATGTGCGCGTCTTCGATCTGTTCATGGCATGGGTGAGAAGCGGGCTTTCGATGGGATTGCCGGCGAAGGCGGACCTGTTGTTGCCGTTTCTGAAGTCGGTCACCTATCCGCTCGGCGTATGGGGTTTCATCGCGCTCACGTACTTCGTCATCGTCGGCGCGAGCAACGCGGTCAACCTGACGGACGGTCTCGACGGCCTCGTCATCATGCCGGTCGTGCTCGTCGGCGCTTCGCTCGGCGTGTTCGCCTATGTGATGGGCAGCTCCGTTTACTCGAAGTACCTGCTGTTCCCGCACATCCCGGGCGCGGGCGAGTTGATGGTCTACTGCTCCGCAATGGGCGGCGCGGGGCTCGCCTTCCTCTGGTACAACACGCACCCCGCGCAGGTCTTCATGGGCGACGTCGGCGCGCTGGCCCTGGGCGGTGCGCTCGGCACCGTCGCCGTGATCGTGCGCCAGGAGATCGTGCTGTTCATCATGGGCGGCATTTTCGTTGCCGAGACGCTGTCCGTGATGCTGCAAGTGACGTGGTTCAAGTTTACGAAGCGCCGATACGGCGAAGGGCGGCGCATCTTCAAGATGGCGCCGCTGCATCACCACTTCGAGCTCTCCGGATGGAAGGAGACCCAGGTCGTCGTGCGCTTCTGGATCGTGACGTTGATGCTGTGCCTGTTCGGACTCTCCACTCTCAAGTTGCGTTGATAGGAAGGAAAAGCAAGCGATGTTCGGCGAGATGTTTCGTGATCGGCAAAGTCCGACGGTGCTGGTACTGGGGCTCGGTGAATCCGGCCTCGCGATGGCGCGCTGGTGCGCGCGCCACGGGTGCCGGCTGCGCGTTGCCGACACGCGCGAGGCGCCGTCGAATCTGTCGCTGCTCGATGCCGAGCGCATCGAGGCCGAATTCGTCGGCGGTGCGTTCACGCCCGCGCTCATCGAAGGCGGCATCGAACTCATCGCGGTGAGCCCCGGTCTTTCTCCGCTCGCGCCCGATCTCGCCGCGCTGCTCGCGAGCGCGCGCGAGCGCGGCATTCCCGTGTGGGGCGAGCTCGAACTCTTCGCATGCGCGCTGCGGCATCTCGGTGAGAGCGGCTATGCGCCGAAGGTGATCGCCATCACGGGCACGAACGGCAAGACGACCACCACGAGCCTCACCGGGCTGCTCTGCCGGCGCGCCGGCAAGCGCGTCGCCGTCGCCGGCAACATCAGTCCCACGATGCTCGATACGCTTTCCGAGGCGATCGACAACACCGCGCTGCCCGATGTCTGGGTGCTCGAGCTCTCGAGTTTTCAGCTCGAAACCGCGCTGACATTCGACCCCGACGCGGCCGCCGTGCTCAATATCACGCAGGATCACCTCGACTGGCATGGCAGCTTCGATGCTTATACGGCCGCGAAAGGGCGCATTTTCGGCCCGCATACCACACGCGTGCTCAACCGCGACGACGCTCGCGCGATGACGCTCGCGGGCGCGGCGGATTCGGCGAAAGCAAGCGGCGCCGAGCGCGTGATCACATTCGGCCTCGACGAGCCGCAGCGCGTCGGCGACTATGGCCTCGTGCGCGAGAACGGCATCAATTGGCTTGCGCAAGCGCAAGAGCGGGATCCCGCCGACGAGCCGGCCTCGTCGTCGCGGCGGCGCAGGCACGAGGGCGCCGCGTCGGCGGCCCCGGTCGATCTCACCCTGAAGCGCCTGATGCCCGCCGATGCCCTGCGCATCCGCGGTTTGCATAACGCGGCGAATGCGCTCGCCGCGCTTGCGCTCGCGCGGGCAATCGGCCTGCCTGCCGCGCCCGTACTGCACGGTCTGCGTGAGTATCGCGGCGAGCCGCATCGCGTCGAGCTGATCGGCTCGCTGGACGGTGTCGACTTTGTCGACGACAGCAAGGGGACGAATGTCGGCGCGACTGTCGCGGCCCTCGACGGGCTCGCGCAACGGACGGTGCTGATCGCGGGCGGCGAGGGCAAGGGGCAGGACTTCGCGCCGCTTGCGCGGCCCGTGGCGCGCTGGTGCCGCGCCGTGATGCTGATCGGCCGCGACGCGCCGCTTATTCGCGCGGCGCTCGCCGAGACCGGCGTCCCGCTCGAAACGCATCCGACGCTCGAAGCGGCGACGCGCGCGGCGGCCGCCGTCGCGCAAGCCGGCGACGCCGTGCTGCTTTCGCCCGCCTGCGCGAGCTTTGACATGTTCAAGCACTACGCGCATCGCGCCGAGGTATTTCGCGGCGCGGTCGACGACATCGCGGCGGAACGGGGGACGATGCTATGAGCTGGACCGAGCGCACCGGACAACGGTTCTTCACCGAACGCAGCGGCGCATCGCTACGGCGTGGCGACCCCAAGGCAGGCGCGGAGTCGGACGCGAGCAGGCGCACGGGCGGCCTCGCGAGCGTCGTGAGCGGCATGCGGCCGACGCGCTCGCGCATGCTCGATTACGATCATTCGCTGCTGTGGGCTGTCATTGCCTTGCTCGGGCTCGGCGTCGTCATGGTCTACTCGGCCTCGATCGCGATGCCCGACTCGCCGAAGTACGCGTCGTATCACACGTACGCGTTCCTCGTGCGTCACATTGCTTCGATCGCCGTCGCGACGATCGCCGCCGTCGTCGCGTTCAAGATCCCGATTTCGGTCTGGGACAAGCAGGCGCCGAAGTTCTTCCTGATCGCCCTCGTCGGGCTCGTGATCGTGCTGATTCCGCACATTGGCAAGGGCGTGAACGGCGCGCGCCGTTGGTTGCCGCTCGGCCTCATGAACATGCAGCCGTCCGAGATCATGAAGCTTGCGGTGACGATCTACGCGGCGAATTACACCGTTCGCAAACAGGAGTACATGGGCAGTTTCGCGAAGGGCTTTTTGCCGATGGCGTTCGCCGTCGGCGTCGTCGGCGCGCTGTTGCTGCTCGAGCCCGACATGGGTGCGTTCATGGTGATCGCGGCGATCGCAATGGGCCTGCTTTTCTTGGGGGGCGTGAACGGCAAGCTCTTCGGCGGGCTCGTCGCCACGGCCGTCGGCACGTTCGGGCTGCTCGTCTGGGCGTCCCCGTGGCGGCGCGAGCGGATCTTCGCCTACCTCGATCCGTGGGACGATCGCTACGCGCAGGGTAAGGCTTACCAGCTCACCCACTCGTTGATCGCGTTCGGCCGCGGGGAATGGTTCGGCGTGGGGCTCGGCGGCAGCGTCGAGAAGCTCAATTACTTGCCCGAAGCGCATACCGACTTCATTCTCGCCGTTATCGGCGAAGAGCTTGGCTTCGTTGGCGTGCTCGCCGTGATCCTGCTTTTCTACTGGATCGTGCGCCGCTCGTTCGAGATCGGCCGGCAGGCGCTCGCGCTCGACCGTACGTTTGCCGGCCTAGTGGCCAAGGGCGTGGGACTTTGGTTCGGCGTGCAGACGTTCATCAACATCGGCGTCAATCTCGGCATCTTGCCGACGAAGGGCCTGACGCTGCCGCTCGTCAGCTATGGCGGCTCGGGCATCGTGCTCAATTGCCTGGCGATCGCGCTCCTCATGCGCGTCGATTACGAAAATCGTGTGCTGATGCGCGGGGGGAAGGTATGACTTCCACGCCACAGCGCACGCTCATGGTGATGGCCGGCGGCACCGGGGGACACGTCTTCCCCGGGCTCGCGGTCGCCCACCGCATGCGCGCCTGGGGCTGGCGAGTGGTCTGGCTCGGCAATCCGGCCGGCATGGAGGCGTCGCTCGTCCCGAAGCACGGGATTCCGATGGAGTACGTGCGCTTCGGCGGCTTGCGCGGCAAGGGGCTCAAGACGCTGCTGATGTTGCCCGTCAATTTGTTGCGCGCTTGCCTGGAAAGCCGGCGCGCATTGCGGCGCGTGCGGCCCGACGTCGTGCTCGGCATGGGCGGCTACATCACGTTTCCGGCCGGCGTCATGACGGCGCTCGAGCGGCGGCCGCTCGTCCTGCACGAGCAGAACTCGGTGGCCGGTCTCGCGAACAAGGTGCTGGCAAAGCTCGCGCGGCGCGTGCTCGTTGCGTTTCCCGACGCGCTGCCGAACGCGGAGTGGACCGGCAATCCGCTGCGCGATGCGTTCACGCATGCTCCCGAGCCGAAGGCGCGCTATGCGGGCCGCATCGGTCCGCTGAACCTGCTCGTCGTCGGCGGCAGTCTCGGCGCCGCCGCATTGAACGAAGTCGTCCCGCGCGCGCTCGCGTTGCTGTCGCCGGATTCGCGTCCGCGCGTGGTGCATCAGGCGGGCGCGAAGCATATCGACGCGTTGCACGCCAATTATGAAGCGGCAGGCCTCGCGACGGGCGAAGGGCTCCAGCTCGTTCCATTCATCGACGACATGGCCGCGGCTTACGCCGACGCCGATCTCGTCATCTGCCGCTCGGGCGCGATGACGGTGGCCGAAATCGCGGCCATCGGCGTGGCGGCGCTCTTCGTGCCGTTTCCCTACGCGGTCGACGATCATCAGACGACGAACGCAGAGTTTCTCTCGGAGCGTGAGGCGGCGGTACTCGTGCAGCAGCGCGACTTGTCGCCCGAAGCTCTGGCCGATTGGCTGCGCGCGCAAACGCGCGAAACGCTCGCCGAGATGGCCGGGCGCGCGCGCTCGCTCGCGAAGCCCGAGGCGACGGATCGGGTCGCGCAGGTTTGCGCGGCCGTGGCGCAAGCGCGCCAGCAAGGAAAGCAATGAAACACATCGTCAAACACATTCATTTTGTCGGGATCGGCGGTGCCGGCATGAGCGGCATCGCGGAAGTGCTCGTGACGCTCGGCTATCGGGTGAGCGGCTCGGACCTCGCGCGCAGCGCCACGACCGATCGCCTGGCATCGCTCGGCGCGCGCATCGCGCTCGGCCATGACGCCGCGCATATCGAAGGCGCGGACGCGGTCGTCGTGTCGACGGCCGTGCGCAGCGACAACCCCGAGGTGCTCGCCGCACGCCGCCTGCGCGTGCCGATCGTGCCGCGCGCGGTCATGCTGGCCGAGCTGATGCGCCTGAAGCAGGGTATTGCGATCGCCGGCACGCACGGCAAGACCACGACGACGAGCCTCGTCGCGAGCGTCCTCGCCGCCGGCGGGCTCGACCCGACGTTCGTGATCGGCGGGCGCCTGACGAGCGCCGGTGCGAACGCTCGGCTCGGCACAGGTGATTTCATCGTGGCCGAAGCGGACGAATCCGACGCGTCGTTCCTCAATCTGTTGCCCGTGATCGAAGTCGTGACGAACATCGATGCGGACCATATGGATACGTACGGGCACGACTTCGCGCGGCTCAAGCAGGCCTTCATCGAGTTTACGCAGCGGCTGCCGTTCTACGGCATCGCGGTCCTCTGCGTCGACGACTCGAACGTGCGGGAAATCCTGCCGTTCGTCTCGAAGCCGATCATCCGCTACGGCTTCGCGGCCGACGCGCAGGTGCGCGCCGTCAATGTGCTCGCGCGCGACGGCAAGATGTATTTCACGGCGATGCGCGAGGACGCGCCGGCGCTCGACATCGTGCTCAATATGCCGGGCATGCACAACGTGCAGAACGCGCTGGCGGCGATCGCGATCGCCACTGAACTCGAAGTCGCCGATGCCGACATCCAGCGTGCGCTCGCCGAGTTCACGGGCGTGGGCCGGCGCTTCCAGCGGTACGGCGAAATCGAGATCGGCTCGGGCGGCCGCTACACGCTCGTCGACGACTACGGCCATCACCCGGTCGAGATGGCGGCCACGATCGCGGCCGCTCGCGGCGCGTTCCCCGAGCGCAGGATCGTGCTCGCGTTTCAGCCGCACCGGTACACGCGCACGCGCGATTGCTTCGAGGACTTCGTCAGCGTGCTCTCGAGCGTCGATGCGCTTGTGCTGACGGATGTCTATGCGGCAGGCGAGACGCCGATCGTCGCGGCGGACGGGCGCGCGCTGTCGCGCGCGATCCGCGTGGCGGGCAAGGTCGAGCCGGTATTCGTCGAAACGGCCGACGACGTGCCGGCGGCCCTCGCGGCGCTCGTGCACGACGGCGATGTGGTGATCACGATGGGCGCGGGCTCGATCGGCACGGTGCCGGCGCGGCTCGTCCAAGATGCAAAGGCATGACATGAATATCGATCCAAAACGTTTCGGCAAAGTGGCGGTGCTGCTCGGTGGCGAATCCGCCGAGCGCGAGGTCTCGCTCAATTCCGGGCGCCTGGTCTTGCAGGGACTGCGCGCGGCCGGCATCGACGCGCATCCGTTCGATCCGTCCGAGCGTCCGCTCTCCGCGTTGAAAGACGAGGGCTTCGTGCGCGCGTTCAACGCACTGCACGGTGGCTATGGCGAAAACGGCCAGCTCCAGGGCGCGCTCGATTTTTACGGCATTCGCTATACGGGCAGCGGCGTGCTCGGCTCGGCGCTCGGTCTCGACAAGTTCCGCACGAAGCTCGTCTGGCAGCAACTCGGCATTCCGACGCCGCCGTTCGAGGCGGTGATGCGCGGCGACGATTACGCGGCGCGGGCGCAGGCCATCGTCGCCAAGCTCGGCTTGCCGCTCTTCGTCAAGCCGGCGAGTGAGGGGTCGAGCGTCGCCGTGACGAAGGTGAAGAGCGCCGATACGCTGCCGGCCGCGCTCGCGGAGGCGGCGAAGTTCGACAAGATCGTGCTCGTCGAGAAGAGCATCGAGGGCGGCGAGTACACGGCCTGCATCGCGGGCAAGCTCGAGCTGCCGATCATCAAGATCGTGCCGGCCGGCGAGTTCTACGACTATCACGCGAAGTATGTCGCGAAGGACACGCAATACCTGATTCCGTGCGGCCTCGCGCCCGAAGAGGAGGCGCGCCTGCAGGCGCTTTCGCGTCGCGCGTTCGACGTGCTCGGCTGTACCGACTGGGGCCGGGCCGATTTCATGCTCGACGCGGCCGGCAACCCGTACTTCCTCGAAGTGAACACGGCGCCTGGCATGACCGATCACTCGTTGCCGCCGAAGGCGGCGCGCGCGGTCGGCATCAGCTACGAGGCGCTCGTCGTCGAGGTGCTCGCGCTGACGCTCGACAAGGACTGACGCACACATCATGTGGAACAACGTTCGCCAGCTCAATCTCGCCGCCAACGCGCTTTATGCGCTGGCGCTCGCCGCGCTCGTCGCGTCGGGCGGGATCTGGCTCGCGCAACGTCCGTCGTTTGCGCTTTCCGCCATTCTCATCGGCGGCGATACCGATCACATCAACACGCCGACCGTGCGCGCGAGTGTGATCGGCCACCTGAAGGGCAACTTTTTCACGGTCGATCTCGACGCGGCGAGGCAGGCGTTCGAGCAGATGCCGTGGGTGCGACGCGCAAGCGTGCGGCGTGTGTGGCCGAACGCGCTCGCCGTCACCCTCGAGGAGTACAAGCCGCTCGGAACGTGGGGCAGCGATCAGCTCGTTTCCGCCGACGGGGAGCTTTTCACGGCGAACCAGGGCGAGCTCGATAACGAACTGCCCGCGTTCGACGGTCCGCCGGGCACGGCGAAGGAAGTCGTCGCGCGCTACTTCGAATTCAAGCAGTGGCTGGCGCCGATCGGGGCGACGCCGGAGGAAGTGACGCTGTCGCCGCGTTATGCGTGGACCGTGAAACTGTCGAACGGCACCGAGATCGAATACGGCCGTGAGCGTAACGCGTCGACGCTCGAGGAGCGCAGCCGGCGGTTGACCGCGGCATGGAAGGCAGTGACGGCGCGCTGGGGGAACGACATCGAATATGCGGACTTGCGCTATCCGAACGGCTTTGCGATTCGCGCGGCGGGGATGCGTTTCATCGGCGATGCATCGAGCGCCGCGCAGCCCAAGAAGTAAGAGAAAGAACCACACATGAGCACGCTATGAGTAAAGACTACAAAGATCTGCTGGTTGCTCTCGACATCGGCACGGCCAAGGTCGTCGCGATCGTCGCCGAGCTTCGGGGCGAAGGCCATTACGAAGTGATCGGTCTTGGGCAAAGCGAATCGAAGGGGCTCAAGAAAGGCGTGGTGGTCAATATCGAGGCCACCGTGCAATCGATCCAGCGCGCGCTCGAAGAAGCGGAACTGATGGCCGATTGCAAGATCACAAACGTCTTTACCGGCATCGCGGGCAGTCATATCCGCAGTTTCAACTCGAGCGGAATGGTCGCGATCAAGGACAAGGAGGTCACGCAGACGGACGTCGCGCGCGTGATCGAAACGGCCAAGGCGATCAACATTCCCACGGATCAGCAGGTGCTGCACATCCTCACGCAGGAATTCATCATCGACGGGCAGGAAGACGTGCGTGAGCCGATCGGCATGAGCGGCATCCGCCTCGAGGTGAAGGTGCACATCGTGACCGGTGCCGTGTCGGCCGCGCAGAACATCGTCAAGTGCGTGCGCCGCTGCGGCCTCGAGGTCAACGATCTGATCCTGCAGCCGCTCGCGTCGTCGCTCGCGGTGCTGACCGAAGACGAGAAGGAGCTCGGCGTCGTGCTCGTCGACATCGGCGGCGGCACGACCGACATCGCGATCTTCAGCGAGGGCGCGATTCGCCATACGGCCGTGATCCCGATCGCGGGCGACCAGGTGACGAGCGACATCGCGATGGCGCTGCGCACGCCGACGCCCGACGCCGAGGACATCAAGGTCGGCTACGGCATCGCGAAGCAGGCGCTCGCCGACCCAGACGAAATGATCGAAGTGCCGGGGCTCGGCGAGCGCGGGCCGCGCACGCTGTCGCGCCAAGCGCTCGCGGCCGTCATCGAGCCGCGCGTCGAAGAACTCTTCTCGCTCGTGCATCAGGTCGTGCGCGAGTCCGGGTACGAGGAGCTCTTGAGCTCGGGTGTCGTGCTGACGGGCGGCGCATCGATGATGCCGGGCATGGTCGAGCTCGGCGAGGACATCTTCCTGAAGCCGGTACGCATCGGCGTGCCCGAGTACGCGGGCGGCCTGGCCGACGTCGTGCGCAATCCGCGCTATTCGACGGCGATGGGGCTGCTCGTCGAAGGCTCGTCGCAGCGCATGCGCGGCCGCAAGGTCGCCGTGCAGTCGGGATCGATGGGGCAGGTCTTCTCGCGCATGAAGGATTGGTTTTTGGGCAATTTTTGAATTTTTGAATTCGCGCCGGCGCCGGCGGCTTGCGCGCGACAGGGGATTGCCCGATCCCTTGCCGAATAACGGCCGAGAGCGGGATTTTTTCTTGACGGAGGCAATATGGAATTCCAGATGTTGGAAACGGAAACCAGCGGCACCATCATCAAGGTGGTCGGCGTTGGGGGTGCCGGCGGCAACGCCGTGCAGCATATGATCAACAAGGGGGTGCAAGGCGTCGATTTCGTCGTCATGAACACCGATGCGCAGGCGCTCGCGCGCTCGCGCGCGTCGCACGTGATCCAGCTCGGCAACACGGGCCTCGGCGCCGGTGCGAAGCCCGAGATGGGGCGCGCGGCGGCCGAAGAGGCGCGCGAGCGGATCGCCGATGCGCTGCGCGGCGCGCACATGGTCTTCATCACGGCCGGCATGGGCGGCGGCACGGGTACGGGCGCGGCGCCCGTGGTCGCGCAAATCGCCAAGGAGATGGGCATCCTGACCGTCGGCGTCGTCAGCAAACCGTTCGAGTTCGAGGGCGGCAAGCGGATGCGCGTGGCGGAAGCAGGTTCGCAGCAACTGGAGGATCACGTCGACTCGCTGATCGTCGTCCTGAACGACAAGCTGTTCGAGGTGATGGGCGATGACGCCGAAATGGACAAGTGCTTCCAGTGCGCTGACGATGTGCTCAACAACGCGGTGGCCGGCATTGCGGAGATCATCAACGTCGACGGTCTCGTGAACGTCGACTTCGAAGACGTGAAGACGGTGATGGGCGAGCAGGGCAAGGCGATGATGGGCACGGCGACCGTGGCCGGCGTCGATCGGGCACGGCTCGCCGCCGAGCAGGCCGTTGCGAGCCCGCTGCTCGAAGGCGTCGATCTGTCGGGTGCGCGCGGCGTGCTCGTCAACATCACGTCGAGCCGTTCGCTGCGCCTGTCGGAAACGCGCGAAGTCATGAACACGATCAAGAGCTACGCGGCTGAAGACGCGACCGTCATCTTCGGCGCCGTCTACGACGACGCGATGGGCGATGCGTTGCGCGTGACCGTCGTCGCGACGGGTCTTGGCCGTACCGCCGCGAGCGCCGCGAAAAAGCAGCAATCGGCACCGATGACGCTCCTGCGCACGGGCACGGACAACCAGCCCGTCAGCGCCGTGCATCACGGCTATGCGACGCCGCACGCGACGTCGTCGGCCGATTACGGCGCGTTCGACACGCCGGCCGTCTGGCGCAACTCGCGCGAAACCGCCGCTTCGCACGTGCAGGCGCTGCAGGAAAAGGGCGTCGACACGTACGACATCCCGGCGTTTTTGCGCAAGCAGGCGGACTGACGCGCGCGGCGCCGGACGGCGTCGCGCGATGAGCGCTTGCGAGCGCACGAAGGGCTGAGCATGTTGAACGGCAACGGCGCAAGACGGCCGCGTCTTCTCGGACGCGCGGCCGGGGCGACCGTGCGCGGCACATCGGCGAAGCGGGTCGGCAGGCTGTCGGCTCGTATGCGTCCGGTGGCGGCGCGCGGCGGCGCACGGCGCACGCGAGTCTGCGAAGCGCCCTGCGACAGACGGATCTGGCAGCGGGCCGCAAGATAGGTTGGCGGCGCGCGGTCTGCGTCGAGGCTCCCTGCCGTGCGAAAGGCGCGCATCTCGGGCAAGATGCGCGGAGTGCGATCGCGCGGACGGAAGACGTCGACGGCCGTCGCTTCGACGAAAAAACCGGCGCAAAGCGTTGCGCCGAGGCCACGTCTGCCCTGCTCTTTCGAGTCGCTTTCTAACGTTCGATGTACCGCCAGCGAATCGCCGGCGCCCGGGAATGCCTCCGTTCCGGGCGCCGGATGCCGTTACGCCCTCGGGTAACGGGAAGAAACACACTGATACGTACGGCAGCAAGACAGCGGCACGCCAATACGGTATAATCCGTACTATGAAACAAGAAGCGCGATTGATATTTCCAATCGACGAATGACCATGCTGAAGCAACGCACTATCAAATCGATCGTCAAGACAGTCGGCATTGGCCTCCATTCAGGACGCAAGGTCGATCTGACGCTCCGTCCCGCTGCCGCGAACACCGGCATTGTGTTCACGCGCGTCGATTTGCCGAGCCCCGTCGATATTCCGGCTTCGGCGCTCGCGATCGGCGACACACGTCTTGCTTCCGTGCTGCAAAAGGATGGCGCGCGCGTTTCGACCGTCGAGCATCTGATGTCGGCCTGCGCCGGCCTCGGGATCGACAATCTCTATGTCGACGTGACGGCCGAAGAGATTCCGATCATGGACGGCAGCGCGGCATCGTTCGTCTTCCTGATGCAGTCGGCCGGCATTCAGGAGCAGGACGCGCTGAAGAAGTTCATCAAGGTGACGAAGCCTGTCGAAGTGCGCGACGGCGACAAGTTCGCGCGCGTTGAGCCCTATTTCGGCTTCAAGCTCAAATTCACGATCGATTTCCATCACCCGGCTGTCGACAAGACGGGACAGGCGCTCGAAGTCGATTTCGCGACGACGTCGTATGTTCGTGAAATTGCCCGCGCACGCACTTTCGGCTTTGCGCACGAAGTCGAAATGATGCGTGAGCTCGGCCTCGCGCGCGGCGGCAGCATGGACAATGCGATCGTGCTCGACGAATACCGCATCCTCAATAACGACGGACTTCGTTACGACGACGAGTTCGTAAAGCACAAGATGCTCGATGCGATCGGCGATCTTTATGTCATCGGCCATCCGCTATTGGCGTCTTACACCGCGTACAAATCGGGGCATGGCCTCAACAATGCGTTGCTGCGCGAGCTGCTCGCTCGCGAAGACGCTTATGAGATCGTCGCGTTCGAGGATGCGCAACACGCGCCGCGCGGGTTCGGCTACGACGCACAGACGGCATTCGCCTGAAAGCCCTGCGGATTGCCTGTTGCACGCTTTGCGACAGTGCTGAGCCACTGATTCGGCGATAGTCGTGACACACAAAGGCGGCCTTGCTCCGAGCATCGCCGCCTATTTGTTTTTCTTGCCGTCGCCGGCGGATTGGCCCGCGCCGTGGCGCGCCGCCATGCGGGCGAGCGCGGCCGTCAGTGGCGAGGGCGGCAGTGTTTCGCTCAGCGTGCGCAATGCCGCCGCGCCGATCGGCGTCATGCGTGCCTCTTTCGGTCGCGGGGCCCGCGCCTCGGTCTTGGGCCGCACCTTCACGGCAAGCGTGCGCACGTTCCAGCCGCGTTGCTGCAATTCGGCGACGAGCCGGGGCTCGAGGTGCCTGAGCCGCGCCGCGAGCGCGCTATGCGCGGCGAAGAGCGTCAGCGCGCCGTCCTTGATGAAGCCGGGCTCCACGCTCGTTGCCAGATAGTCGGGCAGCAATTGCGCGAGATCGCGCTCGAGCGCCGAAATCTGCTCGACGCCGGCGCGCAGCGCCGCGAACGCATCGGTACGGCCGAGCACCTCGGCGAGCGGTTGCGGCCGGGCCGGCCCGGCGGGGGGGGATGATCGCGAAAAACGGCTCATGGGCGCGATTGTACCTTTGCCGTCGCTTCACGCCGCGCTCGCCGCCGCCAGAGCGGGGCGCGGCCGCGTCCGGCCTGCCCCGCTACTGACACGGCACATTAAGTCTCGCGTGCTAAAATCCGCGATTCGAATTCACTCATGGATAAGCCGCCGAGGCCATACGATTCGGCATCCCGCGGAGCCCTCTCCGCGAGCCGCACTTCGCGTGCGGACCGACCGAAGCCGCGACGCAAACCGACCGATGACCACCGGTTTTCTCCAAAAGATTTTTGGCAGCCGCAATCAGCGGCTGATCAAGCAGTACCTAAAGACCGTTGCGGTGATCAATTCGCTCGAGCCGCAGATCGAGCAATTGACGGACGAGCAACTGCGCGCCAAAACGGACGAGTTCCGCCAGCGCGTGGCGAGCGGGGAATCGCTCGACAAGCTGCTGCCCGAGGCGTTCGCCGTCTGTCGCGAGGCGAGCCGACGCGTCTTGAAGATGCGGCACTTCGACGTGCAGTTGATCGGCGGCATGGCACTCCATTACGGCAAGATCGCCGAAATGCGCACGGGTGAGGGCAAGACGCTCGTCGCCACGCTCGCCGCTTATCTCAATGCGCTCTCGGGCCGCGGCGTACACGTCGTGACGGTCAACGACTACCTCGCTCAGCGCGACGCCGAGTGGATGGGCAAGCTCTATAACTTTCTCGGCCTCGGCGTCGGCGTCAATCTGTCGCAAATGGATCATGCCTCCAAGCAGGAGGCTTATGCGGCCGATATCACGTACGGCACGAACAACGAGTTCGGATTCGACTATCTGCGCGACAACATGGTCTACGAGACGAGCGCGCGCGTGCAGCGCTCGCTCAACTTCGCGATCGTCGACGAAGTGGACTCGATCCTCATCGACGAGGCCCGTACGCCGCTGATCATCTCGGGGCAGGCCGAAGACCATACGGATCTATATGTCCGCATGAACGCGCTGCCGCCGCTGCTCGAGCGGCAGATCGGCGAGGAGCGCGCCGACGGGACGGGCGTCGAGAAGCCCGGTGACTACACGCTCGACGAAAAGTCGCGCCAGGTCTATCTGACCGAATCGGGCCATGAGAAGGCCGAGCGGATGTTGTTCGAGTGGGGCTTGATCGCCGAGGGCGAAAGTCTTTACGCGCCGCAGAACATCACGCTGATGCACCACGTCTACGCGGCACTGCGCGCGCATACGCTGTTCTTCCGCGACCAGCACTACGTGGTGCAGAACGGCGAAGTCATCATCGTGGACGAGTTCACGGGCCGGCTGATGCCGGGCCGCCGCTGGTCCGACGGGCTGCACCAGGCGGTCGAGGCGAAGGAGCACGTGAAGATCCAGAGCGAGAACCAGACGCTCGCCTCGATCACGTTCCAGAACTATTTCCGCATGTACGTGAAGCTCTCGGGCATGACGGGCACAGCGGATACCGAGGCCTACGAGTTCAACGAGATCTATGGCCTCGAGACGGTCGTCATTCCGACGAACCGGCCACCGAAGCGAATCGATCTGCAGGATCAGATCTACAAGACGGCAAAGGAGCGTTATGACGCGGTAATCCGCGATATCCGCGAATGCTACGAGCGCGGGCAGCCGGTCCTCGTCGGCACCACTTCGATCGAGAATTCAGAGCTGCTCTCGAACCTGCTGACGAAGGCGGGTTTGCCGCACGAAGTGCTGAACGCGAAGCAGCACGCGCGTGAGGCCGGGATCGTCGCGGAAGCGGGGCGGCCGAAGCGCATCACGATCGCCACGAACATGGCGGGCCGCGGCACCGACATCGTGCTGGGCGGCAATGCCGAGAAGCAAGCCGCGCTACTCGAGGCCGATCCGTCGCTCTCTCCCGAGGAGAAGGCTTCCCGGGCCCAGGCACTTTATGACGAGTGGCAAGCGCTGCACGATCAGGTGAAGGCAGCGGGTGGCCTTCATATCGTCGGCACCGAGCGGCACGAGTCGCGCCGCATCGACAACCAGCTGCGCGGCCGCGCGGGCCGTCAGGGCGACCCGGGTTCGTCGCGGTTTTATCTTTCGCTCGAGGATCCGCTGCTGCGCATTTTCGCGGGCGACCGCGTGCGCGCGATCATGGACCGCCTGCGCATGCCCGAAGGCGAGGCGATCGAGGCCGGCATCGTCACGCGCTCGATCGAATCGGCGCAGCGCAAGGTCGAGGCGCGCAACTTCGATATTCGCAAGCAACTGCTCGAGTACGACGACGTCGCGAACGATCAGCGCAAGGTTATCTATCAGCAGCGCAACGAGTTGCTCGAGGCGCACGACATCACCGAAACGATCGCGGCAATGCGCCATGCCGTGATTACGGACGTGGTCCATCAATTCATCCCCGCGGGCAGCATCGAAGAACAGTGGCAGGCGCCCGAACTCGAAGAGGCGCTGCGCAGTGACTGGCAGCTCGATCTCGCGGTCCAGGAGATGATCAGCGAGTCGCAGTCGCTCGATGCCGAAGACATCGTCGAAGCCGTGCTCGCGGCCGCGGACGAAGCCTACGAGGCGAAGGTCACCCTCGTCGGGCGCGAAGCGTTCAGTGCATTCGAGCGCTCGATCATGCTGCAAACGCTCGATCGCTTTTGGCGCGAGCATCTCGCCGCGCTCGACCATCTGCGGCAAGGGATCCATCTGCGCGGCTACGCGCAGAAGAACCCCAAGCAGGAGTACAAGCGCGAAGCGTTCGAGCTCTTCGAGGCGCTGCTCAATATTGTCAAGACCGAGGTCACGCGCATCGTGATGAACGTGCGGATCCAGTCGCCCGAGCAACTCGAGGAGGCCACGGAGCAATACGAAGAGCAGGGCGGCCACATCGAGAACGTCGAGTTCCGCCACGCCGAATTCGCCGATGAGGCCGCGACGGCGACGGCCGCGGCCGCGGCCGCGGTCGCGGCGCCCACGGCGGCCGACGCAACGGCCCAGATGGTCGGCGAGGCGATGAGCCACGGTGCTCATGCCACCGCAGGCGCGCAATCCGCCGCGGGCAGCGTGCCGAAAGTCGGGCGCAACGATCCGTGCCCGTGCGGAAGCGGCAAGAAGTACAAACAATGCCACGGCAGGCTGGCATGAAGTTGATGAGGGCTGCGCCCACGCTCACTGCGTTCGCTGCCCCCTCCCGCAAGGGGACTTCCTCAGGGAGCCCCCAAAAGGGTGCGCCCTTCGGGGCGCGAGGGGGCGACGCCTCGCTAGGGGCGGCCCGCCCGAGGCGTTGGCAATCACCCGCATGCACTCATTTGGCCCCTTGAGGGCGCGAGACGTTTTCACCTTTCACGGCTTCCGATAGGTCTTCAGACGATGGCTGTCAATTTTCCTTCGATCGATCCCGAGCAACTTTATCCCGTCGCGGGCGTCACGCTCGGGTGGGCCGAGGCCAACATTCGCAAGCCGAATCGCAAGGACGTCCTCGTGATGTCGATCGAGGAAGGCGCGACGGTGGCGGGCGTCTTTACGACGAACCGGTTTTGCGCGGCACCGGTGACGGTCTGCCGCAAGCACCTGGCGAAAGGCAACGGGATTCGCGCGCTCGTCGTCAATACGGGCAATGCCAACGCCGGCACCGGCGAGCCCGGTCTCGCGCACGCGCGCGAGACCTGCGCCGAGTTCGCGCGCCTCGCGGGAATCGCGCCCGAGCAGGTGCTGCCGTTTTCGACGGGCGTGATTCTCGAGCCGCTGCCGATCGACCGACTGAAGGCCGGTTTGCCGGTTGCCTTGTCGAATCTGCGGGCCGCACACTGGTACGAGGCGGCGCACTCGATCATGACGACCGACACGCAGCCGAAAGCCGCCTCACGCCAGGTGAGCATCGAGGGTCATAGCGTGACGCTCACCGGCATCAGCAAGGGCGCGGGCATGATCAAGCCGAACATGGCGACCATGCTCGGCTTTCTGGCGTTCGACGCGGCCGTGGCGCAGCCCGTGCTCGACGCACTCGTGAAGGAGGTCGCCGATCGTTCGTTCAACTGCATCACGATCGACGGCGACACGTCGACCAACGACTCGTTCATCCTGATCGCGTCCGGCAAATCGAGCCTGCCGCCGATCACGTCGACGACAACGCCGGCTTATGCCGAGCTGCGCAACGCGGTCGTGGAAGTCGCGCAGACACTCGCGCAATTGATCGTGCGCGATGGCGAAGGGGCGACCAAATTCATCACCGTGCGCGTCGAGGGCGGAACGAGCGTTGCCGAGTGCCGCCAGATCGCCTATGCGATAGGTCACTCACCGCTCGTCAAAACGGCGTTCTACGCGTCGGATCCGAATCTCGGGCGAATCCTCGCGGCGATCGGCTACGCCGGCGTGACCGATCTCGACGTCGCGAAAATCGATCTCTATCTCGACGATGTTCATGTCGCGAAGGCGGGCGGCCGCCACCCGGAGTATCGTGAGGAGGACGGCCAGCGCGTCATGAAGCAAAGCGAGATCACGATCCGCGTCCTGCTGGGCCGCGGTTCGGCCGACGCGACGGTCTGGACGTGCGACCTGTCGCACGAATACGTGAGCATCAACGCCGACTACCGCTCGTAAGCTCGAAGCCGCCGGCGGCGGGTTTTTTCCCATGCCGCCGCGGCACGCAGGCTCTTTCTCTCATGGACAAACTCGAACAGTTTCTCGCTCGCGCTGAGTCCCTGCTCGGCCGCCTCGAGGCGATGGTGCCGCCGGCCGCGCCCGACGTGGACTGGTCGGCCGCGGTGGCCTTTCGCTGGCGCAAGCGCCAAGGGCGCGGCTATCTGCAGCCGGTCCAGGCGATTTCGCCGATTACGCTCGGCGATTTGCAGAACATCGATCGGCAAAAGGCTCTGATCGAGCAGAACACGCGCCAGTTCGTGGCCAAGCGGCCCGCGAACAATGTGCTGCTGACGGGTGCCCGCGGCACGGGCAAGTCGTCATTGATCAAGGCATGCCTGAACGCGTACGCGGCCGATGGCCTGCGCCTCATCGAGGTCGACAAGGACGACCTGCATGACCTCGGCGACATCACGGAACTTATCGCGCCGCGCCCCGAGCGGTTCATCGTCTTTTGCGACGATCTGTCGTTCGAAGAAGGCGAATCGGGCTACAAAGCGCTGAAAGTGGCACTCGACGGATCGGTTTCGGCACAGTCGGACAACGTGCTGATCTACGCGACCTCGAATCGCCGCCATCTGATGCCCGAGTACATGAGCGACAACGAGACGTACAAGCACACGGCGGACGGTGAGATTCACCCGGGTGAAGTCGTCGAAGAAAAAATTTCGCTGTCCGAACGTTTTGGCCTCTGGGTCAGCTTCTATCCGTTCAAGCAGGACGACTATCTGACGATCGTCGCGCACTGGCTCCGCCATTTCGGTTGCGACGATGCGGAAATCGAGGCGGCTCGCGGCGACGCGCTCGTCTGGGCCCTCGAGCGCGGCTCGCGGTCCGGACGTGTGGCCTGGCAGTTCGCGCGCGATCGGTCGGGCAAGAAATGACGAGCGCAGCCCCGATGCCGGGTGAAAAGTCGCCGAGGCCGGTCACCGAGGTGGCGGTCGGCGTGCTCGTGCAGCCGGACGGTCGCTACTTGCTCGCGCAGCGTCCGGCTGGTAAGCCGTACGAGGGCTATTGGGAATTTCCTGGCGGTAAGCTCGAGATCGGCGAGACCGTCGAAGCGGCGCTCGCGCGCGAGCTGCATGAAGAGCTGGGCATCTTCGTCGAGGAATGCCATCTCTGGCACACGCTCGAGCACGATTACCCGCACGCCTACGTGCGCCTCTACTTCTGCAAAGTCACTCGCTGGCGCGGCGAGCCCCATGGCCGCGAGGGGCAGGCATTCAGCTGGCAGGGTTTGCCCGTGGCAGTCTCGCCGCTGCTACCGGCGGCGATTCCCGTGCTCCAGCTCTTGGCGGCGGACTGAGCTGGCGCGGCTCGCTTAGCGCTTCAGTTCTTCAAATCGTCGCCGCCCGGGGCATCGTCGGCCGACGGCGCTTCATCGTCGTCCGCCCCGCCGATCCGGTACCGCTCGGCGGCCCATGCGCCGAGATCAATTTGCTTGCATCGCTCGGAGCAAAAGGGGCGGAAGCGGTTTTCAGGTACCCAGCGGACTTCCCTGCCGCATGTCGGGCATTTCACAACGGTGATCATCGCTCAAGCAATCGTCGAAAAACAGGTTCGGTCGAGCCGTGTCGAGCGGGGCCGCGACCGGCGAACCGGCTATTCTGCCCGCACGCTTCAGAGGCTGCAAAGCGTCAGATGGAACGGCACGTCGACATCGACGGCCCGCGGACGCATGTCGCCGTCCTGCACGGTGAAGCGCACCCAGAGCATGTATTTATTGGCGCTCGCTTCGGGTATGACGCGCAACTCCGGTGAAACCCGAACCTGCATCAATTGATAGGTGCGACCCGACAGCATCTGTTGATAGCTGCCCTGCGTTGCCATGACCTTCGACGCCTGCCCCGATTCGCGGGCGAGGCGCAGGACGATCATCGCCGCATCGCGCAACGGCAAAAGCGGCATGATCCATTTGGCGATGTCTTGCCTGCGCTGGTCAGGGTGCGTCTGCTGCCAGGCGTAGTACGACGGCAGATCGAACTTGCACGTCCCACCGGGGATGATGGCGCGGCTGCGAATGCTCGAGAGCCACTCGTTGTCGGTCAGGTGCTGGCCCGTCTTGCCCTGCATCTGCGCTAGGCCGTTCAGGGTCTGCTCGATCTCGGTGAGCACCGTTTCGAGCGCGTTCTGTTCGATGCCGGGATTGCCGCGAAACGGCGCCAAAGTCTGGCGCTGGCGCTCGAGCTCTTTCATCAGGTCCGACTTCAAGTCCGCCCGCCCCGTGACTTCGGCGATTTCGAACAGCGTCGTCAGCGCGACGTGGTGCTCTCTCGCGTCGTCTTGGCTCAGGAAGAACGTGAAGCGCTCGAACAGATCTTCGAGACGCAGCAGCGTGCGAATTCGCTCGTTGAACGGATACTCGTAAAGGATCAAGCGCGCTCGCCTCTGGCGTCGTGGGTGATGGATTGCAGGACATTCTAATGCCGTGCATTGACCGTCGCAATCGCGGAATCGAGCGCTTTTTACGAACCGGGGTGCCGGCGGGACGTGCTTTTCGCCAACGACAAATAGCTTTCGTGCAATCGACGTACCTCGTCGGCGAGGGCTTCCGGTGTCCGATCCTCGTTGACCAGTACGTCGTCGGCGGCTGCAAGCCGGGCTTCGCGGGTGGCCTGACGCGCGATGATAGCCAAGACTTCGTCGCGCGCGAACCCGTTACGCCGCATGACTCGCGCGATCTGCGTCTCGACGCTGCAATCGACGACGAGAACCCGATCGTAACGCGATCGCCATTCGCCCGCTTCGACGAGCAGCGGAACGACCGTGATGACGTAATGACCGCTTGCCGCAGCGACCTCGCGCCGTGTTTCTTCACGAATGAGCGGGTGCGTGATGGCCTCGAGGCGCGCTTTCGCTTGAAGATCCGCAAACACGAGCGTGCGCATCTTCGCGCGATCGAGCGAGCCGTCGGGCGCGACGAATGCCTCGCCGAACTCGCGCGCGATGCGCGGCATCGCGGCCCCCCGCGGTGCCGTGATACGGTGCGCGATCGCGTCCGTGTCGACGATCGTGACGCCATGCAGGGCGAACAGATCGGCGACGAAGGTCTTGCCGCTACCGATGCCGCCGGTCAGCCCGACGATGAAACGATCAGCATCTACCGAGCGCATCGTCACCTCAGGTCCCGAACAAGTGAAAGAGCGGCGTTCCGCAAAAGAGCGTCGCCGCGCCGCCCGCCGCGAGAAACGGGCCGAACGGCAGCGGCTCCTGGAAGCGCATCCGGCCGAGCCCGGTCGCCAGGAGTCCGACGAGCGCCCCTGTCACGGCCGAGATGAGAACGACCTGCGGCAGCGCCGCCCAGCCGAGCCACGCCCCGAGCGCCGCGAGCAGCTTGAAGTCTCCGTACCCCATGCCCTCGATGCCGCGCACGAACCGAAACACCCAATAGACGCCCCACAGGAACAGATACCCCACGATGGCACCGGCAACGGCTTCGCGCAAGTTAGCGAAGGTATCGGCGAAATTCACGATAAGTCCGGCCCACAGCAGCGGCAGCGTGAGGGAGTCGGGCAGCAGACGCGTCTCGATATCGATCGCGCTCATCGCAAGCAGCGCCGCGCAGAGCCCGAAAGCCGCGAGCGCGGCGCCGGACGGACCGAAGCGGAAGAGCGCGAGGGCCGCCAATGCACCGCTCGCGAGCTCGATAGCGGGATAGCGGACGCCGATCGGCGCCCGACATGCCGAACAGCGTCCACGCAGCAGCAGATAGCTGAGCAGCGGGATGTTCTCCCACGCGCGCAGCACATGTCCGCAGTGAAGACAGGCGCTGCGCGGCACCCAAAGGTTGTAGCGGGCCGGCAGTCCGTCCGCATCCGGGGGCTCGCCCGTCGCCTCGCTGACTTCCAGGCGCCAGGCGCGCTCCAGCATGACGGGCAGCCGATGCGCGACGACGTTCAGAAAACTCCCGATCACCAGGCCGAAAACGATCGCGAAGGCGTATTGCCAGCCGGGCGGCAAATGGGCGAGGGCCACGCCGAAGCTCGAGGTCGGCTCCGAGAACGGGGTGCTGAACATGAAGGTGTACACGGATGGCAGTGGCGACGAGCAGAGGGTCGAATGGGCTGGATGCTACACCACGTTGCCGAGCTCGATGACGGGCAGGTAGAGCGCGACGACCAGGCCGCCCACGAGCGCGCCCAGCACAATGACGACGACCGGCTCCGCCAGCGCAGTAAGCAGGGTCAGCTTTTGACGCGCTTCGCGCTCGGCGAGCGAGGCCATGTCGAGCAGCATCCTATCGAGCGCGCCCGATTCTTCGGCGATCGCGATGGCTTCGACGATCGAGCGTGGGAAACGGCCCACGGCTCGTATCGCGGCAGCGAGCCGTTCTCCGCGGGCCAGGCGGGCCGCGATTTCGGTGCCCGCATGATCGAAATGAACGTTGCCGGTTGCCTGCGTGAGCGCGCCGAGCGCCTCGGCGAGGGGCGTGCCCGCGGCGAGCAGCGTGCCGAGCGCGCGGCAAAAGCGTGCGGCGGCAAGCGCCGTGCAAAGCGGTCCCACGATCGGTGCGGCCAAGGCCATCTCATGCAACGCAAGACGTGCGCGCCGCGAGGTTCGCACGAGGCGCGCCGCGAGCAGATAGCACGCCGCGATCGCAGCGGCAATCGCGCCGCCTGCCTCAGCGAGCGCCTCGGACATCGCTATGACAATGCGCGTGGGGGCGGGCAAGCTGCTTCCGAAGCTGTCGAAGACTTGCTGAAACGTCGGTACGACCCAGACGAGCAACGCGGCTGTGACGGCGATTGCAAAAAGCAATACGGCCATCGGATAGGCGAGCGCGGCCCGCGCTTTGGCACGTAAGTCCGCGGCGCGCTCGCGCTCTTCGGCGAGCCGCCCGAGCGTCGCGGCCAGCGACCCCGACGCCTCGCCGACTGCGGCGAGCTGGCAGTAAAAGGCGTCGAACTGTATAGGGAACGACGAGAGTGCCGCCGCGAACCGGGTTCCGTCCGTGATGCCGCGTGCGAGCGCCTCGGCGATGCGCGTCATGCCGCTTGCGTCTGACGCTTGCGCGATGAGATCGAGCGCTTGCGCGAGCGGCACACCCGCGTGCAACAGGCTCGCCAGTTGCCGCGTGAAGCCGGTAACCTCGCGCTGGGTCGCTTTCGGTCGAGGGGCTTCGCCGCGCTCGGCGAGCGCGAGCACGACGACGTTGCGCCTGCGCAACCGCACTCGTGCCGCCGCTGAATCGACAGCTACGACCACGCCGCGCCGGCGCCGGCCGTCGAGTTCGATGCCTTGCCACGCGAAGCGCCGCTCGGCGCGGACCGCGCTTGTTTCTAGCAACTCGCCCCGTGCGTTCATATCGCCTCCCGTCCCGCCGCCCAGCAACGGAATGCGAGCGTGCGCTCGCTCATCCGGCCTCCGTCGCGGCGACCGCCTCGGTCAAGCTCGTCGTGCCGTCGCGCACGCGGGCAAGCGCCGCCTGGCGAAGTGTTTCGGTCCCCTCCGCGCGGGCCTGGCGCGCTAACGGCTCGCCCGTTGCGCGCGCAATGATGAGCTCGCGCATGGCAGGCGATACCGGCATGACCTGGTGGATACCGACGCGGCCCTTATAGCCGATACCGTGGCAGTCTTCGCAGCCACAGGCGAGATAAGGCGTCCAGCCGCGGATTTTGTCTTGCGCGAATCCTGCCGCGCGCAGCGAGGCATCCGCCGCTCGATCAGGTTTTCTGCAGCTTGTGCAAAGGCGCCGAACGAGGCGCTGCGCCGTTACAAGCTTCAGCGCGGCGGCGAGGTTATAGGGGGCGACGCCGATGTCGAGAAGGCGTGCAATCGCCCCTGCGGCGTCGTTCGTGTGCAGCGTGGAGAGGACGAGGTGCCCCGTTTGCGCGGCCTTGAACGCCACGTCCGCCGTTTCTCCGTCGCGGATTTCGCCAACCATGATGACATCGGGGTCCTGCCGCAAAAACGCGCGCAGCGCCACGGCGAACGTCAGTCCGGCCTTCTCCCGGACATTGACCTGATTGATGCCGGCAAGCTGAATCTCGGCCGGATCCTCGACTGCGCAGATGTTGCGCGACTCCGCGTTGAGCATCTGCATGAAGCAATGCAGCGAAAGCGTTTTTCCGCTGCCGGTCGGCCCCGTCACGAGAATGAGGCCGTGCGGTGTGCGGATCGCGGCCTCGACGACGGCGCGTTGCTGCGTCGTGAAGCCGAGCGCATCGAGCGAAAACTCGTCCGGCAACGTATCGAGACGCCGCAGCACGAGCTTTTCACCGAAGAGGGTGGGGAGCGAACTCACCCGGTAATCTTCCGTCTTGCCCGCCGCCGAGGCGAGCCGAAGCCGTCCGTCTTGCGGCACGCGCCGTTCGGCGATGTCGAGGCGGGCCAGCACTTTGACGCGCGTGACGAAAGCGTCGCGCAGATGCGCGGGCGGCCGGGCCGATTCGTGCAGCGTGCCATCGACGCGCAGTCGAATGCGCCAGCCGCGCTCGCCGGGCTCGACGTGGATATCCGATGCGCCGAGTGCGCAGGCCTGCGCGAGGGTCTCGGCGAGGAGCCGGACCGCGGGTGCGTCATCCATTCCGGACGACTGCGGCAATGCGGCCGCGATCGAAGAAGAGAGAAGCGAGGAAGACATCGAATGTCGGCAACCGCCGCCGTTGAAACACGATGGCGCGATCATCGCGCGATCGGGGGCGGGCCGGTACTCGGCCGGATGGCCAGGACCGCTTTTCGCGGCGGCACTCAGGCGCGCGCGCTTTTCGCGACGGCGAGGCCCCTGGGCTTGAAGACTTTGACCGTGCGGATGGTCTGGTCGTCGCTTTGCAAGACCTCGATCTGCACCTCGCCGATCTGCACGCAGACATCGCCTTCGGGAATCTCCTCGAGCGTCTCGAGAAGGAGGCCGTTCAATGTCCTAGGGCCATCCGTCGGCAAGCTAAGCTGAAGCCAGCGATTGAGCTCGCGCAGTGGCATGCTGCCGGCGACGATGCACTCGCCTTGCTCATTCCAGCCGCGTCGCGAGCCGACGCCGCGCGGAATCGACGTCGTGAACTCGCCGATTAGTTCCTCGAGGATGTCCTCGGGCGTGACGAGTCCTTGCAGCTCGCCATACTCGTTGACGACGAGCGCCGTGCGCTGCCGCGACTCCTGAAAAAATTGCAGTTGCTGAAAGACGGGCGTGCCCGAGGGCACGAAGTACGGCTCGGCGAGCAATTCGCGCAGCGATTCGCGCTCGAGCTCCTGCTTGTGCAGAGCGGCGAGCGTCTTGCGCACGTGGAGGACGCCGAGTACACGATCGATGTCGCCCTCGTAGACGATGAGCTTGTTGTGATAGCAGGTTTCGAGCTGATGAAGGATCTCGTCGAACGGCGCGTTGAAATCGAGCGCCTCGATGCGCCGGCGCGGGATCATCACGTCGTCGACTGTGATGTCTTCGAGATCGAACAGATTGAGCAGGATGCTGCGGTGCTTGGTCGGCATGTAGCTGGCCGATTCGAGCACGATCGTGCGCAGCTCGTCGGTGGTGAGCCGTTGTTCCCGTCCTCCCCTCGGATTGATATGCAGCGCGAAGAGGATCGCGTTCGAAAACAGATTGACGAACCAGATCACAGGCTTCAGCACGCGCATGAGCGGCGCGATGACGAAACTGGCCGGGAGCGCGATTTTGTCCGGATAAGTGGCGCCTACGATCTTCGGCGTGATTTCGGCGAATACGATGATGAGAAACGCGACGATGCCCGTGGCGACCGAAAGCACGACGTTGTCGTTGCCGAACGTGCGCAGGGCGATCGAGGTGGTCAGCACCGGGATGATCGTGTTGAGCAGATTGTTGCCGATGAGGACCACGCCGAGCAGCTGGTCGGTGCGCGCGAGCAGGCCCTGCGTCGTTTTGGCGCCGAACGCGCCCTTGTTGGCGAGATGTTTCAGGCGATGGCGGTTCAACGCCATCATGGCTGTTTCGGAGATCGAGAAGAAGCCGGAGCAGAAGAGCAGAACGATGACGGCGCCGATCTGCGCCCATAAAGGAATTTGTTCCACGCGTTACGCAAAAAGCGGAAGGGATAAGGATGCACAGAATATAGCAGAGACCTTTTCGTCAGCCCGACTGGCCGAGTGGCCAAGGCTGGGAAGACAAGATTTGTTTTCATCAAACTTTGTTTGACGGCGGTAATTTGGCTCGCTAGCATCCACCGAGCAACGGCAAGTTCACGTTTTGCGAATGCCCCGCCATTTACTTTCACGGTGAGGTGAGCGCGTGCCTTCTTTCTTTATCGACCGTCCTGTATTCGCGTGGATCGTCGCGCTCGGAATCGTGCTGGCCGGCGTGCTCGCGATGCCGATGTTGCCGGTCATGCAATACCCGAAGCTCACGCCGCCGCGCATTGTCATCAGTGCGTCGTACCCGGGGGCTTCCGCCGAGGTGGTCGACAGCAACGTCGCCAGCGTCATCGAGGAGAGTCTCGATGGCGTCGACGGCCTGCAGTACTACGCGACATCGAGCGACGGTTTCGGCAACCTCGAAATCGACGCGATTTTCGCGCCAGGCACGAATCCCGATATTGCGATGGTCGGCGTGCAAAATCGCATGAAGCAGGTCGAGCCCCGGCTGCCGCAGCAGGTTGTGCAACAGGGTATCGGCGTCTTCAAGGCGACGAATACGTTCCTCATGCTCGTGAGTCTGGTTTCGACCGACGGCACGCGCGATTCCACGGCGCTCGGCGACTATCTGAGCCGCTATGTGCTGCGCGAGTTGAAGCGCGCGCCCGGTGTCGGCAATGCCGAGCTTTGGGATGCCGACGAGGCGCTGCGGATCTGGCTCGACCCAATGAAGCTGCGCGAGTATGGTCTTGCCCCGGCGGACGTCAACGCAGCTATTCGCGCGCAGAACGCGGCCGTCACGGCGGGAGCGATCGGCAACACTCCGTCGGGGCCAGGGCAGGCGATCACGGCCTCCGTCAGCGTGCGCGGCCAACTGCGCACCCCTGCTGAATTCGCCAATATCGTGCTGAAAGCCCAGCAGAACGGTGCGCTCGTGCGGCTCGGCGATGTGGCGCGCGTCGAGCTCGGCCGCAGCGACTACACGTTCTGGTCGCGTCTGAATGGTCACGACGCGGCGACGGTCGGCATCTCGCTCGCGCCCGACGGCAATGCGCTCGCGACTTCGAAAGCCATTCGCGCGCGCCTCGCGGAGATCTCGAAACAGCTACCGCCCGGCGTCGCCGTTTCGATCCCGTACGACGGCGCGCACTTCGTCAAGATTGCGATCGACGAGGTCGTCGTCACGCTGCTCGAGGCGATCGTGCTCGTCTTTTGCGTGATGTGGCTTTTCCTGCGCGACTTGCGCTACACGCTCGTGCCGAGTGTCGTGATTCCCGTCGCGCTGATGGGCGCGCTCGCCGCGATGGCCGTATGCGGGCTGTCGATCAACGTATTTACGCTGTTCGGCCTCGTGCTCGCGATCGGCATTCTCGTCGACGACGCGATCGTCGTTGTCGAGAACGTCGAACGCATCATGCGGGAAGAGGGCTTGAGCGCGAGAGCGGCGACGAAAAAGGCGATGACGCAGATCGGCGGCGCGATAGTCGGAGTGACGGCGGTGCTGACGACCGTATTCGTGCCGATGGCTTTCTTCGCGGGGGGCGTGGGCGGCATCTATCGGCAATTCGCGATTGCGATGATCGCGGCCATCCTCGTTTCCGCGTTCATGGCGCTCTCGCTCGCGCCGGCGCTATGCGCGAGCTTGCGCATGGCGCCCAAGCCGGCGGCCGATCATGCCAAGGGTTTCGGCGGTCGTTTCGTGGCGTCGTTCGATCGCGCTTCGGGCCGCTACCGGAATCTGGTCGCGCGATTGCTCCGGCGTTCACGGCCCGTCTTCGGGGTTCATGTTGCGTTGATCGGTGCGGCGGCGCTGATGTATGCATCGCTGCCCGACGGATTCCTGCCCACCGAGGATCAAGGTCAGCTGCACGTCATGGTCCAGCTTCCGCCGGGGGCTACGCAAGGGCGTACGTTTTCGGTCATTCGCGAAGTCGAAGATGTCCTTCGGCAGGAATCGGCGATCTCGAACGTCACGACGGTCATAGGCTGGAGTTTCAACGGTAGCGGGCAGAACGTCGGTATGGCGTTTGTCGACATGAAGGATTGGAAGAATCGCGACATCGACGCACAGACGTTGCGCGACCGGCTCAATGCCAAGTTCGACAAGATTGCCGCGGGCCGGGTAATCGCACAGTTGCCGCCCTCGGTGCCAGGGCTCGGCAAGTCGGACGGCTTTACGTTCCATCTCGAGGACAGGGGCGGCGCTGGCAATGACGTGCTCAATACGGCACGCGAGCAGCTGTTGCAACTGGCCGCGCGAAGTCCCGTTCTCGCGGACGTGCATTCCGAGACGCTGCCCGACGCGCCGCGCGTCGTACTGAACATCGACCGCGCGAAGGCTTACGCGATGAACGTGTCGTTCGACGCGATCGACGATGTGCTTGCCAACACGTTCGGCACCTCATATGTCGATGACTTTCCGGCAGGCGGGCGCATGCTGCGCGTAATGGTCGGCGCCGACGCGTCGATGCGCGCGACCGATGCCGATCTGCTCAAGCTCGATGTGCGTAACGCGAGTGGACAGATGGTGCCGTTTGCGGCCTTTGCGTCGCTTGATTGGACGCGCGGGCCGACCATGCTCACGCGCTACAACGGCTACCCGTCGCTCGACGTGACGGGCCGCGCGGCGGACGGCTACAGCTCGGGCGAGGCGATGGCCGAGATGGAACGGCTCGCCGCCCGTCTGCCCGAGGGCATCGCGTATGACTGGGCCGATGCGTCGCTTGCTCAAACAGCGGCGACGCGTGAGACGCCGCTCTTGATTGGCTTGTCGATGCTCGCCGTGTTCATGGTGCTGGCCGCGCTTTACGAGAGCTGGACAATTCCGTTCGCGGTGCTGATCGTCGTGCCGCTCGCGATGACGGGTGCCGTGGCGGCCATGTTCATGCGCGGTCTGCCGAACGATATCTATTTCAAGATCGGCATGGTGACGGTCATCGGCTTGGCGGCGAAGAACGCGATTTTGATCGTGCAGTTCGCGCGCGATCTGCATGCGCGCGGCATGCCGCTTGTCGACTCAATCGTCGAAGCATCGGCGATGCGCTTCAGGCCGATCGTGATGACATCGGCGGCGTTTTTGCTCGGCGTCGTGCCGCTCGTGTTTTCGCAGGGCGCGGGTGCGGAAAGCCGGCATTCGCTTGGGACTGGCGTGTTCGGCGGCGTCATCGCCGCGACGTTGCTCGGACTCGTCTTTACGCCAGTGGCCTTCTATTTTGTGATGCGCGTCACGCAGCGGCGGCGAGCCGTGCAGGAGGAGGCTGCCGATCGGCCGCAGCGTGAAGGCGACGATGCTGAGGCGCTACCCGGTCCTGAGGTCGAGGCGTCGTGACGATCCGCGAATGGGAAAAGGGCGCGAAAGCGCCCTTTTTCGTAGAGATGTCTTCGGGACATCGAGGTAGCAGGCGCCGTTGGGTGCCGAAGTAGGCAGCGAAATGCAATTGTTGCGGGGCGACTGCCACTGATCTCCGCACAAAACAAAAACAGCGAGTTAAGCAACTCGCTGTTTCTGAAGGGAACCTGGTCGGGGTGAGAGGATTCGAACCTCCGGCCTCTACGTCCCGAACGCCCTTTCGCTTCAGATATCCGTACCCCGGGGTGAGGGGGATTCATTCAAATCAATGACTTATTGGAGTCAACGGTCACGCAATAGACAGCGATGCTGGTGGCAATCGGGACAAAATTGCCACTTATTTGCCACCAGTTTTTTCGAGCACGGCAATGAATCAGAATTGCCACCGATTTGCCCCCAGCGAGCGAGCGCGTCTGGCGCCGGAGGCAGCTAGCTTCGAAACCACAGCAGGGCGCGCGACCATACGAGATGCCAAAAGTACTTTTCGATGGCTAACCTGTAAAGTACAGTGTAAAGTGTCAACCTGCCTGTCAAGTCAACCGTTGAGGATGTCATGGGAAAGAAACTGAACAATGCGCCGGTCTACTACACCGTGGCTCAGGTCCAGTTCAACCCCGTCCTGGATTTGGACGCGTATATTCCCGCGATTCAGGCCAAGATGCGCGAGCGACACTATCCGGACTACAAGCCGGAGGTCGTCCAGCGTCTGGTGCTGCCCTTCGGCGGCGGGGAGCCCGGTCGGGTTACGGCGCCGACCGTCACGCCTCAGTCGAGGTACCAGTTCGGTGATATCTCGGGCAACAGGCGGTTTGTGTTAGAGACGAACGCCTTGTCGTTTCAGACCACGGCTTATGAAACGTTCGAGGCTTTCTCAGGAGCGCTATTGGCGGGTTTGGGCGTCGTGCATGACGCCCTTCGTCTCGACTTTATTGAGCGAATCGGGCTGCGCTACCTGGATGCTGTACGGCCGTCAGAAGAAAGGGAGTCGCTCCGAGACTTCCTCGTGCCGGAGGTTCTTGGTTTGTCGCTGCGAGGGGATGTTCAGCACCAGCACTCAGTCAGTGAAACCATCGTCGCGACACCTGCAGGCCAGCTTGTCTCCCGCGTGCTCATTCGGCACGGGCTAGTCGGTCTGCCGCTTGAACTAACCGCACTCGCCCCCAAAATCGACCCGCGATTCACGCAGGGGGCCGGTTTGCACGCCATAATCGACACCGATGCTTCTACGACTCAGCGAGAAGCATTCGACTTGGGCAATGTTGAGACGCAGCTGAAAGCCCTTCACGACGAAATTGATAAGTGCTTCAAAGCCATCGTGACCGAGCACGCGTTGGCCGCTTGGGCCTGAGGGAGGAATCATGAGCAGCGCAACGACGTACGGAGGATGGGTAATGGACCATCCGGCAGCAACCGGCGACACTTCGAACGTTGTTCGGCTGGTGGGATGGTTCGTAGCGGCCGGCGCAGCGCTGTCGGTAATCGGCACGGGCGGTCACCTGTCACCCGAACACCTCCAGCGAGGCGGGCAGCATGCCCTGTATGCGACTCCCGGCGTCGAAGTAGCGGTGGTCGACGATGTCCGGACGCCCGCCGAAGACCTTGCACGGATTCGCGAAGTTTTGCATCCGGCGGTGTCGGACCTTGCCGCGACTCTCGGTGTGTCCCGTCAGTCGGTCTACAACTGGCTCAATGGCGAGCAAGTTGCGGAGGAAAATGCTGCCAGGTTGCAGGACCTTGCTCAGGCGGCCGATGTGCTGGCCCACGAGGGAGTCGCCGTAAATGCGGCATTGCTTAAGCGGAAGTTCGCCAACGGGCGGACACTCATGCAAGTTGCACAGGCAGGGGACTCCGCACGTGACGCGGCGCTAATGCTGGTGCAGACTCACCGGCGCGAGGTCGCTCAACGCGAGCGCATGAACGCTCGATTTGCCAACCGCGCGAAGACGCCAGCTACTGCTGACTTTGACCTTCCCCCATCTAACGACCAGGTGTAAAGGTGCGACGTGGTGGAGTGGAATCGTGATACACCGTGGCGCCAGGGTTTTCCTCTCGGCGACGACGCCATTGATGCTTTGGGGCTTCGCCATGCGGAAGACCCCGACCAGACGATAGTCGTCGTTGCCACTCACGACTGTGACCTCGCGCAGGACCCGCAATTCGAGCCGGTCGTTGAGGTCGTCGTGGGTTGTCTGGCCGCGAAGGATGGCAACTGCACCCACGCCAAAAACGCTCGCAAGCTTCACATCGAGTTTGCGGGCGATGCTCCCTTCTGGGCGGAGTTCGAGGCGACAGCCAAGGTTGATGTCGTCAAGCTCAAGCTAAATGAATATCTGCCTCGCTCCGACGTCCGACTTCGTTCCGAGGACCACGCCGTCTGGCAGATGTGGCTGGCCAGTCGGTACCGGCGCTCTGCCTTTGCGGATGAATTCGAGCGTCGATTGACCAAGGAAACCAAACTGGCGGAGAAAATCGCGAAGGCGGTCAAGCCGCATGGGGAATTGATTATCGGCGTCTTCTTCGACGTGGACGAAGGCGCGGAAGTCACTCGGAACGGTCCGGACGACACCTATAAGCTCGACATCACTATCCTGCACCAGGCGGACCCCGATTTTTTTGCGGCGGAAAAGGCGGCAACTACGGCTGCCGATACCATCGAGACCGCCTTCAGGGAAAAGCTTTTTGCCCCCTCAAAGAAATGGCAGCACATCGAACTGCGTTCCTGCGAACCGATGTCGGAGTCAGCGCTCACCTATCAGATGTTCAAGCAGCTGAAGCGTTGGAGGCTGGAGCACATCAGCCTCGCCGCTGACCCTCAACAGCCTGTGCTGGCTGAGTGACACGGGACAAACTCAGCTGCCGTTTGTATCAAGGATTCCCACCATCTTTGGGAATTCTCAAAAGTGGTGGGAAAGGCCCTTGCACAGTCGCTGGGCTCCGGCCGTTCGGGCCAATAGCCTGATGCCCCGCCGTCTCGCCTCAGGGCCGGTCGCACGCACGCGACGCGGTCGCCGATTGCGCCAAGACTAGATGCCTTCGTATGGGTCGCACGCGGCGTCGCACGTTACAGGCGCTGGCGCTTCGGCCAACCTCGTTGAACTGTAAGCGCTAAATCTGCCACACATCGGTAGATTTCGCGTTACCGGGTAACATGTTTCGAATCGATAGTTACCGGGTAACGAGGGAGATACGAGAT
>NZ_PTIR01000032.1 GCF_002934455.1 Trinickia symbiotica | reverse complement strand
ATCCGCAGCGGTCAACGGATCCGGATCACGTGGAAGCCGTTGAACATCACGGTCAACGCCACACTGGCCACCAAAGAGAACCCGGAACTGTGCGCAGATCTCGTCGCTGCGCTCCCCTTTACGACCATCCAGGATCACGCCGTCGTGACGGGCGAGTCGATGTACGCATGGTCGCCGTTCGTCAGCACGGCGCCGATTCGTCTGCGCGAACGCATCTGCGACGCGCCGATTGGCCGGATCCGTTTCTCGCAGTCCACGGGTCAAAAATTCATCGTCCAGTATGGACCGACCACTGAGGATCTTTCCCAGCCGGTGCTCGGAGAGATCGATGAAGCCGACGCAGCCAAGCTGGCTGAAGTGGGTAAAGCTGTTTGGGAATCGACGTTTGAGTCGAAGGACCTGATCTGGATGACAGTCGAACTGGCCAAGGTGCAGAGGCCAAATACCGCACGCCACGATGCAACGCATTGAGACATGGAGGACTGGCCTTGCCCCAGTTTCCCGGACGACCTTGCTAGCCCATTAGGCCTTGCTTGAACTGAACCGGGCTAACGAAGTTGAGAATCGAGTGCCTGCGTTGTTGATTGTAGAAGCGCTCGATGTAGTCGAAGACGTCTGCGCGGGCATCATTGCGCGTGCGATAGACGCTGCGACTGAGGCGCTCCGTCTCGAGCGTGGGAAGAAGCTCTTCATCGCAGCGTTGTCCCAACAATCACCGCGGCAGCTCATGCTGCAAGTAATGCCATGGTCCTTGATTCAAAGGCAACTGGCGCGAAGCGAAAGCCGAGCATTGGCGGCGATGTTCAGGCCTTTCGACGTATTCTTCGTGAACGCGATTTCGCCGGGGGCTGCGTTGAAGAGCTTTGCCACTCGCTCCCGGGTCTCCGCGGCACGACGCAACAATACGGGCTTCGGTCCCGCCATTTCGTAGCCCTCGGACATGAACTCTTCGAGCGCGTCGCGAACCTTCGCGGAGAGCGACGTCTGATGCGCCGAGTCAAGATAGAGAAACCGTTTGGTTCACCGGGAACTGTGCGCGGACGGCGGCGATCTTTTCACTGACATTCATCATTCATCCCACTGTTAAAGCCGGTATTGGAGGATATGGAGCGCTCGCGATATTGAGCATCAACGGCTGCCGGACTCGGCAGCACCCGGGCGGCTGCCTGCGAAGTGCGCATCCACCGACGCCTCGCCTTTTCCTGCGTGCCGCGCTCATGACCGGCCGGCGCTCAGCATGTGGCGCACCGTGTCATAGCGGGAACGAACCTTGGATTGAGGAATGCTTCCGATATAAATACGAAGGGCCATCTGGCGGCCCAGGATCCCATCGCGACAGAGTGAAACCATCGACGCCAGATCGGTAGCAAGATCCCCTCGGCTCATTGAGCCTGACCAGCAAGCCAACGCGTGCAAAACAGCGGCAAGCCTTCCAGCATTTCCGAGAGGATAGCCTTTGCCCGATTGTGATTCTCGCGGCTGTCGGACTTTCTCAACAGCGTGCCGATCACGGTTCCAATTCGAAGAAACGCCGCCTAGCCGAGTCCGTCTCAATCCGTTGATGCATTAAAGCAATGACATTAGGTGGATCCGAGGGAACCGGGCTCTCAGACGCTAACGACCAATATGGCCGAAGACGATCATTGAATCTGTCGCTACTGCCAGATGGCGATAACCGCGCCGCCCTCAGCGCACGATGTCGTAACCGTAGTCGGTCTTCGACACCGCGATGGTATTTACATCGAGCGCCTCAAAATGTTCGTCGAGCAGCGTCACGAGAAGTCGCAATGCACCGGCATATCCCCACGTCGGGTACCGGTGGTAGTGGTGGCGGTCAAAAATCGGAAAGATAAGTCGCACGAGCGGCGTCTTCGTGTCGCGTTCGAGATATTTCCCATAGGTGTTGCCGATAAGGAAATCCACCGGTTCCGTGAACAGCAATGAGCGCAGATGCCAAAGGTCACGCTTTGGGTAGACCTTGCATTCCACACCGTACGGCGACGCGTCGAACAGCGCCTGTACCTTCGCCGCCCAGTCGTCGTTGCCATTCGTCGCAAGCACGTGCGCCGGCTCTGCGCCGAGCTCGAGCAGGAACCTTGTGTAGCCGAGCATCTGATCCGGATCGCCGTAGAGGGCGTAGCGCTTCCCGTGCAGAATCGCCTGGCTATCCGCGATGGCATCGACGAGCTGGCCGCGCTCCTTTTCGAGTTCAGTCGGAATTGGTTTGCCCGTCACGCGTGAAATCTCCATCAGGAAATCGTCGGTACCCGCAACGCCAACGGGTGCATTGAGTATGACGACCTCCTGGCCGTGCTCCGCAATGAACTTGCTGGTCTTCTCGCAGCAATACTGCTGGAACACGAACGTCGCCCTCGCATTGAGCGCACGCTCGACCTCTTCCTTTGTCGTCCCTCCCTCGTACATCCGGAATTCGCCGTCTGTCGGCGTGTTCCATGTCCCGGACGGATCGCAGATGACGTTGACCGTGACGCCGAACAGTTCAAAAATCCGGCGAATCTCTTTCATGTTTCCGACCACGAACCCGTCGAAGCCGCCAATGAAATTCACGCTGTCGTCCGGCATCCGTGCAAGCGGTTCGGTTGTCCCGGCCTTCCCGTCCCAGAAGTGTTTGAGAATGCCGAGCAGCGCGTTGTCGTAGCCGGTCACGTGACTGCCGACGAACGCCGGCGTATGCGCAAATGGCACATCATAGTCCTCCGGCACGCTACCCTTTTGCTTACTGTTCTTGATGAACGCGTCGAGGTCGTCCCCGATCACCTCCGCCATGCATGTTGTCGATACCGCGATCATCTCCGGCCTGTACAAACTATATGCGTTCGAGAGCCCATCCACCATGTTGTTCAGGCCGCCGAACACCGCAGCGTCCTCGGTCATCGACGAGCTCACGCAAGAAGTGGGCTCTTTGAAATGCCGCGAGAAATGTGAGCGATAGTAGGCGACGCAGCCCTGCGATCCGTGTACAAATGGTAGCGTCTTGTGAAATCCGTTGGCGACGTATACCGCGCCGAGGGGCTGGCACGCCTTTGCCGGGTTGATGGTTAGCGATTCGCGAGCGAAGTTCTTCTGCTTGTAGTCCTCTGTCGTCGTCCATTCGACAGCCCGCTTGACGGCCTCTTCAGAATGATTGAATTCGAAGTTTTCCTTCTTGTTGCGAAAGATTGCCTGATACTCCGGCTCGCGAAACAGCAGTTCGTAGTCGAGAATCTTTTCGACCGATTGGATCATGAATCGCTCCTGAATCAATAATCTAAGCAGCGCGCGGCCAGCACCACTGGGGCACGGCCGCAACTAGCCGCGCCTACATGGCCTTCTTCCACGGCGCCTTTGCCAGGTTCCAGACTGGACTCGCGATCGCCATGTCCATGTCGCGCGCGAAGATCGCAAAGCCATCGTAGCCGTGGTATGGGCCCGAGTAATCCCAGCTGTGCATCTGGCGGAACGGTACGCCCATCTTCTGGAACACGTACTTTTCCTTGATGCCCGAGCCGACGAGGTCCGGCCGCACTCGCTCGACGAACTTCTCGAACTCGTAGCCGGTCACGTCGTCGTAGATCAGCGTGCCGTCCTTCACGTAGTGCGCCGTGCGCTGATAGTCGTCGTTGTGTGCGAACTCGTAGCCGGTGCCGACCACCTCCATGCCGAGGTCCTCGTAAGCACCGATCACATGGCGCGGGCGCAGGCCCCCTACGAATAGCATTACCTTTTTGCCAAGCAGGCGTGGCTTATACTTGGCGATAACGGCATCCATCAACGGACGGTATTTGGCGATCACCATCTCCGCATTCGCCTTGATCGAGTCATCGAATCGGCTCGCAATCTCCCGAAGGCTCTTTTCAATCATTGTCGGGCCGAAAAAGTTGTACTCGACCCATGGAATGCCATACTTCTCCTCCATGTGACGGCTGATATAGTTCATTGATCGGTAGCAGTGCAACAGGTTGAGCTTCGATTTCGGCGTGTTTTGGAGTTCGGCAAGCGTGCCATCACCGGACCACTGCGCGATCACCCGCAGCCCCATCTCCTCGAGCAGGATACGGCTCGACCACGCATCGCCGCCGATGTTGTAATCGCCGATGATCGCGACGTCGTAGGGCGTCGACTCAAGCGTGGACCGCTTCCTGTCATCGGTCTCGAACACGCAATCACGGATCGCGTCGTTCGCGAGGTGATGCCCGAGTGATTGCGATACACCGCGAAAACCCTCGCAGCGCACGGGCACGATCGTATGTCCTCCGTACTGCTTGCTCTTCCTCTTCGACACCGCCTCGATGTCGTCACCGATGAGGCCGATCGGACACTCGCTCTGAATCGAGATACCCTTGTTAAGCGGGAAAAGCTCCTGGACCTCGTCAATGATCTTTTCGAGCTTCTTGTCACCGCCGAACACGATATCCTTCTCCTGGAAGTCAGACGTGAACTGCAGGGTGACGAAAGAATCGATGCCCGTGGTGCCGACGTAGTAGTTGCGGCGCGCGCCCCACGAGTACTGGCCACAGCCGACCGGCCCGTGGCTGATGTGGACCATGTCCTTGATCGGCCCCCAGACGACACCTTTTGAGCCGGCATACGCGCAGCCGCGGATCGTCATTACACCAGGCAGCGACTTGATGTTGGATTTCACGCCACAATCGGGCTTGCCTTCCTCAAAGGAGCGCAAATGCTTGGCGCGCCGCTTGGCCATCTTGTCCGGATAAGCCCTCAGGACTTCGTCTATCAAGGCCTTATTAGCGGCCTTGCGTTCTTCAACCGTGGCGGTCATTGAATGTTCCATAAGTGAGCAACGTCATCACCGGACCCGGCCACCTTTAGATGCGCGGCGACCGTCGCCCAGCATTCGTCAGGCGGCCAGTTCCGCCGCGGTCTTGCCGATTTGCGACTCGTCGACTTGCACCATGATGCCCTTCTCCATCAACAGGTCTTCGAGCTGATCCATGGTGATCGGCGTCGGGATCACGCCATTGCCCGCGTTATGGTGGACTTTCTCGGCCAGTGCGCGATACTGCGCCGCTTGCGTGCTGTCTGGTGCGTACTCGATCACCGTCATCCGGCGTAGCTCCGCGTGCTGGACGATGTTGTCGCGCGGCACGAAGTGAATGAGCTTCGTGCCGAGCATTTTCGCGAGCGACTCAGCGAGTTCGAGCTCCTTGTCGGTCTTCCGCTCGTTGCAGATGAGGCCGCCCAAGCGCACGCCGCCACTGTTCGCGTACTTCAGGATGCCTTTCGAGATGTTGTTTGCTGCGTACATCGCCATCATCTCGCCGGACATCACGATGTAGATCTCCTGGGCCTTGTTCTCGCGAATCGGCATCGCGAAGCCTCCGCACACCACGTCGCCTAGCACGTCATACGAAACGTAATCGACACCGTCGTACGCGCCGTTCTCCTCAAGGAAATTGATTGAGGTAATGACACCGCGTCCGGCGCAGCCGACGCCCGGTTCCGGACCGCCGGACTCGACGCAGCGGATATTCTTGTAGCCGATCTTCATCACGTCATCGAGTTCAAGGTCCTCTACCGAGCCGGCTTCTGCCGCGAGCGAAAGGATCGTGTCCTGTGCCTTCGCGTGCAGGATCAGCCGAGTCGAATCCGCCTTCGGGTCGCAGCCGACGATGAGGATTTTCTGCCCGAGATCACTAAGCGCCGCGAGCGTGTTCTGCGATGTCGTCGACTTGCCGATACCGCCTTTACCGTAGAAGGCAATTTGTCGAAGTTGAGTCATTAATGTTCTCCTGTTCAGAAATATTGAAACCAGGGTTGCAAATCTCAGCGCTGCAAAACCGCTACCATCCCTTCAGCCTGCGATATCCGTCAGTCTTCTTGTGTCCAATCGCGCATCGGCCGGAGCGCGTCCGCGCGGACCGCCCTCCAGCAGCTTTCGCGCCATCTCAACCTGAGTCCCCGCACGCCCAGGAGGACGGGGCTTCTGGCGCGCTTGCCAGAATCGCATCGGCTGACGTCAGCGACGTAGACTTCCCGACAAAGGGCGCGCCTTTTGTCGCAAACAAAACTGAAAGCACAGAGGGCCGCCTTTACGTTCGTGTGCCCCTCTTCAGCAATGCCCTTGATCACGTGGCCGCTGGTGCAGTTATTGCGAACAAGCGGCCAACACTACGTAGTCAATTCCGTTGTCGGATGCGCAATTGCGGCAGACGAGCCGCCGCGTTTATCCGACCAAGTACGAACCGGCGTTCTCGTTGCGCCCAATTTATGGAAACAAGGAATAACTAATGACTGATACGCTCACCCGCAAGGAGCTTGATGACACCGCCCTCGCCCGGCTGGAGCACGGAGGTCGACTACTCAACCCGGTCTTCAAGGGATTCATGAACACGTTCGGGCGAGTCGGCTTTCGCGGCGAGCTCGCACTGCGCTTCTCGCCGAGGCTCGCCGACGAGGCGCGTCCGCCCGAGCTTTCCTGCGAACAATTCATGGCGGTCGCCGACGTAGGCGAACGGCATCTGCCGTTCTTCGCCGGCTGGCTGCTAAGCTTCGAACACCTGAAGAACGTCGCAGAAGTGCTCGGCGACGCGCTATCAGCAAATGGTAAGTATTTCTTGTTTTGCGACAACATTGACCTGAGCACGCGCTACCAGGTGCAGTATGAGAAGGCAATCTTCTATGTGCTTCCGATTCTGGAATCGACCGTCTACAACGAGATACTTGAGCTGCTCTACTTGGAGAAAAATGACCTGAAGAAGAAGGACACAGCCGGTAAACTCGACGCAATCGCTGACGCCGGAATCAAATTCGACGCCACGTTCGACTCGATCACCTATGCGGAGGGACTCGAACTGATGGGACCAGTGCGCAATCCAAACGAAAACCGGCCCGTTTGACGTTCGTTTGAGCGCGCGCCGGGGCGCATTGAAATCGCTACCGCGCGTGACGCTCGACATCAGCCGCCTATCGCGGCTTGGAACTGCAGTGCACGGCGCCCCTACTGCCCTGCCGCCGACATGAAGGCGCAGTCGGCCAGGCACAGCAATCATTCGAGGGCTGTGCTGCCGCCACGGCGGGCTGCGCGGCATCTTTCCTTTACACAGGAGTCTCCTTATGCCCCTTTACCAATATCAATGTCGAAACTGCCGGTTGCAGTTCGAAACACTGGTGCGGCCCGGCACGATCGCCGTCTGTCCACGCTGCGGCAGTGCTGCGCTCGACAAGCAGGTCGCCGCCCCGGCTCCCCCTGGACGAAGCAAGGCGATCGTCGCATCGGCGCGGCGCCAGGCTGCAAGTCAAGGACACTTAAGTAACTACTCGGCACGCGAGCGCAGAAAGCTGCTGGACCCGGCCTAAAGTGGACGCGGCAACGTAGATGTCCCATTCCATACGGTCAGTCGAGTATCTCGCGCAGCGCCGCAATGAGTGCGTCGCACTCGTCGTCGGTGCCGACGGTGATGCGCAGATGCCTGTCGATTCGCGGTAGCTTGAAGTGTCGTACGAAGATGTCTCGATCTTTCAGGCGTTTTGCCAGAGCTTCAGCGTGGAACGACGCATGACGCACGAAAAGGAAGTTGGCAGCGGACGGCACCACGTCGAAACCTTGCCTCTCGAGCGCCTGCCTCAGCCGCTCGCGGCTAGTGATCACGTGCTGGCAGTTGGACAGGAAATGGTCATCGTCCTCGTAGGCGGCCTGAGCGGCAACCTGCGCGAGCCGGTCGAGAGGATACGAGTTGAAGCTGTCCTTCACGCGATTGAGTGCTTCGATAAGCAATACATGGCCGAATGCAAAGCCAACCCGCATCCCCGCCAGTGACCGGGCCTTGGACGTCGTTTGGACGACCAACAGGTTCGGATAGTGGTCGATCAGCGAGAGCGCCGATTGCGCACCGAAATCGACATAGGCCTCGTCGATCACGACCACCGACGACGGGTTTGCCGTAACGATCTGCTCAATGTCCGCGAGCGAAAGAGCACGACCGGTCGGTGCGTTCGGATTGGCGAGCAGCACGCCGCCCGCGTCGCCGAGGTAGTCTTCCAAGCGAATCGAGAAGTCGTCGGCGAGCGGGATGGCTTCATAGCACACGTCGTAGAGCAGTGCGTAGGTTGGGTAAAAGCTATACGTAATGTCCGGAAAGCGCAGCGGCTTCTCGTGTTTGAGCAGCGCCCGAAAGGTGTGCGCGAGCACTTCGTCCGACCCGTTCCCGGCAAAAATTTGCTCCGGCTTCAGGCCGTGATGAGCCGCGACTGTCTCGCGGAGTCGACGCGCGAGCGGATCAGGATAGCGGCGGAGGCTCTCTCCCAATTGACCCAGCTCGCGTGCAACCGCCGCGATGACGCGCGGCGACGGCGGGTACGGGTTCTCATTGGTGTTGAGCTTAATCGGATCAGCACGCGCGGGCTGCTCGCCCGGAATATACGGCACCAGCCGCTGAACGACGTCACTCCAGTAACGGCACACTGCAGGGGCTCCTGACGGGAACACAAAGCGGTTGGCCGATCGGCGGTCTTGAAGCCCGGCCGCACGGCGCACGCGTCCGGCGCTTGCTTCTGATCATCACTATACCGGTCCGTCGCTCAGCACCCGCGGATTTCTGCACGGCATTCGTCGGCGCATGCAGGCCAACTCGATAATGACTCTGATCGACGCGACCGCCGCGTCAATCCACTTCGTCCTTCACGCGCCGAGCGTGAACCGTAATGGGCAGCATCGTGCCAGCCGCCATCTCGGGCAGCTCGAGCTGCCAGCCGTTCGCGAGCGTGACGAGGCCGCCCCACATCTGCGGCCGAGCCATCCACACAATCGGCTCCTCCAGGTCCTTCTTGGGTACATAGGCGGTCAGTGTGCCCATACTGTTCTTGCGGATCATGACTTTCACAACGGAACCTCCTAGGTGTAGTGAACGCGAACTACGCACGCCGGCACGGTTCTTCGGGCAACAGTCCGGCGGGGGCAGGCGCGATCTCATCCTCGGTGCAGCCGATAACCTGTCCGCCAAAATCGACGAGGTATACTGGCTCGCCTGTCTCGACGACCCGCCCAACATTGACAATCTCGCCGAGCGCGCCGGCTGTAACTAAGCGCCCTCCTTCGCCCCAATCCGGATAGCTGCCGTCGTTGCAGAGATCGTCCAGCGCGATGACGCGCATGCCCAACGAATACTCCGGCTGAATAAATTCGATGCTCATCCAGCGCACCCCTATCTTGTTTCGCGCGTGCGTGAAGATTCCCTCTCGCCGCCTGTCTCGCCAGCGCAACCCGTACCGATCGTGCGTAGCGCGGCGGCGCGCTCCCCGAGACGCGCCACGATGTCTTCGGGCAGTTTGTCGAGCGTGCATAGTTCCTTTGCGCGCATGCCGACTCGGTGACCACTTTCCACAAAGTCAACCGCGTAGATGTAGAACTGCTGCAGGAAGGTACCGATGTTGGTGACGTAGCCGACGTCGCCCTTGTTCACGAGTACCTCCCCAATATCTCTGCCGGCGTACGTGCCGTCGTTGCGGATAAGCGAGCGAGCGATCACGCGCTCGCCAAAGCCGAAGCGCGGCGGGGACGCTATCTCGATCGCGTCGTCGTCGCGGTTGATGTCACCCATGAGTCGCTCCTGCCAAAGTTCAGGGAGCCTCAGTCGTGCGCGTCAACGCACCCTGTCGGATCGCAGCGTCACCGCGAAACTTATGCACCACCGCTCCACTGCCGATGCGGCTGCGGTAGTCGTTGAACCAAGCAAGTGCGGCATTCTCGATGATCTCGCCAACGTACTTATCCACCAGCTCAATGCCCTCGTGCGAAAGTTCATCGCGCGGACACTCGCCGATCTTCGCGACCAGGACCGCGTGACAATCGTTGATCGCACGAACGACCGATGGCAGATTCTCTTCGTCGCCATAGCCGCCCTGGCAATATTGGTCCACCCTGCGATGGCCGATAAAGAGCACTTTAGTTGCGCTCACCTCGATAATCTGGAACTCCGAGGCGTGGCCGAAATGCTCGTTCACGCGCCCGCCGCCCTTCGTTGCGACCGCGACCAGCACTTTCAGGTCGTCTCCGGCCATGCTGACCGCCTGTGAGAAGGCCAGCGCCTTTTGCTTCGCCTCGCGCTGCGCGTTGCGCTCTACCTCGACCCGCCGCTGATATTTGCGGCGACGCTCGAGGTCATATACGACCTCCATTTGCTCAATGTTCTCGAATGCGAACTCCTCGTTGCGGTCCTGGCCCAGCAAGCCCACCGCATCCGCGCGGCACTGCCGACAGTGACGCATTACGTTAGCACCACCTTTGCATGCGTCCTGCACAGCCTTCAGCTCCTGCGCGGTCGGGCCGCGCTGGCCATTAAGGCCGAAGTACGTGCCGTGCTTGGGCTCTGAGATCAGCGGCATGATGTTGTGCAGGAACGCACCGCGCTTCTTTACCTCACGATTTACCTCGACCAGATGCGCGTCGTTGACACCCGGGATCAAGACCGAGTTGACTTTCGTGAGTACACCACGGGCAGTCAGCATCTCGAGTCCCTGCATCTGCCGCTCATGCAAGATGCGCGCGGCCTCGTAGCCTTTCACCCGGCGGTGGTCCCAGAAAATCCACGAATAAATCTTTTCACCGACGGCCGGATCGACCATGTTGATGGTGATCGTCACGTGGTCGATGTCATACCTGCAGATCTCGTCCACGAGGTCCGGCAGCGCAAGACCATTGGTCGACAGGCACAACTTGATGTCACCAGCCTGCTCCCGGAGCATCCGGAAGGTGTCAAAGGTTTTCGTAGGGTTGGCCAGCGAATCGCCTGGCCCAGCGATTCCGAGCACCGTCATCTGCGGAATCTCGTTCGCGACCGTCATCACCTTTTTTACAGCCTGCTCGGGGGTCAGCTTCTGCGATACGACGCCGGGGCGCGACTCGTTCGAGCAGTCGTACTTGCGGTTACAGTAGTTGCATTGGATGTTGCATGCAGGCGCGACTGCCACATGCATGCGCGCGTAATGGGGATGCGCATCTTCCGAGTAGCATGGGTGATTCTTGACCTTTTCCCATACCTCCGCCGGCAGCTCCTCGGGGCTGCCTGACAAACCGCAGTCCGCCTCGCCATCACCGTGCTGGGAACCGCAGCCGCTGCGCGTGACCGGCGCTTCGATGGTCGATCCCAGGGGCTTTATCTGCCCGATGTCGATGTAGGCGGAAGCGGGCAGCGTGCAGGCGTTGGCGCTATCTTGCATCGATCTCTCCTCACAACCGACAGTGACTACACGGCGGGTGACAGCCAGATCCATGCCATTCGCGCCCGGTCCACTGAAACGCCGGCTAAACGGGCCGCTCATGCGTTTCATCTCGTTGCACCGGCCCCCAAAAAAGCAACAAGCGCACCGATTTCTGTCGCAAACACAACGAACGTGACTTGTGACCCAGCGCATGTAACGGACAAAACTAACAACCCAACCGAAAAGCAATGAGAGTTGCCAATAAAAACAACGGTGGCATGGTCGTTGCAAACTGCGAGACGCGCTCTCTTGAACGATGACCAGCACGATGCAAACGCCACATCAACCTGTCTCCACCGCACGGCCTCCCTTCGCTGCGCACGCAGCCTCGAGGCGCCAGGCCGACTCACGCAGCCTACCGATGTTCGATTGCCCGAATGCAGTTTATTACGCCAAAGCCTATGGGCGATAACAGGAGAGATTGATCAAATGCCCGTACCGATCATCAACGACACCACCCTATGCGACGGCGAACAGACTGCTGGCGTCGCATTCACGCTCGAGGAAAGATGTGCGATCGCGGCGGCGCTGTCTCGAGCCGGCGTCGCCGAAATCGAAGTCGGCATCCCCGCCCTGGGCGAAGACGAAATCGCGTGCATCAAGGCGATCGTCGACTTGAATCTCGACGCCGGTGTAATGGTATGGGGGCACCTGACTCCACGAGACCTTGCCGCGGCGTTGCGCTGCAATGCCGATATCGTCCACCTCTCAATTCCCGTTTCTGACATTCGTTTGCAGGACAAGCTGCAAAAGCCGCGCAGATGGGTGCTGGAGCAAATCGCGCGCGTCATCGCCGAGGCAGTGAAGAGCGACCGCAAGATTTCCCTCGGCATGGAAGACGCCTCGCGCACAGACCCCGCCTTCCTCGTGCAAGTGGCGCGCTGCGCGCAGCAACACGGCGCGCAGCGCGTGCGCTTCGCCGATACCCTTGGCGTGCTCGATCCGTTTTCGACCTACGAGGCCATCGCAAGGCTGCGCGATGCCGTCGACCTCGAGATCGAAATCCACGCGCACGACGACCTCGGACTCGCCACAGCCAACACGCTCGCTGCCCTGCGGGCGGGAGCCACCCACGCGAACACCACAGTCGACTGCTTGGACACGGGAGCCGGCAATGCGGCACTCGAAGAGATCGTCGTCGGCGCGCAGCACTTTCTAGGACGGGACACCGGGGTCAATACCGAGGCCCTGCTCGCAGTTCGTCGGTTGATCAAGAGTGCGTCGGGCCGCATCCTCTTCTCCAACAAGAGAATTTGCCCGTAGCGGCGTCTTTACGCCGCACCCTGGCAATCACACCGGCGGCATTGCGAAGCACCGGAGAACACGCGAGTGAATCGATTCCTTCGAACTCAGCCGGCAAAGTACGTTCAATAGGGATTAGAAGACATGCAAGGACTCATGGAGCAACTGAAAACCCTCTCCTCGGCCGAGGATTTCCTGCAATTCTTTGGCATTGCATTTGACCAGAAGGTGGTGAATGTCAGCCGCCTGCACATCCTCAAACGCTTCTTTCAGTATCTCCGGCAACAGGAAGCTGTGCCGCAGGACAATGAGACGCGCCTCTTTACCGTCTATCAATGCCTGCTGCAACAAGCCTACAACGATTTCGTCGTGTCCACGCCCGCGGCGGAGAAAGTGTTCAAGGTGTTCCAGGATGTCGACGGACGACAGCAAGTCTCCCTCGACAATCTGCACGCGTCATTACCGGCCGGCGGCGCCGCCTAACCCGGAGTGCTGCAATGCACATCGTCGTCTGCATCAAGCAGGTTCCGGATTCAGCGCAGATCCGGGTCCATCCTGTCACCAACACCATCATGCGCCAAGGCGTGCCGGCGATTGTCAACCCATACGACCTGTTCTCGCTGGAGGAAGCGCTGCGGCTGAAGGACCGCTTCGGCGGCAAAGTCACGATGCTATGCATGGGACCGCCACAGGCCGAGGATGTATTGCGCAAGTGCATCAGCTACGGTGCCGATGACGCGGTGCTCGTCACCGATCGAGCGTTCGCTGGCGCCGACACACTCGCGACCTCGTATGCGCTCGCCAGCGCGATCCGACAGATCACGAAGGAACAGGCAGTGGACATTGTTTTCACAGGCAAGCAGACGATCGACGGCGACACTGCGCAAGTCGGCCCCGGCATCGCCAAGCGCTTGAGCTTGCAATTGCTCACCTACGTTTCCAGGATCGTAGAGACCAACCTGGGTACTCGCACGATCGTCGTCGAGCGCCGCGCCGAAGGCGGCGTACAGGTGCTGAAAACTGCGCTGCCATGCTTGGTGACGATGCTGGAGAACACGAATGAGCTACGCTTCGCGACACTGCCGGCGATGATTCATGCGGCGGGCTTTCCGGTGCGCAAATGGAACCGCGAGCAGGCTGGCATCGAGGACGTGAGCAAGATCGGGTTAAAGGGCTCCCCGACAGTGGTGAGCAAGGTGTTCGGTCCGACGCCGCGCAGCGAAAAAGCCGAGATGCTAGAACTCAACATGTCGAGCCTGCCTGACGTGTCGCTGAAACTGCTGCATAAGTTATTCACCCGCCATCCGACATTGGAGGCGGACCTGCTGATGAAGAGGACTTCATGAACTCGCTCGCCACCTCGGACAAGAAGCCGGCCGCGCCCACTAAACCGGCCGGCGGCCGGAACTTCGAACTACCCGAACACCTGAAAGTCTACAGGGGCGTGTGGGTCTTCCTGGAGCACGACCGCGGCCACGTGCACAGCGTGTCGTGGGAACTGCTCGGTGAGGCACGCAAGCTCGCGGACAAGCTCGGCAGCGACGTCGCCGTCGCGGTGCTCGGCGGCTCCGATGAGCCTCTCGAGCAGTTTGCCGAGGAGGCCTTCTGCTTCGGCGCCGATAAAGCGTACGTCATTCACGATCGAGTGCTGCTCGGCTATCGCAATGAGCCGTTCACCAGGGGGCTGACCGATCTCGTCAACAAGTATCAGCCGGAGATCCTGCTGCTCGGCGCCACCTCGATGGGCCGCGATCTCGCGGGCTCGGTCGCGACGACGCTCGCCACTGGCCTCACCGCCGACTGCACGGCGCTGAACATCGACCCGACCTCGCGCGCGCTCGCGGCCACGCGGCCGACTTTCGGTGGCTCGCTGCTGTGTACGATCATGACGCTTGCGTACCGCCCGCAGATGGCGACGGTGCGCCCGCGCGTCATGGCGATGCCGCAGATTCAGGCGGGCCGCGGCGGCGAGATCGTTCAGGAGACGCTTGACATGATCGAGGCCGACATCGTGACGAAACTGATCGACTTCATCGCCGATACGGAGAGCAACCGGATCAACCTGCCCTACGCGAACGTGATCGTTAGCGGCGGTAAGGGGCTGAAGAGTCCTGAGAACTTTCGCCTCGTCTTCGAGTTGGCGCGCGCGCTGGGTGGCGAAGTCGGCGCGACACGTCCTTGCGTGCAGGCGGGCTGGGTCGAGGCCGACCGTCAGGTTGGGCAGACTGGGAAGACGGTACGGCCGAAGCTCTACATCGCGGCGGGCGTCTCGGGAGCGATCCAGCACCGCGTCGGCATGGAAAGCTCGGACCTAATCGTCGCGATCAACACAGACCCGAACGCGCCGATTTTTGACTTTGCGCACTACGGCATTATTGCCGACGCACTGCAGGTACTGCCGGCTCTCACGCGCGCGTGCGCAGACCGTCTGGCACTATGCGACAGAGCAATCGCGTGAGGAGAATCGGATGAAAATACCCTCGCAATTCGATGCGATCGTCGTCGGAGCCGGACCTTCTGGCAACGCCGCGGCCTACGTGATGGCCAAGAGCGGACTGAAGGTGCTGCAGATCGAACGCGGCGAATATCCCGGTAGCAAAAACGTGCAGGGCGCAATCCTCTATGCGAATGCACTCGAAGAGATCATTCCCGATTTCCGTGACGACGCGCCGCTCGAGCGCCACATCATCGAACAGCGTATGTGGATGCTCGACGAAACGTCGTTCGTCGGCACTCACCTGCGCAGCGACGACTACAACAAGCCGCCATATAACCGCTACACGATCATCCGTGCGCAGTTCGACAAGTGGTTCTCATCAAAGGTGCGCGAAGCCGGCGCGTTGCTAATCTGCGAGACGACTGTGAATCACCTGATCTTGGACAACGACCAGGTCGTCGGCGTGCAATGCGACCGTGAACAAGGCGACGTCTATGCCGGCGTCGTGATTCTCGCTGACGGCGTGAATTCGACACTCGCACGAAAGGCCGGCTTTCACAATGAAATTCAGGCGAGCAACGTTGCCCTGGCCGTTAAGGAAATTCTCTTCATGCCAGAAGAGACCATTGGTCAGCGCTTCAACATAGGCGACGAGGAAGGTGTCGTGATCGAGATGGTCGGCCGTATCACCGACGGGATGGTGGGCACAGGCTTCCTGTACACGAACAGAGAATCGCTGACCATCGGCGTCGGCTGCATGCTGAGCGACTTCAAGAAAAACCCAAACCGCACAAGCCCGTACGTCCTGCTCGAAGAGATGAAGCATCATCCGGCAATCGCGCCGCTGATTGCCGGTGGCGAAATGAAGGAGTATTGCGCGCACCTCATTCCAGAAGGCGGCTTCAACGCGATTCCGCAGGTTTACGGCAACGGCTGGATGATCGTCGGAGACTCGGGTGGCTTCGTCAATGCCGCGCATCGCGAAGGGTCCAACCTCGCAATGACGACCGGGCGCCTCGCCGCCGAGACCGTGATCGCGGCGAAAGCAGCCGGGCGCGGTTACGGCGCAAACGAGCTTTCGGTGTATAAGGCCGCGCTTGACGACAGCTTCGTGATGAAGGATCTATACAAGTATCGCGACATGCCGAACATCCTGCACCGCAATCCACAGTTCTTTACGACATACCCGGACCTCGTCGCAAACGCGGCCCGCACGATGTTCACTGTCGACGGCGTCGACAAGAAAACCAAAAAGCACGAGGTCATGGCAAGCTTCCGTAGAAGCCGCTCGCTCACTGGCCTTGTCGGCGATGCATACAAGCTTTGGAGGGCCTTCCGATGAGCAACATCGCTGTCAACATCGAGGAAAAGCTTTTTCAGAACCGCTATCGCGTGGACACGGGCCGGCCCCACGTCCAGATCAGGAATGCGGACGTCTGCACCGACGAATGTGGCGAGAAAAGCTGCACGTTCGTTTGCCCGGCATCGTGCTACAGAGTCGAGAGCAACGGCACGGTCACACTGATCGCCGACGGCTGCCTGGAATGCGGCAGCTGCCGCATCCTCTGTGCGGACCACGATAACATCGAATGGGAGTACCCGCGCGGCGGGCACGGCATACTGTTCAAGTTCGGCTAGAGGAACGCGGCGATCACAAGCCGCCGCTGCACCGTGGCACGCGTGTTCGCCGGAAGGCAGCCATCGTTGTAAGGATCCCGCCCGAGTACTATGACTCACCCCCTCATGCAGAATCCGCGGTGCGGCAATGCTGCACGACGGCACGGCTTGCAGGCCGCTTTCAGCAAACCTGCCACGAAGCTCGCCACACTCGAGGTCCGCAATGCGATCCACGGCACGCCGTGGCGCGAACAGAGAATACGCAGCGCGGACAGCGACTCTGGATCAATGGTATCGAGCGGACACAGCACAGCGTCGACACCACTCAACAGTGCTGTAAATCGCCTCTCACGGGCGCTTCCGTCAGCGTCAATCAGGGCAATGTGATGGATGAAAGTGCCCCCGTTATGCGCCAACCGCTCCCGCAAAACTGCGTTGCTTCGTGGACGACCTCCGACATAGACAAATCGACGTCCTGCCAGCAACTCACTCAGCGCGCCACCATCGAGCAGTACCCGCTCAACCCACTGCAGCTCATGGGCGAGACTCGCGAGGTGGGCGTGAAGACGCCCTTCATCAGACGCCGTCATCGCACGCTCTCGTACAAGTGCGCATAGCACTGGCTGTCATAGGTCGGATACCTCGTTTGTGAGTCTTATTCCGGGAGGAGCTTCCTACTCAGGCCCGAAGCAATGCGCCCAATCGGGACAAAGGCCGCAGCTCGGCGCCTTGCAGACAACCAGCCCCTCGCGTTCGCACAGTTGCTTGTAAAAGAACTTCTTCCACTTCATGCCGTAAACGTTTTTTGCCGCGAGCAGCGGAAACCAGTAGCCAAGCAACGCCGACAGTTCGCGCCGCGAAGGGAGCCTCAGGTCCTGCCAGAGGTGATTAGCGCCCGGAAACGCGCAGGCCAATGCGTGGGCCACGCAATGCACTTCGTCGGTCGTCCCGGCGCCTGGATCAGCATGTGCCTCGAGCAACACTACAAGGTCTTCCATTTCGTCGTGCCGCGACGCGCACCGAAATGCTACATCCGATGAGTCCCATGCCAGCGACAATGCACTGTCAGCACCTGGAAACCAGTGTGCAAGCAACCACTGGGTTTCTAGGGCGTCTAATCCACGGATAGGCAGAACGTGCACACCCGCCACCTCAAACGCCGTCGAAAGCACGCCAGCGAGCGCCAGTATCGTCGGGCTGTCGGCGCTTACAGCATGGCGCATCAAAGTCGCGTGGAATTCCATAGCCGTGCGGACTTGGTCAGAGCTGAGCCACCGCGTGCGTGTAGCACTTTTTCGGACAAATCCTCGCGCATGCGGTACAGCCAATGCACGGGGCCCTGTGCGCGATCGTCATCACTTTCTTTTCGTACTCGTCGTCATTGCTGTCGTCGCCGTCGAGCGGAACATAGGTACCGCTCGCGTCAAGCCCCACGAGTTCTAGTACACCACGCGCACAAACCCGGAAGCATCGTCCGCAGCCGATACATTTCTCCTGGTCGAGCGTGGACACGAAGGTCGGTGTCCACATCTCGCCACTCGGAAGCTTCACACTGAAAGTCTCGCTCACGTCAATCTCCCGCACGGTCACGCCGACGCCGCTGCGGCCTTGCGCGCTTCCATCAGCGCAGCGTGAGCGTCGTAGCAGCGCTGCGCAACCGCCAGAATCCGCTCCCAATTCGTCGGCAGTTCCTCAGATAGATCGTGCAGCTCAAACTTCGCTTCCAGGGCCTGTGCATGGAGCCTTTTGAGGCGTGCCTTCATGACTTCCGTAGTGTTCATCATTTCCTCGCTCATCACACGCCGTACTTGGCAACCGCCGGCCAGGCGCAGATCATTTCGATGGATTCACTCACCAGGTTGCTGCCCGCCTTGGCCAGCTTCTCGAGCGACGGAAAACCGAAGCGGTGCACTTCGCGCAGCTGCTTGTTGACGACCACAAGCCGGCCCGCAATCAGCACTATCCGCCCGAAGCCCTCATGGCTCATCTTCGTCATCGGCGAGACCATCTGTCCAGTTTCGAGTTCAATCGCCACCGCGATTGCGTTATAGAACAGCTCCAGCCGCAAGAGCGTCTCGGGATTCGGGTCGCCCACGATCGGAATCGCGCGACGCTCTTCCGCGGTCAGGATGTACGGCTTCAGCAATCTCTGGTCGCTTTTCCCATTCCACGAGCCGTGGGGCAGCTGCGCACGCAGCTGCCAGACCAGCTGCTGGACGAACGGGGTTGCAAGAAGCACCTCTTCGCTCGCCGCATCGACGGCGTCCTTCTCAAGATTGCCTTCACTCATGAGCTACCTCGTCGTCCTGAGCAAAATCGTACGACCGCGGCCGGTCCTTCGCGAGCGCTTTGCGCAGCCAGGGCGGTGGCGTACCTTTCAGCACGCCGCTCACCTTCTCGAGAACATCTTCGATCAGCTCTGCCCGCGGCACCTTGATCGGATGGATCTTTAGCGCCACGACGCGCGCCGCCCCCGCGCCGCCAATCGCGGCGACATACAGGATCGCGCAGTCTCGGACGGCCTCGAGCTTGGGCGCGAGCTTGTCGTCGTCACCGTCCTCCTCCAGATCGCCGCCGAAGTCGAACGCCTGGACAAACTTATGGCCGTCGGTCGTCACGTCGTACGTGACAATAGTCTTCGCCGAGCCGAAGTGTGCGTCGATGTGCACTTTGTCCTGAGTTGCAAATGCGATTTTCATGGGGTGGGCTCCTCGTAACATTCGTAGCCGGTCGCAGCGACCGGAATCTCTACTCCTCGGGCGGGATCGCGCGCGGCCAGATCAGCCGCCGACTGCGCAAGCGCCCAGTCGGCGGGGCCGTAGCGAGGAATCTGCTCGATCATCAGGTTTGCGACCTCGAAGATGAGGTTCATCGTGCCTCGGTAGCCGACTTGGCAGCGGTGAGCATTTCCGATCCTGTCGAACACGGGAAAGCCTACGCGCATGAGCGGCTTGCTGAGGCGCTCTGCCATCTGCCGACCGTGGGAATTTGTGATAAGGAGATCGCAGCCGCTTGCGGCGCTCTCTATGTCTTCGAGATCGCCGAGCACGACTTCGCTTGCAGGCAGAAGTGCGTGCGATGGCGACGCGGTCGTGCTGACGCAGACCGATAGTTCGGCGCCCATCTCGTGCAGCAGTGAACCGAGCGCGAGCAGCAGGTCCGGCTCGGCGCCGAGCGCCACCTTGATGCCGCCCGTGTAGAAGTGTCCGTCGAGCATTGCATCCAGCAGTTGGCTACGTTGCCGGCAGTACTTTGCAGGAACCGACCGGCCCGACAGCTGAGCAAGGCGATGTAGCAACCGATCGTTTGGTTCCAGTCCGGTGAGCCGCTCGAAGATTTCGAACGGCGTACCTGCCAGCGCCTCTAGCGCCTGAGCCCCCTCGCGGGTCTGCTCGCCCACGCCGATTGTCAATGCCGATGCACCGGCAGCACGTATCCGATCTAGCGTCGTACCGCCAAGCGTCGTGCCGCGCCAGTCCTGAGGGATGTGACCGTCGAGCGAGCCAGACAGGTCCGGCAGCACGATTGCATCGAGCCCGAACGCGCTGATGGTTGTGCGCAGTTCGTCGATGTCGCCCGGCGACAGATGGCTACCGGGCAGCACCGTTACCTGCCTCGCGACGCGCGGCAACGGCTTTACCAATGCCTTCACGATCGCGCCGAGCGCACGACTATAGCCATCCTCGAAGCCACCGACATAGTCTGGCGTCGACACGTAGATGACCTCAGTGCTATCCAGCTCTGGCTTGCGCTTGCGCACCATCGCGAGATAGCCCTCGACATCGTCGCCCTTTGTTTCAGTGAGCCCTGTCGAGCAGACTGCAATGACCTTTGGCGCCGCGCGTTTGTGGATATTCAACAGTGCTGTTTCGACGTTGTCGTATCCGCCAAGAATGGTCGTGACCTCGTTCATTGCAGTAGTCTGCAGGGGGATAGCCTCCTTGAAATGGCGCACCATCAGCACGAGACCGAACGACGTACACCCCTGGGAACCATGCATCACCGGCATGCACGCGTCGAGCCCCATGAACGCATAGCACGCGCCTAACGGCTGGCTCATCTTCAGTGGGTTGACCGCACACGCCTTGTTGGATTCGACAACGACAGCCATTGTCTCCGCTCCCCGCTGTGCTTAAGACGCGAAGGCCGACTCGACACCTACTGCGCGGGCGCGCACGCTTTCCAGCGGCGGCACGGGCGTGGGGAGCTCGGGTACCTGTCGCTGCACGGCATCGAGCGTCTCGCCGTCGTCCCCCCACGGCGCCGGGATACGGACCTGCTGCCAAACGGGGTTGTGCATCGCGCGGTCGATTTCGCACACCAGTTCGACGATTCCCTCATACCCGGCGTATGGATGATGGCGCTCCTGGTTGATATCGAGCCAGGGCATGCGCGCCTTCAGCGCAACGAATTGCGAACGCCCGCCGGACAACATGATGTCGGCCCTTGCGTCGCGCAGCATCTTGTACATCTCGTGTGGCGCCATATTGTCGATCATCTGCGCACCGTCGCCCATAATCTCGTGGATCCTCTCTCTATCCTCCTTGGTACTCTTCTTTACGCTTGTGCCGACAATCTCGAGCCCGACCTCCTGCAGCGCGGCGACAACAGACCACGACTTCACACCGCCCGTAATAAGCAGTACGCGTTTGCCCTGCAGGCGCTTGCGGTACCGCGCGATCCGCCCCCACGCCCGAGCCTCTTCTGCCGCAATCAGGCGCTCTGTCCGCCCGATCAGGTCATCGGGTGCGCCCTGTTGCACCAGCAGCCTCACCATCTGGCGCAGCGTGTCGCTTACGTCGCCTATCCCATAGAAGGAGCCCTCGAAATACGGAATACCGTAGCGCTGCTCCATCTTCGTCGCGATGTTGATCATTGACTTCGAGCACACCATCACGTTGACCTTAGCCCGGTGCGAAGTCGCGATCTCGCCGTATCGGCCGTTGCCAGAAATGCACGAAAGAATACGAATACCGAGAGCGTCGAGGAGCGGCTTCGTCTGCCACAGTTCGCCCGACAGGTTGTATTCGCCGATGATGTTGATGTCGAATGACGTCGTGTGTGCCGGCTCACGTGTGCCGATCACGTAATCGAGAATCGCCTCGGCGCCGAGCTTGTTACCGAGATTCTTCGAGCCCGCGAAGCCGGGCGCGTTCACCGGAACGACGGGTTTGCCGAACTTTTCTGACGCCCGCTTGCAAACCGCCTCGACGTCGTCGCCGATTAACGCGGTCACGCAGGTCTGATAGACGAACACGGCGGGCGGGTCGTATTTCTCAATGATTTCGCGCACGCTCCTGAACAGCCGCCTCTCACCGCCGTATACGACGTCGAGTTCATTAATGTCAGTCGTGAAGCCAGTGCGATAGAGCGTCGAGCCCGACGATGCTGCATTGCGGTTATCCCAGGAATTTCCTTCGCACGCGATCGGCCCGTGCACGAGGTGCGCCACGTCGACGACTGGCTGCAGCGCGACCTTTGCGCCGTCGAACGCACAGCCGCCCGCTGACGCGCCTGGCGAGAGCTGCCTCGTGCAGCCGGTCTTGCGCTCCTTCTCGCTTTTGGCTTGGTTCCTTTCGCAACCGCGTTCGTCGAAGACCTCGGCAATCTTTGCCTTGAGGGAGGCAGACATACAAGCTCCTGACTATCTGGTCCGCACCAACTCGCAAGTTCCGCACCATGATTTCCGTCAGCGCGGAACGCGCCGCTGCGCCGCTTGGTCCTCTCTCCGGTTGTCCTCCTCGATAGCTACATTGGGATGCGAGCGCGACTGTCGTGTCTTGCGCTTCCGATGTCAGCTTCCGCACAATCGGAGCAGTCCTTGTCGCGAAGGGAACGCACGCTCTGACCGCTGAACCCGCGTCTCGCGCTCTGAGTGGCATTGGGTCGATTGGCATGGTGGTTGCGCCAGCGCTGGCCACCAACACACCCACACGCTTTAGTCGTCCCGCCCGTGGCTCAGACGCCACCTTACAACTGCAACAGGACCATGAATATGCCTTTTCCTCTCACACCGCTATCAAGAGACACCGACACGGAGCGAGCACTGCGCGCCGACAATGACGCGACACCTCTCCCCGCGCTAGTCGCGACTTGGCTCGCGCGGAACGACTTTCCTCATCCCCTTTCGCGCAGCGTCAACGGCCTTACGCCATTGATGCTAGCCGTGCGACAAGACGATCACGCTGTGATGAACGCGCTCATCGCGCTTGGCTTGCAGATCTATGCGGTCGACGACGCCGGCAACAACGCGCTTTGGTATGCGAGTACCGGCGGTTCACCTGCATCGATCGTTCGCCTCGTCGATGCAGGTATCGATATTGACCACGCGAACGATGACGGTATCACGTGCCTCATGCAGGCAGCGGCGAACGGCAGGACCGAGGTAATGCGGTTGCTAATTGCGCAAGGCGCGAATGTCACACTATGCGCGCCGGACGGACGCAGCGCGATGGACATCTTGGCAGACCGCGACCTTGACTTGCCGTGCGCGACGCTTCCGGTCGATCGCCGGCAGATGCCGTACTGTGGACTCATGCTATCGGTGTCGAGATTTGCTGCATACCGCAGTGCCAATGACAGTTCTTACCATACCGGCGCATCTCAAGATCACGAATTTTGCGCTCGTCCTACACGAAGGCCAACCGTGAAATCATTCCGCTGAAATCGATCCGAAATGACGCACGTGATTTTTTACGAAAAACCCGGCTGCAGCGCGAATGCGGCGCAGAAGGCGCTACTCATCGCCGCCGGGCACACACTCGAGGTGCGCAATCTGCTGCGCTGGCCATGGACGCCAAAAACGCTGTTCGCCTTCCTCGAGCCGCTGCTTGTTCCCGAATGGTTCAACCGCGCGGCGCCCGAGATAAAGTCGGGTCGGCTCGCGCCCGAATTGCTGGATGCTGCAAGCGCGCTCGCGTGCCTCCTTGCCGAACCGCTTTTGATCCGCCGTCCACTGATGGAAGCTAGCGGCATGCGGGTAGTCGGTTTCGATGCCGAGCATGTGGACGCGTGGATTGGGCTCGGCCCACTGAAGGAGGCCCAGATCGGCGGCAACTGTCCGCTCGGAGACCGTTCGGCGGCGAACTGCACGCGAGTATCCTCGGAGCCGCTCCGCGACGACTCCAGCACCGCGTGCAAGAGGGGAATTCAACGCAACCTTGATGACGAGTGGCGCGGGTAAAGGCTGCAGCGCGGCAGATGATCGCTCAACCGCGACCCAATCGAAGATCGGGGATTAACAGTGCACTATGCACCCGTCCACAGGGCACACAGCGACGCACTGCGGACTATCGAAGTGGCCTTCGCATTCCGTGCACTTCTTCGGGTCGATGGCAAACACACCGCCTTTCTCGGTGATCGCGACGTTCGGACATTGCGGCTCGCAAGCCGAGCAGCCTGTGCAGGTTGACGCAACAATCTTGAGGCTCATGGAGATGCTCCTTGTCGATATGATCTATCGGATCACCGACGCCAGATCCGTGCCAAGCGACAATACCTCCCGTGCATTTAGCGACGCCGTTACAAAGTACACAACGCAAGTCAACTCCGCCCACATCCAACGGCGTGCGAGGCGCAGTTCACTTGCCGCATGGCGGAGAGCACACGGTGCGCGTCGCTGACGATCAGAAGCGCCGTACCTTGATCCCGTGCTTGCGCAGTGCGTAGCCGATCTGTCGCGGCGTGATTTTGAGAAGCCGCGCCGCCTTCGCCTGCACCCAGCCGCAGCGCTCCATCGCCCAAATGAGCCGTTCGCGCTCGCCATCCGGCCTGTCGTCGCCGTTCGGCAGGTTGAGCCCTACGTGATCGCGATCAGTGCCATTGACCCTGCTCGATGGTGGCATCGCGGCGCTCCGCAGGGAGTCTGGCACTTCGCTAATTGAGATGTCTGACGTGCCTGCAGGGCGCACGGCGTCCTCTCGCTGGATATGGTGCAACACTTTCGCCGTGCATCGATCGGACTCGCAGAGGAATGAGAGGCGATCGATCGTGTCATGATGCGTCATTGTCGCCGTACGCTCAACGCAATTCTCGAGCTCGCGTACGTTACCGGGCCAATGACAGCTCATCAGCACGCGCATCGCGTCATCGCTGAAGCACAGCGAGCGACCGTGGTCGCGATTGAAGCGATCGAGAAAGTGCTGCGCCATCGCGGGAATGTCGTCGCGCCGCTCGCGCAGCGGCGGCAATGGAATACTGACGACGTTGATCCGGTAGTACAGATCCGCACGGAACTCGCCGTCCCTCACCATCCGCTCTAGATTTCGATTGGTGGCAAAGATCAGCCTCACGTCGACTTTCACTGGTCTCACGCCGCCCACTCGTTCGAACTCGCGCTCCTGCAACACGCGCAAAAGTTTTGCCTGGAAGGACGGCGAAATATCGCCGATCTCATCGAGGAAGAGAGTCCCGCCCTGCGCCAGTTCGAATCGTCCCTTGCGTTGACATTGCGCACCCGTGAACGCGCCTTTTTCATGGCCAAACAGCTCGCTCTCCAGCAGCGATTCCGTGAGCGCCGCACAGTTGACCGAGACGAATGGTTGCTCCTTGCGCGGTGACAGGCGGTGAATCGCACGTGCGATCACTTCTTTGCCGGTGCCGCTCTCGCCGCGTAATAGCACCGTTGTGCGCGTCGGCGCGACCTGATGGACCTGTCCGAATACCTCCTGCATCGGTGCGGACGTACCGACCACTTGGTCGAGCTGCAGAACGGGACGGACCGTCTTCCGGATGCGCCAGACTTCGTCCTGCTTGCCGCCGCGCGTCGTGCTCGCCCCCAGATGGAGCAAAAGCGCCTGCGCCATCGGCGTCGCAACCACCTTCATCAGGTGCAGGTCGCTCGCCAACAGGCGGTTGCCGCCTGGATTCTCGCAGAATGCGACCAGCACACCCAGAGGGCGCCATTCGTGCCGAATCGGCACCGCGAGCAGGGCCACGCTCTCATCGTCGGGCGCACCCGCGCCCCCTGTGCGGTCGAGGAACATCGGCTCGTCGCGCACCGCGGGCACGATTACGGGCGACCCGATCGTGTAAATCCGTCCGACGATCCCCTCGCCGGGCAGAAAGCATACGCGCTGCCGCCAGTCCTCCTGCAGCCCCGTGCTGCATAGACCCCGCAAACGTCCGTCTGACTCTGCAATGGCAATGAACGCGGAACGCCAGCCGAGCGCATATGCCATGTAACGCAACGACGTATCGAATGTCTGCCTCACGTCCTCCGATGAGATGAGCGTCTTGCATATTTCATAGATCACATCGAAATCACAAGAAGTCGCTTTGGCATGGATGTTCGGCATGGGTTTTTTCGCTCCAGCGATGGGCTCTCCGGGATCATTGTGCGCATGCCAGACGCCGTTGCAAGCCACAATCCGTACCGGTTCGTACGAATCTGGACGGCGCGGGCACGTGCATCCACGAAGCCGACAACAAAATCGCCGTTGCAATGTCGGAAATGAACGACAAAGACAACAACACGTTTCACTGAGTCCACGATGCTAACCGAAAAAGTGCTGGCGGGACCGTGCGACTTCCTCTATCTAATTCATTTCGAATCCGCTCCACAATGGGCGAAATGATGAAGAAAATTGTCGGGAACAAGACACTCACGACATGACGACGTCCTGATTGTCGCTCGGACTCGTAGCGCCAAGAGAGGGTTGGCCCGCACCTTGCAGGTACAACCGCAAAGACTCGAGGGACCGCACCCATGTCGACTCCGATCATCAACGACACGACCTTGCGCGACGGCGAGCAGGCTGCCGGCGTAGCATTCACTGTCGCAGAGAAATGCGCAATCGCGACCGCGCTATCTGGGGCTGGCGTCCCCGAGCTCGAAGTCGGTATTCCCTCGATGGGGCCGGAGGAAATTGCGTGCATTCAAGCAATTGTGGACTTGCGTCTCCAAGCCAGAGTTATGGTATGGGGCCGGCTAACGCTCAGCGATCTAGCTGCCGCGCTGTACTGCAATCCCGACATCGTTCACCTGTCCATCCCAGTATCTGACACTCACTTGCAGTACAAGCTGCGGCAGCCACGAACATGGGTGTTTGCACAAATCAGGCGAGTGGTCGGCGAGGCAGTGAAGGACGGCCTCAAGGTGTCGCTCGGCGCAGAAGACGCGTCGCGCGCGGATCCCGCATTCGTTGCCCAAGTCTCGTGGCTCGCCCAGAATTGCGGTGCACAGCGGATCCGCTTCTCGGACACAGTCGGTGTACTCGATCCATTCTCCACCTATGAGGCAATCGCGCGGCTGCGCGACGCGGTTGATATCGAGATCGAGATTCATGCGCACGATGATCTAGGGCTCGCGACTGCAAACACGCTTGCCGCGCTACGTGCCGGCGCCACACATGCGAACACGGCCGTCAACGGCCTCGGCGAGCGAGCGGGCAATGCATCGCTCGAAGAAGTCGTGATGGCCGCGCGCCATCTTCTCGGCCGGGACACAGGCGTTGATACGACGGCGCTCGTCGGCCTTTCGCGGCTCGTCGAACATGCCTCGGGCAGGACCGTTGCGTTTGGCAAGAGCATCGTAGGAAGTGGTGCTTTCACGCACGAATCGGGGATCCGTGCCGACGGTCTTGCGAAGAATCCCGCTACGTACGAGGGCTTCGATCCGGCCGAACTTGGCCGCAAGCGCTCGCTCGTGCTAGGCAAGCACTCCGGTTCGCAAAGCGTGCGCCAAGCCTATGGCGCGCTCGGCCTGACGCTCAGTGAGCGGCTCGTACCGGTTCTGCTCAAACGGATCCGCCACCACGCGACCGAACGCAAGCAAGAGCCCGACGAGCGTGATCTATATCGCTTCCTGATGGAAGCGGGCAACGTCGCGAAAGAGCCGCCATAAGCGACATCCCTCGTGCCACGTTCGCTTCAGGCCGCAAGGCGATTTCGATGCCGAACGCACTGCTCGACAAGCCTATACGTGCTCGATCCCGCCGATCGGCTTGCGCTCCGCATTTAAAGCCCAGGTCACGTCCCCCCCCACAAAACATAGGCACCGCATGCGACCAAGACCAATCCCCGAAACAAGCGCCGAGGGCGCCGCCACGCTCGACCGTGCATTCGCGATTCTCTTTGCGTTCCGCTTGTCCGGCCAGAAAGGCCTCTCATTCGAGGAGCTTGCCGCGCGCACCGGGCTCTACAAAAGCACGGTCCTACGATTGACAGCGTCGCTCATGCAACTCCGGATGATCTATCGAGACGACGACGGCCGCTACCACATTGGACCCACAGCGCTGCAACTGGGCGCGCTCTATCAGCGCGGCCTGCAACTTTGTGATGCAATTTTGCCGTCGATGCACGCACTGCGCGACGACAGCGGCGAGAGCCTCTCGTTTCACGTAATGCGCGAGAAGTTAATCGTCTGCCTATGCCGCTTGAATTCGTCGCGCACGGTCTGCGATCACATTCAAGAAGGCGACGTACAGACGATGACCGAAAACGCCGCCGGCTATGTGCTAGCCGCATTCAGTCATGCACCCGGTAAGCGCTATGAGCAAATCCGGTACGACTGCTGTTGTGTATTGCCAGGTCAGCATGAGATGGATACCGCCAGCATCGCCGTTCCGGTGTTCTCAGCGATGCAGTCGCTCGCTGGCGCTCTCGCGTTGACAGGACCCGCGTCGCGCATCGACGTAACTCGGCTAGGCCGGATGAAGCGGCCGATGATTGAGGCGGCGATCACCGCGAGTAAGCGATTGGGCAGCGATGCCGCACCGCTGCGCGCCGCACTAAGGTCAATCGAGCGAAAACAGAATTAGCAAAGCCGATTGTTAACGGCGGCACTTGTTGATGGATACGGAATCGGATTGCCTTTCTACCACAATACCCAATTATGATGATGAAAGTCGTTCGGATCGCTATCATTATTCATGTGGGGAGAAATGCACTGTGGGCTGAATGCTTCACGCGTCCAGCGAAGCTGCGCGAGCGCGAAAATTGCCAATTCCCTCCTCCACCCAATCCGCGACTCGTGCAGAAAATCACGAGCTGCAGCGGCCTGTTGATGCGCTCCCTCTCGAGTGGAGCACGTCGTCATCGGACGAACCTAGCTGCAGCGCCCGAAATAAGAAGCGCTGAAGCGTCGTTGCCGCTGGCGTGCAGCCGTCCGCATTTCCGTGGCTGAACAGCCCGAATTCGGCCACGGGCGGCGTCGGCAGACCGGCAACACACGGATCAATTGCATGCATCGTATCGCGGCGCACATTCCAGTCGAGTAGCACAGCAACACCGAGCCCGGCCTCGACGGCCGACTGGATTGCGGACAGGCTCGTGCTCACGCACGCGACGCGCCACGCGATGCCGGCTTCGCGCAACGTCTCGAAGAAGTTTTCCTGCCATCGACATGCTCCGCTGAATGCCACAATCGGTAGGGGGCCGCCGCGTAAGTCAGCACTGCGCGTACGCGCGGCTGCCCACCGAAGAGGATGCCGCCAAGTGACGAGCGGTTCGGCGTAGATGTGCGCAGGATCGCCGATCGCGAAATCGAGCGTGTTGCTCGCGAGCCGCCGGGATAGCGCGGGACTCGAGTCGACGACGATTTCGAGCGCGACATCGGGAAACGATGCCGAAAACTGGCGCAGCGCGTGCCGAAGGTGACTCATTGCGATATCCTCGAGAATGCCGACCCGTACCGCGCCTGAGATGTCGCCCGCGTTCAGCGCGGCACGCGCGGCGAGGCCGATTTCGAGCAGCTTGTGCGCGTACGGGAGTAGCACGCTGCCCGCCGGCGTCGGCTTGACGCCGCGCGGCGAGCGCTCGAGCAAACGCTGACCGACTTGGTCTTCAAGGCGTCGAAGCGCCATGCTGATAGCAGCCTGAGTGCGATTGAGTGCTATCGCGGCATTGCTCACGCTACCCGTTTCCACCACAGTCACAAAGATACGCAGTAGCGTGCTGTCGAGATCGCGAACCATCAATTTTCCTCATGCAAACATAAACATTATCAGCTTACACCAAGCGTACAGCTGCGGTTAGCATCCTCATCAAGGACGCGGAGAGGATGCATGAATCAAGAATTAAATGCAAAGGAATTAACGGCAAAAGAACCCGAGCGCAAAGCGCCGAATTTGTCAAAATTGTTCTCACGCGCCGTTGCACCGCTGCTCGTCGTCGCATCGATGTGCAGTGTCCAACTCGGCGCCGCGCTGTCGCGGCCTGCGACGCTAGAGTACGGCACCATTAGCATAACTTGGCTGCGGCTCTGCTTTGCGGCCTTCGCCCTCGCGGCCATCATACGGCCGCCGCTGAACACGTATTCGCGGAAGCACTGGTTCGCCGCGATCGCGCTTGGCAGCGCGGCAGCATGCATGACGCTGTGCTTCTTCGAGGCAGTGCGCCGCATGCCACTCGCGCTTGCAGTCGCGATCAACTTCCTCGGGCCGCTCGCGGTCGCGACGTTCAGTGTACGCAAACCGGCATTGCTGGCGTGGCCGGTTCTCGCGGCAGCCGGCGTGCTACTACTCATTCGCGATAACGGTACGTGGGTTGTCGCCTTGGCCGACCTGGTCTTCCCGATCGGGGCGGCGTGCGGCTGGGCCGCGTACATCGTGTTGACGAAGCACGTCGGGACACTGTTCGAGGGACTAGAAGGACTTGCCGTGTCACTGATCACGGCTGCCGTCGTCACGACTCCCTTCGGACTCTTACAAAGTGGGGGCCATTTGCCTCCCAGACAACTGATTGACGCCGCGTATCTTTCGGTGCTGGTACCGCTCGTCCCATACGCCCTAGAACTGATCGCGCTGCGCCGAATGAGTGCGTCAGTGTTCGCCATTCTAATGAGCGCGGAACCTGCGATTGCGGCCGCAATCGGCTTCATCATACTTGAAGAACCGATGAGCACGTCCCGGATCTTTGGCACGCTCTGTGTTATCACCGCGAGCATCTGCGCGATTGTGGTGGAGAAACCGATCTCGCTGTCAGCAAGGCGGCGCGTTCGTGCAAGGGATTCACGACTGCCGGCGCTACGACCAGAAACGCGGAATCAACCCGCTTCTCCTGACGCAGATCGATGTAAGGGGCGTCGAAAGCTTTGACGTGCCCCGATCTCGCAAAGGCGGAGTTGGTCTGGAATCGTCGGAAAGTGTCCCGCAGTACCGCCTTCTCATCGCGCAATAACTTGCCGCGGTTTCGGCATGGCAGTAACGGGTTTTCCGCAAGTTCGAACGTACAGAATTGCTTCATCTACAGACCACCTGGCTCCCGGCTTCCCACGATCGGAGTGGGGACGCACCGGTTGCACCGTATTCCTGTCTTTGTTTTCTGATTTTATCTGGAGGTTGAATGATGGTAAGGAACGACCGTGCACGTCTCGAACAAGTAGCGGCGCATGGAATGCAGCAGATGTTCACCGCTTCGCCGGAAACCGCGGCGTTTCATCGTGGCGAGTGGATCGACAGCGAATACTATCGTCGGCACCTCGTCGAAACAGTGCTGCGTATCCGCCTCAACAATGAAGTCGACGCATTCGCGCTTTACAAGATAGGTTCCAAGGACAACGCGCTCGCGCAGACTCTCGCGCAATACCTCTCCGAGGAATATGGGCACGAAGGGCTGTTCCTGCGCGACATTGAGAAATTTGGCCTGACGGCCGATCAAGTGGACCACATCGCGCCATTCCACAGCACCGACAAGCTGATCGGCTACTTGTACCTGAGCATCTGCCGTGACGGTCCGCTGCCGACGATGGTGTGGAACTGGTTCGTCGAATGGTATTCGGATCTCTACAACAAGACGATCACCTCAGCTGCCGCCCGCGTGTTCGGCGACCAACACGTGCAGGGTTCGCGCCGCCATATCGAGTATGACGAAACGCACTTTCATGACGACCTGATGTGGGCCGCCGTGCAGCGGTCAATCGACAGCTGGGGTGGAATCGACAAGGCGGAAACGTATCTGCGCCACTTCATCGCGCTGATCGGCGAATACTTCGATGAGTTGCGCGCCGCGACCGTTCCGCAGCCCAAAACCGCCGCAGCGTAGGGAGCGTTCCATGACCGCAGTCATCGTCGTCGAACCGGCATCGTCGGGCACGGCGCTTATCGCTGCCGCTGCGCGCCTTGGAGTCGCCGCGCACGTATTCTCCGCCGACCGCGCCGAGCGCGTTGTGCCACCTGAACTGCGCGCTGCGGCCGCTTCTTTCACGACGGTGGATACTGCGTCGGCAAACGCGGTTGCGGCCGCCGCGCGTGCCGTCGGCGCCGACGCGATCGTGCCCGGTTTCGAATACACGGTCCGCTCGGCTGCGGAAGCGGCCGCGCAGCTCGGCCTGCCGCATCTGCCGCTGGAAGCGGCGACGCTCGCGCGCGACAAGTACCAGAGTCGGAAACGCCTCGCAGACGCCGGACTCGCGGTGCCACGCTTCGCCCGAATAACAGGTTCGCAAGACATCGTCGCGGCGGCTTCGCTGGTCGGCTTCCCGGCCGTCCTGAAGCCTGTCGACGGCTGCGGCAGCCAGCTCGTCACGCGAGTCGACTCCCTGCAGGAACTGCGGTTTATGGCCGAGAGCGCCATGCGCGCGGTTGTTGTCGATATGGGCTGCAAGATCGGCCAAGCTTTGCTGCTTGAGCAATATCTCGAGGGCCCCGAATACAGCATCGAAGGCTACATCGGTCCACTTGGGCCGCGCGTAGTGGCAGTGACCGAGAAGCTGCTCGGCCCAGAGCCATATTTTGTCGAGATGGGACATGTCGTCGAAGCGCCGCTCACACCGGACCGTCGAGCGACACTTGTTGCATATGTCGAGGCGGTCGCGAAGTGTATCGGCCTCACGCTCGGCGTGTTCCATGCAGAGGCTCGCATTACCCGAGACGGCCCGGTGTTGATCGAAATGGCCGCGCGGCTCGGCGGTGATCGGATCTACCGGCTCGTCGAACTCAGCAAATCGATCTCGCTGCCGGACGTAATGATACGTGGTCATCTCGGCGACGTGGTTCCGACGCCCGACTGCAAAGAGGCGCTCGCGACGTGCGTGAGCGGCGTTAAGTTCCTCGCGACCTCAGCGGAGCGGTTCGCCGGTGCCGCGGGCATCCAAAAAGTGCGCGCACTGCCCGGCTTCCAGGAGGTCGAGGTCTACTCGCACATCGGCGGTACGGTGCCGCAGCTGACTGACTTTCGCGGCCGCGTCGGGCATGTACTGTTTACCGCCTCGGATCGACCGACGCTCGATTTCCGCCTCGCCGAAGCCCTGCGCATGCTTAGACTCGATCAATCCTGTATCGACAATTGATGATGCCATCTTGCCGCGGCGCCATCACGCATTCGGCCGCAAGGTCTGCTAAGGCACGGTCCTCGCGCGGTTCCGCTACCGCGACGCATCGGAAAACGAAATCGCCGCAGCAATCCGCGCGGTGCCGCACGATTTCCGCATAGCGCTCACGGATGTCGTGAGCGCGAATTCATGCGCGAGAGCCCATGGGCGATAACCCGAGAGAATAGTGAAATGTCTGCACCGATTATCAACGACACCACCCTATGCGACGGCGAGCAAACCGTCGGAGTCGCGTTCACACTCGATCAAAGATGCGCGATCGCGGCCGCGCTATCACGAGCCGGCGTCGCCGAAATCGAAGTCGGCATCCCCGCCCTGGGTGAAGACGAAATCGCGCGCATCAAGGCGATCGTCGACTTGAATCTCGACGCCCGCCTGATGGTATGGGGGGACCTGACTCAACGAGACCTTGCCGCGGCGTTGCGCTGCAATGCCGATATCGTCCACCTCTCAATTCCCGTTTCTGACATTCGTTTGCAGGACAAGCTGCAAAAGCCGCGCAGATGGGTGCTGGAGCAAATCGCGCGCGTCATCGCCGAGGCAGTGAAGAGCGACCGCAAGATTTCCCTCGGCATGGAAGACGCCTCGCGCGCAGACCCCGCCTTCCTCGTGCAAGTGGCGCGCTGCGCGCAGCAACACGGCGCGCAGCGCGTGCGCTTCGCCGATACCCTTGGCGTGCTCGATCCGTTTTCGACCTACGAGGCCATCGCAAGGCTGCGCGATGCCGTCGACCTCGAGATCGAAATCCACGCGCACGACGACCTCGGACTCGCCACAGCCAACACGCTCGCTGCCCTGCGGGCGGGAGCCACCCACGCGAACACCACAGTCGACTGCTTGGGCAAGCGAGCCGGCAATGCGGCACTCGAAGAGATCGTTATCGGCGCGCGACACCTGCTAGGACGGGACACCGGGATCAATACCGAAGCCCTGCCCGCAGTTTGTCGACTAATCGAATGGGCGTCGGGCCGCATCATTTTTTCCGACAAGAGCATCGTTGATCGCGGCGTCCTCACGTCCGACCCCAGCGATCGCACCGGCGGCATCACGAAGCATCGCAGGACACACGAGGAGTTCGAATATCCCCAGCCAGGACGGCAGCGGTCGGTAGCACTCGGAGAACATTGTGGCCCCCAAAGCGTGCACCAGGCCTACAGCGCGCTAGGCGTGAGCGTGGCCGAGTGGCTCGTCCCACTGCTGCTCGACCGCATCCGTCATTTCGCCGCACAGTACAAGCAGGCTCCAAGTGCAAGCGACCTCTATCGCTTTCTCGCAGAAGCTGGTGAAACGCTCGATTTGCGACTTGCTGAAGCGCTTCGCGCGCTCAAACTCGATTTGTCGCGTACCGATAGTTGATGAGACCAAGCAACATGACGCTCAATCCGTCCTCCGAACGCAATCGCATCGTCGTACTGAACCGTTGGTCTGACGACTTCGCCGCCTACCATCGCTATATCGACCATACCGCGCATGATGTCGCATATGTCTGCACGCCAAACGGCGCCGCGGCGCTCGCTGCGCCGCACATCGCGCACGTCGAACACGTGCCCGATTTCGTCGACGAGCGTGCGCTGCATGAGGCCGTGCTCGCGTGCAGCGCGGCTCTCGGTGGCATCGATCGGCTGATCGCGCTGTCCGAATTCGACCTGATGGCGGCTGCCCGCCTTCGTAATGCGTTCGGCATCTTTGGTGACCGGCCCTTCACAGTCGTACGCTTTCGCGACAAGGCCGTCATGAAGCGTGCCGTCGCAGCGGCCGACCTGCGTGTGCCCCGCTTCGTCGCGATGAAAGATGTCGTGTTCCGAGATCCGAAGCTGATTGGTGCCATGCGCTTTCCGCTCATCTTGAAGCCGCGCTCAGGCGCGGCAAGCGCAGGCGTTCGGCGCGTCGACACGCGCGCGCAACTAGATGCGCTTTGGCCAACGCTACCGCTTGCCGACTATGAATGCGAGGAGTACATCGAAGGGACCATCTACCACGTTGACGGGTTCGTTGCGGGCGGGGCATTCGCGATTGCGCGCGCGTCCCGCTACGTCAACACTTGCCTCGACTTTGCGCAGGGCAAGCCCCTCGGCTCGGTGATGCTCGATCCGGGACCGTTGAACGATGCGCTGCTCACGTTTGCGCGTGCGTGCCTGCACGCACTAGCATTGAGCGACGGTGCATTCCATATCGAAATAATTGATGGCGTCGATGGTCTTTACTTCCTTGAGGTCGGCGCCCGCGTGGGTGGTGGAGAAATTCCGTTCTTATTCCGTGATCTGTACGGCGTTGATCTGTTCCATCTGTGGGTCGCGCAGCAATCCGGTGATAAGGCACATTTCGACGCACGGCTGGCAGCCACGCGAGCCGTATCGGCGTCGCCCAGGCGCGGCGGCTTTCTGATGCTGCCCGAGCCAATCGGCAGCCGGTTCGTCGACGCCGAGTTGCCAGAAGGAATCGCGGCTCTCTACCATGCCATCTTGCCGAAGCGCGATCATGTATTCGAAGGCAAGGGCGGCTACGACACGATCCTCGCGCGGTTCCGTTATCGGGGCACGTCGGAAGACGAAATCGCCGCGGCAATCGACGCGACGCTGCGCGAATTCCGCTTTACGCTTACTGACGTTGTGACGAGCATGAACCGGGGCGGGCCCCTGGACGATTTGCGAGACTGTACCCCTCGGCCCACCTGAGTTCTCGCTCATCCCGTCGTTCACTTGATACTGCTTCGAGCCTCTTGCAGTAACAGCCCGCGCATCCAGACACTCGCTGGATCACCATTATGAAGCGCAGGCCATTGGATGGTCTCAGTGAATGTGGAAAGCGGCAGAGGAACTTCGACGATCCGCAGCGGTACGAATTCCGCGAAATACTTGGCCAGCCTCAAGGGGATTGTAGCGATACGCTGGGTACCTGACAGCATTGGCGGGATCATGCTGAAGCTTGGAACCACGACTTCGGCCCTCCTCTTGAGGCCAAGATCGAGTAAAAAGAATTCCTCGATAGAGGCTTTGCGCCCGCGTCCGAACCTCACGGTAACGTGCCCCATCGAGATATATTTGTCGAGCGAGAGCCGCCGCGATAGCTGTTTGTTCGTCGGACAGCCCACGCATACGAGCCTCTCGTCGAGGAGCCGCACTTTGGGATGGGTATTACTGAGGAACAATTCCGGCATGATAAGAAAATCCGCCTCGCCCCGCCGGAGTATGTCATTGGGGTCGTCGTCGAGGGGTAGCAATTCGAAACTGACGGAGGGCGCCTCCCGCGCCACGCGCCTTACGACGTTTTGAAAATACACGAGCATCATGAAGTCGGAGAGGCAGATCCGGAAGCGGCGATTCGACTGGGCCGGGTCGAACGCATCTCGGGAAATGATGGAAAGCTGAATATGCAATAGAGCTTCGCGAACCGGCCCGGAGAGTTCCATCGCGCGCGCTGTCGGAACGAACTCGCGCCCCCTCATCACGAACAATTCGTCGCCAAAATAGTCGCGTAGCCGAGCGACGGCAGCACTCATCGCTGGTTGGCTGAGATTGATGCTTCGCGCCGCCATTGTCACGTTACGCTGCGTCATGAGCGCATCCAGCGCGACGAGGAGATTGAGATCAAGGCCTTTGAAACGCATTTTTTTACGGCATCCACGTCATGGATGCATGTCATCGAAACAATTAATTTTACAAATTTATCGACGTACTGCAAAGTTCGCATCGTCCTGAACGAAAGCAACCAGCCTTCGTAGCCTCATATCTTATGAACTTTGGAACTGCAGGGCCGCGACTCTGCCAACATCGCGACATCTACTTGACGTTTGACGACGGACCGAATTTGTCTTGCACACCGGATGTACTTGACCTACTCGCGCAACATCGGATTCCCGCAACGTTCTGCGTTATCGGTGCGTACGCGGCGGATCAGCCAAAGCTCATCGAACGGATGGTTGCCGAAGGGCACGAAGTAGCCAATCACACGATGACTCATCCTGATCTGTCCAGATGTGGGTCTGATGAGGTACAGCGCGAAATATTCGGTACCAACAGGATCATTCAGACGGCGTGTGCCGAAGCCAAGGTGCGACACGTGCGTGCACCGTACGGAATATGGACCGAGGAGGTATTCGCTGTATCAGCAAGAGCGGGGCTGGCAGCCCTGCACTGGTCGGTGGATCCAAAAGACTGGGCTCGCCCCGGTGTCGATGCGATTGTCGATGCGGTGCTGACGTCCATCCAGCCAGGCTCAATCGTGCTCTTGCATGACGGCGTACCTCCCGCCGAATCAGCAGGTTGCTCTAATGCCCAATCGCGCGATCAGACGCTCATGGCGCTTTCCCGTCTGATCCCTGCACTGCACGACCGCAAGTTTGTATTCAGCTCACTTCCTCAACGCCACTGAGCAAACTGATCTCTATGAACATGAACGGCGCTGCCACAATCAACACCGTTTCAGTTTTGTTGTATGGACTTCTATCCACCGTATATAAGGGCGTGCAGTACTTTCACACTCTGCCGACAAGCGGTCCTCCGGCGTCGAACAACACGGTCGGCGCCGACTTTCTACCGGACGTGGACGTCGTCGTACCGTGCTTCAACGAAGACCCGCGCACACTCCGGGCATGTTTGGCCTCCATTGCCGCTCAAGAATACGCCGGACGATTGACAGTCCATGTGGTCGACGACGGCTCCAGCAACTGCAACGCGTTGAGACCGGTACACCGCGCGTACGCGCACGACCCGAGATTCAACTTCATTCTGCTTCCCCAAAATGTTGGAAAGCGCAAGGCGCAGATTGCCGCAATACGCTTGTCATCCGGAGAATTGATACTCAACGTCGACTCAGACACGACACTTGCGCCCGACGTCGTCAAGAAGCTTGTAGTGGCAATGCGAGATACCGCAATCGGCGCTGCCATGGGGCAATTGAAGGCTAGCAACCGGGGCGATACTTTGTTGACCCGTCTAATCGATATGGAGTACTGGTTGGCCTGCAACGAAGAGCGTGCCGCTCAGGCTCGCTTCGGCGCCGTTATGTGCTGCTGCGGTCCATGTGCCATATATCGACGCACCGCGCTTCTTTTGCTGTTGGACCAGTACGAGACACAGCTGTTTCGGGGAAAGCCGAGCGACTTCGGCGAGGATCGACACCTCACGATTCTGATGCTGATGGCAGGCTACCGAACCGAGTACGTTGCAGATGCCATCGCGACCACAGTTGTTCCAGACCGGCTACGGCCTTACCTGCACCAACAACTACGCTGGGCGCGCAGCACTTATCGTGACACGCTGCTTGCGCTGCGACTACTGCCTACCCTCGATCGCTACCTCACGCTGGACCTGATTGGGCAGAACCTAGGTCCGCTGTTGCTTTCCCTATCGTTGCTATCCGGGTTCCTGCAGCTCGCGCTGACTGCCACAGTGCCCTGGCTGGCCATTCTCGTCATCGGAGCAATGACCACCATTCGCTGCAGCGTGGCAGCAGTTCGGGCTCGTCAGATCCGATTCCTCGGGTTTACTGTGCACACGCTGATCAACGTCTTTCTCCTACTCCCGGTGAAGGCCTATGCCTTATGTACGTTGAGCAACAGCGATTGGCTGACCCGCGGTTCCGCAGGCAATGTAACAAATGAGCAGAAAGAAGAGGTCAATACCCACGATCAGGCCAAGAAACAATGTGCGACGGGATCGCGGGCAGCTGACGCTCAGTCTGGTCAGCCGCATCTCACGCCCGATTCGTCGACATTGGTGACGCGTGACGAGTTCGTCAGCAGCGAGTGACCTCTTGCTATATGGGATGCCGACTCGTATTCGCGCAGTAATCGTCCGCTCACAACGTCGGCATCATCCCCAGGATGCCAACCCTTCCCTGTTAGCGGCTCGCCCACACGTGATGCCCGCGTCTTCGGTAGACCCGGGCGTTTGCAACGAAATTGGGCGCGGCATAGAGGCCCTTTCACTTTAAAGCAAATACATATGCTTCTTAGCTCCATGCCCACAACAGCAATCAAGTTCACCGGCGTAAGGAAGTCATATGGCGGCAGGAGTGTTGTCGATGGATTGTCGTTCAGCGTTGAACCCGGGGAGTGCTTCGGCCTGCTCGGACGAAATGGCGCAGGCAAGAGCACGACGGTGCGTATGGTCCTAGGCATGGCGCTCCCTGAAGCAGGCAAGATCACGGTGCTCGAAGAACCGGTGCCGGCACGCGCTCGCTCGGCACGCGCGCGCATTGGCGTGGTTCCGCAATTCGACAACCTCGAGCCCGGCTTCACAGTGCGGGAAAACCTGTTGGTATTCGGACGCTACTTCGGCATGAGCACACGTGAAATCGAAGCAGTGATGCCGTCGTTGCTCGAATTCGCTCACCTCGAGGGCCAGGCGTACTCGCGCGTTACTGACCTATCTGGTGGCATGAAGCGCCGGCTGACACTGGCACGCGCGCTGATCAACGACCCACAGTTGCTGGTAATGGACGAGCCTACAACTGGCCTCGACCCGCATGCGCGCCATCTGATCTGGGAACGCCTGCGCTCGCTGCTGGCACGCGGGAAGACAATTCTTTTGACCACCCACTTGATGGAGGAAGCCGAGCGGTTTTGCGATCGACTTTGCATCCTCGAGGATGGGCGCAGCATCGCCGAAGGCCGCCCTCATGCACTAATTCAACAATGGATTGGGAGCGACGTGATCGAGATCTACGGCGGCGATCCGCACGAGTTGCGTTCGCTGGTTGGGCCGTACGCGCAGCGCGTAGAGGTAAGCGGTGAGACGCTCTTTTGTTATGCGGCCGATCCGGCTCTGCTACGCGTGCAATTGCGCGCGCGTACGGGTCTGCGCCTTCTACAGCGTCCCGCGAATCTGGAAGATGTGTTTTTGCGGATAACCGGACGTGAGATGAAGGACTGAATGATGAGTGAAGCATATCTGACGGCCCTGCCAGCGAACGCTTGGAACTGGGGTGCGGTATGGCGCCGCAACTACCTGGCATGGAGAAAAGCCGCGTTCGCGTCGCTTCTCGCAAATCTCGCCGACCCGATGATCTACCTGTTTGGGCTTGGCTTCGGTCTTCGAATAATGATAGGCAGCGTTGACGGAACTCCATATATCGCGTTTCTGGCGGCCGGCATGGTCGCAACGACCGCGATGACCTCCGCTACTTTCGAAACGATTTATGCAGCGTTCTCTCGCATGCATACGCAGCGCATGTGGGAAGCGATATTGTGCACACAGCTCACACTCGGCGATGTCATTCTTGGTGAGTTGGCATGGGCCGCCACCAAGGCCTTTCTGGCCGGAACTGCGGTTATGTCGGTCGCCGCTATGCTGGGCTATGCAGCACTCCCATCTGTCCTCTACGTCATGCCAGTAGTGATCCTCACCGGCCTCGCCTTCGCAAGCCTGGCAATGATCCTCACTGCGGTTGCACCCAGTTACGACTACTTCGTGTTCTATCAAACGCTCGTTCTCACGCCCATGCTCTTCCTAAGCGGCGTGATTTTCCCGGTCGGCCAACTCCCCGGTGTTTTTCGGCAGCTAGGGCAATTCTTGCCGCTGGCGCATGCGGTCGATCTCATTCGTCCGGCGATGCTGGGGCGCACAGCGGGCGGAATCGGCCTGCATATCGGGGCACTTTGCGTCTACTCCGTATTGCCGTTCTTCCTGTCGACGGCACTTTTTCGCCGGCGCCTCATGTCTTGACAAAACTTGGGGCTAATCCGAGTTGGCCCATGAACCGCATCATGGAGATACATGTAATGAACTCCGCTACGCCACCCCCCCAGCCATTTGTAATCCTCGCGATGCCGAGGACAGGTACACACTATCTGGAAGAATTGCTGAACGAGCATCCGAACGTATCGAGTAATGGCGAGTTGCTCAATCGGTATGATGCGAATTGGGCAGATAGCGATCGCCTGGTACGTAGCGATCAAGAACTCCTGAAGCTAGCCTACCAGCATTATCCCCCCCGGGCCGGCAAAACAAATGTGGCGCATGTGGGTTGCAAGATCAACGAACCGCAGTTTCATGATCGCCCGGGATTCTTTGATGAGTTGACCCGCTGGCCGGGCCTCAAGGTGATCCTTGTGGTTCGAGAAAACACCTTGGAATCGCTGCGATCGCTGAAACAGGCGAGGCAAAGTGGTCAATGGCTGAAGTTTGGTTCGGACAGCGATTCGGCTCTGCCGCCACGCGTCAGATTGACGGTCGAAGACTGCGAGACCTACTTCAAGGCTGCCGACGATTTCCACGCCCGTGTGGCGCGCACGTTCGCTTCGACCAACATGTTGACGATCGACTATGAAAGCCTTCTTGAGGAGCCGTGTGCATGCCTTGAGAAGATCTGGAAATTCCTGGGGGCAGCGGCGCATCCCTTTTCAGGTGGCACTATCCTTCAGCGCCAAGAAGGCCGATCGCTGGATCAAACGTTAGAGAACTTCCATGAATTGAAGCGCCACTTTGCAGGGGGGCAGTATGCGAGGTTTTTCGAGATCGGGGCGATGAAAGGCACAAATACATGCCACGAAAGCGCTGGCCGTCACCCATCCATATCTCCACGTTTGCTCTAGAAGCATTCGATTTGATCAATCTTGCGGTCGCTATGTAGCGACAGAAACCGTTTTACACCGTGCGCGACGTCGCTGCGGCCGCGTTGCGGCGGCACGAACGCGTCGAAAACAGGTGACTTTAAATGTCCTCAAAGGTGCAATGGAGACTGTGCTGGGAAAACGAGCTGCAGCTCTCCGACCATGTCCAATTGGCTGATTTCTTTCGAAAGACCTATGGGCCGACTGGAGCCTTCAACGCAAAACCGTTCGAGGGCGGCCGAAGCTGGGCTGGGGCTAGGCCCGAACTCCGCGCAATCGCCTACGATTCGCACGGTGTGGCGGCTCACATGGGTTCGCTGCGTCGCTTCATCAAGGTTGGGTCGGTCGATCTGCTTGTAGCCGAACTGGGATTGTACGGAGTACGTCCAGACCTCGAGGGGTTCGGAATCGGCCATTCGATACGCGCGATGTATCCCGTGCTGCGAGAGCTTGGCGTTCCATTTGCTTTCGGTGCCGTTCGACATGCACTGCAAAACCACTTTGCGAGGTTCTGCCGGCACGGTCTTGGGACGATTTTATCGGGAGTCCGCGTGCGATCGACGCTCCCGGACATGCACCCCCAGTTGCCGCCTACGCGCGTTGAGGATGTACTCGCTGTGGTGTTGCCAATTGCCAGCTCGATGAGTGAGTGGCCGGCTGGCACGTTCATCGATCGCAACGGTCCGGAGCTATGAAACGCTCCACTCACCGATCTGAAATACGAAGCGGTTTTTCCTGCGGCCGCTATGAGTGCGGCACGTTCAAACTGCCCGCGATTTTGGCGATTCGCCTTGCTACGTTTTTTGAAGATGGACGGTGCTTGGCGGCACTTGTAGCGGCATGGTACGGAGGGAGATGACATTGACACATGAAACGAATTTCCAATTGCTGCATCGGGAATTGGAAGCAGACGATCCGTGGCGACTCGACAGCAATCCGTTCGAGCACGAGCGCCATAGGCAAATGCTTCATCTGTCACTGTCCAAGGGGTCCATCAAAAGCGCACTCGAAGTCGGATGCGCGAGGGGAGCCTTCACGGAAAAACTGGCACCCCATTGCGAACGGCTTACCGTGATTGATATCGTGCCACGTGCGATTGCCAGGACACGCGAACGGATGAAAGACGCACCTCACATCAACTGGATCGTCTCCGATGTCCAGCATTTCCGGAGTAAGGAACAATTCGATCTGATCGTCGTAGCGGAGGTTCTCTACTATCTCGACGGCATCGCCGAGGTGCGCACCGCTGTCCGCAATTTGGCACGGATGCTTGCGCCCGCTGGTCAGCTGGTATTCGGCTCTGCACGTGACGCCAATTGCCAGCGATGGGGTCACATCGCTGGAGCAGAAACGGTCATAGCGATCCTGACAGAAGAGCTGGTTGAGGTCGATCGCTTGAGCTGCATCGGTCAGTCGCTGAATGAAGATTGTCTGCTCGCGTGCTTTCGTAACCCGGCTCCGGTTTCGGATGAAACAGCTTTCCATCACTAGGCAGGAAATACTATGCGCATCTGCGGCATCAAACTGACCCACGACGGAGCGATTGCCGTCGTCGAGGAAGGGAAGCTCGTCTTTTGCATCGAGCAGGAAAAGCGAGACAACAATCCTCGGTATTTGGCAATCGACGACCTCGATGTCATCGAGATCATATTGTCCGAGCATGGTTTTCGAGTCGAAGATATTGACCAGTTTGTCATCGACGGTTGGGACGGAGAAGTCGAGTCGCAGTTTCGGATACTCAGTGGGTCTATCCCCGTTATTCTGAAAGGGGCTCCTTATGCCGAACGCCAGGCGGATAATCTTCTCGCCTCATACGACGCCTCAGGACTGATTGTCGGCGGCCGTTCCTTCCCTTACAATAGCTACCCTCACGTGTCAGGCCATGTGGCCTCCGCGTACTGCACTAGCCCTTTCGCTCAAAACGGGCAGCCAGCGTTATGCTTGGTGTGGGATGGTGGGATTGTCCCTCGCCTCTATCATGTACAGCGCCACGGCGCCCGCCTAGTTGATTGCCTGTTCCCCGTCATAGGTCACATTTACGCGGCGGCAGGTCATCACTTCGGACCCTACAAAAAGGCGAATGGTGCAGGATGGGATCTGGGTGTGGCCGGCAAGTTGATGGCTTACATCGCGCTAGGGTCGGTTTACGAAGACATCGTGACGGTATTTCGCGGGCTGTACCATCAACGGTTTGCTGGCGATACTGAATGTGCGCATGATTATCGCGAAAACATCCACGACGCGGACCTATCACTAGCGGCTGTGCGCGACTTCTTCGAAGCAAGCGCACTGCTGCTGGGAGGCAAGCCTCCCGAAGACGTGCTCGCCTCGTTTCATGTCTTTCTTGAGCGTCTACTCATTCATGAAATGGCGAATGCCCTGCAGCGCCATTCGTTTCCGGGACAAAGAAACCTGTGTATCGCTGGCGGATGCGGGCTCAATATCAAATGGAACAGCGCGCTGCGCGCGAGCGGCTTGTTCGACGCGATCTGGGTGCCGCCATTTCCAAACGATAGCGGATCGGCAATCGGTGCCGCCTGCTGCGCACTGGCAACTGACGAGGGTTTCGTGCCGCTGGATTGGTCACTGTACAGCGGGCCGTCAATGAAATGTGACCAAATACCACACGGATGGACGGCCTCGCCTTGCTCCGTGGCCAGACTCGCCAGAATTCTTGCCAATAACAAACCTGTCGTTTTCCTTGCTGGTCGGGCCGAGCTTGGACCACGGGCATTGGGAGGCAGAAGCATCTTAGCCGCTGCGACTTTGCCGGAAATGAAGAATCACCTCAACGACGTCAAGCTTCGCGAGCACTTCCGCCCCGTGGCACCCATATGCCTCGAGGACCGTGCGCCGACCATCTTTAACCCGGGGACTCCCGATCCCTACATGCTGTTCGACCATCAGATTCGGGCGGAATGGCGAGAGAAGATCCCTGCTGTCATGCATCTCGACGGATCTGCGCGATTGCAGACCATTTCAAGAAACTCCGAGCATCCGGTGGCGCAACTTCTCGTCGAATACGAAAGGCTCACGGGTATCCCAGTGCTCTGCAATACGAGCGCCAACTACCATGGGCGAGGTTTCTTCCCGGACGCGGCTTCAGCCTGCGACTGGGGACGCGTCGATCATGTCTGGTGTGATGGCGTGTTACTGACCAAGGCATGCGGAACTGGCCGGCCGTCGACAGTCGACGAAACACTTTCATCTGCGTCTCCGATTGGAGACCGCTGACGCGGGTCATCGGTGCTCTGTACGCCGCTGTCATTTGCGTTGGCAGTTCGCGCTATCACCTCGGGTCCGACGACGATCAAGACATGTTGCCTGGGCGGATTGCTGCGTGTTGACCTGCGGAGTGCAATCTCATTGACGATTCAAATCCCATGTACTGAGGCGAGTATGACGATAGAGGCGTCCGCTCCACATCTTTGCACACACGGCTTTCAGGTTGCTCCCGAGTCAAGGGCACAGTTGCTGCGACAAACACCGGCAATTCTCTGGTTCACCGGTCTGTCCGGGGCCGGAAAATCGACTATCGCCAACAGGGTCGAGGCGCGTCTCCATGCGTCTGGACACCTTACCTACGTCCTCGACGGCGACTCCGTCAGACTCGGGCTTTGCAAAGATCTCGGCTTTTGCAATGACGATCGACGCGAAAATATACGACGCGTTGCGGAAGTCGCAAAATTGATGGCCGATGCGGGGATCGTGGTGCTGGTCTGCCTTATCTCGCCTTTCCGCTCGGATCGAGAGATCGCCAAGTGCACCGCGGGCCAGCATAAGTTCGTCGAAATTCATGTTCACGCACCTTTGGCCGTAGCCGAGGCGCGCGATACCAAAGGACTTTATCGGCTCGCGAGACGAGGGGTGATACAGAATTTTACCGGCATTGACTCGCCGTATGAACCGCCAACGGCCCCGGACATCTTCATCGACACCAGCTCGACGTCCATCAATGAAGCCGCCAATACGGTCTTGGCCTGGGTTAAGAGTCATTGATCAAGCCGATGCACGGCAGCATCGATTGGATACCGCCGAAAAATACCGTTACATCAGCGGCACCGAGCGAAAGCCGTACCGACGCAGCACGCGCGTCGCCCGATCCTCACGGCGGACACGATCGCTCAACAAAAGTGCCCGGCGATGCCGGGCCAACAGCTCGCGAACTCCCGGAACGCGAGCTGGCGTGGAACGTCTCGTACCCACTTTTGTCTGGCGTCAACTACAACCGCCGCCGACGACAACTAAAATTGCCGCCCTATGCTGCTACCGGGGCTGACGCCGTCGGCTTCGCGCCGGCAGCT
>NZ_PTIR01000031.1 GCF_002934455.1 Trinickia symbiotica | reverse complement strand
CCGCATGATAGCGACGGCCGCGACCTCAGCAGGTCAGCCGCCGAACACCGGCAAATCTAGTTGTCGCCACCGGCAAAAGTAATTGTCGCCAGACACCCGGTGCTTGCAATTACTGAACCGCTTCTATGGAAAGGGCTTCGAGGCCTACCCCAAGACGGCGAACGTCGGAACTCATACCTAAGTCACTGGGCGACGTTGGTTGTGCCGAGTGAATCTCCATAACATTCGATCCAGCTGTATTATCAAAGTACAGTGAGAATTGATCTATCCCTGACGTCGGCATAAAGGCTTCTTCCTTTGTGCCGACGACCACCCTCACCGGTTTATCGGCATTCGGCCCAAATGCTCGGACGCGCAGATGAACGACAAAACGTTTCGGGAGTGACTGCGCGAATCGTAGCTCGACGTACGGAAACATATTCGCGTCCGACCAGCGCCCCCAGGTCTCCGGAACTGATAACCCCCGCACCCCGCTTAAGAATTTTGGTAAGGCTTCGCGAGAAAAGTCGATTCGTTCATGCAGCATTGTGTAATCGATCAAGCCCTGCCGATCGACCACAAAGTGAGCTCGTCTCATAATAGCCTCTGCACTTTCACCGGGAGGCAGCTGTTCGATCGGTCCTAAGGAACGGAGATCAAAAAGAAGCTGATCGCTACTTTTACTAACGGCTACAGGGCCGGTGCCGAGGATATGTGTTAAACGACCCACAATCGCGGCCGCATTGTCCGCGTATCCCCGCTTGTCCAAATAAATGGCACTGAAACCGAGTCGGCGGATGATTGCGATTTGCAGCTCCATGGGTTGCTCCGCTAGTGCGCGCAAGAAAAGGTCAGGGAGGCGCCCCTTAATAGGTCCGTAGCTCCATTTGAATGTCGTTGATTGAAGATAGCCACGCGCTAAATCATAAGAGCCCAGACGATTTTGAGGCGGCGCCTCAGGGAAGCGCACGTAGGGGAGAACGTAGATAGCGGCTCCAGCGGGCATTACCTTTCCGATTGCAGCGACGAAGTCGGCGTCGTTTTGGAATTGGGCGAGATTCGCAGCGGCGCACTTGTCGCAGGGCGGAGTCGTTTGGTCCCATATTGCGACGACGGCGAGCGTGCTGCTTATCAGTGTTGTCGCTATGACCGCGCTGCGATACTTGTTCAGCCAGGCGTCGATCACTAGCAATGCGCCGAAGATCGATGTAAAACCAATAAAGACGCTCACCCGGTTCCATGCGCGGATCAACGGGCTAATGAGAATGCTGAATAGCGAAGAAAATCCTCCGATCGTGCAGAACAGCAGAAGACTGAGTGTGATCAGCGACAACAAGTAGAATTGCTGCCGGCGCGGTGCGACTCTGGTTGGAAAAAAGAAGCCTGCAAGCAATGCGAGAAATCCAGCGGCGCCGATCATGCCAAGCGGTGACATGGCATTTTCGTTAACGAGCGGAAAGGACGCTGAATAGGAATGGTTGAATTCAGCAAGCGGCTCAGAGCGATGCTCCGGGCGGGGTAGTAGGAGTTGAGAAATCTTCAATCCGTAGGTTTCCGACTCAGCAGGTGAGCGCTGAGCTGTCTCTTGGTCCGCGCCGTTGATCAACCGGTAAGCGATGTTAGGCGCGACATTAATTGCTATACCGAGCGTGACCACAACGGCAGCAACGATCGACGTCCCTGCGGGTCGAAAGGAGTGCATCCATGCACAACGCGCGGCTCCGGCGGTAACCATTGCTATCACACCGAAGCACGAGTAGTACACACCGAAGCAAGAGAGCAGCATAAGCGCGGCGATATCGATAACTGAGCGCGCGGCGTTCTGGCGCGGATCAAAGAAATTCATGTCGCCGCTGAAAATGCGAAGCGCGAACCAAACGAAGCAGGGAGATGGAAAATACCAAGTGTAAAAGAGATGCCCCAGCCGCAAAAAATGGAAGGGCAGTATGGTAAATACAAACGCGCCTGCGGCGCTCAAATGGCGCGATATGCTAACGTTTCTAAAGACGGCGTATGCCAGGAGGGCGTTTATCGGAAATCCAATAAAGTAGTAGATATTGAATGCGAGTCCTGCGCTGCCCGTTATAACTCCGAACAACTTTAGGGCGAGAAGGCTGCCGGTGTCTGGAATAGGGTAATCGTAGAGGGTCGAACCAAACGGGAATCCCATTGAGCTACTATGGAAAATCCACGCGTTTTCCATAAGGCGTTTGATCAGGGTTAGGATCAAAAGTCCATCGCCGGAATACAGCAAGGGCACGTGCAAGTCGGCATGCTTTCCCCCAACGGCCCGCCAGGCGATAAGCAGCGAGAGCGCAGCAAGCGCGACAGGCGTGCCCCATCGCAACATCACACTTTTAGCTCGCGATGTCGCAATGGATCGATTTGTAGCGAAATCCATCTTGTGACGAGGCTCCGATGCGTTAAGCTGCTGCGGCGGGCGAGTCGACTTTATTAGTCACGCATGTTTCTACAACGCCGGCGTGCAACGAACTAGCGCCGATTCTTTCGCGTTCAACGACAAGCGGGCGCTTCTGTGCATACGTCAGAATCGCTCCGACGTATTCACCGAGCAGTCCGATGAAGAACAACTGCACGGAGGAGAAGAAGAACAGGCCGATGAGCATGGGCGCGCTACCCATAGTGAAACTGTTCCAGTACAGGAGTTTCAACACCAGGTACACGAGCGACACGCAAAGACTGGCCCCGGACAGCAAGAATCCGCCTATGGCGGCAAGGCGCAACGGCACCTTGGAGTGCGAGGTTATTCCGAGCATGGCGATATCGTAGAGCGTATAGAAGTTGTTCTTCGATATCCCTCTCTTACGGCGGGGCTGGACGTAGGGAATTTGAACCGCGTCGAAGCCGATTTCACAAATAAGTCCGCGGAAGTATGGGTACGGATCGTCAATCTTCCGCAGAATCTCAATGATCTTGCGGTCGTAGAGTCCAAAGCCGGTGAAGTTCTGTATGAGCTTCACGTTGGCAATGCGCGTAACGAGCCGGTAGTACATTCGGCGGAGCGCAAAGAAGAATGCCGACTCCTTTGCCTCAGGCTTAACTCCGATGACGATGGGTGCGCCGGCAAGCCATTTCTCGATGAATTCACGCATCAAGTCGGGCGGATCTTGTAGGTCCGCCACGAGCAAGACGACGGCATCGCCTTTGGCTTGAAGCAAGCCATGCATCGGCGAGCGGATATGCCCGAAGTTCCGTGCGTTCACGATCACGCTGACTGCCGGATCGCTCCCTGCGATTTTGCGGAGGATGCTGACAGTGGCATCCGTCGATGCGTTGTCAATGAACAGATGATCGTAGGTGATTCCCGGAATCGCCGAGAGAACGCGGCGAGCCTCACTATAGACCGTCTCGACGTTCTCCTCTTCATTAAAACAGGGGGTAACGACCGTAATGTGTTTCATGGCAGGTTGAATACGAATCGACGATTTAGGATGAACGCAATGAGGCTGAGTGGTCCGAGCGTAATCGCATTGGCCAGGTAAAGACCTGTACCGAGCTCGAGTGCGAGACGTACTCCACCGAGGTTCAAGATGTAGATAAGCGAGTAAACAGCGACAAATCGCAAAAAGCGCGAGTGCGGCGAACCGTTGAACACAAGCCGACCGACGCTCTGAAAATTGAACAGCACGCCACCAATCGTCGCGAGACCGATCGCTGCCGGGTATGGCATACCAAAATACGTTAGAGCGGCGAAAAGCGAGTAACCGAAGATTGTGTTTAGGCCAGCCACGACGAGGAATCGCAGCAATTGCCACATCGTCGCTCGTTGCTTCGATTCAGCGCGCACGTCATCTCCGAACGTCACGTTCGCGCGACCTTTATTGGTATTCGACATGTTCACGGAGCACCTTGCGGATCCGGTTTTCGACATCTGAGAGACCCAATCCATGGCTTTCCATCAAGAAAGGGTAGTTGCCGCAGAGGGTGCTGAACTGGTCGGGAATGCCGATACGCAGGAATGTGCCGACATATCGACCGACGAGAGACTCAGCAACGGCGCCGCCGAGGCCGCCGTAGATGGAATGCTCTTCAAACGTGACTACAGCCTCGCGCCTCTGCGCGAGTCTGCGTAGCGATTCTTCGGGAAATGGTTTGAGGCATGGCACGGATACAACGTCTGCATTGCCGATTGCTGCTGCAATCTTTTGTGCAAGCTTTAACCCCGAGCCAGTTGCGACGAACAAATGCGGCGCGTTGCTGGTCGTCACTGGAATGAGTTCTCCATTCCACTTCGCCAACGGGCCAGCGTGCACGTCGCCCAGATCGGCTTTCCCCATGCGCAGATAGGCGGGCCCCGAACTCTGCATGATCCGATCAAAGCACGCAGTCAGTTCAAAGCGATCCCCGGGCGAATAGATCGATACGTGCGGCACGGCCCGCAATGCGGCGATGTCTTCGGTGCTTTGGTGACTCGTGCCAAGATGTGCATAGACAACGCCAGCGCCGTCACCGATGAACGTTACCGGCAGGTGTTCATAGCAAACATCGATCTTGATCTGCTCAAGCACACGTATCGGCACGAATGCTGCCAGCCCGTAGACCACAGGCCGGAATCCGGCCTTCGCCAGGCCGGCGGCGACGCCCACCATGTTTTGTTCAGCGATGCCGCAGTTCATGTACTGATCAGGGCATGCTTTGCGAAATGGGTCGAAGAGCGCGTAGCCGTGGTCGCCGGTCAGCAGAAGAAGCTTTGGGTCCCTTTGGGCCGCAGCAACAAGTGCACTCGAAAAAGCATCTCTCATGCGTTTTCCTTTAGTTCTGCTACGGCAGATTCGTACGTTCGCAGGTCGAGGCGTGTGTAGTGCCAGACGTTGTCATTTTCCATAAACGATACGCCCTTTCCTTTGACGGTCTTCGCGATGATGGCTTTCGGCCGGCCGTTCTTCCGGCTTCTCGTATCTGCATACGCGGAATCGATGGCGCGTTCATCGTGCCCGTCGACTGCCGTCACATCGAAATCGAATGCAGCGAATTTGCGTTCGATGTCGCCTAGGCCAATAACTTCGTCGGTCCTGCCCATTGCCTGAAAGCCGTTCACATCGACGATAACGATCAAGTTGTCAAGCTTGAACTGCACGGCGAAGAGCGCCGCCTCCCAAATCGTGCCTTCGTTGAGTTCTCCATCGCCAACAAGGGCATAGCACATCTGGCCGGTCTGCTCCCTTTTTGCGGCGAGTGCGAGACCGACACCGACTGACAAGCCGTGGCCGAGCGAGCCTGCCGTCACTTCGACGCCGGGCACGTGCGCATCTGCCAAACCTTTGAGTCGTGTGCCGTTTTCGAAATAGCGGGCGAGCTCGTCGTCAGGCAGCCATCCGATCTCATTCAAGCAAGCGTATTGAGCCATCACGCCATGCCCTTTGCTAAGCACCATGTAATCGCGATTCGGCGATTGCGCATCCAACGGGTCAAAGCGCAGATGATTACGGTAGAGCACGGCGAGCAGCTCAACAATCGAGAATGCGCAGCCTATATGGACAGTCGATCCGGCAAAAGCCATGTCGAGAATCGTCTTCCGTAGATGGGTGGCATCGAACTTGTTCATACGATCACCGATGTGTGCGGTGCCAGTTGATTGTCTTGGACAAAGCGACCTCGAGCGACGTGAATGCGTCGACGCCGAGCGCGTTACGAGCCTTCCGTGTGTCCGGAACGTATCGCGGAGGAGCTTCGTCGCCCGTTGCTGCCGGCACGGTCACGGCCGGCGCCCGCGATTCGCTGATGAACTCAATTTGTGTTGCCAGTTCGGCGATGGAAATCGCACGTTCGGATCCAACGTTGTAGGCCTGTCCACTTTCGCCACGGTTCAGCATTCGCAGTAGCCATACGCACAAGTCGGCCATATACAGATAACTGCGCACCGGCCGGCCGTCGCCCTTCAGGGTGATTTGTCGCCCCGCCAGCGCGTCGCGGATAAAATTTCCTGCCGCGAACGGGCCGTCGAGCGGAATCGCTGGACCGATCAAGGCGTAAATTCGTGCAACGGAGACGTGCAAGGCATGTTGTTGCGCATACACGCAGGCTAGCCATTCGGCAGCTCTTTTGCCTTGACCATACGCTGTGCTGACGTCGAGCTGATCCGGGGCGCCTTGGAACGTCTCGGGCACCTTTAGGAGGGAAGAGGGCTGCTTGCCGTAGACGGCTCCGCTGGACGTGAGCAGAAAGCGCGACGCGCCGTTGCTAAGCGCCAAGTCCAGCACGCGCCGTGTACCAATCACGCCAGCGTCGAAAATTCGCAGCGCGTCAGCAGCTTTGCTCGTGTCTGCAACATCGGTTGCCGCATGAATGCAGACATCTATAGCGCCTATGTCCCCGTCGAAATCCGTGACGTCGCCTTTGACGAGGGTGATCCCCGAAGCGTTGAACAGATGAGGAGCGTCTGCGCGAGCCCGATCGGGATCGCGACTCAACACCACCATTTCGATGCGCGAGGACGTCACGCGATTGGCCCGCTGTACCACCTCCAGTAGCCATGAGCCGACGAATCCTGTACCGCCTGTAATGAACAGTCGTGCCCGATCGAACCTGGCCCATACGTCCGCGGTCCACTCCAAGACTTGATCGAGATCTTCCGTCGGCAACGCTTTTCGCATGGACTTTGCGCTTAGAAATTGACGCCGAGGAAAGTCTCGATCTTCTCAGCGACGAAATTGAGCATTTCTCGGTCAAGACCCGGGTAGACGCCCACCCAAAAGGTCTGATTCATTACGATGTCCGTATTCGTGAGATCGCCGCTCACGCGATATTCTCGGCCGATCATGTACGGCTGCCGCGTGAGGTTGCCGGCGAACAGCAATCGGGTGCCGATTTTGTTTTGATCGAGGTAGCCGAGCAGGTCGACGCGGCGCACTTCGGCTTCCGGTTTGAGCGTTATTGGGAAGCCGAACCACGACGGCACCGAATTTGGCGTGGCGTGCGGAAGGATCAGGAACTCCTGGCAGCTTGCCAGCCGATCGTGCAGGTATGCAAAGTTCTCGCGGCGAGCCTTGATGAATCCTTCGAGGCGGTCCATCTGGGCAAGCGCACAAGCGGCCTGCATGTCAGTAATCTTGAGGTTATAGCCGAGGTGAGAATACGTGTACTTGTGATCGTAGCCTTCCGGCAGGTTTCCAAGCTTCCAGCAGAAACGCTTGCCGCAAGTATTGTCCTTGCCGGGCGCGCAGTAGCAATCGCGTCCCCAATCGCGGAATGATTCCGCGATGAGTTTCAGATCGGGGTCGTTAGTGAACACCGCGCCGCCTTCACCCATCGTAATGTGGTGGGCGGGGTAAAAACTCAGCGTACCGATGTCCCCGAACGTGCCAACCAATTGCCCGTTGTAGGTGGCGCCGAGCGCGTCGCAGCAATCCTCCACGAGCCACAGCTTGTATTTCTTGCAGAGCGCGGTGACTACGTCGAGGTTGTACGGGTTGCCGAGCGTATGAGCCAGCATGATCGCCTTCGTTTTCGGCGAAATGGCGGCTTCGATCTTAGACGCATCGATGTTGTATGTGCCGAGTTCGACGTCGACAAACACCGGCACGGCGCCGAACTGCATGATCGGATTGACGGTCGTTGGAAACCCTGCTGCCACACCGATCACTTCATCACCGGGCCGGATCGCTCGATCGCCGAGCTTTGGGGAGGTTAGCGTGGATAGGGCAATGAGGTTGGCCGACGAGCCCGAGTTCACCGTAATCAGGTGATTGACGCCGAGGAACTCGGCGAGCTTCTTCTCGAATGCTTCGTTGAACCGCCCAGTAGTCAGCCATCCGTCCAGGGATGCTTCGACCATCAGTTCCATTTCGTGCGCACCGACCACTTTGCCGGACGGCGGAACTGCCGTCTGTCCCGGCTCGAACGCAGGACGCTGACTGGCAAGCGCGCCGTACTGGCGGACGAGCTCGATAATATGTTCGCGAATCTGATCTTTGTTCATGGTTGCTCAGGATTGGGTGTATGCGTCGATTTGCGCCAGCGTGACGGCGCGCATATCTTCTCCGCGTGCAGCGGCCTTGTGCCAAGCGACGATTTCGTCGAGGGCGCGATCGAGATCCCAGCGCGGGCGCCATCCCAGGCGGCCGCGTGCTTTCGAGCAATCGAGTCTCAGGTATGTCGCCTCGTGGGGATGATCACCGCCGTCAAGCTGCCACCGTGCGTTCTCTCCCCACTGGGAAGTAAGGCGTCCCACGATCGCCTCTACGGGGCGTGCGTCTGCATCGTGGGGGCCGAAATTCCATGCCTCGGCATGGCGAACTCCTTGAGAGTACAGACTTTCCGCGAGGATAAGGTAGCCGCTCAGGGGTTCCAAAACGTGCTGCCAAGGGCGGACCGCGTAAGGATTGCGAATCTTCACCGTCTCGCCGTTTGTGATGGCGCGCATGATGTCCGGAACGAGTCGATCAGCTGACCAGTCGCCGCCGCCGATTACGTTGCCGGCTCGTGCGCTTGCGATCGCAACGCCGTGCGTCGAGTACGTTGACGGATTGAAGAAAGAGCTGCGATATGCAGCGGTGACGAGCTCAGCACAGCCCTTACTGCTGCTATATGGATCGTAGCCGCCCATTGGCTCGTTCTCGCGGTAGCCCCAGTCCCACTCCCGGTTTTCATAGCACTTGTCTGTCGTCACGATGACGACGGAGCGAACGCCTTTGACATGCCGGATCGCATCGAGGAGATGGACGGTACCGAGCACATTCGTTTCGTATGTTTCTACAGGGTTGACATACGAGGCGCGCACGAGCGGTTGGGCCGCCATATGGATCACAATCTCCGGCGCGGCGGATTCGATGGCACTCAAGATGCGTTGGCGATCGCGAATGTCGTCGATGACCGATTCGATGCCGTGTCCCACGCGGGCAAGCTCGAATAAGTTCGGAGCCGTGTCAGGAGTGAGCGAGAAGCCGGTAACCCGGGCTCCCATTGCAGTCAGCCAAAGCGTGAGCCAGCTACCCTTGAAGCCAGTATGACCCGTGACAAAGACCTTCTTGCCTTGCCAGAATGTCTCTTGCGCCATCACCACACTTTCCATGGGGCCCTGCCCGACTGCCAGAGCTCTTCGAGGTGATTCTTGTCCCTGAGCGTATCCATTGGTTGCCAGAAACCATGATGTTCGTAAGCGGACAGCTCGCCATCGTTGGCAAGATGCTCTAACGGTTCGCGCTCCCACACACAGTCGTCGCTGTTTATCAGATCGATAACTTTGGGGGACAAGACGAAAAATCCTCCATTTATCATTGCGCCGTCACCTTTCGGCTTTTCCTTGAAAGAGCTGACCCTCTTGTCGCGAATGTCGAGCGCCCCAAAGCGACCGGGCGGATACGTCGCGCTCAGAGTTGCTAACGTTCCGCGTTCTTTGTGGTACTCGACGAGCGAGGTGATATTGATGTCGCTGAGACCGTCCCCGTAGGTGAAGCAAAACGCTTCGTCGTTCTTAACAAAATCTCTCACGCGGCGCAGTCTGCCGCCAGTCATCGTCAGTTCGCCTGTATCCACCAACGTCACCTTCCACGGCTCAGCGTATCGTTGGTGAACTTGCATTTCGTTGCTGCGCATATCGAATGTCACATCCGACATATGCAGAAAATAGTTCGCGAAGTACTCTTTGATCATGTAGCCCTTGTAGCCGCAACAGATCACGAACTCGTTGATGCCGTAAGCCGAATAGATTTTCATGATGTGCCAGAGGATCGGCTTGCCCCCAATCTCGATCATTGGTTTCGGCCGATTGACCGTGTCTTCCGAGATTCGCGTCCCAAGTCCGCCTGCAAGAATTACCACTTTCATTGGAGTCCTATGGGTTCGGTGGTCCGGGCTTTCATCGCGCGAGTTGCACAGTCCCAGGCGGGCGTTGCGCGGCGCTCTAGGCTCGGCCTGACAAAGTCGCATGGCGACTCAGCGATAGTAGAAAACGTTCCGCGCTGCAGTCCCGCTACAGCAACGGCAAAGGCGCTGAGCGTTCAGATTGTAACGTCTGGTAAGGATCCCGTAGTATATCGGAATATCCTTACGGGGTAGTCAGGAGTTTCCTACATGGTCGTCGCGCGTCAAGACGGACGACCCGGGAACTGCTCAGCCACGTCCGATGCGATCGGGGCTCCAAGGCTCGGCTCGCCTGTTCTGCCAATCCCGGAAATGACGCTGCTCTGTTCCCGCCGAGCAGAGCGAGGGCGCTTGGCTGTATTTCCTAGCAGTGCAGCCGGCGCATGCATCGTCGCATGACCGAGTTAAATGATCGGTAGGGCGCGAGCAAGGATCAGCACGTCGCCTCGACTTCTGGTTGAGGAGGTTGATCAAATTCGCGATGCATGCCGGAGCCGGTGACCTGGATCCGCACTGGATGCTCCAGCACGAGCATGTAAGTCAGATCACGCTAGATTACCTCATACCGATCGAAAGATTGGATGTGCTTGAGAAACTCATCGGTCTTTGCAGCGGAGACGGCATAAACATCGGACGGTCAAACGTCAGACCGGTCGCGACCACAGCACCCAAGCGGATTATCGATAGTTCAATCCGCAATCTCATCGTGGACGTCTATTGGTTGGACCGGCGAAGACGCCAAGAAATGTGCTGAGTTCCTTGATACACGTTTGCTTGGGCGCCAGCACTTGGAGCCTTTTTCGAACGATCGTCGCTAGTTCGCGATGCGCTGCCTCTGGCCGTCTATTCGTCTTGGCCTTGCAACAGCATTGCGCGCAATGCCAAGGAGGCAATGCGAACGGCGACCGACCGCGGGAGTGATTCCTTCATCGATGCATATGCGGTTCTCGTGACCTGCTCCGCTTGGCCGCCGATTCCTAACGTCGTCCGCACAACAGCGACTTGGGACGATCGGGGTCGCAACAGTGCCGGGGGCGGCCTCCGAGAAAGGCGGCTTGACGGGCGTGCAGTCCGATATAATGTGCGCTCGCCCGGACGGTTGTTTGTGTTCGTAACATGCACGGGAGCCACTGAGAGAGGTCGCCGGTGACGGGCGCCCGCCGGCCGCAAACCTATCTGTTCTACGCGTCCGCACCGACGTAAGAGGGCTGGCACTACCACAATGAATGTTCGATGCCGCTATTCTCAAACGACCGTTTGCGGTCGAACTGAAGGGTGACGTCGATGCTACGCCGACGCAAAGCCTCATGGCTGTCCGTTTGTGTGTTCCTATTCGACCTTTGCGCGGTTATGGGAGCATGGCTTGCCGCGTATTTCATTCGGTTCAACGGTTCCGTCCCGCTCGATTTCATGCACGGCGGGCTAAAGTCGCTCGTCTGGGTCCTTCCGGCATACGGCATCGCGTTCCGGACCTTCGGCCTGTATCGGGGCATGTGGGTCTTCGCAAGCCTGCCTGACCTCATCCGAATCTCGAAGGCAGTGACGGCAGGCGCTCTGCTCACGATGATTGCTTCGCTGATGGTTCAGCCGATGCCCATCACGCCGCGCTCGGTTCTAGTCGTGTCACCGTTGCTCGTGCTGCTTTTCATGGGGGGCGCTCGAGCGCTATACAGGACTACGAAGGAGTTCTACCTCTACGGCGCGTTGATGGCCCAAGGGAAGCCAGTCCTCATTCTTGGGGCAGGCAACGCGGGCGCGAGCCTCGCGCGCGAACTGTCCCGTTCCAAAGAGTGGCGGCTGGCCGGTTTGCTCGACGATGATCCGCTGAAGCAGGGACGCGAACTTTACGGCTACAAAGTTCTCGGCGCGATTGGAGATCTTCCGCGCTATGCGGCGTCATTGAAGATCGATCACGCAATCATCGCAATGCCTTCCGCTTCGGTCGATGCACAGCGCCGCGTCGCGACACTCTGCGTGCGGGCCGGCGTTCGGGCGATGGTTCTGCCCGCCTTGACGACGCTGGTGCCAGGACAGGCTGTGCTCTCGCAAGTCAGACAGATCGATCTCGAAGACCTCCTTGGCCGGGAACCGGTGAGCATCGATACTGAGCACGTAGAAGGATTGCTACGAGGCCGAGTTGTCATGGTGACTGGCGCCGGCGGTTCCATCGGTTCGGAGCTATGCCGTCAAGTCTTACGGTTTGCGCCCGCTCAACTCGTTGCCCTCGACCTTTCCGAATTTGCCGTTTATCGACTGACCGAAGAACTGCGCGAGCGCTTCCCTGAACTGTCGGTCGTACCGATTGTCGGCGATGCAAAGGATTCACTGCTGCTAGACCAGCTCATGTCACGCTATGTGCCGCATATTGTCTATCACGCGGCCGCATATAAGCACGTGCCGTTGATGGAGGAGCTGAACGCATGGCAGGCCGTCCGAAACAACGTGCTCGGCACCTACCGTGTCGGGCGCGCTGCGATTCGGCATGGCGTGAAGCGCTTCGTGCTGATTTCGACCGATAAGGCGGTAAATCCTTCCAACGTAATGGGCGCGAGCAAGCGCCTCGCCGAAATGGCGTGCCAGGCCCTGCAGCAGACGAGCATTGTTACGCAATTCGAGACGGTGCGTTTCGGCAACGTACTGGGGAGCGCTGGCAGCGTAATCCCGAAATTCCAGCAGCAAATCGCCAAGGGCGGACCGGTTACGGTGACGCACCCGGAAATCACCAGATTTTTCATGACGATTCCGGAAGCATCGCAATTGGTCTTGCAGGCGTCCAGCATGGGCCATGGCGGGGAGATATTTATTCTGGACATGGGGCAGCCGGTGCGAATCGTTGATCTAGCGCGGGATCTCATTCGTCTTTACGGATACACGGAGGAGCAGATCAGAATCGAATTCTCGGGGCTGCGTCCGGGAGAAAAGCTCTACGAGGAACTGCTCGCCGACGACGAGACGACCACGCGTACACCTCATCCAAAATTGCGCATCGCTCGTGCGCGTGAGGTACCGGACAGCCTGCTCGACGAACTCCTCCCGTGGCTCATGCAGCATCGCGTGGTTGCGGACGACGAAGTCAGGCGCGATCTGCGCCGCTGGGTTCCGGAGTATCGTCCGGTGTCGGCGCAATTGCTGCAGAGCGTGCATTCCCGCGCGATATCGGCGAGCCGTTCTTGAGGGGCGGCTCGTGGCTTCCCCAGACAGTGCGGTGCAGAGGCATCGGATGCGTATTGCAGTAAGCGGTGCCAACGGTTTCGTTGGTCGCGCGTTATGCGTCGCGCTCCATGAGGCGCATCAGGATGTGATCGCGCTCGTACGCCGTTCCGGAAATCATGATCCACGCTGGATCGAACTCCTCATACACGATGACAACTTTGCCTCGTTGGCCGCGGGGCAGCCGGAGCTCGGTCGCTGCGATGTATTCGTTCATCTGGCGGCGCGTGTGCACGTCATGCGCGACCGCGTAGCCGATCCGCTTTCGGTCTATCGAGCCGCCAATGTGGACGGTGCGCTCAATGCGGCTCGCGCAGCGCTGCATGCCGGTGCTCGCCGATTCGTGTTCGTCAGTAGCGTGAAAGCACTTGGCGAAGGGGAGCCGGGGCGACCCTGGCGCGAGGACGACCAGCCGGTACCTGTCGATCCATACGGGATATCCAAGAGGGAAGCGGAAATTGCGCTATCCGAGTACGGCCGCGCCAATGGGATGGAAATCGTTATCGTTCGGCCGCCGCTAGTCTATGGGCCAGGGGTGCGAGCCAACTTCTTGAGTCTGACGAAAGCCATTCAAAAGGGTATTCCGTTACCGCTCGGCGCGGTTGTCGCTCGGCGCAGCATGGTCTACGTGGGTAATCTCGCGGATGCGATCGGCCTGCTGGCGACGAATGCGGGCGCGCTCGATGGCGTCTTTCATGTGACTGACGGCAACGACCTGAGCGTTGCAGAAATGATCCAAGCGATCGCAGATGCCCTGGGCCGGCGAGCCCGGATCGTGCCTGTACCGATCGCCTGGCTGCGCGCAGCCGGAAAACTGCTCGGACAGTCAGCGCGGATCGAACGGTTGACGGGGCCTTTGCGCATGGAGACGATCAGGCTTCGCGAAGAACTTGGCTGGGTGCCACCATGGACGGTATCGGAAGGCCTCGCCGAGATGGTGCGCGGCCTGGAAAAGCATAGGGTTGACATCCCGTGATCACCGCGCTGCCATCGTTGCTCCTGACCGGCGGTATAGCCGCAGCCGTTTGCTTTGCAGTCCTATTGGTTCTGCTGCGTACGGGGTGGGCTGATGCGATAGCTATCGACATCCCCAATCACAGATCGCTGCATGTGAAGCCGATCCCGCGCGTGGGGGGATGGGGTGTGGTCCCCGCTGCATTGCTGCTTATCGTAATCGGGGCACCGGTCCTGCGTTGGATAGCGCTGGGTGCGCTCGTGCTGGGCGCCGTATCGCAGATAGACGATCGACGCGGGCTCTCCGCACGTTCACGATTCATCGCGCACATCGCTGTTGCCGGTGCGGCAGTGGCGGCAAGCGTCGTGCATATCGATGCGTGGCTTGCCGCCATAGCCGTCATTGTGGTTGTATGGATTGTGAATCTCTACAACTTCATGGACGGCTCGAACGGTTTGGCTGGTGGCATGGCTGTTTTTGGGTTCGCGACCTATGCAATCGGTGCTGCGCCGTCGCAGCCGCAACTGTCCCTCGCTGGGGCCGCTGTAGCCGGCGCGGGTCTCGGTTTTCTCATCCTCAATTTCAATCCTGCGCGAGTCTTTCTCGGCGATATCGGCTCAGTTCCGCTCGGTTTTCTCGCTGGCGCTATGGGCTTTTGGGGATGGCAGCATGGCGCTTGGCCGGTCTGGTTTCCGGCGCTCGCGTTCGCTCCATTTTTTGCTGATGCAACCGCGACGTTGCTGCGCCGCCTCGCGCGGCGCGAAAGGGTATGGGAAGCTCATCGTGAGCACTACTACCAGCGCCTCGTCCAGCTTGGGGCTTCCCACGTTCGCGTTGCCTTGTTCTACTACTCGCTGATGGTGGGCGGTTCCGCGATAGCGTTGATTGCGATGTACTTGTCGCCGATTGTCCAGTGGGCGCTCGTCATCGCTTGGTACCTGACGCTCGCGGCCGTCGGTGGCCGCATTGATCTGCGCTGGAATGCATTCCAGAAATCTCGGGCAGCGGTACCTCGATAAGCCATACTTTGATGAAATCGCGGACGGGTTGCCGACCACAGTTCGGCTTCCCAATAGCTAACCGCTCAACGCCTAGTCAATCTTCTCCGGCACGATCTGCAGCTTTATCAAGCGTATCCCGACAGGTCGCTCATCTGCGCCAAGCCCGAGAGCTTTTGCGGAAATCGGCTCAGGCACGGCGATCGAGAGCGTTCGGCTACCGTTATTCTCGAAAGAAAGGGAGACTGTCGTTGGAGTAGCTGAGAGGCGGAACGACTTGGTCTGCGGCCCTGCGCTGGCCGTGAAAGGCTTAGCCACATTAGGGCCGAACGCGGCCGCCGTCAGCCGTACGGTGAACTTTGCCGGCAGCGGTCGGTGGAACACAATCGAAACTTGACTGCCGATGGACCAAGTCCCCGACGGCTCCGGCGTCGAGACTCCGTCGATTCGCTCGATGGTCTGCGCAGAAGGCGCGCTCGAGAAGTCGACGTTGTCCAGGTTCACCAATGCGTATCGTCCGGCGTCAGAAACTTCAGCAGCGCTCTCGAGCGCATCATGCCTCCCAATCACCAAGAGCCATTTCCTGTCAGGGGGTACAGCGCTCACCTTAAAGGTGTCCCCGCTGTTCAATTCCAGGTACGAGGCAGATGGCGCGTCGACATAAAACAGCGTCCGCAGTAAGCTGGGCGCGCTCGGTCCCGCTACTAACAGCCGCTCACGATCGTCGTCGCTCAATAGCTGCCGTGCGATTAACCCGGCTGCGTCGTAGTCGTCGACGCGATGTCGTTGTCGCAGTTCATTGGAAACCGAAATAAGCGAGGTCAGAAGGAAAAGTGGCGTGAAAACGCCGATGAATAGCTTCGCCGCCTTCCTTTCATTGAACGTCCAGACCAACAATGATAAAAGGCTGCATGCACCCAATGCGAGAAAAGAAAATTGCTTATACGTAAGCACGAAAAGCTCTGGAGCATCAGCGAGACTTGGTATGAACAGGCCTTTCAGTTCAAACAGTGCGTACAGCGCCATCGCGGCGATCAGTATCGCGGTGATTGTCTTTGAGAAACCCTGCGTTTTAACGGATACGGCGCAAGAGCAAGCTGACGCGGCTATAATGAACAGGAATGGGAAAGTAAAATCATAATATCTCATATGCAATCGAACTAGCGATTCATATGGCCCACTTCCAACAGCGATAACCGTGAAGCCAGCGGTTACTGCGAGCAAGGGTGCAATTGCCGCAAGAGCCAAGATCTCTAACGACAGCATGGCGCTATGCGACCCGCGCGTCCACCTTGAGCGGGAGAACAGCCGGCCGAGGAGGATACAGAACGGCGTGCCGAATAGCACCGCGAGAGCGATTGAATGATGCCATAGCACCGTCGCGGACGACATCAGCGTCTGTATCAGGCGATGGGTATGATCGGAGTCAGCGGCCATCGACGTGTACCGACGGCCGAGCAGGGTTAGGCCGGCCCTGCCCGCGAGTAGATAGCCGCCGGCAAGCTTCGCGGCAAGCGCGGTGATTACGAACGATCCGCCTGTGATAGCTGCCTTGGTTAAGAACCGCTCGGCGTTGGTTGCATAGCCTTGGTATGCGATAAAGACGACGAAACCCGGGAGAAGAAACAGGGCATGAGGCTTAACGAGCGAAAGCGCGGCAAGCAGGAGTCCTGCGCCGATGCTGTAGTACGAGACTCCATCTCTGTAGTGCCGTATGAGAAACCACGCGAGCGCCCAGAAGCCGGCGAAATACATGGATTCCGGCATGAAGTAGACGGTGTAGGCGTTGAATGGTGACGCGATCGCGATGATCGCTATCAGCATCGCGGGAACCTTCGATAGGAACTGTCTTGCGAACAGATAGAGGAACCCCGCGCCCACCAACAACCAAGCGATATTGACAAGTCGAGCGCACTGAAGGTAGCCGTCACCGCAACGAGTGGCCACGCGAAATAATGCGAGGTAAAGATAATCAGGGTCCGGGGACGAGCGGAGATTAATAAGTCTGCTGAACGCACTGTAATGCCATTCGTCGCCCATTATTGTGGGGTATGGTCCGGTGTTTCGTAAAAGCAGAAACAGCGTCAAAATGGCGATCACGGAGACGCCGATTCGGTCAACGCGGATCGACGAAAGGAGACGTTTCACAATTCCCATGAGTGCGCTTGGTCAAGGGGTAGGACGCGCCGGTTGCCAGGCGCGGCGTAGCGCTGATGGGGGCTCCTCGCAAGACATAGCCGCTGTGCGCTGACCGAGTAGAGCAACGAGCTAGTCAAGACGGACGCACCGACGAGTAAGACATGCTTGCCTCTGCGCGTGCGGTCTCCTCGGATACCGCAAAGAAGGCCGGGTGCTGGAGATAGGCCAGCATGCGGGTCTCGCGACGGCCACGCGTTACCGTATCGAGCATAGTGCCCGTCACGAAACTTAGGCACGCCATCATCATCGTGCCCATGGACAGGATTGCTGTGGGGAGTCTTGGTACCAATCCCGTTTGCACGTACTCTTCCACTACAGGCGCCAGCAATCCTAACGAGCATGCCGCAAGAAGCGCGGCGATCGCGCTGAAGAAGAACATCGGTCGCTCATGACGAACCAGCTTGAAGATGAGCATCAAGATTCGCCAACCGTCACGGTATGTGCGCAATTTGCTCGCCGACCCTTCCACTCTGCCTCGATATGGGCCGTCGATGTGCGCGACGGGCATCGACAGCTCCAGGGCGTGTACCGTCAGCTCGGTTTCAACGTCGAAGCCGTGCGAGAGGGCGGGGAACGACTTGACAAAGCGCCTAGAGAACACCTTGTAACCCGATAGCATGTCCTGTACTCGATCACCGAAGATGCGGCGAACGACGCCGGTGAGCATGAAGTTACCGAACTTGTGACCGCCTCGATACGCGGCTTCTTCCGTCGCTTGCCGGATGCAGTTGACGAGGTCATACGGACCGCCAATGGCCAATTGCAACATCGAGCGTGCGACGCTGGCATCATAAGTGCCATCGCCATCCACCATCATGTAGAAGTCGGCTTCAATGTCCCGAAACATTCGGCGGACCACGCTTCCCTTGCCTTGTTGGACTTCTGTGCGAACGACCGCACCTGCTTCGCGCGCGAGCTCTGCCGTCTGGTCGGTTGAATTATTGTCGTAGACGTAGATCGCGGCTTGGGGAAGCGCCGTCCGAAAATCTCGAACGACTGCCTGGATTGCTCCCGCTTCGTTGTAGCAAGGTATCAGAACTGCAATGGTTGGCGTGCGCATGTTGTCGTCGTTAAACGAACGCTACCGGTCGATCGGCAACGGTATGTCAGTCAGTGAGCGGCGAGCGCGCGATTTTACAGCACGATTACTACACGTAGCAAAACGCGGCTAGGCGTCTCATTCAGCGATCTGGTTCAACTGTTGTCTTCTTGAAGACCCACCATTTCGCCGAAACGAAATTAAGCATCAGCCCTACAATGGATCCGACGGCGATGGCAAATAGCGGCAGCCATGACGTGGGCTTGAGTAGAGTGACAACTGCGCTATAGGAAGCATAGTTCGCGCAACCACCGGCCGACATTGCAACGAGATACCGCCCCCACTCGGCGAGCAGGGATTGGCTCTTCGACGGTGTGAAGGTGAACCGGCGGTTGAACTGCCATGTCGTCCACACTGCACACAGAAACGAAACGGCGCGGCCCGCGTAGTACCCCAAGCCGGCCCAAAGCGCGATGTAGAGCACGCCAGCATCGACGATGAAGCCGAGGGTGCCGGCAACGGCAAAACGGGTCAGTTCGCGTCGCATCTCAATCCTCTTCAGTGCCGGGTCCGGCCGCGCCGAAACACCAGCCACTTTGGCGACCTGAACCGTACGATGCTGACATAGAGCCACACGTAGGTCGCCGCAAAGAGAACGACGAACGCGAACAGATGCACTGTATGTTGCCAAAACAGTGTGGCGGGAATCACGCCGATCAAACAGAGCAGCCACAGATACGGCGAGGTAAGCGAATTCCTTCGTGTGATCTCATGCGCGGTTTTCGCCCCCACGGCCCAGCGCATGAGCCGCTTATAGACGAGCATGTGCAGATGTACTCCATCGGGAATGCCTGGAGACATGCCGCGCACGAACTTCTTCCGATAGATGGAAAAGCAGGTTTCGAAGATCGGATACACAAAAAGCAGTACGGGATACCAGGCCGACACTTCGCGATGCCGCATGACGAGCAGGATCGCGAGCTCCGCAAGCATGAACCCGATGAAATAAGCACCGCCATCGCCAAGGAAGATCAGCCCAGCCGGAAAATTCCAGATGAAAAAGCCGAGCACGGCGCCCATCATGATCAGCGACGCGGAAAGCACGATCGGGTCCGAGAGGCGGAAGGCCACATAGGCCAGCGACGCGAACATCATCATCGCGACCATCGAAGCGAGACCGTTGAAACCGTCGATGATGTTGACCGCGTTGGCGAGCGCCGCTACAGCGAGCACTGTCACGATGCACGAAATGGCCGCGTACGAAAGCAGGAAATCGAGTGGCGGGACACTTATGCGGATCACGGCGATATGCAACGTGAAGTAGGCGAGAGCCGCGGCACCCATCGTCGCGACGAGCCGTACGGTCGGCGAAACTCGCTTGGTGACGTCTTCGATGAGCCCCGAAGCGAAGGCCGGGATGCCGCAGGCGATCAGCGCAAGAATACCGCGCGACACTGCAGGGTAAGGGCCGAGTAGCTCCAGCGTCGAAGCGACAAGCCCAATCACGATCCCGACACCGCCAACTCGAGGCACTGGCCGCACATGAAATTTCTGAACGCCGGCCAGATCGCTGTCGGTCGAAAACCGCTCATGAAGATGCGCATAGCGCACGATCAACAACGTGACGAAGAGCGAGACGAGAAAACCGAGCGCGAAACTGAGCATGACGCGGGGCGTGAGAGGTAAGTGGCGAATTATACAGACTGGGCTCGCCCCGCCATCCGCTCGGTCCAGCGCCTCTACACGGCTTCGTATTGCCCTTCTTTACCCGAGCGATTTGATCGGCTCTCGCAGCCACTGCCTCTCACGATGATAGTCGGCGGCGCAACGCTCGGAACGGCGCCGCCAGATGCTCGAATACCGATGTAAATTTATCGTTTGTCCGGTCATGGGATTTCCCCCGCACGACCTCGTCGAGGTGGCGCTGCGCGTTCGCAACAGCCGTATCGAGTGCGGATGGCTGCTGTTCCCCATCGGAACGACTCGTCGAGCGCAACGCCAAAAACAGTTCGCGTACTTCGTGGGGCGCCGAATGGATGCCTTCAAGGTCGCTCGCTTCGAAACGCCAATGCTGAAGACCCTTGTCGAGAAAGTCGCGTTCGAAGGCGCTCGCACGGTCAATATCGAGCTCCAGCCCGAGATGTTCGGCAATCCTGAGCAACTCGCCGTGCGGAGAATCGACGAGCTTGTCGTATTCGACGATTACACGAAGCCTATCGCGCGTCGCCTGAAGCGCCGGGACCATGTGATTGAGCCAAAGCAAATAGGACCGGTCCAATGGGAAGTGGTCTCGCTTTTGCAGAGACCGGCCGACGCTGATGGGATTGCGAACGGCAATGACATAGGCGACGCGCAGGCCCAGCTGATCAAATACGGGCTGCCAGAAAGGCAGCAGCCGCGAAAGACGGGGATCCTTGAGGGCGAAGATCCGATTACCGCACTTCTCACGCAACGCGGATACTGCCTTTGCCCGCAGTGTGTTGAGCTTCTCGAGCTCGATCCTGCCGAAGTCGATCGGCGCCAGCGTATGCCATTTCGCGCCTGCGGCCGCGAGAACGCCTTCGTTGATATCGACGATATCGAGATCCTCGAAAAACCCCTTGTCGTTTTCGCCGGCTACCGCGTTGCCAAGGTTGTCGCCGAGCTCTGCACCCATCGTATTCATCGCGCGGATGATGACGCTCGTTCCACTACGGTGCATGCCCAGCACGACGATCAGCGTCGCTGTGTCAGCCAAGGTTCTCGTCGCCGCAATTCCTGATTCGAGAATGTCCTGTAGCTCGTCGTCGTCCGCCGATAAAAGTGTAGCCACCTTGCCCCTGCCTTACGAAAAGATGCAAGCTCACATCGACCCATTCGCACGGGTTTTGCATCCGGGCGGTGGCACGATGCGATGGAGGATACTCGATGCGCTAAGCCGCCGGGCGACGGCTTTTTTACGTATCGTTAAATTTCTGTGACGGCCGACGCAAGCATTATCGCTAACTGCATCCTCTCGGCGCGGGCCTCCGGCTGTCGCGTTATTCTTAATGTAAAGAAAAACGAAACTTGCCTCCGAATTCTAAGCGAAGACCCGTCGAAGCACAGCCGAGGTGATGCAATTGTTTAAAGCGCCCGGACCGGGCCGAGCGCCAATGCCAATTTCTCGAAGCAACTCAGGCGGCGCTTTTCAATGCGCCCGTAGCCAACTCGAGCGCTTTTTCGTTGGGCCTTGTCCGCCCGGCAGTACGGCCGGCCTTTGCCCGCTCGGCGAGCACCTGGCCGGCGAGGCCCGCGATCAGGAGGCCATTGAACGTTGCCGTATATTTCAGCGTGAAGGTTTCGAACGCAACGCTCGCGAACATCAAGCAAATCACAAATGCAAGTCCCATGTCTGCCGCGATGCGCGCGCGCGGGCCGTACTGGCGCGCACGCCAAAATGTGACGATTGGCGCCGCGAAAAGCGCCACGATGGCGATGCCGCCCGCGATGCCTGAGCGCAGCATGTTCGCAAGCAGTTCGTTATGCGGGCCGTCGTAAATGGTCTGCCGTGCAGCTTCGCTCGCGAAAGAGGTAATCCACGGTTCATCGAGAAAAGCGCGAAACCCGGTGTCGCCATACCCAGACCAAGGGCTATGCCGAAACAGCTCCCACGCCATGTGCCACATTGTGAGCCGCAGCCCGCCGGACGTATCGCGGTTGGAGCCGTTCAGCCACATTTCGGTTTCGCGGTAGACACTGACGAGCCGTACCGACAGGACGTCATGCCAGATCAGGGTGACTGCGAGCAGGGCGATGCCAAGCGCGATGAGCGCGACGAAATGCTTCCGGCGAATCGACGGACGCTTCAGCCATAGCCATAGAGCCGCGGCGAGCGGGACCAGCAGGTACGCGGTGCGGGTTTGCGAGCCAGCGACGAGATACAGGCCCGCCAAAATGCCCGCGATCGACAGTGCGCGTGCGAGCCGCGACTGGTCCGGCCCAATGCCGAACAGGCTCAGCATTGCCAGGAGCAACGCATAGACGCCGAACATATCAGTGTCGGCGAAGTAAGTCGCGAAACGACCTCCCCAGAGCGCGGTCGGCTGCGGATCGAGCTTTATCTCTGCGACGAGGATCAGCAGCGAGAGAGGAGCCGCGACGCGAATAAGACCGACGAAGTCGATTCGCTTGTAGCGGAAGTACAACAGCACGCCGATGGAGATCAGTATGCGCGACGGTGCGTCGTATGCCTTCGGAATCCACTCGCCCCGCAGCACTTGCCCGATCAGCACCGAGACGATCGGGAGCGCGAGCGCGATGCACATCCACCGCAGCATCGGATCCGGGCCACGCTCACGCGCGTCGCGCCACATCTTGCCCGTTGCCGCGAGAGCCGGCACTAGCAGCAGGAACAGGCACGTGTTGGTCGTAGCGCGCAGCGACAGGAGGCCGACGATGCTCATTGCCGTGACCGCGAGAACATACGCGTCGAGCCAAGGGGCGCCGGTCTGCCCGACGTAGCGTGCAATGCACTTTTTCATCATGTGGGATATCGGCCCGGAGAATTTTTGTCTGGCGGTATTCTAAGGGCATGTTCGGGGCGGTGGCACCGCTTTCAGGTCTCGACAGGATCGAGCAGCCATGTCGAGTACTTGTCGCGAGCGGCAGCGATCTGCGGCGGGAACTGAGGTTCTTCTATAGGCTGCGGCGCGTAACGCAGCGGCCGATCGAGCACGTCGAAACCCGAGCGGATCCTGCTTTCGATGAAGGCGATATCGTGGAACTCAGGCTTCATGAACTTTTGGTCCGCGACGCTCTTCATCTTCAGGACCATCTTGTCGGGGCTGGTCACCCAGGAGAAATGCCAGCCTGCGTCGAGCACATGCTGCACGCCGAACCGGCGAAACCACGCGCGCTTGAGCGAACGCAAGAGCCCGGACGACTTGTACGAGCGAACGGCATTGACGTTGCCGAAGAATTGCTTGAGGTGACGGAAGGTCGTGATCCGCGTGCCGATCCAGTCCGCGTACCCACCGCCATCGAGCAGCCGGTTGTTGAGGAAGTAGGCGTAGCAATACTGGTGGAAGTCGCCGCGCAGGTAGCGGCGCGGATCGTAGAGGCGAATACACTCGGGGCGCGGAATCTCGTCGAGATCGGACACGAGGATCAGATCGTCGGGGGCCGCGTCGTGGAGTCCGTTGATCAGGTAGCTGCGCTGGTAGTTCTCATTCTTCCAGTGATCGGGCGGGCCGGGCGGCAGGTGATCGACCTCGAGGTAGCGAATCTTGTCCTTGAAGCGCTCGAATCGCTTCATGTCGAAATTCAGCGGCTTCGGGGCCCCGACCTGCGTGTAGCGAGATTCCGCGATGACGAAGTAATCGACGTGATCCCACAGCATCTCCATCCTGAGTTCCAACAACATGTCTTCGTTGAAATAACAGAAGCAGTCGTAGACCTTGGGCAGCGTCTTTTTAGTCATTTTTTAAAAACACTCAAGAACACAGATTCGGGCGGGCGAATCGAGGACGCACAGGCGGATGCCAGCGCTCATCGCGGGCGCAGCAGTGCAGGTAAGGGAATCGTGCGGCAGGCGCACATCGAATTCGCGCTGACCGAGGGTGACGCGCACGCCTCAGTTCATCGAGCGCGAACTCCGCGGAGCGCTAATGCCGACTACAGTGGGTCTTGCGGATTAACTGGCTCTGATTGAGCAGTTGGTCGGTAGTCGAATATTTGTTTTTGTCCATATGGACTTCCCCGTTTGCCGGACGTATATGGTGCAAGGCACTCATTCTTACTATTAGTATACAGCACGCCTTTGCCCGCATTTGGCAGCGTAGCGAAATTGCGACAGGCGATCTATTCCGTACGGCGCTGGCCTGCGGTTGGGGATGGCCACTGACGGGTCCGCTTGGCGATGCCGTATATGGCGTACGCTGCTATGGAGGGTCCTGGCGGGCGCGCATCGAGCGCCAGGACGACCGCGAGTCGCCAGCCAATGAGCCACCGGCGATGGCCTTCTGACGGTTGTGTGTTGCGCTACTCGGCGCCCGCTAAGCCGCGTGCAAAAGCTCGGGGAAAGTGTCGATCTTGCGATGCGGTTTTTGCTTGGCTTGCCACAGGTCGTAGCGCGCTTGCATGATCGCCCACATTTCCGCTGACGTGCCTAGCGCTTCGCCCAGCAAGACGGCCATCTCCGATGAAATGCCGGCGTGCCCGTTCAAAATTCGCGATAGCGCAGCGCGCGTGACGCCGAGACGCTCGGCAACCGTTGTGACGCTCAGATCACCGAGGTATTCGCGTAACACCAAACCGGGGTGCGCGGGGTTGTGCATTGATGTCATAAAAACTCCCTAGTGGCGCCGACCGGGCCATTGCGCACCGATCACGCTAACCACTCAAGCAAACCCATCCGGATTCATCGACTGCCACCGCCAGTGATCGACGCACATGCGTTCGATCCCATGCTCCGCGCGCCAGCCCAACAGCTTTTCCGCTTCCGTCGTGCTCGCGAAACAAGACGCGACATCCCCGGGCCGCCGTGCGACGAGCTCATAGGGAACGGGGCGCCCCGAGGCCGCCTCGAACGCCCGCACGATCTCGAGCACGGAATACCCACGGCCTGTACCGAGATTGACCGTGAGGCTAGCATCGCGCTTCTTCAGCGCATCGAGGGCCGCGGTATGCCCGCGCGCGAGGTCCACGACATGGATATAGTCGCGCACGCCGGTGCCATCGGGCGTTTCGTAGTCGCTGCCGAACACGCGCAGCTTCTCGAGCTTCCCGACCGCCACCTGAGCGACATAAGGCATCAGATTATTGGGAATACCGGCCGGATCTTCGCCGATGAGCCCGCTCTCATGCGCCCCCACCGGATTGAAGTACCGCAAGATGGCAATGCGCCACGACGGATCGGCGCGCTCAACGTCGCGCAGAATCTGCTCCGACATCAGCTTCGTTTGCCCATACGGATTCGTGGCTGACAGCGGGAACGACTCGTCGATCGGCGAGCGCTCAGGCACGCCGTACACGGTTGCCGACGAGCTGAACACAAAACGCTTCACGTCGTGCGCACGCATCGCGTCGAGCAGCACGAGCAAGCCATCCAGATTGTTCCGATAATAGTCGACCGGCTTCGCAACAGATTCGCCGACGGCTTTCAACGCCGCGAAATGGATAGCCGCCTCGATCGGATGCGCGCTGAAAATGCGTTCGAGCGCAACGGTATCGCGCACGTCCGCTTCATAGAAAGCGACGCTGCGCCCCGCGATCTTCTCGATCCGCCGAACGGCCTCGCGCTTGCTGTTGACGAGATTGTCGACGATCACCACGTCGTAGCCGCTGTCGAGCAATTCCACCGCGGTATGTGAGCCGATGAACCCCGCGCCGCCCGTGACCAGAATCGTGCCATTGTTCGCCATCGCCGTGCTCCCTCGAAATCAAAGTGATACGCCGGTGAGTTCGTTCAACGTCTTCAAGTATCGCGCCACGACAGCCGCTTCGTCGAATTCGGCGGCGACTTTTACGCGACCTCGCTCTCCCATCGCGCTCCGATCGTCATGGCTCATCGCCATCATTTGCTCGAGCTTCTCCGCAAGACTCGCGGCATTGCGCGCCTCGCAGAGCAGCCCGGTCTCGCAGTCATCGACGACATCGCGACAACCCGGTACGTCTGTCGCGACGATGGGCCGGCCCATCGACGACGCCTCCATCAACGTCCTAGGCACGCCTTCGCGGTACGAGGGCAGCACGACGCAATCCGCATTCGCGATGTGCGCGCGAACATCGTGCGCCTCGCCAAGGTATTCGACAATGCCTTCATGCTCCCACGCGCGGACTTCTTCGAGCGTGATGGCGCTCGGGTTGTCGACACCCGTCGGCCCGAGCAACTGGAAGCGAGCCTGCGGGTGTCGAGCGCGCAGCGCGCGCGCCGCGTCGACATATTCGCCGACCCCTTTATCCCAAAGCAAGCGCCCGATAAGGATAAATGTAAAGTTCTGTTTCCGCGGCAGCGGCGTGAAGGCGAAATGATCGAGATCGACGCCTTCGCCGTTCAATAGTCGCGCGCGCTCGGGGTGCGCGAGCAGCCGCGCGTCGATGAACGCGGCTTCGTCGTCACGGTTGAGGAACCAAACCTCACGCGGGAATCGGAATGCGAATCGGTAAAGCGCTTTCGCTACGACAGCCGCGTGGCTCTTCTGAATAAAGACGTAGCCGAGCCCCGTCGTCACCGCGATCGACGGCACGCGTGCGAGCCACGCGGCAACCGATCCATAGATGTTCGGCTTGATCGTGTAGTGAAAGACGACGTCGGGGGCGACTTTTCTGTAATGCCGATAGAGCTCGGAGAGCGTGCGCAAGTCGTCGCGCGGATTCGTGCCCTTCGATGCGACGAAGAGGTCGATGCAGTGGCAGCCCATTTCTTCGAGCAGCGCAAACGTCCTGTCGCGCGGCGCGATGACGGTGATCGTCGCGCCTTTGCCGACGAGGGTTCGAATCAAACCATGCCGATAGGTGTAAATGGCCCACGCCGTGTTGCAGACGAGGCATACCGAAAGAGGGCGGTTCGATGCGTTCATCGGTTCAGGCTCGTTTCGCGAAGAGTGCCGCCTTCATTCGTTGCAGCAGCGTGTAGGGTGTCACGAGGTGCAGAAGATTCTTCAGGAGTCCTAGCCAGTCGTAGACGTTGAGCGCGCTGAAGTAGCGCAGTTGCAGCTTCAGTGTCGAGACGACTTGACGGCGGCGCTTCGTCGCGCTGATGCCGCCTTCGTTGATCTCGTAGTAAAGGCCGAGCTCAGGTAGATTCGCGCAGTCATAACGCTCCATAAGCCGCACGAAGAGGTCGAGGTCTTCGGCGGCCTTGTAGGTCGCACGATAGCTTCCGACTGCGCGCACGGCATCCACGCGCAGCATCATCGCGGGATGCACGAGCTGCGTCCGAAAAAACCTAAGACGACGTACGTCCTCCGGGGCCGCCGCCGGTTTCAACAGGAAAAGCGGCTTGCCTTCGAGCGATACGACCTGAGTCCACATCCCGACGCCGGCTACGTTCGGGTGTGCTTCGAGGTAGGCGCGCTGCTTGAAGAGGCGTCCCGGCGCCGCAAGATCGCCCGCATCGATTCGCGCCGCGTACTTGCATCCGCGCGCGGCGAGTGCCTCGATGCCCGCTTCCAGCGCGCGTTCGATGCCGCCGTTCTTCGGCATGCGCAGGATATCGACGGCAACGTTCGGCAGCTCCGGTGCGACGATGGGCGGCACACTGCCGTCGTCGACGATGATGACGCGCACGGTCGCAGGCTCGTCGAACGACGCGAGCGTGCGCTCGACATCGGCCTGAGCGTTGTACGCAGGCATGAGCACGGTCACGTCGGCGAGCGAATTGTGCGGGGTGGCGCGGGCCTCGAGCGTCGTCATGTGCGCAACTGCAACTTCAAGCGGATGTAGTAAAGGTTCACGGCCGCGGCGGCGAGATAGCCCGCGGCGAGGCCCGCCAACGCACCGTACGAGCCGATGCGAGGAATGGCGACGAGATTGACGGCAAACGCTACGGCGAGCGCGAGCACCCACTTCGCGAGGAGTACGTACTTCGCTTGATACTTGAGCACGACGAGGTTGCCGATGGCCTCGACCCCGGCCGGCACCGAGAGCCACACGCACCAGCGGAAGATCGATATCGCACCCTCGTAGTCAGGGCCGAACACGCGCGTAATGATAAAGCTCGCGAGGAGGTCGAGCACGGAGGCGCCAACGGCCATCAACGCCGCCGCCAAAACAATGAGCCGCCGTACGTTGCGCAGCAGATGCCGCAAGTCCTGCACGCGATAGACGAAGGCCGGCGCGATCGTCTGGGCCAACATGAGCCCGAGTGCGATCCAGTTCTCGTTGATCTGCTGGGCGGCCGAGTAGCGGCCGAGATCGGCGAACGAGATCGCCCGCTCGAGCATGAGCCTGTCGAGCTTCAGAAACAGGTACATGCAGATAAGGCCGGCCCAGAACACGGTGCCGGCGCTCGCGAAGTGGCGCAAGAGCGGCCGTTCGACACGCCATCCAAGCGTGCCGCCGTGGCGGCGCATGTAGTAAAGCACGAGCACACCGCCGATCACGGCGGCTTCCGCCGCCCAGAGCCAGCCGAAGCCTGCCGGTGCGATGGCGACGCGGACGAACAGATACACGAGCCCGGCCTTCACGAGCGCGGTTGCAATGCTTGTCATGAGCTGTGGCTTGCTGTAGGTCATGCTTTGCAGCCACGAGTTGATGACGCCGATGAACGGCTCTCGGAACAGCATCGTGACGGCGAGGCCGGCCAGCATCGCGCCGACGAGCGGATCGGTGGCGCCCGCGGCGATGCCGATCCACGTGGCGGCGAGCGCGAGCGCGGAGACGGTCATTCGCAGCACGAACGCGCTGCCGAGCACGACGCCGAGTTCAGAGGGCGGGCGGTGTACGATCGTCGGGACGAGAATTTCGGCTCCGCAGACCCATGTGATGGGGGCGAGCACGAGTAGCAGCGTGTTGGCGTATTGCCATTTGCCGAAGACGTCGGGGCCGAAGTAGCGCGCCAGCAGGCCGCTGATGGCGATCGCGACGGCAATCTGCGTGAGCCGTTCGAGCCCGAGCCAGACGATGTTCGCGGCGGCTTTGGCGACGTCCGGATTGGCAAGGCGTTTCAGCATGCGGCGCGCGGCAGGAATTTTGCTCGCCGCTTCGACGTGGCGCCCGCTCCGTCGAACCCGGCCCGCACGGCGGATGGAGCCGGAAAGACGGCGTCGGCTAACGAATGTCCGGCGGGGAAACGTCTTGGCATTAAAATGGGCGCGTCGTGCGTCAGTCGAAAAACGGCAATTATATGTGGGAAATCCTGCGCACTCGCGTGCGGCGGCGGTGCGGCCGAAGCCGGTGGCCGGTGCGTTGGCCGCCGTACTGTACTTGGCTTGGGCGTCTTTTACGTTTCTTTTTTCTGAAGGACGCTACGCTTGCCGCAGGTCGATCCGAATTTTTTATTGAGTAGCCAAGAGTGAGCCTATCCATGATTTCGCAATCTATCTTCAAGGCGTATGACATCCGAGGCGTGGTCGGCAAGACGCTCGATATCGATGGTGCCCGTCTGATCGGCCGCGCGTTCGGCAGCGAGATTCGCGCTCAGGGCGGCGATGCCGTCGTCATCGGGCGCGATGGGCGTCTGTCCGGCCCGTCGTTGTCGGCGGCGCTGGCTGACGGGTTGCGCTCGGCGGGCGTCGATGTCGTCGACATCGGCATGGTGCCGACGCCGGTCGGTTACTTCGCCGCAAGCGTGCCGCTCGCGCTTCCCGGCGGTGAGCGCTCGGTCGATTCGTGCATCGTCGTGACAGGCAGTCACAACCCGCCGGACTACAACGGGTTCAAGATGGTGCTGCGCGGTGCCGCAATCTATGGCGAGCAGATTCAGGCGCTCCATAAGCGTATCGTCGATGGCGACTTCAGCGCCGGCGACGGCGGCTATTTCGAGTATGACATCGCGGACAAGTACATTGAACGCATCGTCGGCGACGTGAAACTCGCGAGGCCGATGAAGCTCGTCGTCGATACGGGCAACGGCGTGGCGGGCGGCTTGGCGCCGCGTCTTTTCAAGGCGCTCGGCTGCGAGCTCGTCGAGCTCTTCACGGAGATCGACGGCACGTTTCCGAACCATCACCCGGACCCGGCGCATCCCGAGAATCTGCAAGACGTCATTCGCGCGCTGAAGGAAACGGATGCCGAGATCGGCTTCGCGTTCGACGGCGACGGCGATCGTCTCGGCGTCGTCACGAAAGACGGGGAGATCATCTACCCCGATCGTCAGCTCATGCTTTTCGCGAGCGAGATCCTTTCGCGCAATCGCGGCGCGAAGGTCATTTACGACGTGAAGTGCACGCGCAATCTCGCAAAATGGGTTCGTGATCAAGGCGGCGAGCCGCTGATGTGGAAGACGGGGCACTCGCTCGTCAAGGCGAAGCTGCGCGAAACGGGCGCGCCGATCGCCGGCGAAATGAGCGGCCACGTCTTCTTCAAGGACCGCTGGTACGGCTTCGACGACGGTCTTTATACGGGCGCCCGGCTACTCGAGCTCCTCTCGCGTGAGAAAGACCCGAGCAAGACGCTCAACGATCTGCCGAATTCGCTCTCCACGCCCGAGCTGCAATTGAAGCTCGAGGAAGGCGAGAACTTCGCGCTGATCGCCAAGATGCAGAAAGAAGCGCGCTTTACGGGCGCGGACGACGTCATCACGATCGACGGCCTGCGCGTCGAGTATCCGGACGGCTTCGGTCTTGCCCGCTCGTCGAATACGACGCCGGTCGTGGTCATGCGCTTCGAGGCCGATAGCGCGGACGCGCTCAAGCGGATCCAGGAAGACTTCCGCCGCGTGATTCTCGCGGCGAAGCCTGACGCGAAGCTGCCCTTCTGAGGGCGGTCGCCGGTTACGGCGTGGTCGTGGCCGGCGCGGCGGCGGAGGCTGGCTCAGGTGCCGCCGCCGGGTTTGCCGCCGGCTGCGCCGGGTCGGACAGCTTGGTCGAGCTGACCGGCTGAGCCGTAAGCGTGGGCAACGCGGGAGCCGTGGCCGCCGCTGTCGTCACGGTAGCGGCCGCCACAGCCGTTGCGGGCGGCGTTGTCGGCGTCGATAGCGGCGCGGGTGCCGCTACGGCTGCCGCTGCTGCGCTTGCAGACGCCATCGTCGCTTGCTGCGCGGTTGCCGCTGGAGCGGCCTTCGTCTCCGGCGCTGTTGCCGTTGGCTGCGTTGCGGGTGGCGCCGTGACTGCCGAATGCGTCGCGGGCGCGGCGACCGCCGGCTGCGAGGCTGCCGCAGCGACCGCCGGCGTGGCGGGGGCCGCCGCAGGGCTTGCCGGAGGCGTTGCCGCCGCGGCGGGACCGCCGGGCAATTGTGCCTCCTTAATCGGCGTAGGCGCGACGCGCAGCGCCTTCGGCGCCGCGTGCAGGTAGTGGTCGACGTACTCGAAGAACTGCTTGTAGAACGTGCCCGCCTTGATCGTCTCGCTCGACACTTTCACCATCGAATCGCTGCTCGAACGGATCGGGAGCGAAACCGAGCCGAGCAGGCTGAAGCCGACGCTCGCCGACGTATCGCTTTTCTTCAGCGCGTAGCCGCTTTGCACGGCGTTTGCGTAGACGATGCTCGTACTCTCCGGGTCGTCGCCGGGCGTACAGACCACGTGAAACTCGACGGTGATGTGCTTGTCGCCGTTCGGTTGGAAGTCACGCGTGGCGTCGATCGTGTCGGGGCGCGTCGCCGTGGCGAGATAGCCCTGGTTCAGCAGCGCGCGGCGCGCGGCCTCGCAGGTCTGCGTGCTGTTCGCGTTGAACGTGCGCGAGAACGGGCTCGAGCCCGTCTCGAAGAATTCCTGCTGGGGCGACGGCGGCTTGGTACTCGAGCACGCGGCGAGCGCCCCCAGCGCAACAGCTGCCGCAAGCGGCAGCGTCACGCGCAAAAGGGAGGATCGATAGAGTTTCTGCATATTTCGTTAGACGTTTCTGATGCATTCGCGTCTGCGACGCGATGACGGCGACGAGCATTGTAAAGGGATTGGCCGGCGAACATTGAGGCGTTCGCATCGACACAAAAAGGGGTGCGTTTGCGTGTGATGCAGCCCTGAAGCGCGGAAAAACGCCTCAAGCAGGGTAGAATCGCGCGCTTGGACTGATTCCCGCGCGTTCTTGCGAATTTTCGCGCAGCGGTTGGACTTCTCCGCTCTCGGCGGTTCTGCCGCCGCGTTGCGTACCTTTCTTTTTTCTTTCGTTGTGCAAAAGATACTGATCGTCCGAGTGTCGTCGCTGGGCGACGTCGTCCACAACATGCCGGCCGTCGCGGATATCCGGCGGCGTTATCCAGGCGTGCAAATCGATTGGCTCGTCGAAGAGAGCTTTGCCGATCTCGTGCAGCTCGTTACGGGCGTCCATCGCGCGATTCCGTTTTCGCTGCGGCGCTGGCGCAAGCGGCTGCTGTCGCCCGCGACATGGCGCGAGATTGCGACGTTTCGCCGCGATTTCGCAGGCGAGCATTACGACCTCGTGATCGATTGTCAGGGCCTCATCAAGACGGCTTGGGTCGCGAGCTGGGCGCGCGGGCCGCTCGTCGGTCTCGGCAATCGGACCGATGGCGCCGGCTATGAATGGCCCGTGCGCTTCTTTTACGATCGGCGAGTGCCCATTGCCCCGCGCACGCATGTCGTCGAGCGTACGCGGCAACTCGTCGCGGCGGCGCTCGATTTGCCGCCGCCCACGCCCGAAGACGATATCGACTTCGGCTTCACTACCTCGCGGGCGGCGCTTGCGATCTCCGAGCTCGGCTTGAATCTTCCGGTGCCTTACGTCGCGTTCGTTCATGCGACTTCGCGCGCCGATAAGCAATGGCCCGAATCCGCGTGGATCGAGCTCGGTCGTGCGCTCGTCGCGCGCGGCGCTTCGCTCGTGCTGCCATGGGGCAACGAGGCCGAGCGCGCGACGAGCGAACGGCTCGCCAAGGAGTTCGGCGCTGCCGCGATCGTGCCGCCGCGGCTCTCGTTGCCGGCCGTCGTCGGTTTGCTCGATGGGGCCGCGGCCACCGTCGGCGTCGATACGGGGCTCGTCCATATCGCCGCGGCGCTGAAACGTCCGACGATCGAGTTGTACAATTTCGCGACCGCGTGGCGCACGGGCGGCTATTGGTCGCCTAACGTAATCAATCTCGGCGAGGGTGGCGCGTCGCCCAGTCTGCAACAGGTGAAGTCCGCGCTCGCCGGATTCGGCCTGCTCTAGGACGGCGCTCAATCGGACATGAACGAATCGCAAATCATCGAAGTTGCCGCGGGCGATTGGCAAGGGCAAGCGCTCTCGGTCCGTCGTGAGACGCTGCTTGCGGCGCTGGAGCGCGGCAAGGTGCTTTATTTTCCGAACCTGCGGTTTGCCATCGAAGGCGGCGAGGCGGCACTCCTCGATCCGGCGCTCGCGGATCCAGAGCGCAAGAACATCAGCCTCGAGCCGAAGGGCGGCGCGTTGCGCGGCGTGATCGGCGATGCGGACAGGCAATCGGCCGTGCGCGCGCTGGTCACACGCTACCAGGACCGTGCGCTTTCGCTCGTCGACGGTCTCTTCCCCGAGTACCGCGGCAAGCTTCGAGCGGCGCCGACGAGCCTGCGCCTCATGCAGGTCGAGACGCGCCATACCTCCTGGCGCAAGGACGATAGCCGCCTGCATGTCGATGCTTTTCCCTCCCGGCCGAATCGCGGCGAGCGGATTCTGCGCGTGTTCGCAAACATCAATCCGCATGGCACGCCGCGTGTGTGGCGCGTCGGCGAGCCGTTCGAGCAGATGGCCAAGCGTTTCTTGCCGCGCATCAAGCCGCAGCTCCCGGGCACGGCGTGGCTGCTCGAACAGCTTCACATCACGAAGTCGCGCCGCAGCGAGTACGACCATCTGATGCTTCATCTGCACGATTCCATGAAGGCCGACCTCGACTACCAGAAGTCGAGCCCGCAGCAAACGATGCCGTTTCCGCCGGGAAGCGTCTGGATTTGCTTCTCGGATCAGACTTCGCATGCGGCGATGTCAGGTCAATTCATGCTCGAGCAGACCTTTTTTCTGCCGGTGCGTGCGATGGCCGAGCCCGAGTGTGCGCCGCTTGGCATCCTGGAGCGGCTCACGGGACGGGCGCTGGTTTGAGGATCGTTTATCGCATGCTCTGGTGGATCGTCGCGCCGCTCGCGGTGCTGCGATTGTTGATCCGTTCACGGCGCGAACGCGGCTATCGCGAGCATATCGGCGAGCGATTCGGCCGCACGCGCGGGCGTTCGCCTGATGACGATGCGCCGCTCATCTGGGTCCACGCGGTATCCGTTGGCGAAACGCGCGCGGCGCAGCCTCTCATCGAAGCGCTGATGAAAGCGCGACCCGATGCGCGCGTGCTTCTGACCCATATGACGCCGAGCGGCCGCGCGACGGGCGAGCAGCTTTTTGGCGACCGCGTTGCGCGCGCCTATCTGCCCTATGACATGCCGCGTGCGGTGCGCCGCTTCTTGCGGGCCTGGCGGCCCTCGCTCGGCATCGTAATGGAGACGGAAGTCTGGCCTACGCTGATCGACGAATGTCGTCGCGCCGATATGCCGCTCGTGCTCACGAATGCGCGAATGTCGGCGCGATCGTTCAAGCGCGCCGCGCGGTTCGGCAAATCGACGCGTGAAGTGTTCGGCGGTTTTGCGCGTGTGCTGGCGCAAAGTCCGTCCGATGCGGAGCGGTTGACGGCGCTTGGGGCGCGACAGATGGCCGTGCTCGGCAACTTGAAGTTCGATATGGCGACGCCGACGGAGCTGCTCGCGCGCGGGCGGGCCTGGCGCACGGCGATCGGTTCGCGGCCGGTGTGGGTGGCCGCGAGCACGCGAGAAGGCGAGGAGCCGCTCGTGCTCGATGCATTCGAAGCGCTCGCGACCAAAGGTTCGTTGTTGGTTCTCGTGCCGCGGCATCCTCAGCGGTTTGACGAGGTTGCCGATCTGGTTCAGCGACGCGGCCTGCGCTGCGTGCGGCGTTCGGCATGGGGTGGCGAGGCTGTTGCGGCGGCAGCGGCCGAGCGCGTTGCCGATGCGCCGTTGCCTGCCGATGTCGACGTCCTGCTCGGCGATTCAATGGGTGAGCTGGGCGCTTACTATGCGGCGTCGGATCTCGCGTTCATCGGGGGAAGTCTGTTACCGCTCGGCGGGCAGAATCTGATCGAAGCGTGCGGCGTGGGCGTGCCAGTGTTGATAGGGCCGCACGTCTTCAACTTTTCTCAGGCGACGGCCGATGCGGTCGTCGCTGGTGGGGCGCTGCAAGTCGAGGATCCCGCTGCGCTCGCGCGGGCGCTCGATCAGCTCTTTGCCGATCGGCCGCGACGCGTGGCGATGGGGGCGGCCGCGTCGGCTTTTGCCGCGCGGCATCGCGGGGCCACCGCGCGGACGGTGGAAGTGTTGTTGGCGCTGTTGGGAGACGGGTCAGCCGCTGAGGAGTAGGGCCTGCGGCCGAGCTCAGCCTCTTGCTGGGTCAATCCTAGACAACGCACGGCACGAGCGATTTCGATAACGAGACCCGGTTTGATCTGAAGCTTTTCGGCGTCCGCCAGCCCGAGATCCGCAAAGACGTTGCCCGAGCTCGCTTCAACGTCGATTCCTTTCACGCTGTGCTTTTTCATTTCTCAGACCTTCAGCAGCCCCTTCGTCTCAATGAAGGACACCACATCCGCTAGGCCGTCCTGCGCTTTCAGATTACACATGACGAATGGCCGCTCGCCGCGCATCTTTCGCGTATCCGATGCCATGACGTCGAGATTGGCGCCAACTAGTGGTGCCAGGTCAGTCTTGTTGATGACGAGCAGATCCGACTTCGTGATGCCCGGGCCGCCTTTGCGCGGAATCTTCTCGCCGCCCGCCACGTCAATCACGTAGATCGTCAGATCCGAAAGTTCAGGGCTGAACGTCGCCGCCAGATTGTCGCCGCCCGATTCGATGAAGACGATGTCGGCGTCGGGAAAGCGCGCGAGCATTCTGTCGACGGCTTCGAGGTTGATCGATGCATCTTCTCGAATCGCCGTATGCGGGCAGCCACCTGTCTCGACGCCCATGATGCGCTCAGCCGGCAAGGCGCCGGCGATCGTCAGCAGACGTTGGTCTTCCTTCGTGTAGATGTCGTTCGTGATCGCGACGAGGTCGTACTGATCGCGCATCGCCTTGCACAGCATTTCGAGCAGCGTCGTTTTGCCGGAGCCGACGGGCCCGCCCACACCGACGCGAAGCGGCGGCAATTTTTTCGTTCTCATTCAGCGATACCTCTCTTCTAAGACTAAGACCGGAAAAGCCGCGAGTATTGCGACTCGTGCCGCGCCGACAGCACGCCAAGCATCGGCGCAAATGTATTGATCCGGTCGGGCGGCGTTTCGAGTGCGCGGGCCACGGCGCTATCGATCGGGTCGCGCAACGCGACGATGATGCGCTGTCCCGCCATCTGACCCAACGGCACAGCCTTCAGCGCGGCGGCAGCTTGATTTTCCACCCAATTGAACGCATAGGCGGCGAGGGCGGCTGGTGCTTCGATAGCGTGCGCGGCGACAGCGAACGCAAAAGCAGTTGGCTGAGCGACGGGCGACAACGCAGCGAGCGTTTCCCTGCGCTCGGCATTGCCCCACTCGAGCGATAGGCAAAGCTGCTTCATCGACCATCCCATTTGCTCCGTTTCGCGCCTCAGCTCCGCAGATTCGCGGCTGGCAAGAAACGCAGCATCGGCAGAAGCGATTGCACCTACTTCGAGTCGATTCCAGCGTTCGATCTGATGTGCGAGAAACGGCAACTCACAGCGCGCGAGCACGTTCGTCAAGCCGCTTTCGATCCATGCGCGCGCGCTTTCGGCGTCGGTGACCCATTGTGCATCGATCGCCGATTCGAGGCCCTGCGAGTAGCTGAAGGCGCCGACCGGCAGCGCGGGCGACGCAAGATGCAGCAGGGCAGTCAGTTCAGCGATGCGCATGACCGTCGTCGTGCTCGCCGTGATGGTGCGTGCAGCCGTGATCGTGATCATGACAATGAGCGTCGCCATGATGATGGTGATGCCCATGTCCGTGATCGTGGGCATGGCCGTGTTCGTGCGCATGACCATGCTCATGCCCGTGGTGTTCCTCGAACACCTGCTGCGCGATAGCATAGTCTTCGTGGAACGTCGCATCGTGACCATGCCGATGCCCGCCGCCGTATGCGCCTGATTCAGGCTGGAATGGCAACGACGCGGTTTCCACCCGTGCCCCGAGCCGCTTCAGCATTTCTTCAAGTACGGGATCCGCCTCGAGCTTCAGGTAGTCCGCGCCGACTTCGACCGGTGTATGACGGTTGCCGAGATGGTAGGCGGCGCGCGTGAGCGTCAACGCATCGGGCGCGCGGACGAGAAGCACCGATTCGTTGGCGGCGGCGACGCGCACGAGCCCGCCATCGTCGGCAACGAGCACGTCGCCGTCGGCGAGCACGGTGCCGCGCGGCAGCACGAGCGCGACTTCCTCGCCGTTGTCGAGCGAGGCGGCGAGGCGGCTCTTGCAGCGTGCGTCGTAGGCGAGGGTCAGCGTCGGCGCGCGCGCGACGAGCGAACGGGCGATGACGGTGGGAGCGATGCGTTTATCGATCGTGCGCATGACTGAAACGAAGCTTAGGACTCAGAACAAAAAATAGCGCTGCGCCATCGGCAACACTTTGGCCGGCTCGCAGGTGAGCAACTGACCGTCCGCCACCACTTGATACGTTTCGGGATCGACACTGATCGACGGCTGCCACGAGTTGTGAATCATGTCCGCCTTCGATATGTCGCGGCAGCCGCGCACAGGCACGACGACTTTGTTGAGGCCGTACCGTTCGGCAATGCCGGCATCGGCCGCCATCTGCGAAACGAACGTCAGCGAAGTACGCCCAAGCGCGCCACCGCGTGTAGCGAACATCTCCCGATAGTGAACGGGCTGCGGCGTTGGGATCGAGGCATTCGGATCGCCCATCTGCGCGAGCGCGATCATCCCGCCCTTCAGGACGAGCGTCGGCTTGATCCCGAAGAACGCCGGCTCCCAGAACACGAGGTCGGCCCATTTGCCGGCCTCGATCGAACCCACTTCATGCGCGATGCCGTGCGTGAGCGCCGGATTGATCGTGTACTTGGCCACGTAGCGCTTCGCTCGAAAGTTATCGTTGCGCGAGCTGTCTTCCTGTAGCGCCCCACGTTGCACCTTCATCTTGTGCGCGGTTTGCCAAGTGCGGATGATGACCTCGCCGACGCGTCCCATCGCCTGCGAATCCGACGAAAGCATCGACAGTGCGCCGAGGTCATGCAGGATGTCCTCGGCCGCGATCGTTTCACGGCGAATCCGCGATTCGGCGAACGCGAGATCCTCGGCGATCGAAGGATCGAGATGGTGGCAGACCATCAGCATGTCGAGGTGCTCGTCGAGCGTGTTGATGGTGTAGGGCCGCGTTGGATTCGTCGACGACGGCAGCACGTTCGCCTCGCCGCAGACCTTGATGATGTCGGGCGCGTGGCCGCCGCCGGCACCTTCGGTGTGATAGGTGTGAATCGTGCGACCCTTGAAGGCGGCCACCGTCGCTTCGACGAAGCCGGCCTCGTTGAGCGTGTCGGTGTGGATGGCGACTTGCGTGTCGGTCGAGTCGGCCACGGACAGGCAATTGTCGATCGCCGCCGGCGTCGTGCCCCAGTCTTCGTGCAGCTTGAGCCCGATGGCGCCGGCCTTGATTTGCTCGACGAGCGGATCGGGCAGGCTCGCGTTGCCCTTGCCGAGGAAGCCGAGGTTCATCGGCCAACCATCGGCCGCCTGCAGCATGCGCTCGAGGTGCCAGGGGCCGGGCGTGCAGGTCGTGGCGTTCGTGCCCGTGGCGGGCCCCGTGCCGCCGCCGAGCATCGTCGTCACGCCCGATGCGAGCGCTTCGTCGATTTGCTGGGGACTGATGAAGTGAATATGGGTATCGACGCCGCCCGCCGTCACGATCAACCCTTCGCCGGCGATCACCTCCGTCGCCGCCCCGATCGCGATCGTGACGCCAGGCTGAATGTCGGGATTGCCGGCCTTGCCGATCGCGGCGATGCGGCCGTTCTTGATCGCGATGTCGGCCTTGACGATGCCCCAATGATCGAGAATCACCGCATTCGTTACGACGGTGTCGGCCACTTCGGCCGCGACGCGCTGCGATTGCCCCATGCCGTCGCGGATGACCTTACCGCCGCCGAATTTCACTTCCTCGCCGTAGACGGTGAAGTCGCGCTCGATTTCGATCAGCAGCTCGGTATCGGCGAGCCGGATCCGGTCGCCCGTCGTGGGGCCGAACATTTCCGCGTAGGCGCGGCGATCGATGCGAAGAGTCATGATGTTTCGGTGTCCGAAAGGATAAGCGTCGGGCTTACAGCGCGTGTGTCGGCAGGGCGATGCGGTGCGGCGGCGGTCGGTCGCGGGCGCGAGAACGCCTCAGAGCGGGCCCATCACCTTGCCGTTGAAGCCATAGACAGTGCGGTCGCCGGCCAATGCGACGAGTTCGACCGTGCGCTCCTGACCCGGCTCGAACCGCACGGCCGTGCCGGCCGCGATATTGAGCCTGAAGCCGCGCGCCCGCTCGCGATCGAAGGAAAGAGCGGCGTTCGCCTCAAAGAAATGGAAATGCGAGCCGACTTGCACGGGGCGGTCGCCCGTGTTTGCAACGACCAGCACGACCGTTTCGCGGCCGGCATTGAGCTCGATTTCGCCGGGCTCGGTCAGGATTTCGCCAGGGATCATAGGACCTCACCTCGCACGCTTACGGAATCGGATGGTGGACGGTCACGAGTTTTGTGCCGTCGGGGAACGTTGCTTCGATTTGAATATCGGGGATCATTTCGGGCACGCCTTCCATGACGTCGTCGCGCGTGAGCAGCGTCGTGCCGTAATGCATGAGCTCGGCGACAGTCTGGCCGTCGCGCGCCGCTTCCATCAGCGCCGCCGTGATGAATGCGACGGCCTCCGGGTAATTGAGCTTGAGCCCGCGGGCCTTGCGGCGCTCGGCCAGCAGCGCCGCCGTGAAGATGAGCAGCTTGTCTTTTTCGCGTGGTGTGAGCTTCATCGTTTTACCTGCTTGCCGAGCGGTGCTCGAGCGCGGTTGCCGTTCCGTTACTGGACGAATTTCTGCAATTCTATGCTCTGCGGCGATCCGAACATTTGCTCGGCCGGGCCGCTCTCCCAGACGCGCCCTTGATGCATGAAGACGACGGTATCGCTCACGCGGCGCGCGAAGCGCATTTCGTGGGTGACCATGATAAGCGTCATTCCCTCGCTCGCCAATTGCTCGACCACGCCGAGCACTTCGCCGACGAGTTCCGGGTCGAGCGCCGACGTGATTTCGTCGCACAGCAGCAATGAAGGCTCCATGGCAAGCGCCCGCGCAATGGCGACGCGCTGCTGCTGGCCGCCCGAGAGCTGGCTCGGGTAGGCGTCGAACTTGTCGCCGAGGCCCACGCGCTGAAGCATTTGCTCCGCGCAAGCGTGTGCTTTCGCGCGCGGCGCTTTCTTGACGACGGCTTGCGCGAGCATGACGTTCTCGCCGGCGGTCAGGTGCGGGAAGAGATTGTATTGCTGGAACACCATGCCGACCTTGAGCCGCAAGCGCCGCAGGTCCGCATGGCGGGCATCGATGCGTTCGCCGTCGATATCGATCGATCCCGAATCGATGCTTTCGAGCCCGTTCAGCGTGCGCAGGAGCGTGCTCTTGCCCGAGCCGCTGCGGCCGATGATCGTGACCACTTGGCCTTTTTCGACGTTCAGGTCGATGCCCTTCAGGACATGGGCCGAGCCGAACTGCTTATGGAGCGCGGTGACTTCAACGAGCGACATTGAGTTTTCTCTCCAGCGCACGGGCCGTGCGCGACAGCGGATAGCAGAGTGCGAAGTAAATGAGCGCGACGCAGCCGTAGACGAGGAACGGGCGGAACGTGGCGTTCGAGATCACCGTTCCCGCCTTCGTGAGCTCGGTGAAGCCGATGATCGAGACGAGCGCCGTGTCCTTCACCGCTTGCACCGAAAAGCCGACCGTCGGCGCGATGGCGATTCGAAAGGCCTGCGGAAGGATCACATGCCTCAATTGCTCGAAGTAGTTCATCGCGAGGCTTGCGGAAGCTTCCCATTGCCCGCGCGGGATCGCTTCGACGCAACCGCGCCAGATTTCGGCGAGGTAAGCGCTCGTGAAGAAAGTGAGACCAAGTGTTGCGGCCACCCATGGGTCGACATCGAGTCCGATGAGTGGCAGTCCGAAGAACACTACGAAAAGCTGCATCAACAGCGGCGTGCCCTGGAAGATTTCGATGTAAATCTTCGCGGCACTGCGCAGCGCGAACGACGGGGACACGCGTGCGAGCAGCAGCAGAAAGCCCGCTATGCCGCCCGAGGCGAAGGAGACGAGCGAGAGCAGGACCGTCCAGCGCGCGGCGAGCAGCAGGTTCTCGAGGATTTGCGTGAGGCTGAACTCGATCATTGTGAACCTCGCAGAAAGAGCCGCCGGCCTGCGATATTGAGCAGGGCACGCACGACGACGGCAAGCCCGAGATAGGCCACGGTAATCGCGAGATACGTTTCGAACGCCCGGAAATTGCGCGACTGGATGTAGCTCGCCGCATAGGTCAGATCGGGTACCGAGATCTGCGAGACGACGGCCGAGCCGAGCATGACGATGACGATCTGGCTCGAAAGAGCCGGGAACACCTTTGCGAGAGCCTGGGGCAGCACAACATGCCGATAGGTTTGCGCGGGCGTCATGGCGAGCGAGGCCGCGGCTTCGAGATGTCCGCGCGGCACTGCGGCCACGCCTGCGCGAATGATCTCCGTGGCATAGGCGCCGAGGTTCAGCGTCATCGCAATGACCGATGCGGAGATCTCATCGAGCCGTAGACCGAGCGCCGGAAGCCCGAAAAAGACAAAGAACAGTTGGATGATGAACGGTGTGTTGCGAATCGCTTCGACGTAGGCTGACGCGATCGCGCGCAACGGGGCCGAGCGCGCGTCGCGCGCGGCGGCCCCGCCGATGCCGATCGCGACGCCGAGCACTGTCGAGGCCGCCGTCAGCCCGAGCGTGAAGGCCGCCCCGCGCGCGAACATGCCCGCGTATTGCGCGAGGTCGCCGAATTGCAGCGCGTAGCTCATTACAGCGAAGCCGGCAGCGGCTGGCCGAGCCACTTCTTCGAGATCGCGTCGAGCGTGCCGTCGTGTCTTGCGTTGGCGATCGCGGCGTTGACCTTTTCGAGCAAACGCGTTTCGTTCTTGTTGAGACCCACGTAGCAGGGCGAGCTCTTGATGACGAACTTCGGCTCCGGCAGGCGCGGCGGCTTCTTCGCGATGATGGCGGCGGCCACGACGTTGCCGGCGGCGATCAGCTCGACCTGTCCCGAGAGGAATGCGGCGATCGTGGCATTGTTGTCGTCGAAGCGCTTGATCGTTGCATTGGGGGCCATCTGAGTCAGCGCGACTTCTTCGAGCGCGCCGCGCGTCGCGCCAACCGTCTTGCCCGTCAGATCGGCTGGGCTCGCGACCTTGACGTCGGCCGGGCCGAATACGCCCTGATAGTAGGGTGCGTAGGCTTGCGAGAAATCGATGACCTTCTCGCGCTCGGGCGTCTTGCCGAGCGAGGAGATGACGAGATCGACCTTGTTCGTCGTCAGATAGGGAATCCGGTTCGCGCTGTTGACGGGCACCAGTTCGAGCTTCGCGTTCAGCGACTTCGCGAGCACGCCGGCCATGTCGATGTCGTAGCCCTGCGGCTTCATATCGGTGCCGACCGATCCGAACGGAGGATAGTCCTCGGGTACGGCGACACGCAGGACGCCGCTCTTCGTGATGGTGTCGAGCGCATCGGCTTGGGCGTTCTGACTCGACGTCGCGGCGACCACGGCGACGGCGGCGACGAGCGCGGCAAAGGCGCGCCCGATGAAACGTTGCTTCATGGAATGGTCTCCTACGCGGCCACTCGCGCCGCGGGAAATGCGACACCGTCCGTAGCCGATTTGAGCGCCGGATTGAGCAAGGGCTATGCCAACGTCCCCAGCAACTGGTCTGGCCTGTCAGGCCCTTCCTGAATCAGCCGGCGAGAGCATTGAGTGCACCGAATTGGGACGTGTGTACCGATATCCGCTTCATTGTGGTGCTTTCATGCCCCGTTGCATGGCGTTTTGAGGCGGCTTAGGTCGCCCAAAGGCGCAGCGGGCGAGCGGCGACACCATGAACGATGGGCCGCAGCGCGGTCCAGCATTGGTGCATGAGCTGCTGCAACGGCTCCATCGACGAGGCGAGCACGCGCACGAGCAGCACCCCGCCGGGCAGCGCTGTCGCGCCTGCGCGCAGCGTTGATTCGAACGGCAACTGCTCGGCTAAGGTTTCCGCGAGCTCCGGCGTGCAGGCCGCGCCGACTGCCCATAGCGTGCCGAAGGCAGCGAACCCGGCCAGGCCTTGGGGCGCATCGCGCAGCGAATCGTGTGCGTCCAACTGGGCGCGTTCATGCCATAGGAGCGAGCTGTGGCCGTCGTTTTTTAGTGCGAGGGAGGTGAGGGAAGTCAGCTCGCCGTTGGCCCACCGTTCTCCGGCCGCTTGCCGGCCGAGCTGCATCGCATCCCAGCCAATGGCCGTTGCCCCCGGTGCGATGGTGAGGGCGAATTCGAGGTCGGCTCGCGCATCGTCGAAGACGATGTTGTTCTGCGGCAGCCAATCGAGCTTTCCGTTTGCGGCTACGTCGATTTGGATTTTTTGCGCGGCCCGTTGCCCGTTGGCCTTGTACCACTTCGTCGCGCCCGGTGTCGTCAAGACCGCGTGTGCGGCTTCCCCCACATCGATGTCGATGACGAGTCGGTCGCCGCCGGCCACGCCGCCGGGCGGATGGACGATCACCGCATGGCAGATCCCATCGCCTTCGGGGTAGAGCGGCCGCTGCACGAGCAGCGGGCCGCGATGGAGGCGCTTCGATAACGTCGTGCGATCGGCATTACGCGTGAAGCGGAGCTCGAGGCTGGCGTCCCAGCTGTTCGCGGGTATCGATTGCGCGCTGGAAGGCTGCGGTGAGGCAGCCGGGGAGGGCGCGCTGACAAATGAGTTCTGTTGGGGTGAAAGCATCGACGGGAAAAGCGGCAACGGGGGCTGTGCCGCGAATCTACACGAACGGCGCAGTCGAGGCCAGTTCTCTCACCCAATCCGCATCGCCCCTGTTGATGCGGGCCCGAGTCGTCCCTCCCGTTATTTCGTCCTAGTTTGATCGCACTAGAAGATCGCGATAGCGTTCGCGGCGCATCGTTCGCCTCGTTCACATGCGATCGCTTCATGCGTATCGCATATGCGCAATTGGAGCGATTCGATACGAACAGAGGCAATAACAAAGCAAGAGAGTAGGCGATGCAGAACCGAGTTAAAGAACGGGCTAACAAGAACATGACCGAATCGAATCAAGGCACTGTTGCATCGCCGGACGAGGCCGGAAAAAGGATGCCGCCGCGGATCCTGGTCGGCACTGCGGAGGGCGTCACGCTCTTCGACATGGACAGTGAACTGATCTGCGTCAAACAGATGCCTCTGCCTGGCGTCGTTATTTTCGTACACGGTGTGAACTCCGAAGGCGAGTGGTACACCGCCGCTGAGGAGGGTCTCTGCAAAGGGCTGAACCGGCGGTTGGGCCGCTTGGACGGTCAGCTGGCTTATACGGGCGTCAAGGCCGGGCAGATGGCGCCGGTCAGCTATATCGAGAGTTTGACACCCGACGGCTATGTCAATCCAAAGATGTGGGCTGAGACCTATATCAAGCCGGATCCGTCGTTCTCTCCGGTCATCCATTTCCGTTGGGGCTACAAAGCGAACAAGCAGGATCTCAAGGACTACGGCGCGAACCTGTTTCTCAACGAGCACAACTATTGGGGCGGCGGCCCGTTTGCGAATGGCTGCTCGAGCCTCGCGGATCTATGGAGCCCCGGACTCGACGATCGGATCTTCGGCTGGCTCACGGTGCAGGCGTTGAATTCGACGCCGCGTCTGATCTATCAAACGCCGCCGCGCGCCTACATGGTGATGGCCGCGCTGCGGCTCGCGAAGCTGATCAAATCGATACGAGAGAAGCAGGCCGATGTGCCGATCACCGTCGTCTGTCACAGCCAGGGCAACATGATCGGGCTGGCGGCCGCCTTTCTCGGTGACAGGATGTCCGAAGTGACTGACCCGTGGGGCAAGGCCGGTAGCTGTGTGGCGGACGCCTACGTGTTGGCCAATGCGCCGTACAGCCTCGTCGAGAAGCTGGGCATGGAGAACTGGGCGCAGCGCACGGTGCGCGACGCCGATGGCAACCGCGGCCGCGCGACGTTCAACGCTCGGGCTGACACGTTGAAAGCGTTCTTCGAGATATTGCGCAAGCGCGCCGCACTGGAGCCCGATGCGCGCGAACTCGATGAGGACATGGGCAACAAACGGCCGTCCGCGAAAGGCAAACCGTATAGCGCCGGCGATGATCGCACCAGTCACGGCCTGAATGGCCACACGCTTGGCCGCGTGACGCTCTACTGTTGCCCGCACGACCAGGTGATTTCGGCAACGACCGTGCAAGGGATCGGCTGGCGCGGCATGAGCGCAGAGGAGATCGAGCGGACCGGCGGTCATGGCGTCTTCACGCAGCGCGTGTTCGCATCGGGGTGGTTAGTCGGAAAGGATCCAGCTGACAGCCCTACGTATCGCTATTGGGAAGACGACTGGCGGGCGACGGTGAACCGGAGCAAGGGATTCTGGTATCCACCCTCGCCGAGCGCCGAGTTCGGGCTCTACCGCGCATTGAACGCGAACGAGAATCCGCTTGCCGCGCTGGGTACGTTGGCAACGGCGCCGCTTCTCTATTTCGCGCGGCTCATCGCGAAGCCGCGCATCAATGCGGATCCACCAGAGAACTGGACCATCCCTGTAACCGCTCCGAAGCTGGACGAGCCGTTCGAGCCCGAGGCGATGCGTTATGGGAGGGTGTCGGAGATTGTCGTTGATGGCTTAAAGAGCCGGTTCAATGAGAGCTATGACCCGCCTTCGGCAGCACGCAACGCGCAAAAGCGCGAGGGTGATAAGGACGCCGACGACCCCTATGACACTTTCAGCTCGCGCAAACCTGAGATGCACGCGCAGGGCACGCAGGAAAGCGAGGCCGCGCAACGCTACGAGGACCATGCACTGATGCGGCAGGAGGCTCGCCGAAATGAGCGGCACGGTCGTACTAAAGGGTGGGTGAACGACGACGGCAAGGTGGCCGGCGAAGACAATCTGGCCAAGGCGACGATCGAATACAAAGCATGGCGTAACGGGCAGATCGGCAAGATCCTGAAGGAGGGCAGCAAAAACAATCCGACAAACCATTCGACGATTCTGACCAATCCGATGCATGCCAGGAAAGCGCTCGCATATGACATCGCGATCGGCCTTTGCTATCTGTCGGAGGATGACTGGTGGGCGCTTCGTATCGAGGCGGATTGGCGGTTCGGAAATGGTTTGAGCGACACCAATCCGGCCAAAATGTACTGGGAATACTTCGACATGGGGACTAAAAATGGCGTGCCGCTACATGACTGGGCACACAACGATCCTGAGGCCGTGAAGCCAGCCGAGATCGACGATCAGCGAGAGGGTGATTTGTTCCTGAGCGCGGGGGGTGTTGTATGAGTTCATTGATAGGCACTTGGCGCCGGCGGCTTTTGCTCGCAGTTGGTGCCACTTTGTTCACCTTCGCGATGACACTGGCCTGGATGCTTTACGCGGACTCGCGCGAGCCACAATACTTTACCGATGAGGACTTCATGAAGCGATTGGTGCATTTTCCTTTCTGGATGGGCGTATGTGTTTTGGCAGTGAGCACATTTTTTTCACTCGGCACATTCGATACAGCGAAAGCGCAAACAGTCGCGACGAAAGCCGGAGCCGTGGAGGCGGCCGAGCCGTTCGTTGCGCAAGTGGTAGGGATCGAGTGGTTAAATCCGCTCCAGCGTCGCGACTATCCAACGGAGTGGCAAATTTTATGGACGCTCGGTCTCGTCAAGCCGAACAAGAACGACGACATGGTGAGGACCGATCCTGCTAGTTTTACTTCGCTTCAGCCAGTTGCGGGAATCGCCTATGGCAACCGCGGCACGGAAACATTCAAAGGCTTCTACCACAAGTACGTTGACAAGCTTCTCGGGATTTTCGACGAAAGATATGTGATGAACGCGAAATACTTCTATACGGTCAAGCCAGATGACCGAAGGAAGTGGCGGGAAGTGGCCGGCATTCACGTCGAACTTGCGATCCCCTCTGATCGTCTCGATCCGGCCGAAGCGCAAACGTATCTAAGTAGTAGGATCATGAGGTACTTCGAAATCGGTAACAAGTCGTTTCCCGACCTCTGGAGCAAAGATACGCCACCCGACGTACGAATAACGCCGGGCGGCCCCAACGCGGGCTTCGCTTCGCTAAACGCCGCACTCGATTACCTCCAGGCGCACCCGCAGGAAAGCGTCTGGGTGATGAACTGGGACGCGCCGAGCTTTCCGCCGAAGGACAATCAACTCAACGAAAACATCGCGCTGCTGATCCTCGCCGGACCGCAGATGAAAACCGAGCGCGCGCCGCTCGCCTGGATCGGTAAAGCGGCGACCGGCAA
>NZ_PTIR01000030.1 GCF_002934455.1 Trinickia symbiotica | reverse complement strand
AGCTGCCGGCGCGAAGCCGACGGCGTCAGCCCCGGTAGCAGCATAGGGCGGCAATTTTAGTTGTCGTCGGCGGCGGTTGTAGTTGACGCCAGACACCTCTCCGCGAATCCCCCGCGCGATGCATCGCGTCAAACGATTCTCGCGATTTCATCGAACGTGAAGCGCGGATTGCGGTCATCTTGTTCAAAGGAAGTCGAAACGTAGAGCGCTTAATGATAGGCGCTGCGGGAACGGGCTGTTTCTCCGCAAGCTGCGGGAGGCGCATCCACGCGCCGAGGTATAAAGTTTGTTGCGATTCGACCGGCACCCGGTCGTGCCATTGGTTTCATTTAGATGATTGAAGACATGTTCGGCGGCGCTCCCGAGCCCGCCGTGGACTGGTATCCGCGTTGGCTGAAGCCCGAAGACGCGGCGCGCGCGCTCCTGAATTTGGTCGACGAGGTTGCATGGAAACAGGACACGATCGGCACGCCTGGCGGCATCAAGCGTTTGCCGCGCCTGACAGGCTGGCAGGGCGATCCGGGCGCCGTTTACGTCTATTCGGGCATTCGCAATGAGCCGCTCGAGTGGACGCCGACCGTGCTCGAGCTGAAAGCCGCGGCTGAGGCGGTAACGTCCGCGATTTTCAACAGTGTGCTCCTGAACCGATACCGGAGCGGAGACGACAGCATGGGCTGGCACGCCGATCGAGAGCCGGAGCTCGGCGAAGAGCCGGTCATTGCTTCAGTCAGTCTCGGTGCGGCGCGCCGGTTCGATCTGCGACATAACGCAACAGGGGCGATGCGCAGTTTCCAGCTGACGAGCGGCAGTCTTCTCGTCATGCGCGGGCGCACGCAGGCGGAGTGGCGGCACAGAGTGCCGAAGGCGCCGGGTCTCGTCGGCGAAAGGATCAATTTGACGTTCCGATTCGTCACGCCGCGCTGAGCGATTGAGTCGGCCGGCCCGTTCCGCGCCGTTCGCCCGCGGCAGCGCGAATTTCTTAGAAGAATTATAAGAAGTTTATGCGCATAACGAGCGCGAGGATGAAGGGCTGTTCGCGCGGTTGCCGCGCTCCAAAAGAAAGCGGCCCGCCGACGCAGTGTCGAGCGGGCCTAAGAGGGTTGGCCTCGAGATAGCCAAGGCCGACTATACCAATCGCAACGCGCCGTGGGGCGTTTCGTAACGAACCGTAAAAAGATTTCCGCCTTCGGCGCGTCGACGGGGCAAGGCTGCCTCGTCGGCGACCCAACGCGAACGGCTTCATCGCTGAAACGGAAATACGCTGTTTTCGGGCCGAGTCGTTTTCCTCTCGACGGCTTGCAGCCGCCATAGCCCGCCCATCGGCGAATGCTTGCTTGTGCACGACCATTCGGCAGCGCCTTGCGCGGCAGCCACTCCTCGATCACGGTCGACACGCAGGCCGCTCAATGTGCATACCGGAGTATCCACGCTATGCGGGAAAAGTTTGATGACGCCATTTTCGTCACGGACGTCCCCCCAAGCGGGGAGGTCGATCCCGTCGTGGGATTCTCTTGACCAGACATGTTCTTCTGTATCGAGCCACAACACGGCGTAATCGTGATTGACGGTAGGATCGGGGCCGTTTATCAGAATCGTGAGTCTCATTGAATTTCGCTCCAGAGGTATGGTACTGCTGGACTCCTCGCTCTGCTGTTTGTGTTCGCCTTGCCTGCTTTTATGCGGTCCGCTGATTGCAAGGTGAGAGATATCACTTTAGGCAACTTCCACCGCGGATGCCACTATCTGGTGCCTAGGGTGTTCCCTCGTGGCGTGCTCGTACCTGGTTGGGTGTCGCATTGCTGATCATGCGCGTTCTCATTTCCCGTGCGATGCGGCTCTTTGACGCAGCAGCCGGAAGGACCGGCTAGGCTTGAAGAACGCGGATAGTAATTAGGAGTCCGAAGTAAAAAATGGAGTGAGGCGAGGAAGGACGCTGAGCGAAGTTCGCGTCATGAATTTCATTAGTAGAGCTAACGATTCATTGATGGACGGCCAATGTATTTGCCTATCCCTCGGATGAGCCGCTGGGGGGATGCACTGCACAGGCTCTCCTCTCTGAGGCAGCTAAAAAAAGTGACTGTTCGGACCGCCGCAAAAGCGTGTAGGATACTGTATATAAATACAGGTTTTATCATACTCTTCCGCTATCCCCTGATGTCTGTCGCGATCATTCATCCCGAGGACGTGCATCCGTCCCTTTGGCGCGCTTCCCAGCTGGCGCAGGGCGGGATGCGCACGATCGATACGGGCTACGCCGCGCTTTCGGCCGAGTTGCCTGGCGGCGGTTGGCCGCTCGGGGCGCTCGTGGATTTGCTGATCCAGCAGCCGGGAGTGGGCGAGATGAGGCTTTTGCGTCCAGCGCTCGTCGCGCTTGCCAAGCGCCCGCTTGCGCTCGTCCAGCCGCCCCATTTCGTCAATGCACCTGCATTCGCTTATCTGGGCGTGCCGCTCGAACAGCTGTTTCAAGTGCGCGCGCCGAAAACGGCGGACGCGCTCTGGTCGGCCGAGCAGATATTGCGAGCGGGCACTTGTGGGGCGCTTTTGCTCTGGGCGTCGCACGTGCCGACGGCCTCTTTACGGCGGCTGCATCTTGCGGCTCAGTCGTCTGAGACATTGTTCGTCATGATGAGGCCGCTTACCACCGCCGAAGGCGCTTCACCGGCTCTGCTGCGGCTGGCGGTACGGCCGCAAGGGGAGGGCATCAGCGTCGAAATCGTGAAACGACGAGGACCGACGCGTGCCGAGCCCGTATCGATTCCTCTGCAACCCAGTCCTGTTTTGTTCAGTCGTCATGCGCGTATTTCTCGCCGTCAAACTGTACCGGCTCGAATTGGAAGTGTTCCGGCCGAAGTGGTGGCCTGAGCCGGCATCGGGTGCGGTCGTGTTCGAGAAGGAGAAAGTCGTCGTCGCTGACGATGCGGCGCGCGCGGCGGGCGTGCGTTCCGGGATGCGGCGCGGCGGCGTGCTGACGCTCGCACCGGGCGCCGAACTCTACGAGCGCGATATGACGAAGGAAGCATCGGCGCAGCGCGAAGTCGCAACGGCATTGATGCGGTTCTCGCCGGAAGTCGGCATGACCCGGGATGCGACGATCGTGCTCGACGTAAGCGCGAGTCTGCGGCTTTTCGGCGGTATCTTGCGGTTGTGCCGGCAAGTGCGCGGCGTCCTCGGCGATCTAGGGCTCAGTGCGCGCATGAGCGCCGCGCCCACGGGGCAAGGCGCATGGCTGCTTGCTCAGCAGGGCAGGCGGCGTTTTCTCAAAATGCGCTCGTTGGAACGGGCGCTTTCCGCATTGCCGTTCGTCATCGTGCCGGAGTTGCAGCCGTTCGCCGACTGGTTCATCGGGCTTGGTTGCGAGACGATTGCCGACGTGCGTCGTCTGCCGCGCGCCGGTCTTCAACGTCGTTGCGGCGCCAGCGTGCTTGAGTCGCTCGATCGTGCATTCGGCATCGCTCCCGAAATCTTCGACTGGCTGGTGCCGCCGCCGACATTCGCCGCGCGTCTCGAGTTGCCCGATCGCGTCGAGCATGCCGAGGGCATACTGTTCGCTGCCCGCCGTCTTGTCGCACAGTTGTGCGGCTGGCTCGTCGCCCGGCAACTCTCGCTATCGGCGGCGACGTTTTTCCTCGAGCACGAACGAGGCCGGACGGCGATTCCTCCAACGATGCTCGATATCGCGCTTGGCGAGCCGACGTGGCGAGAGGATCATTTGATCCGGCTGCTCAAGGAGCGGCTTGGGCGGTTGGAATTGGCCGCATCGGTGATTGCACTTCGCCTCGAAGCGACGGACGTGGCTCCCGCCGCACCGGCGTCCGAAACGCTGTTTCCCGAACCCGGAGGCTCCGCGCAAGATCATGCGCGACTTCTCGAACTGCTGGTTGCTCGTCTTGGGAACGAGAACGTGCTGCGAGCGGCACCCGTGGCCGACTATCGACCGGAAGTCGCGAATCGTTGGATACCGGTTCACGAGAACATCAAAGCGGCGTCTATGCCCAATGTATTGCCGCGCCCCACATGGCTGCTCGAAAAACCGGTGCGCTTGCTCATGCGCCAGCATCGCCCGTTTTATGGGTCGCCGCTGAGGATCGTGTCACCGGGCGAGCGCATCGAAGCGGGATGGTTCGACGGCGAGCTCGTGACGCGCGATTACTTCGTTGCTCAGGCGGAAGACCGAAGTTGCTACTGGATTTATCGAGAACGGGTCAGTAGTCGCGATCCGGAGAAGGAGCCGAGTTGGTTCCTTCATGGGCTTTTTGGATGACCGTCGGTCGGCATCGATACGGAAAGGCCGCGCCCAGTTCAACCGACGCCAACACTACAAGCGAAACCACGGCTCGTCGGGGCGTCGTCTCATGGTCGGCACGCATGGCCGCGTTCGGTTACAATACAGCCTTGGTTCGCTGCCTACGGCGCAAAAAACACACGCGTCGGTTGGTCGCGAATCCTCCTTTGACTGATATCGCCCAGTGAGGCCGGCGATAGCAGCGACGTCTGGAGTGCACGCGCCGCTTCCATCGAACTGGATCGCGGTCGCCACGATTACCCATCCCCTCGCGCATGGTTCGCCGCTGATCATGGCGGTGTTCGGCACTTCCAGAACGACGGGGCCGCCCATCAAGCCCCATCTTTTCCACTATCGCGAGTGTGTCGATCATCGCTCGCGGCTTCTTCCCCAGCGAGGCATCTAGACCGATGTCCCGCCATTTGAACAGGAACCTTCAATGGCAAAAGAAGAATTGCTCGAACTCGACGGTATCGTTGACGAAGTGCTGCCGGACAACCGCTACCGCGTCACGCTCGACAATGGCGTTGCGGTGGGCGCCTATGCGTCTGGCCGTATGCGCAAGAACCACATCCGCATTCTTGCGGGCGATCGGGTAACGCTGGAACTCTCGGTGTACGACCTGACGAAAGGGCGAATCAATTTTCGCCACAAGGACGAGCGGAGCGGCGGGGCTACACAAAGGACCGCATTTCGCCGTCGTTGAGTGGCGGTACGAAGCGGCCTGCCCGCGTCGCGGGCGCCATCGTGCTACGCGCATGTCCGCGCTCTATTGGCGCCCGAAGGGTCGAAGAACTTTTGCTGTACAAATCCGGCCATGGGCGTAGCATGAACTCGTTGATCGCCTCCGGCCGTTTCTGGCGCCTCCCGAGTCGCCTTTCCAATAGAACCCGGGCCGCTTACTTTCATCGCAGGCAAAACGACTTAACCAATCGTGTGCAGACTGACTTCAGTCGCTCACACTCCGTCTCCGTTCCGCCGCTGGTGATGCGGCCTTAGAGGTGCCGTATGACAACAGGTTTTCGTCTCTACCGGGGGCTGGAGATATATCCGCTGGTCTATCCGCATCGGGCCACCGAGCCCGGGTGCGCGCATAACTACGATGAAGGATTCGACGCCGCCGTACGCATTCAGGAGCCAGGAAGTTCGGAAGGGATGTCGCGTAGCCGGGTATTCAGGCTTGCGGTCGCGCAACCTTTTCAGAACGCAGGCGACGCGCGACGTGCATCGACCGCATATGCGGAGCGCCTCATCGACACCTGCCCTCAGGACACGAACGTCCTCGATCTCGAGTTGTAATTCGATTGTTCGAGACCTCGGCAACGATCGCGACCGCAGGCAACAGGCAAGGAAAGCAGATGCACGCCCATTCAACGCGATTTCTCATCGATCCTACGCCCCGTCGGGCCGACGGCGAGTACATTGCCCACGCCCGCATCAGCGCCAACCGTGCGGACGGCATCCTCTATGACATCGAACTAAGCGGTGATTTGGCGGGATTCGACGTACGCGAAGACGCGATTGCCTATGCAAAAAGCTGGGCACAGGAGTGGCTGGCCGCGCGCTTCGGCTGAACGGCTCACTGCATCGAAAGACGAACCCGTATCGTTAGCTGCACGGACCGATGGCGTCTGATCAGCCGCGCGTATCGATCCAGTCCCGTGCCCATCGGTCTGAATAACCGAGTGCATCTGCTTCGCTGCTGAAATATCCGAGCGAATAAAACTCATAGAGCGGCGAACCGCAACGGGCATCGGACCGTGTCAGCGTTACGTTCGAGGAGAAGCAGCCGTCAGGCAGACAGTGAGCAGACGGCGAGACGGCATAGCCGCGGTATTGTCTGGTGGCAGAAACTTGCATTGAGACTGAAGGAATTGAGCATGAGTGTAGGACTGCGCCTTCCCGAAAAGGGACGCTGATCTGTTCGGATCGGAGGACAAGCCTCGAGAGGGGAGGATGCAGACTGCGAAGCGCCTTGCTCGACCAAAAAACCGGCCGGGGCGCCGATGCGGCGGGGAGCGTCCGCTGCCGGAGCTGCGGACGCCTGAACGAATTAAAGCGGCTTGATGTTCGATGCCTGAAGACCCTTCGGGCCACGCTTCGTCTCGAAGCTGACCTTCTGGTTCTCAGCCAACGTCTTGAATCCGTTACCCGAGATCTCGGAAAAATGCGCAAACAGGTCGGGGCCGCCCGCGTCAGGAGTGATGAAGCCAAAGCCCTTGGTTTCGTTGAACCATTTGACGGTACCGGTATCCATGATGAATCCCTCAAAAAATAAAATTGATCAGTCCCGTCCAGCTTTGCGACGGGGAAGCTTCAAGAGGGAGAAAGAGGACAACGAACTCCGCGCAAATGGCGGACATGAGACGAGCACCAATTGAACTTCCTGAATACTTCAGCCACGCACGATACGCGGATAGTCCGAGCCCGTCAACTGATTTCGCGATGACGAACGTAACAGCAGGGATTCGCCGGGCAAGGACGGGCAGTGGCCCAAGCTAGCCCGTGGTGTCAAAAGCGGCAACTGGCGATCTCCAAGACCTGTGCGAGAACGCGATCCGCCATTCGTCGTCGGCACGCAAGTGCTGCCTCTTCGCTGATACGGTTGCTGTTGCGCAGGCGAGTGCGAATTTCCGCTCGCTGGTCGAGACGGCCAAGGCCAACGGCATCGATCCCTATCGCTACCTGATCACGTTGTTCCAGAGGTTGCCTCTGGCGGACACCGCCGACGACTAGCGGCGCTGCTGCCCTTGAGCACCACGAGTTGAATCTCAACGGCGAAGTGCGCGAGTCAAAGAACGCTTCCGGAAAAAGACGACACGCTCAGTTTCGTCAAAGCCGAGTGCGCGATGTAACGCTTGGGCATCGACGTTGTCGATAGACGTATCAGAAGCAAATTCTTTGCATTCCCGCGAAGCGCCCCATTGTTCGATCGATGTACACAACGCTCTGGCGATGCCTTGGTTACGCATGCCGGGGACAACGTAAATGCCTTCGAGAAAAAGCACCGGCGAAGTGTCGCAGCCGTTGACGTAGTCGTATCGTATCGCAGCCTCAGCAAAGCCGAGCGCCTCACCTCGGGATGAGACGGCGATAGCCATCGCGTAACGATCAGGCTCGGCAAGCAACTGCCCAGTCTCGCGTACATGGTCATCTGCACTAGCATTTGGCCAGAGCATATGCCTTAACAAACGCCACGATGAAACGTCGGCAGGGGAAACTGCTCGGATGGTCAACGAAGTAGGAGAACTGGTGCGGTCACCTACATGTATTACTCTCGGCATGTCTATTTCGTCCTTTACCAAACACAAAGACTCGAGAAGCGAATCCGTATCTTCCAAAAAGCCACCGATCATTCGGCGGGGAACATTTCTTCAGATAGCGTCACCGGCCTCCCCTTGATCGAGAATTCGTACGAAATAGTACTTTTGTCCTTCGGTATTCGAGCCGAATAGGAAATTGTCCGAATTGTCAACCTTAGGCTTCCTGTCAATTAAGGCAAGCGGAATTTTTTCGGAAATCACGGGAGCAGAGTACGGCCGTAAGCCCTGAGGTAATATCAGTTAATTTTCTCTCTCTCCTGTGTTCTAATTGAACAGGGGTAGTCGGGCTCCTATCCGATCAATGAAGCTAGGAGGGATAGTGATGGTGTGATTCGCCTGTTCCTCATCGTCTTGATAGGTAATGCTATTTTTTCCAATGGCTAGAGGCTCGTGGCCGGGCACGCCGTCCCAGAAGACCTTGTATTGCCGTTTTGCTACGACCTCGCCTTGCTCGTCAGTAACCGTCAGTTTGACCTCCTTTGGCTGCTGTTTAAGCGGTTCCTTCGGCTGCTGCTTTTTTGCCTGTTCGGCAAGTAATTTCTGATGTGCAGCTTCCGCTTGCTGAGCCTTGATCTGTTCAGCAGTGGACTTCGGTGGTGGGGGCGGTGGAGCTTCGCCAGGCGCAAGCCTCTCATAGGAGACGGTTTGGACAGTGTTGATGGGAACCGCACCTCTGCGCCCATAGCGCTCTTTCCAGATCTTTCCACGAAAGAGACCGAAGGCTCCATTGTGTAATAGGGAACCTTCCTCACCTTTGCGACCATATCCGCCTGCTGTCAGAATGTAGAACCTCAATGAATATCATCGTGTGAGCTGTTAAGCCGAACGCGCGTATCTTACATGACTGCTTGGGCTAATTCCACTCGTTCCCCAAAACAACTATTTTGAGATAAACGAAGCAAGAGTGAATTATCTCACAGCATTTCCATATCATTTTTCTTGTGGCGACGATTTCCACTGCCACACGGCTATGCAGCGCTGAAACCGTGCCCATGTGAATCAGCGGCTAGTCAAAGCGCATGACGGGTCTGCACTATCCCAAAGCGGCTCGCGATCTGCCGGACAGATCGATTCGATCGCGCGTGCGGTTTCGCCATCGGGCGCCGTCGGTCCCCGGCTGCCCATCCCTTCAGAACGACAGCGAAAGAGCACTAGTGATTTGACTGCCCCGGAGCTTCCTCGCGTTCCATGCCACGGCCGCCAGCTTGGCCGCCCCGCTCTTCGAAGCGGCCGCCGGGCACTGCCATGGCGCCTGGGGCAGGGCCGGGCCGCATTTGCGGGCCGCCCGTTGCACGCGAGGGTGGCTCTCCGGCCTGAACGCCGCGCCCAACCGGAGGCTGAGGTTGAACCTGGGGTCGGGGCTGCGGTTGAGGCTCGACGGCGCGCGGCGCCGGCTGCTCCATGGGGCGCGCATATCTGGGCTGAGCCTCACCTTGGGGCGGACCACCGCGCACCGGAGGCGGGGCCACTCCAGGAGCACGCCCATATGTCGGCGCCTCACGCTCCTCGGGCCGCGGCGCCGGCGGTCGGTCGACGTCCCGGCGCTCGGGTGGCCGGACACCGCGCTCCGGCCGTGGATGGTTGGCCCAGCGCGCTTCATCGTGGTACCAGGGCCGATCGCGGTAATGACGGCCCCAATAGGAATCGATCGAGAACGCGACGATAGGCATTCCGATCGTCGCGCCGTAAGTCATGACCGGAACTTCCGTACCCTGGTACGGATAGCTGAGGTACCCACCATAGGCCCATCCGCGCAGGCCGGGCGCGGCGACGTCGCACCAGCTGTAATCCTCGACGCAGCCCAGCACCGTCAGCTCCGAGCCCTCCTGCACCTCAGCGACGATGGGGTAGTCCGGAGCGGGACCGGCGTAGATGTCGATCGGAGCGTTCGTATAGGCCTGCGTTTGTGCAGGCGCAGTGCCGGATAGCACCAGCAAGCCGACTCCGGCTGCGACGGCTTGAATGGCGAAGTGCCTTTGCATGATGTTCCTCCCTGGTCTGATTGGTCTTTGCGGCTTTGGCGAACGGTGTGCGCTTTTTTCTCGTCTGGAGAGGCAGCGCGCGCTTCACGGATTGTTTCGTCTGTGTTAAACAATGAGCAAGTTCCGTGCTTTTGCAACGGCTTGCAGCCGCCAAACATCGGTGGTGTGGGGCTTAGAGACACCGGAAGCGCGATTCCCGGGGAACGGTTGACCCCAAAAATTCCAATTCACCGCAGGCCCTTTGAGGTGTACGATACTGTACGGATATACAGCTTCTTCTTTCGCTTTTTTGATGCCCCTCGAAGTCATTCGCTCGCCGTTTCCGCGAGTCTCGCTGCGTGCACGAGGCCGCGATCGCGCCGTGAGGCGGGCGATCCGGCGGTGCTCATGCGGGTTCCTTCATGGGTTTTTCGGATGACGCGCGATGGATACCGTTTTCACCGCGCTGCCGGCCTACGCCGAGCTCTTTTGCTTTTCCAATTTCACGTTCCTGCACGGTGCCTCGCATGCCGAGGAGCTCGCTGAGCGTGCCGCGCAACTGGGCTACGCGGGTCTCGCGATCACCGACGAATGTTCGCTCGCAGGCGTCGTGCGCGCGCACGACGCGGCGAAAGCGGCCAATCTGCCCCTCGTCATCGGTTCGTACTTCAAGCTCGTCAACGCCGACGGGTCGCCGGCATTCGGTCTGATCCTGCTTGCGCAGAACCGCGAAGGCTACGGCAACCTCTGCGAGCTCATCACGCTCGCTCGAACGCGTGCGCCGAAGGGCGAGTACCGTCTGACGCCGCAAGACCTCGCCCGGCCGGACAAGCAATACGGTCATTTGCGCGGCATGCCGGACTGCCTCGCGATTCTCGTGCCGGATTTTCCGGCGAAGGAAGCCGCACTGCACGAGCAACTTCGGTGGCTCGACGAGACTTTCCCCACGAGAGCCTGGTGCGGGCTCATACTGCACCAGCGCGCGATGGACGATATCCATCGTGGCGTGATCGAATTCGTCGCCGACGAGTGCGGGGTGCCCGTCGTCGCGCTCGGGCACGTGGTGATGCATGTGCGTTCGCGCAAGCTGCTGCAAGACACGTTGACGGCGGCTCGTCTCGGCAAGCCCGTGCACGAGTGCGGCTACGATCTCGCGCCCAATGCCGAGCAGCATCTGCGTCCGCGTCTGCGTCTCGCCAATCTGTATCCGGCACGCACGCTCGAGGAGACGACGAATATCCTCGCGCGCTGCGCGTTTTCGCTGGATGAGCTTCGCTACGAATATCCTGACGAGCTGGTGCCCGACGGAATGACACCCGCCGCGTATTTGCGGCAAGAAACCTACATCGGCGCGCGTCGGCGATTTGGGCAAGGCATTCCGCACGAGGTCCAGCTCCAACTCGAACACGAGCTCGAGCTGATTGGCGAACTCCGGTACGAGCCGTACTTCCTGACTGTCTACGACATCGTCCGCTTCGCGAGAAGCCAGGGCATTCTTTGCCAGGGAAGAGGATCCGCGGCCAACTCGGCGGTCTGCTATTGCCTCGGCGTGACCGAAGTCGATCCGGAACGCGGCAATATGCTGTTCGAGCGCTTCATCAGCAAGGAGCGTGGCGAGCCGCCCGATATCGACGTGGATTTCGAGCATCAGCGTCGCGAGGAGGTCATTCAGTACATCTATTCGAAATATGGCCGGGATCGTGCCGCGATCGCGGCCGCGGTATCGTGCTACCGGCTGCGCGGTGCGCTGCGCGACACGGGCAAGGCGCTTGGCGTCGATCCGCAGATCGTCGATATGGTCGCCAAGTCGCATCAATGGTTCGACGGCAGACACGATTTGGTCAAGCGTTTCGAGGAGTGTGGATTGAATCCCGAAACGCCGCTGATACAAACCTGGGCGACGCTCGCGATTCAATTGCTCGGCTTTCCTCGCCATTTGTCGCAGCATACGGGCGGCTTCGTCATCAGCAAGGGCAAGCTGTCGCGTCTCGTGCCCATCGAGAATGCCGCAATGCCGGAAAGGTCCGTCATCGAATGGGACAAGGACGACCTGGAATCGTTAGGTCTCCTGAAGGTCGACGTGCTCGCGCTCGGCATGCTGTCGGCGATCCGCCGCACGCTCGATTTCGTCTCCGAGTTGCGCGGCGAGCGGTTCGAAATGCAGGACATCCCCCCTGAGGACGCCGCAACCTACGAGATGATCTCGCGCGCTGACACGGTCGGCGTATTCCAGATCGAGTCGCGCGCTCAAATGTCGATGCTGCCGAGGCTTCAGCCGCGCAAGTTCTACGATCTCGTCATCGAGGTCGCCATCGTGCGTCCAGGGCCCATTCAGGGTGGGGCCGTTCATCCCTATTTGCGGCGGCGCCAAGGGCTCGAGCCCGTGTCTTATCCGAGCGACGCCTTGAGGCGCGCGCTTGCGCGCACGTTGGGCGTGCCGATTTTTCAGGAGCAGGTGATGCAGATCGCGATTCTCGCCGCGGGTTTTTCCCCCGGCGAGGCCGATCAACTTCGCCGAGCGATGGCAGCCTGGAAGCGCAAGGGGGATCTGGGGAAATACTACGATCGCATCGTGGGCGGCATGACGTCGCGTGGCTACGACAAGGCGTTTGCCAACAGCATCTTCGAGCAGATCAAAGGCTTCGGCGAGTACGGTTTTCCCGAAAGCCATGCCGCGAGCTTTGCGCTGCTCGTCTATGCGAGCAGCTGGTTGAAGCGCCACGAGCCCGAAGCTTTTCTCGCCGCGATGCTCAACAGCCAACCCATGGGGTTCTATTCACCATCGCAGCTCGTGCAAGATGCGCGACGTCACGGCGTCGCGGTTCTGCCTATCGATGTCGCCATCAGCGATTGGGATTCGAAGCTCGAGCGAATCGACGGCACCGTGAAACCGGCGGTCCGGCTCGGTCTCGCTTTGCTGAAGGGCATGCGCGACGGCGCCGCCGAACGAATCGAGGCCGCTCGGGCGGTGCGTCCGTTCGAGAGCGTGCACGATATGGCGCGGCGGGCGCAGCTCGATCGTCACGATCTGCAAGTGCTCGCGGCAGCCAATGCACTTTCCTCGCTTGCCGGCAATCGTCGGCAGGCATTGTGGCAGTCGGTCGCCGCCGTGCCGGACAAGGACATGCTCGAGCGCGCCGCAGTGGACGACGGCACACCGGAACTCGGTACGCCGTCGGAAGCCGACGATATAGTCGGCGATTACCGGTCGATGGGATTGACGCTAGGACGTCATCCCCTGGCGTTGCTACGGCCGCGCTTGCAGGAAAAACGGCTGATGCCGGCCGCGGTGTTGCAGCGCTACCCGCACGGGCGTCTCGCTCGCGGATGCGGCATCGTGACGGTTCGCCAGCGACCCGATACGGCCAAGGGCGTCATCTTCATCACCATCGAAGACGAAACCGGCAACGTCAATGTCATCATCTGGCCGAAGGTGCTCGAACGGCAAAGGAAGGAGGCGCTCGGCGCTTCGCTGCTCGGTGTGCTGGGGGTATGGCAATGCGAAGGCGAAGTGCGACATCTCGTGGCGCACAGGTTGATCGATCTCTCGCATTGGCTCGGGGAATTGCCTGCGTCCAGCAGGAACTTCCATTGAGACGTTATCCGCTCTTCTGTTCTTCTGTTCTTCTGTTCTTCTGTTTTTCTTTTCTTCTATTACGCTGGGATCACGGAAGGTCCGCCGGCCTCGCGCGCCGCGCGGCGGGCATCAAGCGCGCCGGCCGCAGAGACCGGCTCTACGATCGCTCAATACCGCGAAAGCTGATTGCCGTCGATCCTTACGCGATCGCCGGGGCGCAGATCGCCCGGCGTCTGCATGTCGAATGAGCGTCCCGAGCCGTCGCTCAATCGAACGTCGACGCGATAGCCGGCGGGTTGCCCCATCTGTTGCCCGATCTGGTTGCCCGCCACCGCGCCGCCCAGCGCGCCGACGACAGTCGCGGCATCGCGGCCGTGACCTCGCCCGATCTGATTGCCGAGCACGCCGCCGACGAGCGCTCCCACGAGCGTTCCGGCTACGCCCGAGGGGCTCGTCGCGCCGCCGATTGGGCGAATCGCCGCGATCGTGCCGTACTGCGTGCTGTAGCCGCTGCCGGGCTGAGCGTAGGAGGGATCGGAGTATCCGGGTTGCCCATATTGAGGCTGCCCGTACTGAGGCTGCGCATATTGCGGTTGCCCATAGGCGGGTTCTTGCACGTAAGCAGGTTCAGCGTATTGCGGTTGCGCGTAGGCAGGCTGCGCATACTGTGGCTGCGCGCCATACGTTCCGTAGGAGCCAGGCACGACGCAGGCGGACAAGGACAATGCGGCGCCGGCAACGAGAGGAACGAGCAGGGCGGTTTTACTGAAGACGAGGCGCGTCATCGGATTTCGATAAGAAGTAACGCTCACGGAGCGCGGGTAGGGCCAGTTGCGCAACGGAGTATAGGGAAAGCCGTTTTGACTGTATGCAGCATGCGGGTAACAGACTGTAAAGTCTGTTGCGGCGACGATGAGCGCCGCAGGCGGCGCTCCAGCGTCGATGGGTGACGCTAATGACTAACGTGCTCCACTCATGTGGGGAACAGATATTTCGGAGTCCCGATCATCGGTGCCTCGAGTGCGAGCGTCCGGTCTACTGAACGCCGTAACCCCGGCTTTGCATGCAGTTGCCCCACGAGCGCCAGTAAGTCGTCATCGGTGGCTCGGGGGGAGGCAACGGAGGCATTTTGGTTTCACTTGCGTTCCCTGTTGCCATCGACGGCCCTGACGCCGCTCCTGGAGCCGATGCCATGGGTGCCGCCGATGCCGCTGTCCCCGACTGGCTTGCACCTATGCCGGCGCTTGCGCCGGAAGCAGCGGTCGGTGCAGCCGCATTGGGAGCCGCCGCGCTGGCCACGCCGGTACTCGCAGGCAAAGGTGGCGCCGATGTGCCGCGGCCTGCATCGGACGCGAACGTGATCGGTGTCGTGCGCGTCGGCGTCTGCGGTTGCCGCGCGATGTCCACGTTCGTTTCCTTTTTCGCCTGCGCGTAGCACAGCGCCTGGTCGATGGCTTGCTGGGATGGCGTCTGGCTTCGCATCGGATACGTGACCGGTCTTTGCGCCGACGAAATCGCGGGCGCGATAGTCACCAGTAGTGCAATGCCAACCCGAAAACGGACGCTCATTGGTTTGTGATCTTCGTTCGATTGAGGGATACCCAGCGCCGCCAACCGGCGGTGCCGACATTCGACGTCTCTTCTGAGCATACCCATAGGATAGGCATGGCGAGCGAGAGAGTATCGTCACCATCCGCCAATTCGCGGCGCCCCTTGCCGTTCGAGACAGAACCGGTCACATCCTCCGGCGTGACAGCCGTATTAAGCACCTGTTGCAGTTTTGCAACCTTTTGCTCGTCGCTGGGCGCGTCGACAAATGGGGATCGATCAAATCGGCGCGCTGGGTATATTTGCATAATTCAATAGAATCATTGACATAGTGGGCGACCCAGACAAGTTCCTTTCAGCTAGCGAAATAATGTATTGCGTTCTACACGTATACCCTAACTAGGGTCAGCCCGTAGACTCGCGGCTCGTAGGACGGTTTCCGCAGGGGATTCAGTTCGCCCGCCCAAGGGCGGCGAAGGCAATGCGGCCGTCTGTCGGAAGTCTGGCTCCAGGCCAGTTGTCATAGAAAGGCACTCTCATGAAAAAAACCCTCATTGTTGCCGCGGTCTCCTCGTCGTTCGCGGTTGCCGCACATGCACAAAGCAGCGTCACGCTCTACGGCGTGCTCGATGCGGGCATCACGTACACGAGCAATGTCGGCGGTCACTCGAACTGGCAGCAGACGAGTGGCGGCATCGACCAAAGCCGCTTCGGTCTGCGCGGCGCGGAGGATCTCGGTAACGGTCTGAAGGCGATCTTCACCCTCGAAAGCGGCTTCAACCTCGGCAACGGCAAGTTCGCCAACAACAACGGCATGTTCAATCGCCAGGCGTTCGTCGGCCTGTCGAGCAACTACGGCACCGTGACGCTCGGCCGTCAGTACGATGCGGAACAGGACTTCCTCGCGCCGCTGACGGCAACGGGCAGCTGGGGCGGCACGTCGTTCGCACACTTCGGAAATCTCGACAACCTCAACACGAACGGCGGCTCGGCCGTGAACAACTCGATCAAGTTCACGAGCGCGAACTACTCCGGCTTGCAGTTCGGCGGCACTTACGGTTTCTCGAATCAGACCGGTTTCAACAACAACCGCGAGTACAGCGTCGGCGCGGCCTATCAATTCCAGGGCCTGCGCATCGCAGCGTCGTATGCGCAAGAGAACAATCCGTTCAGCACGACCGGCGGCGCGACGGATAGCTCGTTCGCAAACTCGGCCTTCGGCCTCTCGAGCCTTGGCAACTTCCGTCTGCGCACGTACGGTGCGGGCGCGAGCTATGCGTTCGGCCCGGCACAGGTCGGCGTCGTTTGGACGCAAGCGCGTGTCGACAACGCTACCGCGATCCCGCTCTCGCTTCGTCAAAACAACTATGAAGCCAACGCCAAGTACAACTTGACGCCGGCGCTGGGTCTCGGCGTGGCTTATACCTACACGAACCAGAACGTGTCGGGCGTGAGCCAGCACTTCCATCAAGTCGGCGCTCAGGCTGACTACTCGCTGTCGAAGCGCACCGATGTCTACGCGCAGGTCGTCTATCAGCGCGCTTCGGGCCCGGCTGGCACGACGGCTTTCATCTACAACCCGACCACGGGTAGCGGCTTCTCGAGCTCGATCAACCAGACGGCCGCAACCGTCGGCTTGCGTCACCGCTTCTAAGACGCATCCGATCGCTCGATCGTAGAAAAAGGCGCCGCTTGCGGCGCCTTTTGTTTGACGTTTCTCCCTACTGGGGAATGGGCCACTGCATGCTCGCTGGCCGCTGCCTCGTATACTGCGTTCATTCGCGACGATATCGCCGCATCGCGCTCATCGCCATGTAGCGGTTGTGTGAGGGCGAGTAGTCCATGCGCGGTAAGGCACGCGTCGTGCGGGAGCGCATGCATCGTCGCATTTTGTCGAGAACCGTGGAGAATCGAGCGTGAACGAGGCAACATCCCCCGAAACCGGCAATCCGATACGAACCGATGTCGTCATCGTCGGAGCGGGGCCCGTCGGCCTCTTCGCCGCGTTCGAAGCCGGCGTGATCGGATTGTCGTGCCACCTCGTCGATGCGCTCGGTGAAGTCGGCGGCCAATGTATCGAGCTCTATCCGGAAAAGCCGATCTTCGATATTCCGGCTGTTCCTGTCTGCACGGCGCGTGAGCTCGTCGAGCGGCTGATGGAGCAATGCAAGCCGTTCGCACCGCCGATTCATCTCGGTCAGCGCGTCCTGCATGTCGAGCAACGCGGGGAAGACAAGCGCTGGCTCGTCAGCACGGAGCAAGGTCTGAGATTCGACGCGGCGGCAATATTACTTTCCGCGGGGAATGGTGCATTCGTTCCGCAACGCGTGGCACTCGAAGAAGCCCAGGCGCTGGAAGGGCGGCACGTTCACTACGCTGTGCGGCAACGCTCGACGTTTGCCGATCAACGCGTTGTCGTGGCCGGCGGCGGCGATTCGGCGCTCGATTGGGCCTTGGCATTGCGTGGCGTGGCGAAGCGCGTCACGCTCGTTCATCGACGTGAGACGTTTCGTGCGGCTGCCGCGACGGTGCAGGAAGTAAAGAACGCCGCGGCGGCGGGCGAGCTCGACCTGATCATCGGCACGATCGCAGCCCTCGATGCGCCGGGCGGCAAATTGCGATCCGTCGAAGTGAAGCGGATCGGTGGGTCGGTCGTCATCGACGCCGATCATCTGATCGCGCTTTTTGGCCTTGTTGCGGAGCTCGGTCCGATCGCGCGATGGGGATTGGAGACGCTTGGCGGGCGCGTGGCCGTCGATACGTCGAACTACGAATCGTCGAAGCCCGGGATCTTCGCCGTCGGCGATATTGCCGTCTATCCTAACAAGCAGAAACTGATCCTCTCGGGCTTTCACGAAGCCTCGCTCGCGCTGCGCAAGGCCTATACCTATGCGTTCCCCGACAAAAAGCGCGTGCATGTGCATTCGAGCTACGATCAAAAGCTGTCCGAGCGGATCCTCGGCGCCGAGGGCGTGGCCGCGCATGCAGAGGGACATTGAGCGAGCGTGCGCACGCGCACGCTCGGCCTGTCGAGTCGAGCATGGCGGCAGTTGTTCGCAGGCGGGATCCCAACCATACTGCCTCATATACCGGACGTTCGCGATGCGTAGCGATGCGCCTGGCGGACGCCGTTCTCTAATGGAGGCGTCTCATGTACAAGCGAATCTTGGTGCCAGTCGATGGCAGCGAAGGCGCGTTGCATGCACTCGATAGAGCCATCGAGCTTGCGCGGTCGCTTCATGCGGAAGTGCAGGCCGTCTTCGTGCTCGTGCATCCGGCACAGCTCGTCGATATCGGGGGTGCGTATGTCGAGGAAATACCCCCCACCGATACGACAAGCCGCACGGCAACGTCCGTTCTCGACGAGGCACGCGAGCGTTTCGCGCGGGCGGGCGTGGTGGGGAGCGTCCGCGCGATCGATTCGTACGGAGACAGCATCGTCGCTGTCTTGAAGCGAGGCATCGACGAGTTTTCGGCCGATCTCGTTGTGATGTATTCGCATGGTCGCCGGGGATTCAGGCGGCTCCTTGCCGGCAGCGTCGCCGAATCGTTGCTGCGCGGTACCACCATCCCGTTGCTGTTGCTGCGCGACATTACCGAAGAGGAGGAGGGCGCCGCAAGCTGAACCTCGGTGCGCGGCGTGCTCCTTGATCGGCCTTGTGCCCGGGTGCGCTCGTCCGCCGCTGCAGGCACGAGCGAGCTTAGCCTGCCCGGGAGCGAAACGTCGCGGCAGCGGGCCGCACGACTACCGACACGCGGCGACACAGCAATGCACGGCGGTGCGCGCGTCGTGCACGCACCGCCGCGCTACGCGGGACTGGTTGCTTCGTTGCGCGCTCAGCGTCCTCGCGCTTCGCCGATTCCGCCAGCGTTGCCGCCTTGATCGAATCGGCGAATCGTTGCAGAGCGGAGATCGAACCGCTGATGCTGTGGTAGGTCTGGCTGCCGATGCGTGCGTCGAGCAACACCTGCAAGCCTGATTGTGTCGCCAGTTCCAGAATGTTCATATTCGGCCTCCCCGTTTGCAGCCGGCACCGCTTGAGCGCGGGTGCTTTGCCCTCTTTCTCGACCGCGCTTGAGCCAATTGTCAGACTTGCCGTGTACGGCGAATGTGCGATGGCTAACGGCACTCGTCCGCTTACCCACTGAATAGCGTCTGATCGGTGCGTTCACCCACCCAGGACGAGCAGCGCGTCCCGTCGTCATGGTTGTGGCTCGCGCCGCGCGCCGTCCTACGAGGCCTTCCTCCGTGGCAGCCGAGAGGGGCGCAGCAGACTCAGCCCGCGAAATCGCTCTCTCTTGTGTTCTTCCTCGAAGTGAGCGCGAGCCGGCTTGACGAGGTCGCTTCGTGCGACGATGCCCACGAGTTCGAGCGACTCGCGATCGGCGACGACGGGCAATCGTTCGAGGCCATGGACGGCGAGGCGCGTCGCAACGAGCCTGCAGGTTTCGTCGGCGAGCGCGACCGGTGTCGAGTGGCCAGCCAGTGCATCGCCGAGCGTAAGATCGGCCGTTCGGTCGCCGTGCTCGGCGTTCAAGGCCACGACCGTGCCGCGATCGACTACGCCGACGAGTTTGTTGCCACGTACGACCGGGTAAGCGCGATGCGACTGACTCTCGCCGAAGAACGTCTTCAGCGCTTCGTGCGTCGTCAGCGACGCATCGATGGTTTCGACGCTGCGTGTCATCACTTCCTCGACATAGTGACGTTCCAGCGGGTCGACGCCATATTCGCGATAGATGTGATATCCGCGCCGCGCGATTTTCTCGGTCATGATCGAGCGCCGCATGACGACGGTGGTAAAGCCGTGGGCGACGAGCGTTGCCGTGAGGAGCGGCAAGAGCGCGTTGCTATCGTGCGTTAATCCGAACGCAAAGAGAATCGCGGTCAGCGGCGCGCCAAGCGTGGCGCCGAGCGTCGCGGCCATCGAGACGAGTGGCCACAGTGTCGGCTCACCGCCCGGCAGAATATGGCCGAGGACGACGCCGAGCCCCGCGCCGAGCATGAGCAGCGGCGCGAGCACACCGCCCGACGTCCCGGAGCCGAGCGCGATGACCCATACGATCGCCTTGACGACGAGGATCGCGACAGCGATTTGAATCGACAGGTTTTGATGCAGCAGATCGCCGATGACATCGTAACCGACGCCCAGGACGCGCGGCTCGATAAAACCGCCGATGCCGATGATGAGGCCGCCGAGTGCGGGCCACCACATCCAATGCAGCGGCAGCTTGCCGAAGAGGTCTTCCGTCTTGTAGAGCGATACCGACAGGCCGCAAGCGAGTGCGCCGCTGCCGAGCCCGAGGATCGCGCACGACGCGAGCGAGATCGCATGAGGCGCGGCCGTCTGCAGCGGAAAAAGCGGCCCGGCGCCGAACCATGCGGCGCGCACGAAGCCTGCCACGGCGCACGCGAGTGCGACTGGCAAGAAGCTGCGCGGGCGCCATTCGAAGAGCAGCAATTCGACGGCGAGCAGCACGGCCGCGACCGGCGTGCCGAACACGGCCGTCATGCCCGCCGCCGCGCCCGCGACGAGCAGCGTCTTGCGTTCGGCCGCCGTCACCTTGAAGCATTGCGCGAGCAGCGAGCCGAGCGCGCCGCCGGTCATGATGATCGGACCTTCCGCGCCGAACGGCCCGCCGCTGCCGATGACGATGCCCGAGGAGAGCGGCTTCAACACGGCCACTTTGGGCGACATGCGGCTCTTGCCAAAAAGGATCGCTTCTATCGCTTCCGGAATGCCGTGACCGCGAATCTTTTCCGAGCCGAAGCGCGCCATGAGGCCGACGACGAGACCGCCGGCGGCGGGCACGATGATGACCCAGGGCCCGAGCGCGTTAGACGCCGGCGAATGATCGCCGAACGAGAACGTCCCGTAAAAGAACAGGTTCGTGAACAAATGGATCAGATGAAGCAGCACGTAAGCCGCTACCGTGCCGAGCACGCCGATGACCGCGGCCAGCGCGCAGATGGCAGGCAAGCGCGCATTCGCGGAAAAGTCTCTTTTGTGAATATCGACGTTCATTGCTTCTCTGTTCGTAAACCGGTTAAAGATCGATCTGCGGCACGTTGAACGTGTCCTTCAGTGAATTCAGTTCGGCGCGGTGCAGCGCCGCGAGCCGCGCGAGGATGGATTCGCCGGCCTTCAGCAAATGGACTTCCATCTGCCGCCGATCCACCTCGCTCTGCCTGCGCTCGACGAGACCGATGGCTTCGCAGCGGGAGACCAGCGCGACGACACCATGATGCTGCGCCTGCAGCCGCTCCGCCAGCTCGCCGATCGTCGCCCAGGCGCGGCCCGGATAGCCTTTCACATGGAGCAGCAGCAGGTACTGCAAAGGCGTGATACCTTCGCTTTGTGCCGCACGCTCCGAAAAGCGTTCGAATCGGCGCATCTGATAACGGAACTCTGAAAGCTGCTCGAAATCTTCTTTGTCGAGCGCGCGCGAAGCAGGGTTTCTCATTTTCGGCCGGAGACTGTTCAAAATGGCCGAAAATTATATCACATTGTGATATTTTGACCCCGGCGCGGCCATCAAGGCACGATGCTCTGTACATGAGATCAGGCGCGGGCCAGGTTCAGGCGTTGCCTTTGCGTTTGAGTTTGCCGATGCAGGCCGCCGATCAGGTCTGATTGCGTGATCATGCCGGCCAAGCGCCGATCGCTGTCGAGCACAGGGATATGGTGATGGCCATAGTGCGCGAAGAGCGGGATGAGTTCGGCGACGGGCATCGAGGCATCGACAGTGCAAACAGCCGGTGTCATCAATTCGCCGATACGGCGGGTGGCGGCGCCGTCGCGCCTCAAGGCGGCGAGCCCAGTGCGAATGCGGCGCAGGCCGAACGGCGTACGGCCGACGAAATCGGTTCGCGTCACGATGCCGACGACGCGGCGTGCATCGTCGATGACGGGCAAGGCCTTGATGCGATGTCGCTCGAGCAGGCGCCAGGCGGCTGCCGCTGTTGCTTCGCGCGATACCGTCACGATGTTGCGCGACATAATCTGATCACAGGTCATATCGCTGAAGCTCCGCGCGTAGGCGAGCAATTGCGCTTCATGCACGAGAGACTGCAAGTCGTCGGCCGCCACGTCGATCCATTCGCCGCGATGCCGAACGATCGCCTCGATATCGGCGCGCGTCACGCCGGCACGCATATCGTCCCGTCCAGAAGCGGCGTTCGCGCCGGCACGGCCAACATGTGTGTGCGGATAGCGATGTCCCGTCAATCCGTGATAGACGATGGCCGCACCGAGCAGAACGATCGATTGCAATCCGATCGGCTCCAATACGAAACGAAAGCCGAGCGCATGGATAGTCGGGCCGCCGAGCACCGCGGTCAACGCGACGGCGCCTGAAGGGGGGTGCACGCAACGCAGCGCGAACATCGCGCAAGTGGCCATGGCGATCGCCAGCGCCGCTGCCGCAATCGGATTCGTGAGCCAGTGCGACGAGAGCACACCGAGCGTTGCCGCCACGAGATTGCCGCCTACGAATGACCAAGGTTGTGCCAGCGGGCTCCCGGGCACGGCGAAGAGCAGCACGGCCGAGGCACCCATCGGCGCGACCAGAAGCGGGATGTCCGCCTGCGAGCCGAGGAGCCAATACATTGTCACGCCAGTTGCTCCGATGCCGATCAGCGCGCCGAGACAGGCGCGAACCCGTTCGCGCCATGCAACGGCGATGGGATGCGGGGCAAAGCTCTGAAACCAGCGGGCAACGGCGAGGCGCGACACGGTTTGATCCGATGAAACGAGTGGGATGTCCGAACACGGGTGATGAGCGCACCGGCCTGCGCTGTTGCACGACCCGCGCTCACGTTCGCTCACTCTGCCCCGAAGGTGCACTTTCAGAGGGCAGGAGCAAGCAAACGGGGTGCGATTATATCTCAACGTGATGTATCGGCGCGCCCGCGGGCGGGGCGCGTTGTATCGATGCAAATGGAGCGGGCTACTGGCGCAGTTTCATGCGTCGATGCGGAACGAAGCTTGCTCGACTGTCGCGTCACGGACGACTCTCGATGTGAGCACGCATGTCAACCACAATGCCTATCGCTGAAGGCCTCCCGTTCCCGTTGGGTGCAACATGGGACGGCCAAGGCGTCAACTTTGCCCTCTTTTCCGCCAACGCCACGCGGGTCGACCTCTGCCTGTTCGACGAAACCGGCAAGCGCGAGCTTGGGCGGATCGAATTGCCCGAATTTACGGACGAGATCTGGCACGTTTATATACCCGGCTTGCGGCCGGGCGCGGTTTACGGGTATCGCGTGCATGGCCCCTTCGAACCGGAGGCCGGCCATCGTTTCAATTCCAGCAAGCTGCTACTCGATCCCTACGCGAAAGCCCACGTCGGGAGCCTGAAATGGGACGCCGCGGTATTCGGCTACAGACTCGGAGCCAAGGACGGCGATCTGGCACTCGACAAGCGCGACAGTGCCCCATTCGTCCCCAAGTGCGTCGTCGTCGATCAGAATTTTTCCTGGACCCACCCCACGCGCATACGCGTGCCGTGGGACCGCACGATCATCTACGAAACACATGTGCGGGGATACTCGAAGCGGCATCCTGCCCTGGCGCCCGAGCTGCGCGGCACATTCGAAGGTCTGGGTCAGAAACAGATCGTCGACTACGTGAAAAGCCTTGGCGTCACCTGCATCGAATTGATGCCCATTCACGCGTTCGCCAACGACAGTCATTTGCTCGACAAAGGCCTCACGAACTACTGGGGCTACAACACGATCGGCTTCTTTGCGGCCGACCCTCGCTATTTCGCGCGCAGCTCCGGCATCATCGACGAGTTCAAGCAGATGATCGACCGCTTTCACGAAGCCGATCTCGAAGTGATACTCGATGTCGTCTACAACCACACCGCCGAAGGCAACGAGCTTGGCCCGACGCTGTCGTTTCGGGGGATCGACAACGCTTCTTACTACCGCTTGATGCCCGACGAGCCGCGCTACTACATCAACGATACCGGCACCGGCAACACGCTGAATCTTTCGCATCCGCGCGTGCTGCAGATGGTCATGGATAGCCTGCGCTACTGGGTCACCGAAATGCAGGTCGACGGCTTTCGCTTCGATCTCGCGACGATTCTGGGCCGCGAGCCGTACGGCTTCGACGAAGGCGGCGGTTTTCTCCACAGTTGCCGCCAGGATCCCGTGCTCTCGAGCGTCAAGCTGATCGCGGAGCCATGGGATTGCGGCCCGGGGGGCTATCAGGTGGGCGGCTTTCCGCCAGGGTGGGCGGAATGGAACGATCGCTTTCGCGACACCGTGCGCGCGTTCTGGCGCGGCGAGGACGGTGCCGCGCCCGAGCTCGCCAGCCGCATCACCGGCTCGGGCGACAAGTTCAATCGCCGTGGCAGGCGCCCCTGGGCCAGCGTTAACTTCGTCACCGCACACGATGGATTCACGCTCAATGACCTCGTTTCGTACAACGACAAGCACAACGACGCCAACGGCGAAGACAACAAGGACGGACACTCGGACAACAAGTCTTGGAATTGTGGCGTCGAAGGACCGACCGATGATGCGCAAGTGCGCGCGCTGCGTGAGCGCCAAAAGCGCAATCTGCTCGCGACGCTATTGCTTGCGCAAGGTACCCCGATGCTCGTTGCGGGCGATGAATTCGGCCGCACGCAACAAGGCAACAACAACGCCTACTGCCAGGACAACGAAATAAGCTGGCTCGACTGGGAGGGCATCGGTGACGACGGACGCGCGCTGATGGAATTCGTCATCAAGCTGACGACGCTGCGTCATACGCTTCCTGTATTGCGACGGGGCCGCTTCCTGACAGGTGCGTTCAACGAAACGCTTCAATTATCCGAAGTGAAATGGATGAGCCCGGCGGGTACGGAACTGACGGCGCAGCAGTGGGACGATCCACTGATGAAATGTTTCGGCCTTGTGATCGATGGTCGCGCGCAGGTGAGCGGCATTCGCCGACCGGCATCCGACGCCACGCTGTTGCTCGTGCTGAACGCGCATCACGACGTGGTCGACTTCACGCTTCCCGAGATACCCGGCAGCGATCAATGGAGCTGTCTCATCGACACCAACGTCCCTGTCCGTGAGGAATTGCCGGACTTCGAATCGGGAGACGTCTATCAGGTCACGGGCCGCTCACTGCTGCTGTTCGCGCTTCACGCCAAAGGTCAAACCAAGCGCATTTTTGCGAAGCTCGAGAAGCAACTGACGGAAGAAGGCGGTGCCAAATAAATAGTCAACGCCATGCCGCGCCATCGCAAAGGAAAACCGTCTGCGTGTCGCCAGGGATAGGAACTTCGCTCAGCGTCGCGGCATCGCGATAGAGCGCGGTCTGATTGATGGCGGCGGCGATCGCGGCATCGCTCGCGGTTTCATTGCCTTCGCCGCCCGACCGTGTGCGAAGCAGGTGCCAACGTCGATATTGTTCGATGAACCACCGTCCCTCCGACACGCGCGGATAGTTGACGGTCCCCCCATCGAAGAACGAGACGGTGAGCGGCGGCTGCGGGAAACGCTTGCCTCCCTCCCGGCCCGCGAGTCTAGCTGCGATGAGTTCGAACGGAACGTCGAGCGCTTCGGGCTTGGCGAGCCAGCGCGCGATTTCCTCGCGATGCGAAGGCGCATCGACCCATCGGCATGCCTCGAGCATCGTCTGGATCAATGCCCGCGCCGTATTCGGGTATTGGGCGACAAAGTCGCGCCGGCAGGCGAGCACCTTCTCGGGGTGGCCCGGCCATATTTCGCTCGTCGCCGCGACCGTTTCACCCACGCCGCGCGCTTCGGCGACCGCGTGCCAGGGTTCGCCCGCGCAAAAACCGTCGAGCGTGTCGCGCTCGAGCGCGTCGACCATACGCGGCGGCGGAATGACGACGCTTTCGATGTCCTCGAGTGGATGCACGCCTTGCGCCGCGAGCCAGTAATAGAGCCACATCGCATGCGTGCCGGTCGGAAACGTCTGTGCGAATACGGCGGGCCGCCCGAGCGTGGCGAGTGCGGTCTTGAGATTGCCCGCTTCATCGAGCGCGCGAGCGAGGCGGGTCGAGAGCGTGATGGCCTGGCCGTTCCGATTCAATACCATGAGGACGGCCATGTCCGCCTGCGGCCCGCCGATGCCGAGCTGCACGCCGTAGACGAGGCCGTAGAGCGCGTGGGCCGCGTCGAGCTCGCCGGCCAGCAGCTTGTCTCGCACGGCCGCCCATGACGGCTGCCGGCAGAGCTCCAGCGTGAGTCCATGCCGATGCCCGAATTCGAGTACCTTCGCGGCGATGAGCGGGGCCGCGTCCGACAGTGCGACGAAACCGACGCGCAGATGTGTTTTTTCAAGGGCCGTTTCGGCGACGGGGAGCATTTCGGTTTCCATGACCTACCTCGATGAATCCGCCGCGTCGACGAGCCGCCGCGCGATTTCGGCGAGCCGCACGCCGGCATCCATCGCGCGCTTGCGCAACGTGGCGTAGGCTTCGTGCTCGGACATCTTGCCGCGCTCCATCAAGAGCCGCTTCGCCCGGTCGATCGTCTTGCGCTCGGCGAGCTCGCCCTCGACTCTGGCGAGACGTTGCCGCAGTTTCTCTTCATGAGCGAAGCGCGCGAGCGCGACTTCGAGAATCGGCGCAAGCCGCTCGGGCGCGAGGCCCTCCGCTACGTAGGCCGTGACGCCCGCATCGACGGCCTCGCGGATCAGGCGCTGGTTCGCATCGTGGCTGAACATGAGCACGGGCCGTGGCGCCGTCTCGTTCATGACGGCGAGGTGCTCGAGCGTGTCGCGCGAAGGCGATTCGGTATCGATGATGACGACGTCGGGCCGCTCGCGCTCGACCACCTTCGGCAGCGCCTGCGGCGTCGCCGCTTCGGCGAGCATCTCGTAGCCGAGACGCGCGAGCGCCTCGCGCATTTCGCCGATCGGTTTTTCGGTATCGGTGACGAGCAGGATGCGCAGCTTCGGTGATGTCATGCAACGGCCGTGGCGTTCAACAATCGCTTGATTTCGGGTACGCAGGAGCCGCACACAGTACCGCAGCCGAGTGTCGATTTCAATTCGTCGAGGCCGGCGTTTGCCGCGATGGCTTCTTCGATTTGTGTCTGCGTCACCTGTTTGCAATTGCAGACGATTCGGGCGCGCGGCGCAAGTGCGCGCAGCGCGTCTTCGCCGCCGGGCAGGAAAATCGTATGGCGCGGGCCTGTCCATGGCGTCGCCGCCCGGATCTGTTCGATCAGCGAGCGCGCGCCGCTCGTATCGCCTGTCAGCAAGAACCCGTCGATCAGCTTGCCGTTCCATGCCACGCGCTGCTCGCGGCCGCGGCGTGCGTCGCGATACTCGAGCAGATCGTCGCCGCGCGGCAATCCGAGCGCATCATGGAGCCGGTCGGCCCAGTCGGGGTGCGCGATCGCGTCCGCGGCCGAAACGACGAGCAGGTCTTCGTCCTCGATCCGGATGGACGCATAGCGACGCTCGCCGAGCAACGGCTGCACGGCCGCTCGCAGCGCCAGGGTGTCGCCGCGCTTCGCGGCTACGAGCCGCCACGGCAAGTCGGGCACCTCGATTCTCACGGCGGCATGCTTGAGCTCAGGCTGCGCCGAGTAGGGATCGACGGCGCCGATGGTCGCTTCGTTCACGCCCCCGTTGTTCAGATATTGTCCGCTCCAATGCATGGCGGCGAAGAGCGTGCCGGAACGGAGATCGTCCGACGTTTCGAGCGGGAGCACCATCTTTCCCCGGCGGCTCGCAATGGTCACGAGATCGCCGTCCGCGAGGCCGCGGCGGGCAGCATCGCCGCGATGCATGACGACGGTCGCTTCGGGCGCGTGCGCAAAGAGCGCGTCGGCGCGGCCCGTGCGGCTCATGCCATGCCATTGGTCGCGCAGGCGCCCTGTCACGAGCCGGAACGGGTAGCGCGCATCGGTCGATTCGGCGACAGGCAGATAGGGCGTCTTGTGAAACCGGGCGCGGCCGTCGTCCGTGGCGAATACCCCATCGGTGTAGCGGCGCTCATCGCCGCGCGCCGCACCGGCGACGAACGGCCATTGCTTCGGGCCCTCGTCTTCGAGCACGGCATACGAGAGCCCGCCGATGTCGAGATCGCGACCGACCGTCAACGCGCGGTGCTCGTCGAAGATCTCGTTGGGCGAGGCATACGGGAATAGTTTGGACTCCGAAGCGACGACATCATGCGCGTTCTCGTGTCGAGGCATCAGTCGCTGCTCCAGGCGACGGGCAACCTCAGCGACGATCCACCAGTCGGCGCGCGCCTCGCCCGGCGCCTCCACGGCGGCCCGCACGCGCGAAATGCGTCTCTCCGAATTCGTGACCGTGCCGGATTTCTCGCCCCATGTCGTCGCGGGAAGCAGTACGTCGGCATAGGGGACGGTATCGGTCTCGACGAAAGCCTCCTGCACGACGACGAACTCGGCCTTGGCCATTGCCTTGCGAACGCTTGCAATGTCGGGCATCGAATGAACCGGATTCGTGCAGGCGATCCAGACTGCCTTGATCTTGCCGTCGGCGATCGCATCGAACATATCGACGGCCGGCAGTCCGATCTTCTCGGACAGTCCCTGGACGCCCCAGAACGCCTCGACTTCGGCCCGATCGTCGGCATTGCCAATATCGCGATGCGCCGCGAGCATCGTCGCCATTCCGCCGACCTCGCGGCCGCCCATCGCATTCGGCTGGCCCGTCAGCGAAAACGGCCCCGCACCCGGCTTGCCGATCTGCCTCGTCGCGAGATGGAGGTTGATCAGCGAGAGGTTCTTGTCCGTGCCGTGACTCGACTGGTTGAGCCCCATGCAGTAGAGCGACAGCGTCGCCGGGCTGTCGGCGAACCATTCGGCCGCCCGAATCAGGTCTTGCTCCGCAATGCCGCAGATCCCCGCTGCCATGCGCGGCGAATATTCGCGCACCAGCGCCTTGAGGTCGAGGAACCCGTGCGTATGCGCGTCGATGAAGTCGCGCTCGAGCATGCCTTCCCATATCAGATGGTGAAGCATGCCGTTGAAGAGCGCGACATCGGTGCCCGGTTGGATCGCAAGGTGGAGATCCGCCAGGGCGGCGACGTCGGTGCGGCGCGGATCGACCACGATCCAACGGATGTCGGGATTTTTTGCTTTGGCATCCTCGAGCCGACGAAACAGCACGGGGTGCGCATAGGGCATGTTGCTGCCCGCGAAGAGCACCGTTCGAGCAAGCTCGAGGTCTTCGTAACAGGTCGGCGGCCCATCGGCGCCGAACGCCTTCTTGTATGCCGTCACGGCGCTCGACATGCAAAGCCGCGAATTCGTATCGATGTTGTTCGTACGAATCAATCCCTTCGCGAGCTTGTTGAAGACGTAGTAGTCCTCGGTCAGAAGCTGGCCCGATATATAAAACGCGACGGAGTCGGGCCCGTGTTGCTCGACGATTTCGGCGAAGCGAGCGGCGACGTGATCGAGCGCGCTCGACCAGTCGGACGGCTCGCGCTTCGCCTCGCGCGTCGCGCGCAACTCGGGCTGAAGCGCGCGGCCGGCGGTGCTGGCCGCCGTGAGCGGCAGCGAGCGTCCTTTCGTGCAGAGGCGTCCGAAATTCGCGGGATGATCGGGATCGCCGGCGATGCCCGTGATGCGGCCGTGCTCGGCTTCGATCAGCACTCCGCAGCCGACGCCGCAATAGCAGCAAGTCGAGCGCGTGACGGTTTTCATCGCGACATGCCCTCCGTCACGAGAGGCAGACGTAGACCGCGACACCCTCGACTTTCACGGGAAACCGGCGCGCGCATCCCTGGTCGGGTGCGCGGGCCTCGCCCGATGCCAACTCGATGTTCCAGCTGTGAAGCGGGCACGTGACGGTCTTGCCGTGGACGATGCCTTGCGAAAGCGCACCGCCCTTGTGCGGGCAGCGGTCCAGCAGCGCGAACACTTCGTCTTCGGCGGTGCGAAAAATTGCGACGTCGCCGTCGGCATGCTTGAGCACGCGGCTGCCGAGCCGCGGGATGTCGGACAGCTGGCAGACGTGAGTCCAGTTGGGCAGGTTCGATCGATCCATGGTCAAGTCCTCACTCGATTACCGTAAGCGGAATGTATTCACGTTGCTGCACGCCTTCGATGCGTTCCTGCCACGGATCGGGCAGGCCTTCGAGCGAGTAGAGCAGGCGTTCGTAGAGCGCCTTGCGGCTTGCGGCGTCCTCGACGATCTTGCGCTTCACATAATCGAGGCCGACACGCGCGATGTAATGAACCGTGCGATCGAGGTAATGCGCTTCTTCGCGGTAGAGCTGAAGGAATGCGCCGGTGTACTCCTTGACCTCGTCGGGCGTCTTGACCTTGGCGAGGAACTGCGCGACCTCGGTCTTGATTCCGCCGTTGCCGCCCACGTAGAGTTCCCAGCCGCTGTCGACGGCGATCACGCCGACGTCTTTGATGCCCGCTTCCGCGCAATTGCGCGGGCAGCCCGAGACCGCGAGCTTGACCTTGTGCGGCGACCACATGTTGGCGAGCATCGTCTCGAGGTCGATGCCCATTTGCGTGCTGTTCTGCGTGCCGAACCGGCAGAACTCGCTGCCGACGCAGGTTTTCACAGTGCGGATCGATTTGCCGTAGGCATGACCGGACTGCATGCCGAGATCGCGCCAGACGTCGACGAGATCTTCCTTCTTCACCCCGAGCAGGTCGATGCGTTGGCCCCCCGTCACCTTCACCATCGGGATGTTGTACTTATCGGCCACGTCGGCGATGCGGCGCAACTCGTCGGGCGTCGTCACGCCGCCCTTCATCTGCGGCACGACGGAGAACGTGTTGTCCTTCTGGATGTTGGCGTGCACACGCTCGTTGACGAAGCGGCTTTGCGGATCGTCGACGGCTTCGTGCGGCCACGTCGAGATCATGTAATAGTTGATGGCCGGGCGGCATGTCGCGCAGCCGTTCGGCGAGCGCCACTCGAGGAAGTCGTAGACTTCCTTGTGCGTGAGCAGCTTGTTCTCGCGAATCGCCTTGCGCACGTCGTCATGGTTGTGGTCGGTGCAGGCGCAGATCGCCTTCGTCTTCGGCGTTTCCTGGAAGCTCGTGCCGACCGTGCTCATCAGAATCTGCTCGACGAGGCCCGAGCAGGAGCCGCAGGAGCTCGCCGCCTTCGTATGCTTCTTGACGTCGTCGAGCGTGAAGAGTCCCTTCTCCGTGATCGCCTTCACGATCGTGCCTTTGCACACGCCGTTGCAGCCGCACACTTCGTCGCCGTCCGCCATCGCCGCGGCGCGGTTGTGCCCTTGAACGCCCGCATCGCCGATACTCGATTCGCCGAACATGAGGCGGTCGCGCAGCTCGCCGAGCTTGCGGCCTTCGCGCAACAGCTTGAAGTACCAGGCGCCGTCGGCCGTATCGCCATAAAGACAGGCGCCGACGAGACGATCGTCCTGGATGACGAGCTTTTTGTAGACGCCGCTCGCCGGGTCCGACAGCACGATCTGCTCGGTGTTGTCGCCGCCGATGAAATCGCCCGCGGAGAAGAGGTCGATGCCCGTCACCTTCAGTTTCGTCGAAAGCACGGACCCCTTGTAGCTGCCGATGCCCATCAGCGCGAGGTGATTTGCGCAAACTTTCGCCTGCTCGAAGAGCGGCGCGACGAGGCCGTAGGCGATGCCGCGGTGGCTCACGCATTCGCCGACGGCATAGATGCGCGGGTCGTACGTCTGCAGCGTATCGTTGACGACGATGCCGCGATTGCAGTGCAGGCCGGCCGCTTCGGCGAGCGTCGTGTTCGGGCGAATGCCGGCGGCCATGACGACGACGTCGGCGGCCATCTCGTCGCCGTCCGCGAAGCGAACCGCGGCCACTTCGCCGGCCTCGTTGCCGACGATTTCGGTCGTTGCCTTCGAGAGCAGGAATGAGAGTCCGCGTTCTTCGAGTGAGCGTTGCAGCAGCTTTCCGGCGCTCGCGTCGAGCTGGCGCTCGAGCAGGGTCGCGGCCAGATGGACGACCGTCACATCCATGCCGCGCAGCATGAGCCCGTTGGCCGCTTCCAGCCCGAGCAGGCCGCCGCCGATCACGACCGCGCGGCGTTTCACTTGCGCCGCATCGATCATCGCTTGCGTATCGTGAATGTCGCGATAGGTGATGACGCCCTTTAACGTGGCACCGGGCACCGGAAGGATGAACGGTTGGGAGCCCGTTGCGATGAGCAGGCGATCGTAGGGCGCCTCGGTGCCGTCTTCCGCGACGACGCAACGGCGCTTGCGATCGATGCGCGCGATGGCCTTGCCGAGATGCAGGTTGATGCCATTGCGCTCGTACCAATCGAGCGGATTGAGGACGATGTCGTCGAATGTTTGCTCGCCGGCGAGCACGGGGGAGAGCAGGATCCGATTGTAGTTCGGGTGCGGCTCGGCGCCGAAGACGGTGATGTCATAGTGATCTGGGGCGAGCGCGAGCAGCTCTTCGATCGTCCGGATGCCGGCCATGCCGTTGCCGATGACGACGAGTCGGGGCCTGTTCATCGATGGTCACTCCTTGAAGCGGGCGTCGCAGCATCGTTGCTCGACCGAAAATGCTTATTCCGCATGAGCCAAAACGAAACGGCGTCCGCTCGTGTCCGAAAGCACGAGGGGACGCCGTTGTCCTTAAAGCGATGGCGAGCGGGCGTTTCATCGCCGCATCGCATCTTGCTGCATGCATCCCGACGCCGTTGCCGGGCACGGGCCGCTTAACGCAAGCCCTGTGCCAACGACCTCAAACCCAGCCCTGCCGCGGGTTTCGCCAGATTGGGGCAAAGCGACGCGAACTGTTCAAGGGCAGCTGTTGCACCGCAGCAGTGCAGGCGCCCTATGCTGTCGCACTTGTTTTGCGCTGTGATGTCTTCTTCGGTGCGTCGCATTGCATCGCGCGCGTCCATTCGGCGTCTATAATTCCTAGCCTCATCTCTTGCGGCGCCTCGCGCGATTTATTCGCGTCGCATATCGTGAGAATCCGGGCTTGCCAACGCACATAGCAAAGGAGATTTGATATGACCATCCGCATCGGTGACGAAGCACCTGATTTCACCGCCGAGACGACCGAAGGACCGATCAAGTTTCATGAATGGATCGGCAATGGCTGGGCGATTCTCTTCTCGCATCCGAAGGACTTCACACCCGTTTGCACGACTGAGCTTGGCTACATGGCGGGTCTCAATCCGGAATTCGAGAAGCGCAATACGAAGATCATCGGCCTCTCCATCGATCCCGTCAGCGATCACAAGAAATGGGTGGGCGACATCGCCGAGACGCAGGGACACGCAGTCAACTATCCGATGATCGGCGACGACGACCTCAAGGTCGCCAAGCTCTACGACATGATCCATCCCAACGCGAGCGCGGGCCCGCGCACGGCGAACGACAATGCGACCATTCGCTCCGTCTTTATCATCGGGCCGGACAAGAAGGTGAAGGCAATGCTCATCTACCCGATGAGCGCGGGCCGCAACTTCGACGAAGTGCTGCGCTTGCTGGATGCGCTGCAGCTCAATGCCAAGCACTCGGTCGCCACGCCGGTCAACTGGCGGCCCGGCGATGACGTGATCATTCCGACGTCAGTTTCGAATGAGGATGCGCAAAAGAAATATCCGCAGGGTTTCAAAACGCTCAAGCCGTATTTGCGGACCGTGGCGCAGCCTAAATAATTAATCGCGATAACGATATGCCGGCCGATTCGGTCGGCATACCGGCGCGCCTGAGAAGTCGATTCAGTGATTGAGCCTTTTCATGACTTCGGACTCCAAAGCGGCGTGCCACTCTTCCGATGCTTCTATCGGATCCATTTCGTCTTCGATGAAACCCTGAGCACGTTCGGCCGCAAGCCGCGTTCCGTCGAAATCGGGGCCAAAGTCGTCGCTGTCGTCGCCGGGCGGCTCGAGCATGTCGCGCAGCATCGCCGCAAGCTCCGGCGTATCCCATGGCTTGCCCTGTTGCTTGCGAACCTTGATGTAATGCCTGATTTCCGCGTCCTGCTCCGGCGTCAACGGGAGCCCGCGAAACGTCCGGTTCGGGTCGAGGTCGGTCATGGTGGCTCTCCGGCGCGATCAGTCGATATGAGTGTAGCGCCGTTGAGGGCTCGCACGCTACATCAAACCGTATTCGAGGCGTTCGCGATGAGAACGGGCTTAAGCGAGAATCGCCCTCGAGCGCGACGTGTCTGGCCGTGCGCCGATCGTCGCGTTACGGCTGTCCTTCGCCCCCCATCGCGCCGTATATCTGCCCTGTCACGTAGCTGGCCTGCGCCGACGCAAGCAACACATAGATCGGCGCAAGCTCGGCGGGTTGACCGGGACGCTTCATTGGCACCCGTTCGCCGAAATGCTCGAGGTTTTGTGTCGTCTGGCCGCCGCTCACTTGAAGAGGAGTCCAAAAGGGTCCGGGCGCGACGGCATTGACGCGTATGCCGCGATCGATCAGTTGCTTGGCGAGACCTTTTGTGAAGTTTGCGATCGCGGCTTTCGTCATCGCATAGTCGAGTATGTTGACGCCAGGCTCGTACGCGTTGACCGAAGTCGTGTTGACGATTGCGGATCCTGGCGGCAACAGCGGTATCGCCGTCTGCGTGAGCCAGAACATTGCATAGAGATTCGTGCGCAGCGTCCAATCGAACTGCTCGGTCGTGATGTCGAGAATCGAGTCGTGACTTTGCTGGCGCGCTGCATTGTTGACGAGAATGTCGAGGCCGCCCAACTGATGTTGAGCGTCGCCGACGAGTTTCCTGCAAAACGATTCGTTGCGGAGGTCGCCTGGCAATGCGACTGCCTTGCGGCCCGCCGCCTGGATCAGTTGCACGACTTCACGCGCGTCGGGCTCTTCCTCGGGCAGGTAAACGATGGCAACATCGGCGCCTTCGCGCGCGTAGGCGATCGCCGCGGCCCGGCCAATGCCGGAGTCGCCGCCCGTGATGAGCGCATGCCTGCCGGTCAGTTTGCCGGAGCCGCGATAGCTGTTCTCGCCGTGATCGGGGCGCGGCGTCATCCGCCCGGCGAGTCCCGGCCAGGGCTGATGCTGTGCCGGGAACGGCGGGTGCGCATAGAGGCTGCGCGGATCGGGCGGAACACCTGCCTGATTGCCCGTCGACTGTCCATCTTGCTGCGCGTTCGACTGCGCAATTGCCCGTGCGGCGACGGCCGTCATCAATCCCGCGGTCGCGCCCTGCATCAGCTTTCTGCGCGACGTCGAAATGTCGTCTGTTGCCACGATCCACCTCCTTTGCGATGCGAAAAGACTCGAGAAAAACCTTAAATGACTGAGCAATGCGAATGCCGCGCCTCTCGACTGGATTTTTGTCGGGAAGGCTGCGCCGTGTCGGCGCAACGGTAGACCGATCCTGAAGTTGGGAGTCGTGCTCAGTCGGCAGGAATGGTGACGATCGGCGCCTTGGCACTCGTGTCGACTTGCGCGAGCGCCATCAGGTCCTGGACGACGGTGAACGCATATTTGGAATCGAAATCGTCGTGCTCGATCCAGTAGTTCGTGCCGTTGTAGCTTACCGTCACGTAGGCGTTCGATGGCGCGCCGCGCCCGCTCCGAACGACGATCGTGGGTCGTGTTTCGCCGCCGATCAACGGGACTGTCGATTTCGTCGCGCCCTTCGCGACTTCGGCGTCGGGAACGGAGATCTGCGCACCGAGATCGCTCAGCACGGCGAGCACGGAGCGCGTCAGTATCGCGATCTGACCTGGCGGCGCCCATTGCCCGTAGACGACTTCGAAACTGCCGGTGTCGGCGGGCAAGTGCAGCAGCCGTTTCAGCGCGTCGCGATCGGCTGCCGCACCTGGCGGATCGTCGGGGCTGTTCCTGATGGCGAGGAATACGCGGCTGGCCCCATTGCCATTGCGCGATTCGACGTTGAGATCGCCTTCGAGTTGAAGCCGCCTTGCGGCGCGCAGCAATTCGAAAAACGCGGGCGATCCCGCGCTGCCGGGGCCGCCGAGGGCCGTCCCGTTACGCAGATCGCCGATTGATTGGGCGACGATCCGGAGCAGCAGGTCCACGGGAATGCCGCCTTGCGCGAGCGGCAGAACGAGCGCCGGCGCCAGGGGGCGGATGAAGGCCGTTGCGAATGCGTCGCCGGTGGTCGGCACAAAAGTGAAGGTCGGGTGATTCGAATAGGACACCGAACCGGTCGCCGAGGCGTAGCTCGCTTGAGCGCCCGAGCCGAGATTGAGCGTCGGTCCGCCGCGCGCATCGAACGAATATGAGGCGATGATCTGGCTGACGCTGACGAACGAAGGAGCGTCGGCGTAGCGCAACTGCACGATCGACGCGAGGATCGCGCGCTTGTTCGCTTCTCCGAGCGCGCGTGCGTAATCGACCTGGTCCGCTTTCAGGTGTCCCGGGCCGATGAGCGAGCATGCGCTCGCAAGCATCGCCGCGCAGACGATGACGAGGGTTCCGCGTAAGCGTTTCATCACACATATCGAGTGGCGCTCCGGGCGAGCCGCACGACGCATGCCCGTGGCCGCCCACGTCGCGCCGAGCGCGTTGCGCGCGCACGAGCCGGCTCGAGCTGTACCGGTTACGCGTACGCTTTACAGCGCTGCGCGAGAAAAGGTTGCGGGACTTGCAGTGGGTGTCGATGCGCGCTGATTGAAGGGTTTGCGTAAGGAATTGCAAATGCGTGCTAATGCAAGCGCTTGGGTGGCCAACCTGTAAGGCGGCTGAGGAAACGTCCAGTTGTCCACAGTTTCTGTGAACGTCTCTGTGGATATCTCGTGGGGCACCGCGCGTAAGTCATTGACAGGGCTCGACTTCGGTCTGCGGCATCGTCTATGCGCGCAGTGAAGTATCCGCGCCCGGAGCAACGACGATGCAAACGGCTGATGTACAAATCCCCAGCGATGACCTCCTTCTCGACGGGACGCTGACGGTACCGGATGCTGCCCGCGGCATCGTCGTCTTCGCGCATGGCAGCGGCAGCAGTCGGCTCAGCCCCCGCAACCGCGATGTGGCGAGCGTCCTCGACAACGCCGGCCTGGCGACACTGCTTTTCGATTTGCTGAGCGCCGAGGAGTATCGGCAGGACCTGTTTTCGGCCGAATATCGCTTCGACATCCCGTTGCTCGCGCGAAGACTGGGCGGCGCGCTGGACTGGGTGCGCAGCCACGCCGTCTTGTCGTCGCTGCCAGTCGGCGTCTTCGGCGCCAGCACCGGCGCTGCTGCCGCGCTGAGCGCCGCGGCGCGCGACGATACCGTGCGTGCAGTCGTCTCGCGCGGCGGTCGCCCCGATCTCGCGCGCGAGGCGCTCGAGCTTGTCAAGGCGCCCACGCTGCTGATCGTCGGCGAGATGGATAACGAAGTCGTGCGCCTCAATCAGTTCGCCGCCGAGCAATTCACTTGCGAACATCGAATCGAGATCGTCCCAGGTGCCACGCATCTGTTTGAAGAGCCGGGCGCGCTCGAGCAGGTGGCGCAGCTGGCCGCGCAGTGGTTCGTCAAGTGGCTTGCATCCGGTGAGCGGGGAGCGCCAGAAGGCCCGCGACAGGAATAACCCCTCACCGGCGAACGTTTAATCGTTGGGGCCGGGCGTGACCGGCGATCCTCTCGAGCCACATCATGGGAAACATTCTTCGGTGCGGGCCAGTGTGCGCGGCCGGCCTGCTATGCGCCGCGTGTGCCGGCGCGCAGACGTATGACGGGTCGAACGTCGACAATTCGTACATCGATACGTCCCGATGCCAAATCGTCTCCGGACAGACTCAGATCGAAGGCACGATGCAGCCGTTCGTCGGTCGAGCCTGCCTGCAGTCGAACGGCATCTGGGTTTTCGTGAGCGAGTACGGTTCCTGGGTGGCGCCGGCCGACGGCTACACGTATTACCCGTCGCCGTGGTGGTACGGGGAGTCGCCTTATTTCTTCGGCTCCACGGTGGTGTTCGTCGATCGCTTCCATCGGTTCCACCACTTCCATCATTTCGATCACGATTTCGACCACGATTTCGATCACGGCTTCGGCCACCATTTCCATGAGTGGAACCACACGCCTGCAGCCAGCCGTTCGTCCGGAACCCACTCATGGGGCGGCGGAATGCATGCATGGGGCGGAGGTGGCATGCGGCGCAATTGATCGGTTCTTGGGGCGAGATTCTTCAGGTGAGGTTTGCACGACTCGACGTGCGGGTGTATCTTGCGTTTGCGTCGTGCGCAACGACCTTGCTCGAGCACGGCGTGTAATGGCGTGGATTCACGCAAGGCGACTCGCGTTTGCCCTCCTGCTGGGTTTCATGTCCCAGATGGCATGGTCCGCGACGTTCGGTGCGGCGACACGCTTGCCCGAGCATTACCGGCTGGTTCCGGAGCGCTCCAGCGTTGCATTGTCTGTCCAGATCATCGGGCACACCCATTTGCGAATGCGTTTCCGACGCATCGACGCCGAGCTGGATCGGCCGCCCGGCCACGCCGACGATCCGCTCGTTACCGTTACGATCGACGCGGCCAGCGTCGATGCCAACAAACCCTTCGCGACACCCATCGTCAAAAGCCGTGCGGTGCTCGACGTCGAGCACTATCCGAGCATCCGGTTTGCGAGCACGCGCTTCGTCAAGACCGCAAACGATACGGGGTTTTTGACAGGGAACCTCACCATTCGCGGCGCGACACGACCCGTTACGCTCTTCGTCACGTTCGAAGAACGAAGCGACGGCCATCCGTTGCGCCAGGACCAGTCGGTCTCGTTCGCGGCCGACGGCCACTTCAGCCGTGCTGCCTTCGGCTTGTCCGCCTGGTCTTCGACGATCGGCGACGACATCCACTTGACGATCCACGCGGAATTCATCCCTGTTCGCTGATCGATTCAGTAAGCAAATCGTAAAAAACATTCGTCGATAATAGTAATGCGAACGATTCGTATTGGCGTTGATGTTTTCGTTAGCACTGCGTACAATTGCGCCCAACGTCGACGTCGAATTGCGCAGGAGTCCGAACGATTGCCGCTGCGACGATGGGCGCCTTCATTCAATCCAACAAGAAAGGAAGTTCGATGACGCTTGCGTCACACGCTCGATGCGCTCGACAGGCACCTTCGCGTCGCCGTTTGGCGTGGTCCACCGCTTTGCTATGGAGCGCGCTGTTCTCTTCGGCATCGTTCGCCGCCGCGACTCCCGATGCATTGCCGCAGTCCTCGGAAGAGGATCTGAATATCCAGGCGCAGCCGATCAGCCCGTGGACGGGCATCTGGACGCGGCAGAACCTGCTGGGCGACATCGGCGGGCTTCGGCCGTGGCTCGGCAAGTATGGCGTCACGCTCGGCATAACGGAGACCAGCGAATACCTCGCGAACCTGCGTGGCGGCCTCGCGCGCGGCGGCACGTATGACGGCTTGACGACGATGACGCTCAACGTCGATACGCAAAAAGCGTTCGGCCTGCCGGGCGGCACCTTCAATGCGAGCGCGCTGCAGATCCACGGGCGCAACCTGAGCCAGGAAAACCTCGGCACCTACAACACGGCAAGCGGCATCGAGGCTCAGGACACCACGCGCCTCTGGGAACTCTGGTATCAGCAGGCGTTTCTCGGTAAGCGCGTCGACGTGAAGATCGGCCAGCAGAGCCTCGACCAGGAGTTCATGGTCAGCCAGTATGCGGCGACCTTCATCAATACGATGTTCGGTTGGCCAGGATTGCCTTCGTACGACATGCCGAACGGCGGCCCTGCCTATCCGCTGTCGTCGCTCGGCGTTCGCGTGCGCGGACAGATCACGCCTTCGCTGACGGCGCTTGCCGGCGTATTCGACGGCGATCCGCTCGGTAACGATCCGGGCAACCTGAGCGGCACGAACTTCAACCTGCATAGCGGCGCGCTCTTCATCGGCGAACTGCAGTATTCGATCAATCAGCCTGCCGAGGGCGAGATGGACTTCGGCAAATCGCGCGGCCTGCCCGGGACCTACAAGATCGGCCTCTGGTACAACAACGAGCGATTCGACGACCAGCGCTTCGACAATACGGGGCTTTCGCTCGCGAGCCCCGCATCGACGGGCAGCGCTCAGCGGCATCACGGCGACTACAGCTTCTACGCCGTCGCGGATCAGATGATATGGCGCCCCGATCCCGACGACGCGAGGAGCATCGGTGTCTTCGCTCGCGTGATGGGCGCGCCCGGCGATCGCAATCTCGTCAGTTTCAGCGCGAATGCCGGGATCGTGATGAAAGCGCCGTTCAAGGGGCGCGACAACGATAGCGTCGGCCTCGGCCTCGCATTCATTCAGATCGGCAACCATGCAAGGGGGCTCGACCTCGATAGCGGCAACATCGTGCGTGGCAGCGAGACGGCCGTCGAAGCGACCTATCAGTACCAGGTCACGCCATGGTGGCAGTTACAAGCCGATATGCAATACACGTTCAACGCGGGTGCCGGGCAAAACCCGAACGATCCGACGAAGGCCCTACGCAATACGTTCGTCGTCGGCGTGCGCACCAACATCATCTTCTAGGCTGATTTCCCATCATGGCCCAACTATTTAGGAACCCTGACAACAGGGGCGCCCGCTGCGTTCGTTCGGTCGTTTCCGCGGTGCGAACATTCGTCGAGCCCTTTGCGAAGCGCGATACCGCAAGGTTCGCGGTGGCGGCCGCGATTACCGTGGCAGTCGTGCTCGGCGGATCGATCGGACCAAGCACGGCATTCGCCGATCCGATCGGGTTTCTGGAAACTATCCATCGTCATACGACGCTCATCAACACCGTGCCCGACAACGGCGACCAGAATCCCTATGCGATCGCGATCGCACCGGTTTCGGCGGGAGCCGTGAAGCAGGGCGACGTGCTCGTCGACAACTTCAACAACGCCGCGAATCTCCAGGGGACGGGCAGCACGATCGTCGACTATCGCCCGGACACGAAGCAAATGACGTTGTTCGCGTCGATTCCCCGTGAACTGAAGGGCTGCCCGGGCGGAATCGGTCTTTCGACGGCGATGACGATGCTGAGGTCGGGCTGGATCATCGTCGGCAGCACGCCGAGCAACGACGGCACGACCGATACGAAGGGCGCGGGCTGCCTCGTCGTGCTCGACAGCCAGGGCAAGATCGTGTCGACGTTCGCGAGTCCGAACATCAACGATCCATGGGGCAACATGGCCGTCGTCGACAACGGCGGCACGGCGACGCTCTTCGTCAGCAACGCGGGTTTCGGTGTCGGCGCCGCCAAGGGTATCCCGCCGGTCTACAAGCAGGCCACCGTTCTGCGGCTCGACCTCGAGATCCCTGACGGCAAGCCGCCTGTCATCAAGCACGAGACGGTGATCGGCAGCGGTTTCGGTGCGCAGGCCGACAAAGGCGTGTTCCTCGTCGGGCCGACCGGCCTCGCGCTCTCGGCTGACAAGAAGCTGCTCTACGTGTCCGACGCGATCGGCAACCGGATCACCGAGATCGACGATCCGTTGACGCGCGACACGAGCGCTGGCGTCGGCCGCCAGCTGACCGCGGACGGCCTGCTGCACCGGCCGCTTGCGATGGCGACCGCACCGAACGGTCACTTGCTCGTGACGAATGCGCTCAACGGCCAGGTCGTCGAAATCGATCCTCTGAGCGGCAAGCAAATCTACGCGCGATGGATCGATACCGATCGCGCGCAAACGCCGCCCGGAAACGGCGATCTGTTCGGGATCGCGATGACGCCTGAGGGCGACGGCTTCTATTACGTCGAGGACGACGTCAACACGCTCGTGCTGGCCAAGTGACCATGGAAAACGATCGGAACGGTCCATTTCAGCCCGCCAGGCGCGGCTTTCTGAAGGCGGGCGGCGCGGCCGCCGTCGCGGCTACCGCGCTGGGCAAGGCTGCCGCCGCGCAGGCGCTGCCGGTTGTCGCGAACGACGATCCGTACCGGGCTGTCGAGCCGTTTTTCGGCCCGCACCAGGGCGGAATCGTGACGCCGCAACAGAGCCATACCTACGTCGTCGCACTCGACCTCACCACGGACAAGCGCGACGACGTCATCGGCCTTCTGCGCGCGTGGACTGACGCGGCGTCCCGGCTCACGCGCGGCGAGCCCGCCGCCTCGATCGACGGCCCGGACGATCGGCCGGCCGGAGACTCGGGCGAGGCGCTCGGCCTCGGTGCGGCTCGACTGACGATCACGTTCGGCTTCGGTCCCGGTTTGTTCGCGCTGGAAGGAAAGGACCGCTACGGTCTCGCGAATCGTCGTCCCGCCGCGCTCGTCGATCTGCCGCGTTTCAACGGCGACCAACTGGTGCCCGAAAAGACAGGCGGCGACTTGTTCATCCAAGCCTGCGCGAACGACGCGCAAGTGGCTTTCCACGCCGTCCGCCAGCTCGCGCGGATCGGCAGCGGCATCGCACATATTCGATGGGGGCAGGCCGGTTTCCTCTCCGGCCCGCGTGACGAGACGCCGCGCAATCTGATGGGTTTCAAGGACGGCACCAACAATCCTTCCATCAAAGATACGCAGGTCATGGACGAGTTCGTCTGGGCCGGATCGGAAGGACCGGGCTGGATGCAGGGCGGAACCTATACGGTCGTGCGCCGGATCCGCATCACGCTCGAGCATTGGGATCAGATGGAGCGCGGCTTTCAGGAGTCGGTCTTCGGCCGGCAGAAGAAGAGTGGCGCACCGCTCGGCAAGGCGAAAGAGTTCGATGCCCTCGATCTGGAGGCCGCGGACAAGGACGGCAATCCGGTGATTCCGGACAATTCGCACGTGCGCTTGTCGAATCGCGCCACGAACAACGGCGCGCAGATTCTTCGCCGCTCCTACTCGTACAACGACGGCACCAACTTCTATATCGAACGCTGGCCGCCGTGGCGGCAGGAAACCGAGTACGATGCGGGGCTGATCTTCATCGCACATCAACGCGATCCGCGCACGGGTTTCATTCCAATCAACGAGAGGCTCGCGAAGTTCGACATGATGAACCAGTTCACGACGCACATCGGCAGCGCGATATTCGCTTGCCCGCCGGGCGCGAGGCCCGGCTCGTTCATCGGAGCGGCGCTCTTCGAATCTTGACTCGATCGCGGGCCGACATCGACTCGTTCGGACTACTCAACAATTAATGCAGCAACAGTTTCACGGGAAATTCGATCATGAAGCAATTCCAACTCGGCAAACGGGCGGCCGCCGCGGCACGTATCGCGGCGCTTTCACTCGCCGCGCTCAGTGCACTGCCGAACCTCGCGCATGCCGCATCGATCACGCTTTACAACGCGCAACACGAGCAACTCGTCGGCCGGCTCGCCAAGGATTTCGAAAAGGAAACGGGGATCACGGTCAAGATTCGCAACGGTGAAGGGCCCGCGCTTGCCGCCCAGATCGTCGCCGAGGGCTCGGCGACGCCGGCTGATGTTTATTTCACGGAGAACTCGCCCGAGTTGATGCTGCTCGAGGAAAAGGGCTTGCTCGGCGCGGTCGACGCGCAAACGCTCGCCACGGTGCCGAAGCGGTACAGCTCACCGACCGGAAAGTGGGTCGGCGTGTTCGCACGTGAAAACGTGCTGGCCTATAACACCGGCAAAGTGCAGCCGGGGCAACTCCCTGCCTCGCTGATGGATCTTGCGAAGCCCGAGTGGAAAGGAAAAGTCGGCATCGCGCCGAGCGACGCTGATTTTCTGCCGCTTGTGAGCGGCGTTCTCGCATCCAAAGGGCACGACGCGACGCTGGCATGGCTCAAGGGCCTGAAGGCGAACGCGCAGATTTTCGACGACGAGGAAGGCGTGGTGGCCGCGGTCAATCGCGGCGCGGTCGCGACCGGCGTCATCAACAACTATTATTGGGATCGGTTGAACACGGAACTGGGCGCGAGCAAGATGCGCAGCGCGATCTATCACTTCGGCCATGGCGACATCGGCGCGCTCGTGAACGTGTCGGGTGCCGCCGTCCTCAAAACGGCGCACAATTCCGACGGCGCCCAGCGTTTCCTTGCCTATCTCGTCGGCCAGAAGGCGCAGACATTGATGGCACAAAGCCACGTCGGCTACGAGTATCCGTTGCGCGCCGGCGTCGCCCCCGATCCGATGCTGAAGCCGTTCAACGAACTCGATCCGCCGGCGCTGACGATCGAGCAGCTCGGCGACGATAGTCAGGCTGCCAAGCTGCTGCGAGAGGCGGGTCTGCTGTAGCCCTCGTCTGGATGAGCACACCGTGGTTTCGCTAGTCGAGGCACCTTCTCCTTCTGCCGCGCGCGGCGCGCGCCCGAACGCGCCGCGCCTCGTGACGCTCGCCGCGGCATTCGCCGCGCTGCTCGTGCTGTTGCCGCTCGCGTTCACGGTTTGGCGGGCGGCGAGTTTCGGATTCAATAACGCGGTCGAGTTGATCTTCAGGCCGCTCGTCGGCGAACTGCTCGCGAACACGCTGCTGATCACGGTGACGGCGACCGTCGCGGCGGCTGTCGTCGGAACCGCGGCGGCATGGTTCGTCGAGCGCACGGCGCTGCCGGCCCGCCGGGTCTGGGCCGTACTGATGGTCGCACCGCTCGCGATGCCGCCGTTCATCACGAGCTACGCCTGGGTCTCATTGAGTCTCGATTTGCAGGACTTCGCCGGCGCGCTGCTCGTCGTAACGTCGACTTACTTTCCGCTCGTCTATTTGCCCGTCGCCGCGGCACTTCGCGGCATGGATCCGGCGCTCGAGGAGACGGCGCGCTCGCTCGGCTGCGGACGCTTCGCGACGTTCGCGCGCTTGGTGCTGCCGCAGCTTCGGCCAGCCTTGCTCGGCGGCATGCTGCTCGTCGCGCTCAACGTGATGTCCGAATTCGGCGCCTTCTCGCTGCTTCGTTTTCGGACGTTTACGACACAGATCTATGCGGAATACCGAACCAGCTTCGACGGCAGTGGAGCGGCATTGCTGGCCTGCTTGCTGATCGCGCTGTGCCTCGTGTGCGTTGCGCTCGAATTCCGCGTGCGAGGCGAAGCGCGGTATGCGCGTATCGACCGCGGCACGCGGCGCGCGGTGCCGCGAGATCCGTTGCGAGGTTGGCGGTGGCTCGTCGCCGCTTGCTTGGCACTCCTCAGTATCGTCACGCTCGGCGTGCCGCTCGGCATGATAGGGTACTGGCTGACGCAGCATGGGGACGCGGCGATCACGCCGGTCGACGTGTCGCCGCAACTGCTATTCGACGCAGCGAGCGCGTCGATCGGCTTCGGACTGACAGCGGCATTGGTCACGACCGCACTTGCGCTGCCGTTGTCGTTTCTGCTCGTGCGATATCCCGGCCGGCTCGCGATCGTGCTCGAGCGGATCGTCTTCGTTGCGCAGGGCGTGCCGGGCCTCGTCATCGCGCTCGCGCTCGTGTCGGTCGCGGTGCGTGCCTTGAGGCCCCTCTACCAGAGCACGGCGCTGCTCATCGTGGCCTATGCGATTCTATGCCTGCCGCTCGCGCTCGTCAGCGTGCGCGCGGCACTCGCTCAGGTACCGCCGAGACTCGAGGAAACGGCGCGCTCGTTGGGTCTCGGGTGGATGGGAACGTTGCGCCGAGTGTTGTTCCCACTGACGAGCCCGGGCCTCGGCGCGGCCGCGACGATGGTGTTCATCGCCGTTTCCACGGAGCTCAACGCGACACTGTTGCTTTCTCCGCTCGATACGCATACGCTCGCGACGCAGGTCTGGAGCGATACGTCGACGCTGGCTTTCGCCGCCGCGGCACCGTATGCGGCGCTGCTCGTGATCATTTCGCTCGGCGCTTCGGCATTCCTGTTCGTGACGCTCGGCCGTTCGGCCTTGCGCGTCGGTACCGGGGATCAATAATCGGCAGGCGGCGGCGGGGGCATCTCTTTGCGACGCGCGACGCCGTCGACACAATATGAGCAATCTATCCATACAGGGCCTCTGGAAGACGTTCGAGGGCCATGCCGTGCTGCGCGGCGTCGATCTATCCGTGAAGAGCGGCGCGTTGTTGGCGCTTCTCGGCCCATCGGGCAGCGGAAAGACGACGCTGCTTCGCACCGTCTGCGGTTTCGAGCGCGCGGACAGCGGCACCATCGCGATCGACGACCGGCGGGTGGCGGGCGAGGGCATGCACATGCGACCCGAAGCGCGGCGCGTCGGTTATGTCTCGCAGGAGGGGTCTTTGTTTCCGCATCTCTCGGTGGCGGAAAACATCGTGTTCGGCCTGCCCTATGCCAGACGTCGAACGCGCGATCGCGTTGCGGAGCTGCTCGAATTGGTGGGCTTGCCGGCTTCGTATGCCGCCAGACCACCCCAGGCGTTGTCAGGCGGGCAGCAACAACGCGTCGCGCTTGCACGCGCGCTCGCGCCGTCGCCCAGAATCGTCATGCTCGATGAACCGTTCTCGTCGCTCGATGCGGCGTTGCGCGCAGAAACGAGGCAGGCCGTCGCCGCCGCGCTTGCGCACGCGGGGGCGACGGCCGTACTCGTCACGCATGATCAATCGGAGGCGCTTTCGATGGGGCACGAGGTCGCCGTGCTGTGGAACGGTCGAATGATCCAGACGGCGGTACCCGACGAACTGTATCGGCGGCCGGTCACGCGCGAGCTTGCCTCCTTCATCGGCGAGGCGGTCCTGCTTCAGGGAATGGCGAGCGGCGCGGAGGTAGCGTGTGACCTCGGCCGACTCAGATTGATGGCGCCTGTCGAAACAGGGACGGTCGACGTCATGGTGCGCCCGGAGCAGATCAAGGTCGAACCGGTCAGCTCGCAAGGCCACGCGGATTGCGATGCGGTGGAAGCGACTGTCGAGGAAATCACCTTCTATGGACATGACGCCACGCTGAGCTTGCGGCTGGCCGAGCGTTCGGATCCGTCGATGGAAGCCGCGGTGCGTGCGCGCGTGCCAGGCCATCAGGTTCCGGCAACGGGCGTTAGAGTGCGCCTCACTGTCGAAGGCGAGGTCGTCGCCTATCCACGTTGACGCATGCGTCATTCATCCGCTTGCCGGCAAGGAACGCGGCGCCGGCAGCCAGCTTCATCGTCGTCAGGAGTCCTGATGAGCGTCGGGCACCCGTACCCAGCCTTCCATTAGAACGCGTGCGCTGCGACTCATGATCGCTTTCGTGACGAGCCATTCGCCGTCGCGCAGCATAGCTTCGGCGCCGACACGCAGCGTGCCCGACGGGTGGCCGAACCGGACGGCGTCGCGTTTTCCGCCGCCGGCCGCCAGATTGACGAGCGTGCCAGGAATCGCCGCTGCGGTCCCAATCGCGACGGCAGCCGTACCCATCATCGCGTGATGGAGCTTCCCCATCGAGACTGCTCGTACCAGCAGGTCAACATCGGCGGCTTGGACAGCCTTCCCGCTCGATGCGACGTAATCGGCCGGCGGCGCGACGAACGCGACTTTCGGCGTGTGCTGCCGCGTCGCGATTTCATCGAGCTGAGTGATGAGCCCCATTCTCAGCGCACCGTGGGCGCGGATGGTCTCGAGCCTCGACAGCGCCTCGGCATCGCCGTTGATGGCGTCCTGTAATTCGGTGCCTCGATACCCGATTGCCTCGGCGTCCACGAAAATCGTCGGAATGCCCGCATTGATCATCGTTGCCTTTAAGGTACCGATGCCCGGTACTTCCAGGTCGTCGACGAGGTTTCCCGTCGGGAACATGGCGCCGCCCGCGCCTTCCTCGTCGGCGGCGGGGTCCATGAACTCCAGCTGGATCTCCGCCGCGGGAAACGTGACGCCGTCGAGCTCGAAATCGCCCGTCTCCTGCACGTTCCCGTCCACGATCGGCACGTGCGCGACGATCGTCTTGCCGATATTGGCCTGCCAGATCCTGACGATGGCGGTGCCGTTGCCCGGAATGCGGCTCGCGTCGACGAGCCCGGCGCTGATCGCGAACGGGCCGACGGCCGCAGACAGGTTGCCGCAGTTTCCGCTCCAATCCACGAACGGACGGTCGATCGATACCTGCCCAAACAAGTAATCGACATCGTGATCGGGCCGGCTGCTCTTGCCGACGAGGACGGTCTTGCTCGTGCTCGACGTGGCGCCTCCCATTCCGTCGATGTGCTTGCCGTACGGATCGGGGCTGCCGATGACGCGCAGCAAGAGCGCGTCGCGCGCCGCGCCGGGCATGCGCGCGTTTTCAGGCAGATCCTCGAGTCGGAAAAAGACACCTTTGCTAGTGCCGCCGCGCATATAGGTGGCGGGAATCCTGATCTGCGGAAGGTACGTCATTATTCGGTAGTCCTTAGGAAACAGCGGCGATAGGTCTTCTATCGCCGCAAACTGTCTGGTCGCGAGCGGGCGTCAAGCCGAGCCGACAGCGTTTCGGTCGGCAAGCGACGATTCGAGAAAGTCCTGCGCAAAGCGTTGCAGCACACCGCCGGCTTCGTAGATCGACACCTCTTCGGCCGTATCGAGCCGGCAGGTGACGGGAACATCCACGCGCTCGCCATTGCGGCGGTAAATGACGAGCGTCATTTCGCTTCTTGCGCGGCGCTCGCCGACGATATCGAACGTTTCCGTACCATCGATGCCGAGTGTGATGCGGCTAACGCCGGGCTTGAATTCGAGCGGCAATACGCCCATGCCGACCAGATTGGTCCGGTGAATGCGCTCGAACCCTTCGGCGACGATCGCTTCGACGCCCGCGAGCCGCACGCCCTTCGCGGCCCAGTCGCGCGACGAGCCCTGGCCATAATCGGCGCCCGCGATGACGATGAGCGGCTGCTTGCGCGACATGTAGGTTTCGATCGCTTCCCACATCCGGGTGATTTTGCCTTCCGGCTCGATGCGAGCCAGCGAGCCGGCCTTCACCTTGCCGTCTTCGACGACCATCTCGTTGTTCAGCGTCGGGTTGGCGAACGTGGCGCGTTGCGCGGTCAGGTGGTCACCGCGGTGCGTCGCATACGAGTTGAAGTCCTCTTCGGGTAGGCCCATCTTCGCCAGGTACTCGCCGGCGGCGCTATCGGGGAGGATCGCGTTCGACGGAGACAGATGATCGGTCGTGATGTTGTCGCCGAGCACGGCGAGCGCACGCATGCCCGCAAGCGTGCGCTCGCCGGCCAGCGCGCCCTCCCAGTACGGCGGGCGGCGGATATAAGTGCTGCGCTCGCGCCAGTCATAAAGCGGGCTGACGGTTTTGCCGTCGTCGGCGGAGACGGCGAACATGGGTTCGTACACCTGACGAAATTGCTCGGGCTTCACACTGGCGGCGACAATGGCGTCGATCTCTTCGTCGGAGGGCCAGATGTCCATCAGCGTCACCGGCGTACCGTCGGGGCCGATGCCTAGCACATCTTTTTCGATGTCGAAGCGGATCGTGCCGGCGATCGCATACGCGACGACGAGCGGAGGCGAGGCCAGGAACGCCTGCTTCGCGTACGGATGGATGCGCCCGTCGAAGTTGCGGTTGCCCGACAGCACGGCGGTCGCATAAAGCTCGCGCTCGACGATCTCTCGCTGAATCGCCGGGTCGAGCGCGCCCGACATGCCGTTGCACGAGGTGCAGGCATAGGCGACGACGCCGAACCCCAGCTGCTCGAGCTCGGGCAACAAGCCTGCTGCCTCGAGGTAGAGCGTCACAGCTTTCGATCCGGGCGCGAGCGAGCTCTTGACCCAGGGCTTGCGCGCGAGGCCGAGCCGGTTGGCATTACGCGCGAGCAGGCCGGCCGCGATCATGTTCCGCGGGTTGTTCGTATTGGTGCAGCTCGTGATGGCCGCGATGATGACCGCCCCGTCGGGCATTTTTCCGGGCTCGGTATCCACCGCGCCGCTGATGCCGCGCACGGCGAGTTCGGACGTCGGCACGCGTCGATGCGGATTCGACGGTCCTGCGATATTGCGCGTCACCGACGAGAGATCGAACCGCAAGACGCGCTCGTATTCGGCGTGCCGGAGGCTGTCGGCCCACAGGCCCGCCTCTTTCGCATAGATCTCGACGAGCTTCACGAGCGCATCGTCGCGTCCCGTGAGCTTCAGATAGGCGATGGTCTGTTCGTCGATATGAAACATCGCCGCCGTCGCGCCATACTCGGGCGCCATGTTGGAAATCGTCGCGCGATCGCCCAGCGTGAGACGCGCGGCGCCTTCGCCATGGAACTCGAGATACGACGAAACGACTTTTTCCTTGCGCAGGAACTCGGTCAAGGCCAGCACGATATCGGTTGCGGTGATGCCGGGCTCGCGCTTGCCGGTCAGCTCGACGCCGACGATATCGGGCAGGCGCATCCACGACGCGCGGCCGAGCATGACGCTTTCCGCTTCTAGCCCGCCCACGCCGATCGCGATAACGCCGAGCGCGTCGACCATCGGCGTATGCGAATCCGTGCCGACGAGCGTATCCGGAAACGCCACGCCGTCGCGCACCTGGATCACGGGGCTCATCCGCTCGAGATTGATCTGATGCAGGATGCCGTTGCCCGGCGGGATCACGTCGACGTTACGGAAAGCCTTTTTCGTCCAATCGATGAAATGGAAGCGGTCCTCGTTGCGTCGCTCTTCGATTGCGCGATTCTTTGCGAATGCGTCCTTATCGTAGCCGCCGCACTCGACGGCCAGCGAGTGGTCGACGACGAGCTGTGTCGGCACGACAGGATTCACCATCGAGGGATCGCCGCCGCGCGCTGCAATGGCGTCGCGCAGCCCCGCGAGATCGACGAGGGCAGTCTGGCCAAGAATGTCGTGGCAGACGACGCGCGCGGGATACCAGGGGAAGTCGAGGTCGCGCCTGCGTTCGACGAGTTGGGCGAGCGAGGCTTCGAGCGTTTCCGGTTCACAGCGGCGCACGAGGTTTTCGGCCAGTACGCGCGACGTGTACGGCAATTTTTCGTAGGCCCCCGGCCAGATCGCGTCGATGGCGGCGCGCGCATCGAAGAAATCGAACCGGGTGCCGGGCAGGGGCTTGCGATAGTGTTCGTTCATGGAGTGGGTGAGAGGGAAAGCGTCCGTATCAAACGTCGATGGCGGCCACGGAGCGGGCACGCTTACGTAATTCGAACTTCTGGATCTTGCCGGTTGCCGTTTTCGGCAGTTCGCAGAATTCCACTGCGCGCGGCACCTTGAAGCCGGCCAGGTGAGCCTTGCAATGCGCGATCAGGTCCGCGGCCGTGGCCGTCGCCCCGGCCTTCAGTTCGACGAACGCGCAAGGTGTCTCGCCCCAGCGCTCGTCGGGCTTCGCGACGACGGCCACGGCGAGAACATCGGGGTGGCGATAGAGCACATCCTCGACCTCGATGCTCGAAATGTTCTCGCCGCCCGAGATGATGATGTCCTTGCTCCGATCCTTGATGCGGATATAGCCGTCGGGATACACCACGCCAAGATCCCCCGAGTGAAACCAGCCGCCGCGGAAGGCTTCGTCGGTCGCTGCCGGATTCTTGAGGTAGCCCTTCATCGTGATGTTGCCGCGAAACATGAGTTCGCCGATCGTTTCGCCGTCGGCGGGGACGGGCATCATCGTGTCGCGATCGAGCACGACGACGGCGTCCTGCAGGTGATAGGCGACGCCCTGCCGCGCGTTGAGGCGCGCGCGCTCGCCGATGTCGAGCGACTTCCACTCGCCCTGCTGCGGGCATACGGCGGCCGGGCCGTAAACCTCGGTCAGGCCGTAGACGTGCGTAAGCTCGAAGCCGAGCTTCTCGAGGCTCTCGATCAGCGCGGCGGGCGGTGCGGCGCCGGCCACCATCGCATTCACGCGATGATCGATGCCGGCCTTCAGTTCCGCGGGCGCGTTGACGAGCATGTTGTGCACGATCGGTGCGCCGCAATAGTGGGTGACGCGCTCGCTGCGGAGGAGATCGAAGATCGTCTTCGCCTCCACCTTGCGGAGGCAGACGTTGACGCCCGCGCGCGCGGCAACGGTCCACGGAAAGCACCAGCCGTTGCAGTGAAACATCGGCAACGTCCACAAATAGACGGCGTGCTTCGGCATGTCCCATTCGAGGATGTTGCTGATCGCGTTCGTATAGGCGCCGCGATGGTGGTAGACGACGCCTTTCGGATTGCCCGTCGTGCCCGACGTGTAATTGAGGCTGATGGCGTTCCATTCGTCGGACGGCGGCTGCCATTCGAAGGCCGGATTTCCGCTTTCGAGCAGCGCTTCATATTCGATCTCGCCGATTCGCTCCCCGGAGCCGTCGTACATCGGGTCGTCCACATCGACGACGAGGATCGGCCGCTCCACGGCTGCCAGTACGGTACGCATGATCGCCGAAAACTCCCGGTCGACGAATACCGCCTTCGCTTCGCCGTGGTTCAGCATGAACGCGAGCGTGGCGGCGTCGAGGCGCGTGTTCAGCGTGTTGAGGACCGCGCCGATCATCGGGACTCCGAAATGTGCCTCGACCATCGCCGGCGTGTTCGGCAGCATCACGGCCACCGTGTCGCCGAAGCCGATGCCGCGGGCGCTCAACGCCGAGGCGAGGCGGCGCGTGCGCGCATACGTCTCGGCCCATGTTCGCCTGACGCTGCCATGCACCACGGCAAGGCGCGAAGGATAGACCGCCGCGCTGCGCTCGATGAACTTCAGCGGCGTAAGCGCCGTGTAGTTCGCCGCGTTCTTATCGAGGCCTGTCTCGTACATTTCGGCGGTCATGGCTGTCTCCTTACCATGTCGAATAGCGGGTTGATTGCCCCTATCCGCGCCGGTCAACGTTTTCCGATCGGCACGAAGTCGAGGTCTTCCGGTCCGGTGTAATTGGCGCTCGGCCGGATGATCTTGTTGTCGATCCGCTGCTCGATGATGTGCGCGCTCCAGCCGGAGGTGCGCGAGATCACGAAGAGCGGCGTGAACATCGCCGTCGGCACGCCCATCAGGTGATAGGAGACGGCGCTGAACCAGTCGAGGTTCGGGAACATCTTCTTCAGGTCCCACATCACGGATTCTAGTCGCTCGGCGATGGCGAAGAGCTTCATGTCGCCCGCGTCCTTCGAGAGCTTGCGCGCCACTTCCTTGATCACCTTGTTGCGCGGATCGGCAACGGTGTAGACGGGATGGCCGAAGCCGATCACCACCTCTTTGTT
>NZ_PTIR01000029.1 GCF_002934455.1 Trinickia symbiotica | reverse complement strand
AGCTGCCGGCGCGAAGCCGACGGCGTCAGCCCCGGTAGCAGCATAGGGCGGCAATTTTAGTTGTCGTCGGCGGCGGTTGTAGTTGACGCCAGACAGACGCTGCTGCGGTTACCGTCTGAAGATTTGCGCCGGCAACTGGCAATATTGCTAGGAAGTAGCGGCCAAAGAACGCCCATACTCCCAAGAGAATGGCTTTGAAGCTATGCGGCATTGAGCCCCCGTTCATGCCAACACCCTTCGGAGACTCGCATGAATAGTGGGGCTGAAGGCAGCGAGAAAAAGCGCAAGGCTGCGTACTTTTACGCTCACCGCGGCGACGGAGAAATGTTTGAAATGGCCGTCGCAGGCAATCTCACTTACCTGCGCAAGAAAGAACTGAACGCGGCTGGCCGCGATCTGCTGCGCGTCATATCTCGCGATCGAGAAGCGTTTGAATCGCTGATGGCAGCGCGCCGTGCGCAGCGGCGCGACTTTGCGACGCGGTATCACCAGGCGATGAAAATGGCGGATGAGGCCAAAGCGACGCAAGAGCGGACGGAGGCGTGGCGCAAGCAGTTTGAGGCTATGCCTGATGGCCCCCCGAAGGAGGCTCGCATTAGTCAGCTCGCGGAAGTCGTCGAGGCGGCAGCTAAGAAGCTCGCATTCGCAAACGATGCCCTGGCACGCTTTGGCGAACGTGGGAAGGCCGCTCGAATGACGCTTCCCATCGATCCTGCTGCGATGCCGCTACGAGGCCTCGCCCCAACCAGTACCAAGCTGTATGTTCTGGGTCATGGAGAGGCGGGCGGCGATGAGCTGTCGAGTGCGCCGTTGGACGGCGAGTTTTTGCTCAAAGACGTGGCGCAAAGTTTGATGGCGAATGGCCTGTCGCCGGATTTCGAGGATTTCCGCATGGGTTCGTGCGAGTCGGCCGATGCTGAGACGCGAAACGCTTTTGGCGATGACTCCGCGTTGCATGATCGAGCGAGCTCCGTCAGCAGGGCGCCGGCTCAGATATTCGTGGACGAACTGCGTCTCGCGGGGTTTTCCCGTCCCCGCGTAACCGGATATGAAGGTTCGGGCGTGAAGTATCCCAGTGGGCCGAACCAGGAGCGGCTGCTCGGTACTCTCGAGGAGCCGATGGCGCGCGCACGTCGAAGCGCCGTGGCTCGAGTCTTCACTCGGCGAAACGTGGCGATGCCGTTGTCGTCGTGAACGAGTCGCGACGGCAACGGTTGCGCTTAAACGGCCGACATTCTTCCATCAGGCCCATACACGGTGGCCGCGCCGCCGCGCATCGAAGAAGAGGCTCCGCGCAAGACCGCGAGTGCCTTTTCGTTATAGTTCATCCGCACGCGAATCATCATGCCGTTGGTCAGGTTCGCGTGCCGCGCACGTTGAACCACGCCCTGCAGCAGCTTCCACTGATTGGCCACGCGCGCGTCGCCGGCGCCCGCGAGCTCCATCCCTTTCCAGCCGGCCGGTAAACCCATTTGGCGCAACTGCCCGTCCCGCTGCTTTTCGAGCGAGGCCAGCTTTTCGGTCAGTTCGGTTTTCTTTTCGATGATCGGAGGCAACTTCTCGAGCGGCGACACCTCGGCGAGGGCCTTTTGCTCGTATGCCAGAAGCGACGCGAACGCTTCGAGCGTCGCATGTTCTTCGATGAGGGTGTTCAGCAGGACGTCTTTCATCGGTTTCGCCAAAACACGAGCGCATGCGCCCGATCGATCAAATCAATCCAATCGTGTGCGACCGAAGGGAGTCCCTTTAGGGACGACCGCAGGAAGTCCCCGTGGGGATGACCGAAGGAAATCCCTTTAGGGGCGACCGAAGGAAGCCGCTGCAGGGACGACCGCCGGAAATCCCCAAGGGGACTGTCTCGGCAAAACCGAAGCTAGCGCGTCAGCCGCCCGACGATTGAGTTGCTTGCAGCAGATTGCGAGCGGTTTCCAGGATCCCGTCCGCGATCTTTCCGGTGTCGATCGTCAGCGTGCCGTCCTTGATGGCCTGCTTGATCGACTCGACTTGTGCTACGTCGATATCCGCCGCGCCCGATGTCGCGAGCGCGTGCAACTGCGACGACAGCCCCGACAAGCTGACGTTGGCGTCGCCGCCCGACTCGCCGCTCGTCGCCGGCGTATAAGCCGCACCGGCGTTCGCGGCGCCCGTGCCGCCTGCCGCGCCGCCCTGGCGCGTGCCCTGCACGCCGCCTTTCGTCGACGACAGGCTGGAACTGGTGGATGAATCGACTTTCACGATTGGCTTCCCGAGGATCTCGATTTGAGTGTGATATCGGCGCTCCTTACCGAAACTTTAGCGCAACCCGCCACCCCTTTGCCCGTCCTGTTTCCGCCTTTTCCCCATGCGCTGCCGATCCTTTCGCCGGCATTCACCCACTTTCGAATCACCTTTCAGTCGTCGTCAGGCCAGGCTCGCCCTTGTCCCGCCACAGTTAGGACCGCCCGAATCTCCGCTTCACATCTGGATTTCGACCGTCGAACCGTCCTTGACGATGCCCGAGATGATCTGCCCCCCGGGCGTCTTGACGCGCACTTGCTGGCCGGGCGACGCGTTGTTCATCACGCTGCCTTCCGACGAAATCGTGAATCCCGGGCCGACGGCGACGACGCGCACGGTCTGCCCGATCGTGACCGACGTCGCGCTGCGCAGCATGTCCTGCCGCAGCGGCATGCCCGCGCTGATGCGCGAGAGCGCGACGGCGCCTACCGCCTGCGACGGATCGGTGACGATCTCGCGCGGCAGGTTCGATAAGTCGCCCTCACGGGTCGTCAGGTCCGCCACCGTCAGCACGCTGCCCGGCTCGATCTGGCGGGCTGCCAGGTAGTAGGTCGCCTCGAGCGAGACGCGCGCCTGCAGGTAAAGCGTCCACGGGCGCTCGCCCGCGCAGCGAACCCCGACGGTCGTGCGGCCCCAGAGGCGCGCCCCGGGCGGCGTGAACGGCACCATCGTGGTGCAGGCGGCGAGCCCGCGCGCAAACGCGGGCGCGACCGTAACGGTGACCTTGCCGGGCAAGCCGACCGTCTGCTGTTCGAGGTAACTCTGCGCGACACGGCGGATCGATTCGCCGTCTTGTTGGCCGGAGGGTGCGGACGCACCTTGTCCCTGCGCAAGTGCCGCCGCAGGCGTCGCCGGTGCAAGCACCGGCGTTTGAGCGGGCGAGGGCGACGCCGGTACCGCGGGCGCGGCGGTAGGAGGAACGGCTTTCATCGATACACGCATCAGCGTGCCGGTGCCGGTGCCGGTGCCCGCGCTCGCGCCCGCGTTCGGCCCGAGGCGAGGCGGTTCACCGCGCGCCGCGAGGGGATCGATGCTGATGCCGGCGTCGTTCGCGCTGGCCGGCCGATCCACGATGATCGGCTGTGGCGCCCGAGCGGCACGCGGGGATGACGTGACGATGACAGGTGTGACACGCTGCTCAGCCTGATTCATCTTTTCGCGCCGCAACGCGACGCTAGGGGCCGGCGTTTCTGCCACGGCCACGGCCTGGCTTGCGTGTTCGCCGGGCCCCGGGATGACGATCATGCCACTTGCGGCGTTGGCATTGCCGCCCGCGACGGCCCCCGCATTCGCGGCAGCCGCGGTATTCGCCGCCGAGGCACCCGTTTCACCGGGACCGGGAATATAGATCTGTCCGCCGCTCACATGCTGCGCGTGAGCGGCCCCCATCGACAGCGCGCAGGCCGCGAACGCACCCACGGCCGCGCGCATCCATGCGCGCACGGCGGAACGCGCGCGGCGTCGGGACGCGCAAGCGGCCTCGAGCAGATTGATCGGCGACAGCGGCGACATCAGTTCAGTTTCTCCATCGGACGGGCCCCGCGCTCATTGCAGCTCGCACTGCACGCTGCATCGCATTGCCTGAGCGCACGGACCCCATGACTGCTACGGCATTCTAGGAGTCAGTCGATTGGCGCAAACGTTGAATAGAGGGCTGCTTCCCCGGTTATTCGTCCGATTGCGGGTTGCGCCTCGCCCCTAATATCCATCCCATGTGAAAAAGCCTTCCCGGCGCGCGCATGCCGTACGCTTGTCGTCGCCCGGGAGCCGTCAACCGTCACTCGTCTCGCGCCGCGAGTCGAAGCCAAGCTTGGCTGGCAACGGAGAACGCTCGATGCTGGATCAACTCGATGCCAATTTCGCTTTCAACCGCGAGGCGCTCGATGTGCGCGCCTATCGGCAGGAATTGCTGTCGTCGAACATCGCGAACGCGGACACGCCGGGCTACAAGGCGCGCGACGTCGATTTCTCGTCGTCCCTCGCCGGCGCCCTGAAGAAGGCGGGTGCGTCGGGCAGCTCGAGCGCGACGACGATGGCCGGCACCTCGAACGCGGCGCCGCTGCCGATGGCGCAGCCGGCCGGCGTGACGGTGAGCATGTCGATGGCGGCGACCGAGGCCGGCCACATGTCGGGCAACGCGAAGCTGATCCCGGTCGGCGGCGACAGCGGAAGCTATGGCCAACTCGCGTACCGCGTTCCGAGGCAGCCCGCGCTCGACGGCAACACCGTCGATCTCGACGCCGAGCGCGTGCAGTTCGCCGACAACTCGCTGCACTACGAAGCGGGGCTCACGGTCGTCTCGCAGCAGATCAAGGGAATGCTCGCGGCGATCACGTCGGGCGGCTGACGCCGACGCGCGCCTAAAACGATGAACGATAAGCGACCGATGAATTCGATAAAACGCTACGGGGTTAATACCAAAGGCCGCAAGGAGGCTATGCCGCCATGTCATTGATGAACATCTTCACCGTCGCGGGTTCGGCGCTTTCGGCCCAATCCGAACGGCTCAACGTCACCGCGTCGAATCTGGCGAACGCCGACAGCGCGACCGGCCCCGATGGTCAGCCTTACCGCGCGAAGCAGGTCGTCTTCGCGGTGAAGCCGATCGGAGGCGCGGCCACGAGCTCGGGCCAGCAGGTGGGCGGCGTCGAGGTGACGAACGTCATCGACGATCCCACGCCGATGAAGACGACTTACGACCCGAGCAACCCGGCGGCCGACGCCAACGGCTACGTGACGATGCCGAACGTCGACCCGGTGCAGGAAATGGTGAACATGATCTCGGCCTCGCGCTCGTATCAGGCCAACGTCGAGACGCTGAACACCGCCAAGAATCTGATGCTGAAAACCCTGACGATCGGCTCGTAAGGAGAGACCTGTTGAGCTCCACTTCCAGCACTTCCAGCGCGAGCAGCGTCTCGCAGCAGCTGCTCAATACGATGAACGGCACGTCGTCGTCGTCTTCGACGACGAGCTCGTCATCGTCGACGGGCTCGTCGTCCGCGAGCGATCTGCAGACCACTTTCCTGAAGCTGCTCGTCACGCAGCTGCAGAACCAGGATCCGACGAACCCGATGGACAGCTCGCAGATGACTTCGCAGCTTGCCCAGATCAACACGGTGTCGGGCATCAGCCAGTTGAACACGACGCTCACGTCGCTCGCCTCGCAACTGCAGGCAGGACAGAACGCGCAATCGTCGCTGCTCATCGGCCAAAACGTGCTCGTGCCGGGCACTTCGGCGATCGTCTCGAGCGGCAAGTCGCCGGGCTTCGGCGTCGAGCTCACTTCAGCCGCAACCGACGTGCAAGTCACGATCAAGGACTCCTCGGGCAACCTCGTCAACACGATCGACCTCGGTGCGCAATCGGCAGGCACGATTCCCGTCTCGTGGACGCCGACCGATTCGTCGGGCAAGACACTCAGCGACGGCACCTACACGATTTCGGCCGCGGCGACGGTCGGCGGAAAGACGAGCAGCGTCACTACGCTTTCCGGCGAGCAGGTGCTCTCCGTCATCCAGCAAAGCTCTGGCACGACGGGCCTGCGGCTCTCGGACGGCTCGACAGTCGACGCGACGAGCGTCGCCGCGATCCTCTAATCGAATTCCGGACTATCCGAACGGAGACCAGCAATGGGCTACCAGCAAGGTTTGAGCGGCCTGGCCGCGTCGTCGAGCGACCTCGACGTGATCGGCAACAACATCGCCAATGCGAACACGGTCGGCTTCAAGCAGAGCACGGCCGAGTTCGCCGACGTCTACGCGAACACGATCGCCACGTCGGTCAATAACCAGATCGGCATCGGCACACAGCTCGCCAACGTTCAGCAGGACTTCGCGCAGGGCACGATCAACACGACGGGCACGGCGCTCAACGTCGCGATCAACGGCCAGGGCTTCTTTCAGATGTCGAACAACGGCGCGCTCGAGTACTCGCGCAATGGCGTCTTCCAGCTCGACAAGAACGGCTTCATCACGAACGCTCAGGGCCTGAAGCTCATGGGCTACGCGGCCAGCGCGGGCGGCGTCGTCAACACGGCGCAAACGGTGCCGATCCAGATTCAGACGGCGAACATCGCTCCCGTGGCGACGCAAAACATCACGGCGCAGCTGAACCTCAACTCGCAGGACACGGTGCCGACCGTCACGCCGTTCTCGGCCACGAACGCGCAGACCTACAACTACTCGACCTCCATACAAGTCTACGATTCGCTGGGCGGCTCACAGCAAGTCAACATGTACTTCGCAAAGACGGGCTCGGGTACTTGGGATGTCTACGCCGGCACGAGCGGAGCGGTGACCCAGATCGGGACGGTCGGATTCAACTCGTCGGGCGGATTGACGTCTACCACCGCGACCGGGACCGCCTCGACGTCGGGCACCGGCCTTCTGACGTTCCCGATTACGACCAGCGACGGCAGCACGTCGCCACAATCGGTCACGCTGAACCTGACGGGCACGACGCAATACGGCAGCACGGACGGCGTCAACAATCTCGCTCAAGACGGTTATGCAAGCGGCCAGTTGTCGAACTTCACGATCGGCGCGGACGGCACGGTCACGGGCAACTACTCGAACGGCAAGACGCAGACGCTCGGCCAGATCGTGCTCGCCAACTTCTCGAACCCGAACGGCCTGCTGAACCTGGGCGGCAACGAGTTCCAGCAGACGTCGGATTCGGGCGTGGCGCAGATCTCGGCCCCGGGCAGCACGAACCACGGCACGCTGACGGGCGGCGCGGTCGAGCAATCGAACGTCGATCTGACGACGCAGCTCGTCGACCTGATCACGGCGCAACGCAACTATCAGGCGAACGCGCAGACGATCAAGACGCAGCAGACCGTCGATCAGACGCTCATCAACCTGTAACGGCTGACGTTTCGATCGATATCGCGGGGAGTTGAGCGAATGGACCGATTGATCTACACGGCGATGACGGGCGCGAGCCAGGCGCTCGAGCAGCAGGACGTCGTCGCCAACAATCTGGCGAACGCGTCGACGACGGGTTTCCGGGCACAGCTCGCGGCGTTTCGCGACGCGCCGCTCGCGTTCGGCGACGGCACGACGATCAACACCGACACGACGCGCACGTTCGTGCTCTCGTCGACGCCCGGTGCCGACTTCTCGCCGGGTCCGATCTCGCAGACGGGCAACCCGCTCGACGTCGCCATCGAGGGCCCGGGCTGGCTCTCGGTGCAGACGCCCGACGGCAATGAAGCGTACACGCGCGCGGGCAATCTGCATGTCGATCAGAACGGTCAGCTCGTCACGCCGAACAACCTGCAGGTGATCGGCACCGGCGGCCCGATTTCGGTCCCGCCGGGCGCCGATGTGACGATCGGCAAGGACGGCACCGTCTCGGCGCTGATCCCGGGCAATCCGCCCACGGCGATCGCCACCATCGATCAGTTGAAGCTCGTGAATCCCGATCCCGCCACGCTCCAGCGCGGCAACGACGGGCTCTTCCGCACGGCCGACGGCCAGCCCGCGGACGCAGACCCGACGGTGCAGGTGGCCTCGGGCGCGCTCGAAGGCAGCAACGTGAACTCGGTTGCGGCGATGGTCGCGATGATCACGAACGCGCGGCAGTTCCAGATGCAGACGAAGCTGCTTCAGACCGCCGACCAGAACGACCAGTCGGCCAACCAACTGCTGCAGTTCAGCTGATCCGCGCACCTCGTGTGAGCCGATCGATCTACCAGGAGAAGTTTAACCGTGAACCGCTCGCTCTATATCGCCGCCACGGGCATGAACGCCCAGCAGGCCCAGATGGACGTGATTTCGAACAACCTGTCGAACGTCAGCACGAACGGGTTCAAGGGCTCGCGCGCCGTGTTTCAGGATCTGATCTATCAGACGCTGCGCCAGCCCGGTGCGAACTCGACGCAGCAAACCGAGCTGCCGTCGGGCAGCCAGGTCGGCACCGGCGTCGAGCAAGTGGCGACCGAGCGTCTTTACACGCAGGGCAACCTGCAGCAGACCGGCAACTCGACCGACGTCGCCATCAACGGTAACGGCTTCTTCCAGGTGCAGATGCCTGACGGCACCACGGCCTATACGCGCGACGGCGGGTTCCAGAAGAACGCGCAGGGACAGCTCGTCACGGCGAGCGGCTATCAGCTCATTCCGGCGATCACGATCCCGAACAACGCCACGTCCCTCACGATCGGCACTGACGGCGTCGTCAGCATCACGGTGGCCGGCTCCACGAACACGCAGAACATCGGCACGCTGCAGCTCGCTACGTTCATCAACCCGGCCGGCCTCGAGTCGAAAGGCCAGAACCTCTTCTCCGAGACAGCCTCGTCGGGCACGCCGAACGTGACAACGCCGGGCCTGAACGGCGCGGGCATGGTCCAGCAAGGCTACCTGGAGGCGTCGAACGTGAACGTCGTGCAGGAGCTCGTCAACATGATCGAGACGCAGCGCGCGTACGAAATCAACAGCAAGGCCGTTCAGACTTCGGACCAGATGCTGCAGACCCTCAGTCAGATGTCGGTGTAAGGGTCGGCCGTGTCGTCGTCGAAGATCAGGCGGTAGAAAAAGATGTCGCAAACGAGCCCCATTCCGTTTCGCATGCGCACCCTGCGCGCGGCGCTCTCGCTGGTTCATGCGGGCGCGTTGGCCGGCATGCTCGCGGGCACGCTGGCCGGTTGCGCCCAGATCGAGCACCGGCAGCCGATCACGCAGCAGCCGATGACGGCCACGCCGCCCGTGCCGCCGCAGCTTCAGCCGCCGGGCTCGATTTACAACCCCGGCTTCGCCGGCCATCCGCTCTTCGAAGATCAGCGGCCGCGCAACGTCGGCGACATCCTGACGATCGTTATCCAGGAAAACATCAACGCGACGAAGACGTCGGGCGCGTCCGCGAATCGGAACGGCTCGACGGGCTTCTCGGCAACCGGGCCCACCGGCGTGCTGCCCGGTCTCTTCAGCCACTTGAACGGCTCGGGCACCGGGACCAACACGTTCTCTGGCACGGGCGGCGCGAACGCGTCGAATACGTTCAGCGGCACGATCACCGTGACCGTCACGAACGTGCTGCCGAACGGCAATCTCGTCGTGAGCGGCGAGAAGCAGATGCTCATCAATCAAGGCAACGAGTTCGTCCGGTTCTCGGGCGTGGTGAATCCCAATACGGTCACCGGCGAGAACACCGTCTATTCGACGCAGGTGGCCGACGCCAAGATCGAATATTCGGCGAAGGGCTACATCAACGAAGCCGAGACGATGGGCTGGCTCCAGCGTTTCTTCCTCAACATAGCGCCGTGGTGATCATGAAGACGGACTTCGCCCGACGCGTACATGCAGTGTTGCACCGAATCGCCGTACTGACGCTTGCCGCCGCCACGATCACTTGCGGCGTTTTTGCCGGTGTGGACGCCGCGCACGCCGAGCGCCTGAAGGACCTCGTCTCGATCCAGGGCGTGCGCGACAACCCGCTCATCGGCTACGGTCTCGTCGTCGGACTCGACGGCACGGGTGACCAGACCTCGCAAACGCCGTTCACGACGCAAACGCTCGCGAACATGCTCGCGAACCTCGGCATTTCGCTGCAAAGCGGCAGCGTGAACGGAGGCAACAATACCGCGCCGAGCAGTATCTCGAACATGCAGCTCAAGAACGTCGCCGCGGTGATGGTGACGGCGACGCTGCCGCCTTTTGCGCGCCCGGGCGAAGCGATCGACGTGACGGTCTCCTCGCTCGGCAACGCGAGCAGTCTGCGCGGCGGCACGCTGCTGCTCACGCCGTTGAAGGGTGCCGACGGTCAGGTGTACGCGCTCTCGCAGGGCAACGTGGCCGTGGGCGGCGCAGGCGCGCGGGCCAACGGCAGCCGCGTGCAGGTCAATCAGCTCGCGTCGGGCCGGATTCCGGCGGGCGCCATCGTCGAGCGCGCGGTGCCGACGCAAGTCGCGCAGGCAGGCGGCACGATGCAGATGGAGCTGAACGACATGGACTACGACACGGCACAGCGCATCGTGTCGGCGGTCAACAGCCGGTTCGGCGGCGACACGGCCACGGCGCTCGACGGCCGCACGATCCAGTTGCGCGCGCCGGTCGACCCGACGCAGCAGGTGGCGTTCGTGGCCGAGCTCGAGAACATCGACGTCAAGCCGGCCCAAGCCGCGGCCAAGGTGATCCTGAACTCGCGCACCGGCTCGATCGTCATGAACCAGATGGTGACGCTGCAAAACTGCGCCGTCGCGCACGGCAATCTGTCGGTCGTCGTGAACACGACGACGGCCGTCAGCCAGCCCGGCGCGTTCTCGAACGGAACGACCGTGGCGACGCCGCAATCGCAGATCCAGTTGAAGCAGGACAACGGGGCGCTCAAGTACGTCACCGCCGGCGCGAATCTCGCCGACGTCGTGAAGGCGCTGAACGCGCTCGGCGCCACGCCGGCCGACCTCATGTCGATCCTGCAGGCAATGAAGGCCGCCGGCGCGCTGCGCGCGGACCTTGAAATCATTTGATGCGCGGCTTACGGAGACGCAGATGGACTCCAATCTACCGAATGCCAACGTCGACTTGACGCAGCGCTTCGCGCTCGATTTGCAGGGCTTCGACAGCCTGCGCGCGCAGGCAGGCGCCTCGCCGCAGCAAAGCCTGAAGACGGTCGCCAAGCAGTTCGACGCCGTGTTCCTGCAGATGATGCTCAAGAGCATGCGCGAGGCGACGCCGAGCGACGGACCGCTCGATTCGCAAGACGGCAAGCAATTGACCTCGATGCTCGACGAGCAGCTTGCGCAGTCGATGTCGTCCAAAGGCGTCGGCGTGGCCAATGCGCTGATTTCGCAACTGTCGCGCAACGCCGGGCTTGCCGGCAGCAATGCGAGCGCGGGCGGCGGCGCGGCCGGCATGCTCGGCGCGATGACGGGCGGCGGCAACGCCGGCGGCGCGGACGCGGGCAACACGGCCATGCTCAATGCGCTTGCGCGCGCCTACTCGAACTCGGCGGCGAACGGGGCGCTGGCTGGCGGCTCGGGCTACTCGGCGGCGAGTGCGCTGACGCCCCCGTTGCGCGGCAACGGCGAGTCGCCGAAAGTCGATGCGTTCGTCGAGAAAATGGCCGCGCCGGCCCAGGCGGCGAGCGCGGCGACGGGCATTCCGGCGCGCTTCATCATTGGCCAGGCCGCGCTCGAATCGGGCTGGGGCAAGGGCGAGATCAAGAATGCGAACGGCACGCCGAGCCACAACGTCTTCGGCATCAAGGCGACGAAGGACTGGACCGGCAAGACGGTCACGGCCGTTACGACCGAGTATGTGAACGGCAAGCCGCAAAAGGTCGTCGAGAAATTCCGCGCCTACGATTCCTATGCCGATGCGATGACCGACTACGCGAAGATGCTGCGCAACAATCCGCGCTACGCTTCCGTCGTCAACAATTCGCATGACGCGGCGAGCTTCGCGCGCGGGATGCAGCGGGCCGGCTATGCAACGGATCCGCACTATGCGCGAAAGCTGATTTCGATCATGCAGCAGATGGTTTGATCGAGCGGCAAAAAACGGGAAAAACTCACGCAACGCGCTGCGGCTATATCGAGTGCGACGGGGCCAAGCGGGAGAAAAGACGGTGAAGACCGGCCGTACGAAAGGCGGCCGGTCGAAACCGCAGTCGATGCCCAACCTGGGCGGGGTGCGCTCGTCGTCACGATTGCACCCAAAAAACAGAAAAATCAGTCAAACTATAAAAAATTTTCTGAAGGGCTACTAAACTTTGCACGTTTGATGCCGCTAATCAGATAGTCCCTGTTCGGATCGCTGTAAAGCATTCGAAAGCATGCGCGCAGGCGCCTTCGGGGCAGCGCGTTACTACGCATACGGCAAGACCATGGATACCAATCAGGCGAACGACTCGACTTCGGATGCCGCTCCGCACGCCGCTGAGCCCGAGTTCGATTTCGGCCGGCGCAACCCGCTCGAGATCGGCGTGCAGTTGCGCAACCTCGCCAATCGGGGAGACTTCCTGACCGTCCAATACAAGGGCGGCCAATTCGTGACGCGCATTCTCGAAGTCGACGTGCGCGCCCGCACGTTCCTGTTCGATTGGGGTGCGCTGCCCGAGCAGAATCGCGGCGCGCTCGCCTCGCCGGCGCTCACGTTCCGTGCCTCGCCCGAAGGCGTGCGCGTCGAATTTTCGACGGCCACGCCGACGGAAATGCGCTTCGAGGGGCTTCCCGCATTCGAGGCGGCGTTCCCCGAGGTGCTCTTCTACGTGCAGCGGCGCGAGTACTTCCGCGTCGACGCGCCCGTGCTCGATCCTTACTTTTGCCGCGGCACGCTGCCCGAGGGCGACACGTTTCGCTTCGAGATTCACGATCTCTCGCTCGGCGGCATCGGCCTGCGCACGACGGACGAGCGGGTCAGGGAACTGCCGATGGGCGTCACGCTGCCCGAGGTCGAGGTCAATCTTTCCGGGCACGGCACGCTTTCCGTCGACCTCGAACTCGTCTCGATGCGCTCGACAGAGCTGCCAAATGGCCTCAAGCGCTTCCAGCTCGGCATGCGCTTCGTTTCGCTGCCGGGCAGCGCCGAGAACACGCTGCAGCGGATCATCACGCAACTCGAAATGAAGCGGCGCTCGCTCGTCAGGGCGTAGGTCAGGGCGTAGCCGGCGGGGAGCGGCGTAACGCGACGAAATGCGCTCTCGCCCTTAAATTTTCTTACCGACGGCCGATATACATCTGTTGGCACTCTCTCAACAGGCGGCGGCACGTATGCCGGCCGCCCTCCAGGATGAAGCATGTCAAGCAGCGATATCTTCGGCATCGGCTTGTCGGGCCTCGCGGCCGCCCAATGGGGCTTGACGACGGCGGGCAACAACATCAGCAACGCGTCGACGGCGGGCTACACGGTCGAGACCAATGTCTACGCCGAGTCGGCGGGACAGTACACGGGTTCGGGCTATTTCGGCAGCGGCGTGACGACGGTCACGGTCCAGCGCAACTACAGCCAATACCTCAGCACCGAGCTCAATAACGCCAATTCGACGGGAAGCGCGCTGACCGCCAATTACACCATGGCGTCTCAGCTCAACAATCTCGTCGGCAGCCCGACGACGGGCATCTCGGCCGCGATTTCGGCCTATTTCACCGGATTGCAGAACGTCGCCAATGCGCCGAGCAATCTCGCCAATCGCCAGACGGCGATCAGCGACGCCCAAACGCTCGCGTCGCAGCTCAATGCCGCCGGTCAGCAATACGATCAGCTGAGGCAAAGCGTCAATCAGCAGCTCACGCAGTCGGTCAACCAGATCAACAGCTATACGCAGCAGATCGCACAGCTCAACGTTCAGATCAAGAACGCGAGCTCGCAAGGCCAGCCGCCGAACCAGTTGATGGATCAGCGCGATCAGCTCGTTTCGCAGCTCTCGCAGCAAGTCGGCGTGTCGGTCGTCCAGAATTCGGACGGCTACAGCGTCTTCCTCTCGAGCGGCCAGCCGCTCGTCGTCGCCAATTCGAGCTTCGATCTCGGGACGGCCGTGTCGGCGGGCGATCCGAGCGAGCTCGCCGTCACCTACAACGGCCTGCACGGTGCGGCCCCGGCGTCGGCGACGAAGCAATACGTGTCCGACAGCACGCTGTCGGGCGGCACCTTGGGCGGACTGCTCGCATTCCGCAGCCAGACGCTCGACCCCGCGGAGTCGCAGCTCGGCGCGATCGCGACGAGCTTCGCCGCTCAGGTCAACGCGCAAAACGCGCTCGGTATCGATCTATCCGGCAGCGCGGGCGGCAACCTGTTCACCGTGGCCGCGCCGACGGTTTATTCGAATTTGCAGAACACCGGTAACGCCACGCTCTCGGTTGCATTCGCGAATCCATCGACGCCGACAACCGACGACTATTCGCTTTCATTCTCGGGCGGCACCTACACGCTGACCGATACGACGACGGGCTCGGTCGTCGGCACCTCGGCGTCCATCGCGACAGGCAGCCCGGGCACGACGATCGGCGGCCTCGTGCTCACCATGCCGTCCGGCTCGATGAACGCCGGCGATTCGTTCACGATCCAGCCGACGCGCGGCGCGCTCAACAGCTTCGCGCTCGCGACGACGAACGCCTCGTCGGTCGCCGCCTCGTCGCCGGTGCTCGTCACGGCCTCGAGCACGAATACGGGCGCGGCGACGGTCACGCAAGGCACGGTCTCAGCCGGCTATTCGCTGCCGAGCAACGTCACGCTGACCTATACGGCCGGATCGCCCGGAACGATCACGGGTTGGCCCGCGGGCGAGCAGTTGTCCGTCAATGGCGGAGCGGCGATTACGACCACGGGGGCGACGTCGATCAGCTATGCGTCGGGCGACAGCTTCACGCTGAACGGCGTGTCGTTCACGATCAGCGGCACGCCGTCCAATGGCGACACGTTCACGATCGCCAAGAACACCGGCAATGACGACGGCCGCAACGCGCTCGCGATGTCGAACCTCGTGTCGAGCACCGTGTTCTCGAACAACACGACGCTCACGGGCGCCTACGCCAACTACGTCAACAACATCGGCAACGCCGCGAGCCAGCTCAAATCGGCGAACACGGCGCAATCGGCGCTCGTCTCGCAGATCCAGTCGGCCCAGCAGTCGGTGTCGGGCGTGAACCTCGACGAAGAAGCCTCGAACCTGCTCAAGTATCAGCAGCTTTATCAGGCGAACAGCAAAGTGATTCAGACCGCCGAGACGATGTTCCAGACGCTCATCGGCGCCATTCAGTAAAGGGTCCAGGCCATGCGCATCTCGACGGCACAGTTTTACAGCCAGAGCGTCCAGTCGATGGACAATCAGCAAGGCGAGCTCAATCAGCTCTACCAGGAGATTTCGACCGGCAAGTCGCTGCTGACGCCGGCCGACAATCCGGTCGGCGCCGCGCAGGCGGTGCAGCTCACGCTGACGTCGGAGACGCTCACGCAGTACACGACGAATCAGAACTCGGCGCTTTCGGCGCTGCAGCTCGAGGACAAGACGCTCCAGAGCGTGACGAGCGTCATGGCGAGCATCAAATCGCTGATCACGCAGGCGGGCGACGGTTCGCTCACGGACTCGCAGCGAGGGGCGATCGCGAAGACGATGGAGGGCTACCGCAGCCAGCTGCTCTCGCTCGCGAACACGAGCGACAGCAACGGCAGCTATGTCTTCTCGGGCTTTCAGTCGAAGACCGCGCCGTTCTCGAACAACGCGTCGGGCGGCGTGAGCTACCTCGGCGACAACGGCGTGCGCGAAGTGCAGGTGGCGAACACGACGACGATCGCAACGAACGACAGCGGAGCGAACGTCTTCCTGACGGTCCCGGGCCTCGGCACGTCTCCCGTGGCGGCAAGCTCGCCGTCGAACACGGGCAACGGCACCATCACGCAGCAACCTGTCATCACGGACCCGACCGCCGTGTCGAACAGCGACAGCTACACGATCACGATCGGCGGCACCTCGGCGGCGCCGACCTACACGATCGCGGACACCTCGCCGACGGGCGGCACGACGACGACGGGGCCGTTCACTTACAGCGCGGGGGCGTCCATTGCGCTCGGCACCGGCATGTCCGTGACGCTTTCGGGCAACCCGAACCCGAGCGACACCTTCACCGTGACGCCGTCGACGGCCTCACAGAACAGCAGCCTCTTCACGTCGATCGACTCGATCATCTCCGCGCTGCAGACGCCGACGACCGGCAGCGGGGCGGCGGGAGCGTCGCTGGCGAATGCATTGTCGGCGGGGACCGTGCGCTTTCAGAACTCGTTGTCGGCCATCAGCGTCGTCCAGGCATCGGTCGGTGGGCGCGAGCAGCAGCTCAACGCGCTGCAGACCGTGACGCAGACCAACTCGGTGCAGACGCAGAGCAACCTCTCGAACGTGACCGATATCGACATGACGTCGGTCATCAGTCAATACGAGCTTCAGCAGACGTCGCTGCAGGCCGCTCAGCAAAGCTTCGTCAAGATCCAGGGGATGTCGCTGTTCCAGTATCTGTGACGTGCGTCGACACGCTCGGGGCTAGCCCCGGCGTGCCAACATGAGGCAGGCCCCTTGCTGTGCGAGGGGCTTTTTTTCAACCGTTCAACGCATCCCCGCCGCGACGCGACCCATCGCCTCGGTGCCGAGATCGAACAGCCTGGCGAAGAACGGGATCATGTTCGGCAGCATCAGTTGCAAGAGCAGCAGGCCCACGAGCAGCGTCACCGAAAAGCCCACCTGAAAGATGCCGATCTGCGGCGCGGCGCGGTTGAGCACGCCCAGCGCGAGGTTCGCGATCAAGAGCGCGACGACGACGGGCAGCGCGAGCAGCAGCCCCGCCGAGAAGACGGCGCCGCCCCATTGGACGAGCGCGTTGAATCCGCCTCGGCCGAGCATGTCGGCGCTGACCGGTATCGTCTGGAACGAGGCGGCGAGCGAAGTGATGAGTTGCAGGTGGCCGTCGAGCGCCAGGAATGCGAGCATCGCGATCGTGCTCATGTAACGGGCGACGACTTCGGCCGAGGCGTTCGAGGTCGGATCGAAAAACGTCGCGAACCCGAGCCCCATCTGCAGGCCGACCAGCGTGCCCGCTTGTTCAACGGCCGCGAACGCGAGCTGCATCGTGAGCCCGAGCGCCGCGCCGATCACGAACTGGTTGACGAGAATCCAGATGCCGGTCGCCGAGAACACGGTCGCCTGCGGCAGCGGCGCGAGCGTCGGCGAGACGACGAGCGTCAGGAACGCGGCGAGACCGATCTTGACGCGTGCGGGCACCGACGACTGACTGACGACGGGTGCCGTCCCGATCACGGCCGCGATGCGCGCGAAAGGCCAGAGGAACGCCGTCATCCAGACGTTCAACTGCGCATAGGTGACGGTGAACATCGGGTCCGTTGAAGAGACAGAGCGGGAGACGAGCCGCGCCGGCCTACCCAGCCATCGAAGGAATGCTCGTCAGCACCTGGCGCATGTAGTCGAGCACGATCGAGAGCATCCACGGCCCCGCGATGACGAGCGTCAGCGCCACGGCGACGAGCTTCGGAATGAAGCTCAGCGTCGCTTCGTTGATCTGCGTCGCGGCCTGAAAGAAGCTCACGAGCAGCCCGACCACGAGCGAGATGACGAGCGGCGGCGCGGTAATGAGCAGCGCGACGTACATCGCCCGATGCGCGAGCGTGAGGACGGATTCCGGCGTCATTCTCTGCGACTCCTGGCGAATTTATGAGGCGAAGCTCTGAGCGAGCGAGCCGATCAACAGCTGCCATCCGTCGACGAGGACGAACAGCATCAGCTTGAACGGCAGCGAGATCGTGATCGGCGAGACCATCATCATCCCCATCGACATCAGCACGCTCGCCACGACCATGTCGATGATCAAAAACGGGATGAAGATCGTGAAGCCAATTTGAAAGCCGGTCTTCAGCTCGCTCGTGACGAACGCCGGCACGAGCAGCGAAAGCGGCACATCCTCGGGCCCTTGCATCGGCGGCGCGTGCGAGATCCGCGCGAAGAGCGCGAGATCCGATTCGCGCGTCTGGCGCAGCATGAACGTCTTGAACGGCGCCAGGCCGCGCTGCACGGCCACGTCCATCGAGACCGCGCCCTCCGAGAATGGCTTGTAGCCGTCGTTGTACGCCTTGTCGAGGACCGGCGACATCACGAACAGCGTGAGAAAGAGGGCGAGGCCGACGAGCACCTGGTTCGGCGGCGTCGTCGCCGTTCCGAGCGCCTGTCGCAGCAGCGAGAGCACGATCACGATGCGCGTGAAACTCGTCATCATCAGCACCATCGCCGGCAGGAACGACAGCATCGTCAACACGAGCATCGTCTGCACGGTCAGCGAATAGGTCGTGCCGCCGTTCGCGCCCGGTGTCGCGGTGAGGGCGGGGAGACCTGCGGCCTGCGCGAACGAGGAGGTGGGCGCGAGCGTAAGCGTCAGCGCGATCAGCGCGAAAGTGACGGACGATGCGGCTCGCGCGAGCCGCGCCGCCCGCGCGGTCGAGCACAACGACATTTACTTGCCTCCGCCCGAGGGCAGGAAAAAACGCTTCTTCGCCTCGGCCGCGAGCGCGGCGCGAAAGCGCGAGCTGAATGAGGTAGGAGACGCGGGATGCCCGCCGTCGGGCCCGCCCGAGCCCAATCCGCCGCCCGCGGTATGCGCGGCATCTTTCGAGCCCGCCGGCAGCGTATGGAGCAACCGCACGTTGCCGGGCGCGGCGCCGAGCACGAGCCAGGTGTCACCGATCTCGACGACGGCCACGCGCTCCTTGCCGCCGAGCGAGACGCCGCCGACCGTCCTCACGATGTGGCCGCGCGCACCCGGCGCGAAGCCGGTGCGCCGTGCGACCCATGCGCAGGCGAGCACGAGGGCCACGACGGCGGCGAGGCCGAAGAGCGTCTGCAAAACGGCGCCGATGCCGAGCGACGGCGCCGCGGTGCCGGCCCCGACGGCCGACGCGATGCTCGCGGCGTGATTGACGGCGTTCATGTCGGCGGCGAGCGCGCTGCCGGGCAGCGCGAACAACGCGAACAACACGAACAACACGGCCAGCGCGCCGGCCGCGGGCCGGCGCAGCACTTCGATCATCGGTTCAGCTTCCGGATGCGTTCGGACGGCGTGATGATGTCGGTGAGCCGGATGCCGAACTTGTCGTTGACGACGACGACTTCGCCCTGCGCGATGAGGCAGCCGTTCACGAGCACGTCCATCGGCTCGCCGGCGAGGCCGTCGAGCTCGACGACGGAGCCCTGTGCGAGCTGCAGCAGATTGCGGATCGCGATCTTCGTGCGGCCGAGCTCCACGGTCATCTGGACCGGGATGTCGAGGATCATGTCGATGTCGTTGCGCGTCGACGTCGGCGCGACTTTCGAGAGCGGCTGGAACACGCCGGCCGCGGCCGTCGGCGCCTCGTTCGAGTTCTGCTCGGCGAGCGCGCTCGCCCAGTCGTCGAGGCTCGCTTCGTCGCTTGCCGCGGCGGCGGCCTGGGGTTCCATCGCCGCGGCCATCTGGGCTTCGGCCGCGTGGGTGCCTTCGTTGGGCGTGGCGTTGAGGTCACTCATATCCAGCTTCCTTCATCGTATCGGCCGCGCTGATCATCTTTTGCACGCGCAGCGCGTATTGACCATTGAAAATTCCGTAGCCGCATTCCATGACGGGCACGCCATCGACCTTCGCCACGATGTGCTCGGGGATGTTGATCGGCAGCACGTCGCCGGCCCGCATGTTGAGAATGTCCTCGAACGTCACATCGATGGCGGCGAGCTCGGCCGTCAGCTCCACTTCGGCCGCCTGCACTTGCTGCGACAGCACGCGCACCCAGCGCCGGTCGACTTCGAGCGCTTCGCCCTGGATCGGCGAGGAGAGCACGTCGCGAATCGGCTCGATCATCGAGTACGGCATGCAGATATGGAGCGTGCCGCCTGTCGGCCCGAACTCGATCGAGAACTGTGTGACGATGACGATTTCGTTCGGCGTCGCGACGTTGGCGAACTGCGTATGCATCTCCGAGCGTACGAACTCGAATTGCAGCGGCCGCACGCTCTTCCAGGCCGTCGTGTAATGCTCGAAGACGAGGTTCAGCAGCTTGCCGATGATGCGCTGCTCGGTGGCCGTGAAGTCGCGCCCCTCGACGCGCGTATGAAAGCGCCCGTCGCCGCCGAACAGATTGTCGACGACGAAAAAGACGAGGTTCGGATCGAACACGAACAGCGACGTGCCGCGCAGCGGCTTCACGTGCACGAGATTCAGGTTCGTCGGAATCGGCAGGTTGCGCGTGAACTCGCTGTACTTCTGCACCTTCACAGGCCCGACGGAGATTTCCGCCGTACGGCGCATGAAGTTGAAGATGCCAATGCGCATGAGACGAGCGAAACGCTCGTTGATGATCTCGAGGCCGGGCATCCGGCCGCGGACGATGCGCTCCTGCGTGGCGATGTTGTAGGGACGTACGCCCGATTTGTCGCCGTGCTCGGCAGCGGAGTCGGACTCGCCCGTAACGCCCTTGAGGAGTGCATCGACTTCCTCTTGGGACATGAACTCTTCGTGGCCCATCGCGCTTGTTCGTCCCTCGTTTGATGAGATCGCTCAGGTGGCGTCGGTTGGTGCCCGGTGTGTCATGTCATGCACCCGGGCGCGCACGCCGCTACTGGACGACGAATTCCGTGAACAGCACTTCCTCGACCTGCACGGGCGGCGCGCCCGCATCGGTCGGTTGCTGCACGAGCGACTGCAACTCTTTCGCGAGCGCGCGCTTGCCGTCGAGCGTCGAGAGATCCTCGGGGTGCTTATTCGACAGGTCGAGCAGGATCCGGCTGCGCAGCTCGGGCATATGCTCCGTCAGGCGCGCTTGCATCTTTTCGTCGGCGAGCTTGAGCGTCAGGCCGACGCGCAGGTAATGCTGGCCGTCGTCGGAGAGCAGGTTCACCGTCATCGGCTCGAGGGCGAAGAAGACGGGCGGCGCGGGCGGAGGCGGCGGCGCCGGCTTGCCCGGGGCGCTCTTCGCCAAAAAGAAGTACATGCCGCCCGCCGCCGCGCCGGCCGCGACGAGAGCGATCAGGAGGATCAGCACGATGCGCTTAACCTTGCCCGTCGTGGCAGGCGGGGCGACGTTCTGCTGAGTGGCTGCGGTCGTGGAGGCCATGAAAATGCGTTGCGTGTGAGCGGTAGGATGGATTGTTGGCCAAACGGGGCGCCAACGATAAGCCGAAAAGAAGGGACATTCGACGCCATCTCGTCCGTTTGGCGCGGGCTGGCGAGCGGATCGCGCCCGCGTTGACGTCGGCCGCCGCCGGCGCGCCCAAATGCGACTTTCTCGGAGGGGCGACGCCGAGGGGCGCGTTCAGGGCGCGCGCTTATGCTGATTGCCTCAGCGGCGACACGCCCCGATGCATCGTCGATGCTTCAAGCGAACGTGTCGACGAGCCCCGTCGTGCGGCGCGAGGGTAGCGTGCTCGTCGTGGCGACGGTGCCGTCGATCGCATCGTCGGCGCCCGCGCGCCGCGAGCCGTTCCGGCCTCCGCCGCCCGATTGATATTGCTGGTTGGCCTGGCGCGCGGACCCGTCGCTGACGCTTGCGCTGCCGAGGCTCAAGCCCCCCGATTCGAGCGCGTCGCGCAGCTTCGGCAACGCCGCTTCGACGGCTTCGCGCACTTGCTGGTGCTGCGAGACGAAGAGCGCATGCGCATGGTTGTCGGCCACTTGCAGCACGACCTGCAGCGGGCCGAGCTCGGGCGGGTTGAGGGTGAGCTCGGCGCTTTGCTGATGCGCGTTCGAGAGGAAAACGACCTTCTGGGAGAACGCGTCTTCCCACTCGTCCGTGCCGACGGTCGGCGCAAGCGAGGCGGCGCTTGCTGCCGCGCTGGCCGTCGTCGTCGCGCCGGCCGCGCTCGATGCCTGAGCGGTCTGTGCCGCCTGCGCGGCTTGCGCCGTCTGGGCGTCCGTCAATGCGGCATGGGCCGCGTCGGCGACGCCCTTCAGCGCCGCGGCGTCCTGCGAATCGCCGCCGCTCGCCGCCACTGCCTGCGCGGCCGTCGAAGCGGCCGTGCCGTCTTGCGAGACGGTCGTGCCTTGCACTGCCTTCGCGGCTTCCGGCGTGCCCATCGCCGGCGCGCCATTGGCATTCTTGCCTTGGCCCGTGAGCGAAGCGAGCGCCTTCGAGGCCAGCGGGGAAGCGCCGGCGCCCGTCGTCGAGCCACCGCTGCCGCCGAGCATATGCGTGCCCGTGCTCGCTGCCGACGATCCGCTCGAGGTGGCGGCCATGCCGGCCGCGGTGGCCTGCGTGCCCATCTGCGCGGCAAGCGCGGCTTCGATCGCGTCGCGCACCGACTTCGGCGCCGTGCTTGCCGGCTTGGCGTTGCCCGTCGCCGTTACGCCGGCGAGAGCGGGGTCGCCGCCGTCGGAGCTCGACGACGTGCCGGCGTCCGTTTGCGTGCCGCCTTGTCCCGCGGCGTTGCCGGCCTGTGCCTGCGCCTGGGCGGCGGCAGCGGCTGCCGCCGCGGCGGCCGCGGCTTGGCTTGCCGCGTCGGCACCGGCGTTTTGGGCGGCGCTCGTCTGCCCGTCGCTCGATTTGCCGTTCGTCGCCTTGCCGGTGCCGCTTGCGCCGTTCGCGCCGTTTCCGCTCGCCTGAGTCGAGCCTTGCGCCGATGCCGAGCCGTCGCTGGCGCTCGTGCTGGCCGTGCTCGAGTTATCGCTCGCACTGCTAGACGCGTTCGCGCTGCCCGCGTTGCTTGAACCGCTAGCGCTGCTCGAGCTGCTCGATGCGGCCTGCGTGGACGATGAGGCATCCGACGAAGCGCCGGAACCGGCGTTGCTCGACCCGCTGCTTGGCGGTTGCGCCGCGGCCTGCTGCTGAGCGTCGATGCTTTGCTGCAAGGTTTGCGCGAACGACGGGCCGCCGGACGCGCTCGAGCTCGCCGAGCCATCGGCCGCGCTCGCCGGCGTGCCGGCGCCGACGCCCGTGAGCGAACCGAGGAAAGAAAAGAGCGACATGGGAAAAGTCCTCTGACAGTCAGTTCAGCTGATCGCGGCGCTCCATGCGCAGCATTTTCGCGGCATGCTCGTCCGCTTCGCGCTGCTCGCGCCGCGCGGCGACGCGCGCCTCGGCGGCTTCGCCGCGCGCGGCCAGCACCTCGTACGAGCCGAGCTTGCGCTTCTGACGCTGCCATTCGGGCTTGGCCGCCTCGACGCGCGAGGTGGCCGCCGCGAGCAGGCGCCGCTGTTGCTCGATGGCGCCGTCGAGCGTGTCGATGAACGCTTGGAAGTTGCGCCAGTTGCCGGCCGGCATGCCCGATTGCGCCGCCGTCGAAAAGCTCGCGTGGTATTCGTCGCGATAGCGGATCAGCGCTTCCAGCTGCGCTTCGACATCGGCCCGTTCGCGCTGGACGCGACCGAGCTGCCGCGCGGCCGCGTCGACATCGTCCTGGGCCAGATCGATCAGCGTCTTGATCGGAAAATCGTTCGTCATCGCCGGACTCCTGGGTCTGCCTCGTTACTCGAACAACGCGCCGAGCAAGTCGAGGCTCGGCGCGAACGGCGCACATTCGCGATAGCCTTGCTGCAGGAACGCTTCCATTCGCGGGTAGAGCGCGATTGCACGGTCGAGCAGCGCGTCGCGCCCGCTCGAATACGCCCCGACGTTGATCAGGTCGCGGTTGCGCTGGTAGCGCGAGAGCAACTGCTTGAACATGCGCACGCGCTCGAGATGTCTGTCGTCGATGAGTGCGGTCATCGCGCGGCTGATCGACGCCTCGATGTCGATGGCCGGATAGTGCCCCGACTCCGCGAGCGCGCGCGAAAGCACGATATGGCCGTCGAGAATCGCGCGGGCCGCGTCGGCGATCGGATCCTGCTGATCGTCGCCTTCGGTCAGCACCGTGTAGAACGCCGTGATCGAGCCGCCGCCCGCCGGGCCGTTGCCCGTGCGCTCGACGAGCGCCGGCAGCTTGGCGAACACCGAGGGCGGATAGCCCTTCGTCGCGGGTGGCTCGCCGATCGCGAGCGCGATTTCGCGCTGGGCCATCGCGTAGCGCGTGAGCGAATCCATCAGCAGCAGCACATGCTTGCCCTGATCGCGGAAGTATTCGGCGAGCGAGGTCGCGTAAGCGGCACCCTGCATCCGCAAGAGCGGCGAGACATCGGCGGGGGCCGCGACGACGACCGAGCGCGCCAGGCCGTCGCTGCCGAGGATCTGCTCGATGAACTCCTTCACTTCACGCCCGCGCTCGCCGATGAGACCGATCACGATGACCTCGGCGCTCGTATAGCGCGCCATCGTGCCGAGCAGCACCGATTTGCCGACGCCCGAGCCCGCGAAGAGACCCATGCGCTGGCCGCGCCCGACCGTCAGCAGCGCGTTGATCGCGCGCACGCCGACGTCGAGCACTTGCTGGATCGGCTCGCGCTGGAGCGGATTGATCGAAGGCGAGGAGAGCGGCGCATCAGCGCCGGCGTCGAGCGCGCCGAAGCCGTCGAGCGGCCGCCCCGATGCATCGACGACGCGCCCGAGCATGCCCCAGCCGACCGGCAGGCGCTTGGCCCCGGCGAGCGGATCGGCGACGGGTGCACTCTCGCGCGGAAAGACGCGTGCGCCGGGCAAGAGGCCGGCAACTTCGGTCGTCGGCATCAGGAAGAGCCGGTCGGCGGCGAAGCCGACCACTTCGGCCTCGGCCATCGGCAGTGAGCTGCCGGGCGGCAACTCGATCATGCATTCGGCGCCGACGCCGAGCCGCAAGCCCACGGCTTCGAGCACGAGGCCCGCGGCGCGTGTGAGGCGCCCGCACGACGAGAGCGGGCGCGCGAGCGCATTGCGCTCGCCGGCCGCGTTGAGCCGCGCGCGCCAGGCGGCGAGATGCGGATTGCCGGCGAGCGCCGGATCGGGAGTGGAAAGCGGCATGCGCAGCGACGGCGCGGCGGTTCGGGCCGTCACCATTGGCTCACCTTGCCGAGCGCGCCCGCCACGCGCTCCCAGCGTGTGGCGACGCTCGCGTCGATCTCGCCGCTCGCCGCTTGCGCGCGGCAGCCGCCGCGCTCGATGGCCGGGTCCGTGCGCACTTGCCAGCCGAGCGATTCGAGCTCTTCTTTCAGATAGGCTTCGACGACCGGCAAATCGGCCGGATGGACGATCAGTTGGGGCGAGCCGGTGAGGGCCGGCTCGGCGGCGAGCACCTCGCGGGCGCAGGCGACGAGCGCCGTCGGGTCATGCGCGATGTGCTGGCGGACGACTTGTTGAGCGATGTCGAGCGCAAGCGCGACGAGCGATTCGGCGAGCTCGCTTTGCACGCCCTCGAGCGCCGACTTGAAAACGCCTGCGAGCGCGCTGATCCGCGCGGCCTCGGCGAGCGCTTCTTGCCGGCCTTTTTCGAAGCCTTGGGCGTGGCCCTGGTCGAAGCCGGCCTGATAGCCGAGCGCCTGACCGGCGACGTGTCCCGACGCGAACCCTTGCTCGTGTGCCGCTTCGCGCAGCCGCTGCAGCTCCGCCTCGAGCGCGCTTTCGGCCGCCGGGTCGGGCAGCGGGGGCGGATCGAACGAGGCCATCTCCCAGCGCTGGTAAGCCGAGAGCTGTCCTTTGTCCGAGCCGCGCGAATCAGACATAGGCATCTTCCGCCTTTCCGCCGATCACAATCTGCCCGCTCTCGGCGAGGTTGCGCACGATCTGGAGGATGCGCCGCTGCTGGGTCTCGACTTCGGACACGCGCACCGGCCCGCGTGCGTCGAGGTCTTCGGCGAGCAATTCGGCCGCGCGCTGCGACATGTTCGACAGGAACTTCTGCCGCAGTGCGGGCTGCGCGCCCTTCAGCGAAATGATGAGCGCCTCCGACTCCACTTCCTTGAGCAGGAGCTGAATCGCGCGGTCTTCGAGGTCGAGCAGGTTTTCGAAGACGAACATCTGGTCGATGATCTTTTGCGCGAGTTCGGCGTCGTATTGCTTGATGTTCTCGAGCACCGTCTCTTCGTGGGAGCTCGACATGAAGTTGAGGATTTCCGCCGCCGTGCGCACGCCGCCCATCGGGCTGCGTTTGAGGTTGTCGCTGCCCGAGAGCAGACCCGTCAGCACGTCGTCGAGCTCGCGCAGCGCGGCCGGCTGAATACCGTCGAGCGTCGCGATCCGGAGCAGCACGTCGTTGCGCAGCCGGTCGGTGAAACAGGCGACGATTTCGGAAGCCTGATCGCGATCGAGGTGAACAAGGATCGTCGCGATGATCTGCGGATGCTCGTTCTTGATGAGCTCGGCGACGGCCGGCGAATCCATCCATTTGAGGCCTTCGATGCCGCTCGTGTCGCCGCCTTGCAGAATGCGGTCGATGAGCGCGCCGGCCTTGTCCTCGCCGAGCGCCTTCGTCAGCACCGAGCGGATGTACTCGCTGGAATCGAGCGACATCGCCGTGTGCTGCTCCGCCTCTTTGACGAAGTCCTGCAACACGTTCTCGACCTCTTCGCGCGTCACGTTCTTGAGCGCGGCCATCGCCGCGCCAATCTTCTGCACCTCGCGCGGCCCGAGGAACTTGAACACCTGCGCCGCTTCTTCCTCGCCGAGCGACATCAGCAGCAGCGCGCTCTTGGTGACCCCTTCAGCGCTCATCGGACACCCAATTCTTGACGACGGTGGCTACGATCTTCGGATCCTGGCGCGCGATCGTGCGCGCGTAATCGAGGTTCCGCTCGAATTTCTGCTTCTCGCTCTCGAACGCGAGCAGGTTGATCTCTCTGTCGCTATCGTGCTCGAGCGCCGTCGTGATGGGTGAAGAGTTGGCGGGCGAGCCGTCGAGCAGCACCGGCTCATCGGGCGAGCCGACGTTCGGGCGCGCCGCCTCGGTCGCCGCTTGCGGCGGCGGGAACGCGCGGCGCAGCACCGGCCGGACCATCATGAAATAGAGGACGAGGGCGACGATGCCGATGCCGATCCACTTGGCCGCCTGCATCGCGAGCGAGATCACATCGGGCTGGCGCCACCACGGCAGGTTCGCGAGCGGATCGACCTCGGTCTCGAATGCGCTGTTGACGATGTTGACCGAGTCGCCGCGCTTCGCGTCGTAGCCCATCGCGTCCTTCACGAGCTGCTCGACCTTCGCGAGCTGATCGGCGGCGAGCGGCTGCATCGTCACATGACCCTTGGCATCGACGACGCGCTGATAGTTGATGACGACCGCCGCCGAGATCCGGCGGATCCCGCCCATCGGCTGCTCCGTATGCGAGACGCGCTTGTCGAGCTCGTAGTTCGTCGTCGCGTCCTTATGCTCGCTTAGCGGCGTCGTGGCGGCCGTCGTCGCGCTGGTCCCGCTGGCCGCGACGATCGGCGCCGAGGCCGGCTGCGGCGGCGTGTTCGAGAGCGCGCCCGGCACGCCCGAGGCGCCCGTTTGCCCCATCTCCGTCGACAAGCTCGTCTGCTGGCTGCGGATCGCCGCCTGCTGCGGGTTGCCGTTCGGACCGTAGCTCTCGGCCGTCTGCTCACTCTGCGCGAAGTCGATGTCGGCGCTGACCTGCGAGTGAGCGTTGCCGGCGCCGAAGAGCGGCGCGAGGATCGCATCGATGCGGCGCTGCGTGTTGCGCTCGACCTGCTGCACGTATTTGAGCTGACTCGCATCGAGGCCCGAGCCCGTCGCCGGCTGCGTGAGCAGGTTGCCGTCTTGATCGATGACGGTCACGTTCTTGAACGGCAGGTCGGGCACGCTCGACGCCACCATGTGCGTGATCGCGGCGACCTGTCCTTCGTCGAGCGCGCGGCCCGGAAAGAGGTTGACGAGCACCGACGCCGTCGGCGCTTCCTTCTCGCGCACGAAGACCGTCGGCTTGGGAATCGCGAGGTGCACGCGCGCGCGGCGGACCACCGAGATCGATTCGATCGTCCGCTCGAGCTCGCCTTCGAGCGCGCGCTGATAGTTGATCTGCTCGGCGAACTGGCTGATGCCGAACCGCTCGTTGTCCATCAGCTCCATGCCGACGGAGCCGCTCTTCGGCAGCCCTTGCGAGGCGAGGCGCATGCGCACTTCGGCTACTTGATCGGACGGCACGAGAATCGCGGAGCCGTTTTCGGAGAGCTTGTAAGGCACATTGGCCTGCTGGAGCGCGGTAATGATCGCGCCGCCGTCCTGATCCGACAGGTTGCTGTAGAGAACACGGTAGTCGGGGGCCCGGCTCCAGAGGACGAGAGCAGCCACGACGGCGACGAATACGGCCACGGCGACGATCAGCGCCGCGCGCGGGTTGCCGCGCACCTGCGAGAGCGACGACAGGCGCTGGGCGAAGCCGCCGAAATCGGCCGCCCCCGCGCCGGCGCCGCCGGCGCCCGCCACGGCGCCCGCGGCCGGCGCGCCCGGCTGCGCGCCGGCCGCGAGGCCCATGCGGGCGTCGGGGTTGATCAAAGAGTTGGCCTGCGAATCCATGCGTCGGGGTTCTCCGGGATGCGGGGGTGTCCGTCCGGTGCGGGTGCAGGACTACGTGAAACGTAGGCCAGGCCGGCACGGGCAGACACTTTCACGAGGGGGATTATCCATGCCGGGCTGACAAGCCATCAGTCGAATAGAACCGGGTTTACCCCCCAGTTTCGCAAGTTTGGGAAAGGCGGCATTGCTATGCTTATCGTCCATAACCGCTACCAGGTCACGGATGGGCGAGGCGGCCAAAGCGCCAGGCCCGGACAACAGAGCAGAGGGAGAAACGATGACAGTGCCAGTCAACCCGCTCACATCCGCGCTGCAGCAGATGCAGGCGATGGCGGCCGAGGCCGCCGGCGGCTCGAAGGCGTCCGCGCTCGGCGAGCAGGCGGGCGCGGCCAATGCCGGCAGCTTCGCCGCCGCGCTCAAAAGCTCGCTCGATAAGATCAGCTCCGACCAGAAAAAGGCCGACAACGAGTGGAAGGCTTTCGAAGTCGGCGCTTCGAACGTCTCGCTCAACGACGTGATGGTCGACATGCAAAAGGCTGGCATCGGCTTCCAGTTCGGCCTGCAGGTCCGCAACCGGCTCGTCACGGCTTACAACGAGATCATGCAGATGTCGATCTGATCGCACGTTGCCGGCTTGCCCCCGCTCGGCGGCTCGCCGACGGCAGCCCCCCATGATGATTTTCCCAAGGCAGGGAGTCGCGAAAAGCGGGCTCTCTACAAGAGTATTACATCAGAAGATTGAATGCAGCTTTCAAAATGCCGTTTTTTGAAAGGTCATTTGCCTAAATTGCGTGTTATTACGGCTAAAGCTTTCCTTTTGCGATCCGATAACCGCCTTATAAGCGAGGCATGCACGGCGAGGCATGCCCGGGGCTGGCGCGGCCCCATGCTCGGCCTGCGGCGTGCGCGCGCCGCAGCGGGGCGGTTGCGCCTGGCGTTCAACATTGCGAACCATTGAAGAAGAAGGAGAAGCGCCGATGTTTTCCCAAGGCAACGCTGGAGCAAGCGCTTACGCGCGCGTCGGCGTCGAGACAGGGGTGATGGGCGCGGATCCGCATCGGCTGATCCTCATGCTTTACCAAGGGGCGCGCCAGGCGATCGCGCAGGCTCGCATGCACCTTCAGCAGGGCAATATCGGCCCGCGCGGTGAAGCGATCAGCAAGGCGATGAACATCATCGCCGGCGGCCTGCAGGCATCGTTGAAGAAGGACGTGGGCGGCGACCTCGCACTTCGGCTCGACGCGCTTTACAACTACATGGTTCGCCGCCTGCTCGACGCCAACCTGGAGCAAAGCGAGGCGATCCTCATCGAAGTCGATCGGTTGCTCGCGACGTTGGAGGAAGCCTGGATCGGCATCAGCGATCAAGTGGCAAAAAGAGCAGCGCAGGGAGCGCCGGACGCACAACGATGAACGCCAAAGCTGACTATTTCGCCCGCTACGAGGCGATTGCGGCCATTTCAGCACGCATGCTGACGGCGGCGCGCAAGTCGCTGTGGGACGAGCTCACCGAGCTGCAAGACGAGTATCGGGTGCTCGTCGACGCGCTTTGCGCCATCGACGCGGACGTCTCGCTCAACGAGAGCGAAAGGCTGCGCAAGTACGACCTCATCCGCCAGATTCTCGCCGACGATGCCGCCATTCGCGATCTCGCCAACCCGAGCATGGCGCGCCTGCAGGTTTTTTTTTCGGCGCCGCGTCCGGCTCACGTGTTGAAAGGGTTGTTCCGCGCGGGATAGCCGCGCCGTATCAGACGCCGCCAGCCGTCACTCCTTACGCACGCAGGTGACGCGGCACACGAGGCCCGAGCATGACCGGAATCGACTCGACGCTAGGCTCGATGCTGACGAGCCGCCTCGACGCCCTCATCGAGAACGTCGGCGCCGGTGCACGCACGGCCACGACGCAAACGGGCGCTTCCGCCGAGGCCACCGATACGAGCACCGCGCCCATCGGCGGCGCGATTCCGGTTGCCGACGCGCCGCCGCCGGCCTCGGCGCAAGCGATCTTGTCCGAGGTCGCGCTGACGCTCGACGCCATCTCGCGCTTCGGCGGCGAGGCTACGCAGCCCGTACTTGGCGAAGCGCCGATCTGGCCGGCACCGCCCGCGATCGACGCGCAACCGGCCACGGACGCGGGGTCGGTTGGCTCGGGCGCCGCCGCGACGAGCGCATCGGACGGCACCGCAATGTCGGGCGGGGCCGCCGCCTCCGCGAGCTCGACGGCGGCCACCGCCGCGACGTCGGCCGCGGCGCTTCCCGTCGAAGCCCTCGCGGCCGCGCTCGAAAAGACGGTGGCCGAAACGGGCCTCTTCTACGAATCGCATCTTGCGCAGTGGCTCGCCGGCAGCTATCCGGCTGACCTGCTTGCCAACGAACCGCAGACCCGCCTCGCCGCGGCGGCCGCCCAGCTTTCGTTCGATTGGGAGCAGCCGGCCTCCGCGGGCACTGACGGCTCCGAAGCGTTCTTCGGTGCGCCGCCAGCTTCATCGGCCTTTGCATCGGCGGCAGGCGTCCTCCGGGATGGCGCCGCGCTGGCCACTGCCTTGCTGCAGCACGCGACAGGTTCGCAGTCGTCCGCGTCGCCGATGCTGCCCGGCGATCCGCGCATGTCGGCTTCGGCCTATGCCGGCGCGCGCCCATTGCCGGGACAGCCGGGTGCGGCAACGGCCTTCGGCAACTCGGCCGACAGCTTGCGCTCCGCGGCGACGGGCGCAGCCGGCGCGTCGGCCCGCTCGGCGAGCGGGCTCGGCGCGTCCGGCGACCCCTTTGGCGGCGCGCCCGCGTCGGTCGCTGCGTCGATTCATCCGGCGACGATTCCACTCGTGCGCCAGCAACTCGATCTGCTCGCCACCGAGCAATTCCGCTGGACCGGCGAAGTCTGGCCGGGCACCAAGCTCGACTGGACGATCGAGCCCGAGCCCGACCGTTATCGCGGCCCCGGCGAGCAAGGGGCCCCGGACGAGCAGGCCTGGCGCACGCGCCTGACGCTCGCATTGCCGACGCTCGGGACCGTCGATGCCGATCTCGTCCTGAAGGGGACGAGCCTTGTCGTTCGCGTGCAGGCAAGTCCGGCCGGAGCGGCCCGGCTCGCCACGGGCGGCGAGGCGTTCGGCCGCCGGCTGCGCGCGGCCGGCATCGAGCTGACGGGGCTGACGATTCGGGAGGTCGGCGGAGCCGATCCCGCCGCGACGGCCGATGCCGTGCAGGCGGCGACAGCGGCCTACGCGCGCGCGGCGGCGGCCGCGACCGACGCGCAGGCGCACGACGCGACCGCCGCGCCGGACGCTGTCACCGCATCCGGTGCGGGAGAAGGATGGCGCGGGTCGCCGACGCCGCTCGAGGGTCTCTTCGACGATCCATTCGAATGGAGCGGCACGTGAGCCGCCCGCGACGCCGAAGCGCGGCGGCGCTTGCCTACGACGGCAAGGGCGAAGGCAGCGCACCGCGTGTGGTGGCGAAGGGCTACGGCCTTTTTGCCGACATGATCATTCAGCGAGCGCAGGAGTCAGGGCTCTACGTGCATCGCGCGCCCGAGATGGTCTCGCTGCTGATGCAGGTCGACCTCGACGCGAAGATTCCGCCCGAGCTCTATCAGGCGGTAGCGGAGCTGCTGGCCTGGCTTTACCGGCTCGAAAGCGGGGCCGCCGACGGCCCGGCGCCGCCCGAGGCCGGCGCACGATCGGAGCCGGCCGGCCCGATTTCGTATCCGTTGCTGCCTTCGGCGGAGTGATGGACGAGAAGGGCGGCACTCCCGCCCCTCGTTAACCAAAGACAGGAAGATTGGGCTAGGAAAGCGGCGACCGGCGCTCGAAAAGCCCAGCCGCCCGAGAAGCCATTGCCCAGAACCGGCCTTCGGGCCGGAGTCCCGGTTCGCCGCCTTGAAGGGCGGGGTTTCAAACCGAGGCTGGTTTTACGATGAGCGGGTCGTCCACGCTTTCCAGCACTTCGCTCCCTTTCCCGCGGGAGCCGATTCGGCAACGGCCGCATGCTGCACCGAAGGGTCGGACGGCAGCGGCGCATCGCCGACGACGCCGAAGCCGTCACCCGCCACACAAGCGGCAAAGCGCTTGCCGAACTCGTCGGCGAGCTTGCTCAGCCCCCCCGCTGAGCCATTCGCCTGGCTCTCGGCCTGATACGACAGTGTCGTCGACGCGTCCCCGTCGGCGTCGAGATGGACGCGCGCATTGCCGACGGCGCCGGCCTCACTGCCCGCATCGCTCTCGAAGCGTAGCGTGCAGGTGTGCGGCGGATCGGTGTCGAGCATGCGCATGTGTCCCGAGAAGCGCGCTCGGACCCCATCGACGGACAGATTGACCGCGAATGTGAAGGCGTCTTCGCCCTCCGCGCGTATCTGCTCGCAACCGGGGATCGCGGTGCGCAGGACTTCGGCATCGGTCAGCGCTTCCCACGCACGTTGCGGTGGCACGGGCAGCGTATAGCTTTGCGTCAATTCCATTGCGTTGTCTCCCACTTTGAAGGACGACCGACGACTGCCGATGCGACAGATCGCCGGCCAACATTCATTATGAACCTGGGATGACGAGACGCCAGCGAGACGCGCCGCCGCGGGCGGCACGCCCAAAAAGGGGCTGAAGACGTGGGCCGAAACGCTCAGCGCGAATTGACGGCGAGCAGCGAGCGACGACGCGAATAGCCGAAATAGACCGTCATGCCGATCACGAGCCAGACGAGGAAGGCGATCCAGGTGACGGCCTGCAGATTGACCATCAGGAAGACGCAGGCGGCGACGGCCAGGATCGGCACGACGGGAACGCCGGGGCAGCGGAACGCGCGCGGCAGGTGCGGATGCGTGCGCCGCATGATGAGCACGGCGATCGAGACCATCGAAAACGCCGCGAGCGTGCCGATGTTGATGAGCTCGGCCAGCACGTCGAGCGGCACGAGCGCGCCGATGAAGCCGAAGAAGAGCCCGACGAGCCACGTCGTCGTGAACGGCGTCGCGAAGCGCGGATGCACGTTCGAAAGCTTCTTCGGCAGCAGACCGTCGCGCGACATGGCGAAGATGATGCGGGTCTGGCCATAGCTCATGACGAGGATGACCGTCAGCATGCCGAGCACGGCGCCGAGATCGATGAAGCCGGCCACCCACTTCTGGCCGGCCACTTGCAGCGCGTACGAGACCGGATGCGAGATGCTCGCGAACTGCGCCGACGGCACGATGCCGGTCACGACGGCCGCGACCGCCACGTAGAGCACCGCGCAAACGGCGAGCGAGGCGATGATGCCGATCGGCAGGTCGCGCTTCGGATTCTTCACTTCCTCGGCTGCCGACGAGACCGAATCGAAGCCGATGAACGCGAAGAACATGACGGCCGCCGCGCCGAACACGCCGTGCCAACCGTTCGCCATGAACGGGTGCCAGTTGGCCGGCTCGACGTGAAAGGCGCCGACGGCGATCACGGCGAGCACGACGGTGACTTTGATCGCGACCATCAAGTTGTTCACGCGCGTCGATTCGCGCACGCCGACCGAGAGCAGCGTCGTGATGACCATCATGACGAGGAAGGCCGGCAGATTGAACAGCGTGGACGCGCCGGGCACCGTGCCGGGCGCGGCCGTGAGCGCGATCGGCAGTTTCAATCCGAAGCCGGCCAGCAGCGATTGCAAATAGCCCGACCAGCCGACGGAGACCGCAGACGTGGCGAGCCCGTATTCGAGCATGAGGTCCCAGCCGATGACCCAGGCGGCCAGCTCGCCGATCGTGGCATAGGAGTACGTGTAAATGGAGCCGGCGACGGGGATCGTCGAGGCGAACTCCGCGTAGGCGAGCCCGGCGAGCGCGCAGGCGACGGCCGCGATGAGAAACGAGACCATGAGCGCCGGGCCGGCCTGCACGGCGCCCGTGCCCGTGAGCACGAAAATGCCGGTGCCGATGATGGCGCCGATGCCAAGGAACGTCAGATCGAGCGCGCCGAGTGCTTTCCTGAGCCCGGTGCGCTGGGCCCCGGCGATCATCTGCTCGACATTCTTTTTGCGAAAAAGGGACATGGATGCGGTCTCCTACGGATTGCACCGGCTTGGTGCGTGCCGGCCGTTGGGAAAGCCTTCGATTTTATCCGATCCGGGTCGGCAAGCTTGCGCAGCCGTAAGAACTCAGACAGATCGCGCGTTCGGGCACCAAAACAGGGCGGGATAGGCAGGGGTGTCGAGCTATGCCGCAGACGGGGCAGGTGCGAGCATCAGCTAGCGGAACTGTCGATCGTGGCGGCGGGATTGAAGTCGATGAGGCGATTGCTCATGACGTAGAACGTCAGCTCGGCGTTGTTGCTGAGCTTCATCTTCTCGAGCAAGCGCGTGCGATAGACGCTGACCGTCTTCACCGAGAGCGAAAGCGTGTGGGCGATGTCGGTCAGCCGCTTGCCCGATGCGAGCATGCAAAGCGTCTGATACTCGCGATCCGAAAGCTTTTCGTGCGGCAGCGGCTCGTTCTCGATCGAGACGTATTCGGCCAGCGCCTGCGCAAGCGCGGGGCTGACGTACTTGCGGCCCGCCGCTACCTGGCGGATCGCGTCGATCATCTGGGTGGCCGTCACCGTCTTCGACAGATACCCGGCCGCGCCGGCCTTGAGCGCGCGAACCGCATACTGGTCCTCGCGAAACATCGAGAACATGAGGACGGGCGTGCGGGGCGCGCGGCGCTTCACGCGCTTGAGGACTTCCACGCCGTTGATGTCGGGCAGCGAGATGTCGAGCACGATGACATCGAACGGATGGTCGTCGTCGAGGCTCGCGAGCGCTTGCGCGCCGGTGTCGGCTTCGGCGACTTCGCGCGCGACATCGTGCGTCAGCAGCAGATGCCGCACGCCTTGACGCACGATCGCATGGTCGTCGACGAGCAAAATGCGCAATGACATAGCCCTAGCTCGCCGATGCGGCGTTGCCCCGCAGCGGCACCATGCGGACTTGCGTGTACGTCATGCCCGTCGTGCTGATGCTGCTGGTGGTGCTGGTGATGTCGGTCGTATTGGCCGTGCTGGCCAAAGTCCCGACGCGCTCGGCGAGTGCGCCGAGCAAGGCGTCCCAGGCGAAGCGGGCGCGCACCGTCGTCCCCGTCCCCGTCCCGCCGGATTTGGCTGTGCGCTGCCTGCACGTGGTCACGCGCAGCGAGCCGCCGAGCGCCTCGCAGCGCGCGCGCATGCCGGGCAGGCCAAAGCCTGTCGCGGACTCGTGATCTGGCTTGCGCGCGCCGCGCGGCATGCCTCGGCCGTCGTCCGCGATGACGAGCGTCAGATGGCGCTTGTCCGTTTCGATGCGCACGTCGGCGCATGACGCGTTGGCATGCTTGGCGACGTTGCCGAGCGCTTCCTGTGCGACGCGAAAAATAGAGAGGGCTGCATCGTGCGGCAACTGCGTCAGCCGGACGTCGGCTGCGCAGACGAAGCTCGTCCGCAGGCCCGTGCGTTCCGTGAAGGCGAGCGTCCATTGCGACAGCGTGTCGACGATGCCGCCTTCGAGCTGCGGCCCGTGGAGCTCCGCCACGATGCGGCGAGTGGCCTCGCAGGCGGCTTCGAGGGAGCGCTGAGCGAGCGCGAATGCCTGTTCGGCGCCGGGCCACGCTTGCGTGCCCGAAAGGACGGCCCCCATGCTGGCCAGCGCGAAGCGCGCGGCCGTGAGTTCGGGCCCCACGCCGTCGTGCAGCTCGCGAGCAAGATGAATGCGGGCGGCTTCGCTCGCCGAGACGAGCTCGCCGGCAAGCTCGCGCAGGCGAGCTTGCAGATTGGCCAGGCTTTCTTCGCTCATCACTGAAAAGGGCAGCTCAAACAGCGGATACGACTCGAGCGTTCCTGTTGAGCCGGCAGGAAAAACACCGACGGAACAGGTAACGATATTTACATTTTGTAACTAAGAATCACACAGTAGGAATCGATTCCGTCCGGTGACCGATGCGGCGGATGATATCTCAAAAACGCGAAATAGTCAGACGCAACAAGGCTTGCGGCGGGACCGCAAACGACCGCCGGCAAAGGCCGTCTCCTCCTTTCGTAGGAAAAGCCTTACGATAAAACAAGGCAAGCGGTGTGGCGCGGATGTAACAGACGTAACAGCGCAGGCGAGCAATGTCGCAGCGCCGCGGCTGAAAAGAAGACCGGAGCACAGCGGCTCCGATCGCGAGGTGAGTGTGTTTGTGTCTGTGGCGGTAGCTGTAGCTGTAGCTGCCAGCTGTCGGCGATTCGCCGCCCTTAGCCGACGAACGCCTTCTCGACGACGTAGTGGCCCGGCTCGTTGTTACTGCCTTCCTTGAACCCGAGCCCGTCGAGCAGCTCGCGCGTATCGCGCAGCATGTGCGGGCTGCCGCAGAGCATGACGCGGTCCGTCTCGGTCGAGAACGGCTGCATGCCCAGATCGGCGAAGAGCTTTTGCGTGTCGATGAGCTCGGTGATGCGGCCGCGGTTCATGAACGATTCGCGCGTCACCGTCGGGTAGTAGATGAGCTTTTCACGGACGATCTCGCCGATATGCTCGTGCGCCGGCAGATGCTCCGTGATGTATTCCTTGTAGGCGAGCTCGTCGACGAACCGGCACGTGTGCGTGAGCACGACCTTCTCGTAGCGGTCGTAGATGTCGGGATCCTTGATGATCGACATGAACGGGGCGAGGCCCGTGCCCGTGGAGAGCAGCCAGAGCGTCTTGCCGGGCAGCAGGTTGTCGGCCACCAGCGTGCCCGTCGGCTTCTTGCCGATGAGGACCTTGTCGCCCACCTTGAGGTGCTGCAGACGCGAGGTGAGGGGGCCGTCGGGCACCTTGATGCTGAGGAATTCGAGGTTTTCCTCGTAGTTCGCACTGGCCATGCTGTAGGCGCGGATCAACGGCTTGCCGTCGACCTCGAGGCCCACCATCGTGAACTGGCCGTTCTCGAAGCGGAACGAATCGTCGCGCGTGCAAGTGAAGCTGAAAAGCGTGTCGGTCCAATGATGGACGGTAAGGACGGTTTGCGGATTAAGGTTGCTCATGGGCTTCGAGAGTGCGACGCGTCTGGCTGACGCAGAATTCGCTATTTTAGCGCGCTTTGGACGGCTAGGCTTTGCGTGGCCCTTCCGTTCGCGCGCCGCCCGCCTCTCGAAGGCGCCGGGCCTTTAGTCGGGTCGTTAGTCGCGTCGTTAGTCGGGCCTTTATCGCCCGTTCCGTTCGATCGGCATTCGATGTCGCCCCGTCGCGAGTCGCCGCTCAATCGTCGAGCCGAAGACGCGCGACATACGGCAGATGATCCGAGAGCCAGGCCGTTTCCTGTGCAGGCGGAATCCATTCGACGGGGCGCATGCCGCGCACGAACATCTTGTCGAGCGCGAGCGCCGGCGAGAAGGCCGGGAACGTGCGCCCGTTCTCGCCGAGCTCGGTCGCGACCTCCCGGAGACCGTGCTCACCGAAAAGCGGAATCGAGTCGTTGCGCCAGTCGTTGAAATCGCCGGCGAGCACGAGTGGACCGTCGGGCGCTTCGCGCGCGATCCAGTGCGCGATCCAGTTCATCTGACGCAGCCGCGCCGAACGCGTGAGCGCGAGGTGGGCGCAAAGGAGCGTGACCGACCGGCCGCCGAACATCGCGCGCGCGACGAGGAGCCCGCGCTTTTCGAAGCGGTGCGCCGAGATGTCCCAACGGCCGCCGAGGTCGAGCGGATGCGGTGACAGGATCGCGTTGCCGTGCCGCCACGACGGCTTGAACACGTTGGGCCCGAGCGCGATTTCGAGCTCGAGCGCCTGCGCGAGCTCCGTCGCCTGACAGTCCCACACGTCGGCCAGCGGCTCGTGGACCGGCGCGCCAAAGCTCGTCGCGAGCGTCGGTCCGGGCATGCGCCGCGCCATCGCCTCCTGGAGGAAATAGGCGTCCGCATGCGTCGATTGGACCCAGCGCTGCATTGCCTTCCACGCCGTGAAACCGAGCGGCGAGCGCCCTTTGTGCAGATTCCAGCTCACCGCGACGAATTCCTTCTTCTCGCTCGCCGCGGCCGCTTGCACGAGTTCTTCGGGATTTCGCATGCCGAGCGGTTCCTGCTTCATTGATCCATATTAGTGAGAAGCGACGCTTGCGCGAACGCGATAGACGAGTGCCGGATGACTCTCGAGGATCGTCCAGTTCGTCCATTGGCCGCTCGGCACGACGAGGCCCGGATGCGAAGCGGTCAGGCGCCTCGGCTCGGGCGGCAGTGGACAGCCGTCGGGGGTGCGCTGCTCGGTATCGTCTTCGATCGTGTCTTGCGCCTCGATCGCGAGCGTGACGCCCGACGCATCGAGCCTGACCGGCGAGACCGTCAGCGAGCGCACGAGGTCGATGCGGGCGGCCGGCGCTTGCTTGCAGCCCACGCGGTGCACGGTTTCATGGTGATGCGTGGCCGCTGCCGCCTGGCCGATCGGCGTCGTGCCGTCGAACGTATCGATCGTGGTGCCATCGCGCACGACGTCGATCTCCCACGTCACCACAGGCGGCTCCGTCGTCGTTTGCGCGCAAGCGACAAACGAGACGCAACCGAACGCTGCCGCGATGACGGTTTTTGCTCTCATCCGCTGCACTCCTTTACTGCACCAATGCGTCGAAGCTTGAACCGCACATCTTACGCCTAACGACCCGCTCTCGCCGTATCGGGTGTTTACGCTGTCATTTGGCGTCGAGTTGCCGTGAGATGCATCGATTAGCGCACGTCGAACTATCAGCAGCACGGCACGCCCGCTGCTTGCTTTGCGCATGGAACTTGCATAGCTACACTTGAATCGTGATGTCGAAATGAAGCGAACTAGTGCGCGCCTTAGGCGCAGATGGGCGGGGTCGACCTGTGACCGAGTGGGGCGCTCGATTCGCGGGGTGAGGTGAGCAATGACAACAGCGATGGTGAAACAGGAACTCGCGGTGGCATCGTTCAGCAAGGTCTACGACCTGGATCAAGTCGAGACAGCGTTGAATGAACTGGGGGACAGTGCGAACGAAGCACTGCGCGCCACCTACGAGAAAATGCTGAAGGTCGGCAATCTGCGGTTTTGCGTCAAGCCGAACCGCATGCCGGCGATCGATGCGCTGCTCGATCGGCTGCCGAATTTTTCCGAGCCGCTCGAAGACGTGCGACGACAAGTCGCACTCTGCATGGAGACCGAGGACCGGCTCGAGCTGATGCCGATCCTGTTGCTCGGCGATCCAGGCATTGGCAAGACGCATTTCGCGAAGGCGCTCGCGCGGCTCTTGGGAACGGCTTATCAATATGTCGCGATGAGCTCGCTCACGGCCGGCTGGATTCTTTCGGGCGCCTCGTCGCAATGGAAGAACGCGAAGCCGGGGAAGGTCTTCGAGACGCTCGTGAATGGCAGCTACGCGAATCCCGTCATCGTCGTCGACGAGATCGACAAGGCCAACAGCGATTCGCAATACGATCCGCTCGGCGCGCTCTACGCGCTGCTCGAGCATGAAACGGCGCAATCGTTCATCGACGAGTTCGCCGAAGTGCCCATCAATGCCGCGCAGGTCATCTGGGTCGCCACGGCTAACGACGACCGGTCGATTCCCGAGCCGATTCTGAGCCGGATGAGCGTTTATGAAATCACGCCGCCCGATACGGAAGGCGCGCGGCGGATTGCGCAGGCTATCTACGAGGAGATCCGCTCGGCGCATGGGTGGGGGATGCGGTTCCCGGAGGTGCTCGGGGAGGACGCGCTCGAGGTGCTCGCGCGGGCCTCGCCGCGCGATATGCGGCGCGCGATCCTTCATGGGTTCGGCACGGCTAGAGTCGATGGGCGCGACGAGATTCGCGGCGACGATATTCGGTTGGAGCGGGGGACCCGGCGGAGGCCGATCGGGTTTTGAGTACAATCCCCCTTGCACGTGAGCGGCGCCATACCGCGATACGAAATGTGCGAATGAACGTGCGTTCGGGCAGCGCTAGCCGGAGCGTCCCGTCAACGGCCATACCGGCAACGACGCGCGGTCGCGGAGCCGCGACAGACAATCATGGATCAGATCGAATGCGTAGTGATCGGCGCAGGAGTGGTCGGTCTAGCCATCGCGCGCGCGCTCGCCGAGCGCGGCCGCGAGGTGATCGTGCTGGAAGCGGCCGAGGCCGTCGGCACGAGCACGAGCTCGCGTAACAGCGAAGTCATTCACGCCGGTATCTATTACCCGCGCGGCTCGTTGAAGGCAGCGCTCTGCGTGCGCGGCCGCGAGATGCTCTATGAATACTGCGCTGAGCGCGGCGTTCCGCATCAGCGTTGCGGCAAGCTGCTGGTCGCCACCGCGCGCAATCAACTGCCACAGCTCAAGACGCTCGCCGCCCGCGGCAAGGAAAACGGCGTTCTCGACCTGATGCCGCTCAGCGCGGACGAAGCCCAAGCCCTCGAGCCGGCGCTCGAGTGCGTCGCGGCGGTCTTCTCGCCGCAAACAGGCATCGTCGATAGTCATCAGCTCCTGCTGGCGCTCGAAGGCGATGCAGAGCGCGGCGGCGCCGTCTGCGCGTTCCACTCGCCCGTCGAATCGATCGAAGCAACGGCCGGTCGGTTCGTCGTGAAGGTCGGAGGATCGTCGCCGACGACATTGAGCGCGGCATGCGTCATCAACAGCGCCGGCCTTTACGCCAACGCGCTCGCGCGCAAAATCCACGGGCTCGATGCGCGTCACGTGCCGCCGCTTTACTTCGCGCGCGGCAACTATTTCAGCATCTCGGGCCGCGCGCCGTTCTCGCGTCTCATCTATCCGATGCCGAACGAAGCCGGACTCGGTGTCCATCTGACGATCGATTTGGGCGGCCAGGCGCGCTTCGGGCCCGACGTCGAATGGGTCGATTCGATCAACTACGATGTCGATCCACATCGCGCCGAAAGCTTCTATGCCGCCATTCGCGAATACTGGCCGGGCCTCGCCGACGATGCGCTGCAACCGGCCTATGCCGGCATACGGCCCAAGCTCTCGGGACCGGGCGAGCCGGCCGCCGATTTCGTCATCCAAGGGCCGGCCGCGCACGGCGTGCGCGGGCTCGTGAACCTGTTCGGGATCGAGTCGCCAGGGCTGACGGCGTGTCTCGCCATCGCGCAACGCGTCTGCGAAATTCTTGGACGCAACTGAAGGGCAACGGCTGCTGTCACGGCGCTCACTTCCTTCGGCGGAGCCCGCGCGGCGAGCGCGAATACTCGTTATCCCGGCCATTGCGGAATTCGGCGGTGCGCAAAACGTTCTTCGTTGTATGCTCGGTCTTGCCGTTCAACGGTGGCAGACAAGGTCCCTGACAAACGGGCCCGATACAACACTTGGAGAGTTCCCCAATGAAATCGTCTCGTCGCACGTTTTTGATCACGAGTCTCGGCGCCGCTTCGGCGCTCGCCCTCTCGCGCCAGTCGTTTGCCGATGCGCCGCACGTTGCCGAAAGCGATCCGACCGCCCAAGCGCTCGGCTATAAGGAAGATGCCACCAAGGTCGACAAGGCCAAGTACCCCAAGTATCAGGCCGGCGAGATGTGCGGCAATTGCCAGTTGTTCCAGGGCAAGGCAGGAGACGCGTACGGCCCCTGCGCACTCTTCGGCGGCAAGCAGGTCAACGCGAAGGGCTGGTGTAGCGGCTATACGAAGAAGGCCTGACGCTCGCCCGCAAAAGGCGCTTGCACTGGCAAGCGCCTTTGTCGCTTTTAAAGATGGGCGGACAGGAACGTCAGCGTCCGACCGAGCGCGAGGGCGGACGAGCGCTGATCGTAGGACGCCCGGTCCGTACAATTGAAGCCATGCCCCGCGCCAGGGTAAACGTGAAACTCGGCGTTCGTCTTCCCCGCGAAGCTCGCCTTGACGCGCTCGACGGCATCGAGCGGAATGGACCCATCCTTCTCGGCATAGTGGAACAGGATCGGCACGCGAACCTTGCCGGCTTCGTCGAGCTTGTTCTGAATCCCGCCGCCGTAATACGCCACGGCGGCATCGACCGAACCTTGCGCCGCCAGCAGATAGGCGAGCTGCCCGCCGAAGCAGTAGCCGATCGCGCCCACCTTGCCGCCCGTCACCTCGGGCCGGCTCTTCAACGTGCGCGCGGCGGCGCCGAGATCGGCGACGGTCTTGCTCACGTCGGTCTTTTGCATCAGCGCGATACCCTTGTCACGGTCGGCCCCCTCGTAAGTGAGTTCCACGCGCCGCTCGCTGCGCCAGAAAATATCGGGTGCCAGCGCGACATAACCCGCAAGCGCGTATTGCTCCACGACTGAACGGATATGCCCGTTCACGCCGAAAATCTCCTGAATGATGACGATGGCCGGGCCGTGGCCGGTGCGCGGCAGCGACAGATAGCCCTGGAAGCGCCCGCCGTCGTCGCTTTCGATGTCGATCCATTGGGAAGTCACGTTCATGGTCTTTCTCCACTCCAAGATAGATAGGCGAATCGGTCAGGCGCGACAGTTTGGCACCAATCGCGAACCGCTGCAGCGAGCCACCGGTTAGTGGATACGCTCGAACGCAAATTGAAAGGCGACTGAATCGTCCGCCGATTCTTCGCTAGCAATCAAGGTTGCACAAAAACGACGGCCCAAAACCCCCGATCGCCCAAGACCCGCGCCGGCCGCGCGTTCCGACCGATCCGGCCGGTCCGCCCTCGACGCCGCACGAACATCCGGCATAAACCTATTAGTACTCCTCCCAACTATCTCAAAAAAATCCCAAACTTTAATTTGTTGCCCTACACTTCTCGCGCAGCACGGAGTGCGGCTTGTCACGAACTTGCCACTTTCCGTGCAAGCAAAGTGCATGACGATGCATTCCGGCGTGTACGCCCCTCGAGTCGATCGAAAAAGAAGGCGAAGACGGGGTTCGGGCGGTAACGTCGTTTTTGGACCGAAACTGGAGACTTACATGAAAATGAAGATGCACAAGGTGTTGCCGATCAGCGCGGCTGCGATGTTGTTTGCTGCGATGGCAACGGGTGCCGCGGCGGACGAGGTCGTCAAGATCGGTCACGTCGCTCCGCTGACGGGGCAGATCGCTCACCTCGGCAAGGACAATGAGAACGGCGCGCGCCTTGCTGTGGAGGAAATCAACGCTAAGGGTCTCACGATCAACGGTCAAAAGATCAAGCTGGAGCTCGACGCGCAGGACGACGCGGCTGACCCGCGCCAGGCCACGCAGGTTGCCCAGAAGCTCGTCGACGATAAGGTCGTCGCGGTTGTGGGCCACTTGAACTCCGGCACGTCGATCCCGGCGTCGAAGATCTACAGCGATGCGGGCATCGTCCAGATCTCGCCTTCGGCGACGAACCCGCAGTACACGCTGCAAGGCTTCAAGACGACGTACCGTGTCGTGGCGACGGACGCTCAGCAGGGCCCGGCGCTCGCGCAGTACGCGGCCGACAAGCTCAAGCTGAAGAAGGTCGCGATCGTCGACGACGCGACGGCGTACGGCCAGGGTCTCGCGAACGAGTTCGAGAAGAAGGCCAAGTCGCTCGGCATGCAAGTGCTCTCGCACGACGCCACGAACGACAAAGCCACCGACTTCCGCGCGATTCTGACGAAGATCAAGGGTGAAAACCCCGACGCGATCATGTACGGCGGCATGGACGCCACGGGCGGCCCGTTCGCGAAGCAAGCGAAGCAGCTCGGCCTGCGTGCGAAAATCCTCGCGGGCGACGGCGTCTGTACCGACCAGCTCGCGTCGCTCGCTGGCGAAGCCACCGACAACGTCGTCTGCTCGGAAGCGGGCCGTTCGCTGCAAGCGATGGGCAAGGCAGGCGAAGAGTTCCAGGCCAAGTTCCAGAAGCGTTTCGGCGTGCCGATCCAGATCTATGCGCCGTTCACGTATGACGCCGTCTACATCATCGTCGACGCGATGAAGCGTGCGAACTCGACCGATCCGGCGAAGATTCTGGCCGCGATGCCGAGCACGGACTACAAGGGCGTCATCGGCGAGACGACGTTCGACTCGCACGGCGATCTGAAGCATGGCGTGATCACGCTGTACGACTATAAGTCGGGCAAGAAGACGCCGCTGACCGAAGTCAGCATGTAATCGGCGCGGCCGGCCCGATGCGGGTCGGCCAAGCTCAGAGCCGGAGCGGCCAGCTTAGTCGGCCGGCTGTGGCTTCAAGCGATAAACACGGGCGGGGCGAGCTTCTCGCAGTCCCGCGCGGCAGGGGAGCGGGCGTGCCTACGCGGGTACGCCCGTTTTTTTTGGGGGTGGCGCCCGCCTCGCCTCAGACGTTGAGCCGCTTCAGCACGCGCGGCCCGACGATCGCGACGAGCGCCGCGCACAACGCGACGACCGAGAGCCCGATCGTCAGATTCGTGACCTGGGCGACACCGCCGATCATGACGGGGCCGAACAGCAATCCGCAATAGGCGAGGCCGGCGACGTGCGCCATCCCTTCCGCCGCGTGGATGCCCTTCACGCGCATCGCGGCCGCGAAGAGCACCGGCATCATGTTGGCGAGACCGATGCCCATCAGCGCGAAGCCCGTCAATGCCGTCAGCGAGAACGGCAAGACCAGCGCGCCGACCATCCCGGCACAGGCGATCGTCGCACTCACGAGCACGAGCTGGACGGCGCCGAAGCGGGCGCGCACGGCGTCGCCGGCGAAGCGGCCCGCCGCCATCGCGCCCGAAAACGCCGCGTAGCCTGCGCTCGCGAAGGCGGGCGTCGCGTGGACGACGTCGCGCATATAGACCGTCCCCCAGTCGTACATCGCGCCCTCGGCCACGAGCGCGATCAGCGCGACGATCCCGAGCGCCCAGAGCGCGGGCGAGCGCCAGCGGTTCGTGCCGTGCTGCGGGGCGTTCGGATGCGCGTCGTGCGGAACGTGCGGCAGCACGGCCGGGCAAGCCCAGCCAAGCACGAGCGTGCCTAGGACGGCGACGAGCGCGAGATGAAGCGTCGGCGCCAATCCGAACGAGAGCAGAAGGCCGCCGCCAGCCGCGCCGGCCATGCCGCCGATGCTGAACATACCATGCAGCGAGGACATGATCGGACGCCCGATCGCCGCCTCGACGGCGCTCGCCTCGGCGTTCATCGCGACGTCGAGCGTGGCCATGCCGCCGCCGAATGCCGCAAGCACCGGCAGCAGCAGCCAATAGGAAGGCGTGACGAGAATCAGCGCCGTGCTCACCATCATGACGATCCCGCCGACGAGGCAGGCGCGGCGCGTGCCGACGCGCGCGATCCACTTGCCGTTGGCCGTCATCGTCGCGATCGAGCCGCCCGTCAGCGAGAAGAGGGCAACCGAGAGCCAGGCCGAATCGAGCCCGAACTTGTCGCGCACGGTCGGGACGTGGACGCCCCATGACGCGTACACCATGCCCGCGATGAAAAAGAGCGCCATGGTGGCGAGCCGCGCGCGGCGGCGCGCCGACATCGACAGATTGCGGTGGGCGGCGGGCAGCGCGGAGGTTTCGGCGGTCTGAGACACAGGGAGGAATGGCTAAATTTCGATGGAGAAACGCTACGATTAATGCAAGTCGTCGATTCTAACGGAGCGCTTTCATGGCTGCTCGGAGCCGGACGGTTTCCCGGACGTGGGGAACGCGGGGAAGCGTGCAAGCCATCGTGAGTCGCCCAACGCTGCGCAGTAATAGGAAGGAGCATCGCCCATGAATATCCCGAACCAAGCCCCACTCGATCTACTGCATCGCAGCCCGGTCGGCACACTGGCGACGCATCTGCGCGAGCCCGACGGTTTCCCCTACCCGACGATGCTGCCCTACGCGCCCGACGCTCGCCACCGTCCCGTCATTCTCGTGAGCGGACTGGCCGAGCACACGCGCAATTTGCAGGCCGATCCGCGGGCCGGGTTTCTCGTCGTCGATGCAGCGAACGCCGACGTGCTCGCCGGTGAGCGCGTCACGCTGATCGGGCGCTTCAGCCTGATCGAGCCCACGCCCGAGCTCGTGCGCCGCTATCTTCGCTACCACCCCGATGCCGAGCGATATCTGGCGCTGGGCGACTTCGCATTCCGTGCAATGAAAATCGACCGGCTTCGCTATATCGGCGGCTTTGGCGCGATGGGTTGGCTCAAGGGCGACGAACTCGACCCGCTCGAGCCGCTCCCGGACGAAGACGAGAACGCGCTGATCGAGCTTTTCGAGAGCCACCCGGCGCGGCCGGCGGGGCTCGAGTTACTGGGAATCGACCGTTACGGCGTCGACGTGAAACTACCGGGGGAGACAGAAAAGGCCGTCGTACGCCGACGCGTTAACTTCAATGGTGCGAAGACAACCTTTGCCGAATTGAAGCGTTCACTTACGGATTGGATTGAGTCGACGTGAGAACCTCTCACGTTATGAAAGCTTTAATTGAGATAGCCGCATCTCATTTCATGATTTGATAGAGATCACGTGCATCTATGGTGAAACCATCAATAGTGAGCGAAACGCGCACTGGGTAAATCCCGGATACGCCGAAGCAGGAAAGAATCGCGAAAGATTTCTTTACGATTTGTGTTTTTCGGGCTTTTCTCACGCTGCATTTTTGTGCTAATCTCCCCCCGAAATCTCCGAGGCACCAAGTATTCGAATGGCGAGCCGGCGTAGAGACCGGTGTCATTTAACGAAACCGCAAGGGAACTCATGTCTTCTTACAAGGAACTACTCGCACAGCGCGAAAAGCTCGAAAGGCAGATCGAAGAGGCGAAGGCGCGTGAATACGCCGAAGTGCTGAATGAGATCAAGCAAAAAATGGCCGACTACGGCATTACGCTCGCCGAACTCGGCGGCGGCCGCGGCAAACATGGCAAGGCTGGTCGTCCCCGTGCTGGCGTGGCTCCGAAATATCGCGATCCGATCTCGGGCGCGACGTGGTCGGGCCGTGGCAAGGCGCCCCGCTGGATTGCCGGCCAGAATCGCGACCAGTTCCTGATTCAACGATAACCACAGCGCTAAATCAGGCGCAAAACGCACAGACCCGTCTTTTCGGCGTTGCGGCAAATCAAAGCTCGGCGCCATCAGACGAATGTGCGAGAAAACCGCATGCCTTACGGTCGTGCGGTTTTTTCGTTTCTATAACGTTATCTCTCAGTGGTTCGTAAGTGGAATGCTTCGGGGAGTGGCCCAACGGGTTTGCCGGGCGGCAAACGCGCGATCTGAACGCAAATCGTTACTGTTCTCATAAGCATCTGATTTAAAACGGAAAATTCAAGCAATCGCCGGCATGGCGGCGTGAGGCTTGATAGAATTGAGGTGTTTGCGAGCGTTCCTCGCCTCGTCACTATCCTCGGGTTCCCATGCGTTCCGAACTCCAGTCTGAATCGGCCGTTAAGCAGACGGTTGCGCGCCGAAGCACGTTGGCGAGCGTTGCCGTCAACATCGTGCTGATGTCGCTGCAAATCGTCATCGGTTTTATCGCTCACTCCCAAGCGCTCGTTGCCGACGGCGTCCACTCGCTCGCCGATCTCGTTTCGGACTTCATCGTGCTCATCGCCAATCGCGCGAGCGGAGAGAAACCCGACGCCGACCACAATTACGGCCATGCTCGCTACGAAACGGTCGCCTCGCTGTTTCTCGGTGCGCTGCTGATTGCCGTCGGCGTGGGCATGCTTTGGCGCGCGGGCACGCGCATCGCCAACCTCGGCGATATTCCGCCCGTACACATCAGTGCGTTGGCTGTTGCCGCACTCGTGCTCGTCTCGAAAGAGGGACTTTTTCGCTACATGTTGCGCGAAGCTCAGCGCGTGCGTTCCGCGATGCTGATCGCCAACGCCTGGCATGCGCGATCGGATGCCGCCTCGTCGCTCGTCGTCGCGATCGGCACTATCGGAAGCCTCGCCGGCGTGCGGCTCCTCGATCCGATTGCCGCCGCCATCGTCGGTTTTCTCGTCGCGCGGATGGGTTGGACGTTCGGATGGAATTCGCTCCAGGATCTGTCCGATCGCGCGCTCGATGAAACGACGGCGTCCGATATTCGCAAACTGCTGGCTTCGACGCCCGGCGTGCTCGACGTTCACGAGTTGCGCACGCGAAAAATGGGCGATTTCGCACTCGTCGATGCGCATATTCTCGTCGATCCGATGATCTCGGTTTCCGAGGGACACTACATCGCCGAATCGGCTCGAACGCGCGTGATGACCGATAAACGCGTCCTCGATGCGCTCATTCACGTCGATCCTGAAAACGACGCCGTGACTCATCCGCCTGCCCGGATGCCGACGCGAGCGGCCGTCGCCGCGCTAGCCGATGCCGAATTGGCGAAACAGGGCTTACGCGCCGTCGGATATAACGTGCATTACCTCAGCACCGGACTCGACGTCGATATCACGCTTGCCGCCGATGCATCGGCCGGTCGGGAGCATGATGACGATCTCGCGAAACGCATCGATCTCAGCGGGCTCAAAAAGCGGCTCGGCGCGCGCAACGTCACGCTGCAACGGCGCGTCGAGTCGACGGCGCATTTCGCCACCGTCGCTACGACACGTCCTATGTAGACTTGGATTGGAGCGCACCCCTCCGCGGGCACTGCGCTAGATAGAAACGAGCTCGCCGCGCGGTTTCAAAGCGGCAATTGCGTATCGAATTTGATTTCGCGCAGCACGACGCTCGTGCGCACCTGAGCGACCGCCGGGATTTTGAAAATGCGCTCGTGCAGGAAAGCGTCATAGGCTTTGATATCGGGCGCGACGATCTTCAGGATGTAATCCGATTCGCCCGTCGTGCTGTAGCACTCCGTGACTTCCGGGCAGGTGGCGATCTCGCGCTCGAACTGCTCGACGCCGCCTTCCGTATGGCGAGTCAAATGGATATGCGCGAGCGCGCAGACGTGCAGACCGAGTTTTTCGCGATCGAGCAGCGCCGTGTAGCGCTGGATAATGCCCGACTGCTCCATGTCCTTGATGCGCCGCCAACAGGGCGTGCTCGAGAGGCCGACCTGATCCGAGATCTCCTGCACCGAACGGCGGGCATCGAGCTGCAAGAGGCGCAGGATTTTCTGGGAAAACGTATCGAGTGACATCCGCGCCTCCGGTTCGGCCGCAACGTTTTTTAATATTAGTGGCGGAAGAAACAAAAGGCAACCGAACGCGGGTTTAATGAGACAGATCGCCTAATTTGGCGGGCTCTCGGCGTCGTTTTGTCCTATCTCGTCCTGCTCGTGGGCTCGAGCTTCGGCTTCGTCGGCCTTGCCGATCGGCGGTGCGTTTTTCTGCCAGATGCGCAAGTCGGCCAACATATTGCAGAAGAGCGCGCCTTGCTCGATGGCGTCGTCGAGCGCGATATGCGTGTGCGGATGATCGTCGAACCAATGCTTCGGCATCCGCGGCTTGATGCATTTGCGATAGGGCAGCCCCGTCATCGCGAACGCGAGCGTCTTGATATCGAGCGCCGACCACGAGAACGGACACTTGCCCGCGAACCGCATCATGTACCAGAACATGAACGTGAAATCGAAGCCGGCCGGCATGCCGACGAACACCGGCTTGCCCGGCAACGCCTCGACCCACGCCACGTAGGCCTGCAACGCTTCTTCGGGCTTGCGCAGGTCTTTGCGACAGGCCTCCCACGCCTCGCGCTGCGTTTTCCACCAGGCCGCCTGGATCGGATGCGCCTCAGCGCCCGGCAACGTCTCGAGATTGGCCGAGAACGTGCCGATCAACTGCTTGTCTTCCGTGAACGCCGCCGAGGCGAAGCTCAGCATCGAATGCGGGCCGGGGATCGGGCCGTCCGCTTCGACGTCCGTGCTGACATAGATCTCGGGCGTGGGTTTCGTCGTCACGCGCGCACTCCGTCGGCCACGAACGGGTTCGTGCGCCGCTCTTCACCGAATGTCGACGTCGGGCCGTGGCCGGGGACGAACGTAATGTCGTCCCCGAGCGGCCAGAGCTTCGTGCGGATCGACGCAATCAAATCGGCATGATTGCCGCGCGGGAAATCGGTGCGGCCGATCGAGCCCGCGAACAGCACATCGCCGACCAACGCGATCCGATGAGCGCTGCTGACGAAGACCACATGCCCCGGCGTATGGCCCGGGCAGTGATAAACATCGAGCGACTCGTTGCCGAAGCGGACCGTATCGCCATCGACGAGCCAACGATCCGGCTCGAACGGCTCGGCCGGCGGGAAGCCGAAGCGCTGACTTTGCGTGGCCAGCTGATCGATCCAGAAACGCTCGTCGACTTGCGGACCTTCGATCGGCACACCGTAGCGAGCCGCGATCGCCTTCGCGCCGCCGCAGTGATCCAGATGGCCGTGCGTCAGAAAGACCTTCTCGAGCGTGACCTTCTCCTGCTCGATTGCCTGCACGATCCGCTCGACATCGCCGCCCGGATCGACGACAGCAGCATGGTGCGTTGCTTCACAGACGAGCAGCGTGCAGTTCTGCTGGAATGGCGTGACAGGGATGACGAAGACCTTCATGGAAATTGGAGATGCCGTGGGGGCGAGGGCGAAAACCACGATTGTACCGGCCGCGCCACGACCGTGCCGCGACTGGCCGATCGAACGAGGCTAGCGTCCTCGGCTAAGCGCCACGGATACATATTGTTACATCCATTGCTTTAATTAATATGAAAGAAGCCCGCCCTGGCGGGATTCCACCGCACCTTTGCTATAATCCTGGTCATCGAGCGCGGAGATCCGCGCCGCCAATGGGCGACCGGGTTTTTGAGTCACTTTCCGGTCGCTGTCATGTGGAGCGGTGGAAGACCGCTTCGCTCTGTATCGACAGTGTTCGATGCACACGTCTTTCCCGGCCGGGCGCCACGCGCCTGGAGCGGTCCTAGCCGGCCGCATGCCGGGGAGGCCTATGCCGCCGTTCCTCGCGTCGTGAAGACGACGCAAGCGGGCGTGGTTTGGACGACACGTCTGACGGTGGCATTTGGGGTCTGGGAAGGCTGCTGGGGACAGTTGCACCAGACGTGAATACCAACCGGGCAAATTGCGGCCGAGTGTGGCCGCACCCGAGCTCCAATCGCTGGCCGCGTTCGCGCGTCCCGCGCGGTTGCTGCTTGGTTGCCAGAGTCGCTCGTGCAAGCGGAGTGCTGCCTGCGCGACGGCTCGACACTGTGGCGTGCACGTCTTATGAAACGTCGATTACATCGATTCGTGGGGACACTGTTTGCCGCCGGTGTGCTGGGAGGCTGCGCGATGCCGCCGTCCCAAACCGGCGACGCGAAAGTGACCACGATCACCTCACGAACTGGCGCGGGCGCACCGCTCGCATTCGGCCAGAACAAGCCGGCGGCGCCGGCTCCCGCCGCGTCGGATTCGAAGCTGGCCGACGCCAAGCCGATCGATGAGAGCATTCCCGACATTTCGGGGTTCCATCAGGTCGGCCGGGCGTCGTGGTACGGCCCGTGGTTCCATGGCCGCCGCACCGCGAGCGGCGAGCGCTTCAACATGCACGCACTGACGGCCGCGCACAAGACGCTGCCGCTTTCGTCGTATGTTCGTGTGACGAATACCCAGAACGACAAGACCGTCGTCGTCAAGATCAACGACCGTGGGCCCTACGTGCGCGGCCGGATCATCGATCTGTCGTACGCGGCCGCGCGCGAGCTCGGGCTGCAGCACGACGGCACGGCGCATGTGAAGATCGTCGGACTCTCGCAGGAAGAGGCGAGTGAGGTCGAGCGCGGCGAGAAGCTCGCGTCGGCCGATACGCCGAAGAGCCCGCAGTAACGCGGTGGGCTCGGTAGTCGCGGTAGTCGAAGAAGGCTTGGGCTTGCTAGCCCTGGCCTCTCGAGGTCCGCTCGCGTCCTGCGGTCCCTCAGTTTCTCAGTTTGTCAGCCTTCTTCTTGCTCTTTCTTGATCTCGAGCGCGCGTGCGTAAAGCGCGTTGCGCGAGGCGCCCGTGATCGACGCTGCGATACGGGCGGCTGAACTGACAGTCACCTCCTCCAGCAGCAATCGAAGCAATCCATCGTGTGCTGCTGCGTCTTCGTTCGCCCCATGCGGTTGCGCGGGCGCACCTTCCACCACCAGCACGAACTCGCCGCGCTGACGATTCGCGTCCTCCTCCAGCCACGTTGGCCCTTCGGCCAGGGTGCAGCAATGCAGCGCCTCGTGTAGCTTCGTCAATTCGCGGGCGATCAGGATTCGCCGTTCACCACCCAGTGCTTCGCCAAGCGCGCGCACCGTTTCGACGATGCGATGCGGCGCTTCGTAGAAGACCAGCGCATGCGGATGGGCCGCGAGCGGCTGAAGAAAGGCCGCGCGTTGCTTCGCTTTGGTCGGCGCGAAACCGAGGAACGTGAACGTCGCGGCCCAGTCTCCGGCAACGGAGAGGGCTGTCGCGACAGCGCTTGCGCCCGGCAGGGGAATCACGGGATAGCCCGCGGTGCGCACCGCATCGACAAGCTTCGCGCCCGGGTCCGAAATGCCCGGGGTGCCCGCGTCCGAGACGTAGGCGATGCGCTCGCCCGCTTGCAGATATTCGATGATGCGCTCGGCCGCCGCGCGTTCGTTGTGCACATGAACGGCGACGAGCGGCTTCGAGATGCCGTAGCGAGCGAGCAATTGCCCCGTATTGCGCGTGTCTTCCGCGGCGATGCGATCGGCGAGGCCGAGCAGGTGGAGCGCGCGCAGCGTGATGTCGGCCGCATTGCCGATCGGCGTTGCGACGATGTAGAGCGCCGAGCCCGGGTACTGCTGCCGTTGGGCGAGTTCGAGGAGGTCAGACATGGAACGAAGAACGCGGCCAAGCGAAGCGAGGAGGTCGCCATTGTGCCACGCGGGGCAGAGCCGGCCTCGCGCGAGTGCGGCAGGGACCGCGATGCGGACGCCGAGCGATGCCGACAACTTTTCGACGCGTCGAGAGTCGAAGCGGCTCGGAGCCGTCTTCGAAGCGCGTGCGTGCGAGTATTTGCAGCGACAGCGCTTGCGCCTCGTTGCGCGCAACGTGACATGCCGCGGTGGCGAGATCGACCTCGTCATGCGAGACGAAGCGGGTGTGCTCGTGTTCGTCGAAGTGCGCGCGCGGGCGTGGCGCGGCTACGGCGGCGCGATGGCGAGCGTGGGGCACGAGAAACGTCGCAGGATCGTGCAGGCGGCGCAGTACTTTCTAGCGACGCGCGGCGCGATGAATAGCGTGTGCCGCTTCGACGTCGTAGCCTTCGATGGGTGTGAAGTCGTCTGGGTGCGAGATGCGTTTCGCGCCGATGGACTGTAGGTTTTTGGCTGTTATTTGAAGATCCGAGGTGCTGCGCCGCATGAGGAGTGGGTTAAACTTGCGCGCGAATGTAGTGGTCGAAGTCAGTAGTAGCGGTGCGCGGATACAGTCGATAAGCTCGCGCGCCGAATACGTAGAGAAGCGATGTCACTCGAACGGATTCAACAGCATTTCCGCGATAGCGCCGCGCTCCAGCTCCAAGCGTTGGATGCGCTCTCGATGCCGATTGCCGCGGCTGTCGACACCATGTTCGGCGCACTGGCGAACGGCAACAAGATACTGGCTTGCGGCAACGGGGCTTCGGCGACGGACGCGCAGCGCTTTGCCGCGCAGTTGACGGCGCGCTTCGAGCGCGAGCGGCCCGGGTTGCCCGCGATTGCGTTGACGGCGGATTCCGCGGTATTGACGGCGTTGGCGGCCGATGGCCCGTTCGACGACGTCTACGCAAGACAGGTCCGCGCGCTGGGACATTCCGGCGACGTGCTGTTGGCCGTGACGGCGACGGACGATTCGGCCAACGTGCTCGCGGCGATCGGCGAAGCGCACGAGCGCGAGATGTTCGTGATTGCGCTGACCGGCAACGGCGCTGTGAGCGTTGCGGGCGGTGCGGGCGGGGCGAACGGCAGCGGCCCCAACGGTGGCAATGGCGGGGGCAAGATTAGCGAAGCGCTTGCCGATACCGACATTCATATCTGCGTGCCGTCCGAGCGCGTGGCGCGCATTCATGAGCTTCACTTGCTGACGATTCATTGCCTCTGCGACGGCATCGACGCCATGTTGCTCGGCGAGGACTAACTTCACCTTTCTTTCGATAAAGGGGATACGGCTGATGAACGCGAAGTGCGTCGCGAAGACGCTTGTGCGGGGGACGCTCGCCGCCGGATTGGCGGCATCGCTGGTCGTGACGCTGCAAGGGTGCGTGCTGGCCGTGGCCGGTGCGGCGGGGGGCGGCGCGCTGCTGGCGACCGATCGGCGCACGATCGGCACGCAGACCGAGGACCGCGAGATTCAAGTCAAAGGGTATTCGCAGATCGCCAACGAGTTGGGCGATGCGTCGCATGTCGATTTGACTGTGTTCAATCGACGAGTGTTGTTGACGGGGGAGGTGCCTGACGATAACGCCAAGCGCAGGGCCGAGGAAATCGTGCGCGGGCTGCCTAATGTCGATGCGGTCATCAACGAGTTGGCTGTCGGGCCGAAGACCGATTTTGGGACGCGGGCTAATGATTCTTATCTGGTTGCGCGCGTGAAGGGCGGGCTCGTGGCCGAGAAGGGGATTTCGGCGAACGACTTCAAGATCGTGGGCGAGAACGGGAATATCTATTTGATGGGCTTGGTGACGCAGGATGAAGGGGATCGGGGGGCGAGTGTTGCCGCTTCGGTGCCCGGGGTCTCGCGCGTGGTGAAGGTGTTTCAGTACATCTCGCCGCAGGATCAGCAGGCGGTGGCGGCTGCGGCGGCGACGGCCGCTAGTGCGCCGAGTTCGGCGCAGTCGGCGGAAGCGGCGCCGACGGTCGGGGCGGTGCCCTCGTCAGCGATCAGCTCGCAGCCGTTGGGGCAAGCGCCGGCGCCGGTGTCGGATTCGACGCAGGTTCGGCCGGGGAATGGCTCGCGTAGTCAATGAGGGGCGGGATGGCGGGGGTTTGGGGTCGTCGGGTGTTGGTTGGGGGTTGGGTTGGGGTGTTGGGGCTTGCGGTGGTTGCGGGGTGGCCGGTTGGCGCGAGTGCGACGGCGGCGCCGGCTGGGTTGGATATCGCACGTAGCAATGCCTGTCTCGGGTGTCATGCGATCGATCGGAAGCTCGTTGGGCCCGGGTTTGCTCAAGTTGCTGCGAAGTACAAGGGTGATCCGCAGGCGCAGAAACGGCTTGAAGCTAAGGTTCGCGATGGCGGGAGCGGCGTTTGGGGCGTGATTCCTATGCCCGCGCATCCTCGGATGAGTGACGCGGACATTAAGACGGTCGTGCAGTGGGTGCTCGAAGGGGCGCCTTCCAAGTGATTCGGCCCACCGCACCGGTGCTGCGGCCGCCCCCGCTTGCAATAGGCCGGACCCGGTGTGCTACAATCGCAGCTTCGTTGGGGCGGTAGCTCAGCTGGGAGAGCGTCGCGTTCGCAATGCGAAGGTCGAGGGTTCGATCCCCTTCCGCTCCACCAGTAGTATTCCCGGAAACCCGCGTGGCGTAAGGCCTCGCGGGTTTTTGTTTTGTTCGTCAACATTCCTCTCAACTCCCAGAAATTCCACTAGCGGTGTCCCAGATTTGTCCCGCGATGGCGTTGCACAGAACGTGGAGAAGGGAAGCAAGGGGTTGCCTAGGCCATTTGTCGGAGGTATAAAGGCAATAATGCTGCGCTACCTTCGTTCGTAGCGGATCCTCAAGGGATGACCGATTAACTTGAGGGGCTGGTGTCTTCATAGCTGACGGGGGTCGGCTCCCTGGAGAGACTGGATGGCGTCAAACGTCGCGGGGTAACCCCCGGGCGGCCGTGCAGCAGGGATCGTCGCCAGCAGCTGTTGTGTGCTCGCAGGGGCAAGAAGGTGGGGCAAGGCCACGGCCGCAGAATCCCATTTTTGCACAGCAAATGTATGCGATCGGTACCTAGGCGTGGTTGTTCGAAGTTGCGCCCGGGGAAAGCCTCCACCCAGCTTTGGCTTGTGGATTATCCATGAGTCAATGCCCGTATCTTCAGCTTAGGCCCGTGGGCCAACCAGGTTGCTCCTGGTGCTGGGGATCGGTGCGTCCATCAAAAACCTGTCTCCAGCCTAGACCCGTGGTGGGCATCCACGGTTGCTCCTGGCGTGCTGGGGATAGTCGTGTCCAAAACCATAAAACCCGCAACGTCGACCGGTCTCGACCGGACTCTTGACGCACACGATCTCGGGGCGGAGTATCTCCTCCGGCCTGCAGAGACGATATTCAAAGATCTCACGCGAGCACCGCACCGGCTGCCGCCATCAATCCAGATCCCTGGCCGGCGTGGCCGCGTATGGCTCGAGTCTGAAGTTGTCCGTTGGCTGAGGGAGCATCAGGAATCGCAGCGACAGGGGGCTGATGCTCAAGCAGTCGAGACTTCTCGCCGGCAAGGTGCTCGCGCACAAAGCACACAAAACGATAACGGGCGCCGGGTTGGCCGACCCACCAAACGGCAACAGTTGGAAAAAGCGCGGCGGTTGGCCGCCCGGGGAGGCAAATGAAATGAGCCTCCAACTTTCAAATTGTCGGCCCGACTCGGCAACGATCGAGGTGTCCGAGGAGCTTGCTCTACGTGACGTTAGGGCCGATCGACGTCGCGTGAGAAGCACGCTCGACAGAGATCGTGTCCTGCAGCAGTCTACTGCTGAAGCAATCGCACGCATCGACGCTTGGCCGTGCATGAGCCATGGCTGAAGCACGCCTGATACACCTCATAGCCCAGCTACTGGGAAATCGCGAGGTCATTTCCTATTCGCCGCCACTCGCACGCGCGATTGGCGACGTTGAGGCGACAATATTCCTTTGCCAAGCGTGCTACTGGCAGTCCCAAATCGGCGTTGACGAATGGTTTTACAAGCTGCGTGATGCAGAGCGGAATGCGGATGGCCGGATGCAGGCGCCCCGTGACGCCAGCCGACAAAGTTGGGAATGGGAAACAGGCCTATCTCGTACACGCCAGGAATCGGCACGGCGGCGCCTTAAATTGCTTGGGCTACTGGAAGAGAGCCTGCAAGGCATTCCGGCCAAGCTGTACTACAGAGTGAATCTCGATCGTCTAACGGAATTCTTGCTCGAGACGCGTGAGCACCAGTTGGCAGGAATCCTGCCAACTGGCCGGGAGGGATGTTCCCGACAAGGAGGGCGCAAAGCATCCAGCAAGCCAGACGAAACGACGCCGACTAATACAGAGACTACCGCAGAGATTAGCAACACCGACACAACTACCACGCCGCCAGCTATTCCCGCTCGAAGTGCAAGCGGGTCGGCCGATGCCGGTCGTAGTAGTGGTGGTATCGCGGATTCGCCCAATCTTATATTGGAGAAGTCGGTCGAGGCCCACCGGGAGCTGCTGAAGAACCTGCTCGCTGGCCTCCCAGCTGAAGTTGCGCAGGGTATCGCTGACGAACTGGCAGGCGCATTGGAGGCTGCATCGGCGGGCAAGCGAGTGCCGATCAACAGCGTGCGAGGGTGGGTGCTTTCGCTGATTGAACGGCATCACGTTAGGCAATTCACACTCGAACATGGTCGGACTGTCGCTCTCTGAAGGCAGCGCGCTACGGCAACCGGCTCCGATCTACCCGCTGGAGATCGTGAATCCGCGCCGACAAGCCGAGAGACAGCTAGGCAGAAACTTCACGAATTGAAGGAACGGATGCGAGCAATACCGTCAGTGCTGCCATTCGAATCCGGAGGCTAGAGACAGCGCTTGCATGGTCGCCTACGCGAATTCGAATTCGCTCAGCCATGTCTCCTTTTGGTAAGTCATCCGGCGCGCGTCAGGCCGTGGGCAGAAGTCGCGGGGAGCGAGTCGGCGGGTGCGGCACGCAGGCATGCAGGCCATCGAGACGGTGCTGCCCCCTTCTGCGCGGGGTGGGCAGCGCAGCCGACCGTCTGCACGAGCGAGAACGGTGAGTGGGTCAACAGGTAGTTTGCGACAGCAATCTCGCTCGTAGAAACCTGAGTGCGGCGATCACGTTCTTCTCGATGGATACGAACTAATAGTGATTTCTAGCAAGCCGAAATCATGTCGGTCTCTTCTCCGATGACGATGTCGGAGAAGAGGGGGCTTAGCGGTTTCCGGCGGCAACTCAGACATGCGAAGGCATGGCGAGTTGTTGCCGGAAATCGCTAAGCCCGCACCCCTCAGGGGTCGAGATGCGTAGCGGCTCGGGGGAATCGATTTCTATCACACCAGACATCAAACTAGACCAGGTACCCGGTTAGCCGAACCCTAATGAGAATGGAGGCGAGCAATGGGGAAAGCCAAAAAGCCAGCACTCAAATCACTGCCGCCAACGTGGCAGGAGGACATGTGGAACATGGCATCTAAACCAGAGTGGCGAGAAGCTCGTCCACAACTGCTGCCCGCTCTGGCGGTGCTCTGGCTGACTGGATGCCGAAATGCCGAGATCGAGCACGGGATCCAGATTCGTTGCCGCGATGACCGCCTCAGAATGCGAATTATGGGTGCCAAGTGCGTGGATGCGGCTGGGCGAGAAAGAGGCCAGCCTAAGCGGTACTACGAGTTCAGGGTAGGGGAAGACGCTGATGCGATAGCAGAACACCCTGCGCTTACGTACTTGCGGTCACTGGCAGCCCTGAACGTGGTCGATGGCGTGGGTTGTGCAGAGATTAAGCACGAGGCTGACTACCTATACAACTCGATCGTCGCGCTGGGCAAAGCGACTTTCCCCAAGCTCAGGACGCGTGTGAGCCCCTACTGCTTCCGCCATCAGGCGGCTTCGGACCTAAAGGCTGACCCAGGTGTAACGCTAGAAGAGGCAGCCAAATTCATGGGACATCTCTCTGACTACAGCATCGGAAAATATGGACACGCGACCCACGGTAGGAGAACTCGCGGACAGCAGATTCGTGCAGTCGTGCTCCAGACTTCGCGATCAGTCAAGCATTCGCGGAAGGTCGACCGGCTGGCCCGCTTCAAGATCATCAGCGCTGAAAAGCGGCAGAAGCCGAAATTGTGACTCGCGGCACAGGCACGACGTCTGTAGGCGTCGTGGACTCGAGAATCGGCGGTAGCGATTGAGCGTACGACGCCTGCAAGCGTCGTGGACTCGGCAATCGGCATCGGGAGGTCGGCTCACGACGCTTGCAGGCGTCACGGGCAGTCGACCCACGACGCCTTACCGTGGCGCTAACCTCGACATGATTGCTTTGCCACCCTGAATACGCCCTTCCGAGAATGGCCGGTTCCGAGTGTCACGAATTGGTGCTATCGACCTGCCGCGGCCTTTCGGCATCGCGCGGCAGCAACGGATGTCTGGCGTCAACTACAACCGCCGCCGACGACAACTAAAATTGCCGCCCTATGCTGCTACCGGGGCTGACGCCGTCGGCTTCGCGCCGGCAGC
>NZ_PTIR01000028.1 GCF_002934455.1 Trinickia symbiotica | reverse complement strand
AGAAAGAGGAGCGACGGAATGCGAGGCATCATCCGAGTCGGAGATGCAACGAGTCACGGTGGCAGGGTCGAAACAGGGAGCGACATGAGCGACGTAATGGGCCGTGCCGTCGCCAGACTCGGCGACCGCTGTTCGTGTCCGATCGCGGGCCATGAGTCTTGCGTCATCGCTGAAGGCGATCCGGACTTCATCGTCGACGGCAAGCCTGCAGCTTTCGACGGCCACAAGACGTCGTGCGGTGCCATGCTCATCTCGAGCCTCTCTAGTTCCGGGCGCACTTGAACCGCGAGGGGCATTTGACGCCTAACGTCAGCAGTCGGCGCGCGAGCACTATCGGAACGGCGCGTCGCTCGCATAGTGGTGCGCACAGTCCCGGCAGGATTAGTCGCTCGCTATGGACGCATCAGCCACTTACACACGACCGTCTGATTTTTCCTTCGGCCGCGCTCAAGGGCAGGGTATTGCCGCTAAGATCGGCCGCGCCTCACCAGGCGTAAGCATCCCAAGTCCGAAATATTCCATCTCACGAGGGCTTTAACAGATGATAAGAAAGTTTGTCGCATTGGCCTTAATTCTTTTGTTTTCCTCTTCCGCGGTTGCCGGTCTCAAAGAGGGCGTTGCCGCATACCACCGTCTGGATTGGCAAACGGCCGTGGCTGAGCTGACGCCGGCCGCTGAATTGGGCAGCCCCGAAGCGGCCGAGCTGCTCGGCGATTACTATTCCATCACCAACAAGGTTGTTGCTGCAAAGTGGTATCTCGTCGCGGCTCGAAATAGCGGTCCCGAGAAGCAGTATGAGATTGGCGTCAAAGTTGACGACGCGGCGTTTCGCGAGTCGAGGAGACGCAATGACGATAGCGAAGCTCTAGCCGCCAAGGTGTTTCTGATCGCTGCGCAATGTTTTCGGATGGCCGCTGACGCCGGCTATGCACCCGCTCAAAACGCGTTGGGGATGCTGTACGAAAGTCCGTGGAAGATGGCGCCGAACGTGAAAAAGGCGGTCTCGCTCTATCGCCAGGCCGCTCGACAAGGCAACGCCGAGGGACTCCAAAGCATGGGTGTCGTCTATTTGACCGGGCGCCCCGGCATACGGAAAGACCTGTTCAAATCGTACACGTTCTTCCAAGCCGCACTTAAATATGCGGGCAATCGAGAAGACGTTCTTCAATTTTCGCAGGGCCTGAGCGGGCAAGTCGAAACACAGTTGTCCAGCGCTCAAAAGGATCGTGCTAAAGCATTAGTCGATGCATGGCAGCCGGGCAGGCCACTGCCTGGGCTCGATCAACCGATAACGGGCAGCAAGCTCCCTCCAGGCTAGTCCGTCCTAGCCTGCTGAGCCAAGCGGAGAAGGGGTGCGCGGATACGATCGCTTAGACAGCAATCAACTCCCGCACCCCCTTCTCATCCATTTCGGCGCCCGCGCCACCGGCGACGATCTCGCCACGCCGCATGACCCAATACCGATCGGCGAGCGCACGCGCAAAGTCGTAATACTGCTCGACAAGGAGAATCGTCATCCCCGTCTCATCGACGAGCCTCCTAAGCGTCCGTCCGATCTCTTGAATGATCGAAGGCTGAATCCCCTCGGTAGGCTCATCGAGAATCAAAAGCTGCGGCTCGCTCATCAACGCACGTCCGATCGCGAGCTGCTGCTGTTGTCCACCCGACAGATCGCCGCCGCGCCGCTTCCGCATATCCTTCAGCACGGGAAAAAGCGAGTAGATGCGCTCGGGTACCTCCGAGACGGGCTTTCGGCTCGCTGCACCAACGAGCAGATTCTCTTCGACGGTCAGCCGCGCAAAAATCTCGCGCCCTTGCGGCACATACCCGAGCCCGCGCGCGACGCGTGCATGCGGCGGCAGCGCCTCTATCGATTGTCCGCCCCAGGCGATCGTGCCGCTTTTCGCGCGCACGAGCCCCATCAGGCAGCGCAACAGCGTCGTCTTGCCGACACCGTTCCGCCCGAGCAGCACGGTCAACGATCCCTGCGGCACTTCCATCGTCACATCGCGCAGAATATGGCTACCGCCATAGAACTGATTGAGCCTGTCGATGTTGAGCATCGATCCAATTCCTTGTTGATTAGCGCCCAAGATACGACTCGATCACCGCTTCATCGCGCTTCACTTCGTCGAGCGTACCCTCGGCCAATACCCGCCCTTCGGCCATGACGGTCACGCGCGAACGCTCGCCCGCGAGCGCGGCGACGAACTCCATATCGTGCTCGACGACGAGCATCGAACACGTCCCGCGCAAACGATCGAGCAACTGCGCGAGCGCCATGGTTTCATCGTCAGTCATGCCGGCCGCCGGCTCGTCGAGCAACAACAATGCGGGCCGCTGCATCAGCAGCATGCCAATCTCGAGCCGTTGCTTCTGTCCATGCGAAAGCTCACCGGCAAACCGACGCGCACTCGCTTCGAGCCCGATCGTCTCGAGGGTCTCCTCGATCCGCGCCTGCGCATCCCGATTCAATTGGGCGCGCAACGACGCCCACCATCCCTTGTCCGCCTGCATCGCGAGTTCGAGATTCTCCCAGACAGGGTGCTGCTCGAATACGGTCGGCTTTTGAAACTTTCGGCCGATGCCGGCGCGCGCAATCGAAGGCTCGTCCATGCGCGTCAGGTCGAGCGTCTGACCGAGAAAGACCTTGCCATGATCGGGCCGCGTCTTGCCCGTGACGACATCCATCATCGTCGTCTTGCCCGCACCGTTCGGCCCGATCACGCAACGCAGCTCGCCGACGTCGAGCGTAAGCGTCAAGCTGTTGAGCGCGCGGAAGCCATCGAAGCTGACAGTGACATCCTCGACGTAAAGAATCGTTCCGTGCGAGACGTCGATGGTGCCCTGCGCAACGGCATGACCCATTGCGGCAGTGCCTGAGAGCGCGTGGTTGTCGGCCACAGCCGTATCGGTGACCCCATTCATCGCTGCGTCCTCCGCGAGAAGATACGCTCGGCGAGCCCCACGAGCCCACGCGGCATGACGAGCGGCACGACGACGAAGAGCGCGCCGAGGAAAAAGAGCCAATACTCGGCGAAATAAGCGGTAAAGAAGCTCTTCGCGCCATTGACGGCGAACGCGCCGACAATCGGCCCGATCAGCGTTCCGCGTCCGCCTACGGCCACCCATATCGCCATTTCGATCGAGTTGCCGGGCGACATCTCGTTCGGATTGACGATGCCGACCTGCGGCACATAGAGGGCGCCGGCGATCGCGCAGAGCACGGCCGACAGCGTCCAGATGAAGAGCTTGTACGCGAGCGGGCTGTAGCCGAGGAACATGAGCCGCGTTTCACTGTCGCGCATGGCGGTCACAACGCGCCCGAGCTTCGAAACGACGATCGCGCGTGCCGCAAGAAATGCGAGCACGAGCACTGCGAACGTCAGCAGGAACAACACAGTCCGCGTGCCGGGATGCGTGATCGGAAAGCCGGCAATCCGCTTGAAGTCCGTGAAACCGTTGTTGCCGCCGAATCCCGTTTCGTTGCGATAAAAGAGCAGCATCGCGGCATACGTCAGCGCCTGCGTGATGATCGACAGATAGACCCCTTGCACGCGCGACCTGAACGCGAAGAAGCCGAACGTCCAGGCGAGCACGGCCGGCACGAGCACGACGAGCGCGAGCGCATACCAGAGATGCGAGGTGCCGTGCCAGTACCAGGGCAGTTCATGCCAGTTGAGAAACACCATGAAGTCGGGCAGATCGCTCTGATAGACACCGTCGTGACCGATTGCGCGCATCAGGTGCATGCCGATCGCATAGCCGCCCAGCGCAAAGAAGAGTCCGTGCCCCAAGCTAAGGATTCCGCAGTAGCCCCAGACCAGATCGAGCGCGAGCGCGGCAATCGCGTAGCACATGAACTTGCCGCCGATCGTCAGCGCATAAGCGGACAGATGAAACTCGCTCGATTGCGGCAGCACGAGGGCGGCGAACGGCACGCCGAGACCTACCGCAACGATCAGCGCAACGAGGGCGGCCCAGGCGGGGCGCGGCAAGAGCGAACGGCGCGGAGGCAATCCGAGCGCAAAGCCCGACAGCGTGGCGTCGCCGCTCTCGCTAGCTTCGGCGATGGTATGGCCGGCGAGCGGCGAAGTGGAAGTCGTAGTGGTCATATAGCGTGTCTCAGGCGCTGCGTCCCTTGAGAGCGAAGAGCCCCTGTGGACGTTTCTGGATGAAGAGCACGATCAATACGAGCACGGCGATCTTCGCGAGGACGGGCCCTGAAAACGGCTCGATCGCTTTGGCGAGCACCCCGAGCCCGAAGCTGCCGAGCACGGTGCCCGCGAGCTGGCCGACGCCGCCCAGCACGACTGCCATGAACGAATCGACGATATAGCTCTGGCCGAGGTCGGGGCCGACATTGCCGATCTGGGAAAGCGCGCAGCCGCCGAGCCCGGCGATGCCCGCTCCGAATGCGAACGCATACGAATCGATGCGTGCCGTCTTGATGCCGACGCAGGCCGCCATGCTGCGATTCTGCGTGACCGCACGCACGAAGAGGCCGAGCCGCGTGCGCGTCAGCACGGCCCATGCAATCGCGATGACGGCAAGCGAGAAGGCAAGAATCGTGATGCGGTTGTAAGGCAGGATCAGATTCGGCAGCACGGTGATGCCGCCCGTCATCCAATGCGGGTTCGCCACTTGGACGTTTTGCGCGCCGAACAGTGTCCGCGTGGCCTGAATGAGCACGAGACTGATGCCGAACGTGGTCAGCAGTGTTTCGAGCGGCCGCCCGTAAAGATGTTTGATGACGAGGCGTTCGATGACGATGCCGACAGCCGCCGCGGCCGCGAACGAAACGGGTACCGCGACAAGCGGATACCAGTCGAACGCCGCGGGCGCATAGTGCTGAAACGCGTTCTGCACGACGTAGGTGGCGTAGGCGCCGATCATCAGGAATTCGCCGTGTGCCATGTTGATGACACCGATGACGCCATAGGTAATGGCGAGGCCGAGCGCCGCCAGCAACAGCACACTGCCGAGCGAGACGCCGGCGAACAGCGTTCCGGCGATGCGGCTTTCGCGTTCGACGGCATCGAGCGCGTCGATGCCGCGCTGCGCCGCTTCACGTACGCGCGCGTCGGGCTCGGCGAACGTCCCATCGGGGCGCTTGGCGACGAGCGGTCGCAGCAGCGCGTACGTGTCGGGATCGTGGCGCGCCGCGACGAGCTCCGTGGCTTCGAGCCGCTTGGCCGGATCGCGATCCGACAGGGCCGTGGTGGCCCAAAGCGTATCGAGCCGGTGCTTGAGCACCGGATCCGTCTCCTTCGCGCGAGCGCTATCGATGAGCGGCTTCATGGCCGGATCGGGATTGCTCAACAGCGCGTCGACGGCCACGCGCCGCGTGGCAAGATCGGGCGAGGCGAGTTGCAGGCCTGCGAGTGCCCCGGCAACTTTGGTGCGCAGCGAGTTGTTCAACGTAATGGCCTGCGCATCGCCGACCGCGACCATTTTTCCGGTAACGGCATCCTGCGCCTGATCGCCCGCATCGTTGGGCTGAATCAGCACTTCACCGGAAGACGTGGCCAACGCCTGATCGTTGGCGAGTGCGTTGAGGACTGCTAACGAACGCGCATCGTGCTCGGCGACGAGCTTGTCGATGACGGCCGACTTCGCTTCGAAATCATCGCCCGCGAGCGGCGCGACGTCGTCTTGCGTCAACGCGAGCGCCGCGGAGCTCGCGAGCGAGCAGACGAGCGTCAACAGCCATGCGCAAGCGAGCGCCGGTACGCGTGCGGGCAGTGACGCACGTGGCCTGAGGCTGGAGCTTGGACGAGCAATCATGAATATCGGCTTCATCCGGTTTTTTTCCGAGCAAGCTCGGATATGAGGGGCGAACGCAATGCGCGACGACCAGTCGGAGTCCTGTCCGTCGCGCATGCTTCGTTCAACTAACGATGGAGTGACGCGTTACAACGGTTCGACGCAGCAGGGCATCACGCCACGTTGCGCCGGCGCAGGAACTCGGGAATCGAGCTGACCACGTCGGGCTTGCCCTCGTTGCCGGCGATGAACGGGCTCCACGGCTGGGCACGAACGGCTGTCTTCGTCTTCCAGACGACGTTGAACTGACCGTCGCCGCGAATCTCGCCGATCATGACGGGCTTGTGCAGATGGTGATTGCCGTCCATCGTCAGCGTGAAGCCCGATGGCGCGTTGACGCTCTGGCCGACCATCGCGACGCGCACCTTGTCGACGTCCGTGCTCTTGGCCTTTTCGACAGCTTGCTTCCACATGTGAATGCCGACGAACGTCGCTTCCATCGGATCGTTGGTCACGCGTTTGGCGCCACCTGGCAGGTTCTGCGATTTGACCCACGAGGCGAACTGCGCCTTGAACTTCACGTTCTCGGGATTCTTGACGGACATGAAGTAGTTCCATGCCGCGAGGTGGCCGACGAGCGGCTTGGTATCGATGCCGCGCAATTCCTCTTCGCCGACCGAGAACGCGACGACGGGGACGTCGGTCGCCTTGAGGCCCTGATTGCCGAGTTCCTTATAGAACGGAACGTTCGAGTCGCCATTGATCGTCGAGATGACGGTTGTCTTGCCGCCTTGCGAGAACGTCTTGATGTTTGCGACGATCGTCTGGTAGTCGCTGTGACCGAAAGGCGTGTAGACCTCTTGAATATCGGCGTCGTTCACTCCTTTCGAATGGAGGAACGCGCGCAGGATTTTATTCGTCGTGCGAGGGTAAACGTAATCGGTGCCGAGCAGGAAGAAGCGCTTCGCGCCGCCGCCTTCGGGGCTCATCAGATACTCGACGGCGGGAATGGCCTGCTGATTCGGCGCTGCGCCCGTATAGAAGACGTTGCGCGACATTTCCTCGCCTTCGTACTGAACGGGGTAGTAGAGGAGCCCGTTCAACTCTTCGAAAACAGGCAGAACCGATTTGCGCGAAACCGATGTCCAGCAGCCGAATACGCAGGCCACCTTGTCTTGCGTAAGAAGCTGCCGCGCTTTTTCGGCGAAGAGCGGCCAGTTCGACGCCGGGTCGACGACGACGGGCTCGATCTTGCGGCCGAGCACGCCGCCGTTCTTGTTGATGTCGGCGATCGTCATCAGCGCGGTGTCTTTCAGCGATGTCTCCGAGATCGCCATCGTGCCCGAGAGCGAATGCAGGATGCCGACCTTGATCGGACCGCTATTGGACTGCGCACGGGCGAAAGGGCTTTGTCCTGCGAGCGCCATTGCGCCAGAGACCGAACCGAGCTTCAACAGGCTACGACGTTTCATTAGCTTCCCCTTGCCGTGGGTAAATCGATTTGTTTGAGATCGGAGCAGTCGAGGCGACGCCGCGTCGACTGCGGGGGCGACATGTGCAAGGCTCGTGCCAACAGAGAATGGGCACGCGTCGCACGGACCGATCTGGCTTATGGAGGCGGCGCCGTAAGCGGCCTGCGGGCGATGATGGTGCATGGCGCACCGGCCTACGTTTCATGGCGGTGCGTCGTGCGTTGCGGTGATGCGTCGATGCGCTCGAATGGGGAAAGCAATGATCGCCCCTCGGCGGCCGCATTGACGCCACAGCGAAATTGACGACTTGTAACAGTACTCCGCCTATAATCGTTGCGCCCAAAAAAGGGCCTCTTGCATGTCTCCGTCATGCAGAGATGGAAACGTGCAACGAGAAAAGAAGAAGGCAGTTGCGGTTCTACTAAAACGACCTTTACGGATCAAAAATGACAAGACATCAAAGAAAGGCGGGGCTGGCGTTAAGTTCAATTGCGGTATTGGCCATATCGCTCATTTCGGGGTGCGGGGGCGGCGGGAGCGGCGGTAGTGCGTCGACGAGTACGATCGCGCCCACTGCCAATGCAACGCCAACAACTGTATCGGGGACCGTGGCTGTCGGCAGCGCGGTAGCCAACGCAAGCGTGACGATCATCGGCGCCAACGGCGCCACCGTCAGCGCGACAAGCGATTCGTCGGGAGCTTATACGGCCTCGATCAGCGGATTGACCGCACCTTTCGTCATCGTGGCGACTGATCCGTCCGGCACCAGCTCGACGCTGGTGTCCGTCGTTGCCACACTGCCGACCGGCACTTCGGCGCCGGTCATCGCCAACGTGACGACATTGACGACGGCCGTCGCCGCGTTGCTGACGACGAGTGGCAATCCGCTCGATGTCTTGTCGAGCGGCAACGCGAGCTCACTCGTGACGTCGTCGAATGTGGCGTCGGCCGAGGCGAAGCTCAACACCATGCTTTCCTCGATCCTCACCTCCAACGGTTTGAGCGCGACCTCGTTCGACCCGATCGCCACCGCGTTCACGACCAACCAGCAGGGCGCGGACGCCGTGATCGACGCGGTGGAGCTCATCGCGGCAGTATCGGGCGGCATGCAACTGGTTTCGACCGGCAACCCAGGGTCGGGCATCGCGCTCAACAGCGGCACCAGCGCGCCTGCTCCGCTCGCGCCGCCGCCGGCCGCCGCGGACTACCTGCAACCGCTGATGTCCGAGTTGGCACAGTGCCTGTCGGGCACGAGCGCGTCTTGCACGCAGGCCATTGACGCGAGCTACCTCGAAAACGGGTTCACGAGCTTTGCGACGGCGCATCCCGGGCTCGCCGCATCGGGCGTGACGCTCGGCTTGCCTCAAACGCTGAAGTTCTTCACGTCGACGAACGGCACGCAAGAGGCGCTCGTTGAGCTGCGCTATACGACGTCGAGCGGGACCTACGGCTCGGCGACGACGGTAGTCCAGAAGACGGCGGCGGGTTGGGACATCGTCGGCAATCAGCAGCCTTTCAACGTGACGATCAATTCGTTCTTGGCGAGGCGGACTTTCGTCGATACGGCTGACCAACAGTTCGGGCGCTATGAGGCGGGAATCGGCATCAGCATACCGGCCAACGCGGCGACCAATTTGGCCGCGGCTTCGGTCACAGGGCCCGGAATCAACGGCACGGCCTATCTGGTACCGCGCAACAGCACGGGCAACAACACGCTCGCGCTGACGAGCACGGTGCTCGCGAGCGTGCCGACGGTGGCCACCACGACGGACTCGAACACGACGCTCTATCGCTGGTCATGGACGGCATTGCCGGGCTTGTCGGGGACGTTCTCGCCGGGCACCAACAGCCGCGGTTTCTATACGCCGTCGCCGATCGACGTGACTACCGTTCCGCAGTTCGCCACGTACACCGTGACGTTCTACGATTCGACGGGCACGCAAATCGCCGCGCCGTTCAGCGTGACGAACACATCGCCGACGCTCTCGGCATCGGCTGGTGCGGGCGTGCCCTGGCAGACGCTGTCGTCGAGCGTGCTCAACGACTTCCTGAACCCTGCCGGCGCGCTCGCGGGCTCGCAGCCCTCTGTCGGCATAGCGTGGTCGACCAACACGGGCACGGCAAACGTGGCGCCGCTCGTGTCGAGAGTGCAGATCCAGACGGTGCCCGGCACCGGTGTTACACCGTCGACTCAGGTCGATGGATGGGCGAGCGCGCCGGCGACATTCGCAGCCAACGGCCAGTATTCGGCGACGGTCACGGCGGGCGTCGATCAGTCGGGAGTGCAGGAATGCACATCGGCTTGTCCGTTCCCCGCGCTGCAAGCTGGGGCAGTGCGCACGGTGCAGTTGTCGTGGAACGGCGGACAGACGAGCTTCTACAATCTGTTCAAGTACGCCGACTGATCACTGTTGGTGTTTGCGACATCAGATAGATAGCTCAAAGCAAAACAAAACACCGCCGGCACATCGATGCCGGCGGTGTTTTTTATGACCTCAACTTCAGAGCAGAAAACCGCAATTCCACACGGAAGTCGGATATGCCTAAGAGAGCGCCACGGGTTGTCAATACGTCGGCACGGACGCATCGACCTGACGCGACCACGCGTCGATCCCACCCTGAAGATTGAAAATCTGCTTGAATCCGCGCGACTCGAGGAACATGCCGACGTTGGCGCTGCGCGCGCCATGATGGCAGATGCAGACGATCGGCGCTTCGTCGTCGAGTTCTTCGCTGCGGGCGGGAATGTCGCGCATCGGAATCGACACGCAGCCGGCGATGCTCGCCGTCGCGATTTCCCACGGCTCGCGCACATCGAGCATGACGGGCGCCGGGCGCGAGCTGTCGGCGAGCCATTCGGCGAGTGCGGAGGCAGTCAGGTTTTGCATGGCGGACGACTCTAAGACTCAATACGATGTCAGAACTTGAAACGCGGCGGTTCGACCGCGTTTGCGAGCGGCTCGACGTACGTTTCGAAGATATCGGCGACGCGGAACTGCTTCTCGTCGATCCGCGTGATCACCTGCGCTTTCATGACAGGCGCCGTGCCGACGAACGCGGCGAGCCGGCCGCCGATCTTCAACTGCTCGAGCAATTCCTGCGGCAGCACCGGCAAGCCGCCCGACACGCAAATGACGTCATAGGGCGCCGCGGCAGGCCAGCCGCGGGAGCCGTCGCCGGCCGCCACTTCGACGTTCACGACGCCGTTCGTGGCGAGGTTGCTCTTCGCCAGCTCGACGAGCTCGGGCTTGATGTCGATCGTCAGCACATGCTGCGCGCGATGCGCGAGCAGCGCAGCCATATAGCCGGAGCCCGCGCCGATCTCGAGCACGCTCTCGTGCTTCTTCACCGCCAGCTCCTGGAGGATGCGCGCCTCGATGCGCGGCTGAAACATATGCTGGCCGGCGGGCAGCGGCACTTCGAGATCGGCGAACGCGAGGTCGCGGTATGCCGCCGGCACGAAATTCTCACGCTTGACGATCGCGAGCAGATTCAGCACTTCCTGGTCCAGCACGTCCCAGGGGCGGATTTGCTGCTCGATCATGTTGAAACGGGCTTGCTCGATGTTCATGGCGTCTGACTCTCGACGACTGCTAAATCGGTTCTGCTCTCGGAGCTGATCGGGCGCCCACGCGCGGGCGCCGACAGGCTCGATGAAGCATGGATGACGATGGAGGAAAACCCCAGGATTGTACCAAACCGCGCCTGTCCCTCCGCACATCTGACGCAGGTCCGGCGCGGCAAGCACGCGGCCGGCGCGCGGCCTGCGGCAAGTCGGCGTGCTAGCTCCCGCTGCGCTTGATCTGCGCCGCAAAGGCCTCGTCGAGCTTGCTCGCCTTTTTCGGCTTGGCGGGCTCTATTCCGTCGACGAAAGCGATGAATTCCTCGAGCGGCATGGATTCCCCCAGCTCGCGTTCGCCGCCGCCGGCCTTGTCGATCAAACGAAACCGCCCGCCCGGCAGGCTGACGGCGGTATAGCCTGGGTTGCCGCTGCGCGCCTTGAGGCGCTCGACGGCGGTGATGGCTCGGGTGCCGCGCATGATGTCCTTCCGTTCGCTAAGCCAGAGAAAAACGCTCACTTTACCAAGTACGCCGAGTCCCGAGTCCGCTACTCGTGCGACGACGCGAGACAACACGCCGCGGGCGCCGAGTGGGGCGAGGCACGCGGAGAACGAACGCAGGCACAATGCAGGTTTGGCTCGCGTTCTCGGCATCGCTTGCCGCCCATCGTTCGATCAGGAAGTTTTTTCGTGGATGCTTTTTCCTCGCCCGGCGCCGTCGATCATGCCTGTCGCCCCGGCTGCGGCGCCTGCTGCATCGCGCCGTCCATTACGAGCCCGATCCCCGGTATGCCGAACGGCAAGCCCGCCGGCGTGCGCTGCGTGCAGCTCGACGACGACTATCGATGCAAAATCTTCGGCCGCCCCGAGCGGCCCGCCTGCTGCAGCGGCCTGCAGCCGCACGCGCAGATGTGCGGCGACTCGCGCGGCGAGGCGCTCGTCTGGCTCACCGAACTCGAACGACTGACGCAGCCCGCGCAAGGAGGTCACGCATGACGCATGCCGCAGCGCCGTACCGGCGCCGGTTCTTTCGGATGATGCTCGGCATGGGTATCGCGGCGGGCATCGCCGCGCCGTTCGCCGCATGCGCGAGCCGGACGTTCCCGTTCATCCCCGATCACTACACGTTCTCGCAGCGGCAAGTGCAGGACGCGGTCTCGCGCAAATTTCCCTATCGCCATTCGGTGTCGCAGCTTTTTGATGTCGCGTTGACGAACCCGCTCGTCGGCTTCGAGCCGCAGGCCAATCGTGTGACAGTGCGGCTCGACGCGCATGTCACGAGCCCGTTCCTGCAGCAGCCCGTCGACGGGGCGTTTACGCTCTCGAGCGCGCTCGAATACGACAGCACCCAGCGCGCGGTCGTATTGCGCTCGCCGAGCGTCGAGCATGTCGATGTGGCGGGCGAGGCAAGGTCCTACCGGCAGCAGATCGAGGCAGCGGGCGCGCTCGCCGCCGCGCAATGGCTCGACGGCTATCCGATCTACACGTTCAAGCCGGAAGAGCTGCAATTCGCCGGCGTCAATTACGAACCGGGTACAATCACAATCCTTTCAAATGGCATACGCGTGCAGATCGTTGAAAGGTGACCGCACGCGAGACTCTCAAAAGGGGGCCACGGATGGATTGGACGTTGATCGGCAAGGCGCTGATTCTCGGCGTCGTTGAAGGCGTGACCGAGTTCTTGCCTGTCTCCAGCACGGGGCATCTGATTCTGGCGAGCTACCTCCTCGGATTCGATGGCGACGGCGCGAAGAGCTTTAACGTGGTCATCCAGTTCGGGGCCATCCTGGCTGTCTGTTGGGAGTACCGGCGGCGGATCGGCGCCGTCGTCGCGGGGCTGCCGACGAGCGTCGATGCCCGGCGGTTCGCGCTCAACGTCATCATCGCAACGGTTCCGGCCGTCGCGCTCGGCCTCATGTTCGAAGCACAGATCAAGGCCGTCCTGTTCGAGCCGATGCCCGTCGCACTGGCGCTCGTGGTGGGCGGTGCCGTGATTCTCTGGGTGCAAGCGCGCGAGCGCGGGAAGCGCGTCCACGGCACGGCCGCGCGTATCGGCTCGCTCGATCAGCTGAGCCCCTTCGACGCGCTCAAGGTCGGCCTGGCGCAGTGCTGCGCGTTGATTCCCGGCGTTTCCCGCTCCGGGTCGACGATCGTCGGGGCGATGCTGCTCGGTGTCGAACGGCGTGTCGCGACTGAGTTCTCGTTTTTTCTCGCCATCCCGGTGATCGTCGGCGCGTCGTGCTACGAGATCGTCAAGCATGGCCACGGCGCGATTGCGGGTGCAGCCGGCCTATTCAGCGTGGGGACCGCCGCCGCTTTCGTCAGCGCGTTCGCCTGCGTGCGCTGGCTGTTGCGGTATCTCGCCACTCACGATTTCACCGTCTTCGCCTGGTACCGGATCGCGTTCGGCATGCTCGTGCTCGTCGTCGGCTACGGCTACGACGTCCGGTGGGCGGGTTGACCTTTCAGGTTTCGCGCCGTTTGAAGACCAAGTCCCACACACCGTGGCCGAGGCGCAGGCCGCGCGATTCGAATTTCGTGACGGGCCGATAGGCGGGGCGCGGCGCGTAATCGCGGGCCGTGTTCTCGAGCATGGGCTCCGCGCTCAATACTTCCAGCATCTGCTCGGCGTAGTTCTGCCAGTCCGTGGCGCAGTGCAGATAGGCGCCCGGTTTCATCCGCGAGGCGAGCAAGGCGACGAACGGCGGCTGAATGAGCCGGCGTTTGTGATGGCGCGCCTTGTGCCAAGGATCGGGGAAAAAGACGTGCACGCCGTCGAGCGTTTGCGCGCCGATCATCCGCTCGACGACTTCCACCGCATCATGCTGGACGATGCGGATATTCGACAGGTCGCGCTCTCCGATGAGCTTGAGCAGGGCACCGACGCCGGGCTCATGCACTTCGACGCCGACGAAATCGTCATCCACGCGTTGCGCCGCGATGTCGGCCGTCGTCGCGCCCATGCCGAAGCCGATTTCAAGGATGCGCGGTGCGCGGCGTCCGAAGACCGCGTCCCAGTCCGTGGATCCGTCCGAGTACGGCACGACGAAGCGGGGGCCGAGCTCGTCGAGCGCTCGGCGCTGGCCCGTCGATACGCGGCCGGCGCGTGTGACGAAGCTGCGGATACGGCGAAGGTACGGTGTTTGCTCTGCTGAAGGCGCCGTCTCGTCCGAATGCGTGGCGGCTGCCGTTTCGGCTGGCGTCGCGGTGTCGGCGGCAGGGCGGGGCGTGCCGGACGGCTGGCCCGCTTCGTTGGGATCGTGAGTCATCGTAATAAGAGCTGATCGAGGTACGCCCGACTCGGGCGGTCCCGTTGCGCGACGTGCGCGAGATTTTAGACGAGAGCGGGTGGTTGCGGAACTCGCTTCGGCGAACTGCTCACCGGGCGATCAATCGGAGACGATCACATGGACGAAAGTCGGATATTCGAGATCGAATTCGTTCGTTCGACCGACCCGTACGTCCAGCAGCAATCGCTCGATCGTTTTGAGCATTCGCTCGTGTTGAGTGGCTTCGTGTGCGGATGATTCGCTAAGCAGTTCGGTCAGCGCACCGCGTGCGTCGACCAGCAGCGCTACCGCACTCCTGCGGGACATGAAATGGCGTTCCATTGCCAAGGAGAGAAAACGACCGAAACGCGGAAAGACGTGCAATTGTCGCGCGAATTGTGTGATCGCGCATGGACATGCGCACGAAAGCCGGTTCCAGCATGGCGGAAAGAGGCGGTGCAATGGCCGTAGCTCGAGCCGATCGATTCTTAATATCTGTCACACGCGAATAGCGCCCGTCGCTACTTGAGTTGTCAGGGGCCGGATGGGCGGTTGGGAGGCGAGCATGCGAACATGGCAGCACGAACCGCGTGCAGGCCTGCGCGGCTATGGATACTGGCTTCGGCAGACCTGTGCGTGGCTCATCATTGCGGGCGGCTGCGTATCGTGCGGCGGAGGGTCGGGGGGCGGCAGCAATGCCGCGGCGTCGAGTGGAGCCGGTGGTGCCGGTGGTGCCGGTGGTGCCGCCGGCGCGGCAGGATCGGGATCGACCGGGAGCGGCGGCGGTGCGTCGGCGATGGCGACGGACGTGCTCATGCATCACAACGACCTTGCCCGCACCGGGCAGATGCTGGCCGAAACGACGCTGACGCCGGCCAACGTTCGAGCGGCGACGTTTGGCAAGGTCGGCTTTTTGCCGGCCGACGGCAAAGTGGACGGGCAGCCGCTCTTCGTCACACAGCTCTCGATCGGCGGCTCATTGCATAACGTCGTCTACGTCGTAACCGAGCACGACAGCGTCTACGCTTACGACGCGAGTACGTTTGGTCTGCTCTGGCAGGATTCCCTCATCCGCGGCGGCGAGACCCCGAGCGACGACCATGGCTGCCAGGACTTCACGCCTGAGATCGGCATCACGTCCACGCCCGTCATCGAACGTAGCCGAGGTCCAAACGGCGTCATCTACGTGGTGGCGATGACGAAGGACGGCAGCGGCGGCTATCACCATCGCCTGCATGCGCTCGATCTTGCGACGGGAGCCGAGATGCTGGGCGGGCCTACTGAAATCACTGCGAGTGCTCCTGGCGGCGGGTCCGGCAGCGCGAACGGCGTCATCACGTTCGATCCCTCGCTGCAGACGGAGCGTGCGGCGCTGACGCTCGTTGGCGGCAATATCTATATGGGTTGGACATCGCATTGCATGTCGGGGAATTACCACGGCTGGATCATGGCCTATAACGCGGCCACGCTCGCGCAGACCGGCGCGATGCTCGTCACGCCGAACGGCAGCGGCGGGTCCGTGTGGATGGCTGGCTCGGGCATTGCCGCCGATGGCACGTCCATTTATGTGCCGGATGGGAATGGGACCTTCGATACGACGCTCAATGCGCAGGGGATGCCGGCCAGCGGAGATTTCGGCAACACACTCATGAAGCTGCCGATCGGTTCGTTGACCGTGACCGACTATTTCACGATGACGGATACCGTGACCGAATCGAACGCCGATAACGATTTCGGCTCGGGCGGCGCGATGGTGCTGCCGGATCAGACGGCGGCCGGGGGCGCCGTCAAGCACCTCGTTGTGGCGGCCGGGAAGAACAACAGCATTTACGTTATCGATCGCGATTCGATGGGCAAGTGGAATGCCGCTAGCGACAACATCTGGCAGGAGATTCCGCCGGGTACGCTTGGCGGTGGCATATGGGGCTCGCCGGCGTATTACAACGGCGTCGTGTATTACGGTGGCTTCAACGACAACTTGAAAGCGCTGCCGGTCACGAACGCGTTTCTCGCGACGACGCCGTCATCGAAGAGCCCCACGACTTTCCCTTACCCCGGCGCGACGCCGGCCATCTCGGCGAACGGTGCGACGAACGGCATTGTTTGGGCGGCCGAAAACGGGACGACGGGCGTGCTACACGCTTATGATGCGGCGAATCTCGGGAACGAGCTCTACAACAGCAACCAGGCCGGCGCGCGCGATCAGTGGGGCGCCGGGAACAAGTTCATCACGCCGATGATTGCGCTTGGACATGTGTACGTGGGCGCGACGAACGGCGTAGCGGTATTTGGGTTGTTGCAGTGAGCGCACGCGATGAAAGGCCCGTTGTCCGAGAGGCATAGTTGCGGACGCCGGACAGTCTGGTGACAATGGGCCCTCGAGAACAACATCAATCTAAAGAGGGCCTATGGAAACTGAAATCGCATTCCCGAGCTCGCTTGCTTTGGCACGACGGCACGCTGACCAAATACGGCGCATCGTCAGCGCGCACGAGTGCAGCGACCCGAAAGTCATAGACTACGACGATCCTGATTACGAACTCACGTTGCTCGTCACTGGGACGGAACGGACGTCCCTATTCCACTTGGGTGGAATTATGGTCGATATCGAAGAGCAACTGGGTATCCAGGCATTCATCGTCGAACTCGGTGGCTTCGAAGAGACGGTAGCGAGGACGGGTTATCGACACCGAGTGTTCGACCTATGAGTCGGTCCGGTACAGGTAGATGTGAGGATGTGAACAGCGGTTTTCGCGGCAACGCGCGCGAAAACCGCTTATCGGACGAGCGCTAGCAAGCGGTCTGTTTGACCGTCTTCTCGTTTGTAAGACCGAACACAGGCCGCAAGCGGGTGCCGACGACGCTGCCAAGGAAGGCACAGATTGCCCAGAGCCATCCGTGCAGGCTGCCCGAAACGATGCCGCTGAAATAAGCGCCGATGTTGCAGCCGAATGAGAGTCGAGCGCCGTAACCGAGCAACAAGCCACCGATAACGGCTGCGGCCAGCGAACGCGGCGGCACGCGCCAGCCCGGCTGGAAGCGGCCTGCCAGAGCGGAAGCTGCAAGCGCGCCGATCATGATCGCGATGTCCATGATCGTCGTGACATCGAACGACAGCGGCGCGGCGAGCGCCTTGGCCTGGTGCTGCCAGTACGACCAGTTCGCGACGTCGACGCCCAGCGCCGCGGCGCCCTTCGCGCCCCAGAGCGCGAATGCGGAGGTAATGCCCCAGGGCCGGCCGGCGAGCGCGAGCGTGGCGAAGTTCAGGACGGCCAATGCGATCGCACCGACCCACATCGGCCACGGGCCGACAAGCCAAGCCGGACCCTTATCGCTTCCAGCCGCATGGCCAGGCTGCAGGGTGCCATGTCGACGCTTCTCGGCAATGACCGTCAGCCACGCGACTGCACCGAAGAGCGCGAGGTTGATCGCGATCGCCGGGCCTACGCCGAACGTCGTGATGAACGAAAACGGCTTGGGCGCCGGCAGCGCCGCCCACCACGCGAAATGCTGCGTGCCGATCAACGAACCGACCACGAAGAAGAACAGCGTGACGATCATGCGCGTATTGCCGCCGCCTATCGCGAAGAGCGTTCCCGATGCACAACCGCCGCCGAGCTGCATGCCGAGGCCGAAGAGGAACGATCCGACGATGACGGACGTACCCGCCGGCAACACGTGGCCCGCCACCGGATGCCCGAACAACGTTCCTGAGGACAAGGCGGGGAAGAACAGCACCACGCCGAGGGCAAGCATGGCCATTTGCGCGCGTAGCCCGGCTCCGCGGCGATCGGAAATGAACCTGCGCCACGCGGACGTGAAGCCGAACGATGCGTGATAGAGCGAGACGCCAAGCAGGCCACCCACGATCCAAAGGGCGGCTTGGCGACCGCTGACGGTCGAATCGAGATAGATCAGGCCCGCGAGAAACGCGAGCGATGCGATGCCGAGCGCACCCGTGTGAATGCTGGGGCGCGCTGTGCGACTTGCGACAGAAATGTCGGACATGGCGAGGCTGGATGTTTGGAAAACGGACAGGTTCGGGATCGGCGTCCCAAATGAATTATCTGTCTAGGGCGAAAACATGTATAGGAGAGTTTAGTTATAAAGATATGCGTCGCGAGGCCGGGGCTGTGCCGGTGAGCGAGCGTTTGGTGGGGAGGGGCGACTCGGATTGGAGCGGGCGATGGGAATCGAACCCACGTCTCCAGCTTGGGAAGCTGGGGTAATGGCCATTATACGACGCCCGCAGAGCCGATGATTCTACAGGGTTTTGGGTGGGTTGGGGAGGGGGATGTTGCGGTTGCGGGCATCGCAACTGGCATGGCTTGATCGTGAAGTGGTGCTTTTTGACCGCGGCGATCGCGGTTTCATCCAGAAGAATGAAGATCCTCGATCGCGCGGCGAACGTCGCGTAATGCCCTGCTGGTTGATTTTGAGAACGATCAGTTCTAATATATCCGCCATGACTACCTTCGACAGTTCCCAAAATCGCACTCGTTTCCCTTCTGATCGTTCCGGGGAACGCGGCCGACCACGGGAATTCGATGTCGATCAGGCGATCGACGCTGCTGCCCGCGTCTTTTGGGAGCATGGCTATCACGCGACGCCTGTCGACGCGCTGTGCGAAGCGACAGGCGTGTTCCGCGGCAGTCTGTACCGGACGTTTGGCGACAAGCACGGCTTGCTTGTCGCGGCGTTCGATCGCTATGCGGAAGGTGCAGTCGCGCGACTGAAGGAGCGCCTGGCCGCCGACATGCCACCAGCTGACGCATTGCGCGCGGCGCTGCTGCATTACACATTGGTCAGCGCGAATCTACTGGATCGGTACGGCTGCCTGATCACCAATGCGGCCATCGAGTTGCTACCGGGCGACCAGGCCATGCGTTCCCATATCGAATCGACGTTGCACCGCATCGCGACGCAGTTCAGTCTCGCGATCGCGCGCGGCCAGCAGGCTGGCCAATTCGATGCAAGCCTGGATGCAGAGGAAGTCGGACGGTTCCTGCTGTGCATTGTTCAGGGGATGCGAGTGCTCGGCAAGACCGACATGGATAAATCCGCGCTCACGTCGATTGTCGAGATGACGATGCGAGCTCTGGTCTGAGACGAGCGTTTCCATCGGCACGCCGGTGATTTTATGGGGGACGGCAAACGTCAGCATTTTTTTCTCAATTTTGAGAACGATCAGTCATGAAATCAAACTCCGCTTCGTCTGCATCGTCGAAAAGTTACTGGAAGGGCGTCGCGTTTTGCCTGACGGGTACGGCGCTGATGGGGGCAATGTTTCCCGTAATGACCGCCGCGTTGACGCACGTCGATCCATTCACGTTTACGTCGCTGCGCTATCTGATAGCTGGGATCGCCTTCGCGATGCTACTGCGGCATCGCGAAGGCGCTGGCGCGTTTGCAGCCGACGGCCACTCGCTCGGGACTGCATGGTTGCTCGGATCTGTCGGCTTTTGCGGCTTCGGCTCGTTCGTGTTTCTCGGGCAGCAACTTGCCGGGCCGGACGGCGCGCTCGATGCGTCGATCATGATGGCAACGCAACCGATGATGGGCTTGCTGCTTAGCTCGTGGCTACGACGCAGCCCACCGCCAGTGCTCTCGCTTGTGTTCGTTGCGGCATCGTTCTCAGGCGTCTCGCTGGTGATTACGAACGGTGATCTGCTGGCCGCCATTCACGGACCCCAGCACTACGCTGCCAGCGGGCTGATCGTGATCGGAGCGTTTTGTTGGGTGGTATATACGTTCGGCTCCGCGCGGTTCGCACGCTGGTCAGCATTGAAGTACACAACGATGACGACCTGGCTCGGGCTTACTACGATCGTCACTGTCAACGCGATCTTGATTGCGCTGCACGTGGTGCCCACGCCGACGTTGTCGACGCTGCGCTCCATCGCGCCGCATCTACTCTACATGGGGCCCGTCGCTGGGTTCGGCGCGATCTTGTTCTGGGTCTCCGGGAACCGGATCCTCGGTCCGATGAACGGCGTGCTTTTCATGGATGTAGTGCCGATCACTGCATTCGTCGTGTCCGCCCTGACCGGACTAGTACCGATGTCGGTTCAGATCGTGGGGGCAACGTTAACCGCTGTTGCGCTAATCATGAACAACGTATATTTGCGCCGCCGCTCGTTGAGGATCGCGGCGTCGGCCGCGGCATGACGGGCTGCTTCCGGGTAGCGAGAACGTCGCGCTTATTTGCCCTGAAGCAGCATACCGAGGGGTTTGAGCGGGCCTACCGGGAGGAACTCGAAGTCGAGGAAGCCAGCGGCCGCGAGCGGCATTTCGCCCACGATAGCCTTGGCTTCGTCGACGGATTCCGCACTCATCAGGAATACCACACCCGGTTTTTCGTCGATGCCCGCATTGATGCCCGACTGGGTGGTCGTTCCCGCATTGGCGACTTCGACGCCCGAGCTCCTCCTTCCGGCGCTGCAGCGGCCAGACGTCAAGCAGGGCGTTATGGAGCTCGGGAGGTGGCATGAGCAGGGCGCCAGGATCGCCACTTCGTGTATCGGCACGTTCCTATTGGCCGAAACGGGCCTTCTCGATCATCCCGAGGCGACTACGACCTGGTGGCTTGCGCCGCTGTTCCGGCAACGCTTCCCCAAGGTGCGGCTCGAAGAGTCGCGAATGTTGGTGCCGACCGAAAAAGGGCGGCGAGTTCGTCTACATCCTCTCAGTAGAGATAAAGTCCGAACGGAGAAAACGTGGCGTGAGAACGCGCGTGAATAGTGGTGTTGCTTAACGCCGGACCGTGATCGAAACCCCGACCTTCCAGAAACAAGCCGAGCGCATTTGGTCAGACGCCGAGCGTCTCGACTTCATCGGTTGGATCGCGGCCAATCCGGATGCGGGGGATGTGATTCCGGGTGCCGATGGCGCTCGAAAGGTTCGCTGGAAGCGTGCGGGCACCGGCAAGTCCGGTGGTGCGCGTGTAATCTACTTCAACCTTACCGATGAGGAAATCGTGTTGCTTGTGGCGGTCTATGCCAAGGCCGAGCGTGAGAACATGCTTCCCAAGGACATCCGAAAGGTGGTGTGATGGACATCGAGAAAATTGCCAAGGCGGTCGAGGCAGACGCCGGTGAGCCGCTGCCGGATCTGCGCCAAGCGCTTGAGGAAGCCAAGGCGCGCGTCGGTCGAGTGACGACGCCCGAGCAGATGATTGTGCGGCAAGCGCGCGAGGCGGCTGGCATGACTCAGCCAGCGTTTGCGGAGCGAATTGGTACGCCAGTGGCCCCGCTGCGCGACTGGGAGCAGGGCCGCTTTGCGCCATCGGGTGCTGTGCTGTGTTTGCTACGCCTGATAATGAAGCATCCCGAGCTGACGGCCGAACTTGCTGCGTAAAGCGAGCAGAGCCTGTCGCTCAACATAGCCATTTCAGTGGGGATGGCAAGCGGCGGAATCTGGCCTGTGGCATCGAAACTGGCATGGCTCAAAGGTGGAGCTGCCTCGGCAACGTATGAGCCGGCGCGCTCGTCGCGTTCATCAAGCGTGTACCTTCAGCCCTTCCGCCACCATCGCTTCGCGCACCGCAGGGCGTCGACCCACGCGTTCGAGGTAGGCGCGCAGAGCGGCGAAGTCCGAGAGATCCACATCGACCAATTTTGACCAGCTGACGACCGTAAACAGATAGGCGTCGGCCACCGTAAACGACTCACCCATCAGAAACGGGCTCCCGGCCGCCAAATGCCGGTCTACGAAGCCAAGCCGCTCGGCAATCTTGCCGCGCGCCACCGTCTGAGCTTGCTCGCCGTACTCGGCATGGAACAGCCAAGGGCTGTACATCTTATGCAGCTCGGTGCCGATGAAATTGAGCCACGATTGCAATCGTGTACGCGCCAGGGTGCCCGCAGCCGGGGCAAGCCCGCATTCCGGTTTCTCATCGGCCAGGTATTGCACGATGGCCGGGCCCTCCGTCAGCAATTGGCCGTCATCGAGCTCGAGCACAGGCACATAGCCGTTCGGATTGACGGCTGAAAAGTCAGTGCCCGATGCCGTGGTGTGCGGCGTTTTACCGAGATTGACGCGCACCAGTTCGAGCGCGATGCCAGCTTCGGCGGCAACGATATGCGGCGACAGCGAACATGCGCCGGCGGAGTAATAGAGCTTCATCAATGGCCTCTTGAAGGGAATGACCAAAATGGACAGCGGACCCAGCATACGATGTGCGTTGGTGCAACGTCCATTGCGAAATTGCCATCTTCATTTGCATCCGTGCAAGCGATCGTCTAACGTTGCGGCATGAACGATTGGAACGACTTGCGTCTCGTGCTAGCCGTGCATCGCGCGGCAAATTTGACGGTCGCCGCGGCTCGGCTGAACGTGGCTCACTCAACCGCGTTTCGTCGGCTGAAGGCGCTCGAGACGCGCCTTGGCGTGCGGCTTTTCGAGCGGCTGTCGGGCGGTGTCTATCAGGCCACCGAGGCGGGGCAGCGGATGGCCGCCGCCGCCGAGCGGATGGAAGACGAAGCGCTGGCGCTCGATCGGGATCTGACGGGCCGCGACCATCGGGTTTCCGGGCGGCTGCGCGTGACGTCTTCGGAGACACTCGCGTATAGCCGGCTCACGCGGCACTTAGCCGGATTTCGGCAGGCACACCCGGGCGTCGCGGTGGACTTGTTCATCGACAATCGCGTGCTCGACCTTTCGCGCCGCGAAGCCGATGTCGCGTTGCGCCCGGTTCGGCCAAGACAGGGCGATTTGTGGGGGCGCCGGCTCGCGCGGATCGCATGGGGGCTCTATGCCACACCCGACTATTTGGCTGCGCGCGAAAGTCCGTCGGCGACTGCAAACGCCCTAGCGCACCATGCGGTGATCGGATGGGAGGAAGGGGCGACGGGCATTCAAGCCGCCCAGTGGCTGTCGCAAGCGGTGCCCGAGGATGCTCTCGTTTATCGGACCAACAGCCTTGTGAACCAACTCGTTGCGGCGCGCGCCGGAATCGGGCTCGCGTTACTGCCGTGCTATCTGGGCGATAGCGAGGACGGCGTCGTGCGCGCGACACCGGAGCCGGTGCCGGATCTGGAGGGTGAGCTCTGGATCGTGGCGCATGCCGATCTGAAAGGTACCGCACGGGTCAGGGCATTCTTCGATGTGGTCGGCGATGGCCTTTCGCGCGAACGTCCATTGTTCGAGGGCCTTCGGGAAATTTAGTACCGTAGTTTCCACAAATCCCATGCGGGTATAGCGTCTTACGCGCGATTGATGGACGTTCATAGAATCGGGGATGCTGCGATGTCTACGATCATCTACCTCGGCCCGCGTCTCCATGAATTCCCATCGTCTTTTCCATTTCGTCGTCACGCTGTACGAAAAACATCGCGCGGAAGCTCTTGGCGACCTGCTAGGAATTTCGCCGATGGCGGTACGTGTGTTGGACATTGCCCTGAGCCTTCCAGGCAGCCGGATCGAGGACGTTGAACACTTGCTGACAACGAGCCGAGCAAAATTGGTGAGCGCAGTGTTCGAACTAAGCGGTCGAGGACTGCTCAGGTATATCGACCCGTCTGTCGGATTCGAGGACATTCGCCTCTATGCGGAAAGCGCAGCAGCATCGATACAAGAGGCCGATTGGTTCAGTGAACCCACGCCCGCGTTGGACGCATATCGCCTGGTGCTGCAGGATGAAATCCGTCGGTGGGCATCCGGCTCCGGGGAAGCGGCGTCGAAAGCTCTCCTGGGCGCGTTGGCGGAGGCTGATAGTGGGGACGACCGAACCGGGCCATTGAGTTTGGCCCGCTGACGCGACGCTTACCTGCGGGCCCACAGCGAACATCGGAAAAACTTTATACCGAGTTAGTTCGAGCATTTGTTCGCGTCATCCAGCGAATTTACCGGGCGCCATCAACGCCAGATGAAATCGCTGTGCGAACGGGTCCCCGTCGCGCTATTTCCAGCGTCCAGCAAGCACGGCTAGGCGTAATGTGCTCATCGTGAGCGACCATACCGGAAATCGCCCAATCGAGTGCCATGCAAGCCTCTACCGACATCACGACTACCTACGCGAAGCGCTTCGAAGCGGTGCTCGCCTATATCGATGGGAACCTCGACGGAGACTTGTCGGTAGAGGCCTTGAGCCGCGTCGCGAACTTCTCGAAGTTCCATTTTCATCGACAGTTCGTCGCATACGTCGGTGTACCGGTCGCGCGCTATGTGCAACTGATTCGCTTGCGCCAGGCAGCCCGCCGTTTAGCGTCGCGCGCACCATGCTCGGTGTTCGATGCCGCGCTCGACGCGGGCTTTGACAGCCCCGAAGCGTTCAGCCGAGCGTTCAAGCGCGCGTTCGGCATTGCGCCGAGCGCATTCCGGCAGCGACCGAACTGGCATATTTGGAGTGCGACCTTCGTTGTCCCTTACGTTTCAAGGAAACTGACCATGCAAGTACAAATCGTCGATTTTTCCGAAGTCCATGTCGCCGCACTCGAACACAGTGGGCCACCCGGACTCCTCAACGAAAGCGTGCGCAAGTTCATCGACTGGCGCAAGCAAAGCGGGCAAGCCCCTGTGGCGTCGAGCAGGACCTTCGGCATCCCGCACGGCAACCCGGACACGATGCCGGAGGACGAATTCCGCTTCGACATCTGCGCGGAGATCGACGAGCCGGTCAAGCCGAACGGGTACGGAGTTCGCGAATTCGTTATTCAGGGCGGTCGGTGCGCGGTGGTTCGGCATTCGGGATCGACCGACCATATCGGCGAGACCATCTACCCGATCTATCGAGACTGGCTACCGGCAAGCGGGGAAGAACTGCGGGACCACCCGTTGTTCTTTCACTACCTGAGTGTTTATCCGGAGACCCCGCAGGACGAGTGGCAGACCGACATCTACATCCCGCTGGTCTGAAGTTGCTTTCTGGTCCCGCTGCGAAATTGCTGGCTTTTTCCGCGCACAAGCAGCCTCACCTCTCTGAATGTCAGGTTACCCCTCCCGGCGCGCCGAACTTCCATGACTGCCGGGAGGGACCTGTCCACCACACGTTAAGCCCCCGTAGCGCTATGCCTGTTGTCGCCGTCCCCGATGGTTTTTTATCGCTGATTGTTAGTCGGAATGGGCACCTCAAAGATATCGAACCGTGCGTGGCCGAGGCTAGTGTGGATTGCCGCGCGTCGCTACCGTAGTTCCCGCAATTCTGATAGGCATTGCCGTAGCTCCCGGGCCGCGTCATTACGCACGGCTCGGCTTCCTCGTAGAATGGTCCGTCTTCGCCCGTTCTGCCTCAGATCTATATTTTGTTGCTCGCTCGACATCGCCGCGCCGTTCGATTGATACTCACTGCCTTCGCGCTCTGGCTCGTGAGTTCGTTGATCATCGTTGGTGCGCTGATAGCCTCAGAGATGAATCGCCTGCGGCGCGAATTCGTCGTTCAAAGTGCCGCGACTTACGAAATCATCCGCCAGCGACTCGATCAGAACGAGGCCGTTATGGCCGGCATCGATTCGCTCCTGCATACGTTTCCGGGCGTCGAGTCCCGAGGGCTGCGCGACTACGCACACCGGATGCTGGTCCGCTATCCGCACATTTACATGATCGAGTTGCAGCCGCGCGTCGAGCGCGCGGAGCTGCCTGCATTCGAGGCATGGGCGAAAGCCAAAATCTCCCGCGGATACGTCGTCAAAGACTACGGCTATGGCGACGTGCGCCAATGGCGTCCGGTAGCCGAGCGCCCCGTCTATTACCCGATCACGTTCATGGAGCCGCAGACGAAGGCCGCGCTGCCTGTCCTCGGGCTGGACGTGTATGCCGACGACAAATTTAAAGCGGCCATCGACGAGACGATTCGGACAGGCCAGCCTTCGCTGTCCACGCCGTTCGACCTTTACGAAGGCGGCCGGGCCTATCTGATCTTCAAGGTCGTCTATGCGCAAACGCCGCAAGATCAGGCCTCGAGGCCGCGACTGGCAACGCGCGTCGTATCGATGCTGATCCATACCGGCAAGTTTCTGAGCGAAAGCGAGGAGCCGTCGCCGTTGGTGTCGATGCACATCTACGAGCAGGGATATGGCTACGATCAGCCTGAAGGCCTGATCGATCGCGTGGATGCCAAGCCTGTTGCCTCATGGCTCGGGCGATTGCTGCCCGAGTTCACGTACCGCGAAATACTACCGAGCCAGATACAGCCCTTCATATTCGAGACCCGACGGCAGCTCGGGGCGGAAGCCATCCCCGTTTTGTCGGTTGCGCTGGCATTGATTGGTACGTTTGTCATCGCCTTGCTCGCACTCGTCGTGTACCAGCAGCAAGTCGTGAGCAGGCGCATTGCACGAGAGAACCAGCGACGCGCGGACCGGCGCGAAGCGCAGGTTCAGGTTGCTCGCCTGCATACGATTGGAGAAATGGCGTCAGGAATTGCTCATGAGTTGAATCAGCCGCTTGCGGCGATCCTCAGCTACAACCAGGCGTGCGTACGCATGTTGCGTGAATCAGACCCGGATCTCGCGGCAATCGAAGGCGCAATGAAATCGATGACGGATCAGGCAAAGCGGGCGGCCGACATCATCGTGCGATTGCGAGCCTTCGTCAGCAAGCATCCGGCTCAAGTGCTCCCGCTGGATATGCGGCAGGTCGTTCGGAATGCGCTATCGCTGGCCGAGCCGTGGTTGAGGCAGGGTTCGGTGGTGGTCAACCTCGATATGGCGACCGACCTTCCCGAAGTGCTCGCCGATAGCGTGCAGATCGAACAGGTCGCGCTCAACTTGATCCGCAACGCGGTCGAGGCGATGGAGTCGACGCCTGTCGACAATCGTGTGCTGACGCTGGGTCTGAAATGCGACGAGCGCGTGGTGACGCTATTCGTGCGTGATACAGGGCCGGGCGTCTCGGAAGAGATGCGCAAGACGCTGTTCCATCCGTTCAGGACGAGCAAGGCTGATGGCATGGGGCTCGGCCTGACCATCTGCCAATCGATTGCGGAAACATACGGGGGAAGCGTGATCGAGAATCCTTCGATTCCATTCGGCGCGGAATTTCAACTGAGCTTGCCGATCAACCAACGGAGGAGTGCGTCATGACATCTGCCGACGAAACCATCGTCTATCTCGTCGATGACGACGCGGCGGTGCGAGACGCCTTGGCGCTGCTGATTCAATCGATCGGGCTCAAGGTCAAGACCTACGGAGACCCGGCGGCGTTTCTCGCGGAACTCTCAGGCAACGAGATCGGGTGCCTGGTACTCGACATCCGAATGCCCGCACTCAATGGGTTTGCCGTTCAGGAGCGATTGGATGCGATGGGGTGCGGCCTGCCCATTATCATGATCACGGGGCATGGCGACATGGCGCAATGTCGCCGCGCTTTTCGGGCGGGCGCCGTGGATTTCCTGACCAAGCCGATCGACGAGACCGCCTTGATCGAAAGTTTGCAGACGGCCATTCATCGCGGGCGCGAACAACAAGGCATGAGGCGGCAGATCAACGATGCCCGTGCCCGCATGAGTCGGTTGACGCCGCGCGAACGGGCCGTGTTCGATCTGGTCTGCGAAGGCTTGCAGAATAAGGTGATTGCCGACCGCCTGCATCTATCGCAGCGGACGGTGGAGGCCTATCGCGCATCCATGTTCGAAAAGCTCGAAGCGGGTTCGGTCGCTGATCTCGTCCGATTGCGAATGATTGGTGGCTACGCCCCGTAGCTGCGCAGCCGCTCGAGGTCGATCACCGTTACTCCGCCGTATTCCAGCACCACCACGCCGTCTTTCTCCAATGCCTTGAGCGACTGATTGGCAACTTGTCGCGTCATGCCCGAGAGCAGACCGAGTTCTTCCTGCGTGATTTCCAGATGGTTGCCCGCGCCGGGGTAGAGCACCGGGTTGAACAGCGAGGCGATGCAGCGCGCCAACCGCGGCGTGGCATCGAGCAGCCGGTCGTATTCGAGCAGGGCCATGAAATGACCGAGCCGCTCGTTGAGCTGGCGGACGAGGAAGTGGTTGAACGCCACGCTGTTTTCGACGAGCCACATGAAGGTCGCGCGGTCCATGAAGGCCATGCGCGTATCGCGCAGCGCGACGATGTCGTAGCGGCGCGGCTCGTTCTTGAGCACGGTGCCTTCGCCGAACCAGCCGCCGGCCGGCACGCCGGTAAATGTGATGCCGCGCCCCTCGGGCGATACGGTGCCGACTTTTATGAGCCCCGTCACCACACCCGTCCAGCTCTCCAGTATCGTGTTCTTCGGGCAGATGCAGGTGCCGCGTGCATACGTCTTCTCGACGATGCCGGCGCAGGCGCGATCGGCCTCCTCGCCGGGCAGCTCGATCGACCACGCGGCGATGTGGGCGAGGCGCGCGCGGCTGATGCCGGGGCGCGTGTGCGAACCGTGATCAGCCACGCTGGATTCCGATCGGTAGCGAGCTCACGCGCCGCACTTCGGGCGTATCCAGCCAATCGGTCTCCAGGCATTGCAGGAAAAGCGCGGTGGCGTCTTCGCCCCAGAACAGTTCGCCCTTATGCGCGAGGGTGGGCACACCGAACACGCCGAGCGCGATCGCCTCGTCGGTGTGATGGCGCAGGGCGTCTTTCACGGCGGGCTGCTCGACGGCTGTTCTGCCCTCCGGAAAGCCGACGGCATCGCACAGCGCGGCAAACCCCTCTGGCGAAGCGACGTCGTGCCCATCTCGCCAGATATGCCGGAACACCGCACGGACGGCGTCGAGCGAGCCGCCCGTCGCGATCGTCAACCGCAGCGCCTTGATCGGGTTGAACGGATGCGCGGGCGGCATGCGGAAGGCAATGCCGAGCTGTTGGGCGCGAAAAAGCGCATGCCGGTACGTGAAGGCGCGCTTGCTGCCGATCTCGGCGGGGCCCTTCTGGCCACAGTGGTTCAGGATCGCGCCCAGCACCACGGGGCGTGGACGGATGGCGATGCCTGCCGGCAGCTTGTCGAATTGCTCCAACTGCAGGTAGGCGAACGGTGAGACGACATCGAAAAACCAATCGACGGTATCGGGCATGAACGTTCCTCAGGCGGTACGAGCTTGCAGCAGCGGCGACAGCGCAAACGGCGCCGCGGTCATGGCGCGGATGTCGTCCAGTGTCGCATGCGAGACGATCTCGCGCAGCACCAGTCCCATCTCCGTCACGTCGAAGACGGCGTGCTCGGTGACGATCACCTTCACGCAGCCCTTGCCCGTCAGCGGCAGGGTGCAGCGAGGCAGAATCTTCGAGTTGCCATGCTTGTCGGTATGCGCCAGCGCCGCGATCACCTTGGGCGTGCCGTAGCACAGGTCCATCGCCCCGCCGATGCCCGGCCACCACTTGCCGCCGCGATTGCAGGCCCAGTTCGCGAGATTGCCTAGCGCATCCACCTGCAAGGCGCCGAGGATCGTGACGTCGATATAGCCGTTGCGCATGGCACCGAGGGAGGTGGCAAGGTCCATGATCGCCGCGCCGGGCGCCAACGTGATCGGTTCGCAGCCCGCATTGGTGAGGTCGCTATCGATCGCATCGAGCGCCGGTCGGCCGCCGAAGCCGAACGCGCCGTTCTCGGTATGGAAGATGACGCCGGCGTCCGCGTCGAGGTAGTTAGCCGTCAGCGTGGGAATCCCCAGGCCGAGGTTCACGACTTCGCCGGCGCGCAATTCTTGCGCGCAGCGGGCGGCGATGCGTTGCTTGGGGTGATCGGGCAGGGCGGGCATGGCGGTCTCCTTGGCGTCCAGGGTCAGGCAACGGCGGGGGCCGCGGCCGGCAGGCGGCCCAGCTTGGTCCAGTGCCGCTTGTAGAGCGTGTGCTGATCCTCCAATGACAACCCTTGCACGACCGCGTCGACGAACACGCCCGGGCAGCCGACGCGCTCGGGCGGAATCGCGCCCACCTCCACGATCTCGTTCACCTCTACGATGGTGTACTCGCCGGCCATGGCGATGTCGCGCTGGTTCTGCAGCGCCGTGCCGCGAAACTCGACGTTGCCGAATGTGTCGGCGCGCCAGCCCTTGATGATCGACACGTCGGCGCGCAATGGCGGCTCGATGAAGCAGGTGAGGCCGTCCACGGCGATCGTCGGCTTGGGACCGCCACGCGCGGGGAACATGCCCGGCTGATCGAGAATGCCGACGCCCACCGGCACGAGCACACCTCCCAGACCCATCGCGCCCGCGCGCACTTTCTCGGCCCACGTGCCCATCGGAAAGAATTCGGCCACGCGGAGACTGTCGCTCAAGTACGCTTGCGTCGACTCATCGGTGGTGCCGACGTGCGTGCCGATGAATTCGGCGAGCTGCCCTGAAGCAAACAGCCGGGCCTTCAGAAAGCCGCCGCGCAGCCCCGGCGTATTGCTGATCAGCGTGAGCTCCCCGACGCCGCTGGCGAGCAGCGCCTCGATGCAGCACGCCGGCTCGCCGGCGCCGACGAACTCGCCCAGCATCAGACGACTGCCGCCGCGGACGTGAGCCACGGCCTCGTCCACGGAAATAACCTTGTTGGCGTAGCGCATCGCGTCTCCTTTTTCTCGTTGCGGGCGGCGGGGGGGGCGAGGGGGCTCGGCCCAGCTTGCTGCGCAGTGTAGGAGCGGCAATCGCGCGGCGATGTCTTCTGAATGACATTTGCCTTCAACCGCCCGCGTGGCTGATGATGCCTACCCAACCCCGAGCCGGGGACGGTAGGCGTTCGCGCGCATCGCGCCGCTGGCCTTGGTTCGGTCTACCAACAACAGTCGAACCAGGAACCCACGTTGATCTACTCGATACTCTCCATTTTCATCGGCGCCGGCTTAGGCGCATTGCTGCGCTGGGTCTTGAGTCTCAGCCTGAACGCCGTATTCCCGACGGTGCCGCTCGGAACGCTTGCATCGAACATGATCGGCGGATATCTGATCGGCGTGGCGATTGTTTTTTTCACGGCCAAAGCCGGCATCCCGCCCGAATGGCGGCTCTTCGTCATCACGGGATTCATGGGCGGGCTGACGACGTTCTCGACGTTTTCGGCCGAGGTTGTCACACTGTTGTCTCAAGGTCAGATCGGATGGGCTGTCGCCGCATCGGCGATGCACATGCTCGGATCGTTCACGTTGACGGCGCTCGGTATGTGGACGGCGCGCATATGGCTAGTCGCGGCCTGACGATCGGCTGAAATTGCGCTGCCCTCGCTGATGCGGGGACGGCCGCCGCTGGCGGGAGACCATCATGGACGACCATGTGCTTTTGCGCTTCTACGTTCACGAGAACCATCGACTGCACTGGAAGCCGCTGTGGGAGTGGTTGCTCGACGAAGCGAATCAGATGGGCGTCACAGGCGGATCGGCTTTTCGGGCGATGGCGGGTTTCGGCAAGCACCGGGTCCTGCACGAAGACCGTTTTTTCGAGCTACAAGGCTCGCTCGCGGTCGAAGTGGAGTTCGTCGTGACGGAGGCCGAGGCGCAGCGGCTGATCGAGCGCGTCGCGCAGGAGAAAGCGCGCGCGATCTACGCGATCATACCGGCGCGCTTCGGCGTCATCGGTGGCGGCGAATCGGTCTAAAACCCGAACGGCCGCGACCTTAAATGCTGAAGAACGTCAGCGAGACGGCCACGCGCGTCACGATCATCAGCAACACCTGAACGATGACGAACAGCAGGATCGGCGAAAGGTCGATGCCGCCGAAATGCGGAAGGACGCGGCGCAGCGGATCGAGAAACGGCGCCGTCAGCTGATAGAGGATCGGCATGGCGGGCGAGTGCGGATTGAGCCACGACAGCAGCGCCATCAGGATCGTCAGCCAGATCAGCAGGTTCAGTGCCCATTTGACGAGCGTGAGCAGCGCGACCACCGCAACGATGGGCGCGAGCCCGAGCGGATCGACGCCCGAAATGAACACCATCAGCGCCACATAGACGACCGCGGCGATCAAGGCGGCGACGAGGCTGGCCCAATCGATCCCGCGCGTGGTCTTGAAGACGTGCCTGAGCGGCAGCACGAGCCAGTTCGTCGCCTGCATCACGGCGTGCGCCACGGGGTTATAAGGCGGCATCCGAACCGCGAGCATCCACGCGCGCAAGAGGAGCGCTGCGCCGAACAGGGTAAATACCGTATTGAGTAGAAAGCGGGCGATATCGCCGAACATCTTGGGTCCTTATTCTTGCGTTTTCGTCGAATTGTCGTGGCGGCAAGGCCAATTTGCGTCGGTGTGCGTCCGGTTCGCGTCCCATTCGCGCCGGGCGCTGGCCGTCACCATATCACGGGTTAATTCAGGCTTGCATCTCGGGCGGGCGATTGTGCCTACGGGCCGGCCTTGCGCGAAACCACACATCTGTTCGCGATCGTACCGATCCCCCCGCCGCGAACGTCTAAAAAGACGACATCGGTAAGACGAAGCCGCGGGTTCGGCGAGCGAACGCGGCAATCGTCCTCAACGACAAAAGCGGGAAAAAGTCATCTCGGGAAACTCCGGGTGGGCTGACCGGGCCAGCCGACGCGTTCCACGGACCGTGCGGCGGCGAGGCGCGGCGGCGACACTGCGAAGAAGCGCGTTGAAGAAATCGACGGCGAAGATTGGTAAAAAAGTGCACGAGAAGCGTGGCATTTGTGCCATGAATGAATCCGTTCGACGGAAAAAGTGACGTTTCGGCGCCGGGTCGACGCGAAGGCGAGTCGCCTTTGCCGACGCCGTGGTTGCAGCGCAACACGGGGGTTCATGCTGATACTCGCCGGTTGCAGTCAAGGGTCGTATGTAGGGGAGGCGCGCCATTCGACAGGAAACTGGCACGCTCCATGCAGTATAGGCGCCGGTCGGGTTGCCCGATGGCTTGTGCGATCGTCGGATCGCGCGGCACCCAGTAGGTGGATGAAGGTACGGATGAAGTCGCAATTTCGTTCCTCGGATAGTTCCTGTGTGCAATCACCTGTGGAGGTAGCGATGAACGTCTTTTCCTATCGCAAGCACCTGAGGTTTCTCAGCCGCTCTCAACGTCGGCTCTGGTGGGACCAGCGCAAACGCCTGACCCCGCGCGTCAAGATCGGGGAAGCCTATGTGCCGCCCAGCATCACGCGCGAATTCACCTACGTGAAGGTCGGATGACGTGCGCGAGAGACGGCTCTCGATCCGATCAGCCCGCGGCGCACGGCCGTACCGTGATATTGCGCAGCCCGCGCCCATCGGCAGGAGCGCGTCGCCAGCGCCCTGCCTGCGCCGATCATTTTGTAATGAAACATTACCGATCGTTTGGGCGATGACGCCGGGCGATCGGTAAAAGCCGATCGTTCGCCTCCCACTCGACTTCCTGCCGCGCAGACCGCACTGCGCGCATCCGCCCCCGATTGCATTTTGAAACACATGAAAACGGCGGCGACGCCCCTTTTTCTATACATTAGAGACGGTAAGGCGCCGTGCGGCGGCCGATCGTCGATCGCCGCCGTATGCGTGCGCTGCTAGGGGAAACAAATGAAAAAGCTCGTCTCGTTGCTGGCTGTCGCTGCGCTCGGCGCGGGGTTCGCCGCGACGGCGCAGGCGCATGTCTCGATCGGGGTCGGCATCGGCGTGCCGGTGGCGCCCGCGTATCCTGTGTATGCTCCGCCGCCGCCTGTCTATTACGCGCCTCCGCCACCCGTCTACTATGCGCCTCCGCCACCTGTGGTCTACGCGCCTCCGCCCGGCGTGTATGTCGGCGGCTATTGGGGACGTCCCTATTGGCGGCATCATCGCCATTGGCGTGAGTGGTAAGGCATCAAGCGGGACCTGATAAAGTACCGCGCACTGCGGCAAACGCCGCTCTCGACCGGCGCATCGCGGCCTCCAAAGCCGCGCTGCGCCGTTTTCATTCCGGTCCGTCAGGCGCCTTGCATCACCAGGCTGCGGTATCCGTCGACGATGACGCTATAGGATAGATAAGCGAACAGCACGGCCGAAGCGATATGGCAGGCGCGCAGCAGCCCGGCGCCGGCGCGCTTGCGGCCTTGGCTCGCGAGCGCGCAAAGAAAAAGCGTCCAGCAAAGTCCACCGAGAAAGAAGCCGCCGAGAAAGATCGACGCGGCGCGCGCATCAGTCGCGCCGGCTTTCGCGATGAGCGCGCCGCCCACGGCCGCGAACCAGACGATCGCCGAGGGCGACGATATGGCGAGCATCACGCCGCGCGCGAACTCACGCGAGGACCTTCCCGTCGATACTCCGGCGAGCGTTGGTTGATCGGGTGCCGCGACTGAAGGCGGGGCCTTCGAGAAAAGCGCTTCGCGCGCCATCTTCCACGTCAGATAGAGCAACATTGCGCCCCCGCCGACCCATACGAGCCAGCGTACCGCGTCGAAGCGCAGCAGTGCCGCCATGCCGGCAAGGGCGAGCACCGCGTACGCGAGATCGCCGAAACACGAGCCGAGCCCGAGCCAGAACCCGGGCTTGAAGCCGCGCGAGAGCGTCAGCGACAAGATCGCGACATTCACGAGCCCGATGTCGAGACAAAGGGAGAGTGAAAGAAAAAAACCGTTCGACAACATGGAGGCGGAATGCATGCGTGCGCTATCGGCTATCTGCTGCTATCTGTTCGATCGTAGGTTGTGAACGCGGTGACGCGACGAGATCGGCTCGACCCTGTTCGACTCTCGCCGCAGGTGCGTCAACGGCCGAAGCCCAACTGTTCCCAAAGCGAATCGATGCGCGCTTTCACGGCCGGGTCCATCTCGATCGGACGGCCCCATTCGCGATCGGTTTCGCCAGGCCACTTGTTCGTCGCGTCGAGCCCCATCTTCGACCCAAGGCCCGATACGGGCGACGCGAAATCGAGATAGTCGATCGGCGTGTTCTCGACGAGCACGGTATCGCGCGCAGGATCGATGCGCGTCGTGATGGCCCACACCACCTCTTTCCAATCGCGGACGTTCACGTCTTCGTCGACCACGACGATGAACTTCGTATACATGAACTGACGCAGAAAGCTCCAGACGCCGAACATCACGCGCTTTGCATGACCCGGATAGCTCTTCTTCATTTGCACGATCGCCATCCGGTAGCTGCATCCCTCGGGCGGCAGATAAAAGTCCGTGATCTCGGGAAATTGCTTTTGCAGAATCGGCACCAGCACTTCGTTGAGCGCGACGCCGAGCATCGCGGGCTCGTCAGGCGGCTTGCCGGTGTAGGTGGAGTGGTAGACGGCGTCGCGGCGCATGGTGATCCGTTCGACCGTGAAGACGGGGAACCAGTCCTGCTCGTTGTAGTAGCCCGTGTGATCGCCGTACGGTCCTTCCAGCGCATGCTCGTACCGAGCGGTCGCGCTTTGATGCGGCCGTGGAGGCGCGCCGGGCGGCGTGGCCGGCGGCTCGTCGGTTTGCGGATGGATGAACCCTTCAAGAACGATCTCCGCCCGCGCCGGCACCTGCAACGTATCGACGCCGGGCGTCAGGCATTTGGCGAGCTCCGTGCGTCCGCCTCGCAAGAGTCCCGCGAACTGGTATTCGGAGAGGGTATCCGGCACGGGCGTGACGGCACCGAGTATCGTCGCCGGATCGGCGCCGAGCACGACCGCCACGGGATAAGGCTTGCCCGGGTTTTTCAGAGCGAACTCGCGGAAATCGAGCGCTCCGCCGCGGTGCGCGAGCCAACGCATGATGAGCTTGTTGCGGCCGATCAACTGCTGGCGGTAGATCCCGAGGTTCTGCCGCGTCTTGTTCGGCCCACGCGTGACCGTGAGGCCCCACGTGACGAGCGGGGCGGCATCGCCGGGCCAGCAGGTTTGTATCGGCAGCTTGGCGAGATCGACGTCGTTCCCTTCGAGCACGACCTCCTGGCAGGGCGGGGCGCTGACCGTCTTCGGCGCCATGTCCCAGACTGCCTTCGCGAGCGTGAGAAGCTTGCCCGCGTCGCGCAGCCCGCGCGGCGGCTCCGGTTCCTTCAGCGCCGACAGCAGTCGGCCGACGTCGCGCAACGAGTGCAGCGCCGCGTCGTCGCTGGCGGCCGCCGTCTCGTCGATGCCCATGCCGAGCGCGATCCGGCGCGTCGTGCCGAACAGATTGCCGAGGACCGGAAACGCGTAGCCGGGCGGGGCATCGAAGAGCAGGGCGGGCCCGCCGGCGCGCAGCACGCGATCGCAGAGCTCAGTCATCTCGAGCACCGGCGAGACGGGCTGGCGGATGCGGCGCAGTTCGCCGGCTTCCTCGAGGCGACCGGTGAAGTCGCGCAAGTCTTTGTATTTCATGGTCTTACGATTTTTGCGCCGCATCGGCGGCGCGGTGAAGCGTCGGTTTCGGACGGTCGATGACCGGCGCTGAGTGGCCTGCGATTTTACTCGCGGCGGGGACTGATCGCATGTTCCTACCCTGATCGACCCACCCGGTAAAAGTCGCCGAAACGCGCGTGGAGCGTAGTTTTCGGCCGATTCTGGCCAGACTTTAATTACTTTTTGTCATAGATTTTCGTTTTTGTAGCATTGACGATCTATAAAACCCTGCTAGAATCCGTCCGCATTGGCTGCAGGGCCAAGCGGTTCGAGTTCACTTTCCCCCGGTCATAGACGCAACGCGCGTCACCGTACGCCGCCCCTGCACGGCGTTACACGGTCCGATTAGTTGGTTGCCATTGCCAGCGCCTCGTTGTGGCCGCTGGCGTTTTTTGCGTGAGAGCCACCCGCGTGCACGCCGCACGGCGCGCCGCCGGTCCTTTTGCTCCGACGTGGCTCTCCACACGGTCGGTGTCGTAACCAACGACACTTCGCCGTATCCCGGCGTCGCCCCGGTCCCAACCAAGGCCCGCGACGCCTTGGCTTGCAACACGAGCGCTCGATGCTCGGCTTCATCGCTCGGCAAGCCATGCTCAATGGGAGAACTGAATGAATGCTTGGTTATCGTGGCGTCCCGATGCGCGTTTAGCGCTTGCCGTTCGCGCTGCGCTGCACCGCGGGACGCGTGTCAGCCACCTTCTGCTCAGCATCGTCGGCGCTTGCGCCATCGCGATCGCGCTCATGCTCTGGCTGTTGCCGACCGTGCGCGGCACGCTCGCGGCCCAGCTCATGCCCGTGCTGAGCGCTGCCGTCGAGGCCGGCCCGGCGCGGCTCCTGAGCGGGCACCCGCTGCCGCCCTTCGCGCCCGCGAACGCGGTTGCCAGCGAAGATTCGGTCGCGGCGGCCGAGCCCGGTTTCGACAACACGCGCTATGACGGCGCGTTCGACGGTAGCGGCGCGAGCGGGCTGCCCGTGAGCGGACCCGGCGCGCTCGACGGTCGTTCGGCCGCGAGTCTCGATTTCCTCGCAAAGATGGTCTCGTCGCAGCGTGTCGCCCCCGACGCGCGCGACGACCGCGTGCTTGTCTCCGTCCGTGAGCAGGCCCTCGTCGCGTCGTACATCGCGCGGCGCTATCACGTCGCCCAAGAGCCGGTCAGCGATCTCGTGAAGGCGGCCTTCGAAACGGGGCGCCAAGTCGGTCTCGACCCGCTCCTGCTGCTTGCCGTGATGGCGATCGAATCGGGGTTCAATCCCTACGCTGAAAGTGGTGTCGGCGCGCGCGGTCTGATGCAGGTGATGTCGAAGGTTCACTCCGATAAGTTTCAGTATTTCGGCGGTCAATCCGCTGCACTTCAGCCGCTCGCGAACATCACGGTCGGGGCGCTCGTGCTGAAAGACTGCATCGCGCGCGGCGGCTCGCTCCCCGACGGACTTCGTCTCTATGTAGGATCGACATCGAGCGACGACGGCGGCTACGGCGCCAAGGTGATGGCCGAGCGCTCGCGCCTGCGCGACGTCGCGCGTGGCCGGCAGGTGCCCGTGAACGCGCCGCAGGCGCCGACGCATCCCGTCGTCGCGTCGACGTCGAAGCGCGTGCAAGTCGCGATGAATGGCGGCCATCCCGCTGCCGCTGCCGGGGCGGCGAAGGCGAACTCCCCGGCGGCGCCCACGTCGTCGCAATCCGACGATACGAGCGCGAGCGCGCCGCATGTCAATTCGGCCGAGCTTGCGTCGTAAGTAAGGGCTCCGCTTTCTGGCTGGCGCGCGCAAGCGCTCGGCTCCTCCGCTCTCGCGCGCCTCTCGGCGCGCGTTCGCTTTCCCACTCGAATGGCCGGCGGCACTTGCGCCGAACTCAGCGCCCGAAGAGCCGCCCGAGCCGCGCGACGGCTTCTTCCAGCAGCGGGTAGGCGGTGGCGTATGAAATGCGAATGTGGTTGCGTGGCGCGTAGCTGCCAAAATCGAGACCTGGCACGAGCGCAACGCCCGCATCGTGAAGGATGGCTTTCGTCAGCGCCGCGCTGTCGCCGGCTGCCGGATGCGGGGCGCCGCGGCAGTCCGCATAGACATAGAACGCCCCATCAGGCATGACGGGCACCGACAAGCCGATTTGCCGCAGTGCCGGCACGAGGTAGTCGCGGCGGCGCTTGAACTCGAGTCGACGCGCTTCATAGATCTCGATCGTCTCGGGCTCGAAGCAGGCGAGCGCGGCGTGCTGCGCGAGCGCGGAAGCGCAGATGAAAAGGTTCTGGGCGAGCTTCTCGAATGCCCCGATCATCGCGGGCGGGACGACGAGCCAGCCGAGCCGCCAGCCGGTCATGTTGAAGTATTTCGAGAAGCTGTTGACCGTGACGACGTCGTCGCCGAAAGAGAGCGCCGAAACGGGGCGCGCGTCATACCAGAGCCCCTGGTAGATTTCATCGACGATCGTAAAGCCGCCGCGTGCTCGCACGGCTTTGACGATGCGCTCGAGTTCGGCCGGCGCGATCGAAGTGCCGGTCGGATTCGACGGCGAGGCGAGCAGTACGCCGCGCGTGCGGGGCCCCCAGTGCCGCGAAATGTCGTCCGCGGTGAGCTGGAAGCGCGCATGCGGCCCGCTCGGCACGAGCACCGGCTTGCCCTCGGTAGCCGCGACGAAGTGCCGATTGCACGGGTAGGACGGATCGGGCATCAGCACCTCGTCGTCGCGATCGACGAGTGCCGCACAGGCGAGCAGCAATGCCGCCGACGCGCCCGCCGTCACGACGATCCGAGCCGGATCGATCGAGAGCCCATAGACGCTCGCATAGTGCGCCGCGATGGCTTCGCGCAGCGCCGTGATGCCGAGCGCGCCCGTGTATTGCGTGACTCCACGCCGCAACGCCTCGGTGGCGGCCGCAATGACGGGCTCGGGCGCCGTGAAATCGGGTTCGCCGATTCCCATGTGGATGATCCGGCGCCCCGTGCGTTCGAGCAGCGCGGCCTCCTTGGCCAGCTCCATCACGTAGAAGGGGGCGATCGCGTCGATTCGGGAAGCGAGTTTCGGAGACGCGAGCCGGGCTTCGTGTGGGAGAGCCGCGCCGACTCCTCCCATGAGGTCCTCCGGCGAGGCGGGCGATTCCACTGCGTTCATGATGAAATCAACTGCGCTGGCCGCGTCCCACCTGCGTTTCCGCGGGGCGCAGCTTCAGCGCCAGCTTGTCGAGCACGCCGTTCACGTACTTGTAGCCGTCCGCGCCGCCAAACGTCTTGGCGAGCTCGACGGCTTCGTTGATGACGACACGGTACGGAATGTCGAGATGGCTTTTGAACTCGTACGCGGCCACGAGCAGCACCGCGCGCTCGACGGGCGAGAGCTGATCGATCGGCCGGTCGAGGCACGGCGCGAGATCGGCGGACAGCGTCGCCGACTCGCGGATGACGCCGTGCAGGATCGCGTCGAGGTGCTCCGTGTCCGCCTTGTCGAAGCCTTGCGCGTCGCGCAGCTGCGCGTCGATTTCGCCTGCGGGCGCACCCGACAGCAGCCACTGATACAGCCCCTGCATGGCCAGTTCACGGGAGCGGCGGCGGGCGCTCTTCATGCCTCGTCCTCTTCTTCCTCGTCTTCATCTTCTTCGTCGTCGCCGCTCAGCTGTTCGAGCGCGACCGAAAGGTTCGCCATTTCCACGGCGACACGCGCGGCATCGCGGCCCTTCTCGGCCATGCGCGCGACGGCTTGCTCGTCGGTATCGGTCGTGAGCACACCGTTGGCGACGGGAATGCCGAAATCGAGCGCGATGCGCGAAATGCCGTTGCCGCTTTCGTTCGAAACCAGCTCGAAGTGGTAGGTCTCGCCGCGAACGACGGCGCCGAGCGCGATCAGCGCGTCGAACTGCCCGCTCTCGGCGAGCTTTTGCAGCGCGAGCGGAATTTCGAGCGCGCCGGGGACGGTGACGAGCAGGACATCCTCGCCGGCCACGCCGAGCCGTTCGAGCTCTTCGACGCAGGCGTCGGCGAGCCCGTTGCAAACCGGCTCGTTAAAGCGCGACTGGACGATGCCGACACGCAGGCCGTCGCCGTCGAGGTTCGGTTGATATTGTCCGATTTCCATGAAGAAGTCCGTTGAATAAGGGGAGAGGGCACGTGCCAGCGCGGCGGACGTGAGCGTATCGACGGCAGATTATGCGCTTTGCGCCGTGGCGGCGCCCGGCATGGACACGAAGCCGGTGACTTCGAGGCCATAGCCCGACATGCTGCCGAGCCGGCGCGGATTCGACAACACCTGCATCTTGCCGACGCCGAGCTCGCGCAAGATCTGCGCGCCGACGCCGTAGGTCTTGAAGTCGACCGGGCGGCGCTTGAGCTGCTCGGCTTTTTCCTTCTCGTCGAACGCCTTGAAGACGTCGATCAGATGCTCTTTCGTATCACCGCAGTTCAGCAAGACGACGACGCCGAGATCGCGCGCCGCGATTTCCTTCATGGCGGCATCGAGCGTCCACGAGTGCGTCGAAGTGCCCACTTCGAGCAGGTCGAGCACCGAAAGCGGCTCGTGCACGCGCACGGGCGTCTCGCGATCGGGCGAGGGCGTGCCGCGCACCAGCGCGAGATGCGGCGAGCCGCTCGGCTGGTCCAGGTAGAGCACCGCGCGAAACGCGCCATGCGCCGTTTCCATCGTGCGTTCGCAGACACGCGAGACGATCGACTCAGTCCGACTGCGGTAATGAATCAGATCGGCGATCGTGCCCACCTTGAGGCCATGCTGCTGCGCGAACTCGACGAGATCCGGCAGCCGGGCCATCGTCCCGTCGTCCTTGATGACCTCGCAGATGACGGCGGCCGGCGTGAGCCCGGCCAGCGCGGCGAGGTCGCAGCCGGCCTCCGTATGCCCGGCGCGCACGAGCACGCCGCCCGGCTGCGCCATGATCGGGAACACGTGACCGGGTTGCACGACGTCCTCCGGACGCGCGTCGCGCGCGACGGCCGCCGAGACGGTGCGGGCGCGGTCGGCAGCGGAGATGCCCGTCGTCACGCCTTCGGCGGCTTCGATGCTGACGGTGAACGCGGTGCCGTACTGCGTGCCGTTTCTGTACGTCATGAGCGGCAAGTTAAGCTGCTTGCAGCGTTCCTGCGTCAGCGTCAAACAAATGAGGCCGCGGCCGTAGCGCGCCATGAAGTTGATCGCTTCCGGGGTGACGAAGTCGGCGGCCAGGACGAGGTCGCCCTCGTTTTCGCGATCTTCTTCGTCGACGAGGATCACCATGCGGCCGGCCTTCAGTTCGGCGATGATCTCGGGCGTGGAGGCGAGGGACATATCGATGGGCTCGATCAGGGAAAGGGGGGTATTTTAACCCGCCCGAAGCGCGCCTCGCGCACGCTTCTCGCAACGCGTGCTAGCGGGCGTGCAAGGGCGCCCGTGGCGAAGCCGTTTCCTCGAGCCGGCGGAATACGAGCGCGGAAACCAATGTGATGAGTCCGACGCTCACGAAGCTGATGCGAAACGCGAGCACGGGCGATCCCCACTGCTCGGAGAACCATTCGACGAGGCCACCGCCGATCGACACACCGAGCCCCATCGCGAGCATCTGCACCATCGAGAAGAGGCTGTTGCCGCTGCTTGCGTCGCGGCTCGAGAGGCCCTTCAGCGTGACGCTGTTCATCGCCGCGAACTGCATCGAGTTCGAAGCGCCGAAGACGGCGAGAACGACGATGTCGACGACGATCGGCACGCCGTGCGAGACGAGCGCGAACGCGACGATCGATCCGCCGACGATCAACGTGTTGACGAAGAGGAACGCATCGTAGCCGTAGCGCTTGATGAGCGGGGCGATCCAGCGCTTCGCGACCGTTCCGGCCAATGCGGCCGGCAGCATCATGAGGCCCGAATGCAGCGGCGTGTAGCCGAGCTCCAGCTGCAGCAGCAGCGGCAGCAGAAATGGCACGGCGCTCGAGCCGACGCGGCAGACGAGGTTCCCTACGAGCCCGACGCTGAAATTGGGCTCGCGAAACAGCGCGAGCTCGAAGAGCGGATCGCGGCGCCGCTTCGCGTAAGGGATGTAAGCGAGCGCGGCTGCGACGGCGAGCGCGAACAGCAGCGGGGCCAGGACAGCGCGGTGTGCCTGCGAGGGCGGCTCCACCGCAAGCGAGAACGCGACCATCGCGACCGAGAGCAACGCGCAGCCGATCCAGTCGAATGGCCGAGCCCCCGCCGGCATCGCGTCGGACGGAAGAAAGCGATGCACGGCGACGAGGCCGACGGCGCCGATCGGCACATTGATGAGGAAGATCCAATGCCACGAGGCCGATTGCGCGAGCCAGCCGCCGAGCGTCGGGCCGAGGATCGGTCCCACCTGTCCCGCGATTGAGACGAAGGCGAGCGCCGCGACATAGGCTTCGCCCGGAATGCTGCGCAGTACCGCGAGCCGGCCGATCGGCAGCAGCATCGAGCCGCCGATGCCTTGCAGCACGCGCGCGATGACGAGCTCGGGAAGTGTGTGTGCGCTCGCGCAGCAGATCGAGCCGATCACGAAAACGAGGATCGCCGAAAAATAGACGCGGCGCGTCCCGAAGGTATCGGCAAGCCACCCGGAGGCCGGCGTGAGCATGGCCATTGTCAGCGTATAGGCGACGACGATCGGACGCGTGGCGAGCGGCGCTTCGTGCAGGCTTTGAGCGATCGATGGGAGGGCCGTGTTGACGATGGTCGTATCGAGCGACTGCATGAAAAAGCCGCCCGCGACGATCCAGAGCAACGCGGTTTCGGACAGGCCTTGGGTGTTTCGACTCATTTGGGCGTTGGGGCTCGGCGGGGACCACTAAATGATAGGGACAGCCTCGTCGATCGGGAACCACCCTCAAGATGTTGACTGTTATCGGCGTTGCCGATAACAATCGCCCATGCTCAATCCCCTCTGGCTCAAGACTTTCGTCACCGTCGCGCGCTGCCGCAGCTTCAGCGAGGCGGGGCGGCACCTGGTGCTCACGCAATCGAGCGTCAGCGAGCACATTCGGCGCCTCGAGCAGCATCTCGGGCGCAGGCTCTTCGTCCGGGATACGCATTCGGTCGCCCTGACGGCCGATGGCGAAGCGATGCTGGCCCACGCGGGCGTCATCCTGCAGTCAATCGCGAAGGCGGAGACGCAGTTTCGCAGCTCCAAGCTGAAAGGGCGCGTGCGGCTCGGCTCGTCCGACGACGTCGCGCTCGGGCCGTTGCCGACCGTGCTCGCCGCGTTTCGCGACGCCCATCCCGACGTCGAGCTCGAGATCACGATCGGGATGACGGGCCGGCTTTACGAGCTGCTCGACGCGGGTGCGATCGATTTGCTGATCGGCAAGCGTCGTCTGGGCGACCGCCGCGGGGTGCCGCTTTTCACGGGGCGGCTCGAATGGCTGGCTCGAACGGGAACGCTAGTCGATCCCGGCGAGCCGCTGCCATTGATTCTCGTTGCCGAGCCGAGTGTGACGCGTGCCGTCGTGCTCGACGCCCTCGCGCAAGCCGGCGTGCCATGGCAAATCGTCTGCACGAGCAGCAGCCATGCCGGCTGCGTCGCGGCGGCGCGTGCCGGACTCGGCGTGACCGTGCGCGCCGAATATCTGGCGGCCCGCGGTCTCGCGCCGCCCGTCAATCGCGCGAGCTTGCCCGCGCTGCCCGATGTCGAATTCATCGCGCTGGCCGCAAGGCGGCTCTCGCGGCCGGCTGCCACGCTCTTGCAGCTATTGCACGAAAGCGATTTGCGCGGCGCCTGGGTGGGCGAGTGAGTGCTCACCTGTAAAGACGAAGCGCAACCGAGCCCTCAATAACGCGGAATCGGCTAGACGATTTCCGTTTTAGACGGGTGGCCGGTGCCATCATTGACTGCCCGCGGGCGGCGACGAACGGAGCATCATCGTGCAGCGATTGTGCCGAACGGGCTGCCGTGGTTTGATGCGAGAGCGTCAGCACCCCAAAACCCGCCTATTGACCATACGAAAACAATCCGTTGGCAGCGGCAAGGGCGGCAACATGAAGGAGACAACTCATGGAGACGTCGGCAAGCCTCAACGACTTACAAAGGTCCACGCTCGCCATTGTGCTGGCCGGGGGGCGAGGCACACGCCTCGGCCCGCTGACCGACAAACGCGTCAAGCCGGCCGTTCATTTCGGCGGCAAGTACCGCATCGTCGACTTCGCCTTGTCGAACTGCCTCAACTCCGGCATACGCCGGATTGCGGTCGTCACCCAGTACAAGGCGCATTCGCTCTTGCGTCATCTGCAGCGCGGCTGGGGGTTTTTGCGCGGCGAGTTCGGCGAGTTCATCGATATGTGGCCCGCGCAGCAGCGCGTGGACGGGGCGCATTGGTATCGCGGAACGGCCGATGCCGTCTATCAGAACCTCGACATCATTCGCTCGATCAAGCCGAGGTTCGTGGTCGTGCTGGCCGGCGACCACGTCTACAAGATGGATTACGCACGCATGCTGCTCGATCATGTCCAGACCGGAGCTGAATGCTCCGTCGGCTGTATCGAGGTGCCGCGACGGGAAGCGACCGCCTTCGGCGTGATGGCCGTGGACGAGCGCCGCAACGTCACAGGCTTCGTCGAGAAGCCGGCCGACCCTCCCGCGGTGCCGGACAAACCGGACGTGGCGCTCGCCAGCATGGGCATCTACCTGTTCAACGCGGACTATCTGTACGCGCTGCTCGACGAGAACATCGCCAATATCCGCAGCGAGCACGACTTCGGCAAGGACATCATTCCGCTCGTCGTCTCGCGCAAGCGAGCGATTGCCCATCCGTTCCAGATGTCGTGCGTCTCGTCGGATCCGAAAGCGGCGCCGTACTGGCGCGACGTCGGCACGATCGACGCCTATTGGGCGGCCAACCTCGATTTGGCATCGACCGTGCCGACGCTCGATCTCTACGATCGCAATTGGCCGATCTGGACCAACCAGGAGCAGTTGCCGCCGGCCAAGTTCGTGCGCGATCTCAACGGTCAACAAGGTGTCGCAACCAACCTGCTAGTGTGTGGCGGTTGCGTCATTTCGGGTTCGCAGATCTCGCGCTCGGTCCTCTCGTCGTCGGTGCGCGTCGAGTCGTTCTGCAATCTGAGCGAGACCGTGCTGCTGCCGCAGGTCACGGTCCGACGCAGTTGCCGGCTGCAGCGCGTGGTCATCGACCGCGGCTGCACCATTCCGGAGGGAACCGTGATCGGCGAAGATCCAGCCGCGGATGCGGCGCGCTTTTACCGCACCGACGATGGCGTCGTGCTCGTCACCGCCGCCAGTCTTGCAAAGGGTTCGCAACGATGATCGACGACGCTCGCGCCGATAGTGCTTCACTGCTCCGTCCCGCAACGGTATCGCCTTTCGAATGGAGGGCGGCATGACCATCCGCGTGCTCCATATAGCCGCCGAGCTGTATCCGCTGCTCAAGACGGGCGGGCTGGCGGACGTTCTCGGGGCGCTGCCGCTCGCACAGGTGGAGCTCGGTGCCGATGCCCGCGTGCTGTTGCCGGGCTTTCCGTCCGTCATCGACGGACTGGCGGACCTGCGCGAGGTCGCGCGTTTGCCCGCGGCATTCGGCGTCGACGACGCCTCGATCCAATTCGGGACACTGCGAGACGCCGACGGAGGCGTCGCGGGTCTCGGCGTTTATGTCGTACGTGCCGATCGTTTTTATCGGCGCGACGGCAATCCGTATGTCGACGAGGCGCACCGGCCCTACGACGACAACATGCTGCGTTTTGCGTTGTTGGGCTGGAGCGCCGCGCAGCTGGCAGGCTCGGCGGACCCGGCGTGGTCTCCGGCGGTCGTTCACGCTCACGACTGGCACGCGGCGCTGGCGCCGGCCTACGTGCAGGCCGCGCACGAGACGAGCGGCGCGCCCCGTTTGCCGAGCGTCGTGACTGTGCACAACCTCGCCTATCAAGGATTGTTCCCCGCGCACGAATGGAGCTCGCTTCGCTTGCCCGATCGCTATTTCGGTATCGACGGGCTTGAGTTCCACGGCCAGATCTCGTTCCTGAAGGGGGGACTTTATTTTGCCGATCGCATCACGACCGTGAGCCCGAGCTACGCTCGCGAGATCCAGACCGCCTCGCAGGGCGCCGGGCTGGACGGACTGCTCAGGCACCGCGCGCGGGACTTGACCGGAATCTTGAACGGCGTCGATTACGCGGTCTGGAATCCGCGCAGCGATCGCTCCATCGTGGCGACGTACAGCCCGACGCGACTCCACCCCAAATCGAAAAACAAAGCGGAGTTGCAGGCACGCCTCGGCCTGAAGGCCGATTCGGATGCGCTACTCTTCGGCGTCGTCAGCCGGCTGACCGAGCAGAAGGGCTTCGACCTCTTGCTCGAAGCGGTACCGGAAATCGTGAGCCGTGGGGGCCAGCTCGCGGTCCTCGGCACGGGCGATCCGGCGCTCGAGGCGGGTATGCGGCGCGCGGTGCAGGCGCATCCCGAGGCCGTCGGCATCCATGTCGGCTTCGACGAGGCACTCGCGCATCTCGTCATCGCGGGCAGCGACGTGGTGATGGTGCCCTCTCGCTTCGAGCCGTGCGGACTGACCCAGCTCTATGCGCTCGCATACGGATCGCTTCCGCTCGTTCACCGCGTCGGCGGCCTGACCGATACCGTATCCGATGCGTCGCTGGAGAACCTCGCCGATCAAGCGGCAACGGGTTTCGTGTTCGAGCGATTCGAGCATGACGCGCTCGTTGCCGCGATCCGCCGAGCGTTCGCCTTGCGCGCCCGGCGGACGGACTGGCGACGCGCTCAGCAATGCGCGATGCAGCAGAACTTCAGCTGGCAGAGCGCCGCGGAGCGTTACCTCGCGCTCTATCAACAGATCGTGCCGCAACGCTGACGTCGTCGTAGCTCGGCCGCCAGGATTGCTGCTTCAGTGACCCAGGCCGGTCTTGGCGATCTGCTGCTCGACGAATTGGGCGAAGAGCGCATGCAGACGCGTCGTCGGGTGGAGATCGTCGGCGAACATGTAGGTCTGGTCGGCATTGGGTGTCGCGTACGTATGCGGCGAGCACAGTAACGAGGTTTGATCCGGCGTTTTCGATGGATCGCAGGCGACGCTCGTGTTCGAAACGGTGAAGCCGTTCGCCTGAAAGTTCGCGAAGATCTGATTGATCCAGGTATAGGAATCGATCTGGATCACCTTGCCTTGCAGACCATCGGCTTGCAACGCAGCGTTCAAGCTATCGTTGAAGAGTTGCGACAGCTGGGTCAGGTTGGCGCCGGCGTCGGGCGAGGCGAGGCCCTTCGGCGATAGTCCGACATTCGGCACGTTGATCACCACGACATGCGTCGCGCCGTTCTGCACGATCTGCCCGACGACTTGCGCGAGCGTGGTTGCCGCCGTCTGCACGATCTGGGTCGCGGCCGGCGGCGTCCCCGCGCGAAGCACGTCGTTCGAGCCCGCCCAGACGAGCACCAGCTGATCGCCGTTGAAGCCGGCGTGCGTGCTCAAATAGCTCGAGACTTGCTGAGTGACGGGCATTTCGATGTTCCCGATGACATCGGAGAGGAAATCGTAGAGGTTGGCCGGCGTGGCCACCGTCGCGCCGCCTTCGGCATAGCCCAACCCGCCCTGTGCACTCAGCTTGTGAGTGAAGTCGATCGTAAACGCGGCGTTCAGCGTGTCGCCGTAGTATTGCGCGACGTCCTGACTCCAGACTTGCCCGGGGTTGGTCGTGAAACGTCCGCCGCCCACCGTGCTCGCGATCGGCGCAAAGGTACCGACGTCCGACAAGCTGTCGCCGAACGAGACGACTTGCAGATGAATGCCGCCCGCGGGAGTCGCCGCGCCGTTGCCGCCGCCACCGCCGCCGTCGGTGACCGAGATCCTTCCGTGTCCACCGCATGCCGCCAGCAAGGAAATCAGCGCGGCAAGAATTACAGCGCGTACGTTGTCATTGATTCTTCGCATAGCTCCTCCCTCGGCGACTCGAGCATGCGGCAGCGCTCACGTGGCGGACCTGTCGCACGCTCGCGCGGGATATGCGCCGAAGCCGGCAGCTTCATGAAGCAAGAAGGATGCGCTATCGATGGGCGCAGACGTTTCCGCCATTCGTCCCTACGTGATTTATGGATTCCCGCTTCGGCATGCGAGTTGCCTCACATGAGGGTTGAGCCGCGTGGACTAGCGGCATGCCGCGCCGCCAGTGGGGCCACATCGTCCCGAGCCGACAGGCATCAAAGTCAAGCATTACACGGTCGCGGGCGACTATGAGAACCTCGGTGACGTCTCGACCTTGGCGGATCCGCGTGTCGTCGAGGATCTGGTCAAGGAGCGAAAAGCGCATTGAACGGTGCCGCCGATGAGCGAGCGCCGCTCCTGGCTCGAGGCCTTCCCTCCGGCGGCTTTCGCGATGGTGATGGCCACGGGGATCGTGTCGATCGCGGCACGGTTGCTCGGCTATGGCATCGCAGGGTGGGCGCTGCTGGGTGTCAATGCGGTCGCCTATCCTGCGTTTCTGTCGATCGCGGTCTGCCGGTTCGTGCTTTATCCGCACGCGATACGCGTCGATATCGGCGATCACGGGCGGGGCCCCGGATTTCTCGCGCTGGTGGCCGGCACGGCCGTGTTCGGGAGCCAGATCGCCGCTTACGACCTCGTTCCCGCCGCGGTGCCCTGGCTCCTCGGCCTTGCAATCGTGCTCTGGGTCGTGATCGTCTACGCGTTTCTGGCCGCGATGACGATCGGACAGCGCAAACCGGGCTTGCAAACCGGCTTCGACGGCACTTGGTTGCTGCTGGTCGTCGCCACCGAGGCTATTGCGATCCTGGCCACGTTCGAGGCGCGGCTCGCGAGCCGCCCGGCGCCGCTCGCTTTCCTTTCTCTCGCGGCATGGCTGCTCGGGTGCGCCCTCTACGTGATGCTGATCACGCTGATCTTCTATCGCTGGTGTTTCGTGCCGATGAGTGCCGCGGAAATGACGGAACCGTGGTGGATCAACATGGGCGCCATGGCGATTGCCGCGTTCGCGGGAAGCCGCCTCATTCTGCTCGATCGCGAGTCGATCGCGCTGCCGCTGCATGCGCAAGCGATTCTGTACGTCTTGACCACGGCATGCTGGGCCATGGCGACGTTCTGGATCCCGTTGCTCGTCATCTTGTTCATCGCCAAGCACGGTGTCCAGGGCGATCCGATTCACTACACATCGGCGGAATGGTCGATGGTGTTTCCGTTGGGGATGTACACCGCCGCGACGTACAGCTACGCACATGTCGCGTCGGCGCCGTTCCTGAACGAAGTACCGCGCGTGACGATCGCGGTTGCCTTCGTGGCCTGGGTCCTCGCCTCGATCGGCATGTTGCATACCGCCTTTCATTACTTCCTGCCAAAAGACGAGACTCAGACCTGACGCTTGTTTCGGGCTCGGAGGAACGATTCCAAATACATCACAATGTGATATAAAATACCGGAAAGACGTATCCTGCCGCGAACATCGGCGGGAGCGTTCGAAGCCAGGCAAGTAGGGGAGGGGGACACATCATGATGGTCACGTTCAAATCGTCCGCGGCGCCGGACGTGCTCATGCTCAGGGATCTCGCACAGTATCTGCTGGGACTCGTCGGGAAGCGCCTCGATGCGCGCGGGGTCATCTTGCACGACGAATTGCCCGTTGCCATCCGCCGGCTCGAAACGGCGATTGCCGACGAAGAGAGGACCGAACGTGTACTCGAAGCATTCCAGCATTCTCACGGAGGCCAGCAAGGGCCCGCCGGAAACGGCCTCTCGCGGCGGGCGTGGCCGTTTCTCGACATGATGCGAGAAGCCCAGAAGCAAAGTGCCGACATCATTTGGGGACTGTAGGCATCCGCTGAGTACGGATCGTCCGACGTGGACGTAAGGCGGTCATCGGACGAGGCGCACCAGGGAGCGGCACCGCACGGCTTTGCCTCAGGTGCTCAGCGATGGCCCGGCGGAGTATTGCTCGTCCGTCACCGGTTCCAGCCACTCGACGTTCTTGCCATCGAGTGCCTCCTGGATGGCGATGTGAGTCATCGACGTCGTCGGCGAAGCGCCATGCCAATGCTTATGACCCGGCGGGCACCAAATCACGTCCCCCGCACGAATCTCCACGATGGCTTCGCCTTCGCACTGGGTCCAGCCGCAGCCGGCCGTCACGAGCAGCGTCTGGCCGAGCGGATGGGTGTGCCAGTTCGTGCGCGCACCGGGCTCGAAGGTCACGCTGGCGCACGACACGCGAGAGGGCGGTGGCGGCGCATTCAGGGGATCGATGCGTACCGTGCCGGTAAACCATTCGGCGGGGCCTTTGATCGACGGCTGTGAGCCTGGTCTCTTCAGTTGCATCGTCCACTTCCTTTTAGTTGCTCGGGGACGAAAAAAGCTCTTTGAATTTCGCTACAGCGGACATCGCATTGGGCCAGCCTGTGTAGAACGCCAGATGGGTGACGAGTTCGATGAGTTCTTCTCGAGTGACCCCGTTCTCGACGGCGCGCGGAAAATGGAAGTTCATTTGCTCGGTCTTGCCGAGCGCGATCAGCGCCGCGCACGTTACGAGGCTGCGATCCCGCTTGGACAATTGCGGGCGTTCCCAGACATCGCCGAATAGCACGTCGTCGCTCAGTTCCGCCAGCTTGGGCGCCACGCTGCCGAACGACTGCCGCGCGGCGGTAGGTTTGGTGGACATGCAGGTCTCCCTTCTCGAGGCAGTGAATGACATGACCACATTGTCAGGACGATTAGGGCGCCCGACTAGACTGTGAAACGTACAAGCACTTATGAGCGGAAATCATCAATGCCGCGCGAGAACATCACCGGCTTGCTGGCCGGCACCTAAGTTGCCCGACGCAGTAGGCCGCCGGTCAAGGACCACCCGAGGTTGACGCCGAGACTGGCCAGAACGATGAGCGCGACGCCCAGACCCTGCAGCGGAGTGAGCGCGCGGCCGTACACCAGCCAGTCGACAATGACGGCAGTCAACGGATAGATGAACTGCAGCACGGCGATCACCGATACCGGCAGCCGAGGCACGGCGCCATAGATCAGCGCGTACGTCACGCCGGTATGCAAGATTCCCAATCCTGCCAGCCAGCCCCATTGGTGGAGCTCGACATGTGTCAACGCGCCGGAGGGGGCAAGCAGTGGGAGGCTGATGACGCCCACGGCACATTGAATCATCGTCAGCAGATGCGGACGCAGCGCGCCGAGCGCCTTCGCGATCAGCGTCACTCCCGCATAGAGCACCGAGGCGATCAACGTGAAAGCGATGCCCGTGAGATAAGCCGAATCCGCTGATAATGTTCTCCAACCGATGCCGGCCGCCAGCGCCAAACCGAAGAAGGCGATGACGATCCATGCCACTCGCGACGCGCCGACGCGCTCGCGAAAGAGCAGGGCGCCCAGCAGCACGACCCAAAACGGCTGGACATGGAACACCACCGTTGCTACCCCTATGCCGACACGCTCCAGGGCGCCGAAGAAGAACACCCACTGCGACACCATCAGTACGCCGGATAGCAGCGCCAGGCCCAGCAATCGGCGGCTGAAACGTTGGCTACGAAAGTAGCCTTTCCAGGCACAGTAGCAGGCCATCCCGGCCAGCCCGAAGACGCAGCGGTAGAACACCGTCGTGACCGGATCCAGCCCGGCCTCTTCGATGAACACCCCCATCGTTCCCATCAGCACAGCGGCGGCGGAGAAATTGAATACGCCTTGACGAGAAGCGGAGAGGTGCGGCATCGAGGTCGACATGAGGGCTCCTTGAGCGGAGTGTCAGTATCTCGAGCTTGATTCTTCAACTCAAACGAATAAAACTTAAGCAATTCATCAGTTGCGTTTATTAGTCATGCCGCCCGACCTCGACTCCGACGTACTCAAGACGTTCATAGCGGTTGCCGAGCTTGGCAGCTTCACCAAGGCCGCGCAGGTCGTATTTCGCTCGCAAGCCGCGGTCAGCATGCAGATCAAGCGGTTGGAAAACACGATGGGCAAACCGCTTTTCATTCGCGATACGCGCAATCTGTCGCTGACCCACGCCGGCGAAATCCTGCTGGAATACGCCCGCCGCATTCGCTCGCTGCAGGAGGCAGCCTGGGCCGCCGTGGCTCGACCTGAGATTTCGGGCCACGTGATCCTGGGCGGACCGGACGACTACATTTCTTCGCTGCTCCCACCGGTGCTGCGGCGCTTTTCGGCGATGTATCCGGCGGTGGATATCACGGTGATTTGCGCGCAGAGCACTGCGCTCGCCCCCATGCTCGCAGACAACCGGATCGACCTCGCTTTTGTCACGCGCGATCGCAGTCTCCATCTGAACGGCGATTTCATCCGCCGCGAGCCCATGTCATGGGTCGGCAAGCCCGATGAAACGCGGCTTTGGCAGACTCGCCCATTGCCGGTTGCCTTGTATGAAGCGGGTTGCACGGCCCGCGCGAATACGGTCGCCGCGCTCGATCGTGCATCTTTACCGTACCGTGCCGCTTACAGCAGCCCCAGCATGTTGGGACTCGTCGCGGTGGTGGATGCCGGGCTGGCCGTGTCCGCGCTGGCCCGCTGCAGCATTCCTGATCGGCTGAGCGTAGTGGCAGGGCGGTACGGGTTGCCGGAAATCGAGCCGCTGGACATCGTGGTCGCCCGCAGCGCGCAGTCCAACCGCCCGACGTGCGATTACCTCGCCGCCCAGATGCAGCAGGACCTCAGCAGGCCGGTGGATGATGAGCCGTTGTCTGCTTCCGTGGCACATGGCTGAGACGTTGCTTTCGAGGGCTCTTCCAGCGGTGCGGCAAGACCTCTTACAGGCGGAAGTACCGGACCGGGAACATTGCCAGCCCCAAGACGGCCCCCTGGATCGCCAGGACGGTCAACATGCCTTGCTACTTCACGGCCACCGCTTCGTATTGGTGAGGTTGCCAACCCCCGCCGAGTGCCTTGAACGCGGCAACCGCCGCGCGTGCCGATTCCGTTTGAGCTTGCGCGCGCTCGTCGGAGGCGCGCAGCAAGTTGTCATCGGCCTGCAACACCTCGATCAGGCTGACGACGCCTTTCTGATAGGCGGCAAACGAGGCCGTTCGAGCGCGGCTGAGCGAGTTCACTCCCTGCGCGAGCACTGCGGCCTGTTCCTCCCGTTTCACGAGTGCCGAAAAAGCGTTCTCAACGTCCTCAGTCGCGTGAAGCGCGGCGAGTCGATACGCCGCCAACAGTTCCGCCTGCTGTCCCTTGGCTTCATCGATCTGCGCATTGATGCGGCCGAAGTCGAACAGACGCCACCGTACGCCCAGCACACCAGCGGCCTGATTGGCGCCGCTACTGAATAGATTGCCGCTAGCCACCGACGTGGCGCTCCCGAGCAATCCACTTAGCGACACCTTCGGGTAATACTCGGCAATGGCCACGCCGATGCGTGCGTTCGATGCCGCAAGGCGACGCTCGGCCACGATCAGGTCGGGCCGGCGCCTGAGCAACTCACCCGGCGATCCGGTGGCCTCGATCCGTGGGGCGGTCGGGATGTCTCCCGCTTCGGCCAGCTCGGCCCGATGCGTCCCCGGCTGCGTGCCCAGCATCACGTCCAATGCGTTCATTGCCGCATCCAAGCCCGTCTCGAGGACCGGGACCGATGCCTGAACCTGAGCGAGGGCGCCTTCGGCCTGGCTCACTTGAAGATCGGCTGCCAACCCTTTGCTATACAGAAGCTTGATCGTCGAAACCAGATCCTGCTGCGTGCGCACCTGATTGCGAGCAACCTGCAGACGCGCTTGCAAGCCGCGAATGGTGATGTAAATATCGGCCGTTTGCGCGGCCACGGCCAATCGCGTCGCCGCGGCGCCCGCTTCCGACGCCTGATATTCGGCGAGCGCGGCTTGTCGTCCGCGACGCAGGCCGCCGAATAGGTCGAGCTCCCAGCTTGCGTTGAAATTGGCCTCGTAGTCGTTGCCGTAGCGATCGAAGCCGGGCGTCGAATTCAAGACGCGTCCCAACGGCGTTTCGACGGACTGATAGACCCTGGCCGCTTGGCCGCTCACATTGCCGGACGGCAGCAGCGCGGCGTTGGCTGCCCCCAGTCCCGCGCGCGCCTGAGCGACGCGCGCGGCCGCCTGCGCAAGGTCCAGGTTCTGTTCCAACGCAAGTGTCACGTACCGTGTCAATTGCGGATCGCCAAAGCCTGCCCACCATGTGGCGAGGTCCGCGGAGGCGCTCGCATGCCGTTGGTCGACCGCAGCTTGGCCCTCGAACCGTTGCGGCATGGCGATATCAGGCCGGACGTAATCCGGGCCGACCGCGCAGCCTGCCAGTAGGCTGGCTGCGATCAACGCTGAGAGAAGATGTTTGGGCGGGGGCATGGCGTTCTTCCAACGAGGGAGGTGATGGGTGACTATAATACCAAATAGTCACTAGTTGTCCATAAGGAAGAGTGGCGGTAAGCTTGAGCCATGAAAACAGCCGCTAGTTATCCAGTCTCGGGCCGCGGCCCGGCCGACCACGAGGTGCGCGATCAGATCGTTGCCGCCGCCACCGAGCATTTCAGCCGATACGGCTATGAGAAAACAACGGTCTCCGACCTCGCCAAGGCCATCGGTTTTTCCAAGGCCTACATCTATAAGTTCTTCGAGTCGAAGCAAGCCATCGGCGAAATGATCTGCGCAAACTGTCTGCACCAGATTGAAACCGACGTTCGTGCGGCCGTCGAGCAGGCCGGGCTGCCGCCTGAAAAACTGCGGCGGATGTTCAAGGTTTCGACGGAAGCGAGCCTCCGGCTGTTTTTCCGGGACCGCAAGCTTTACGACATCGCCGCATCGGCGGCCACGGAACACTGGCAGTCCGTACAAGCGTACGAGGCACGCGTGCAAAAGCTGTTGCAGGACGTCCTCCAGGAAGGTCGACAAAGCGGAGAGTTCGAGCGCAAGACGCCGCTGGACGAAACGGCGACGGCGATCTATCTGGTGATGCGGCCCTATCTCAATCCGCTTCTGCTGCAGTACAGCCTCGATACCACCGACGTCGCACCGACGCAGTTGGCGAATCTGGTGCTGCGCAGTCTGTCCCCATAAATGAATTTGATTGTGACTATTGACTAAAACGGTCACTAGAATGACAATGAAAGCCCCGATCACTTCGTCAATGGGACTTTCATGCTCCGGCGTCGCCTCGCTCACTCCGCAGTCGTCACTGCCCTGCCCCTTGCGCTAGCCGCTTGCGGCGCAAAGGCACCGTCCGATCCGCGCACCGAGGCGCCGCTGGTGCGGACCGCCATCGTTCAGGGCGCGATCCCCGCATCCCGTTCATTCACCGGAACCGTCGCCGCGCGAGTGCAGAGCGATCTTGGTTTCCGCGTTTCCGGCAAGGTGCTGGAGCGGCTCGTGGATGCCGGCCAGACCGTCAAACGCGGTCAGCCGCTGATGCGCCTCGATCCCATCGACCTGAAGCTTGCCGCGCAGGCGCGGCAAGACGCGGTCACCGCCGCTCGAGCGCGGGCGCAGCAGACCGCGCAGGATGAGGAGCGTTACCGCGATCTGCGCGGCACCGGCGCGATATCGGCCTCCGCGTATGACCAAGTCAAAGCGGCGGCCGATGCCGCCAAAGCGCAGCTCAGTGCGGCCGAGGCCGACGCCGACGTTGCGCGCAACGCGACTCGGTATGCGGAGCTCGTGGCGGACGGCGATGGCGTCGTGATGGAAACGTTGGCCGAGCCGGGCCAGGTCGTCAGCGCGGGGCAGCCCGTCGTGCGCCTGGCCCACGCCGGGCGCCGCGAGGCCGTGATCGAACTGCCCGAAACCCTGCGCCCGGCCATCGGTTCGGTCGCGCAAGCGACGCTATTCGGCAACAGCGGCGCCAGTGAAGCGGCCACGCTGCGTCAGCTCTCGGATGCGGCGGATCCGCGTACGCGCACCTTCGAAGCGCGGTATGTGCTGCAAGGCGCGTTGGCCAACGCCCCGTTGGGCGCAACCGTCACCATCCAGATTCCGGACGCGCGTTCGGCGGCCGAAGGTGGCTTGCAGGTGCCGATTGGCGCGCTGCTCGACGCGGGCAAAGGGCCCGGCGTGTGGGTCGTCAACGGCGAGCCGGCCAAGGTCGCGTGGCGGCCGGTCACGGTCGAGCATTTGGACGACGACAGCGTGCGCGTGGCCGGTCAATTGAAGCAAGGCGAGCGCGTCGTCGCGCTAGGTGCACAGTTGCTGCGCGAAGGCGAGCAGGTCCGCTTGGCAAATCAAGCCGTCGCCGTGGCTTCCGAGGGAGGCCGTCCGTGAGCGAAGGTCGATTCAACCTGTCGGCGCTCGCCGTGCGTGAGCGCTCCATCACCTTGTTCTTGATCTGCCTGATCTCTCTGGCCGGGCTCCTTTCGTTCTTCAAGCTTGGCCGGGCGGAAGACCCCGCGTTCACGGTCAAGGTGATGACCATCATCACCGCATGGCCGGGCGCCACCGCTCAGGAAATGCACGATCAGGTCGCCGAGAAGATCGAAAAGCGCATGCAGGAGCTGCGTTGGTACGACCGAACCGAAACCTACACGCGCCCTGGCTTGGCCTTCACGACATTGACGCTGCTCGATAGCACGCCGCCGTCGGAAGTGCAGGAGGAGTTTTACCAAGCTCGGAAAAAGATCGGCGACGAGGCGGCCAACCTTCCCGCCGGCGTGATTGGGCCGATGGTCAACGACGAATACGCGGATGTCACTTTCGCATTGTTTGCGCTGAAGGCCAAGGGTGAGCCGCAGCGTTTGCTCGTGCGCGATGCCGAGAGGCTCCGCCAACAGTTGCTGCACGTGCCGGGCGTGAAGAAGGTCAACATCATCGGCGAGCAGGCCGAACGCATCTACGTGCAGTTCTCCCACGACCGACTCGCCACGCTGGGCGTGAGCCCACAAGATATATTCGCCGCGCTCAATGGCCAGAACGCGCTGACGCCGGCCGGCTCCGTCGAGACGAAGGGACCGGAAGTGTTCATTCGTCTGGACGGCGCGTTCGACAAGCTGCAGAACATCCGCGACACGCCCATCGTGGCGCAAGGCCGCACGCTGAAGCTCTCGGATATCGCCACCGTTACGCGCGGATATGAAGATCCGGCCACGTTCATGATCCGCAACAACGGCGAGCCTGCGCTGCTGTTGGGCATCGTCATGCGCGAAGGTTGGAACGGGCTCGAGCTCGGCAAGGCGTTGGACAGTGAAGTCCGCGCGGTCAATGCCGAGCTGCCGCTGGGCATGAGCTTGACGAAGGTCACCGATCAAGCCGTCAACATTCACTCGGCCGTCGACGAGTTCATGCTGAAGTTTTTTGCCGCTTTGCTGGTGGTCATGCTCGTGAGTTTCGTGAGCATGGGCTGGCGCGCGGGCCTGGTGGTCGCGGCGGCTGTGCCATTGACGTTGGCCGTCGTGTTCGTGGTGATGGCCGCGACGGGCAAGAACTTCGACCGCATCACACTCGGATCGCTGATCCTGGCGCTGGGCTTACTCGTGGACGACGCCATCATCGCCATCGAAATGATGGTGGTGAAGATGGAGGAAGGCTACAGCCGCGTGGCCGCCTCCGCCTATGCCTGGAGCCATACGGCCGCGCCGATGCTCTCGGGCACGCTCGTGACGGCGGTCGGCTTCATGCCGAACGGCTTCGCCCGGTCCACCGCCGGCGAATACACGAGCAACATGTTCTGGATCGTCGGCATCGCGCTGATCGCATCGTGGCTCGTCGCGGTGATTTTTACACCGTACCTGGGTGTGAAGATGCTGCCGGACTACAAGAAGATCGAAGGCGGTCACGACGCGATCTATGACACGCCGCGCTACAACCGCTTCCGTCAGTTGCTCACGCGTGTCATCGCGCGCAAATGGCTGGTCGCGGGTTCAGTCGTCGGGCTTTTCGTCCTGGCCATTCTCGGAATGGGCGTGGTCAAAAAGCAGTTCTTCCCGATCTCGGACCGTCCTGAAGTGCTTGTCGAAGTGCAGATGCCCTATGGCACATCCATTTCCCAAACCAGCGCCGCGACCGAGAAGGTGGAGGCGTGGCTGGCTAAACAGAAGGAAGCCAAGATCGTCACGGCTTACGTCGGGCAAGGTGCGCCGCGCTTTTACCTGGCCATGGGGCCGGAACTGCCCGATCCGTCGTTTGCCAAGATCGTAGTGCGCACGGACAGTCAGGATGAGCGCGACGCATTGAAACAGCGGCTGCGCCAAGCCATCGCGGGCGGTCTTGCTTCTGAAGCGCGGGTGCGGGTCACGCAACTCGTATTCGGTCCGTATTCGCCGTTCCCGGTCGCCTACCGCATTACTGGCCCCGACCCGGACAAGCTTCGCGGCATTGCGGGCGAAGTCGAGCAGGTGATGCATGCGAGCCCGATGATGCGCACGGTCAACTCCGATTGGGGCACGCGCACGCCTACGCTGCATTTCACCTTGCAGCAGGACCGGTTGGAGGCGCTCGGGCTGACGTCCAGTGCCGTGGCCCAACAACTGCAATTCTTGCTGACGGGTGTCCCCGTCACACAGGTGCGTGAGGACATCCGAACCGTACAGGTGGTGGCGCGCTCGGCCGGCGACGTTCGGCTCGACCCGGCGAAGATCGGCGACTTCACGCTAGCTGGCGCGGGCGGACAACGCATCCCGCTCTCGCAGGTGGGCAAGGTCGAGGTGCGCATGGAGGAGCCGATCATGCGTTGGCGCGATCGCGTGCCGACGATCACGGTGCGGGGCGATATCGCCGACAACCTGCAGCCTCCTGATGTATCGACGGCAATCACCAAGCAGCTTCAGCCCATCATGGCGAAGCTGCCTGGCGGCTACCGCATCGAGCAGGCGGGCTCCATCGAGGAATCGGCCAAAGCGACGACAGCCATGTTGCCGCTCTTCCCGATCATGCTGGCGGTGACGCTGATCATCATCATCTTCCAGGTGCGCTCGATCTCCGCGATGGTGATGGTGTTCCTGACGAGCCCGCTGGGCTTGATCGGCGTGGTGCCGACGCTGATCCTGTTCCGTCAGCCTTTCGGCATCAATGCGCTGGTCGGGCTCATTGCGCTGTCGGGCATCCTCATGCGCAACACGCTGATTCTCATCGGGCAGATCCACCAGAACGAGCGCGCGGGATTGGATCCATTTCATGCGGTGGTCGAGGCCACGGTTCAGCGTGCCCGCCCGGTCATCCTGACGGCCATGGCGGCGATCCTGGCCTTCATTCCGCTGACCCATTCGGTGTTCTGGGGAACGCTCGCTTACACGCTGATCGGCGGCACGCTTGCAGGGACGGTTTTGACGCTGATGTTCCTGCCGGCCATGTATTCCATCTGGTTCAAGATCCGGCCCGGCAGTAGTGCCGGCTTGCGCAAAGGCCGGCACGAGCAGACGCTGCCCTCGGAACAGAGCCTGCCGGATCCGCTGGATGCAGGTACTTGAAAACATCAATCCATTGACTCGTATCAAGGGGAACCGCTATGTCGAATTCCACTGTTGTCGTTGTGACCGGTGTGTCATCGGGTATTGGACGCGCTGCAGCCGAGAAGTTTGCCAAGCGGGGTTGCCGCGTATTTGGAACGGTGCGCAGCATCGCCAAGGCCGCTCCATTGCCTGGTGTCGAACTCGTCGAGATGGACGTTCGCGACGACGCTTCCGTCAAGACCGGAATTCAATCCATCATCGATCGAGCCAAGCGAATCGACGTGCTTGTCAACAATGCGGGAATGAGCCTGACGGGCGCGGTGGAAGAAACGGCGACAGCCGAGGCCGCGTCTCTATTCGATACCAATGTCTTGAGCATCCTGCGCACGGCGCAGGCGGTACTTCCTCACATGCGAGCACGGCGCAGCGGAAGGATCGTCAATGTCAGTTCCGTGCTCGGTTTTCTCCCGGCCCCCTACATGGGGCTGTATTCGGCATCCAAGCATGCCGTCGAGGGGCTGACCGAATCGCTGGACCATGAGGTGCGTCAGTTCGGTATCCGCGCGACACTGGTCGAGCCATCGTTTACCAGGACCAATCTGGACATCAACGCGCCTCAAGCAAGCTCAAAGATCGCCGACTATGATCGCGAGCGTGCACTTGCTTCAAACGCTGTCGTGGGCAGTGTCAAAAGCGCACCCGAGCCCGGCGGCGTGGCAAACGCGATCGTCGAAGCGGCGCTCGGCACTTGGCGCATGCGTCGCACGCCGGCAGGGCAGGCATCGCTCTTGAGCAAATTGCGGCGTTTCATGCCGGCCGGCCCCGTCGATGCAAGCTTGAGAAAATCGTTCGGACTGGGTTGAAACGCTCGCATGCAGGAACAGGTTTACCCGGCAACGCGTGTGTTGCCGGGCCGACGCATCGCATGCAGCGTCACACCGTCACGACAATCTTCCCGAACTGCTGATTGGACTCGAGGTAGCGGTGCGCGTCCACGATCTGATCGAGGGTGAACGTTCGATCGATCGTCGGCCTCAGCTTACCCGACGTCAGCCCGTCGAGAATAAAGCGCTTCGCTTTTTCGAGTCGTTCGGCGTCTCCCACGATTTCCTTGTACTGGTAGCCGTGCACCGTCAGCATCTTCGCCAACACCGGGAAGAGCGGGAACGGCGTGGGCTCCGCACTGAGTGCGAGCACCTGTTGAGCTTGCTCGGCGAAGGGACTGTCCGTCAATTTCACCCCGGCCGCGGTAACAGGTAGTTGGCCTGAGACGAACACGAAGCCGTTCGCGACCGTCACGTGGCTATAGTGGCCGCCAGGTGATGACAAGCCGGGCACCGGAGGATGAACGGATGCATTCGAACGAGTTTCACCAGCCATGAAAGCGACCCCATTCGGTAAGGTGCCCGCTCAATTCCAAGGCATGGTATTGAGGGAATTGCGCGCCGGTTGCGCAGGCGTGATTCGGCAGGATACGTAGTCGGGTTCCGACAGGAAAGCGGAGTGCGACGTCGCCCCGATCCGCCGTATGTTCAGGGCGAGCCCGGGCCAGAATGCCGTGCTCCTGATTAGCACCGATCAGCATGTAACCGTCGAGCGGAGTGCCATCGAGAGCGCAGGGCAATCCGTAGCCGAAATCGTGCGATTGCTTTGACGTCCCGCGATCACGACTCATTGCCATCCACCCCGCATCCACGATCACCCAGCCCTTGTCCTGCTGATGGCCGATGACCGTCGTGAGCACGCTGAGCGCGATGTCCTCGATCGCACACACGCCGATATTGTGCATGACGAGATCGAAAAACGCATAAACGCCCGCGCGAACTTCGGTGACGCCATCAAGGTTCGTTGCGGCCAGCGCAGTAGGCGTCGACCCGATGCTGACGGTTTCACACGCAATGCCTGTCGACCGCAGGCGTTGTGCCGCACCCACGCAGCCGGCGCGTTCCTGCTCGGCGAGTGCCGTTAGCGCTTCTCGCGTGTTGAGTTCGTAGCTCGAGCCCGCATGCGTCATGACGCCACCGACCTTGACTGCACCCGCCTGCAAAATCCGGCCAATGTCGAGCAGCGCATCGTCTTCGGGCTTGATGCCGGAGCGATGACCGTCGGTGTCGATCTCGATCCACACTTCGAGCGGATCGCGCTGCGTTCGAGCGAACTCGACGATTGCAGTAGCCGCACTGGCATTGTCGACGGTGATCTTGAGGTCGCATCCGCGCTTTCTGAGCGCCGCCGCGCGCCAGAGCTTCGACGGAGCGATACTGACGGCGTAAAGAATATCGGTGATCCCCGCGGCGAAGAAGTTCTCGGCTTCTTTCAGCGTGGAAACGGTAATCCCGCGCGCGCCGGCCGAGAGTTGCGCCCTAACGACATTGAGGCACTTCGAAGTCTTCACGTGTGGCCGGAATTTCACGCCGAGGGCATCCATTCGCTTCTGCATCGACGCGATGTTTCGCTGCATCCGGGATACGTCGATGATCGCCGCGGGTGTGTCCAGCAAGTCGAGCGTCATAGGTTCGAGTGTCATTGTTGAATTCCGGCGCCGAAGTGGCTCGTCCACGCTACGAGCGCATCGAGTGTGGGCGATTCGATCTCGGGTGCCTGCGCGCCGGAGACCAGCGGCAAGCCAATTCGGTTGTGCCAGTACGTCCGCAACCCGACCGCGGCGGTACCGAACATGTCGTAACTGGAGCCCGCGACGAACGCGGCCTCTTTAGGCGAGACGTTCAATCGCTCAAGCGCAAGGTGGTAGGGGCGAGGATCGGGCTTGTAGGTACCGGCTTCTTCCGCGGTGACTACGGCGTCCCATTGCACGCGCAAAAGCGCAGCCGCTCGTTTTCCGAGCCGATTAGAGCAATTCGTGACGACGGCGAGCTTGCAATGTGGCTGCAGTTGCTGCAGCACAGTCAAGGCTTCCTCCCAGGGAGCGAGCTCGAGCCAGTTCGCCTCGAGCGCATCCGGCGCGAACGAAGCAAGGCCAACCCGTTTCGCGGCCTGTCTCACCAGCGCTTCGTATTCAATGTATCTACCACAGCCATAGGTAAGCCGTAGATACTCGGCACGCCAGGCTCGGCCGCCATCGTCGGAGCCCGCGCAACGATTCCAAAGTGACCACGAATCGAGCAGTGCGGTTAGCAGATCGAAGAGGACCGCTTTTGGATAGTGGGGAGGAGGCGAGGAGTCTGCCACGACGATAGCCTTGATGATCGGAATCCAGAGGTGGATTCGATTATAGGTTTTGACGACTCACCGTCAGTTAAGGCGGATTAACTCAATCATTAAGCGCTTTTTAACTTCGAGTAGCTCGAACCCGGAGCGTCTATCTACCCGGGCCAACGCCGTCTTTGGCCGCGGATAACGAGCTCTCAGGTTCGCCAAGGCGGGACCGGCCTGAAGCGAGCTTGCAGGTACTGCATGAAATCGCGCGTTCTTCTCGGCAAGCCGGCGCGGTTGTGCGTCAATGCAATGACATTGGCGTCCGGCGCCTTCCATCCGGGCAGCAGTCTGACCAGCGAGCCTCGCCGAATGTCGTCCGCGACATCCCATTCGGAACGAAGGATGATGCCTCTGCCCTCGCATGCCCAGCGGCGAATCACGTCGCCATCGTTACAGCTCAGCTTCGAGGCTACCCGGACGCTGCGACTGGTTTTACCCTTGCTGAAATGCCAAAGCGAGACATCTTCCTTGTTCTCGCGAAGGATGATGCACGGCAATCGGGCAAGGTCGTCGGGCGCATCGGGAGAGCCGAAGCGTTTGACGAAAGCAGGGGATGCGCACAAGAATCGCCCGTTCGGCGCAATCGCATGGCCCACGAGATTGGATGCACGCAACTCGCCGATGTGTACCACGACATCGAATCGGTCGGCCGTTTCGGTCAGCGGCTCATCCGACAGCGTCAGCGCGACATCGACGGCCGGGTTTTCCCGCTGAAATTCAGCGACGGCCGAGGCCACATAGCGGCGACCGAAACCGAGCGGTGCGTTGACCTTCAATGGGCCAACCAAGCCTCCGTGAAGGACTTGCAGGTCCTCCAGCAAGGTGTCGAATTGTTGAACCAACTCGGATCCGCGCAGGCACAGGAGCGTGCCTTCCTCCGTGAAGGTCAGCTTGCGCGCGGTCCTGTCGACCAACCGTGTGCCGAGCTTCTTTTCGAGCTGCTGCAGGCGCTGAGACACCGCAGACGGTGTGAGGCCAAGCTTGCGGGCGGCAGCGATGAGACTGCCGTTCTGCTGAATCGTCAGGAGGAAACGGACATCGGCGGATTCGGTCATTTCACGTGGTTCAAAACCATCCGCCAAACACGGGGTCGGGCGGGAGCTGCGCCGGGGCGATGCGATCGAAGCGGCGTAGCGGGCCCACCGCGCGGGTTAGCAATCCCGACAGATGGTTTCCTTGGACATCGACTGGAAGTGATGCGTATTATGACCCCACATAAGCGTGCCCGCCATGTTGCTCATTCGCAAGCGCCCTATCGGCGTCGCTGTCGCCAGCATCCCTTTCAGGTTCCAACCACGAGGTACAGCAATCCCATCGGGGCCGTGGAGCCGTTCGGCACGGCCGGCCGCAGCGGCACACCCCAGGTCGCGCGCAAATTGACGTAGCGTGAGAACTGGAATCGCAGACCCACGCCGAGACTCACGAGCAGGCCGTTGTTTGGTTCGGAGGGCTCGTTGATCCGGTTCCATGCATGTCCCGCGTCGACGAATACGAACGGCTGCAAAGCGGCACTGCTTGCGCCGAACACGAAGGGCGGCGCGCGCAGTTCGGTTTGCACGTTCCAGCCGCGGTCGCCGAGCACGACGTATGGGTCGTACCCGCGTACACTCGCTTCGCCGCCAAGGGCGAGCGCTTCGCTGGGCAGCAGCGTATCGGGCGTCCATTGCACGATGCCGTGCGCCCACCACGTGAAGCCTGCGCCGATCTGCATATCGCGCTGGCCCGACAGCTGCAGGTACGAATAGCGTGAGGTCGCGCCCGAACGGGCCGCCTCGAACGCGGCATCGCTGTCGCTGCCGTCGAGGTGGCCGGGGCTGAACACGAGGATCGCGTTCCCGCTCGTCGTGCCTGACGCGTCGCCACGATTCACGCTCCACGCGACGGAGAATTGGTGGATGTGCGTGTTCGAGTTGAACACCTGGAAGCCACCGAATTCTAGGTCGTTGTTCGAACGCTTGAAGTCGTAGCCGAACTGGAGCTGCTGTTGCCAATGGCCGAGCGACGGGAGCCGCCAATCGTAGCGTGCGCTCAACTGTGCCGAGATGCCGGTCTGGCCGAAGTTGTCCGGCATCCGCGGCGTGCTCTGCGCATACATACCGAACAATTCGACGCGATCGAACCACGGTAACGGCGCGCTGTAGCTCACTGCGTGCGCGACGAGCCGAGGACGGTCCGGCCGGCCCTCGATGTCCGGATTGCCGCCGAACACGTCGCTGCTCGCGGTGACTTGGTAGTTGATCTGCTGATCGAGCCCAAACAGATTTCCGTAATCGATTCCCGCGAAAAAGCGGTCGCGGCCCAGTTGCGGGACGCCTCCGTTGTCGTAGCCCGCACTGACTCGCAACGGGAAGCGGTCCTGGGTCTGAAGGACGACGTCGGTCGAATCCGTACCCGAGCCCGGCTTGTAGATCACGTCCACGGTGCGGTATGGGTTCGCATTCAGTATCGCGAGCCCCAACGCGACGTCGCCCTCACGAATCGTCCCACCCGGCGTCAACGGCATTTCCCGGGTCAGCAATGTGTCGGAGAAATAGCGGTTGCCGCGCGCCGTGACCTCGCCGACATGGAAGCGCGCAACGACGATTGTGACGTCGCCGGCCGTGACGTCCTGCTCGGGCGTAAAGACATCGACGAGCGGCTCGCCGGCATCTCGATAGCGCTGAACGGTAGCGCGGCGTATCTCGGCGAGGCGCGCAAACGTCAATGGCTTGCCGATGTCCGCGGCAAAACGCTCGAGAAACGACGCGTCGAGCAAGGGAAGACGCGTCGCCGTGATCGTGCCGCCGGCGACTTGGTTGGACGCGTGGCCGTCCGTCGTCACGGTGGCAGCGTCGTCGACGAACGTGAGGCTGCGCAGCCTCTCGACGGCAATCCGCTGCGAGCCGTCCGCGGCGGCAGGCGGCACTGGTGGCGAGGTCGGGCGCGCGGCGGCGGGCGGAGCGGACGGCTGCACGTCGCGATATGCCTGGGCCCAGGCCGGCACGGAGTCGATGACGAGGGACGCGGCGAGCGCCAACAGCACGCGCATCGCGCGCCGTTGCGGCGCGCGTGCGGAATCGCGAACGGCGCAGCCGCGTCTCGCGCTCAAGGCTCAAGCTGCCATCGCAGGACAGGGTGACTGTAACCGGTTGGCATTGCCCAAGCACCGGTCGAACTGAAATCCCAACCGGAAAAGCTCGCGGGGGCGGTCATCTGCTCGGTCGTCAGGCCGTTCGCGGACGGAATCGCGGTGCCGTATCCGACGCCGATCGTGGCGGTCGTCGTGTCCTTGTTCCAGTACACATCGCTCGCGATCTTGCCTTGGTTCTGCACTGCGATGCCATACGGCGTCGCCGCAGGCTGCCCTTGTATGCCACTACTGGATACCGCACCCGTTGCGAACGACTGGCTGATCGTCCCACTGTTGGTGTACACGAGCGCCGCGCCAGTAATGCACCCATACGTACCGCATGCTTCCCCTACTGTGCCCGTCGCATAAGATTGAGTGATTGTCCCACTGTTGGTGCCGACGAGACCACCTGGGCTTCCGGCGACGGATCCGAGCACGCCGCCCACTTCCGACACCGGCCCTGAGGCGTACGACTGAGCGATTGTGCCGTCATTCTCGCCAACGAGGCCGCCAGCCGGCCCGCCGGCTTGGGTCCCAGCGCTGCTCGATGAGCGGAGAATTGTGCCGTGGTTCACGCCCACGAGTCCGCCGGCTGTCGTGCCACCGAAGTAATACACTTGCTCGCGGACGTTACCGGACGTGTTGACGCGCACAATGGTCCCGTCGTTCTCGCCGGCCAAAATCCCCACGATGCCGTGTCTTGAGTTGTTGGTGTCGAGTGACGTCGCGCTGCCATTGACGTTCAAATCACGCACCACGGCATTTTTGCCCAGGGACGCGAACATAGCTACCGTCTGGCTGCCTGTCCCTTGCATTGTCAGCGAACTAATCGTGTGGCCCTGTCCGTCGAACTGTCCCGTGAACGATGTGTTGCCCCCGCCGAGCGGGATGTATGAGCCGTCGCTCGTCGCGCTGGCGTCGATGTCTCTGCCGAGCGCGTAGTTGCCAGCGAGATCGGTCGCCACGTTCTTCAGGTCCGCCAACGAATTGACGAGCTCGTACCCCGTGATCTGTGTCACAAGGCCACTATAGGTCGGAGTAATCCATGTCGTATTGGACCGCAACGTGCCCGGCGCGTAGCTGCCGTTCATGTCGTGGAGCAGGCTCACGGTCCCCGTGCTATTCGACCAGTCGACGGTACCGTAATTGAGCACGCTGCCGCCATTGTCGATGCCAGTGGCATCCGCACGCAGCGTCAGGTTACCGCTGCCCTGGTTCTTGATCGTGATGCCCTTGATGACATTCACCGTGTGATACGCGCCCAAGCTGAGGGACGCGGCGCCGCTCCAGCCGATGTTCGACGCTACGTTGATGTCACCGGTTTGGCCAGAGGCGCCCGTCGTCTGCAGGTTGACCGACGTGCCGGCGTTCAAGCTGCGTGAGAGCGATATCGCGGCGAAATTGTCGATCTTGATGGTTGGCGTCGTGATGTTCCAGACGCCGGCCAACACAGTCGGCATGTATTGGAAGACCATGTTGCCTGCGTTGGTGTCGACCGTGCCGCCGCTGCCATCGACGTTCTTTGCCGAGGTCGGACCGGAGAGTGTCACGGAGCCGGTTTCGGCGACGAGCCAGATGTGGCCATCACGCGTGCCGGTTCCCGTCGCGCGGATCGCTTCGTGGTTGCCCGTCAGCGCGAAGACATTGCCGTCCGCCGCTTGCAGGCTGACTTGCGCAGCGTAGATTGCG
>NZ_PTIR01000027.1 GCF_002934455.1 Trinickia symbiotica | reverse complement strand
AGCTGCCGGCGCGAAGCCGACGGCGTCAGCCCCGGTAGCAGCATAGGGCGGCAATTTTAGTTGTCGTCGGCGGCGGTTGTAGTTGACGCCAGACAGAGGTGGCCGACGCCATGCCGGTGCATCTCGACGAAATGATGGCGGGTTCGCAGCCGCTACCAATAGCCGGCAAACCACAGGATATCGCCTATGCGGCGACCTACCTCGGTTCAGACGAGGCCAGGTTTGTGACTGGGGCGCAGCTTGCGGTGGATGGCGGCCTCTCGGTCTTCCGACCCGCTGTGCCGAAAGAAAAGATCATGGATTACCTCCAGCGAGCGAAGGTGCAGGCCGAGGAGGATTTGCGATCCATGGGGAAGTCGGCCTAGCGCGTCTTGTTGGATGTCGCTATTCAAATTGCCGGGCGTAGCGCACATGCACTCGCGGCTGATGGCGATATGTGTTGTTGAATCTTACTAATTGCGCGACGAACAGCCCTCCGCGCGGCGAAATGGCGGACATTCTCATGTCGAGACAGCACGTGCGCGATATGAAGCGCGACATCAAGGTTGGAATGGTTTCCGGCCGCGCGCCTGAGGCAGGTGCTGCGGCTCGGACTGCCGCATTGAAGCTATTGGATCGGAGTATAGCCTTCGGTCATTGCCGTCTTGCCGTTATCCGGTTTTTGGTCGCTGCGGAGGTCGGGGCCGGCATTACGCTCGATCGCGTCAGATACTGTGAAGACGCGGTGGTGAAATGTAACGATGCTTCGCTTAGTCAGTCGTTTTCGGCGGCCTTGAAAAGGATTTTCGTTTTTCCCCCGGCAGATACTTTGTGAATGGGAATTGCCTGACGAGGACGATATGGGTAACCGTCTCAGCAAAATTACGACGCGCACAGGTGACGACGGGACTACCGGGCTGGGTGACGGTAGCCGAGTTCGTAAGGACAATGCACGAATCGCGGCGATTGGAGAAGTTGACGAACTGAACTCGCACATTGGCATGTTGCTGTGCGAGGACATGCCAGATGACGTACGGGGAGCGCTCATCGCCATCCAACACGACCTTTTCGATCTGGGTGGTGAGTTGTGCATACCAGGTCACGCCATGATATCGGACGAGCACCTGGCGCGGATCGATGGCTGGTTGTTGCATTACAACGCCACCATTCCCCCGCTACAAGAATTCATTCTCCCGGCAGGTTCCCGGCCCGCAGCGCTTGCGCATGTTTGCCGAACGGTATGTCGGCGAGCGGAGCGTTCGATCGTGGCGCTCGGGCAGGTCGAGCAAATCAATACGGCTCCGCGACGGTACGTAAACCGTCTGTCGGATCTGCTCTTTGTACTGGCGCGTGTGCTAAATCGCACGGACGGAGGCAGCGACGTGCTGTGGCACCATCAGCGGGTGGCTGGCTGAACATAGGCGATTGGCTGCTGGTCGATGTCGGGCAGATCCGCGATGGTGCCTTATTTCAAGGCGATGCTGTATATCGTCGTGCTGCCGACCAGCGCGAGTGGTCGGAGTATTCGCAGTCGAACTGAAGGCATGCACGGAGCGGACCGGAGTTGCGAAGCTGGCAGGAGTGGTTACCTGCGCTGCTGCCGCGAGAAATTGATTATATGCGGCGCTTGATGACTAAGAGTCGGCGAGTGAAGCTGAGGCTTGTCAACTTCAGCGGTCGTAGATGACTTTGCGTACTATCGGCGGGTAGGCAAAGAACTGGATGACTTGCTCCGTGAGCCGCTGTCGTGTTCAGATAAGGTCGGCTGCCCGAAGGGCAGCGGCAGTGTCGCCATAGATCACTTCCAACTTTCGCGTTTTCCCATCGACGATCGTCCATATCTCGACCATCCGAAACGAGATTGTCTTCCCCAATTTTCTGCCGGTGATGGTGAGTTCCCCCACCAAGATCACGTCGTCGCCATCGGCAATCATTTTGTGCTGGGTGAATTTCGGGTTGGAAAAATGCTCCTTCACCAGACCCATGAGCCTTGAAAAACTGTCGATACCCTTATGGACGCCTCCATACGGCAGAGAAGCAGCCTCGTGGATCTCGGTCTCGGCCGTGAAGCTGGCCGTGAAGCCCTGACGGTCTCCGCGCGCGTTGGCCGCGTAAGCGTCTTTAACGATCTGGATATTTTGCTGTTCGACCGACACGCTCACATCCTCCTTTGAACAAGACCACCCGCGAACCGAGGCTTGGCGGGCCGACCACCAGTTATTGATTTATGTCTCGACGTTCTTGCGACGGCTAGCGGAGCTTCGCGATCACGTCGTTGCCGAAGCGATTTATCGCGTCGAGCTTTGCGTCAATCGAAAGTCGGGAAGAGGGTAAGAGCACCACCCCGTAGTCCGTGACCCCAATTTCTTCTAGTCGACGAAAGTGATCGAGGTCCACGCTTCCTTGCCCGCCCGTTTGGAAATCCGACTCCCGCGCATGGATTTGAAAGTCGCCGCCTTCTTTTCCGTACTCGCGCCGAAGGCTGGTCAGCGTTTCGACAGTTTCCTTCATCATGTCGAACTTCATATTGACGGCTGTCCAGCCATCGCCGATCCGAGCCGCTCGCCGCAAAGCGGGCTTGGAATGACCTCCGATCACAACCGGAACGGGCAGAGTGGGCGTAGGATTGATTCTGATCGGACCAAATTTGTTGTGTTTGCCTTCATAGGAGAAGACCTCACCAGTCATAAGGCCGCGCAATATCTCAATCGATTCATCCAATAATTCCCCCCGCGCTTCCCACGGAAGGTTGTTATAGACATAGTCTTCTGCCCAAGGCCCGATGCCAGCTCCATAGATGTAGCGGTTGTTTGAAATCACAGCGAGAGACGCAATCTGCTTGGCTAGAAGGATCGGCTGGCGAGACGCGGTCTTCAGGACGTTCGAAAATAGCTTTATTCGGCTCGTTTGGCCAGCAAGCCAGGCAAGGACGACAAAGGTTTCTACGAACGGCGTATTTTTGATGTAATCTCTAATGACCTTGGTTTCGTTGTAGGGATACGTAGAGTCGGTCTCTTCCGGGTAGAAAATGCTATCCGGTATGGAAAAGATGTCGAAGCCGGCGTTTTCCGCTGCAACGGCCATAACCGGCCAATCTTCATAATCGCCGTGAGTGACTGATAGATTGAAGCGCAATGTTATCTCCTTGTTCGCCTTGAGAATCCGGCTTGAATAGAAGGGTCGCCCCCGACTCGCGTCACGCCAAGTGCGAAGCTCGGCGCCGGTGGGGACGCCGACAGACTCACCAAGCGATATGCTCCAGAGTCACCGGTGATTCACCACTTGTTTATCACCCCGCTGCGCATACTGCTTTTCGAAATGCACATTGAGACCTCGGATCATGGAGTCGTAGACTGCTACGAGCGTTGCACGAAGCTTGTCGATATCGCCGGTCTCCATCACGTCGAAATTCGCTTCGACTGTGATGTGGCAACGATTATTTGGAAGCGGATCGAGAGCCCAATTGGCGATGTAGTTCCTGATGCCGTGCAGGAAGCCATCCACGCAATCGTAATAGAACCTGTAGGCCGTTCGGTCTTCACGCAGCAGCACTTCGCGGTTCACTAGCGGCAGGCCGCTTCCCTCCACATTGGAGCGAGTCATTACGCGAACACGAAACTGTGCGTTCTTTTCGCCCTCGAGATGGACTTTACCGAGCTCCATTCCCTCCTCGGTCACATCGTTGAGAAGCCAATCGAGATTGGCCCAGTCGAGCAGCAAGTCCCAGACATCGTCGATGTTCGCGGAAACCTCGCCCTCGAAGTCAGCTTTTCCCCTCTGCACTTTGCTCATCGGAAACCACTCCAAGGTCTGATTGTCAAACTGTGGCTCGATCGAGTAGGGCGGCTTAGCAGGCACTGACAATTTCCATGGCGCCGCCGCGCGTCACCGGTCTCGAAGATAAGCCGCCGCTAAGCCGCTTTTATGACGCCGCGTTCGTCGACGCCTTTAACTTCCACGTCGCCACGGCCGGCACGGCGGGCGATTTGCTCGAACAAGCGGACATAGCCTGTGCGCGCGATCTTCCATTGGCCGTTCACACAGCGGTAGTCGTCGTAGTAATAGCCGGCGCCGGTGATTTCCTCGCCACCGGTCAGGTTCCTCACCGGGTCAGGTACGGGACCCTTGAAGTGAACGATATCTTGCAGCCGCCAAGTACCCTTGGCGGTGTCCGGACCGGTCAGCTCGATCTCCGGCTGCAGCGCGATGTGACTGCTGTAGACGACCGGAAGGAACCATGCCTTGAGCCTCGCGATGATATTGTCGGGGCCCTCTGCGGTGAACTTTCCTTGGTTGTACCAAACGCTTGCATCATCGGTGAAGCAGCTGCGAAGCAACTCCCAATCTTGGGTATCGACTGCACGCAGGTAGCGGTATTTGGTCTGGCTGATCTCATGCAGCGCAGTAAACTCGTCGAGCGTCATCGTGCGATTCTCCAACTGTTGTAGAGCGTCGGGGGGCCGGGCGAACTGCACACGGACCCCGGGCTAGGTATTCGCAACCGAACTTCCTACGACTCCGGAATCGGGCGCTCTGCTGCGCCGCGCAGACCCTTGGCGTCTCTCGCCGCCGAGGCGCCGGCCAGACGGCCAAAGGTAAGGGCGTTGGCCACGCCGATGCCGCCGCCGACATACCGTCGACCCAGAGTGCACCCCAACACCTCGCCGGCCGCGTAGAGGCCCCGGATGGCTGTCCCGCTTCGGTCGAGCACGCGGCCGTCATTGTCGATGTCGAGGCCGGCATGGCAGGACGTGATCGTGGAAGCGCGCATCTTCACGGCATAGAAGGGACCCCTGCGGATCGGATAGAACTTGCTGGTCGATTTGAGGAAATCCTCGTCCTTCCCCGCATCGGCAAACCGGTTGTAGCGCTCCACGGTTGCAATCAGACCGGCCGCGTTAATATCCGCTCGCTGAGCCAGCTCCTCGAGCGTGTCGGCCATCTTTACCCGTCCTTCCTGGATTTTCCGACGGATCACGCTGACCCTCCAGCCTGCCGGACCCGGATCGTTCACATAGTGCTTGACCACGATGTCTTCCGCGCAAGCCTCGAGAAAGGCTGCGTCGTCGAAGATGACAAAGCAGTGCATGCCGGGCTGGTCGTTGATGAGGTAGCCCGAGATCGCATAGGAGGCGTCCTCCGGCGCGAAGCGTTGGCCGTAGCGATTCACCACCATCGCCCATTCGGGAAAGAAAGCCTCTAAGTCATACGGCGCCAGAGCAGAGTTGGGTGTCAGCAGGCCGTTGTTGATGCCGGTGATCCGCGCGCCAACATCCTCGGCGATCCTGATGCCGTCCCCCACATTGAAGGGTACCTCGTGGTAGATGGAGAAGACACGCTCGCCGTGCGCGGCGGCCGTGGGCCACAAACGTTCGATCATTTGCGGACTGTTCCCGAATCCACCGGTGGTGATTACGACGCTCGGCGCGCGCAGTTCGGTTCCCTCCGCTCGAATGCCGACAACGGCCCCGTCTTCCATAAGTAGCCCGCCGACACGCGAGCCCAGAGCGACCTCGACGCCGAGAGGGCCCGCGTGGTTGATCAGGGACTGGACAATGCCATAACCGCTGTTGATGGACTGATGCCCACGCGGACAGCCGCCGACCCCGGATTCCACGATGAGGTGCGGTGGGAAGTCATTACCCAGCTCGATCAGCCAATCGATGATGGAGGCGCCTTCATAGGCCAAGATACGGGCCAGGGCCGGCCGGATGGACCACTGGTTCAGACTCATCAAGTGGTTGAACATCGCCTCCGGCGTGTCTTCGATCCCAGCAGCGCGCTGCGGGGCAGTTCCAGCAGCATAGACCACACCGCTGGACAGAGCGGTTGCTCCCCCCAGCTTGGTGTCCGCCTCGACCAGCATTACAGAGGCGCCCGCCTTGGCCGCCGCGATAGCCGCTGAGAGGCCCGCGCCACCTCCGCCCACGACGATGACGTCATAGTCCATCCCACACCTTTCCAGTTTTGCTTCGCGCCCCTTTGGTGCCGCGCCGACCGCCGCGGTCACAAGCCGCCAAGTCGGTCAGCAACTCCAAAATCTCGTCGATTGACGCGTCGACGATACCCCGCACCTCGGCGTGGCCTCTCTGAGACTTCCGCATGTGGTTTGCCTCTCTAAAGGAAAACGACGTTGGGCGTCTTCGTCTTCATGCACCTGAGAACTGCCAGCAGGGTACATGTCGGCCGCTGATGGTTCCGATGACGACATCAAGTATGCTAGCAGACGATATTGTGCCAATCAAATCGGGGTATACCAAGAATTCAAGAGAGCTACATTGATCATCCTTGTTTTCACTCGGGAACTGCCGGGCAGGGTACATGTCGATCGACGATGGTGTCAATACTTGCATATGGTATGTATCGATACAATAATTGTAAACACGCTGGAGTGGGCCGGGAATTTAGTCCAGCCGATCACGAGTTGGCGCGCCGCTATCATCATGGCAGCGGCGCTCGACGACGTCGTCCAGCTAGCGCGCGAACCTCACCTCTTCGGCTGTCGCGTCGCACGTGCCCTAGCATCATGCGGGCGCAGATCGCCGATCGGGCGTCCGAGATGAGCGAGATCACCGAAGTCTGCAATGAGCGAAACAAAAGGCGCCCGGTCTCCGAAGGGATCAGGCGCATCGCGTTGAATGTGAGGGAAAAGGAGTTCGACCTTCAAGACTGTGGCGCGACCGCGTCGATGTAGAGGTAACCGGCGTCGGCCCGGATCCGGAGATCGTCGAACACGCGGTCGAAGATCGGACCTCGCGTATTGGAGTTGGTTTGGTCGGACCGGCGTCGCTGCCTCAGCGCGGGCTTGGCAGGCGGTTACGTTGCCAACGCAGGGGCTCGGTTCAATGTGCGACCGGTGTTCTCCGGATCGACGCGTGAGGCACTCATCGTTGCAATGTATGGGATCAAGCTGTTCGGGATTCGCTTTGTGATGGTCATGATGACGATCCCGCAGTTCGTGCTTGCGGTTGCGGTGGCATTCACCGATGGGCTGATGGCGCGACACGCGAGGCGTATGCAGGGCGGGCACGAGTCCGCAACGCGTTACCACCACGCAAAGCACCTGCTGATGTTCGGCGTGATCCCGTTGGGGGCGATCATCTGGCTTGTGGCGCCGGTGCCGCTACCGATCTACCCATTTCTGGCCGGTCTCGTTGATGACGGTGATCGCGGTATGGAACATGGCCAAGTACTTAAGAAATACACCTAGGCTTTAATTTGCCGCCCTATACTGCGACGACAAAAAAGGAGGACGGGCAGCCCATGCAGCGACGTGTGGTGGTTCGGCGCTCGCCTGTGCACGGGCGCGGCGTGTTCGCGTTGCGGGCAGTTGAGCCTGGCGAACAGTTATTCGAGTACAAGGGCGAGGTCATCGCCTGGAGGACAGCCATCAGGCAACACCGGAAGAGTGGTGCTAGTGGGCACACGTATTTCTTCGGCTTGTCCGACGGACGCGTGATCGACGGCGGGCGAGGGGGAAATAGCGCACGGTGGCTGAATCACTCATGCCATGCCAACTGCGAGGCAATCGAGATCGAGGACCGTGTGTTCATCTACGCATCGCTAGCGATCGCGCCGGGCGAGGAACTGTTTCTGGATTACCAGTTGACTGTTGACGATCCGGCGGACGAAGAAACAAGATTGAGCTATGTGTGCCGATGCAACGCCTTGGGATGCCGCGGCACGATGCTGGCTGTCGGGTCGTGAGACGGCAGCCGACGGCGCCGATCCGCGCGCAAAACGACGGATAGACCGACAGCGAGCGGATAGCAGCGACGACGGCACGATCGACGGGCTTGCCGGCAGCGATCGTGCGCTCGATCAGGCCGATGGAGTCCGAGTCTTCAGCGAGATCCCACATCGGGCCGTGGCCGCCGGGGTAGAAGACGGCGTCGAATGCGCCATGGGCGACATCCTTGAGCTTTGCCGTGTTACCCAGATCCGCCAACGCGGCCGGGTCGGCTTCGAAGCGACGTGTCAGGTCGGTCTGAAAGTCCGGCTCGTTGCTCTTCGGATCGAGCGGAGGTTTGCCGCCCTTGGGCGACGCGAGCACGATCTGCACGCCGGCGTCCTTGAACACGTAGTAGGGCGCGGCGAGTTCCTCGAGCCAGAACCCGGTCTTGCGCCCCGTATTGCCCAGCTCGTCGTGCGAAGTCAAAACCATCAGAATCTTCATGACGTTCTCCTTGACTACGTTTACACAACTTCCGGTTGCAGAGAATTCCGGTCAACGCCTCTGGCGTGCCGAGCGATGGCGCGAGCGTGTTCGAAGTCCTTCGTCCGCGTTCATGCGAGGCCTCAGATGAAGATTGATAGCGCCGCGATGCAACCGGTGCATTGGCGCGCGAAAGCCCGCTCTCCAGCGGGCCTCGCGCGCTTACTTGATGAGTCCCTTCTGTCGTCGATAGACGTCGGTAGGCAGGCCGCCCCATCCCCAGTTTTCCGTTGGCACTTCTTCGATGACGACGAAGGTCGCCTCCAGCGGTTTGTTCAGCACGTCGAGCAGGAGCTGGCTCACGCCCTTGATGAGCTGGGCCTTTTCTTCCGCCGTAACGGAATCGGTGCCGGGCCGCGTGCCCTCGCGTGTAACCTGAATTGTGACGATCGGCATTTCGCTTTCCTCGATGGTGATCGTTGCAGGGAGCGCCGGCGACCGGCGCCCCTCATCGGCCCGATGAGGCCCTGTGGCGTGCAAGCCTTAGTGGCCGGCGACCTGGCCGCCGTCAACGTGGAGGATTTCGCCCGTCACGAAGGGCGCCGAGTCGAGATAGAGGATGGCGTTCACGATGTCGCTCATCTCGCCCATGTGTCCCATCGGGTGCAGTGCGCCGAGTGCGGCGTGGGTTTCGGGCGCGTGCATCGGCGACTTGATGATGCCAGGCGATACCGCGTTGGCGCGAATGCCGCGCTTCGCATATTCGATCGCCAGCGAGCGCGTGGCGGCGGCGAGACCGCCCTTGCTCAGCGAGGCCAGCACCGACGGGACGCCGTCGATTGCGTGATCGACGAGCGTCGTCGTGATCGTGAGGACGTGGCCGCTCTCGTGCTTTTCCATCTCCGCAATCGCGAGCTGCGTAATATGGAAGAAACCGTCGATGTTGGTGCCCTTGATCGCCGCGTAGTCTTCCGCGGTGTATTGCGTGAACGGCTTCGCAATGAAAATGCCCGCGTTGTTGATGAGCGTATCGACGCGGCCAAAGCGCGAGACGGCCGTTTCGATGACACGGCGAGCCGTGGCGGCATCGGCGATATCGCCGGCCACTGCGATGAGATCGCTATCGTCAGTCTGTTTGATGTTGCGCGACGTCGCAACCACCTTGTGGCCGAGTGCGCGGAATGCCTTGGCGGCTTCGGCGCCGATGCCTTGCGATGCGCCGGTGATCACGATGACTTTGGGGGCTTGACTCATATGAACCTCGAAGTAAGTTGCACTCTGTTTTTTATCGGGCTTGCTGCTCCGATGGCGACCAATTTACGCATCCATGCCCCCGGTTTGAATACAGGACGCGGACAAACAGTTGTGAGTCGCAGGAACAAATGGGAGCAGGTTGGGCGCTGACGGTGCGCAGCGAAAGAAAGTCATGCGAATGACGCCTATTTCGCTTCGGATAGCTGGCGAAAGCGGTCCGGCCTGACAGCGTGAGTGCTCACACGCGGATCACTGCGAGGCTCAGGAGGCCTGCGAGCGCGGATCGTGGTCGAACTCGAGCCTGATTCCGCCCGGCTCGTACACCATGGTGTGGCGCTTCGGACCCGGGCCGAGGTTTTCGGGCGCAAATTCAATTTGCACGCCGGGCCAAGCGGACACGCGCGAAAAGACGTCGTTGAGCGCTGCTTCGCTGCCTACGCGCAAGGCAAGATGATGCAGGCCCACATGGGTTTTGCGATCGAACTCGACCAGGCGGCTCGGGTCGGTCACTTGCCAGAGGGTCAACATGACGTGTCCGTCCGAAACGAACGCAGCCGGGTAACTGGGTCTTTCCCCAACCTGTTTCCAGCCGAGGCAATCCACGAAGAAGTCACGCGTGAGATTCAGGTCGCGCACAGTCAGCCCGACATGATCGATGCCCAGCGTAAGCGGTTTGTCAGTCATGCTTCGATTCTCCTGAATAAAGCGTGGGTCGATCCCACTTTCCGCACTTCACGGATCCAATCCCTGCTGAACCAATATAGCTGTGAAGATCGGCGTCGACTATCGCTTGCGAGTCGCATCACTTCTTTGCACGGTGTATCGCGTCGTGCGCAAAAGGCGGTTGGGCTCTGCATCGCGGCGCCGGCCCGTCTCATTCACCCGCGGAAACTTCCTTTGCGCGTGCGACTGCGTCACAACGCTCGTCGCAGCGTGTGGCTGCGCGCGATCATAAGGGCAACGCGGGCTAAGGAGGTCTGGCGCCCCGGCAGAGTGCTTGCGCATCCGCGGCAAGCGCTTTGGGCACTGCCTCGCGCAGGTAATCCGTAGATCTGCCTCGCACGCAACCGCAGCGCAAACTCGCGTCACGCCAGACTCTCCTATAAATGCAGGCGAATGTGTTCGGCAAAGGTCCGTATCACTTCCTCGTTGCGTGAAAGAAACATCCATTGTCCGACTCGCGCCGAAACGAGTAGTCCCGCTTCGACCAGAACGGCAAGGTGTGCCGATACGGTGGACTGCGAGAGTCCGCTGCGCGCCTGAATGGCGTGTGCGGGCACGCCGCGGCCCAGATCGACAGGGCCCTCTGGAAAGGCATCGGCGGGGACCTTCAGCCACGCGAGGATCTCGCGCCGCAGTGGATTGGCGAGTGCCTTGTGAATCCGGTTCGCGTCTATCATGGTGTTCCTTGCGCGCGTTCGCCGTGCATCAATGCGGCTGCATCAACAGCGTTCTGGCGATGGTTCCGGCCGCGCTTTCTCCAAGGTCTTCCCGCACGATCGATAGCGCCAGATGAATGCCGGCGCTTGCGCCGCCCGATGAATAGAGGTTGCCATCCTTCAGGCAGCCGGGATTGGACATGACATGCACGCGAGGATGTTCGACCGCGAGGCGGTGGGCGTCGCGCCAATGCGTGGTCAGCCAGCGGCGATCGGCAACGCCCGCGCGCGCCAGCAGAAACGCGCCATTGGAAATGCAGGCCAACCTTTGGGTGCCGGGCCCGGCATCGCCGAGCCACGTGACGAGTTCGCGATGCTCACGCGACGAACTGAGCACGGCAGATCCGGGCACCACGACGACGTCGAATGGCGTGCGCGTTTCGAACAGGCATTCTGTGGTGCCCACCGCCGTGCCATTGGAAGACAGCACGGGCCCCGGCGAAGTCCCGACGAGGTGCGGTTCATAAAACGCTGCCATACAGGCGATTCGCTGCATGAAACACATCCATCGGGCCGCTTACCTCGAGCATTTGAAACCCCGCATAGAGCATCATCGCGATACGCATGCGCCGTTACCCCGTGAACGCCTGCTCGACCAGCGCGGATTGCCGTGCGACGTGCGCCGAATGGTAGCCCGGCGCGGTCGATGCACCCGCGTCAGGACCGGCGTAGGCGAGCTTCGCGCCCGTTGGCGGGAGCTCGCGCAACTGCGGTTCGACGAAGCTCCATGCGCCCTGGTTGCGCGACTCCTCCTGGCACCAGACGATGGTTTTCAGGTTGGGATAGCGCGCGAGTTCGGCGGCCAACTGTTGTGCGGGAAACGGGTACAGCTGTTCGACGCGGATGATCGGCGTGTCGGTCGCGTCCACGCGGCGATGCTCGAGCAATTCGAAGTACACCTTGCCCGTGGCCACGATGACGCGCTCGACGCTGGATGCCCGCGACGCCTCGAGCAGCGCATCCGGCAAAATTTCGCGGAATGCGCCCTCGCCCAATTCGTCGAACGTGCTGACCGCTTCGGGGTGCCGCAACAGGGACTTGGGCGTCATGACGACAAGTGGGCGGCGATCGGAGGCGAGCGCCTGCCTGCGCAGCACATGGAACAGCTGCGCGGGCGTGGTCGGCTGGACGACGCGCATGTTGTCCTGCGCGCTCAGCTGCAGATAACGTTCGAGTCTAGCCGATGCATGCTTGGGTCCCGCGCCTTCCTGCCCGTGAGGAAGGAAGAGCGTCAGGCCGCTGCATTGCCCCCATTTGGCGGCCGCCGCCGCGATGAACTGGTCGATTACCACCTGCGCGCCGTTCGCGAAGTCACCGAATTGCGCTTCCCAGATCACCAGCGCGTCGCGGTTCACCGTCGTGTAGCCGTACTCGAATGCGAGCACCGCCGCTTCGGAGAGGATGGAGTTCGTCACGGCGTGTCCTGTTCCTGGTGCCCGTATTTGCGGAAGCACACGAGATCGATGACCACGCTGCGCTTGAACGCGGTGCGATAGTCGAGGGCAAGGCGCACCGCCATCGCCACGGCTTCAGGGTCGTCGCCATTCACATGCAGGACGGGCGCCTCGATCATCTTCGCGACGTCCGAGGTGTAGAACGACGAACGCGTGTCGCGCGGCGCCATGCCCATCACCACCGCGCGCAGCTTTTTCGAAGCCCCGTAGCGGACGACTTCGTCGAGCATCGGAATCAGCGCTTCGGCGCCTTCGAGCGAGCCTTCTGCCGCCGCAAGCTCGACAAAGCTGGAAATGACGGGAGCGTGCGGCTCGTCGTCGCGATCGCTGCCATCGATAGCGGGCGTTTCGCGCAGTGCATCGAACCACGCCCGCCATTCAGTGGTGACCGCATTCGGGTCAGCCAGGTAAGTTTCATATTGCTCTTCGACGTAAGGGGCGTTGCCCCCGAAAAGGAAAGAGCTCTGACCTTCTTTCAACATGATCAATCTGCCTTCGGTCGGTGTGCGGTCCAACGTCGCGCGCAACACGTGCAGTGATGGCGATAACGCCTTCCGGTCCGCCCGGGTTGTTTGCCCAGCCGCAGTCGTGAACACAGTCTAGTTGTGCGGGGCAGCGGGCGAAATGCGCGCGTGGTGCCGCCGCCTGCCAACTAGTCGACGTTTTGGGCCACACTGCCGATTTGTTACACGGGCGCAAATTACTTTTTCCGGGGACAGACTGCATCCGCTAACGACGATGCGTTAAGCTGCGCCACGGTCCCGGTTGGGACACCACCTCTGAAGGTCACGGCATGAAAGTCGCCATTGTTGTATTCGATGGTGTGCAGGCGCTAGACGTTGCAGGCCCACTCGATGTGTTCGCCGAAGCGAATGCTTTCCTCTCGGAGCATCAACGCTACGAGGTGACGCTCGTCGGTCGCGAGGCGGGCGCCGTGACCTGCTCGAACGGCATGCAACTGGCGGTCTCGCGTGGCTATGCCGACAGCGACGTGCAATGGGACCTGCTGCTCGTAGCCGGCGGCCCGCAGTTGCCCGACGTCCATCCGTCGAACGAGTTTCTGGCCTGGCTGCAAAACCAGGCGCGCAGCGCGAGCCGCTTTGGTTCGGTGTGCAACGGCGCATTCGTGCTCGCACGTGCGGGGCTGCTCGACGGCAAGGAAGTGACGACCCACTGGTCGGATGCCGGCCGGCTGTCCAATGAATTCCCGCACGCCAACGTGCAGCCGGACCGCATTTTCGTTCGCGACGGGCGGCTGTTCACATCGGCAGGCGTGACCGCTGGCATCGATCTCTGCCTGGCGCTCGTTGCGGAAGACTGGGGACACGAACTGGCGGTGCGAGTGGCGAAGCGGCTGGTGGTGTATATCCAGCGCGAAGGCGGGCAGTCTCAGTACAGTCCGTATCTTGGCGCCGGCAAGGACGGAGATCCAATACTCAGCAAGGTGTATCGCTACGTGAGCGAGCATATTACCGAGACGCTTTCGATCGAGGCGCTGGCAAGCGCGGCTGCTGTGAGTCGGCGCACCTTATCGCGCATATTCGCCAAAAATGCCAAGGTGACGCCCTCCGTTTTCGTCGAGCAGGTTCGCGTCGACACGGCGAGGAAACTCTTGGAGGACACGGATGCGCCGCTCAAGACGGTCGCATTCAAATGCGGCTTCCATAGCGCCACGCATATGCGCACGACGTTCTCGCGGCGCCTGAACGTCACGCCAAAACAATATCGTCTGCGATTCCGCGGGGAGGCGAGTGCATAGCGACGATTCCCTGGCGCAACCGGCAAACGCCAATTCCGCGCCATTTCTTCCCGATATCATCGTGCCCGGCTTGTCGGTATTGTTTTGTGGAATCAATCCGGGCATGCGTGCGGCGGCCACGGGGCGTCACTTCGATGGCAGAGGGAACCGCTTCTGGCGTGTGCTCCATCGCGCTGGTTTTACGCCGGAGGAGTTTCGCCCCGAGAACGACCGTGAGTTGCTGCAGCATGGCTTTGGTCTGACCACGGCGGTCTCGCGCGCGACGGCACGCGCGGACGAGTTGTCGAGAGCGGAGATTCAGGCCGCCGCGGCGCAATTCAAGCTGAAGGTTCAACACTACGCGCCGCGGTTTATCGCCTTTCTCGGCAAGATGGCGCTTGCCGAAATGTCCGGCAAGCGGGATATCCAGTGGGGTTTGCAATCCAGCCGGTTCGGCGGCGCGCACGCGTGGGTTCTGCCGAACCCGAGCGGCTTGAATCGCGCATTCAGCCTCGACGCGCTGGTGAGCGCGTACCGCGAACTTCGTATTGCGGCTCAATAGTCATCAGTTGCCGAGTGAATGAATAAGCGGCTGTAGATATGGAGCATGCGCTTCGGAATGCCTCGTGGCGAGTTCGCGATTGCCTTGACATGGGATGCATTCGCCTTCGCTTGTCAATCCGCTCGCACATTGAACATACGTGTTGTTGCGCAGCGTAAAGGCAAAAGCCGTTTGGCGTCTACCATTGCCGGTTCGATTTCAAACCTTCGTGAATCGTGTCTATCGCGATTAACGCGCAGCCTGAATACATACGCCGCGATTCTAAGCATCGTGTGCCATCTGGTATCGCCGTACGACCTCAATTGGCCCAAAAGCGTCCAGAAATGACCCACGCGTAATCAGTCAGGTTTGCGTTGACGCAGCGCATACGCGCCGGGCGGGTCATGAGCGGACGGCCTGGCAAGATTCTCGTACTAGATGGCCCAAAATCAGACCAGGCGAGACTTTAAGAAATTGGGTTCATCTCTGACAATCAAGCGGTCAGTGAACGGCAACAATCCGCGGCAAAACCGATGGTGCGGTCATCGCATCGCGTGAGGATGCAGGGCACTGAAACGACTCACAGTGAACTAGCCACATCAAACAGTACAGCTAACGAAACCAGAGAAGTTGCTGATCGCCATGACAACTGCGAACCCTTTGACGACTGGAACGGAAGCGGCAACGGCCCCACAGGCGCTGGAGCCACGCCCCGTGCGCGAAGCCGCGGCCCCGGCGCAGCCTGCCCCCGCGCAAGTGGCGTTCACAGGACGCATTGTGGTGGGCCTGCTCGGCATGTTGTTCGCTTCGTTGCTGGCCATCCTCAACGAACAGGTGACTGCGGCAGCGATGGCCGATATCCAGGGCGCGTTCCTGATCGGGCATGACGACGGGACGTGGCTCACCTCGCTCTTCGAAGCCGCCAACGTCGCGACGATGGTATTCGCCCCCTGGTTCGGCATCACCTTTACGCTCAAGCGCTTCACGATCGGCGCCGTGCTCGCCGCGATGTTGTTCGGATTGTTGTGCCCATTTGCGCCGAATCTGCCGACGCTTTACGTCTTGCGTATCTTCCAGGGAATCGCGGGCGGATGTCTGCCCCCCATGCTGATCATCGTGGCGCTGCGTTATCTGCCGCCGAAATTCAAGCTGTACGGGCTCGCTGGTTATGCGCTTACGGCGACTTTCGGGCCGGCGCTCGGCACACCGCTCGCCGCGTTGTGGACGGAGTTCGTGAGCTGGCGCATGGCGTTCTGGCAAATCATTCCGCTCGGCGTGCTGTGCTGTATCGCGATTCAGCAGGGCCTGCCCGCCGATCCGGTCAAGCTCGAGCGCTTTCGTACGTTCAACTGGATCGGTTTGATTACGGGCTTCCCCGCGTTTGCCATGCTCGTGACCGGGCTGTTGCAAGGCGACCGGCTCGACTGGTTCGAATCGGACTTTATCTGTTTGATGTTTGGTGGCGGCGCTCTGCTGCTCGTGGTCTTCCTCGTCAACGAGTGGCTTCAGCCCGTGCCTTTTTTCAAGCTCCAGTTACTCGAGCGCAGGAATTTCACGCACGGACTGTCGACGTTGCTCGGCACCGTGATTCTGCTGGTGGGCGTCGCCGCAATACCCGGGCAGTTTCTCGCCAAAGTTCACGCATACCGGCCGCTGCAGACGGCGCCGCTCTCGCTGTTGCTCGCCATTCCGCTGCTGATTACGCTCCCCTTGACGGCGGCTCTGTTGAATACGCGGCGCGCCGATCATCGCTGGGTGATCGCAATCGGTCTGTCGCTCATGTTCACGACGTGCGCACTCGGCAGCTTCATGACGTCAGAGTGGATTCGCGACAACTTCTATGGGCTTCAGGCGTTGCAGATCATCGCGCAGCCCCTGGTGATCATGTCGATCCTCATGGGCGTCACGACAGGTTTGCCGCCAACGGAAGGCCCGTTCGCTTCGGCCATGTTCAATACGGTCAAGACGTTCGCCGCCGCCATCGCGACGGGCCTGATCGAGGGTGTAGGCACTGCGCGCGAACATTTCCATTCGAGCATGCTCGTCGACCAGTTGGGCAACCGCGCGCTGGTGGCGGGCCCTGGACTCGACTACCCCTATGCGCTCGGGCAACTCGCGCATCGTATTCACGAGCAGGCCGTCGTGCTGACTTCCGCCGATCTCTACCGGGTGATGGCGTGCGTTGCGCTCGTTCCGCTTCTTCTTGTTCCGGTGCTGCCGGTGCGAATCTATCCGCCGTGGAGCACTACGCCGCCCGCTTCAAAATGAGGTACGTTTTCCATGTCATCGACCAAACCCAACCCCGCACCGTCCAGTCTGAAATGGCTTCGTATTGCATCAGTCTTCGTCGTAGCCGGCGTCGCTGTGTGGGGCGACATGAAACTCCTGTCCCACTCCAGTTCGGAATCCACGAACGACGCCTACGTCACCGCGGATTTTACGTTGGTCGCGCCGCGCGTCGCGGGCCAGATCACGGACGTACTGGTGAACGATAACGAGGACGTGAAGGCGGGCCAGCTGCTGGTGCGCATCGATGACCGCGACTATCGCGCCGCGTTGATGAGCGCCGAGGCGGAGGTGGCGGGCGCGAAGGCGTCGGTTGAGAATTTCGACGCGCAGATCGCGCGTCAGCCCTCGCTCGTCAATCAGGCGCGCGCCACGCTGCGCTCCGACGAGGCGTCGATCGGCTTCGCGCGGGCCAACGCTGCGCGCTACCAGAATCTCTCGACGGCCGGAGCGGGAACCGCGCAGGAGCAACAACAGGCTTCGAGCACGCTCGCCGAGCAGCTTGCGCAGCAGTCGCACGACCAGGCGGTGCTGACGGCCACGGAGCAGAATCTGGACGTTCTGCGCACTGAGCGCGACAAGGCTGCTGGCGCACTTCAGCACGCTGAAGCGGTGCTCGAACAGGCGAAGCTCAACCTCTCCTATACGGAAATTCGCGCCCCCGTCGACGGCAAGGTGGGACGCCGCTCGGCGCGGGTCGGCGCCTTCGTGACGCCCGGCGCCCCCGTGCTGGCAATCGTGCCGCTTTCGGATGCATATGTCGTCGCGAACTTCCAGGAGAGCCAGATCACCAATATGCGGCCCGGCGAAAGCGTGCGCGTGACGGTCGACAGCCTGCCCGGCTTCGTGATTCATGGCCGCATCGACAGTCTCGCGCCGGCAACCGGCGTGAGCTTCGCGCCGATCGCACCCGACAACGCAACGGGCAACTTTACGAAGGTGGTGCAGCGCGTGCCCGTCAAGATCACGATCGATCGCGGGCAGCCTGCTGCAGCGGCATTGAGTGTCGGACTTTCGGTGGAAGCGGAAGTTGCCGTTGGCCGGGGCGCAGAAGCGACGGCAGAGGGAGCGGAAAGAAAATGAACACGAGCAAATCTTCTATCCGCGCGATGCTCCTCGCGGTTCTCGCATGTCTCGCAATGGCTGCTTGCACGGTCGGTCCGAACTTCGAACCTCCAAAGTCGCCAACACCTGAGGTCTTCAACCGCACACAAACGGCACAGGCGCCGAGCAAAGCTGTCAAAGGCCAGTTTGGTCCAGAATGGTGGACGCTATTCAATGATCCGGTGTTGAACGGACTGGAAAAGCAGTTGGCCGACGCGAACCTCGATGTGGCAGCGGCCTCCGCGCGCCTGCTGCAAAGCCGGGCCGCGCGCCGCGTAGCGGGCGCAGCCGAGTATCCGACGCTCGACGGCGCCGCATCGTACAACCGCGAACGCGGCAGTGAAAACGGCATTCTCTCGCTTCTTGGCGTGACGCCCACGCAGAGTCAGCCGCAGTCGGCTTCCGGCAGCGCGCCGCTCGGCGTGGCGGCGATGCCGGGCTCCAAGGGCTCACCCGCCTATAACCTATACCAGGCCGGCTTCGACGCGTCATGGGAGGTCGATATCTGGGGCCGCGTGCGACGCAGCGTGGAAGCGGCGACAGCGCTTTCGGCAGCCTCATATGAGGACCGGAACGCGGTCTTGCTGAGCGCGCGCGCGGAGCTTGCGCGAGACTATATCGAGCTGCGCGACACGCAGGAACTCCTGCAGATCGCGCATCAAAACCTGGACATCGCCAACGACGCGCTGAAGCTCACGCAGGTGCGTGCGCATGAGGGCGTCACGACGGATCTCGATGTTTCGAACGCTTCAGCGCAGGTGGAAAATATCGAAAGCCGGATTCCCACACTGGAATCGCATTCCGAAACGACCATCAATGCCATCGGCCTGCTGCTCGGCGAGGAACCGGGCGCGCTGCGTCAGACGCTTGCTGCGACGCAGGAGGTGCCCGCACTGCCGGGGCAGGTGCCGATCGGCTTTCCTTCCGAACTCGTGCAGCGCCGGCCGGATATCCGCAAAGCGGAAGCCGAACTGCACGCGGCGACGGCGTCGATTGGCGTGGCGAAGGCCGATTTTTATCCGCGCATCATGCTTAACGGAAGCGCGGGCTTTCAGAGTCTTCAGCTTTCGAATCTGGCCAGTTGGGCGTCCGGGCAGTTCGTCATTGGCCCTTCCATTACGTTTCCCATCTTCGAAGGCGGTCGGCTGAAAGGCACGCTCCAGCTGCGCGAGGCGCAACAGCAGGAAGCCGCGATTGCCTACAAGGAGACGGTGCTGCGCGCGTGGCAGGAGGTGGACGACGCGCTCGTCACCTACGACGCCGAACAGCGCCGCCGCGACCGGCTGGCCCAGGCCGTGACCATGAACGAGCGCGCGCTCTCGGTCGCGCGGGAGCGGTACAAGGCCGGCGCGCTCGATTATCTCGACGTATTGAACGTGCAGAAGCAGTTGCTCGAAGCGCAGAGCAATCTCGAGCAAAGCAGAGCTACGGCGGCCACGAATCTCATTACGCTTTGTAAAGCGCTCGGAGGAGGATGGGAGTCGACATATGGCGGGTAATCCATTTGATGTGCGTGCAATTCGGACTCTCTTCTATCCGCGGGCAGCGCCCAAATCCCCTTGAAGGAGCGACGTATGAGCGAAGCAAACCAGGGCGCGGTGCGCCAACTGAATCATTTCATCGACGGTCAAAGCGCCGCTGGAACGAGCGGGCGATTCAACGACGTGTACGTTCCGCACGCCGTCGTCGTCGATCCGGCTGGCGGAACTCTTCATCGAGGCGGGCTTCCCCAAAAGCGTTTTCAACGTGGTGAACGGCGACAAGGGAACCGTTGATGCGCTGATTCAGCATCCCGACGTGGCTGCGATGTCCGTCGTCGCCTCCACGCCGGTGGCCGAATATATCTACGCAGAGGGCGCCAAACGCGGCAAGCGCGTGCAGGCGCTGGGCAGTGCGAAGAATCATCTCGTCGTCATGCCCGACGCGAATCTCGATCAGGCCGTCGATGCGCTGATCAATTCGGCGTATGGCTCGGCGGGCGAGCGCTGCATGGCGACCTCAGTCGCGGTGGCGGTCGGCAGCATTGGCGACGAACTGATCGAGCGTCTCGCGCCGCGCGTGCGCGCGCTGCGCATCGGGGCGGGCATGGAGCCCGATCTGGACATGGGGCCGCTCATCAGCGCCGCGCATCGCAACAAGGTGCTGGGCTATATTGATGCGGGCGTCGAGGCTGGCGCGAAGCTCGTGGTGGACGGGCGTGGTCATACCGTGGCGGGGCACGAAGAGGGCTTCTTCCTCGGCGGCTCGCTCTTCGATGACGTGCAGCCGGATATGAAGATCTATCGGGAAGAGATTTTCGGGCCGGTGCTTTCGGTGGTGCGCGTGCCGGATCTCGCCAGTGCGATTGAACTCGTCAATGCACACGAACTGGGCAATTGCGTCACGCTGTTCACGGCTGATGGCGCGGCAGCACGTACGTTTACCCGGCACATTCAAATCGGCATGGTGGGCATCAACGTGCCGAGTCCAGTGCCGTCGGCGTGGCATTCGTTCGGGGGCTGGAAGCGTTCGCTGTTCGGCGATCATCATGCATATGGCGAGGAAGCTGTACGCTTCTACACGCGCTACAAGAGCGTGACGCAGCGCTGGCCCGGCAGCATCGAGGGCGCGGAATTGGCCGTGTCCGCGTCGAAATAAGCTAAGCGCGGCGTGAATTCGCCGTGCGCTCGAAGATAGCCGGCGCCGGTATGGCCGGCTATCAGCGCGCCGCCATGGCGCAGGCAATAAACCGCTAATATCGACGCGGGATTCACAGAGCGAAGCGACCGCACGCCAGAACGCGCAATGGACCGAATCGACGCCATGAAGGTTTTCGTCGCCACGCTAGACGAGGGAAGTCTCGCGGGCGCCGGCCGGCGGCTCGGCCGCTCGCCCGCTGCGGTGAGCCGCGCCATTGCGTTCCTCGAAGAGCACACCGGCACGCCGCTTCTGTACCGCACCACGCGCACGATCCGGCTGAGCGACGCCGGCGAGCGCTATGCGCTCGCGTGCCGGCGCATTCTTGCCGATCTCGAAGAAGCCGATCTGCTCGCGGCCGACGAACGCTCCGCGCCGCACGGGCTGCTGGGAGTGACGGCGGCGGTGGCCGTGGGCGAAGAGGTGCTGCGCCCGATGATCGAGGCGTTCATCGACCGTCACCCCGAGGTGTCGATCCGCCTGCACCTGCTCGACCGGCCCGTGAGCTTGATCGACGAGGGCATCGACGTGGCGTTGCGCATTGCGCATCTGCAGGACTCCACGCTCGTCGCCATTCCGGTAGGCGAGGTGCGGCGCGTGGTGGTGGCTTCGCCCGGCTATCTCGGCACGCATCCGACCATCGCGGCGCCCGCCGATCTCGCGAGCCACGCGATCATTTCGATGACGCATTTCGGGCTCGACTCGTGGAGCTTCCCGGCGGCGCGCCAGACTGCGCTGCCTCAGGTCGTGCAGTTCTCGCCGCGCTTCATCGTGAATACGATACGCGCGGCGCGGGCTTCGGCCGTGGCGGGGCATGGCGTCACGCGGCTCTTTTCCTATCACGTGGCCGAAGAGGTCGAGGCGGGCCGGCTCAAGATCGTGCTGCGCGACAGCGAGCATGCGCCGCTGCCCGTGAACCTCGTCACGCCGCACGGGCGCCTTTCGGTGCCGAAGGTGCGCAGTTTCGTCGATTTCGCCGCACCACGCCTGCGTGAGTACTTCGAGCAGGCCCAGCGCATTACTGAGGCCGGTTGAGCGGCATTCGCCTGAGCGACATTCACCCATTCGTTCGCGACATGGAAGAATGACTTCCGTACCGCAATCATTCTCTCGATGCGCGATCTAACCTAGACTGACTTCCATCTTCAGGGCGCTTCATTGCTCGCTTGCCGGGAGTCACCATGCATCAAGCCGTCTCGAATCCGTCCGCGCCCGCGGCCTTCAACGTCTGGCGGGGCACGCTCGCGGGGGCCAGCGCAAGCCTGATCGGCATTGGCCTCGCGCGGTTCGCCTACACGCCGCTGTTGCCCGCCATCATCGGCGCGCACTGGTTCCCAGCCTCGACCGCTGCCTACCTCGGCGCCGCCAACCTGGGCGGCTATCTGGCCGGTGCGCTGTTCGCGGGCGCGATGGCCCGTGCCGCGAAGCCCGCCACCGTACTGCGCGCGATGATGCTGCTCGCGACACTCGCCTTCGTTGCCTGCGCGATGCCCGTTTCGTTCCTGTGGTTCTTCGTCTGGCGCTTCGCCTCGGGCCTCTCGGGCGGCGCGCTGATGGTGCTCGCGGCGCCCACGATCCTCGCGCACGTGCCCGCGGCGCGCCGGGGCTTCGCGAGCGGAGGCATCTTCACGGGCATCGGACTCGGCATTGCCGCCTCGGGCACGATCGTGCCGATCCTGCTGCGTCAGGGCCTGACGGCCACCTGGCTCGGACTCGCCGTCGTCTCGCTGCTCCTCACGGCCGTAGCGTGGAACGGCTGGCCCGGGCACGGCGCGCCCGCGCACGCTCAGGCGCCTTCGCGCTTCGAACATGCCAAGGCGTATCCCCGCGCGAAGCTGCGCGCGCTCTTCGCGGAATATGGGCTGAACGCCGTGGGGCTCGTGCCGCACATGATCTTTCTCGTCGACTACGTGGCGCGCGGGCTCGGCCGCGGCGTGGAGGCGGGCGCCGAATTCTGGGTGCTGTATGGCATCGGCGCGATCGTCGGCCCGCTCGTAGCGGGGCATCTCGCTGATCGCGCGGGCTTCGGCCGGGCGTTGCGGGTCGCGTATCTGGTGCAAGCGGCGGCGGTCGCCATTCCGGCCGCCGGGTTCTTCGGCACGCCGGGCCTCCTGGTGTCGGCGGTGCTGGTGGGCGCATTCACGCCCGGCATCGTGCCGCTCGTGCTCGGCCGCGTGAACGAGTTACTCGCGCACCATCCGTCCGCCGTGAAAGACGCGTGGAGTCGGGCCACGACGAGCTTCGCCGTGATGCAGGCGGTTGCGGCCTACGGCCTGTCGTTCGTGTTCTCGTCCAGCGGCGGCAATTACCTCGTGCTGTTCGCGATCGGCGCCGCGGCGCTCGTGCTAGCGCTCTCTGTCGATCTCTTCTCCGCGTTGAGGGCCAAGTGAATACCACCGTATCTTCCCCGGCGGCTGCGCTGCGGCAGACCAGGCCGCAGCCGCGCGGCTACGCCGAGCGCAACGTCCAGTACTGGCGGCGCAATCTCGTCGTGTGCGTAATCGGCTCATTCACGACGCTCGTGAGCCTCAGCATGCTGCTGCCATTCCTGCCTCTCTATGTGCGGCAGCTCGGCGCGACCTCGCAGTCCGCCGTGATCCAGTGGTCGGGCGTGGCATTCGGCGCGACCTTCCTCGGCACGGCGCTCACCGCGCCGCTCTGGGGGCGCCTTGCGGACCGTTATGGGCGCAAGTCCATGCTCGTGCGCGCGGCCATCGGCATGGCCGTGGTGATGTCGTTGATCGGCGTGGCGCACAATGTGTACGAGCTCGTCGTGCTGCGTCTGATCGCCGGCCTCGTGGGTGGCTACGCGTCGGCCTCCACCGTGATGGTCGGCACTCAGGCGCCGCGCGAGCGAGCGGGCTGGGCGCTCGGCATTCTTTCAACGGGCGCGCTCGCGGGCAATCTCGTCGGGCCGCTCGTGGGCGGCGTGCTGCCCGGCTGGATCGGCATTCGCGGCACTTTTTTCGCGGGCGGCGCGATGATCGCCGTGGCGGCGCTGTTGACCATCTTCGTGGTGAAGGAAGAGTTTCATCCGGAAAGCGACGCGAAACCGCACCCACGCAACGCCGCGGCCGGTTCGGGCAGTGGCGCGCGCCGGCCCGACTATGCGGTGGTGGCCGCGCTGCTCGTTACCGCGATGATGGTGCTGCTCGCCAACATGTCGATCGAGCCCGTCATCACGGTTTATATCGGCAGTCTGGGCGTGGGCGCGGCACATCTCGCGCGCGTGGCGGGCGTGGTCATGGCATGCTCGGCGCTTGGCAGCATGCTCACGGCGGCGCGCCTGGGCGCACTGGCCGACCGCTTCGGGAGCTGGCGCGTGATCGTCGCTTGCCTCGTGCTCACGGGGCTCGCGATGGTGCCGCAAGCGTTCGTCACGCACTGGTGGCAGCTTGCTGGCTTGCGCGTGGTGATGGGCATGACGCTCGCGGGGCTCTTGCCTTCCATCGGCAAGCTCGCGCGGCAGTCGGTAGACGAAAGCAAAACGGGCCGCATGCTCGGTTATCTGCAGTCGGCGCAATTCAGCGGCCAGGTGGTGGGCCCGTTGATCGGCGGCGTGATCGGCGTTCACTTCGGCCTGCACGCCGTGTTCTTCGCGACCGGCGCGCTGCTGGTCGCATGCGGTGGACTCGCGCACTGGGCGCAGCGCCGCGCGCACGCTTGAGATTGTAGTTGCCGAGCGGTTGCGCGCAGCGGGCAGGGCGAGACCGAGATCGGCAAGTTTTTGTTCGACCGACACGATGTTTTCCTCCAATCGTAATGAGCATTCGCCTCATGTTGGAACCGTCAAAACAGAGCGAAAACAACAAGAGCGAACAGAAGCAAGCAGGAGAAAGCGGGCATGCAACGCAAATTCGATGATCTGCAGCTGGGCAGCATTGAGCTGTTCTGCCAGGCGGCGGAGCTTGGCAGCTTCACGCTGGCGGCCAATGCGGCGAGCGTCACGCCCGCCGCGGTGAGCCGCTCCGTGGCGCGGCTCGAAGAGCGGCTCGGCGTGCGCCTGTTCGTGCGTACGACGCGCCAGATCCGCCTGACGGATGCGGGGCGGCGCTACTTCGAGCAGTGCCGCCAAGCGCTCTCGCAGCTCGTGGACGCCGAGCGCGAAGTCACGGGCGGGCAGACCACGCCGGCTGGCGTGCTGCGCATCAGCATGCCCACGCCCTACGGACACTATCGCGTGCTGCCGCTCTTGCCGGCATTTCGCGAGCGCTATCCGGAGGTGCGGGTCGACACGCATTTGAGCAACCGCAACATCGACTTTGCCGACGAAGGCTTTGACTTGGCGATTCGCGGGCGCGCGCCCGCCGATTCCAACCTGGTCGCGCGCAAGCTGGAAGACGCGGAGATGGTGGTGGTGGCCGCGCCCGGTTATCTGAAGCGCGCGGGCGTGCCCAGGACCGTGGCGGATCTGCAGTCGCTCGGAATGCATACAGTTCGAACTGCCAAGTAGTGGACGTCACCTTGCGTGGACCTTCGCGGGCAATGCCAGTGAAGATGGCGATGTAATCACGAGCGGAAGTTACAGCACTTCGGGCGACGCGCTCGCCGGCGTGACGCTCGCGCGCGCGGGGGCGGGGCTCTTCCAGACGTATCGCTTCGTGGTGGCGGACGATCTGCGCGAAGGCAGGCTCGTGGAGGTGCTGCGCGAGGAGGGGGGGCGTACCCGGCCGTTTATCCTGCTGTATCCGCATGCACGTTATTTGACATCGCGCGTACGGGCGTTCGTGGATTTTCTGGTGGAGCAGCTGGCGGCACCTGCGGTTGCGCCGCGCGCGAAACCACCTCGGATGAACAACAGTTGATACTCGCGCTCAATAACGCGGGGAATTCAAACGGCGGACAGGCGCGCCTTGAAGCGCAGCGCCTTTGCGTGCGCGGCTCAAGCCGTCACGCGGTGACGGCGTTGACGAGTTCGCCCGCGGTGCGCTCGCGCAGGCGCGGCGATGCGAAGTCGAGGAACGCGCGCAGCTTCAGCGGCAGGGGCGCTTGCCCCGCGTGCACGAGATTGACGGGCAGCGGCGCCGCTTCAAACGCGTCGAGCACGACGCGCAACTCGTTGGCGCGAACGGCGCGTGCGACCTGGTAGGACAGCACGCGTATCAGCCCGACGCCGAGGATCGCGGCTTCGATAGCGGCGTCCGCGGTATTCACGGCAAGCCGCGAATGAACGGGCACGGACTGCTCCGATTTGCCCGAGCTAAAAGACCACGCGCGCAGCGACGCGAGCGCCTCGAAGGTAATGCATTGATGGCTGGCGAGGTCCGCGGGTTCGGCCGGCACGCCGTGTTTCGCGAGATAGGCGGGGCTGGCGCAAATGACCCGGCGCACCGTGCCCACTCGCGTCGCGATCAACGTGCTGTCGGGCAGCTCGCCAATGCGGACCGCGACGTCCGCGTGCTCATCCATCAGATGAACGACGCGATCGGTCAGCAGGAGGTTGATGTCGATCTCCGGATAGTGCGCGAGGAATTCCGCCACCACCGGCACCACGTGCAAGCGGCCAAACGCAATGGGCGCGGTGACCACGAGTTCGCCTTTGGGCGCGGCGTATTCCCCCGTTGCAGCGCGCTCGGCTTCACCGATGTCTTCGAGAATGCGCCGGCACGCGGCCACGTATGCGGCGCCGGCTTCCGTCAATGAAAGCTTGCGCGTCGTGCGGTGAAAGAGGCGCGTCTTGAGGTGCGCTTCCAGCTCTCCAACCTTGCGACTGACAGTGGCGAGCGGCATGTCGAGATGCCGCGCCGCAGCCGAGAGACTGCCCGCATCGGCGACCGAAACGAGGATGGCCATGGCTTCGAGGCGATTCATGGACCCTATCAAATAGTGGAAGGATGAATCTTGATCGTGAGGGATTCTCTTCGTAAGTGCAAGCGCGTAACGTTCGACCTCAATCTGGATCGTGGCACATCGCGGTAACGACCGGAGAAATTCAACGAATACGGAGGTTGTCGTGAGCGGCTTACCCAGCGCCCGAGAAAGTGCAGCTACGCCCGCCGTCGCATCGCGCGGCAAGATCGTCATGATGGCAATCATCGCAGGCGCAGTGATCACAAACATTTATTGCACCCAACCGATCCTGCCACTTATCGCAGCGGGTCTGCGGGTCGACATCACGGCCGTCGATGTCGTCGCTGGCGCCGCGTTGCTCGGCTTCTCGACCGGCCTCGCGCTGCTATTGCCGCTTGGCGATCGCTTCGACCGGCGCAAGCTCGTTCTCACGCAAATCGCACTCGCGCTGGCTTTTGCGGCGACGGCGGCGGTTGCGCCCGGCATCTGGGCACTGATCGCGGCTTCGTTTGCGGTCGGCATCGTGAGTTGCGTGCCACAGCAACTCGTGCCCTTCGCCGCCGTCATGTCGTTGCCGAGCGAGCGGGGCCGGAATGTCGGCACCGTCGTGAGCGGCATCATGGTCGGCATCCTGGTCGGACGCACGATCGCAGGCGTAATCGGCGCGGCGTGGGGGTGGCGCGCGGTGTACGGCGCGGAAGCCGCGTTCATGGTGCCAGTCTTCATCGCTGCCGCTGCGCTGCTGCCGAAGGGCGTGCCTTCGACGAATCTTTCGTATGGGCGTCTGCTCGCTTCGCTGTGGCCGCTCGTTCGCGACAATCGTCCGATTCGCGAATCGATGATCATCCAGGCGTTGCTGTGGGCCTGTTTCAACGCCTTCTGGGTCAATCTTGCCGCGCTGCTCAAGAGCGGACCGTGGCATCTCGGCAGCGCCTGGGCGGGCGGCTTCGGCATCATCGGCGCGGCCGGTGCATTCGCCGCATCGCTGGGTGGCAATGCCACCGACCGCGTCGGCTTTCGCAAGGTCATCGGCGCCAGTATCGGCATCGCGACGCTTGCCTACGTGCTTCTCTCCGGCGCGGCAACCTCGCTCACGCTGCTGATCGTGGGCGTGATCGTGCTCGATATCGGCGTGCAGTCTGGTCTCGTTTCCAACCAGACTCGCGCATTCTCGGTCGATCCGAAAGCGCAAGGCCGAATCAACAGCCTTTATATGACGGCAACCTTTTTCGGCGGCGCAATCGGCGCGACCGTCAGCGGCTGGCTCATGAGCCGCTTTGGCTGGTCGGGCATCGTCGCCTTCGGTGTCGCACTTGGCATCGTGGCTGCCGCCATCCACTGGATCGGCGCGCCTCGCGAGTCCGCGGGCCGGATCCCATCAAACGCAGATTGACTCAAGGCATCGAGCAAATCCTATAGTTACCTGAACCAGTTATCGAGACAGCGAGGTGAGAAATGAAGTTCGCGATGAAAACTGAAATCCGCACGGACGATCTCGCGACGATCGTGCATGCGATGAAGTCCGTAGACGCCGACGCGAAGGTCGATGTGGATATTGGCGCGCAAACCGTGAGCGTCGATTCATGGTTGATGCCCGAAGAGTTTCTCGTTGCTTTCTACGACGAGGACATGGACGTGGGCATTGCCGAATGGTAGGAACGGTCAGCCGTCAGCCGCGGTGGCCCGGATGCGATGCATCCTGGCCCATAAACAACCTTATTGCTGACGCGCGCCGCTTCAATCGTTGTCAGAATCCTTGGAACCCTTTCTCACGGTATTTCCAGGCGCACGTCAAAGCGTGCCGGGTGGACTGTGCTTCATGCGGAGAACCCGCTAAAGCTGTCGCCCACGAGCTGGTAGGGGACATACGCTGTTCTTGAGTCGGAAGGGAAATGATCCGTTGTGTTTGGCCGCTGATCGCATCAGCGCCCGTTTCCGTGCGAGCCAGGTATGACCCAGAACCCGAAATCTGCTCGAGAAAGCTCCCAGAAAGCGCCGCTTTCCGGCGAACCGATGTCGGGCGCCGACATCATCTTGCGCGTACTTAGTGAACAGGGTGTCAATACCGCGTTCGGCTATAGCGGCGGCGCGATCCTGCCGACCTACGACGCGGTGTTTCGTTTCAACGAACTGCACGCCGACGAGCCCCAGCGTCAGATCAACCTCGTCGTACCCGCCAACGAACAGACCGCGGGTTTCATGGCCGCGGGGTACGCACGCGCGAGCGGAAAGGTCGGCGTGTTCATGGTGACGTCGGGTCCCGGCGCGACCAATGCGGTGACGCCCGTCGCCGACTGCAATGGCGATTCGGTCCCGGTGGTCCTCATCTGCGGGCAGGTGCCGCGTGCCGCGATCGGCAGCGACGCCTTCCAGGAAGCGCCCGTGTTCAACATCATGTCGGCGTGCGCCAAGCAGGTGTTTCTGGTGCGTGGTATCGCCACTGGGTCGAGTTGGGTTTCGCTTCACTCGAAGCCAAGTTATCTAAAGATTCGCGCACTGGCGCGTTCTGCTATGGCGACAGTCCAACATTAGCCGATCTCTGCCTGGTACCACAGGTGTATAACGCCCAACGATTCGAAACAGATCTGACTCCCTATCCGACCATAGCGCGAATCAACGCAAATGCGTCGCGAGTAAAGGCGTTTGTGGATGCGGCGCCGGAGCGGCAGCCTGACGCTGCCTGATCGCCCGCGATCCAGGCGCGACTTGGTCGCTAGAGGCGGGGCGTTCGTTCAGGATCCCATGTCGTTCGAAAAATGTGAACAAGAGAAAAAGTTGAACGAGCTGCGCTTTATGTTCATAATATTCGGGTGTTCAATGGCTATGAACAAACGAGATTTATGAACAACGGCAACCAGTACGATCTCGCGAGCTTCGACAGGCCAACGGAAGCGCTGCTCAGACGGCTCGTCAATGCGGCCACCGGACGTCTCGGCGTCCCCCTGCGTGTCATCGACTTCCGCCCGCGTCGCCGAAGCGCTGCGTCGGCTAGTGAAGCGAAGGTCACCCTGGAGGTGAACGGTACCACCCAGCCATACGTGCTCGCGTCCCGCAATCGGATAAGATCGCGGGAGGACGTGAGAGCCGTCGTTGCGAAAAGCGCCACCGCGGATTTTCCGATCCTTTTGGCCACTACCTATCTGACACCTGCGTTAGCGGATGAGTGTGTCGAACAAGGCCTACAGTTCATCGACCTCGCCGGTAATCTGTATGTGCATGCGCCTGGCCAGTACATTCTCGTGACAGGCAGGTCCGCGAATCAGGACATCCGGCGTCTCGCCTCGAGATCAGGAAGGCCCGCCATCTCCGCGAGTGCCTCTGCGCTCAGGATGATTTTTGTGTTGTTATCCGCTCCCGAACTGGTCAACCGTCCGTACCGAGAAATCGCGTCGTCGGCGGGTGTGGCACTTGGTACTGTTGGCAGCGTATTCGACGACCTACGTGAACGTGGTCTGCTGGCGGGCACGGATGACCGGCGATTGCTCGATCCTGCCGCCCTGAGGGACGAGTGGGCTATCAACTATTCGCTTCGCCTGCTGCCCAAGCTCAACGTACAACGGTTTGCGGTGGGCGATCCATCGTGGTGGCAGCAAGCGGAACTTCCTGCGGGGCAAGCATGGTGGAGCGGGGAAGTGGCTGCTGCAAAACTGACTGGACAGCTTCGGCCGGGCTCACAAACACTCTATGTCGAACCCGCGGCAAGACCGGCCGTAACGATGGCGCTGGCGAAGCACCACCGCTTGCGTGCTGATTCCGCTGGCACGCTGGAAATCATCGATGCCTTCTGGCATCTCGACGACACACGGACGGAACAGCTGACGGCGCCACCTTTGCTCGTGTATGCAGATCTTCAGCGTACGAGGGAACCTCGCAACGCGGAGGCGGCGGCGTTGATTCGCGACCAATTGGAGCAGGCCGAATGACGGCGATACATCTAAAGAGGCCGCTGCCGGAAGGAAAGCAGGCTGTGCTGATCATTATGGATCGCGTGGCCCGGCTGACGAACCTGCGGTACTTCGTTGTCGGTGCGACAGCGCGCGATATTTTGATGTACCACCTTCATGGCTTCCCTCTTAACCGCGCCAGTCCCGACATCGATTTCGCCATGGCCATCGAGAGCTGGCCGGCGTTCGAAGCGCTCAGAACTGCGCTTCTTCATGAGCCGACCTTCCATGCGGACGCGAAGATTGCGCATCGACTTCACTATTCGCCAGCGATTGGAGAGGGCTTTCCGGTGGATCTGGTTCCGTTCGGCGGTGTCGAGATTTCTCCCTCGCAGGTGGCATGGCCGCCGGATATGGCCGTCGTGATGAATGTGGCGGGCTACGCCGAAGCGCTGGATAGTGCGGTGACTGTACGCATCGGAGATCATTGCGATATCCCCGTTGCGTCGATACCGGGTCTCGTGATGACGAAATTGATCGCGTGGCTGGACCGCGGACAGTCCAACCCGAAAGACGCGGTGGATTTCCGGTATCTGCTAGAAAACTATGCTGCTGCGGGCAACGTCGACAGCTTTATGGAGAAGAGTTGCCGTTGCTGGCGGCGTGCGATTATGTATTCGAGCGCGCCGGCCCGAGATTGCTCGGACTCGATATAGCATCTATCGCTTCTGCGGAAAGCAAGCAACAGATCGTCCGCATCCTGGCCGATCCCGAACTGCATGATCGGCTGGTAATGCATATGCTCCGAGGCGAGTCTCGCTCCGATGATCCGGTAGGTGCGATTGAGAACCTGCTGGCTGAATTCAGGATCGGGCTGATAGATTGGCCCGGGCCATGATTTCCCTACTTGCGGGAGAACCATTGTATCGGGCCGGACATGCTGTTCCCGGTGTACCGTATCAATGGAGAAAGGCAGGCTCGCCGTCCCAAACATGACTTTGGGCTGGGTTGTGAGCGTCAGCCGCGCCGAGCCGCTTCAATCGCAGCTATGTCGATCTTGCACATGTCCATCATGGATTCGAACGCGCGCTTGGCCGCCGCTCGATCAGGATCGGGCGATCGTGGTCATCAGGGCGCGTGGAGTGATCTGCCACGGGACGCCTCTTTGACGTTTGGCACCGGGAAGACGAGATCCATCTCAGCGACGGCAACGCAAGGCAGAAGCGGCAGACCAGGATGTGACGCTCGGAATGCGTCGTGAGTGGGCGGTAGAAGTCCTAGAAATGTCGGGAAATGCGCTGGCCTTCACGATGCGAGGATACATTGGTTGAGTGTCCCGCAGTCACCATCGGTGATCCGCGGCTCCTTCTGAAGCAAACAATTCCCGTCGATCGCTATGAAGCACGCAGATTTCTTTATTGGCCTCGAATTTCTTGGCCTGGCCGGATTCCGTTGGCGCTGTACCGATGTAGGCGCGCGCACGATCGTGGCTGTCCGGCTTGACCACAACGATCCGAATTGGTACCGAGGGCCCCCGTACGTTGCCAAGGAAGTGGTGTTCGACGAGCACGAGATCGAGCGCTGCCACCTCACAGAGGAAGATGCCATTCTCGCGGCGATCGAGGAGGTCGATACATCGGGACATCCGGGCTATCCGGGCGATGTCGTCAACCACATGATGAAGGCTCGCTTCGAGGAGGCTAGCGCGCGCTATCCGCACGAGGGTGTGCTGCGCTTTGATCGCTGCGCGCATGACGGGGAGATCTTCCATCCGTACGCCGGTCGCAAGGACGGCGCGCAGTGGATCGTGCAACTCTATCTGCCGTTTCGGCAGTCGTTTCTCGAAATGCCCGAGCGCGAATTCATCATGTTGCCGATTGCCACTGCTGCCGACGTGCGAGCGCGTGCCGACCAATCTGCCGAGTGATGTTGCAGTTTGCCTACGATGCACCGACCGGCGCGTCATTACTGTAGGATACAAATCCTAGAACGATAGTTGCTGCTATCCGAGACTTTGTATCAATGCCAGTGCCCCGGACACAACGCGAGATCGCACGCGCCTTGCTGGAGGCGCAGGGGATCGTGCGTCTTTCTGAATTTCGGGATGCCGGTATAACTGCAGCGACAGTGAGCCGCATGGAGAGAGCCGGGGAAGCGCTCCGCCTTGATCGCGGACTTTATCAGCTGCCGGACGCTGCGCTCGATGCAAATCATACGTTGGCGGAGGTCGCGAAGCGGCTACCAAAAGGGGTGGTTTGCCTGGTGTCTGCGCTTGCATATCACGGGCTCACCGACCGTCTTCCGAGCAAGGTATGGATGGCGATCGGTGTGAAAGACTGGGCGCCCACGGCTGGGGACACGCCTCTGCGCATCGTGCGCTTCACTGAAAGCCTTCTTACTCAGGGGGTGGAGATCCACGTAGTCGAAGGCGTCCCCGTTAAGGTATTCGGCGTTGCCAAGACCATCGCGGACTGCTTCCGACACCGGAACAAAATCGGCATTCCGGTGGCGATCGAAGGGCTGCAGGAGGCACTTCATCAACGCAAGGCAACTCCCGGTGCAATCGCTCGCGAGGCGGAGCGTGGGGGCGTCGCTACGGTGATTCGGCCATATCTGGAGGCACTGACCGCCAATGGCTAAGGAGCTCAGGAATATTGCGGCGTCGGTCCGCGCGAGATTGCTGCAGCTTTCGAAGGCGAACGGCCAGAGCTTCGATCTGGTGCTCACGCGTTTCGCTCTGGAACGCCTTCTGTTTCGGCTAAGTCGATCCCGCCACGCTGACCGTTTCGTGCTGAAGGGGGGCATGCTATTGATGAGCTGGTTCGATGATCCCTACCGTGGGACGCGTGACCTCGACCTGCTGGGTTTTGGCGATTCGAATCCAGGGCAGATGGTTGACACCTTTCGCGAGATTCTGTGCCAAGCTGTCGATGACGGCGTTGCCTTTGACGTCGACGCACTTCGCGTCGATCGTATCCGCGAAGAGACAGAGTATGGCGGCATTAGATTGAGAACGGCGGCATCGATCGGCGGTGCTCGGATCGCGGTGACCATCGACGTTGGATTTGGCGATGCGTTGGAGCCGGGCACGGAGATGCTGGATTATCCGTCACTGCTGGATTTTCCGATGCCACGTCTGCGCGCCTCTGCGCGGGAAACGGTTATCGCCGAGAAGTTTCAGGCGATGGTGGCGTAGGGCACGCGAACAGTCGGCTGAAGGATTTCTATGACCTCTGGATTCTCAGCCGATCATTCGGATTTGAAGGAGACCGATTGGCGCGGGCGATCGCTGCGACTTTCGCACGTCGTGGCACACCGGTTCCTATCGAGCTGCCAGATGCCCTCACGCACGCATTCGCTGACGATGAGAAAAGGCAAAGTCAATGGAACGCATTTATCGGTGACGTCGCTTTCAACCCCGGTGACCTTGCTGGTGTGATCCGGGATATCGGGGCATTGTTGATGCCCCACGCCATTCTGGCGTCGAAGTTGGGTGGATAGAGGCGCTTCAGACGACGCCGCCAGTCTCGTACGCCATTACGCCAAAATTACGCCAATCGCGTGATCGCAAAGAACAAGGAGCCCCGCAAGTCCTTGAAAACAAAAGGCCAAGTCACGAAGACTTGGCCTTTTGTTTCAATCCTCGGTGCCATGAGAGGACTGGGTCATACAAGCGCGACCCCGGCTGCGCTTGCAAGCGCAGCCTTTCGAGTCCTCGCGCAAAGTGCGCAGGCACTTTGCTTCCTGGGCGCAGAAATGAAAAAGGCCAGCTAACCGCTGGCCTTTTTTAAAACTTGGTGCCCAGAAGAGGACTCGAACCTCCACGGTGTTGCCACCGCTAGGACCTGAACCTAGTGCGTCTACCAATTCCGCCACCTGGGCAAGGTGTCGTGCAGCAAAGACCGTCATTATATCGGCCTCGTAATTGCTGTCAAGCGATTCGTCGGGTGAACGGCTAGCGGCTCCGGGCACCGTCCCATGCGCCGCGTTCGCGCCTCAACGCCCGTGAGCGCGTGGGCGCAACCATACATTGCCGCCCGCCAAAACCCGCGTCCGTCCGTCCTTTCCCGAGTGCTAGAATTGCGCGGATTGCCATGTCTGAACCACCGAGACAAGAACAAACCACCAATATCGATCAGCGCCCTTGAGCAAATATCCGTACCCGATCCCGAGCCGTGAAGAGATTCTCGGCGTGCTGCGCACCAGTGACACGCCGGTTACCGCAAACGACATCGCCGAGAGTCTGTCGATCAAGCGCCAGGAGCGCGAAGGCTTCTTCAAACGTCTCGGCGCCATGGAGCGCGACGGCCAGATCCGTCTCGACAAGCGCGGCTACTATCAGCTGACTCACCCGTCGAACTTCGTGGCGGGCCGCGTACAGGGCCATCGCGACGGCTACGGCTTTGTCGTGCGCGACGACGGGCAGGACGATCTATTCCTGCCGAACGCCGAGATGCAAAAGGTCATGCACAACGACCGCGTGCTCGCGCGGATCGTCGGCTACGATCGGCGCGGACGTCCCGAAGGCCACGTCGTCGAAGTGACCGAGCGCGCGAACAAGCGCGTGATCGGACGGCTGCTCAGCGAGAGCGGCGCGCTCATCGTCGCACCGGAAGACAAGCGGATCGCGCACGATATCCTCGTCACGCAAAACGTCAAGAAGGCGAAGGTGGGCCAGGTCGTCGTCGCGGAGTTGACCGACTTCCCGAGCCGCCATTCGCAGCCCCTCGGCCGTGTGATCGAGGTGCTCGGCGACATCGACGACCCGGGCATGGAGATCGAGATCGCCGTGCGCAAGTACGGCGTGCCGCACGAGTTCAGTCCGGAGGCACTAGCCGAGTCGGCCAAGCTGCCCGACGAGGTGCGGCTTGCCGACCTGCGCCATCGAGTCGACCTGCGCGACGTGCCGCTCGTCACGATCGATGGCGAGGACGCGCGGGACTTCGACGATGCCGTCTACTGCGAGCCGATGAAGGTCGGCCGCGTCGACGGTTTCCGTCTCATCGTCGCGATCGCGGACGTGTCGCATTACGTGCAACCGGAAACGGCGCTCGACATCGATGCGATCGAGCGCAGCACCTCGGTCTACTTTCCGCGCCGCGTCATTCCGATGCTGCCGGAGAAGCTATCCAACGGCCTGTGCTCGCTCAATCCGCAAGTGGATCGCTGCGTGCTCGTCTGCGACATGGTCATTACAGGGCGCGGCGAGATCAAGGGTTATCAGTTCTATCCGGGCGTGATGCACTCGGCGGCTCGGCTTACCTACACCGAAGTCGCCGCGATCCTCTCCAATACGAAGGGGCCGGAGGCCGGTCGGCGCGCCGCGCTCGTGCCGCAGCTGCAGGATCTTTACGCTGTCTTCAAGGCGCTCTTCGCCGCGCGGCAAAAGCGCGGCGCGATCGACTTCGACACGACGGAAACGTACATCGTCTGCAACGCGCAGGGCAAGATCGAACAGATCCTGCCGCGCCAGCGCAACGATGCCCATAAGTTGATCGAGGAGTGCATGCTGGCCGCGAACGTCTGCGCGGCCGACTTCTTGAAACGCAACAAGCACCCCGGTCTTTATCGCGTCCATGCGGGCCCGACAGCCGAAAAGCTCGAGAACCTGCGGACGTTCCTGCGTGGCATGGGCCTCACGCTCGGCGGCGGTGACACGCCTCATGCGAGCGACTACGCGGCGCTGATGGCGCAGATTCGCGACCGTCCCGATGCGCAGATGCTGCAGACGATGCTGCTGCGCTCGATGCAGCAGGCCGTTTACAGTCCGGACAACATCGGCCACTTCGGCCTCGCGTACGACGCCTACGCGCATTTCACGAGTCCGATTCGGCGCTATCCAGATTTGCTCACGCATCGCGCGATCTACGCGATTCTTTCGGGCCGCAAATATCAACCTCGCGCGCCCGAAGGCGTCGTGTTGAATACGGCGCTTTCGCCGCGCGCACGGGCGTTGCAGCAAGCCGACGAGCAAACAGCGCGTCCGAACGGCCGCACGAATACGGCCATCTGGGAAGAGCTCGGGCTCCATTGCTCGGCGAACGAGCGGCGTGCCGACGAAGCCTCGCGCGACGTCGAAACGTGGCTCAAGTGCTATTTCATGCGCGACAAGCTCGGCGAGGAATATGGCGGGATGATCAACGGCGTCACGTCGTTCGGTATTTTCGTCCAGCTCGACGCGCTCTTCATCGAAGGCCTCGTTCACGTCACCGAGCTCGGATCGGACTACTTTCAGTACGACGAAATCAAGAACGAGCTGCGCGGCGAACGCACCGGTATTCGCTATCGGCTATCCGATCGCGTCCGCGTGCAGGTGAGCCGCGTCGATCTCGACGCGCGCAAGATCGATTTCCGTCTCGTGCGCGATACGCCGATGAAGTCGGCGATCGCAGCCCGGCCCGCGCTCGTCGAGCGCTCGGTTGGCGAGACCACCGACATGGGTCCTCGCGTGCGCTCGCTGACGAACGACGAAAGTGTGCGGCGCAAGAAGGCTGCGCCAGGCAAGTCGGCGGCGGTCAACGAAGCGCGGGCGGCGCGGGTCCAAGCCGCGAAAAAGCGGGGTGTGGCGCCGAAGCCGGCTGCCAAGGCACGCGCGCGCAAGAAAAACTGAATATGGCACGTCTCAAAGTTCTCTACGGGTTTCATGCGGTGACGGCGCGCTTGCGTCACGATCCATCGACGGTCGAGGAAGTTCTCTACGACGCCACACGGCGCGATCGTCGCATGCAGGACTTCCTGCATACCGCGAAAGAAGCGGGCGTTCGCCTGATCGCGGCCGACGAAACAAGGCTTTGGGGGCTCGCGCATACGGAGCGCCATCAAGGTGTCGTCGCTCGCGCGACCGATCTGCCGCTTGCGCAGAACCTGGCGGAACTGCTCGACGGAATCGAAGGTCCCGCGCTTTTGCTCGTGCTCGACGGCGTGACCGATCCGCACAACCTCGGCGCATGTCTGCGCGTGGCCGACGCCGCGGGCGCGCATGCGGTCATCGCGCCGCGCGATCGCGCCGTCGGGCTCAATGCGACAGCGGCCAAGGTGGCGAGCGGCGCCGCCGATACGGTGCCCTATATTACGGTCACGAATCTCGCACGAGCGTTGCGCGAGCTGAAGGATGCCGGGGTATGGGTCGTCGGGACGGCAGGCGATGCCCCGGCCGGTCTCTACGCGACGAAGCTCGATGGTCCTGTCGCCCTCGTCATGGGCGCCGAAGGCGAGGGCATGCGGCGCTTGACTCGCGAGACGTGCGACGAGGTCATGCACATCCCGATGGCCGGCACGGTCGAAAGCCTCAACGTCTCCGTGGCAAGCGGCGTCTGTCTGTTCGAGGCCGTTCGGCAGAGGGCGGCCAAGCCACTTCCCTGATCGATGAACTGTTTCCCATGAATCAAGACGAACTGAAGCGCCTCGTCGGCCAGGCAGCGGCCGACTACGTCAACACGCATGTGCCGGAAGGCTCGGTGATCGGCATCGGCACCGGCTCGACAGCGAACTGTTTCATCGATGCGCTCGCCGCGCGCAAGGATCGCTACCGCGGCGCCGTATCGAGTTCAGTCGCAACGACGGCACGGCTCGAGCAGCATGGCATTCGCGTGTTCGACCTCAACGAGATCGAATCGCTGCCGATCTACGTCGACGGCGCGGACGAAATCGATGCGAGCGGCGCGATGATCAAGGGCGGCGGCGGCGCGCTCACGCGCGAAAAAATCGTCGCGTCGGTGTCCGATGTGTTCGTCTGCGTCGCTGACGCGTCGAAGCGCGTTGAGATGCTGGGCCGGTTCCCGCTGCCCATCGAAGTCGTCCCGATGGCGCGTACGGCGATCGGCCGTCGCGTGCTGGCGATAGGCGGCGTGCCCGTGCTTCGCGTGCGGCAGGACGGCACCCCGTACGTCACGGACAACGGCAACGAGATCATCGACGTAAAGGAGCTACGGATCGACGATCCGCGCGCGCTCGAAGCCGCGATCAACGGATGGCCGGGCGTCGTGACCGTGGGGCTTTTCGCCGCGCGTGGGGCCGATCTTTGTCTGCTCGCTTCGGACCAGCGTGTCGAGACGATTGACTATCGCAGCTGAGCGCGGTCCGATCCGGGGATGGTGCGTGCGTCCCGGCGTGCCCAGAGCCTCACGTTTCAAGCCACCGTATTCGTCTGACGCAGACTCGGGAGCAGCCGGTCGAACTCGCGCTTGACGAGACCGTAGCATTCACATGCGCGCGATTCGAGCCCTTTGCGGTCGAGGACCTTGATGTGGCCGCGGCTGTGATAAATGAGCCCTTCCTCGTGGAGTTTGCCGGCTGCCTCTGTGATGCCTTCACGCCGCACGCCGAGCATGTCGGCGATCATCTGCTGAGTCACGGCCAGCTCGTTCGTCGCTGCGCGATCGATCTCGATCAGTAGCCAGCGACAAAGTTGCTTGCTCAACGAGTGATGGCGGTTGCATGCCGCCGTTTGAGCGACTTGAGTCAGAAGCGCTTGCATATAAAGCAACATGAGCCGTCGCAGCAGGTCGGACCGTGCGATTTCTTGTTTCAGTTGCTGCGCGCTCATGCGGTAGGCGAACCCGGCGCATTGGACTTGCACGCGGCTCGGCATCGTTTCTCCGCCCGTCAACACTTGCACCCCCGCCATGCCTTCTCGGCCCACCGCGGCAAGCTCGACCGAGCCGCCGTCCTCCATCATCGACAGAATCGAGATGATGGCTGTCGTCGGAAAGTAGACGTGGTGGATCTTGTGGCCGCAATCGCAGAGCAGCTGTTCAGTGCGAAGATGAACAAGCTCGAGATGCGGCGTCAGCGCTTGCCACTCGTGCGGCGGCAGCGCGCCGAGAAGGTGGTTGCCGTGAAGGTCGGATTGTAGTGTCAACATGATCGGTCCTCGAATGAATGCCACGTCATGCGCGAAGCGCACGTGCTCTTGCGGCTCATCGTTGCTCGGGCCGGTAACGGTTAACGGCTCGTACTTCCGGGTTATTTTGCGAAGGAGCCAAGATTCTTCGCGAAGTACCCACCCCCGTTCCGGCGTTGTTTGCCTCTCCCTGGCCGTGGCTGCCACGTCGTCTGTGCGGCAGCACTCAGTTGCGGGCGAGGTTCAGCGAGGATCGTGCCAAGCCCCGGTATGACGGCGTCGGACAAGGCAGCGGCTATGTTGCGGCGCGGTGCGTTGAGATTCCGCCGCCTTTTTGTTTCAAATCTGCACAATCGCGATGGTGGATGGCGGTCCTCACAAACCGCTTCGAATCGGTGAGCTAAGCGCTTGACCGGATTGGCATTTCCCTGTGCCACGCGGGCCTCGGCGAGCCGCTGGCAACGGCTCGATGCACGATCCGAGAGGAGGGCGGCCGCGTTGCGAATTTGATTCAGTTATGTTGCATCGGTCACATTGGATGCCCCGCCAGCACCTCTTCTTTGACCCGCGAAAGCCGCCTGCAGCAAGGGGAAGGGGCGGATTGGCCGGTTCAAACGCGACGTATCGCGGCGTGCGAACGACTGGGAGCAAACGCCATTTGATGGCGTAGCTTGTCGGCATGCTTGTAAAAAAACGATCGCGGCGCGAGTGACTCATTGTTGAGACGTGCCGAGTGTTGGATGCCGAATAAGGTTTCGCGCGAGTGTCGGGTCGCTAGCAACAATGAGTGCGATTGCGAACGGAAACCCCTTTGTCCGAGACGTACCGTGCAACATGACGATTCGTCTTACCTGGGCCTGTGGCTCGTCGCTGCGTGTATGAAACGCGGCCATCGTGCAGTGTTCATTCAAGCAGCGCTCGTCGTCGAATTGGGAACCGCATTGCATAGTACTGCGAAGTAATTTGTGAGGGTGTGGAGTCGCGGCGCGTGCCACCGTTGAAGCACATTCGGCATCGGTACGATCAGAGGGATAACCCTGTCAGGCGTTTCCCAATAGCGTATCGAATTTGGTCGAAGCACCGTATTCATATACCCGAAAGCGCTATGCGAGGGTTTTGAAACGAAACAGCAAGGACAGGCGTCGGTCGGCGCATCGGGGGAAGTCATGGAGCAGGGCAAGGACCGTTCACTGGTCAGCAAGGTAATGGACGGGCTCGTCTCAGGGATCGTCGAAGAAAAATATGGGGCGATTCTTCCGCCGCAAGACGTGCTTTCGAAGGAATTCGACGTCAGTCGGACCGTCATGCGCGAAGCGTTGTCGATGCTGCTCGCGAGGCACATGTTGGACGTGCGTCCCAAAGTCGGCACCCGGATCCGGTCGATGCGCGACTGGCGGATGATCGACGAGGACGTCGTCAACTGGCGGTTTCGCGCTAAGCCCGATCCGCTTTTCATGCGCGACGTCATCGAGTTCCGGATGCTGATCGAGCCTCGCGCGGCCGCCCAGGCAGCCGCGCGCGCGAGCGTGGCCGATGTCGCCGCGATCCGTGAGGCGTTCGATCTGTTCAAGGGGCTCGCCCCCGGCGATACGGGCTACGCGTCCGCGAACGAACTGTTGCATACGCGCATCGTCCATGCGAGCGGCAACCAATTCTTTCAGCAAATGGCAGCCATCATCCGTGGAGCCTTGCAGGCGACGCAACCTATGCTCGCGGAGAAGGCCGGCGCGTGGGAAATATCCGTGCAGACACACGAGCGCCTCGTGTCGGCGATAGAGCGGCGCGACCCCAAGGATGCCGAAGCCGCCGCGCTCGCCCTCATCGAGTTGGCGGCCGACGAGATCAGTCGCGAGTTCGCCGTCGAGGTGCCGAGCCGGCATTAGCGTTCAGCCGCCGGCCGGGTCCGTCCGTCCCGATGCCGGCCCGCGCGCGGCGCACTCAGGCGAGTTCGCGCGGCGTTAGGCATGTCGACAGTCAATGGCGCGTCGGCAGCGCGAGGCGTCGTTCATACCAGTGCTGCACCCACTCCAGGACCTGACAAAGGACCCAATAGACGGCCGCGGCCGCGAGGTAGAGCGGTAGCGGTTGATAGGTCGTCGCGATGATCTCCTGGGCGCTGCGCAAGAGCTCCGTCACGGTGATGACCGAGACCAGCGATGTATCCTTGATCAGACTGATGAGGCTGTTCGAGAGGCTCGGCACGGCGATGCGCAGCGCCTGCGGTCCGATCACGTAGCGCAGCGTCTGCCGCCGCGAGAGCCCCAGGCTATATGCGGCGAGCCATTGGCCGCGGTGAATGCCGTTGATCGCTCCACGCATGCTTTCGGACAGATAGGCCGCCACGTTGGCCGAAAGCGCGATCACGCCGGCCGGCGTCGGATCGAGCGAAAGGCCGACGCTCGGCAGGCCGTAATAGACGACGAAGATCTGTACGAGCAGCGGCGTGCCGCGCATGATGCTGACGTAGGTACGAGCGATCCCGACGAGCGGCTTGCGATGGCTGATGCCCATCAACGCGATGACGGTGGCGGCGAGAAGGCCGAAGATCATCGAAAGCACCGCGAACTTGATCGTCAGGACGGCGCCCTGCGCGAGCGCGGGCAGCGATTGGGCGAGCAGGGAAGTCGTGGACATGACGTGGCTTTGTTATCTCGTACTCAGCGTATTTAACGTGTAGCCGGCGGACGTCGATACGGAGGTGGGGACACATCATATACGCGCCAATACGAAAGGGCGGCATCGCTAGATGCCGCCCTTGCATGGTTCAGCCCTGAGCTCTTATTTGCTCGTGGCCGAGGTGCTCTCCGTCGGCTTCGTTACGTCGATGCCAAACCACTTCTCGGAGATCTTCGTGAATGTGCCATTCGCCTCGAGTTGCTTCATGGCGTCGTCGATCGCCGCGGCGAACTTCGGATTGCCCTTGCGGAACGGGATGGCCGACGGCGTGCCGCCCGACACCTGGGCGCCCGCGCGCAGCGGCAGATCCGATCCCTTCAGCAGGTAAGCCACCATCAGCTTGTCGTTGAGTGCGGCGTCCAGGCGTCCGGCCGCGAGATCGCGAAGGTATTCCGGCGCGCCGGGGTAGGTCTTGACGTCGATGCCGGGAACGGCCTTCGCCATCTGCTCGTAGTTCGTGCCGAGGCCGAGGCCGAGCTTCTTGCCCTTCAGGTCATCGAGCGATTTGAACTGGCGCGTGTCGTTCTTGCGCTGAATCAGCTCGGCACCCGAGTACGTATAAGGGGGCGAAAAGTCGAGCACTTTCTTGCGCTCGTCGGTGGCGCCGACCTGGTTGACGATCACATCGAATTTGCCCGCCTGCAGACCGGCGATGATCCCGCTCCACTCCGTCGTGATGAACTCGGGCTTCAGCCCGAGCTTGGCAGCGACGGCTTTCGCGATATCGACGTCGAATCCGACGAGATCCCCTTTGGCGTCTTTGGAGTCGAACGGGGGAAACGTTCCCTCGAGGCCGATGCGCAGCGTCCCGCGCGCCTTGACCTCGTCGAGCAACTCGGCGGCGTGGGCAGTGGCCGCGACGAAAGCCGCTCCGATCAGGCCAGCCGTCAGGATCTTCTTCAACGTCGTTACTTTCATTCGGGTCTTCTCCTTGCCTCGCAGGCATCGATGTGGGGAGCAATCATAGCGATAAGTCAATCGCCTTTTAAATATCGTTTGCCTATTTCTATATGACCGGTGCTGGGGCCGCTCTCTGAGCGATCGCCTCGACGCACTCGCCCACGAGGGCCGGTCCTCGATAGATGAAGCCCGTATAGAGCTGGACGAGCGACGCACCGGCGGCGAGCTTCGCGACGGCATCCTCGCCAGAGGCGATACCGCCCACGCCGATAATGGTCACCGCGCCGTCGACCCGCTCGCGCAGCTTCGCGATGACTCGGTTCGAAGCCTCGAACACGGGCCTTCCGGACAGGCCACCCGTTTCTTCAGCATGCGGCAGGCCCGTGACCGCCGCGCGCGAGAGCGTCGTATTGGTTGCGATGACACCTTCCACGCGGTGCCGCAACAGCGTATCGGCGATCGAATCGATCTGCTCCTCATCCAGGTCGGGCGCGATCTTGAGCGCGAGCGGCACGAGTTTGCCGTGCAGATCGGCGAGACGCTGTTGCTTGTCCTTAAGCGCGCCGATCAGCGCATCCAGCGCGCTTGCGCCCTGCAGCTGACGCAAGTTTTTGGTGTTCGGCGATGAAATGTTGATCGTGACATAGCTCGCGAACGGGTAGACGCGTTCGAGGCAGTACAGGTAGTCGTCGGCGGCGCGCTCGATGGGAGTATCGGCATTCTTGCCGATGTTCAGGCCGAGCGGGCCGCGGTAGCGAGCCGCCTGGACGTTCTTGACGAACTGATCGACCCCACCGTTGTTGAAGCCCATGCGATTGATGAGCGCACCGGCCTCGGGCAGCCGGAAAATGCGCGGACGCGGATTCCCGGGCTGCGGACGCGGCGTGACGGTGCCGACTTCGATGAAGCCGAACCCGAGCGCGGCGAGCCCGTCGATGCAGGCGCCATCCTTGTCGAGGCCGGCCGCGAGCCCGACGGGATTGCGGAAAGCGATGCCCATCGCGGTACGCGGCAGGTCGTGCACGTGCGTCGCAAGCAGTTTGGCGAGCCCGGTGCGGCCGGCCGCGCCGAGCGCGCGCAGCGTCAAATGATGAGCGTCCTCCGCATCCATGCGAAAGAGGCGGGTGCGGGCGAGCGGGTAAAGGGAGCTGAGCACGTCGAGTTGGCGGCGAAAAAATGAAGGCGCGCTATTTTACCGGCTTCCGTGCGCGAGCCCGAGACGCGCCGCAGCATCCATCGCGATGCGTCAGCCGCGCCGCGCGCGCCATGCCGCGTCGACGGGGGGCAAGCCGCCCTCGGCGGCCCCCGTGGCCGGATCGAGCCGGGTCCAGCGGCCGTCGGACAGCCCCTCCAGCGGCCGGAAATTCGCTTTGTAGGCCATTTTGGGGCTCTCACGGATCCAGTAGCCGAGATAGACGTAGGGCAACCCCAGGCTGCGCGCCTGTTCGATCTGCCAGAGGATGTTGTAGGTGCCGTAACTGGTGCCCGGCGCGTCGGGCTCGAAGAACGTGTAGACCGAGGACAGCCCGTCGCCGAGAATGTCGATCATGCTGACCATGCGCAGCACGCCCTGTTCGGCCACCGCCATTCCCGGCGCGGCCGCGGCCGGTTCGCGAAACTCGACGAGGCGCGAATTGATCCGGCTGTGCAGCAGGAACTGCTCGTACTGATCGCGGCTGTCGCGGTCCATGCCGCCGCCCGCGTGACGCGCGGCCTGATAGCGCATGTAGAGCGCGTAATGCTCTTCGTCGTAATGCAGCGGGGAAACGGTCGCGGCGAGGTTCGCGTGCTTTTTCCAGACGCGCCGCTGCGTGCGGTTCGGCGAGAAAGCTTCAACGGGTACGCGCACCGGCACGCACGCGCGACAGCCTTCGCAATAAGGGCGATAGGTAAAGACGCCCGAGCGGCGGAAGCCGGTTTTGACCAGCTCGGTATAGACGTCTGAATTGATCAGGTGGCTCGGCGTCGCGACTTGCGAGCGCGCAATGCGTCCCTCCAGATAGCTGCAGGGATAGGGCGCCGTTGCATAGAATTGCAGCGCGGAAAGGGGGGATAACGGCAGCTCGTTGGGGTGCGTCATTGCGGCTCTCGAAGCATCGTCCCTCTCAATCTTATGCAAGCCGCTCCGATGCTTCAGCGGGCTTGGTCGCTTTGCGCGGCGTTCGGCAGCACTTGGAGGAGAGCCGTCTTTTCGAAGCGCCACGGAATCGGAGCTTCGGCGACGGCCGCCCGCACGTGCGCCACGAAGGCCTTGCGCGCGATCTCGCGACCGCCGAGCGACGCCAGATGCGACGTATTCTGCTGGCAGTCTATCATTTCTACCCCGTGGCCGCGAAGGTGCCCGACCAGGGCGGCGAGCGCGATCTTCGACGCGTCGCTGACCTCGGCGAACATCGATTCGCCGAAAAACATGCGCCCGAGCGAGACGCCGTAGAGCCCGCCGACGCGTTTCCCGTCGAGCCATGTTTCGACGCTGTGCGCTTCGCCGACGCGATGCAAGGACGAATAGGCGTCGATGATTTCCGCGGTGATCCAGGTGCCGCGCTGCCCGCGCCGGGGCGCTTGCGCACAGGCGCGCATGACGCCGGCGAAATCGTGATCGACGCGAATCTCCCAGCGCGCCTCGCGCAGCACGCGCCGCAGGGTCTTGCGTAGCGACGGCGAGACTTTGAACTCGCCGGGCACGAGGATCATGCGCGGATCGGGGGACCACCAAAGGACGGGCTGTCCATCCGAATACCAGGGAAATATGCCGCGGCGGTAGGCATCGACGAGACGCCAAGGCAGCAGATCCGAGCTCGCCGCGAGCAGGCCGGGCGCGCCGCTCACCGGGCCCAGCGCGTGCTCGACGGGCGGGAAGGGATCATCGGGTCCGAGCCAGGGAACCATCGGCGAAGTACGTTTTGGAGGGTAGATCGACGGTCGGCGAGATCAGCCTTCGCGCAGCGAGCGGAAGATGTCCCCGGTGTGCAGGCCGTAGCTGCCTACCGAGCGATCGGCGAAGAAAAAGCGCAGCGTCTGCCCGACCGTGGGAAACGCGATGTCGTCCCACGGAATCTCGCCTTCGTCGAAGAGCCGAACTTCGAGACTTTCCTCGCCCGCCTCGATGTCGATATCGAGCAGGCGCGCCAGATAGAACAGATGCACCTGGTGGACGTGCGGCACGTTGAGCAGCGAGAAAAGGTGCTGAACCTCGACGCGCGCACCGGCTTCCTCGAGCGTTTCGCGCGCGGCGGCTTCGGCCGTCGTCTCGCCGATTTCCATGAAGCCGGCAGGCAGCGTCCAGTAGCCGTAGCGCGGCTCGATCGCACGACGGCACAGCAGCACCTTGTCTTCCCAGACCGGCACGGTGCCGACTACGTTGCGTGGGTTCTGGTAGTGCACGGCCCCGCAGTTCTCGCAGACGAACCGCTCGCGATTGTCTCCGGGCGGTATGCGTAGGCTGACAGGGTGGCCGCAGGCTGAACAGAATTTCATGGATAGCGCGCGCTTGAGGGTGATGGGAGTTTATCACCGGGCGCAGCACGCGCCGCATGGCGGCGGCGATTCGGACGGAAGCTCCGGCGCGCAGCCGCCTTATCGGGGCCGCGATGCCGGCACGAAAACCTGGTTGCAGAACCGGAGTCGAGCGCGAAGCGCCGACCCGGTGGAATGACGGCGTCAGCTGAACAGCTTCAGCGCTTGCCGCAGCGTATTGACGACGCCCCATGCGAGCGGGATCAGGACATACGCCCAGAAGACGACGATCGCGATGCGGTTGGTCCGATGAGCGGCGGTCGGTGGAGTGCTCATGAGTCGTCTCCTTACAGTTCTTTCGCGAGCTGCGCTTCGGTCATGTGGTGCTTCTCATCCACGCGCGTGACGAGCAGGTTGCAGATGAAGCCGATGACGAGCAGGACCGCCATGATGTGGACCGTCATCGTGTAAGCATCGGCTTTCGCCACGCCGTGAGCGACCTCGTAGGCGCGGATGTAATTGACGAGCACCGGGCCTGCCACGCCCGCGGCTGACCATGCCGTCAACAGCCGGCCGTGGATGCCGCCGACGAAGGCGGTGCCGAACATGTCGGCCAGATACGCGGGTACGGTCGAAAAGCCGCCGCCATACATCGACAAGATCACGCAGTAGGCCAGCACGAAGAGTGCAATGTTGCCCGCGGCCGCGAAACTCGGCACGAGATAGTAGAGCACCGCTCCAAGCACGAAAAAGACGAAGTAGATGTTCTTGCGACCGACCCAGTCGGACGCGGACGCCCACACGAAGCGTCCCCCCATGTTGAAAAGCGAGAGCAGGCCGACGAAGCCGGCCGCGGCCGCGGGCGTCACCGTGTTCTTGAAGCTTTCCTGAATCATCACAGACGCTTGCCCGAGGATACCGATGCCGGCCGTCACGTTCAGGAAGAGCACGAGCCAGATCAGGTAGAACTGGCGCGTCTTGAGGGCCTCGTCGATATGAACGTGGTTGCGCGTGATCATCTTGTGCGACGTGTCGGGCGGCGTCCATCCGGCCGGCTTCCAGTCGGGCGCCGGCACGCGGATCGCGAGCGCCCCGATCGACATCGAAATGAAGTAGGCGATGCCGAGCACGACGAACGTCTGTGCCACGCCGACGCTCGTCGCGCTCTTGAAGTGACTCATCAGCGCGACGGAGAGCGGTGCGGCGATCATCGCGCCGCCGCCGAAGCCCATGATCGCCATGCCCGTCGCCATCCCGCGGCGATCGGGGAACCAGCGAATCAGCGTCGAGACAGGCGAGACGTAGCCAAGGCCGAGACCGATCCCGCCTATCACGCCATAGCCCAGGTAGAGGAGGACGATCTGGTGCAGCCACACGCCGACAGCCGAGACCAGAAAGCCGCCGCCGAAACAGCATGCCGCCGTGAACATCGTGCGGCGCGGGCCGGCATGCTCGAGCCACTTGCCGGCGAAAGCGGCGGACAGGCCGAGGAACACGATAGCCAGCGAGAAGATCCAGCCGAGCGTCGTGAGCGACCAGTCGTCCGGCGCCGATTGCGTGATGCCGATCACCTTCGTGAGCGGCCCGTTGAAGACAGAGAAGGCGTAGGCCTGCCCGATGCAAAGATGCACGGCAAGCGCCGCGGGCGGCACCATCCAGCGCGAGAAACCCGGGCCCGCGATGGTGGCCTGCTTCGAAAAAAACGAGGGCGAGCCAGCGGATGGCTCGGTAATGCTACTGCTCATCGTGGTCTCCTGCATGTCGTCCGGAACGGGCTGTCTGTGTGGATTTTTGTTCTCACGAGACAGACGCACTGCCTCGTCAACGATAGGGGGACGGAAAGCGATACGCAATAGGAGCCGGTACTACATAAAGGTCTGGCCGCAGGGATGGCGGCGATGTAACAGCAGGGCCTGCCCGCTGATTTTGCGCGCTCGCGACGAGGGCGCTCGGGTGACTCTCTATAGACCGGACGGGTGGGTTCGCGCGAAAACAAAAAAGCCCGAAAGCGAATGCCATCGGGCTTTTCCGGATTTTGGACGACGGTAGAAGGACTGCTTGGTTGCGGGGGTAGGATTTGAACCTACGACCTTCGGGTTATGAGCCCGACGAGCTGCCAGACTGCTCCACCCCGCGTCCGTCGAAAGAGTGATTATAGGGGAAAACGAGTACACTGTGCAAGCCCGATTTTGCGAAGCGTCGGCCAATCAGCTCAACCAACTTACGCCATGGATATCGACCACGACTTGAACACGATCGCGACGCAGGAACAAACCCTTGTTTTCCCGCGCTTCGATGCCGCCCGCGCGTGGCAGATCGGTGCTTTTCTGCACGAAATCGCCACGGCGCGCGGGCTCGCGCTCGCGATCGACGTCTCCACGTTCGGTCAGCCGCTCTTTTTCAGCGCGCTCGAAGGCGCGACGCCCGACAATGCCGCATGGGTACGTCGCAAGCGCAACGTCGTCGCGCACTTCAGACGAAGTTCGTACGCGATCGGCCTGCGTCTTCAACATGCCGGCGCGACGCTCGCCGATAAGCACGGCCTGCCTGTCGAAGATTACGCCGCGCATGGCGGCGCGTTTCCCCTTACCGTGGCCGGTGTCGGAGTCATCGGTTCGGTGACCGTTTCGGGCTTGCCGCAGCGGGCCGATCATGAGCTCGTCGTCGAGGCGCTTTGCGCGGAGCTCGGCCACGACTACGCGCTGCTCGCATTGGCAAAAGTTTGAACGGCGGGGCGGCGCAAGCCGCTCTCGTTCTTCTCCTTCTATTTCTCTTTAACCTCGACGCGTACGCCGGTGTGGGCCACGATGCGTCGGCTTTCTTCGCCGGTGCGCTCGGATGCATCCTCCCAAAGGCTGATGGCTTTGGGGATGTCGATCCCCTGATGTTCCGCGCGATCGAACCAGGCGGCGGCCGCGGCCGTTTCGTCGACCTCCCGGTCGTCAATGAAGTACTTGTGCATAGTGGGTCATGGAGCTGAATGGGAACGAGCGCGGATACCCGCGCCCGGACGGGAGCGATCGAAAGCAAGCTTGCAGGCCGCCGACATCGCCTTTTCGCAGTCGCAGCAAGAATCGAGCGCGTGCATCGTTATCACGGCTCCCCGCCCACCGCCGCGCGTGCTACCGTTGGCATTTCCCACGTAACCTCGACGTTTCCCATGCCCACGCCTGCGTCCGGTGGAATTGCTTGCGACGAGTTGCAAACCCGAGTGGTCAATCGAATCGGCTTCATCGAGCTGAACCGTCCGCGCGCGCTCAATGCGCTTTCGTTGCGGATGATCCGCGCCATGCGCACGGCGCTCGACTCGTGGCGTGACGATGCCAGTGTGCTCGCCGTCGTCGTCCATAGCCCGCATGCGCGCGCGTTTTGCTCCGGGGGGGATCTCCGCGAGCTGCACGAAGCCGCGAAGCGCGGCGATACGGCCGCGCGCGACAGCTTCTTCGCCGAGGAGTACTTGCTCGACCATGCGATCTTCATCTATCCCAAGCCGTACGTCGCCTTGATGAACGGCATCGTCATGGGAGGGGGCATGGGCATTTCGCTCGGTGGACATCGCACCGGCGGTCTGCGCGTCGTGACCGAGTCGACGCGCATGGCAATGCCCGAGACGCGTATCGGTTTTTTCCCCGACGTTGGCGCGAGCTGGTTTCTTGCGCGTACGCCTGGCGCGATCGGCCCCTATCTCGCGGTCACGGGCATGACGATCGACGCGGCCGACGCGCTTTACGCGGGACTGGCTGATGTTCGCATCGACGAGGCGGCGTTGCCCGGCCTCCTCGACCGATTGCGACACGAACCGTTCGTTGACGGCGCGAGCGTCGTCGACAGCGTGAGGCGGGTGGCCGAGTCGGCGCCGTGCGGCGCCGGTTCTCGCGCGACCAGTTCTCTGGCCGCTTCCCGCGCATGGATCGATCGCCATTTCGGCCAACGCGACGTCGCGCATATCCTCGCGTCGCTCGAGAGTGAGCGAGGGGACGGCGCGCGCGAGTGGGCAGCCGAAACGATCGCCGTCATGCGAGAGCGCTCGCCGCTGTCGATGGCGGTTTCGCTCGAAGTCGTGGCGCGCGCGGAAGGATCGATGGCTGAATGCTTGCGGCGCGATCTCGATCTCACGCGCTCGACGTTCGAGCGCGGCGATGCCGTCGAAGGCGTGCGAGCACGCATCATCGACAAAGACAATCGGCCCCGCTGGCGTATCGCTCGCATCGAAGACGTGACCCGCAGCGATGTCGAGCGCATGTTCGTCAGCCCCTGGTCCGCCGGCGATCACCCGCTTCGCCGGCTGAGCGGCTGATTATTCGTCGGTCTCAGTTTCGGACATGAAGGCGCGCATGAAAACGAGCGCGCCCCAGCCCCATGCCGCGTTGGCAGCGAACCCTTCTGCCAGGGGCGGCAACATGTTGCCGCTCGGCCAGATGCCGCGTACCGGATCGACGACGAAGATGCGAGCAGCGGTAAGCGCGATGCCCCCAAAAAGACAAGCCTGAACCCACGGCGCCACGCGTTCGGGCGATACGCGCAGGAGCCAGGCCATCAAGACGGCCCAGACCGCGCTCCACAGTGCGTTCGCGACGAATTCGGGGATGCCGAGCGGTGCAAACGGTTCGGTCGAAAATCCGCCCGTCGAAATGAAGCCGGCAGTATGCAAGAGGCCCAGCGTGGCCTCGCGAAAGAACAATGCGGCAAGAAAGCCGGAAAGGAACGGAAGGATGACTTTTTGCATGAATTGAGCCGGGGCGGCCGCAGGGAGGGCAGCGGCTCGCGGCCCGCGATGGTCGGAAAACGAGCGACATTATAGGGGCGCGCCCCGCCCCGCGGGCGAAGTGCTAGCATGGTTTCAGCACTCGTATGCCAGACAGGAGACGGCCATGTCCAAATCCTTGAGCCCGGAAGCTATCGAAGCGCTTCGGCGCCTCAGCGAGGTCGGAGTCGGGCAGGCGCCACCGCTCGTCTCGATGGCGGTAGCCGCCGAACTGCTCGGTGCGGGGCTTGCCGACGAGAACAGTAGCGGCGCCGTCGAGATCACCTGCGAGGGGAGGAAGTATCTGTCGGGCGATTGCGATTAGGCCTGCGCTCGTTTTGATTCCCAAGTGAACGGGCCGAGCCTCGCCGCGTTGCGCGCGTCACGACGAGGCGGATGGCTCGCCTTCGCCCTCGGAGTCCGCTTCGGCCGCATCACGCGTTTCAGGCAGCGCTGCCCACACCAGGAACACGGCGAGCGCGCCTGCCGCGGCAAGGCAAAGGAAGCTCGCCGTGTTGCCGAAACGGTCGGCGACGAATCCCGCGACGAGTGTGGACAACGTCGCGCCGATACCGGCCGTGAGGCCGAAGAGCCCGATGCAAAGGTTGTAGTGCCCCTTGCCACCCGCGACGTCGGCCGCGATGAGCGGCAACATGACCCCGAACACGGCGGCGCTGATGCCGTCGAACGCCTGGATCGGCGCGAGCAGATAGGGGCTCGAGATGCTCGCGAGCAGCAGGGCCCGAACGGGCAACGCGGCGAACCCGAAGATCAGCAGCGGGCGCCGGCCCCAGCGCTGCGCCGAGCGCCCCACCCAAGGCGAGAGGGCCGCCACGACGATCTGCGGCACGATGATGCAGGCCGCGATGATGAGTTGGACGTTGTCGCTCATGTGCGTCGTCACTTCGCCCGCGGCGAGGTTGAGCATCGCCGCATTCGACAAGTGAAAGAGCGCGATACAGGCGGCGAAAATGAGCACGCGCTTGTCGCGCAGCAACTCGCTCATGCTGCCGCGCTTCTCGGGCGAAGTGGGCATGCCGGGTGCGTCCCCGACCGGCTCGATCAGCGACAGCGCGAGCAGCGCGGGAAGCGTCAGCCCGGCGGTCAACCAGAACACGCCACGCGCCGACGAATACTCGCCGACGGCGCCCATCAAGCCCGCGGCCACGGCACTGCCGATCGATGCGAACCGTGCGTTGCGGCCAAGCCGATCGCCGAGCGCATGGCGACCCACGAGTCCGAACGAGATCGCCGCGATGGCCGGCGTGAGCATGCAACTGGCGAAGCCGTGAAAGACTTCAGCGGCGAAGACCGGGATCAGCGTTGGACTCGCCGCGAGCAGCAGGGCGCAAGCCGCGATCGCAAGGATCGCGGCGGTGCCGGCGGCTTTCTTGTTGCGCAGGGCATCGATCAGCGCACCCGCGGGGACTTGGCTCAGCATCGCCGTGGCGGTGCCGACGCTGAGGGCGATGCCGATCTCTCCCTGCGTCCATTTGTTCGTCGTCAAATACGACGCGATGAACGGGCCAAAGCCCGTCTGGACATTGGCGAGAAAGAAATTCAGCCAGTCGAGTGCGCGAAGACTGCGTAAGGTTGCCATCTGCGCGTTCGTCACCGTGAAGAGGCTGTGCTCGTGGCCGCGGGCTTTGCCGGCGGCGGCGCGGGCGAGACTGCGCGTACGGGCTGCTCCGGCTCGTAGCTCGGCGCCGCCTCGACTTGCGCATCCGAAAGGTCCGCCTGGACGGTCAGCCCGTCGTCCTTATTTTTGCGCACGAAGCGCAGCGCCGACCAGTCCGCCGCGATTCTGCGCCGCTGGTGGATGAGGCTGCCCACGTCGAGCACGGCAGCTTGCGGCGCCGCATGGTTGTCGATGAGCACATCCGTCACGCGGCCGACGCGCGAGCCGTCGCCGCGCTCGACCGTCGCGTCGATGAGCCGCAGCAGTGGTGCATCGTCATGGGTGGCGCTCGCCGAGGCCGGGCCATGTTTCTTCAGGGCCTCGGCCGCCGGCGGCTGTCCGCGCGGCACAGAGAGCGTGATTGCCGTCTTTTTCGGCGCCATGTTGAACGTGAAGGCGCTCCAGGGGAAACGGACCTTCCGATCGCCGATTCCCATGAAGCCCGAAAGATTGACGAGCATTTCGATCGGCTCGCCTTCCTTGTCGACGAACATGTCGATGGCGCGGCCGATGACCTTGCCGTCGGGCCGCTGCACGCGCGCGTCGAGCAGACTGCGCGTATCGTTCGACGACAGCAGCCGCGTCGTGACGATCGGCGCTGGTGCGACGGGTGCGGGAGGCGGCGGCGTCTCGGCCGGCGGAGCGCGATGCGGCGGCGGGCGCCGATGCACGGGGCGCGGCGGCGCTTTATGAGTCTCGGGCGCTTCCGCGTGCGCGGAAGGCGGGTTTGCGGGCTCGGGCGCCGACGCTTCGGAAGCCGCCTCGGGAGGCGATTCGGTTTCGGGTTCGGGCGACGGGGCGGGCTGCTCCGTAACCGGCGGCGGCTTCGGAGCGAACCAGGTGCTGCAACCGGCAAGGACTGACAGCAGTATCCAGGCGAGAATCCACCGGATCACGTGTTGACGGGGAACTCCGCCGCTCATCGATCAACGCTCCTTCTTTTGGCTTGGGTGCGCGAGCCGGCCGACGAACGAGGCGCCGCGGCCGGCCCGGCATGCGCGGGCTACATTCTAGCGGCTCGCCGACACGCGCTGCGCGTCGGAGGAGGAATGAGGCCGGCAACGCCATTGCGATAAAATGCCGAATTCGCTCGTCGATCTCTTCGCCATGCCGTTAAATTCAGTTTCCAGTCCGCGCCGCGTGTCCGTCGCGCCGATGATGGATTGGACCGATCGCCACTGCCGCTACTTTCATCGCCTCCTTTCGCGCCATACGTGGCTTTATACCGAGATGGTGACCACGGGTGCGCTGCTCTTCGGCGACGTCGCGCGCCATCTCGCTTTCACGGAGGACGAGGCGCCCGTTGCGCTGCAACTCGGCGGCAGTGAGCCGGAGGACCTCGCGCGCGCCGCGAGGCTCGGCGAGCAGTGGGGCTACGACGAGATCAATCTCAATTGCGGCTGTCCGTCCGAGCGCGTGCAGCGCGGGGCGTTCGGCGCGTGCCTCATGAAGGAGCCGCGGCTTGTCGCGGATTGCGTAAAGGCGATGCGCGATGTCGTGACGACGGTTCCGGTGACGGTCAAGCACCGGATTGGCGTCGATGACGTGGAAGACTATGCGTTCGTGCGTGACTTCGTCGGCACGGTGGCGCAAGCGGGCTGCAGCGTCTTCATCGTTCATGCCCGCAATGCGATCCTCAAGGGTTTGTCGCCGAAGGAAAATCGCGAGATTCCGCCGCTCAAGTACGACTATGCGTATCGACTCAAACGCGACTTTCCGGAACTCGAGATCGTCATCAACGGCGGCATCAAGACGCTGGACGAAGCCGAGGCGCATTTGCAGCATGTGGACGGCGTGATGCTCGGCCGCGAGGCGTACCACAATCCCTACCTGCTCGCGGATGTGGACAAGCGCTTCTACGGCTCCAATGCCGTGGCCCCGACGAGGGACGAAGTCGAAGCGGGCCTCATCGCCTATTGCGCGACGGAGCTTGCTCGCGGTACCTACCTCGGCGCCATCACGCGTCACGCTCTCGGGCTCCACCGCGGCGTCGCGGGCTCACGCGGCTGGCGGCGCGTGCTTTCCGACAACAAGCGGCTGGCGGCAGCCGATCTCTCGATTTTTGACGAGGCGCGCGCACATTTGCGCGAGCCGGCGGAAATTCCCGGTTGAGGGGACTAGGCAAGTCCGAATCGGGTTTGTATAATCTCGCTTCTTCGTCGGTGCCGCTTGGTTTCGGGGCACTGAACGACAAGTCTCAGTGGTGGCCGTAGCTCAGTTGGTAGAGTCCAGGATTGTGATTCCTGTTGTCGTGGGTTCGAGTCCCATCGGCCACCCCAGTAGAATTCAAGCAGCCAGCCCGGTTTCGATGACCGGGCTTTTTGCTATTTAGCGGTAGTTTTAGTTCGAGACGGGGCGGTTCACTTCTAGTGGTACGATCTCCAAGTGATGGTGCGCTCGGCGCGCCTGAGTGCCAACGCCATCGCCGTTCGGGTTCCACTGGATAATCAACATCATGAGCAAGCAAAAGACCGACCCCAAACTGGAGCAGGCGCTGACGCGCGGCGATCTCGCGATTCGGCAGGCCAACTCGGCGCGTGCCACGGCGTTGCTGCGCGCGCTTGCGAAAATGGTCTCCGAGGCCTGCGCGACGATCGGCGTCGAGGCGTTCACGTCGATTCCCGACGGCGATCGCATCTACGATCCGGCGGCCGGCCTTTGGCCGCAGAAACTGGTCATCTCGCTCGATGGACCGGTCGAGACGTCCGACCCGGACGAACTGCGCACGGTCTGGTTGCGAGCCGATACGCCGGAAGTCGTATTCCGGTGCGAGTGGCAACGCGCCGACGGCAAAATCGGCCGGCATGAAGCGAGGCCTTTTGCGATGGTCGGCTTCATCACCGACGTCGACATTCCCTGGGGCGACGACGAGCAATGATCGCGCGGGGGAGCGTTAGCCGTGCGGCAACGCGGCGCGGGCTATCGCATCATCCGCCGGCGAAAGAGCGCCGCGCAGGCGAAGAACGGGACGATCACGTAGGCGGCCAACACGGCCAGATGCATCGGGGCGTCCGTGATGGGACGATCGAGCATCGCTGGCCGGATCAATTCGACGGCGTGGGCGAGCGGAAGCGCCAGGGCGGCTTGCTGCACCGGTTCGGGCAGCTTCGAAAGCGGAAAAAAGATGCCCGATAGCAGCAGCATCGGCGTAATGACGAGCGTCTGATAGAACATGAAGAAATCGTAAGAGGGCGCAACCGCAGTGACAACCATGGCCAGGCTGGCGAAAGCGATGCCGGCGAGTGCGATGACGGGTAGGGCAAGGAGCATGGACGGAAATTGCGCGTAGCCGAGCACACCCGCGACGACCATGATCGCGGCGCCGGACAGAATGGCCTTGCTGCCGGCCCAGGCGATTTCGCCGACGACGATGTCGCCGAGCGTAAGCGGCGTATGCATGATCGCCTCCCACGTCCGTTGGACATGCATGCGCGAGAACCCAGAATACATCGCTTCGAAGCTCGCGGACATCATCACGCTCGAAGCCACGGTGCCCGCGGCGAGGAACGCGATGTACGGCACCCCGTCGACCTGACCGACCATCAGCCCCAAGCCGAAGCCGAGGCCGAACAAATAGATCATGGGATCGGCCAGATTGCCGAACATCGAGGCGAGCGCGAGCTTGCGCCATACGAGGTAATTGCGGCGCCAGACCGAAAGCCAGTTGGCCGCGTTGGCCGGCAGCGCGAAACGAAATCCATGCGCACGCCGTGCACCCGCTGCCCGGCGTTCGGCTTCTGTTCGGTAGGAAGGTGTATCCATAGCTGATTTTTGGGTCGCGGTCGCCTTGTCTCGTGCCGTCACTCTTGCATCTCGCGGCCGGTAAGCCTAAGAAAGACGTCTTCGAGATTGGCGGGCCGATGCAGATAGCGCAGTCCCGCCCGGCCGGCGAGTCGCGCGTTGACGGGGCCAGCGTCGCGCACGTAGCAGAACAGCGTCTCGCCGCTGATCTCGGTGCGCGTGGCCAAAGGCGCGAGTTCGTCGCGAAGCGCCGCGGGCGACGCGCCGTAGACTTCGATGACGTCGCAGCCGATCTCGGCCTCGACGAGCGCGCTGGGCGCGCCTTCCGCGATCTTGCGTCCCTCTTCGATGATGCAGAGCCTGTCGCAAAGCCGCTCGGCTTCTTCCATGAAGTGCGTCGTCAGCAGGATCGTCTTGCCGCGCCCAAGCAGCGAGCGAAGCCGTTCCCATATGAGGTGCCGCGCCTGCGGGTCGAGGCCGGTGGTCGGCTCGTCCATGACGAGGACATCCGGATCGTTGATCAGCGCGCGCGCGAGCGTGAGGCGCCGCTTCATTCCGCCCGAGAGCTCGCTGACGCGCGCGTCAGCCTTGTTCTCCAGGCGGGCAAACTCGAGCAGCATGGGTACCATGGCCCGCGTCTTGCTCGCGGATAAGCCGAAGTAGCGCCCGAATACGAGCAGGTTCTCGCGGACGGTGAAATCGGGATCGAGGTTGTCGAATTGCGGAACGACTCCGATTCGTTGCCGCGCAAAACGAGCGCGGGCAGGAATCGTCTCGCCGCAAAGCCTGATGGTGCCCGCGTCGGGCTCCGCGATGCCGAGCAGCATCTTGAGCGTCGTCGTCTTTCCGGCACCGTTGGGCCCGAGCAGGCCGAAGCACTCGCCGGTTCGAACATGGAACGTCAAGCCGTCGACGACCGTTTTATCGCCATAGCGTTTTTCCACTTCCAGGAATTCGATCGTGTTGTTCGACATGGGTGCAAGTGAGCGATTTCGCACGAGACCAGTGCAGGCGGCGATCCATTCTATTGCATCGGGGAGCAGCGCTTGGTCCGCGTCCGCGATGAAGGAGCGCGTTGTTGCGCCGCAGCGTGTCGACCCGGCTTGCGCCGGCGCGCGACTACGCGTTTTCCATCGCTTGCAACCGCGGCGGCGACGCAGGATTATTCAAACGAATGTCTGCGGTTTGCGCGGATAGGAGGCCACGATGGCGTGTTACAACAAGATTCTGCTGTGTTACGACGGCACCCGCGAAGGTCGCAAGGCATTGCGCTGTGGCGCCAATCTCGCGCTCGACCTACAGGCGGAGACGCATCTCCTTTCAGTCGTGGATATGCGCACGAGCATCGCGCAAAGCGCCGGCCTATTGACCGATGTCGCCTGCGGACGCTTCGAGGACGCAGCCCGCGAGATTCTTCAGGAAGGGGTCGACTGGCTGACCGAGCGCGGCGTGACGGCGCACGGTCATTTTGCGTTCGGGCACCCTATCGACGAGATTGCACGGCTCGCGGAGGAGTTGAAGGCTGACCTCGTCGTGGTCGGCCACCGCGCGCGCAGCGGGTTGTCGCGATGGTGGATGGGCGCGGGGAACACGCAATTGCTCGATCGCGTCTCGTGCAGCATTCTCGTGGCCGTTTCGACGGCGCACGAAACAGAACCGCTGGCTGTCAGCCCGTCGGCCGCGCAGACGTCAGCCAAGGCCGGCAGCGAGACATAGGGCAGGCCCGACAAGGCGCCGTGCGGCGTCCTATCTATCGAGCGGCAAGCGGCGGCTTAGCGTCGAGCGACGCCGCCTCAGCTATTGCTGGTTCAGATCGACCGCCGAGAGTCTCCAGGAAAACCACCCATCGCGGCGCAGGATCACGCTATACGGTGCGCTCGCGGCGTCATGCCGATAGGTGACGACAAATTCGTCGATGCCGCGATAGTGTGCTCCGACGCGCTTCGGCGCAGCCGGGGCGTTCTCTGCCGGCGCTGGGGTCGCTTGGCTCGACGGCGGCGCAGCGGGCGCGGCAGCGGACTCACCAGCGGACGGTGCCGTTGGCGGAGCGGGCGGCGAGAGCGCCTCGCTCGGCTCGCCGCGCGGCGGCATGCCGTTCAGTAGCGCTGCGACGCCTTCAGGCGTCGCATAGTTGTCGACGAGCGGACCAATCAACGCCATGCCTACGAGTGCGCCGAATGCGGCGAGCGGATGCTCGCGCTTTTGCGATTCGACGCGTCGGGACAGCAATTGCGACAACTGCTGCTTGAGGCTCGCACGCAGCGCCGGATAGTCGACGTAGCGGTCGACCGTTTCGGCATCGCGTGCATCGGCGGCTTGCTTCAAGCGGTCGAGAACGAGGTACGGGGTGGCGTAGATGTACGCGAGGATGGCGAATACGATAATCGCCGCGATTACGATCGCGACGGCGGCGAGCGGCTTGCCGCGTGCACGATTGGGTCTGTCATTTGTCGTCACTGGGCGCATTTCCTTGAGTAAGCAGAGCGAAACCCGATGGACCGGCGATGTGGCAAAACGTTTCCCGGTCCTGGCGTCGCTCGATGACCGAATGTCCGGCTGACTCTCGAAGTCGCGCCCTTCCCCAACGAAATCGCGCGGCGGTATCAGCCGAGCCGCGCCGCGCGCATCCCTGCGCGTTCTTCGTCGATACACCGGTCGATCATTCGGCAAACGGCGTCGATCGTTCCGACGAGAATCACGCGCGACGCGCCATGATAGACCCGTACCGGCGCCCGCTGCGCCGGTTGAGCATGTAACGCGCTGTTGAGCGAGACACGCGCGAAAGCCGGCATCGACGAGGGCCGCTCGTCGAGGGCAAGTGTGGCGTGCCGGCTCGAATCCGCTGCGGGCGCCGCTTCGAGCGGCGGACATGGCACCAGACTGCGCAAGTGGCGCAGGCGGCCGAAGCGGCGAAACGGCATGAGGCGGGCGAGGCGGTCCATGGTTTTTCCCTTGGGCGTTCAGAATTCGGTGGGACGGATGAGGCCGACGGCGATGCCTTCGAGCGCGAACTCCGCGCTGCCGGCCTGGACGAAAATATTTTCGTAGTCGGGATTCTCCGCAATCAGCTCGACACCGTTCGACCGGCGCTTGAAGCGCTTGACGGTGACGTCGTCCCCGAGGCGGGCTACGACGATTTGACCGTCTTTCGCCTCGGTTCGCTTTTGCACGGCGAGCAGATCGCCGTCTAGGATTCCCGCGTCGCGCATCGAAAGCCCTCGCACTTTTAGCAGGTAGTCGGGCTTGCTCGAAAAGAGCGCGGGATCGCATGCGTAGTGCTGCGAGATGTGCTCCTGCGCGAGGATCGGGCTGCCTGCCGCGACGCGGCCGACGAGCGGCAGCGAGAGCTGCATCAATGCCGCATGCGGGAGCGTCAGCTGCCGCGGCGCATCGTCCGACGCCAGGAGCCGAATCCCTCGCGAAGCGCCCGCCGCCAGCTCGATCACCCCTTTTCGAGCGAGTGCGCGCAGATGCTCCTCCGCCGAATTCGCCGAGCTGAAGCCGAGTGCCGCGGCGATCTCGGCTCGCGTTGGCGGGTACCCGCTCTGCTCGATCGACTGGCGGATCAAATCGAATACCTGCTGCTGTCGTGCGGTGAGTTTGGTCATGGCGACACTGTATGGATAGACAGGTTTCTGTATTTTTATACAGTATTCGGCGGAACACAAGTGGCACGTCCCCCTTTTTTTATGACGTCTTCGCGCCGCCGCAACCTTCTTATCTGTTTTTCATATAAAGGAATTCGAAATCCTTCGTTTGGATCATAAGGGCTCGTGGCTAGACTAGCTCGTCATTCAAAATTGATGCAATGCGGCCAGGAGTCAGAAGAAATGGTGGAAAGGGGAAGCGAGTGGTCGGGCAAGCGGCGGCGCCTGCTCGGCGGCATGGTGGCCGGCGCGGCCGCGGCGATGTTGGGGTTTGCCGCCGAGGCGCAAGCGGAGACTACGCTGCTGAACGTTTCCTACGATCCCACCCGCGAGCTCTATCAGGCAGTCGACAAGGCATTCGCCGAGCAATGGAAAGCGAGCACGGGCGAGGGTGTCTCGATTCGTCAGTCCCACGGCGGCTCGGGCGCGCAGGCGCGCTCGGTCCTCGCGGGACTGCAGGCCGACGTCGTCACGCTGGCGCTCGCCTACGACATCGATGCGCTGGCGAGTAAGGGGCTCCTCGCGCGTGACTGGCAAAAGCGTCTGCCCAACAACGCGGCGCCATACACCTCGACGATCGTCTTTCTCGTGCGGCACGGCAATCCGAAGCGCATCAAGGACTGGGACGATCTCGTGAAGCCCGGCGTTTCGATTGTCACGCCGAATCCGAAGACTTCCGGCGGCGCGCGCTGGAACTACCTCGCCGCGTGGGTCTACGCGCTCAACCGTCCGGGCGGCAACGAGCAGAAGGCGAAAGACTTCGTCGCGCAGCTTTATCGCAATGCCGGCGTGCTCGATTCCGGCGCGCGCGGCGCCACGACGAGCTTCGTGCAGCGCGAGCTGGGCGACGTTCTGATCGCATGGGAGAACGAGGCATTTCTCGCGCAGAAGGAATTCGGCGCGGACAAGTTCGAGATCGTCGTTCCGTCAGTGAGCATTCTCGCGGAACCACCCGTCGCCGTCGTCGACGGGGTCGTCGATAAACGGGGGACGCGCAAAGTGGCCGAAGCCTATTTGCGCTTCCTCTACAGCGACGAGGGACAAAAGATCGCCGCGGCCAACTTCTACCGGCCGCGCTCGGCGAACGTGCCTGCCGAGCTCACGGCGAAGTTTCCGAAGCTGAAGCTCTACACGGTCGACACGGCTTTCGGGGGCTGGGCAAATGCCCAGAAGGTGCATTTCGCCGACGGCGGCACGTTCGACTCGATTTACCAGCCTCACTGAAGCTCAACGACTGAAAGGCATCGACGATGTTCGCTTTTCGCAGGCCCGGCGTATTGCCCGGCTTCGGCATGACGCTAGGCATCACGCTGGCTTACCTGGGCCTGGTGGTGTTGATCCCGCTCGCGGCCGCGTTCCTGAAGGCCTCGACGCTCGACTGGACGCAGTTCGTCGCGGCCGTGGCTTCCCCGCGCGTGCTGGCCTCTTATCGGCTGACGTTCGGCGCCGGCGCGATCGCGGCCCTCGTGAACGGAGTCTTCGGCCTGCTCGTCGCCTGGGTTCTCGTGCGGTACCCGTTTCCCGGCAAGCGCCTCGTCGATGCGATCGTCGATTTGCCGTTCGCGCTGCCGACGTCCGTCGCGGGCATCGCGCTCGCCTCCATCTACGATCAGCACGGCTGGATCGGCCGTTGGCTCGCGCCGCTCGGGCTGAAGGTGGCCTTCACGCCGCTCGGGGTCCTCGTCGCGCTGACGTTCGTCGGGCTGCCGTTCGTCGTGCGTACCGTCGAGCCTGTGCTGCAGGATTTCGAGCACGCGCAGGAGGAAGCGGCGGCGTGCCTCGGCGCCTCGTCGTGGCAGACGTTTTCGCGTGTCGTGCTGCCCGCGTTGGCGCCGGCGCTGTCGACCGGCGTCGCCCTCGCGTTCGCCCGCGCGCTCGGCGAATACGGCTCGGTCATCTTCATCGCCGGTAATATCCCGATGAAATCAGAAGTCGCGTCGCTGCTCATCATCACGAAGCTCGAGCAGTACGACTATGCCGGCGCGACAGCGCTCGCCGTCGCGATGTTGGTCGCTTCGTTCGCGATGCTCTTCGCGATCAACGCGCTGCAATGGCATTGGCAACGCCGCACGAGCCGCAACGGCAGGGGTAGGAGCAGGGCGCGCAGCGCGAGCACCGCGCCGCGTTCGGCGCCGACGGCCGGGCAGGGAGCGATCGGATGAGCCGCATCGCCGTTCCAATCGAAACGAGCGGGGCCGGGCAAGCCAGCGCCCGCTCGAGTGCCGCAACCTCCTCGACTGCTCGCCGTCGCGCCGGAGCAAGCGCGAGCGTCGCGCGCTGGGCGTTGACGGGCATCGCGCTCGCATTTCTCGCGCTGTTTCTGGTCGTGCCGCTCGTGGCCGTGTTCAGCGAGGCGTTCAGCAAGGGCGTCGCGTACTATTTCCAGGCGCTCGCCGAGCCCGACGCGCGCGCCGCCATCGCGCTCACGCTGACCGTGGCGGTAATCGCGGTGCCGCTCAATCTCGTCTTCGGCCTCGCCGCATCGTGGGCTATCGCGAAATTCGAATTTCGCGGCCGCGCATTGCTGACGACGCTGATCGATTTGCCGTTTTCGGTCTCGCCCGTGATCTCGGGCGTGCTCTATGTGCTGCTCTTCGGCGCGCAAGGCTGGTTCGGCCCGTGGCTCCAAGCGCACGATCTGCAGATCATCTTCGCGGTGCCCGGCATCGTGCTCGCGACGATCTTCGTCACCTTCCCGTTCGTCGCGCGCGAGCTCATTCCTCTCATGCAGGCGCAGGGCAAGGAAGAAGAAGAGGCGGCGCGCGTACTCGGCGCGTCGGGCTGGCAAATCTGGCGCCGGGTGACGCTGCCGAATGTGAAGTGGGGGCTCATTTACGGTGTGATACTTTGCAACGCGCGCGCGATGGGCGAGTTCGGCGCCGTCTCCGTCGTCTCGGGGCACATTCGCGGCTTCACCGATACGATGCCGCTGCATGTCGAGATTCTCTACAACGACTACAACTTCGCGGCCGCTTTTGCCGTCGCCTCGTTGCTTGCGCTGATCGCGCTTGCGACGCTTGCCGTGAAACTCGTCGCCGAGCGTCGGCTCGCGGCCGAGGGCGCGAGCGCAACACTTCCCTGACGAAAGGTACTGGAATGAGCATCATCGTTCGCAATCTGCACAAGCGTTTCGGCGATTTCGTCGCGCTCGACGGCGTCTCGCTCGAATTCACGCGCGGCGAGCTCGCGGCGCTGATCGGTCCGTCGGGCTGCGGCAAGACCACGCTGCTGCGCGTGATCGCCGGACTCGAGGCGGCGGACGAAGGGGAAGTGGTGCTCAACGGTCGCGACGTGGGGGCGCTCGACGCGCGGGAACGGCAAGTCGGCTTCGTGTTTCAGCACTACGCGCTCTTTCGCCACATGACGGTGTTCGAGAACATCGCTTTCGGGCTGCGCGTCAAGCCGCGTCGCGAGCGTCCCTCGGAGGCGGTCATTCGCGCGAAAGTCAATGAGCTCCTGGGACTGGTGCACCTGGGACATCTCGGCGACCGGTATCCGGCCGAGCTCTCGGGCGGCCAGCGGCAGCGCGTCGCGCTTGCGCGGGCGCTCGCCGTCGAGCCGAGCGTCTTGCTGCTCGACGAGCCGTTCGGCGCGCTCGACGCGAAGGTGCGCAAGGAACTGCGCGACTGGCTGCGCCGGCTTCATGACGAGCTTTCGATCACGACGATCTTCGTCACGCACGATCAGGAGGAGGCGCTCGACGTCGCGGACCGGATCGTCGTCATCAATCATGGCCGCATCGAACAGGCGGGCAGCCCCCAGGAAGTCTATGACGAGCCGCGCACGCCGTTCGTTTATGCGTTCCTCGGCGCGGCCAACCGCGTGGCGGGCAGCGTCGAGCCGCACGGTTTCGTTCCTCACGGAGCGAGTGCGCCGCTCGTTGCCGCATCCACGCTGGCGGAAGAGGCCGGCGCGCCGGCCGCGGCTTCGGGTCCGGCATTCGCGTACGTGCGTCCGCACGACCTGCAGATCTATCCGCACGCGGTCGCGCGTAGCGATGGCGTGGCGGCCGACGTGCGGCGCGTCGTGGCGCGCGGGGGCTCGGTTCGTGTCGAGCTCGCCGGCGCCGCTGGTCCGCTCGAGGCGGAGATCGCGCGCGAGGCCTGGCATGCATTGCAGCTCGCCGAGGGCGACCGCGTGACAGTCGTGCCGCGCTCGGCGCGCGTCTTCGAAGCGCAGTAAAGAAAAACCAAGAGAGGCCTTTATGAACTTCCAGCAACTGCGCTACGTGCGCGAGGCAGTGCGCCGCAACTTGAACCTGACCGAGGTGGCGAATGTGCTCTATGCCTCGCAATCCGGGGTCTCGAAGCAGATCAAGGATCTCGAGGACGAGTTGGGCGTCGACATCTTCGTGCGGCGCGGCAAGCGGCTGACAGGGTTGACCGAGCCGGGCAAAGCCGTGCATCGGCTCATCGAAAGGATGCTGCTCGATGCCGAAAACGTGCGCCGCGTGGCGCGCCAATATGCCGACGAGGACACCGGGCATCTCGTCGTCGCCACGACGCACACGCAGGCTCGCTACGCGCTCCCACAGGTGATCCGGGAGTTCAAGGAGGTTTTCCCCAAGGTGCATCTCGCCTTGCGCCAGGGCAGCCCGCGCCAGATCGCGCAGATGCTCGTCGAGGGCGAGGCCGATATCGCGATCGCGACGGAAGGCCTCGATCGATACTCCGACATCGTCACGTTTCCGTGCTACTCGTGGCATCACATCGTGGTCGTGCCCAAGGGACACCCGCTTGCCGCCGTGAAGACGGTGACCCTCGAGGACGTCGCCGAGCATCCGATCATCACTTACGAGCGCGACATCACCGGCCGTGCTCATATCGACGAAGCGTTCGAGAAAACCGGAAGACTCCCCGACGTGGTGCTCACCGCGATCGACGCCGACGTGATCAAGACGTATGTGGAGCTCGGCATGGGCATCGGTATCGTGGCGGCGATGGCCTACGATCCGAAGCGAGACTCCGAGCTCGTCGCGCTCGAGTCGCAGCATTTGTTCGAAGCGAGCACGACGCGCGTCGGGCTCCGCAAGGGCGCGATCCTGCGCGCGTACGCCTACCGGTTCATCGAAATGTTCGCGCCCCAGCTCGCCGGCACCGACATCACGGGCCGACTGCGCGAAGCGGCTTAAACGCAACGAGTTTTTCTACGCCATTCCTTACGGCGCCGCGCCGCGCGCCGTATAGAATGGCGGCCATGGACACAATCAGCACCTCGAACTCGGCGGTTTCGCCCGACCCGGCCGCGCTGCCGCGCATCGCCGTTCTCGCGACGGGCGGCACCATAGCGGGTTCCGCTGCCGACGCCGCCCAGACGGCCGGCTACCAGGCCGGCGTGGTCGGCGTCGATCGCCTGCTCGCGGCGGTCCCCGCGCTCGCGAACATGGCGAACATCGAAGCGGAGCAAGTCGCGAGCATCGACAGCAAGGACCTCGAACTTTCCCTGTGGACAGTGCTCGCACGGCGCATCGGCGAGCTCGCGTCACGCGCCGACATCGACGGTATCGTCGTCACCCATGGCACCGATACGCTCGAAGAGACGGCATACCTGCTCCATCTGACGGTGAAAACATCGAAGCCGATCGTCATGACGGCCGCGATGCGCCCGTCTTCGGCGCTCTCGGCTGACGGGCCGCTCAATCTGCTCGGCGCCGTCACGGTGGCGGCCACGCGTGAGGCGTGGGGAAGAGGCGTGCTCGTCGCGTTCAACAACCGTATTCATAGTGCGCGCGATATCGTCAAGACGAGCACCTATGCCGTCGATGCGTTCCAATCGCCCGAGGTCGGCGCGCTCGGCTGGGTTCAGGATGGGCGTGTCGAATTTCAGCGCAGCGTCGTGCGTCCGCATACGGCGGCAACGCCGTTTGTCGCCGACGCCGGCTGGCCGGGCGTGGAGATCGTCGCAAGCTACGCCGGCGCGACGCGCACCGCGGTCGATGCGCTGATCGCCGCTGGCGTGCGCGGCATCGTCGTGGCGGGTACCGGGAATGGGTCGGTCCATGCGACCGTTCAAGCCGCTCTGGCCGAGGCGGTCCGGCAGGGCATCGCGGTGGTTCGCGCGTCGCGTGTCGGCTCGGGGCATGTCATGCGCAACGGAGCCGCGCCCGACGATGCGCTCGGCTTCGTCACCGCGGGCACGCTCAATCCTTACAAGGCTCGCGTGCTGTTGATGCTCGCGCTGGCGGTGGGAATGGGGGAGCGCACACTGCTGCAACGCGCTTTCGACACCTACTGAAAGAACGCAGGGCAATCCGACAGACGGACACCCGACGACGACGTCTGACCGACCAAGGCTTCCCCGTCGTCGCCGGGCGCCGCTGCGGACCCCACTTCGCCGCCCTCAGCCCGAAAGCGGCGTTCCTGCTTACCTGATCACGCCTCGATCTCGAACCCGGCCATGATTTCGAGGGCGCGAATGATGGCGGAGTGATCCCACCCGCTGCCGCCGTGCGCCGCGCAGACGCTGAAGAGCTGCTGCGCGCTCGCCGTATGAGGCAACGCAATGCCGAGCTTGCGCGCGCCGTCGAGCGCGAGGTTCAGGTCCTTTCTGTGAAGCTCGATGCGAAAGCCCGGGTTGAAGGTGCGCTTCGTCATGCGCTCGCCATGCACCTCGAGCACGCGCGACGAGGCGAAGCCGCCCATCAGCGCGCGCCGTACGCGCTCCGGATCCGCACCGGAGCGCGCCGCGAAGAGCAGCGCTTCCGCCACGGCTTCGATGTTGAGCGCCACGATGATCTGATTGGCGACCTTGCAGGTCTGTCCGGCGCCGTTATCGCCGATGAGCGAGACGTTCTTGCCCATCAACTCGAAGAGCGGCTTGGCGCGTTCGAACGCCGCCTCGGGGCCGCCGACCATGATCGTCAGCGTTGCGTCGCGCGCGCCGACTTCGCCTCCCGATACCGGCGCATCAAGATAGTCGCACCCGAGCTCATTGATCCGCTTGGCGAACGCCTGCGTTTCGAGCGGCGAGATGGAGCTCATGTCGATGACGAGCTTCCCCTTCGAAAGGCCTTTCGCGACGCCATCGTCGGCGAAAAGCACGTTGGCCACATCCGGCGTGTCGGGCACCATCGAGATGATGACTTCCGCTGCCGCCGCAACGGCCGCCGAATCGGTGACCACGGTGGCACCCTCGCGCAGATCGTCAGGAACGGGGTGCTTGCGGTTGAGGACGAGGGTATGGCCCCCCTTCAGAAGGTTGCGCGCCATGTGCGAGCCCATGATGCCGAGGCCGATAAAGCCGATCTTTGCCATGTCGATATTTCCGTCAGTCAGTCTGCTCTGGTTGCTGAATCGTGATGGATCGACTTCTATTCTCAGCTCGAGTGTGCCGAGTCCATCGGATGATGAAGGGTGCCGCTATACCGCGCCGTGCGCTATCGGGCAGCGGCGCTTGCGCGGCCGGCGACGGTCCGCAGCCAGCCCAGGCCGTCGTGCGTTGTCGTGCGCGGCTTGTACTCGCAGCCGATATAGCCATCGTAGCCGAGACTGTCGATGAACTCGAACAGGAACGCGTAGTGGATCTCGCCGGTGCCCGGCTCGTGACGGCCGGGATTGTCGGCGAGCTGCATATGAGCGATACGCGGCAGATTGGCCTTGATCGTTGCGGCGAGCTCACCCTCCATCCTTTGCATGTGATAGATGTCGTACTGCAGGAAGAGGTTCTCCGAGCCCACATCGCGGATGACGTCGAGTGTTTCCTTCGAGCGGTTCAGCGCGAACCCTGGAATATCGTAGGCGTTGCAGGGCTCGACGAGCAACCGGATCCCGTCGCGCGCGAGCGCGGCCGCGGCGAAGCGCAGATTGTCGACGAGCGTCGAGCGCGTCCGCTCGGCATCGACGCCGTTGGGACGGATGCCGGCAAGGCAGTTCACCTGGCGCACCTTGAGGGCCTTCGCGTACTCGATCGCGCGGCCCACGCCGTCCTGAAATTCGCCGACCCGATCAGGCAGGCAGGCGATGCCGCGCTCGCCCGCTTCCCAGTTGCCGGCGGGCAGATTGTGAAGAACCAGGCGCAGCCGGTTCGCCTCGAGCCGTTCCGCGAGCTCGGCGGCACCAAACGGGTACGGAAACAGAAACTCGACGGCATCGAAGCCGGCACGGGCTGCCGCCTCGAAGCGATCGAGAAACGGCACCTCATTGAACAACATCGTCAAATTCGCTGCGAATTTCGGCATGATGCAGATCTCACTGGTCGGTCAGGTGGGAAGCGCCGTCGGCGCATCGTCGAGCGATTCCGCGAGCGGCTCGAATTCGTTGACGGCGTCGATCTCCGCGCCCATCGCGATGTTGGTCACGCGCTCGAGAATCACTTCGACGACGACGGGAACCTTGAACTCGCCGAGCATCGTCTGGGCTTTTTCAAGGGCGGGCTTGATGTCCTCGGGCCGGAACACGCGCAGCGCCTTGCAGCCGAGGCCTTCCGCGACTGCCACATGATCGACGCCATACCCGTTCAGCTCCGGCGCGTTGATGTTCTCGAACGCGAGCTGCACGCAGTAGTCCATGTCGAACTGCCGCTGCGCCTGGCGAATCAACCCGAGATACGAGTTGTTCACGACGACGTGCACGTAGGGCAGGTTGAATTGCGCGCCGACCGCAAGCTCTTCGATCATGAACTGGAAGTCGTAATCGCCCGAAAGCGCGACGATCGGACGCTGCGGGTCGGCCGCACGCACGCCGAGCGCGGCGGGGATCGTCCAGCCGAGCGGGCCGGCCTGTCCGCAGTTGATCCAGTTGCGGGCTCGATAGACATGGAGGAACTGCGCGCCGGCGATTTGCGAAAGGCCGATCGTGCTGACGTAGCAAGTGTCGCGGCCGAAGACCTTGTTCATTTCCTCGTAGACGCGTTGCGGCTTGACCGGCACGTTCTCGAAGTGCGTCTTGCGATGCATCGTGCGCTTGCGCTCGCGGCATGCCTCCGCCCACTCGCCGCGGTCCTTCAGCCGGCCTTGCGCCTTCCATTCGCGCGCGACTTCGACGAAGAGCTCGAGCGCGGCCTTCGCGTCGGAGACGATGCCGAGGTCCGGGCCGAACACGCGCCCGATCTGTGTCGGCTCGATATCGACGTGGACGAACTTGCGCCCCTTCGTATAGACATCGATGCTGCCCGTGTGGCGGTTCGCCCACCGATTGCCGATGCCAAGCACGAAGTCCGATGCGAGTAACGTCGCATTGCCATAGCGGTGCGAGGTCTGCAGACCGACCATACCGGCCATGAGCGGATGATCGTCGGGTATCGCGCCCCACGACATCAGCGTCGGAATGACGGGCACGCCGATCGTCTCGGCGAATTCAACGAGCAGTTGCTCCGCCGCCCCATTGATCACGCCGCCGCCCGATACGATCAGCGGGCGCTCCGCGTCGTTCAGCATTTGCAGCGCGGCCTCGATCTGCCCCCGCGTCGCTCGCGGTTTGTAGACAGGAAGCGGCTCGTAGGTGGCGATGTCGAACTCGATCTCGGCGATTTGAACGTCGATCGGCAGGTCGATCAGCACGGGCCCGGGGCGGCCCGAGCGCATGAGATGGAACGCTTGCTGGAAAACGCGCGGCACCAGCGCCGGCTCGCGCACGGTCACGGCCCACTTCGTCACGGGCTTCGCGATCGATTCGATGTCGACGGCCTGGAAGTCTTCCTTGTAGAGGCGCGCACGCGGCGCCTGGCCCGTGATCGCGAGGATCGGAATCGAATCGGCCGAAGCGGAATAGAGGCCCGTGATCATATCGGTGCCGGCGGGGCCGGACGTACCGATGCACACACCGATGTTGCCCGGCGCGGCGCGTGTATAGCCCTCGGCCATGTGCGAGGCGCCTTCCACATGGCGCGCGAGCACGTGGCTGATGCTGCCCGCTTTCTTCAGCGCGGAGTAGAGCGGATTGATGGCGGCGCCCGGCACGCCGAATGCCGTGTCGATACCTTCCTTCTCGAGAACAAGCACGGCTGCGTCGACAGCTCTCATTTTCGGCATGGATGTCTCCTTCATGTCTATGGGCGTTCGAGTCGTTACTTTAGAAGCGTGCCGAAGGTTTGATAAGATCGCGGAAAGTCGGGTTTTTCGATACAAAAAGTATCGAATCGGTGCAAGGGGACTGACGATGGATCGCTTCAAGCAAATCGAGACCTTCGTGCGCGTGGCCGAGGCGGGCAGCCTCGCCGCCGCGGCGCTCGAGGAGGGCGTTTCCCCCGTCATTCTCGGTCGGCGCATCGACGCGCTCGAAAAACGCCTCGGCGTCAAGCTCATGTACCGCTCGACGCGGCGTCTCGTCGTCAGCGAGGAGGGCGCCGCGTTCCTCGAGCGTTGCCGCGGACTGCTCGCCGACTGGGACCAGGCCGAAAACGAGCTCGCCGCCGGCCGGCGCTCCGTGAGCGGGCATCTGATCGTGTCGGCGCCTGCCGCGTTCGGCCGCAAGCACGTCGCGCCGCTCGCGCCGGCCTTTCTGGCGGACAAACCCGATCTCAAGATGTCGTTCAATCTGACCGACCGCGTCGTCGACCTGGTCCGCGAGGGCTACGACCTGTCGATCCGCATTGGCGGAGCGGTCGATCCGAGCTTCGTGGCGGTCAAGCTTGCAGCGAATCGCCGCGTCGTTTGCGGCACACCGGAGTATTTCGCGAAGCACGGCCGACCGAGAACGCTCGACGAGCTGCTCGAGCACAACTGCCTCGCGTTCAATTTACAAGGGGGACAGAACCGCGGCTGGTATTTCCGCCGTAACGGCAAGCTGGTTACCGTGCGCGTGACGGGCACGCTCGACTGCAACGACGGGGAGCTGTTGCACCGCTGGGCGGCCGAGGGGCTCGGGCTCGGTTGGCGCTCGACGTGGGAGATCGCCGAGCAGCTCGCGCGCGGCGAGCTGGAAACGGTGCTCGATGAGTTCGCACTGCCCGATTACGACATCCTCGCCGTCTATCCGCAGCAGCGATATGTCCCCGCAAAGGTGCGTTACTTCATCGACTACCTCAAGAGCGTCTACAACCGGCCGGGATATTGGGGCGGGGCGCCTTCGCCCGTGGCCTGCCCGGCGGCTTGAGCGCGGCCCGAATTTACGCTACAATCGCCGGCTTCTCACTTGCCACACCGGCTCTGACGCCCGGGTGGCTTCTATCCACAAGGAGTGCTTATGCGTCACTACGAAATCGTCTTCGTCGTGCACCCCGACCAGAGCGAGCAGGTGCCCGCGATGATCGAGCGGTACAAGTCCACGATTACCACGCGCGGCGGTCAGATCCACCGCATCGAAGACTGGGGCCGTCGCCAGCTGGCCTACATGATCGAGAAACTCGCGAAGGCTCACTACGTCTGCATGAACATCGAATGCGACCAGGCAACGCTCGAAGAGCTCGAGCACGCATTCAAGTTCAACGACGCCGTGCTGCGTCACCTCATCGTCAAGATGAAGAAGGCCGAAACCGGCCCGTCGCCGATGATGAAGGAAGTGCAGCGCGAAGAAGCCAAGAAGGCGGCTGCTTCGCAGTCGTCCGAAGCGCAGGCTTGAAAACGGTTTGACGTTACGAGCCGCCAAGGTCTCATGGATTCCAAGCCGCTTCCGTGAACAGGCTGCAACTCACGGCCAGCGTGATCGAGCGCGAGCCGCTGCGCTATACGCCGGCTGGCGTGCCGATCGCAAGCTGCACGTTGCAACACCGCACGGAAGTCGTCGAAGCCGGCATCGCCCGGCTGGTCGAATTGACGATGCCCGCGCTGGCCGCGGGTGCCGCGAGCGGCAAGCTCGAAAGCTGTGAAATGGGCGTCGAGACGCTGTTCACGGGTTTTCTGGCGAAGAAGAGTCGCAATGCGAGAACCTTGGTGTTTCACATCACAGAATTGCAGGACATTGGAAAGGACTGAACATGCCCCGTCCCACTGGTAAAAAGTTCGACAAGCGCCGCCAGCAGCAAAACCCGCTCTTCAAGCGCAAGAAGTTCTGCCGCTTCACGGCAGCCGGCGTCGAGTACATCGACTACAAGGACATCGAAACGCTGAAGGACTTCATCGGCGAAAACGGCAAGATCACGCCGGCTCGTCTGACGGGTACGAAGGCCCACTATCAACGCCAGCTCGATACGGCGATCAAGCGCGCCCGCTTCCTCGCGCTGCTGCCGTACACGGATCTGCACAAGGCCTGATCAGACGGCGCTACAAGGAGAATTCGAATGCAAATCATCCTTTTGGAAAAGGTTGTCAACGTGGGCAACCTCGGCGATATCGTCAAGGTCAAGGACGGCTTCGCGCGTAATTTCCTGATTCCGCAAAAGCTCGCCCGCCGCGCCACGAAGGAAGCGATCGCCGAGTTCGAAGTGCGTCGCGCCGAGCTCGAGAAGGCCGCCGCCGACAAGCTCGCCGCCGCGCAAGCGCTCGGTGAGAAGTTGTCGGGCCTCACGGTCCAGATCGCGCAGAAGGCCGGCGTCGACGGTCGCTTGTTCGGCTCGGTCACGAACGCGGACATCGCCGAGACGCTGACGAAACAGGGCTTCGCTGTCGAAAAGGCGCAAGTCCGCCTGCCGCAAGGCCCGCTGAAGATCGTGGGCGATCATCCGGTGCAGGTTTCGCTGCATACGGACGTTCTCGTCGACGTCACGGTGTCGGTGCTCGGCGAGCACGCCTGAGCGCGGTCCATCGCGATCCAAAAGGGCAGCCGTGGCGCTGCCCTTTTTTCGTTGTGCGCCCGGCAGGGCGCATTCACTTGGAGGTGAAAGTCCTCTACACGCCCGGCAAGGGGAAGTGTTAGCCGGAGGCAAGGGTGTCGCGGGCGAC
>NZ_PTIR01000026.1 GCF_002934455.1 Trinickia symbiotica | reverse complement strand
GCCGACGGCTGCATGCCGTAATGGGCGAGCAATGCTCGATAGTTCTGCGTGAACTCGTGCATTCCTTCGCGATCGAGGTCGCGTACGGCCGCGGTCAGATTGTCGGTGCGGTGCCATTCGGGAACACCGCCGATCTGCCACAGGCACGCTTCAAGCCCTTCGGCCAGCGCCTCGAAGCTCTCGGAAAAGCAAATGCGTACGACCTCCACGTTCGAATAGGTCAGCACGAGATGATAGACCAGGCGTGGGAATGCCGTGCTCCAGATCGTTACTCTCAGGCGATTCATCGAAGTGAAATCGGATTGACCCATGCGCCCGGGCACATGCTTCTGTGGAAACATGACCTCCTGTTCCGGGCCGTGACGAACTCGCCACGCTTGAATGTGTCGCTGCAACGTACGCAGCTGGCCTTCCTGATATCGCCCCGGAAACGCCTGGCACAGCAGCGCGAACAGCGTCTTGGCCTAAAATGCCGGGTCTCGCTTTAGGTGTTCCTCAACCCACGGCCCGTCGGGGCTGAACGGATTCTCCCGCGTGCGATGCGTGCGTGGCTTCTTCACTTGATTCGGCAACGTGCCAGCACGCTCGTACTTACGAACCGTGCGCTCACCCATACCGGTTCGCGTTGCCGCCAGCTTCCGGCTCGCTCCTTTCCGCCGTTCTTCCCGCAAGAATTTGATTTCTCCGTCTTTTTTCATGCTGGCTCCGGAGGGAGCCGCATCATAGCGACGGCCGCAGCCTCAGCAGGTCAGCCGCCAACACCGGCAAATCTAGTTGTCGCCAGACAACCAAAGCCTGAATCCGTCAACGCCGATAGAATTCTGACCCGCCGGTGGGTCAGTTTTACATTGGCGCTAACATGAATCAAAGTCACGCCACCTATTTGCCGGATGCCGATCGGGCCGTCAGCATGCGTCGCCCGATCTTGTCCCGGAGCAAGTGGGCTCTACGCTTTCGACATCTTCTGGGACAATTTCGACACGTCTTCAGCGGTTGACTAACATTCGTCTCTTCGATCCTTACCTGACAGAGTCGAACTCTGCCTTTTCCATCGACGCTCACCACGCGGACTCTTTACCCGCGCAACTCGTGGCGGTTTGGAACCTGCCCCTGCAGGCCGGCTCCGAAGGGCCTTCCTTCATCTCTGGTAAAGCACCGCAAACATCGGTTAGCTGATGCTCGCGTTCTTGGCACACCCCACTCGATTGTCAATTCAGCGGGCGGAACCTTGTGGAGACAGAGTTTCCGCCTGATCACGGGCCTCGATACCGTCGGCGATACCGAAAATCATACTCGGCATTTGACGGCTGTCGTTAGAACGCCCCAGAGGATCATTGCCCGCTTCGCTTAAAAAATCGCGAACACTCACCGTCTCTCGATGATTTGTGGACGCGATACCGTCGATGATACCGTCGATCTCTTTCGAACGTGCTCCTCGATACCGTCACAACGTCAATGCTGCAGTTAGATGGTCGTGCTCGAAGGCACTTGCCGTGCGTGCGAGTTCTGCACGCCTGCAACCGACTTCCTCAGCAACCGCCTGCCATGCCCGGGTCACGTCGAGCACTTCCCAGATGGTGGCCCGAGCCTGTTTCAGCGACAAACTGAAGAATTCCGCCGCATTTTCATGCAAGCCGACCGAACACCTTCCTCGTCGAGATCGATACTAGTCGTCAGGATGCACGCCTTTACGTCGGTTGGCGCGTAGGATCGAGGTCATAGCCGGGTGACAATACTAGGCATCGCGGCCGGCGCGTCGCGGCGTTTCCGTCGATCGCTTCGGGTGTACTCCCTCAAACGGTCAAGGCACTGCAGCTCGCGTATCCCCGCCTGGACGGTGCAAGGCGTAGCTCGCCCTTGAGCTACTGATCTTCGTCTTCCATCGATGCTTTCATTTGGTGTTGGCGTGCAATGCCATCGCGAGCGCTTTTGAGCAAGGCCGCATAGAGCTCGTAGGTGGGCTCGGCTCGGCTAAGAGTCGTAAGCATAGCCGTGCAGTGCTCTTCAAGCCGCAAGTCTTCTTTGAATGGCTCGCCGGGAATGGTGCTCCGCGTACCACATTGCGTGGCAGACGCAAATGCATGCCCAACGGATTTCGTGGCTTCTTCGCTAATCTGCTCTGCGGCCTCAAGGATATCGCTCACGAAGCTAGGATAGTCGTAGAGGATGGTCTGCTGCCCATTTTGAAGAATGGCTGCGACCAAGCGCGCGTGTTGCTCGGTGCCGCCAGCCATCCAGGCGAGGAGTTGGTCAAGCAGCGACTGATCGTACGAACCCCATAGGCCGGACACTGTCTTGCCGAACGACCAGGCCATCGACGGTGCTGCGCATTCAGCAAGCGCCCAGTCCATTAGTTCCAGCAAGAGGCGATTCCCCATAGACGTCGACTTGAGGTCTAAGCCAGTACCGGCTCGAATTCGGTCGAATGGAATGTAGGCCCATCGTCCATCACCGCTGGCTTTGAGTCGAGCTTTCATGAGTTCAACAACCGCGGCGGGGTCGTGTTCGGTGGACTTCTTCAAGAAGGCCACGACCCAGTAGTCATCCAAACGTTCGAGTGCTTCGAGCTTGCGCAGCAGCTCGCGACGTTTGACTCCGATTTCTGCAGGGGGAAGGTCTTTGGATGACGCAAGCCACATGAAGACGTCGTGTGATGCCGACGCGCATACATCGAAGGCCATCGCGCATGCGAGCTCGAGCGCCAGCGACGCATCCTTCGTGGAGATTTGGCGCACGAGGTGTGATGCGGTGAAGAGAACATCTGGGCTCTTGGATTCGAAGATGCGCCGGAAGAGCACATGCTCCTCGGGCGTGTAGGACCTGGAAGGTGCGTACCGGATGTATGCCTCGGCGACCTGTCTAAGCACCTCGTCGGAACTCTCAGACCATGCGATGTATCGCTGCACCAATGCGCCGTCACCAGCTTCGATAGCAACGCTGAGCGCTCGTCCTACGTAGGGCTTCAGGCCATTGCTCAGGCTTTGGCCGACGTCTCTCGCGAGCAGTTCCTTTGCCAGGCCAGGTGCCTTGGCGAACAGCCGGTTCATGAAAATGAATGGCGCCCCGTATCCTTGACCGGCAATTCTGGTGATGTCCTCAAGGCAGGATTCCATCTCCGCAAGCAATTTGCTTGGATCCGGATACGCAGCGATGAGGTCGTTGGTGAGCCGCTCCTGGTACTCCTCGTGTTCTCCGCTTTTGAGTGCCGAACCGAGCTCCCAGGTCTCGTTGCCCCAACCGTCGATGAGTACACGAACAGTCCGGGTCCTGAGGTCTCGCTCGAGATGCCGAATAATCTCGAGTGCCTCGGGCTTGGTCTCAGGCGGACCAAAGTGCGCATGCCATGAGACCGCGTTTGCGAGGCCAAGCAGCACAACCGGATGCACTGTCGCCTGATTGAGGAGGTCGCGAATGCGGCGCAGCAACTCCACGTGCTCACGGTTCCATTCGCCGTCCGTTGAATCGCCGTGCATGGGTGAACGCAAGGCGTACGAAAGCGTGACCGCGGCAAGGAAAGCTCGGCGAGCGGGCTCCGCTACGACGAAGCCAAGAAGTGCGCTGGTGATTTGCTGACGAATGCCGCGTGCCTGCTCCAGCGGGAGCTGATATTTCGTGATAGTGAAGGTGTTGCGCGAGTAGCTCGTTGACTCCATCTCCGTCTCAAGCGCACCTTCGAGGATGGAGAAAGGCGTGTTTGCGCTTTCAAGCGAAGTGCGCCTCTCAAGCAGCGCCAGCGCAAAGTTGACGACTCCAGAGTTGTACTCGACCGGCTTGTTCACCGCGAACTTAGCGAGTTCCTTCAACAGGCGAATGCCATGGCCGGGCTTTTGGTGGAGTGGCCTGGGGTCGTTGCGACCAGCGCGCCACAGAAGATGGCAAGCCTCTTCGAGGTGGTCGTACGTGAAAGCTGCGTTGCGGGCGATTTTGCAAACCGTCTCGCTTTCGCCGTGGCCATCATCGATGAGCTTCTTGGCGAAGTTGAGTGCGAAGCGGGGTTGGTAGTAGGCAACGGCTTCGACTGCCTCGACATGTGGGTTGTGGTAATTGTCACCCCAGACGAGCAGCGGCCCAAGGCTCTCAAGAAGTTTGCTTTCATCGGTCTTGCCCTCGCGCAGACGCCAGTCGAGTCGCCCAAGGTTTACGAACATGTTCTTCAGCAGGTTCGCGTTGGCTTGCCCGAAGAACCGGACGCCTCTGTCGTTGATGCCTCCCTCTGGCTCGATGTAGTTGTTACGAAGGATTTCGTCGGCGAGAAGGTCGGGGGCTAGCCTGGAGCGAAGCCCCCGTTTGAAAAGCACACCTGCTTCGTTGAGTAGCCGCATCAGGCGGCTTGCGTCTGCCGTCTCGACACCCTCAAGTTTGCTCAACGCATCCACGAGTGCTGGGTCATCTTGGATAATTGGCTGAACGAGCGCTACCACCCGCAGAATGGCTCGTAGCTTCTCTGCGTCCTGGCCGGTGACGAGCGTTGCCGTGATGACGTCCTGGAGCCGTGACAGCACATAGTCTCGGAGGTCTTTTGCATTGTTCAAGAGTGCCAATGGGATTTCGTCTCGAGCGACGAGTTGAGCTGCCAGCACGGTCACCAAAGGAGTTGTGTAGGTGGCACTCGCAATCCCGGCACTCGCCCCGACCGGGGCTCCGCACTCCTCCAGGACGGAGGTCGCCAATGCCTTTGCGGCCTCAACAGTCTGCTGGCCCATCTCGACGAACTGAACGAGCGGCGGCAACAGAGACATGTTGGCGGCCTGATGTCTCAGCGCTTCCTTCCCGTACGGCCTGAGCGAGAGCAGCAGTCGTGTCTCGTTCCGCGGGTCAGATGCGTACCTCAGCAGGATGTCGAGGTCATCGCGTTCGTGCGCGTCATCGACGACGATGAGCGTTGTGCAGCCCCTCGAACCGCGAAGCTCGTCAAGATGGTGGGCCTTCACCTCCTCGGTAGACGAGACAAAGCGAACGATGAGACTGCGGTCGTTGGCTGCGAGTTTGTCGACGACCTCGCGCAGCAAGCGACTCTTTCCGGCGCCAGGAGCCCCAAGCAAGCATGTGACCAACACCGATGTACGCTTCACATGCTCTGTCAACGCTGCGAGTTCGGCCTCACGACCGATAAGTGCCCAGGAGTGATTGAAGAAGCGACCGGAGACCAAGAAGGGTTTGAAGAAGTCTTCCGCGCTTTGGAATGGCCCGGCCTCGCTGATACCGAGAAGGTCGACACGCTGGCCACTGAAGTACCTGTCGACAAGGTCCAGGCGATCGACAAGCGGTAGCTCATGGAGCTTGCGCGTGATGTCTTCGCGGTCCCAGAGTTGCCAGTTGGCGTGAGCCGCCATCGCATCGCGCGCCTTCGGGCTCGCAACACAGGACAGCAGAAGTACTTTCAAGTCGGACTTGAAACTCTGCTCGCCAACGGCTGTATGCACCTTCTGCGCGCCGAACTCGTTGACTCGCTTGCACTGGAAGGTGTGGATGCCGAAAGGACCACTAGCGACGATGTCGATACCGTGCTGCTTGCTGCCAGCGCCGCCGTAGCGATGAACGTCGCCGCGCAGGGTACGGTAAAGCCGGTCGAGAAGGGCTGCGCAGAAGCTCTCGAAGATCTCAGGTGCTAGCGCTGACAGCGGCAAGGCCCGATCGAAGGACGTCGCAGTTCCGGCGCCGTCTGTGGCCTTGGCAGTTGCCGCGGCGGCGAAGCCTGCCGCAACCAAAAGCTCATTCGGCCTGGCACTAACCAGCTTCTCAAGCTTCGGCATTTCGGCCGCGCGCGGGCGCCCGAGGCCCTTTTCCCAGCGGCTGACCGACTGCTGCTGGACGCCCATGGCGGTTGCCAGTTCTTGCTGCTTGGCGAAGCCTGCCTCGACGCGACGATGCGCAAGGAGGTCTCCGAAAGCTTTGTATGGGGACGTTTTCTCGGCGCTCACGTGTTTCTCTTCTAGCACACTTTCGATAGTGTATCATGCCTTCACGCCGCTGATTGAATCGCGTCCCGGAGGCACCAATGGCGCAAGAACCGAACACACCTCGACGGCCTCAGCGGCTGAAGGGCCCGACGACGCCCACTGACCCGTACTGCCTGTTCGAGAACGACGAGCAGCGGCGTCTGGCGCTGCGATTTCGCGAGGGCTGCCGCGCCTGTTGCATCTTGGTTTTCGCCGGTCTGGCGATGTACCTGCACCCCGACTCGCGCGTTCTTTTCGGTGGCGTCGTGGGCGTCATGTACAAGCTCATCTGGCGCCAGTGACTACTGTTAGCGCCATCGATGTTGTTGATGTTGGACCAATGCGCAGGATTTCTCGAAGGGCGCAGGTCGCGGTCTGCCGAAACGAGGTCGGCGAGGTTGAGGGGAGCGGTGGTGCTTGACCGAAGGCTGGGCAGGCGAGCCTAGCTCGCAACCTCGGCCTTGTCACTGGCGTATCGGGTATTGCCACGGATTACGAAACCAAGTTGTCGCACATGCGATCGAAAACGAACCCTTCGATTCGGTGTCGATACGTTCCGCGTGACATTCGACCATGCCCCGAGCATCTTCAACAGAAAGTAACGAACTCTTCATCGCGCTGGTAGCGCGAGCCGATCCAGCCAACGCCAAGGACATGGACGGACTGAGCGCTGCATTGTTCAACTTCCGTCTGCCTCCCGCATCGGCGTTGACGGCGACAGCCGCGGTGATGGCGGCCTGCAACCGTCGCCCGGCAGCACATGGTTACGACGGCTACGCCAATCTGGTGTGCCCTGCACTACCCGATGGCTTGCAGCCAGTTGCGGCCGCTGCCGCAGTAGAAATGCTAGGCGAGCGAGGCAAAGCCATCACGGACAATTTCCGGGGTCTAGCACCGTCCTGGTTTCGGGGATATGAGAACGTTCCTGAAAGTGTGAAGGAGCAGGTGATTGCGATGATCAGGGCCGCATGGCCTCCCGGCAACAAGGAAGGGGAATCCCCGCTCCACCGCTCGTTTCCTTCGTTTGCCCGCGGCAAGAGTTAGTTTTCCATGAAATACTCGGGGACCTTCAGGGGAAACCTCCCAAGCGGCTAGACAATCCCAAGGAATAGATCTTCGCGGAAGCGACGTGCTAACCAACACCACCAAGCTGCGCCACTTCGATGCATAGATCAGACTCGCCCGACATCTCGATCTTGTTGTTCGACGCCGAACGGCGGGATAACACATTTCTCATGCCGTGGCCCGTACGCGGCAACCCTGGTGCCCTCCTCACTTTTTGCCATTTTGGCGAATGGCAGACATTTCTAGAAGCGCGTCGGCTACATCCCGCGATACCGGAAATTGTGCAGAGGAAATTTCGTCGCGTCCAAAAACTTTATCTTTTCGCCTGGATCGACTTCGGCCTCGTAAAAGCGGGGGATGGTTGCCTTGACGGCGCTGGAGCTGGCGCTGAAGGATCGCTATGGAGGGTTCTTCATCGAGCAAAACGTGCGGAAACGTAGTAAACAAAGCCCCAGCGAACGCGCCCCATCGCTTGCGCAATTACTCGAACACATGGTCGAAAAGGATGATCTCACGGACGAGTCGCTTGCCTTCACGAAGTTATATGGCGGCTCCGTGATTTCGCTGCTGTATGAAAGCAAAGCCTCTCGCAACGCTGCAAAGGAGAACTGCATGCTCCAACCAATTACACTGGCAGGAATTCGCAATTCGCTTGCGCATGGCGATCCCTTCGATGGACTGCCGTGGAGTGGCCTGCTCGAACTGATACCTGACTTGATCGAGTATGCGTACCGGTCATATCTGCTAGAAATTGAGCAAGGGTAAATCGCTGTAAAAGCTCGACTCGGCACCCTCACTACGCTATCGCAGGCTGCCCAACAGCCACCCATAGACCTTTCGGCGATCAAACAAGGCAAGGAGCCTAGCTATGCCCTCAATGCAGAACCAGTTTTACGAGCGGTCGGCTCATCTCACTGCTTTGCTGAATAACGATCCTGCCGAGGCCGTAAAGCAGGCTCGGGAGATCAATCTTGATGCACCGGAGCCCGAACGCTTCAACCTAATGATGTTGCGGGCGAGTACCTTGGTAGATGGCGGTGCCTTGACGCAACAGAAGAATGCGATCGAAGAAGGGCTCGCGCTATTTCGTGTATTGCATGATCGGTTCCCAACAACCAACATCGCCTACAACCTGGCAAACGGGTTAGTCGCAGCGGTGGGCGACCCACCTCGTGCCCCCAGTTGGCTGGATCATCTGGAACGTACTGCGGAGTATCGCGCCGAAGCGCGCCGATGCTTCTGGAAAGTAGCGCATGATAGGGATGTCGAATCCGAACTGCGAACCGAAGCGTGGACAAACCTCGCCAATCAGTTTAGCAATAGCTATCGATTTGGCGAAGCTCATGATGGATGGCTCGCTGCACTGGAGATTGATCCGGGAAACGGAGTTGCGGCAAGTTGCGCAGCCCATAATTTGCTATGGCTTTATGAACAAGGCGGCTGTTCAGACCTGACCCATGTCGAAGCAGTCATGCTGGCCAAGATTGCGCATCGGCATCAGGATCGCGTTATCCAATACGCTGGCGCGCAGGCCGCAGAGCGGATCACCGCATTCGCCAGCGCATTGGAAGATCCGCCATCGAGGTCACCCCACACGGATCCATTCATTGAATGGGTCGAGCGTGAACGCCTGACGCTTGCACCAGCGGTCGAACTCATCGACCCGACCCTGGGTAAGTTGGACTGGCTCGTGCTCCCCGGGATTCTGGAGCGTGAATCGGGAGCGATCGCGATACCGCCCCCCGTGTTCTCCATGTTCAATGTGCTCAAGAGCGACTTCATCCTCGCGCGTGATCTCGCATGGCGAGCGCTCGATGAGAACGCGTGGCCCGCGACGGCGCGATTTGCCGATACGCTCGATTACGCCACGTACGGCCCGGATGCATCTGCACTTATCTTGGCGCACCGTACCGCCCTCGATCTTCTCGACAAGATCGCTGTAACGGCGAACCATTATTTCGAACTTGGGCAACCACCGGATAAGATCTACTTTGGTAGACTCTGGCGAGGGAGTCCCGACAAGGCGACCGGCGTGCGCCCCCTTACCGAGAAGGTTGAAGCAGCAATTCGTGGGGGCGCCAATGCGCTGTATGGCCTCGTGGAGCTTGCTGAGGACTATGACAACAGCGCGGGTATCCTGCGTCCTCAAAAGAACCTCCGCAATGCGGGCACACACCGATTCGTGGTGCTGCATGACTTTGGGGATCCGGCACAGAGCAGACAGGCCCCCGAAATCGAACGCCACCAACGGGAGCTGTTTACGCAGGAAGCATTGCGCGCTTTACGCGTTGCTAGGTCGGCAATCCAAATGCTTGCCCTTTCGATTTCGCAGCACGAACGAGGTATGGCGCGACGGACAACGGGGATTGTTGGGTCACTGGTCGTCCCCGATCACGACTGGATTCGCGGGCGCGATGACGGAATTTAAATGCCCCACGCCTACTTGATAGCAAGTCGGGGGTCAAAGCCAGCTGGCCGCAGCTCGGCACATGTTACGTGGTGCGGCCCGCGGCTCCGACAGCGCTACGGCGGGGCCGACATCTGATCGAAGAAACCACTGACGAACAACCAACAAGCGCCGATTCAGGCTAATGCTTCGAGTGGGATGAAGATCAACCCATTTCGGCCCGGGTAGCTGACCACCGCGTGCTCCTTCCATACTAAAACGGCCCTCGGACCATTGGGTGCGTCACCAAGGAATATGCTTTTCTTTACTTGCAGGGATGTCCGATCCAGAGCTACAAGTTCGCGATTGTTTCTGTTCACTGACAGCAGCGAGTTACCCGCCAGGGCCTGTGACAAAGGGTCTGCCCACGGAAACGAATTGTTCCAAGGGCTCGGTGCAAAGCGAATGTCTTGAATCAGCTCACCGGAGTTGGCCTCCAGTACGCAGATACCTCGCATGGACTGAAACATGCCGACATAGAGACGATTGTAACGATCGTCGTAGGTAAGGCACGCCGGGGTAGCATCGTCAGCCCTGCCATTACTAATCTCGGCAAGTTGCGAATTCGCGCCGTATGCGTTCTGGCTGAGATCGTAAATTGCCAAATAACAGTTGGCGTGCGGATACCCCCTTCCTTCGATATGCCCACCCCGTTGGATGCCGATATAAAGCAGGGGTCGCACCGGATGCCTCAGGAGCGACATGCAGCCCCGACCATCGGCTGGATATGCAACGGTCGTGAACGCATACGTCGCACTGTCGATGATGTAGAACTGATTGAGACGATTGCTCGCGAAATAGACTGTCTTTTCGTCTGGTGACACCGCGAGCTGCCCTTCGCCACCGCCTGGCACAGAAATCCTTTTGACGATGGCATGCGTAGCTAGATCAATGACGAGAATCACGTCGGAGAAGACCTGCCCCACAAACAGGCGGCCATCCGCAACAGCCAAACTCCCAGGAGGATGGCCTTGAATCTCCCGGGCCCCACTTTGCGGAGAGATCGTTTCGTATTTATCTAAGTCGATGGTACGCACGATCGCCTTGGAAGATGGATTGACAATCGAAATACTGCGTCCCGCCCAGTTTGCGGTAGTGATGAATTCACCGTGTAAGAGCAAATCCTGTGGTTCAGCTCGTTCCGGAAACTGATAAATAGCCGCCGCCTCGCCCTGGCCATTTAGCGTAAGCGGAACTTCGGACGCAGCAGCGACTGCCGTGCGGGCGAAATCTTCCAGTGAAGTTACCAGTGTGATATTTGTTCCACGCGCAGCGTCCTGGGCGCCAGACTGAAACCCTGCTTCACTGATCATGATGCCGCGATCGGCACCAAGATCGTCGACGATGCTTTTGAGCGCGAGCACCTTTTCCTTCGGCACGCGACTTGTCCATAGCTTGCATTCGATTACCCAAGTACAAACGATGCCAGAACGAACAAAGGTTACATACACGTCAATGTCGTGTGACGCACGGACGCCTTTTGCGCGGTAGTCCACCTGGGCATTGCACCCAAGGCGTCGAAAGACTTCTGCCGCGGCCTCTTGATAGGCTCGCCAATCTGGATAAGCCATGTTCTCCCCAAATCGACATGCTTGCGGCGATACAGCCTGTCTGGCGTCAACTACAACCGCCGGCGGCAGTAGTCATTGTCGTCCGACAGACGGCTGAACAGTTCGCCGGGGCCGGCACGCTTCTATCTCTTTTTGCGGATCCGGTCACCGATCCGCTCTAGCTCCCTGGACGGTCCAAATGCACCGGAGAGAATTTCGACGTCGCGTTCCGTCAGACTCTCCGTACTCAGCCCCTTCAGTGCAACGTTGCCGACTAGCCGGTTCGCCATTGCAGCTGCACCGCCCTTGATAGTTTCCGTCCCGAGCTCATGGAACCGGCCCATCAGGCCGCGGGCCAGCTCCGAGCGTGCCTCGCCATCGTGTATCAGCTTTTCGATGGTCTGCTCGCTGTCGAAAATAGCGGCCGAGGTAGCCTCACTGCTCTGCACGCCCAGAGCAGGAGGAATGAGGTCAACGAAGAATCCCTTGCCAAGCGTCCAGAGGCGGGAGATGGCTTGCCTCCAGAGCCTTGCACGTTGTGCATCAACAATGTTGACATCGACGAGCAGATCATTCAGCAACGCGCGCCCGTCGTCGTCCTGAGCAGAAAGCCACGCATTCAGGGCAAGATCAGCATCCCCCTCTACCTGAATGGCACCGCGGCGAAGCAGCGCTACCGCAACTGCCCGACGTACGTCATCCCCGGCTTGTCGTGACACGACCTGCCATGCCGCGCGAAGCGTGGCTATCTGCTCCGGCTCACTGGTGTTCAGCGTGCTCACGAGCCCATCAATCTGCTCGAGCGACAGCGAGGGATATCGACGAAAAAACGGCAATGCGAGACGCGGCTCGACCTTCCAGAGAGCGCATGCGGTATCGATGAGGCGTGCGCGCCTGTCCTGCCCTACCAAACCACGGTCGAACATGTCGGAAACGGAGGCAAGCACATCGTCTTTCACTGTGGCCGCCTGGCTGATTGAGGTGGCACAGGCCTCATCAAACAGAACCGATGGATCGTACGGCGCAAGCGCTGGCGCCGACGCAGGCCAGCGACCTACCATCTCCCGATGCAGCCGCGCGTAGTGACTCGGATAGTTTTTGGCCTGCTGGAAGAGTTGCTGCAGAGAGCTTCCGAGCGTTGAGGGTGTTGCATGGATAAGCACTTTTGCGATGGGCGGAAAAATCGATTTAAGATAGTTCTCGTTCGCGCCCCGGTTGGCGAGATTGCTCAAGGCACTGTCAAGGTGCCCCTTGAATGGCGCCGCGCCCCAGCTAGGGGCGGGAAGCCCGATGACGAACGCTGAGTAACGGTCTGCCATTGCATCGTTAATCGGATCCGTGCTCAATATGGTGGTCGCTGTATTCGCGGCTGCGGCCTTAAGGCTGTCATCCTCTCCGAGCAAGAGCTCTGTCAGCATCTCAAGGCACGGCAACGGCAGGTCCGAGATAATCCGCGGCACCCAAGTGGTCAACACCGCGGTGGCCTTAGCCGTATTCACCCGACGCAGCTGAGAGACGACGTCGCACGCGAGCCGGGCGTGAGCATCCTTGCGACTCCACGCTGTTGCAAGCTCGACGAGATACTGCAGCGCGCTGTCGTCGAGCGACCCTATCCGTGTGACAACCAGCTTCATCAGTGCGCGGAATGCCTCATGAACACCAACCTCGGAACTGTTGTCCGTGAGGTCGTGCAGCAGGCGGGCGGCGAAGGCGCTGACGAATGACGAGATTTCGGCATCCGTGGCGTGCCCTTCGTTGGATACGGCGACCTTGCAGGCGACTCTCACCGCATGCGGCTGAGTGAGCTTCACAAATCGGCACACTATCGGCCACGTAGCGCGACGTGCCTCTTCTCCGAGCGCCATCTGTGCGCAGAACACGCTGCTAGCACGTTGCATCGCGGCATCCATGTCGAATGCCGCCGGCTCTGCCTTTTCGAGTTCATTGGCAAGCGCGTCCACGTAGCGCGTCCCCAGCGAACTGGCGATACTACCTGTGTCGACGGAAAGCCATGACTCCAGTTCATCAAAACCGAGCTGCCTGGATGCATTATGAATACGAACATTTCGAGCCAGCAACCAGTCCAAGAACAGCGCATCTTCCCTCGCTTCCAAGCCCTGCTCCGCGCGCACACGACTTGCAAGCGCAACAATGATTTTGACCATCTCAACTGCCTCGTCTAGGCTCGGCGTCTGGCCAGAGTCAAGCTTGAGGCCCAGGTCGTCGTCGTCCACCATCGCGTCACCAACGAGTCGAGAGGTCACGGCACGTTGATCGGGTCCTGAGGCTTTGGCGAGCAGCCCCCTGATTCTTGCAGGTCCTAGTTGCGCACGCAGATCCGGACTGTCGTCAATCGTCCTGCAAAGCTCGTTTAGCACCTGTGTGAGAGGCGGCTCCGGTATCCGCTCGATTACGTCCGCTATCACGCGTGCGCCGTTTGTGCGGCGTGCTTCCGTTTCCCCCCTCATATCTTCGAAGAGGTTGTACAGGTTCTTTGCCTGCTCCACGCTCAGCGGCGCAACATCATGGTGCCTGCCCAGCCCCTCGAGGACGCCATCCGTGTCGCCGGATACGAAAGCGTTTCGCAGGGGGGCGATCTTCGGTCCCAGCCTTCTGGACACAGGATCTTCGGAGAGCAGTAGCAGGCTTTGTAGTGGTTGGGGCCATCGAACGCCGACGAGCCCGGCCAGAAACTGACGTAGTGGCCGGTATTCGGGTCGCAACTGCGGTTTCTGTTCAGCGGCAGCCTGCTGCCCGCCCGAAGCCGGCTCGGACAGGTACTTATCGGCGAGGATTCGCCGGATGGATTCCGGGCGCTCGGATAGACTTTGCCCTCTCACGACAACTTCTGTGAAGTGAAAGAGAAGCTCGGGTTCATCCTGCACCTCGCGATAAAAATCCGGAAAGCTCACCTTCAGAGCTGAAAGCGCGCCTAGAGATATGGGATGATCGGTGACAGCACCTTCGTGCAGCCCACCGGCGCGATCGCTGCCGACCCCGTCGGCTTCACGCTTCTTCGCCAGCCACCAAGACTGCTCGAATGCGTTGACGATCTGTAGCGCATTTCGCGGATCCTGTACGCCCGCATGAATCATTCGGTCAACAACGGGCGCGAGAGGCACGCCGCGCGCTGCAAGATCGGCCGCAACGCCGCCCATGCTTTCGAGTTTCCGGGTAGCAAAGTCTCGCATGTCGTTACGCGGTGACGGTGGGATCTCCAGGCGGAACTGGAAAATACGATCAAGGTACCGCCGAGCATCAAACCGGTTGAACACCGTCGCGGGCAAATCGGCCGAGCGCCTGCCTTTGGCCAGCGCATCTGCAATCTTCCCTTCGTCGCACGAAATGACGAATACCAGGCCCAGTCCCTTTGGAAGGCGCCCTTTAGGGATCTCCATGAACGTGCGTACACCATCCAGACCGAGCACCATCTCTTCCGCCGACAACCTGTCCAGATCATCCACGAACACAACCAGCCGCTCGCATTTCTTCCCGCTCCGCCCGTCGGGAGACTCGTCTTTTCCGTCCTTGTAGCGGGCCAGCTGTTCAAGCAACATGTCCTCGTACTGCTCAGCAGTAGTGCTGGGTAGCGTCACGCGCGTCACGGCAGACGTCGCCTTCACTTCTGGTGGCTTCACGTGCTTGAGCACGTATCCAAACAGAATCGCCACGCACAACGTCAACGTCGCCTTGGTCACGTCATGACCGGCGCCAAAAACCAGGTTGCTGGCGGCGAGAACGATGATGAATGCGACCATGACTGCCAGCACAGCGGGAATCGGCAGCATCCAGGACCAAAGCGTTTCCCAGAAGTATTTGAGCGTCGGTTTGGGCTGCTCCGTGACGTGGCTGATCTGGCGGAAGAGCCGGTCCTGCAGGCTTTCCTCGCGACCTCCGAGCTCAAGGAACACATGGCGAAGAAGCGCCCGCTTGATGTCCTGGTCACGTCCGCCAAAGCGCCATGCATTAAACGTTATGCACTGAATCTTGTCCGATCGCCTCGCGCCCTGATGCTTTGTGGCATCGTTTCGAAGCTCGGCCATGTACATCTCTTTGATACTGCTCTTACCCGTGCCCCAGCCACCGAGAACGCCAATGCTAAACGGTGTCGGGTGATCCTCCGACTCGATCAGACTGCGTAACGCGAGTGCGAAATGGCGGTGACCAAACGCATCGAGTTGCGCGTCCGCGATCTCCCGGTCTAAAACCGATGGCATTTCGCCGGCGGTGGGATTTTCTCTTTTCATGGCCTTCTTTTAATAGCGTTGTTCTGACATGAAGATCGATCCAAAACCTACTCGATTCGGTTGTGTCCACGTGGTCTGGATCGAAACCGACAGCATCTGTCACCGGCGGTCCCCAAAGACCGAGTCGCGCGCGAACGGTTTCGCCCTGCATGCGGTGTGCGTTCAGACATAGCTAACGGCATGATACTCCGCCGGAAGCCTGAAACGGCACCCCGGCACCTTGTACGGCGCCATAACTACATCGGTACACACTTCCGTCGCGTCAGCCGCCACGCGCCCGCACATTGGTAGACCGGACTGCCGCACTTTTTCGTCGATCACGCGTGTTTTTCCTCGCCATCCGGTCGCGCTATTACATCCAGACCGAAACATTCCTATCTCAACTGGACGCCTCCCGACGCTTATCCTCGGGACCGGGGTTTCTCGCCGCGCGTCGAGCCGCGTACCGCGTTTCGCCCCTGTCGGGCGTCAACCCTGGCGCAGCTGTCAACCCCGGTAGCTTCTACGCGGCACCTCATACCCGGTCACCCTCGGCACGGCATGCACCCGACTCCCAGCTCCCCGCCCTTGACCCGCGACCGTAGCCGATAGCGGGCAGGCATCAAGGGGCGAGGGACCGTGTTGCCCGCACCCCTCCCTCGCCTTTTTCCTTGACGCCTGCCCGCTATCGGCTCCTCCAGTCGCACGGGCGGTAACCCGGGAGCCTGGCGGCAGCAAAGCCAACCCCGAGTTCCACCGGGAGGTGTCCGGCCGCAACGGCAAGTCACGTCCCTTCGCCCGATTCAGGTCTTCAACCTTGACTGCGGAGAATTGCCATGCAACTCGCTTCCTATTTCCGTTACGGCTCCCCGATGCTGCGCGCTGACTCGCCCCTCTCGGACGATCAGATTCGGCGCGTTGCCCCCTCCATCTTCGCGGACGGCAAGCATGAAAGCCGTTCGGAGCGCTACACCTACATTCCCACCATCGATGTGCTGCGCGGCCTACGCAAAGAAGGCTTTCAGCCATTCATGATCTGCCAAACCCGCGTGCGCGATGAGGGCAAGCGTGAATTCACCAAGCATATGCTCCGGCTGCGGCATGCCGATCAAATCACCGGTGAGGAAGCCGATGAAATCGTGATGCTGAACTCGCACGACGGCACGAGCAGCGATCAAATGCTCGCCGGCACATTTCGGTTTGTGTGCCAAAACGGCATGGTCGCGGGCGACAACATCGCCGATATCCGAGTGCCACACAAAGGGAACGTCGTTCAGAACGTGATCAACGGCGCGTTCGACGTGCTCGACGGCTTCGACCTGATCCGCGAACAGAAGGACGGCATGCGCACTGTGACGCTCGATCGCGACGAACAACACGCGTTCGCCCGCTCCGCCCTCGCATTGCGCTACGACCCGACCGACGCCGAAGCACCCGCGCCCATCACCGACAGCCAACTGCTCGCCCCGCGCCGCTTCGAGGATCGCCGCGACGACTTATGGACCGTCTTTAACCGCGTGCAGGAAAACCTCACGAAAGGCGGTCTACATGGGCGCTCGCGCTCCGGCCGCTCCATGTCGACGCGTCCCATCACCGGCATCGACCAGAACGTGAAGCTCAACCGCGCGCTGTGGATGCTCGCCGACGCCATGCGCCAGATGAAGGCGTAGCGAATTCGGGCGGCGCACGCACGCCGCCCCGGCTTTCAGCCTCTGCGCCAGACCGCCCGTCGGGTCACGTTCTGACGCATTCGCACTGCACTGGCCCGGCACCCTCTTTCCAACTTTCTGGAGTAGATCATGCAAGCCACAATTCTCGAAACCGTCAGCGCCGCCGCTGACGCCGTCAAATCCGCAACCGTGCTCGAAACGAACTTCGGCGACGAGCAACCGGTCGCGACCGTGCCGTACTCGAGCCTGCGGCGCTCGCCGCTGAATGTCCGCACGAAACCTCTCGCCGGAATCCCCGGACTCGCCGCCAACATCCACGCGAAAGGGTTGCTGCAAAACCTCGTGGTCCCCGAAATCAAAGGCTCGCGCGGGAAACACCGCAAATACGGCGTCTGCGCAGGCCAGCGCCGGGAGGCCGCACTCGACTTGCTGTTCGAGCAAAAGCATATCTCCGCCGACTATCCGGTACCCGTGCGGATCGTTAGCGAAGGCGAAGCGCTGGCAATTTCACTGATCGAAAACAGTGAGCGCGAGGGACTGGATCCGTTCGACGTGTTGCGCGCCTACCGGATGCTGGCCGAGGAAGGCCGCAGCGTCGATTACATCGCCGCACTGTTTTCCGCCTCACCAATCACGGTTAAACGGCGCATGAAACTCGCCCACGTGTCGCCCAAGCTGCTCGCGCTGCTGCGCGAGGACGCGATCACGCTCGACCAACTAGCCGCGCTCGCCCTCGCTGACGATCACGAAACGCAGGAACGTCTCTGGTTCGAGGCAAACGAGTGGCAGCGTCAGCCGCATTATTTGCGGCAGGCGATCACGCGCGCGGAGATTGACGCGAGCCGAAGCCGTCTCGTGCGTTTCGTTGGCCTCGCGGCCTACGAAACAGCAGGTGGCTATGTGCGTCGCGACTTGTTCAGTGACGACGAAAACGCGGGCTACATTGCCGACGCCGACCTTCTGCAACGCTTGGTTGCGCAGAAGCTCGACACAGCCGCCGCCGAAATTCGCGCCGAAGGCTGGGGCTGGGTTGAAACGCGTGTCGAGCGAGACCTGCTGGAACTGAACCGCTACGGCAAACTGCAGCCGGTCCAACGCCCGTACACCGAGGACGAGCAGCGCGAAATCGATGCGCTTACTGCACAGCGCGATGAACTCACCGAAAAACTCGACGTACTGTCGGAGGACGATGAAAACGCCTACGAAGAAGCGGAACGCCTCGACCTGGACATCGAGCGAACGAGTACCGCAATCACGGCGATTGAGAGCCGCGCCGTCCGGTGGGATACGTCGCAGATGGCCGAGGCTGGCGCATACGTGATCGTCGGCTCACAAGGCGAACTCACCGTTGAACGGGGCCTCGTGCGGCGCGAGAACAGCGCGGCGCTGGACGCGGCAGGTGCGACCGTCACCGGTGTGCCCGTAGCCGACGCCCCCGACAGTGCGGACACTCAGGCTCCAAAGGCCAAACCCGTCCACAGTTCGAAGCTCTGCCAGCGGCTGACCGCGCATCGCGCCGCCGCCATCCATGCCGAACTGGTCGCGCAACCGGTTGTCGCGCTCGCAGCGCTGCTGCGACACCTGATCCCGCAGGCGCTACCCGAGCATTATGGCTATACGTCGGCGCCGGACTATCTGACTCTGTCCGGAGAAAACAATCACGACCGGCTGCTGCGTGCGGCAGACGACCTGCCCGAGAGTCAAGCATGGAACGCTATCGAAGCGCAGCGCGCACGGTGGGTCGAGGAACTGCCCGCGAAACGATCCGACCTGCTCCCTTGGTTGATCCAGCAAGACCCCGGCACGACGTTGCTCGATCTGCTCGCCTTCTGCACCGGGACGCTGCTCGACGGCATCCCGGGCGAGGAAGAGCCGCTTGCCATCAATACGCTCGCGCATGCGCTGAACCTCGATATGACCAAGTACTGGAAGGCAAACCGCATCACGTACTTCGACCATGTCAGTAAGGCTCGCATCGCCGAGGTCGTGTCCGCCGCTGTGTCACCGAAGGTGGCCGCTGATCTCGCGAAGATGAAAAAGGCTGACGCCGCTGCCGCCGCAGAAGTTCGCCTCGCCAACGTCGCATGGCTCCCGGAAATCCTCACCGATCGCGACACGCCGACTATGCCGTCGTGGACTGTCAGCGAGGACGCTGAGGACGAGGATGACGCCGGTACGGGGGAAGGCGGCAGGGACGCAGAGAGCGACGACGACGCCGATGCCGAGTCGGACTGTGGCAACGGCGAGAAGCACGTTAACAACACGCCTCGCTCGCCGGAAGCGCCTTCCGCTACCCACACTGAACAACCGCCGTGGCCCTTCCCAACTGCCACTACGCTGAACTCATCGCAAGCTGACTCGCGCACCGCGTAGCATAGGCCCTTGCCCCCGGCAGCGCGACACATCAGACGGCAGCGCCCTTTATGGCCTGCCGTCTGCCTGCCGGACCTGCACTGCACGACAGTCCGGGCCTACCAGGTGGCCCCCGATCCACCAACTTGCGCCCCCGCCGATAAGAACTAGTAGACAGAACGCCGCACCGCCAAACGCCATCATGCGATGCATCGAACGGGCGAAGCCCTTTTCCATTCGCCTCGCCATCGCCTCCACCCGCGCCGTCGACGCCTCGACTGTCCGTTCGAATGTGCGAATGGTGTCGTCCAATCGCTCACGTTGCTCGCGTGCCGAAGTCGCCGCCGCACCGATCAGCCGGTTACCTGCCATCCGCGAAACCCGATTCGACATGCGCTCGATCAAGACCGCCATCGCCGTCTCATTCACGCTCGCCAGCGCTGCCCGATACCGCGCCTCATGTTCCTCTATCAGGTTTTCCGCCAATTGGATTGTCGCCTTGCATCGCTCAAGCGCCTCCTGATGTTGCTGCATCAATGCATCGGTCGCGCAGCCAACCTCCCGACGCGCCGCTTCGAGGCTTCCCTCGCTTGCCCATCGGATGCGTTCGGGCATCGCCTCATACAGCCGTGCGTAGTATTCGAGCACAGCAATCATCGCCCATAGCGCGTCGTTATCTCGAAGATTCAGTGCGCCGGACACCCGGCGCATGCGTGCCAGGCTGGCCTCGTCCGGAACGTCGCCCGATACCTCGCGAAATAGGCGGATGAGCGGATCGACGGGCCTTGACCGCCTATTGCTCACGATCTGGCCCGTCAGTGCCGATCACTTTGGCGAACATCGCGTCGCACAACTCACGCCAGCGAAACAGCTCCGCTCGCTGCCCGATTTGCATCGTCTCGGCCGCCTTGCGGATCGAGATGCGTTGACTGCGCAACTCGTCGGCAACCCGATCCGCAAGATCAGGAAAATCAAGCGATCGGCCCTTCGTCTCGATCGACTTGCGAAGCTGCGATTCGTGATACAGCGCGAACTTGTCGGGCGTGCCGAAATATCCGTTGCGCACGACGTGCGTCACCGTATCGGGGAACGTCTGCCCGAAGATGTGTAGCAACTCCAAACTGTCTCGCTGCCTGTTAATCACCCATAGAACAACGAGTTGTCGTTCCAGTTCTTCGAGCGTCCGGGCCAGTGTGCCGCCATATCGGGCAACTCCCGTTTGATTGCGCGCCGCCGTGTTCACGATCACCGCAGCGCCCCTGTGTGTGTCGCAAAAGTTGACGAAGCCGATCCAGCCATCCGCATCGTCGAGATCGTACGCCGCACATTTCATCTCATCCCGAAGCGCTTTCATGACATCCGGATTGGACGTGTCCGTTTCGACGAGAACGGCGTGGGTGTCTCGCCGCTGCAGGTGATCTGCGAGTGCGAGCGTCACCATGCTTTTGCCTACGCCGCCCTTGCTGCCGCCGACCAGATATATGGGTTGGGTCGTATCCATGCTCGATCTCCTACAGGTTTTCGATATCAGGTCTGATCTCAAACGAGAACGCGTCCTGTATCTGCATCGATCCCGGCTGACTTACGCCCCTTTCCCTTTGTTGTCGTGTTTCGTCACGCGCATTTCCTGCGCGCTTTTCCGCTTTCTTTCGACCGGACGGCGGTTCTCCTTTACTCTTGCGTCGTGTATCCGTTTCCTGGGGGTCCGCATCGACAGGTGCGGGACGATACAGCGCATATTTGATCGCGCCGATGCTGACGTCGATTCCTTTCCGCTCGGCCTCCTGGACGATCTCTTCGAGCGTGTAGCCCTTCGCCTGCGTCGCTGCGATCTGCACGCGCTTCTCTTTCATTGCGTCGCTGACCGTGACGCGTTGCTCGTTCCGGGGCTTCTCGGGCAATGCTTCCAGCGTACGAAAAAAGTCGTCCCACTGCGCCCGCGTATAGCTCTTTGCACCCCGCACGATTCGCTCCCATACGTCGCCCTCGAGGTCATCATGCGAATCAATAAAAGGCTCGTCAATACCCTGTCCGACGCGCAATCAGCACTTCCGGAAGCGCTTGGAATACGGCGGAAATTGACGGAATAGGAAAATTTTTGTCGGGCTTTTTGCAAGCGAACGACTTCGAAGATCGAGGAGCGCAGACGGAACGGTGACTCCGCAAACTACCGCACGATCGTCGGCCAACTACAGGCACTACAGACCGCGAACTACGGTCGCCGAACATGCAACCGCAACGGAGGAAGCCGACAAACGTCAGCGTTCGCACTCGCCGAGTTCAAGGCGCACCGATGCAGACTACTTAACCGCACATCGCAAACCGAGCTGTCGCAGTGAGCAGACATCTGGCTGCAACCAGTCAGACTGTGACTGCCGATTGAAGCGACGCGAGGGAGCGCCCTTGTCAGATTCGTGGCCCGGGACTCACGAACTGTAGCGCGAACGGGAACGAACTCGCAGTGCCGACCTCACGAACCTAACTCGACCAGCCGACTGCACAGACCGGAGACGCGAGCAGACTTTCTGCAGGTGGCTAACGGAATAGCATGAACGACCTTGCAGACTCGACCGGCAGACCTCACGGAAAGCGTCGACGTAAGCAACAGAAAAACGATATTGAAAAAGTGATGGCAGGATAGGCTACCGCCGGTTTTGGGCACCATCGGCTATCATCTTTGGTGGGGTGACGGATAAAATGTCGCCCAAGACGCGGATCATGTTCAGCACCAAGTGCCCTAGTATGGGGGCGATGCGCGGCCGAAGCGAAGGCTTTGGGACCGACCGCCCGAGGAATCTGACAGCGGTCCGGACGTCGACTCCCGCCATGCGGCTCAAGCCGGCCAAACAGAGCGCACGACCACGACGCGTTGCTTGCGCAAAGACGCGACCTGCCGCGGTTTGATTGCATCACACTATGGAAAATGGCGCGCGCTCCGATGAGAGCGCGCAACTTTCTCCACACCGCGCCACCGATTCGAACTGCAAGCCTAAACCGGGCTGTAGACTTGCGAAAGCAGCAATTGCGATCGCGCCTCTCCGCCTTCTGGCGTGACTTGGGTTAGCGCGCGTGCTGCGCATTCCTGCGCCACACGACCGGGAATGCTTCGCAATCCAGGGGATCGCCATCGCGCGGAGCGCCATTGGCCGGAGGCGGGGGGGACATCTCTCCCGGCCGGCGCTGAAACCGAGCATCATCACCGGTCCAGCGCGTGGAGAGCACACGCCGGTCGGCCGTGTCGCTATTTCCTGCCGCTCCATGCAGGGTGAGACCATGGAACACCACTACGTCGCCTGGTTTCATAGCCCACCTCAAGATCTCGTAGCGATCTCGATCTGCTTCGACGTCCGGCAGGATCTCCCACCGCTGATCGTCGCCCTCGCGAAGAGATCCGGTCGTGAACCGCTGCGGTCGGTACCATTTGCCTGAAGCATGCGATTCGGCCACAAACTCGAGGGCCGTCTCGGCGGAAACCGCGCCCGTCGGCAGCCACATCGTGCAGAAATCGCGGCCATCTACTGGACTGTATGGTTGATCTTGATGCCATGGCGTCCGCTTCTCGACGCCTGCTTTTTTCACGAGCACATGGTCATGAAGAAAGTTAATTTTCGACGCGCACATCAACTCGCCCGCGATGATCTTGGCGGGAGAATTCAAGGCGAAGTCGCGAAACTCCTCGATACACCGCCAGTTATTGCTGTCTTGGAAAAACCCGCGCGATTCGCCGTCGACAAAGGCGTTAGGCCTGCTTGGCTTCTCCAGATTCTTCGTAATCCCTGCATCGACGGTCTTTATCCAATGTTCTGAGAAGACGCCTCTCAGGACAGTGGCACCCTTTTGGCGAAATTGTTCGATCTGCTCTGCGGACACGATCGGTTCCATGGCGTTTCTCCTTTCAGTTCCGACGGTACAGCTTGTACTCGGCACATACAATGTATCTCTTTTTTCATTACCAATCAACATGAATAGTCACATTCACTCCCGCTAACACCAGGCTATCGTGGTTTTGTCGTAACCGGGCAAGGACGACCGCGCCTGTCAAGTGACTGGGCGTCCCTGCCAGCATCCAACCGAGAAACGCGGCGAACGTGAAAAGAGGCCCCGGACGGCCTGGGCGGCTCCATAGCCGGCATGAAGATCGTTCGGGCTGCCCCAGCCCGTCGCGACAGTCTGTCGTCCCAAAACCGGTAGCGCGACATGGCCGCCGCCGAAAACCAAGGCTCCCGAACGGTAGAACGCGTCGAATGCCTTAATCGCATGGCTGGCGTCGATGGTGCCCACAGCGGGAAGCCCAAAGACAAGGAAGCAGAAGAGCGCCAGCGCGATGGCTCCGACCAGGCGGGAGACGCGAAATTCGTGAGCATGTCATTGCCACGCCTAGCACATTGCCTGATCCGGTTGTCCGGCATAATGCAAGCTCGAGCATCGCGCCGGACGCAATGACAATGAGTTCCGCGTACACTGTCGTTAGAACGCCGAACAGCGCCACCGCAACGAGCGCGATAGCTGCGCGACGCTGAGGTTACTCATGCACCAAGGACTCCTGAGTCCGCCCGTCAGAACCGAGGCAAGCGAGCGGCCGTAAGCCTGCCCCGATCTTCGCCCGCAGGAACTCAAATGTAATTGACGATGCGCGTGCGATGTCTTCGGGTTCGACGCCAGCGCCGTGGCCGCCGTCGTGCCATTCTAGATACCAGACTTCGCCATGTCCGAGTGCCTGCATTTTCGCTACCATCTTGCGTGCGTGCCCAGGATGCACACGATCGTCCGTCGACGACGACGTGAACAGAACCGGCGGGTAAGAGACGTCCGGCTTCACGTTGTGATAGGGCGAGTAAGCCATCAACATTCCGTAGTCATCGGGATTGTCGGGATCACCGAACTCATCGACCCATGAGGCTCCCCGCAGTAGCAGGTGAAAGCGTGCCATGTCGAGCACGGGCACTCGCGAGATAACGGCACCAAATAGCTCCGGGCGCTGAATCATGCACGCGGCAGTTAGCAGACCGCCGTTGCTTCCCCCCATGATGGCCAGCTGCTTCGGGGTGGTGACGCCGGAGGAGATCAATGCCTCAGCCACGGCAATGAAATCGTCAAACGCGACTTGGCGTTTCTCGCCTTTTGCGGCGAGATGCCACGCAGGACCGAATTCTCCCCCGCCCCGGATGCACGCAATCGCGTACACGCCACCCGGTTCGAGCCACGAGAATCCCATGGTGTCCACATAGGCAGGCGTATCGAGCGAAACTTTAAATCCGCCATATCCATAGAGCAGGCAAGGCCGAGGGTTGCCCTCAAGATCCGCTTTGCGACCGATGATCCAATAGGGAATCTGCACGCCATCGGAAGCTGTAGCATGTCGTCGCTGCGCGACGAATCCGGTTGCATCGAACCGCGCGGGAGCCCGTCCCAGCGGGCGCCAGGGGGCATCGCTGGCGAGATCGGCAAGATACAGCTTAGGTGGCGTCAGGAAATGATAGGCGCAAATCAGTACTGTGTCATCGCGAGCGCTGTCGACGGCGCTCATCCACGCCTCGCAGCCGGCCGGCAACGGAAACACTCGCGCCTCCCACGTTCCGTGAGCCAAAGCCGACGGACGCCAGAGCGTCACATGGGTAACGCTTTCGCTCTTGTGAGAGACGATCAGCCAGTGCTTCGTGTACCGCACACACGATAATACGTCCCTTTCCGCTGGCACGAAAAGTATTGCGAAATGGCGGTTTCCGTCGAGAAACGCGTCACGTCGAATAGCCAATAACGATCCACCTGGATATATCGCCACACCGACCTTCCAGTCAACGCATGGCATAACGAACAGCCATTCGTTCCACTCGAACAGTCTCGCATCGCGCGGCACATCGTACAGCCGCCATTCGCCAGCCGACTCGTCGAGCCAGAATCGCTCCGATTGGGAGAATGTCGTGCTGCGCGATGCGGTATGACGTGCCCGGATCGGGTCATAACGCGCCGACGCGGACAAATCGTCGACCTCACATTCGAACACCACCGGCGCATCTGCCACCGAGGTGCCGCGCTTCCATCTCCGTACCTGCCGCGGATAGCCAGCGTGCGTGAGCGTGGGAGCCGCGTTTGCCGCACGGTCATCCCAGCTCACATAGACCGTCTCCCGATCGATCCATTCAACGCTGTGATGGCCGGGCTCGCGCAGCTCGAACCCATTCTCGACAAACGCGCGCGCTCCTATATCGAACTCGCGCACGATGTGAGCGTCCGCCCCGCCGGGTGAAAGAAAGACCAGCGCCCGATCGGCAGTAGGGTAGATAAGACGAAAGCCGGCTAAAGTCCACCGGGTATCGTCGCTGTTTCTATTGTTCAAGTCAATCGCATCGATCTCCAGCAGCACTTCCCATTCGGGGTTCCCCTCGATCCAGGCTTTCCAGGGCGTACGCCGCACAAACCCGAGTGGATGTGCTTCATCAAGCCAACTGTTGTAAGCCCAGTTGCCCCAGCGTGAGCACGTGACAATGCGGTCTTGGGCCATCATAGACTCGATGAGCCGTTTGGTCAGCGCGTCGTTGTTTGCGCTGTGTCCGTAGGCTTTCATGGTGCGTTCCGTTTGCATACGAACCCATGAGTCGACAGCGGAGTCGTTAAGCTTCTCGAGACCGATATACGGATCCGCTGCATCTATGGCGACCACGTAGTTGGATTGCGAATTTGTCATATACCTTTTCCATTGCATTGATCCGGTACCTCCGGAAGGCAGGGGCTTCAGGATTGCAAGTCGCGCGATCCAGTTCAGCCATCGACCCGATTCGACGCGGTCGAGGCGAGCGAGTTCTGAGACGGTTTGTCGCACTGCGCAGCGCATCAATTGGCTACCGTCCGGCGAACGCGACTCGCGTATAACCGCTCCATTGAGCCCGAGGTTGGCTCGAGCTACGCCGCGATCGGCTTCGCAAGCTGACAGTTGCCGAGGCCGTTACATCCGACGACGCTCGCTCGCGACGCCACACACGGTCGACAACAAGGTCGAGCAAATCGACTATCGTGCTGCTATTGCCGTGGCGAAATGCGATGAAACGCGAGAAGTGCCGTAGCAAGTGTGACCTGAGTCATAAGCACCTCCAGGAATATGGAAGGCTTCCGCGCAGCAGATGCAAAGCTGTTGGAAAATCATTTTCGGGAGAACTGATGTTCGACGGTCGGGTCCTTGGTCTCTTTCACTGTTACGGTACTTTGCAAAGCGTGGATGGCACTTTCGAATTCGGCGTGTGGTCCTCGCGGACGTGTGTGCTACCCACGAACATATACATGGCCGGTACCACGAACAGGGTCAGCAGCGTACCGACACCAAGACCTGCGAAGATCACCAGCCCCATGTCATGCCGCCCCGCAGCGCCAGCACCGGAAGCCCACACCAGCGGAGCGACGCCGAGCACCATTGCCGCCGTAGTCATGAGAATCGGGCGAAGGCGTACCCCCGCCGCTTCCTCGATCGCGTGCCGTTTAGATCGGCCAGCGCGCTGCAACTCGTTGGCAAATTGCACGATCAGGATGCCGTGCTTGGTGATCAGCCCCAACAAGGTGACCAGGCCGACCTGCGTGTACACGTTGATCGACGCAAATCCGGTGGTAATGAAGGCGAGCGCGCCGAAGAGCGCGGGCGGGACCGAAAAGAGGATGACAACTGGATCGCGGAAGCTCTCGAACTGGAATGCAAGCGCCAGATACACGATGACGATCGAGAACAGCAAAAGCCCGAGAAATCCTCCGGATTCTTCAACGAACTGACGCGACTCACCTGAGTAGTCGGCCGAATAACCGGGCGCCACCTTCTTTAGGATGGTTGTCAACTTCGGCAGCAATGCGCCCTGGGAAAGCCCGCTGACGCCCGAGATCGTCGCCGAATTGAATTGCTGGAAGTGGTTGATCGTTCGCGGCTGAACCGACGTCTCGATATGGGCCACGGTGCGCGCGGAAACCATGATCCCCGACGGCGTGCGGATATAGTTGTCGAGAACCTGGTCCGGATTGAGTCGGTCCACCTGCAGCACCTGTGGTATGACCTTGTACGAGCGTCCGGCGATCGAGAAGTAATTGACGTAGTTGCCGCCAAGCGCCGCCGACAGTGCCGCGCCAAAATCCGCCTCGGTCATGCCCATGATCGCGAGCTTTTCACGGTCGACGACGACTTCGGCCTTCGGTTTGTCGAGCTTGAGATCGACATCCGCGAACCAGAAGAGCTTCTCCTTCTGTGCCTCCGCCAACACGGCCTGGGTAACCTCGTTCAGCTTTTCCACCGGCTCGGTCGACCTGATGACGAACTGCACGGGCAGCCCCTGCGATCCCGGCAACGACGGCAGTGAAAAGGCGACAATCTGCGCGCCCGCCACGTCGCTCCATTTGCGCTGCAGGTCCATTACCACGTCGGTCTGCGTGCGTTCACGCCGATTCCAAGGCTTCAGCAGGACGCCGCCTAGCCCCTGGTTGAGCGCGGGAGTACCGGTCAGTTGAAACATCTGGCTGTACTCTGGCACTTTACGAGCAATGTCATACGCTTGATCGGCGATGCGCCTCATTTGCTCCGGGGACGCGTTGGCCGCGCCCTTGATCTGCATGAACACGATGCCTTGGTCTTCGGTCGGTGACAGCTCGCTATTTGCGGTAAACGCGGCTGCTCCCGCGAGCAGGGAGACGACGAAGCCGAAGGTGACCAGCACCGGCCATGCGTCAATTGTCCTGGCCAGGGCAGAGTGGTACCCGCGCAGCAGGCGGGCGAAAATGCGGTCCAGCAAGAGCGCTAAGCGCCCCTCATCTTCACCACTCCTGAGGAGACGTGAAGTCATCATGGGCGAAAGCGTCAGTGCGACCACCGCGGAGACCACCACCGCGCCGGCGAGCGAAAAGCAGAACTCTTTGAACAGCGCGCCGGTAAGACCCGTTCGCATGCCGATCGGTACGTAGGCTGCCACCAGCACGACGGTCATGGCAACGATCGGTCCACCGAGCTCGCGTGCCGCAATGAGCGACGCTTCACCCGCGCTTTTGCCCGCTTCCTTGATGTGCCGATCGGCGTTTTCAACGACGATGATGGCATCGTCCACGACGAGACCAATCGCGAGCACCAAAGCAAGCAACGTGAGCAGGTTGATCGAATAGCCGAGGACGAACATGAAGAACAACGTGCCAACGAGTGAAAGCGGTATCGCGATGAGCGGCACGATGACCGCACGGAATGAGCCGATGAACAGGAAAATGACGATCGTCACAATAACCAGCGCTTCAGCCAGCGTCTTGACGACTTCCTGGATCGACGTGTTGATGTACTCCGTGGAATCGTAGGCGATGGCGCCGGTCAGGCCGGAAGGCAGTTGCGACTGAAGTTCTGGAAAGGCCGAACGGACCTTCGAGGCAACCGTCACGACGTTGGCGTTCGGCGCGACCTTGATACCGACGAACACCGACCGTTTGCCCGAAAACGCAACGCTGGTGCTGTAGTCCTCCGCGCCGAGCGTGACGGTCGCGACGTCCTGGAGCCGGACGAGCGCGTCGCCACTTTGGTTGACGACCAGTTGCTTGAATTCGTCCACCTTGTGCAGATCGGTGCCGGCCGTCAAATCGACCGTGACCGTCTGACCTTTGGTCGAGCCGATCGTGGACAGATAGTTGTTGTTCGAAAGTGCGGCATAGACCTCACGGGCGGATACATGATGCGCGGCCAGTTTGGCAGGGTCCAACCAAGCGCGCAACGCGAACTGGCGCCCTCCCAAGATCTCCGCCGTCTGCACGCCCTCGATCGAGTCGAGCTTGGGCTTCAACACGCGAACGAGATAATCGGTGATGTTGTTGGTCGGTAGCACGTCGCTGTAGAAGCCGATGTACATGGCATCGGTAGTCTGGCCGACAGCGACGGACAAAACCGGTTGCTGGGCCTGCGCGGGCAATTGGCTGCGGACCGAGCTGATCTGCGTATTGATCTCGGTAAGCGCCTTCGTCGCGTCGAAATTGAGACGCAGGGTTGCCGTAATCGTCGATACGCCGGCCACGCTGGTTGACGAAAGGTAGTCAATGCCCTGAGCCTGAGCGATTGCCGACTCGAGCGGCTGAGTAATGAAGCCAGCAATCGTCGCCGCGTCGGCGCCGTTGTAATTCGTCTGGATGGTCACGACCGCGTTCTCGGTGCGCGGCCATTGCGAGACGGGCAGTCCGGTCATCGAGCGTAGACCGAGGATCAGGATCATCGCCGAGATGACTACTGCCCATACCGGCCGTTTGATGAAGGCGTCGGTAAATTTCATCACGGGTCTCACCGTTCTTGAGGCGTCGGGGACGCTTCGTTCGCGGGCGGATTACTGTTGTCGATCGCGACCGACGTACCGTTGTTGAGCTTCATCTGACCGCTGGTGATCACCAGGTCACCCTCTTTCAGTCCGCTCAAGATGGCGACCTGATCGCCTCGCGTCGCCCCCGCCCTGACGAAGGTCTGCTGCGCCGTAAGTACATCGAGCCCCTTCGCATTCTTTTTCTTCACTGCGACGAACATAGTGGTGCCGTACGGGTTGTAGGTCACCGCCGTCTGGGGAACCGTCAGATAGTGCTGCGCTGAGCCGGAAATGACGACTGCGCGGGCAAACATCCCAGGAAGCAGCAGCCGATTGGGATTCGGAACCGTTGCTTCGACCGTCAAGCTGCGCGTGGTCGGATCCACTTTGGTGTCGATAGCCGTCACCATGCCGCGGAACGTCTGGCCGGGCACCGCATCCGTGCTGACCGAGACGGCCTGGCCCTTCGCAATCTCGGACTTTTGATCCTGCGGTACGTTGAAGTCGATATAAATCGGATCGAGCGTGGTCAGGGTCGCGATCTTGTCGCCTGGATTGAGGTACTGCCCAGGATTTACGGTGGTGATACCGATGCGTCCGCCGAACGGTGCGGTAATGGACTTTTTAGCGACCAGCGCACGCTGCTGCTCGACGGCTGCACGCTTGGACTTCCAGTCGGCCTCGTCGGCATCCACCTGGGCCTGTGAAACGGCATTTGCCTCTAGCTGCGCCTTGTCCCGGTTCAAGACGGTTGCTGCCTGATCGGCAGTTGCTTCCTGCGAATGCAATTGGGCAACATCCGTATCCGCGTTGAGCTGCACCAGCGGCTCGCCGGCCGAGACGTCCTCGCCAGATTTGAAGGTAATACTGCGAACGATGCCGCCTATTTCAGTCGTCACGTCAACGCCGCGGAAGGCTTTCATCGATCCCACAGCGGATACAACAGGTTGCCAGTCGGTGAACCGGGCGGGAGCCGCAGTGACGACGGCGGGAGGCTGGGGCGCCTTTGCGTATGCAATCTGCCGGGAAATCTGAACGAACTTCGTCCCGCCGATGATCAGGACAATGACTAGGACGGCGCCAAGCATGATCAGCATTGGCCGCAACAGGCGGCGGCTGGTACGTCCACCAGACGCTTCCCGTTTAGCTGGGGGATGGAGCGCTTCCTCTTCCATGGGGCTTCTCACGGATCCTATTGATCAAGTGGAGGCGAAATAACCTGACCGGTCTGCGCCTGCGAAGTGTTTTTTGACCGATTCCACCAGCCGCCGCCGAGCGCCTGAAAAAGCGCAACTGTATCGCTGTAACGACTGGCCTGCGCACGCACGCGTGCAAGAACGGCGTTCTGGTATGTTTGCTGCGCAGTCAAAAGATTCACGTAACCAACCGCTCCGAGTCGGTACTGGGTCTGGGTGAGTTCGAGGCTGTCTAGTGCGGCTCGTTCAGCGTCTACTTGCTGCTTTAGCTCATCGGCGTCGGTATCCAGCGCACGCAACACGTTCGCGACGTCCTGGAATGCCTTGACGACTGCGCCGCGGTAAAGCGCGGCGGATTCATCGTAGGCGGCAACGGCGGCTTGTTTGCGGTGCCAACGAGCCCCCGTATCGAAGAGGCTCTGCGAGACCGAGCCGATCAAGGCCCATACCCCTGTGCCCGGCGAAAACAGATCGACCAATCGTGAAGCATTGAAGCCCAACGAACCCGTGAGGTTGAACTGCGGCAATTCATTGGCGATTGTCACGCCGATGTTTGCGCTAGCTTGGTGCAGTCGGGCCTCCGCGGCGCGCACGTCGGGCCGCTGCTCGATGATGGACGACGGCAGACTAATAGGCAGTTCTTCCGGCAAGTGAAGTCCCGCTAGCTCGAAATGTTCCACCTGCTCCTGGTTCGGAAACCTTCCGAGATAGGCCGTCATCTGGTGTCGTGCCTGGTCCAACTGCCTTTGCAGTGGTGGAAGGGTCGCGCGCGTTTGCGCCACCACCGCTTCTTGCGCAAGGACGTCGCTATTAGATACTGCCCCCAGCCGCAGGCGCGACTTCGCCAAGTTCAAACCTGCTTCTTGTATCCGAACGAGGTCCTTTGTCACAGCGATCTGATCACGGACCGACGCGAGCGTCACTGCGGTGTTGACGACGCTCGCGGTCAGCGTCAGGTAAGTTGCTTCGAGTTCGAACTGTTGGTACTCGGCCACGGCAGCAGCCGCCTCTATCTCACGGCGTGTGCCACCGAACACGTCAGGAGCGTAGGAAACGCTCACCGAGGCTGCATTGATAGTCAATAGTTCGGGGGGAAATGCACCAAACTTGGCCTTTTCGCGCGTGGTGGATGCGTTCGCAACCACTATAGGGAAGAGCGACGCGCGGTCGGCATACACAAGTTCGTTCGCCTGCCGCAGAGACGCCTGAGCTGCCGCTACATCCGGGCTAGCACGCAATGCCTCCTCCACCAAGCCAGTCAGCTCAGATGAACGGAACAGGGTCCACCATAGTCCGGGGATGTCCATCCCTTCGATCAGGTGCTGCGCCGCGCCGCCCGGCACGGCGGAAGACGCCGTGCCGGTCAGCGGCTCTTCCCGCGAGAAGTGGGCGTTCTGCGTCATCGCCGGACGCACGTAATCGGGCCCGACGGCGCATCCGCCGAGCAAAAGTGCGCTCAGCAGGCCAAGTTGCGGTGCCAGAGCGCTCCAAATTCGAAGCGTCATTTCATCGCCCTATCCGAAGCTCTGGCACATTGCCGACGAGTCCGGGCATTGGGCTGCGGTAACGAGCGCGACGTGGCGCAGCTCAGGACGAACTGTCATTTCGGTATTGATGACGCAATCATCGGCAGCCCCGACAAATAAAACGATACCGTTTCGTTCACATACAGTAACAAGGAAACCAAAAGCGGTCAATAAGCCCTGATACGAAACCGTTTCGTTCCTTTACAACCCCGGCTCTGCCGTGGTACATCCGCGGTGTACCGATATTCGGACTACGTCCACCACAAGATGCCGAACTCAACAGATGCGATGCCGAAAACGAAGGCTTTGAAGCATTCTGCCGTACGGGCAGGAAGGCCCCCAAGCGAGCTGGCTGGAGAAGTGGACGAACGCATACTTGATGCTGCCCATCAGGTGTTCATGGAGCGCGGGTTCCATGGCGCGAGCATCGACGAGATCGCCCGTCTCGCGCACGCCGGCAAGCCCACTATCTATGCGCGGTTCGAGACCAAGGAGGCCCTTTTTGTAGCTGTCGGCTTGCGCGGTGCGGCGCGGTTCAGTGCTCACTTCGGGAAGTACGCAACCACCGGAACAACACTCGAGGCAAGGCTCGTCTGCCTCGGACGTGAAATGCTAGAACGGTTGCTCGAGGATGAAGTGATCGACTTCATGAGGCTTGCCGCCGCAGAGGCACGCCGCGTCCCGGAACTGGCCCACTTTTCTCGTGACGCGCGCGAGCGCGGCGCTTCGGCAGCGCGGGAAGCCCTACTCGACGCAGCTAGCGTCAAGGACGTCCGTCGCTTCCCGGCCTTCGGGCCCGATCACATCGAGACTACGACCAGGTTCTACATTGACTTGGTCGTCGACCCGTTGTTCATGCGCGCGCTCGTTGGCGAAGGCCTGAAGACATTGCGAGCACAAATCGACAACCATGTGCAGCATAGCGTCGCTTTTTTTCTGGCTGGATGTCGGAGTGCTTGACCTGCCTGAGCGCGACTTCTGTTATCCATGGAGGTAAGCGATCTCGCGCGACCCGCCCCATCCACATTCCGCGCGTATGCCCTCGCGTTCCCTGCATTCTTCCGGCCAGCCAGCAGCCGTGCCACATTCAGCCCTCTCGCCTTGCCCTTTTCGGCGCCTCGAATCCGCCCCGGCTAAAATTTCATCCCAATGCCCACCCCAATAACGAGCGGATCGATATGTAGAGTGCCGATTGCAGTGCCGCCAAGCGACGCGTCGGTCTTCATCCAAATCTTCTTAATGTCGGCGTTGACGAAAAGCGCCTTTGTCACCTGCACGTCGACGCCGGCCTGCAATGCTGGACCGAAGCTGTGGTTGTCTATGGAGACCGGTTGACCTCCGGCGTGCAAACTGTTGTTATAGAAGAGCGTGTAATTAAGACCCGCACCGACATAGGGGCGAATGCGTCCCTCATGATTGAAGTGATACTGTAACAGCAATGTCGGAGGCAGCACGCCGACGCCACCCAAGTTACCGAGGTTCGACGTCACTTGGTGACGCGAGGTGCCAAGAATCAACTCGATGCCTATACTGTCGCGAATCATGTAGGTGAAATCGAGCTCGGGAACGAGCGAGTTGTTCACGCCGACATCGAGCGTGGACAGCGTGTTGCTCGTGTGAACTTGCGGCTGGATGCTAATTGTACGAAGGCGAACCAGCCAATCGCCAGCATGTATCCCGGCCGCTGAACTGTCTGCGGTCGAGGCCAACGTTGCCGCGTCGCCGGCAGCACGGGCCGTGGATAGTCCAAATGCGGAAGTGAGGCAAATCGCTGCCGTGATGGCATGAATTTGGTTTTGCATGATAGTGTCCGGTTGCTATAATACCCACACAGTCTGTATGGTTATAGGGCTATCAGCGTTGACCGCAATCAACTAAACGTACGCATGTAGTTGCCCGCGACAGCGTGTCGCACGCGTCCGATCGACAAAACCTGCCGAACGGCAAACGCGTCATTGGAACGGTCAACGATTTCTGTGATGCGACGGTTAGCCGCCCATTGCTCATTGCAAGGCGACTGCAGTAAGGAGAAGCTCGGTGTCGTCGACAATTGACGCCCGTTCGTAGGCGTTGTTGTGTCAGTTTCCAATGAGCCGAACGAGATCTCGGTTGCGACAGAGTCTTGTTCGCCGTCGTCGAGGCAAGCTACTGGGTCAGTTATGGTACCAATTGGAATTACACCCACAATCAGCCTGACTGAACCGTGCAGAAGCTGTGCCATGCGGCCTTGTTGCACGGCCAATAGAGCCGAACACGCCGACATGCGCTCGACGAAAGGCCTTGCGCCTGCCCGCCACGTAGTTCGCAGAGGTGCGCCAGTCTTCCGAATCGGGGACCCGTTCACGAACATCTATGCCATACGCACTGGCTCATTCAAGAAGGTGATGCTGCTTTCCGATGGCCGAGAACAGATTACTGGATTTTTCTTCGCCGGTGAACCGCTAGGACTTGACGGCGTTTGCCACGCTTACCACATGAGCGACGCCATTGCACTCGAAGATAGCTGCGTCTGCGTTCTGCCATTCGCGCTGCTCGAACTGCTCGGCCGGCAGGTGAAAGCGATATCGGATCACCTGTACCGCGTTTTCTCCGCCGAGCTCGCTCGTGACAGCAGTCACATGGTCGTGCTCGGCACAATGACTGTAGAAGAACGCATCGCGACTTTCCTTTTGGACATGTCGTCGCGGCAATCGCATCAGCGTGCCAATTCGCCAACCCAGTTTGTGCTGCGCATGACGCGAGGAGAAGCGGGAAGTTTCCTCGGGGTAACGATGGAAACGGTCTGCCGAGTCTTGTCGCGCTTTGAGAAGCGCGGACTCATCGCTGTCGGTGGCAGAAATATTCGGATTCTCGACCTGGACGGTCTGCTCGATGTAAGTCGGGCCGAATAGTTGGTTACTTTCGACGACGCCGCGCAAACGCCGCCTTGGAGGGGCTCTGACGGCCTTTCAAAGCATACGCAAAAGTCGACCTTACGTCTGAATGCTCACGTAGTGGTCGAATACCATCGCGATATCGAGCACCAGCATTCTGCCCGCCGCAAGCACTTGCAGTCGGTCTGAGTCGACCGCGATGAGGCCATCCCGCTCGAATTCGCGCAAGCGTTCCAGCTCGGGAGCGAATACATTAGCGAAGCAAATCCCGTATGTGGCCTCGAACTCAACAAAGCACAGTTCGAAGTTGCACATCAACTGAGCGATGACGTCTCGCCGCAAGCGGTCGTCGACTGTGAGGCAAATGCCCCGTGCGATCGCGAGGCGCCCAGTATTGATCGCGGCCGAATAGCTGGCCAGATCCTTGGCGTTTTGAGCGTACACGTCGCCGACCTTACTGATCGACGACATGCCTAAGCCGATCAGGTCACAATCCGCGTTAGTGCTATATCCCTGAAAGTTCCGATGCAGCGCGCGACGCGCCTGCGCACGCGCGAGCTCGTCGGTTGGCAAAGCGAAATGATCCATGCCCACATACACATACCCGGAACTTGTCAACTTCTCAACCGCGAGGCGCAGCAGCGCAAGCCTCTCTTGCCGCGATGGCAGAGTCGACGCATCCATCTGACGCTGCATCGTGAAAAGCTGCGGTAAGTGCGCGTAGCCGAATACGGAAAGTCGATCAGGTGCGAGCGAGAGCGTGATGTCGAGCGTGCGCGCGAAGCTCTCGGCAGTTTGATACGGCAACCCGTAAATCAGATCCACGCTAATCGAATGAAATCCTGTTGAGCGCGCGGCACGCATGACGTCGGCAGTCAACTTGAGTGGTTGGATACGGTTAATCGCGTGCTGCACGAGCGGATCAAAGTCCTGTACACCGAGACTGAGCCGGTTGAAGCCTAGCGTGCGCAACTGGACGATCGTTTTCGCGCTTACCTCCCGGGGGTCGATTTCAATCGAATATTCGCCTACGTCATCGGGCAGCAACGTGAAATGCTCGCGAGTGGCGGCCATCAACTCGATCATTTCGCCAGGAGAGAGGAACGTGGGCGTACCGCCACCCCAATGCAGCTGTGTCACGGGACGCGCCGTATCGAAGCGTTCTGCCTGAAGCGCGAGCTCACGTTTCACGCAGTCGAGATAGGGCCGCGTACGTGCGCGGTTCTTCGTGGCGATCTTGCTGCAAGCGCAATAAAAGCACGCCGTACTGCAGAATGGAATATGGAAGTAGAGCGAAAGATCCGTATCCGCCGCGCCGGGATCAGCAGCCGCGCGCGCGTAGTCCGCAACGTCGAAGTCCTCGCGAAACTGGACCGCGGTCGGATACGACGTATAGCGCGGGGTGGCGGCATTGTACTTTGCAAGCAGCCGGTGCTGAAACAGGATGTCGGCATCGATCATACGTGCTCCAGTCAAACGGTCGGCCGCCCGGCGAAATCGGTCCACTGATGCGAGGCAAAATCATAGAGCTTGCAGCGCTGGGCGGTGCCGAAGTACCAACGCCATGAGAAAGGCTGCACCACGATTCGCCCTGGCAGCTGCTCCTCGAGCTTGCGCTGCGCAGCCGCGAGTCTGTAAAGCGGCAGACTCATGTCGACGTGATGAGCCGTGTGTTCCATGATCTGATGAAACAGTGCGCCAATGCCGCGTCGGAAGGTCAGGTGCACCGTCGTCGAGACGAATGGGTCCGTGCGGCCCCACTCGGCGCGCTCGTCGTACCAGCGAATTCGCGTGTGGGTGTGATGGACATACACAACAAATCCCACCATCGCACACCAGAACAGGAACGGGATGGCGAAGCCGGTCACGATGAGCGACATGGCCGGCTGATCGGTCAGATAGGCGGCCCAAACAAGGGTGCCGATCCAGAACAGCGCGAACACGGATACCAGTACGCAGTCGCGAAGAAAAACCGGCCGGCGCGTGGGCATCGCCGCGCGCGACGGGAAGAACATTCGACGCCACCAAATCTCGATCATGTAGTACAGCCCGGGCGCCCACCCGCTGCGGTAGACGCGCTCCAGAATGCGACGCGGGCCGGACAGCGCGCGAAACTCCCGCACAGAAAGCGGTGCCCACACGAAATCGACGCCTTTCAGGTTCGTATACCCGTGATGGATGACATTGTGTCCGACTTCCCAAAGGCTGTAGGGCGTGAGCGATGGCAAAAAGGCGACTCGGCCAAGCCACCGGTTCAGCTTCCGGTGTCGGGTGAGGCTCTGATGGCACGCATCGTGGCCGATGATGAACAGCCGGCCGATGACGAAGCCGGCGACGAGCCCGCAGACGGCTTTCCACATGAAGCCGTGCGTCTGTATAACCGCTGCGAGCGAAACCAAGAGCAGCGCGAAGTCGAATGTGATCAGCACCAGTGCGTAGGCGGTGTCGCTTTCACTGAACGGGATCAGCCACGACCGAATGATCCTGCGATGCGGCAGCGGCTCTCCGGCAGAGATAGGGCGGAGCGAATCAGTCATGAAACTACTGGGATAACGTGAAGTGCAAGGAGGAATGCCCTGCCCAGGGGGCCGAGCCTTTCCAGATGGATCAGCGAAGACTCGGGTCAGCGAGACATCATGTGGATGCTGACGTTGTGCATCACCCAGAGCGTTCCGAAGATCAGAAACAGCGCTGCGAATGCGGCGTAACAGAACGCGAGCACATTCCACCGCTGGCCGCGGGAAAAATCGAGATGCAGGAACGCGACCAGATGGACGACGATTTGCACGAACGCGAGCGCCCCGAGGACAATCATTGCGGTTTCCGGCGGCAGAGACCGGTGCGTGGCCAGTATGAACGATCCCGCAGTCAACAACACGGCAAGGGAAAAGCCGACGATATATCCAACAACGCTGCTGTTCCGCGCCGTCAGCGGCAAGGAAGAAGAATGGGTCATTTAAAGCACGCTCCCGAGATAAACGAAGGTAAATACGCCGATCCACACGATGTCGAGGAAGTGCCAGAATAGGCTCAAGCACGTGAGACGGGTCAGGTCGCGCTCGGAGATATCCGACGAACGGACGACGTGCGCGACGAGTACGGCCATCCAGACAAGCCCGGCTGTGACGTGGAGGCCATGCGTGCCGACCAGCGTGAAGAAGGAAGAGAGGAACGCGCTTCGGTCAGGGCCTGCCCCGCCGGCAATCAGCTGCGAAAACTCGCGCAATTCCTGAGCGAGGAAAAACGCGCCGAGCACGAAGGTCACGAGGAGCCAGCCGAGCACCGCGCGACGCTGCCGGCGATGTGCGGAAATCATCGCAAAGCCGTATGTGATGCTGCTCACGAGAAGTGCGCCGGTTTCGAGTGCGACACCCGAAATATTAAAAAGATCCCGCCCGGTTGAGCCACCTGCGAACTCGTTTGACATGACGGCAAACGCGGCGAATAGAGCGGCAAACAACACGCAGTCAGTCATCAGGTATAACCAGAAGCCTAATACCGTCGGAGAGACGCCATGTTCTGCGGCCGTTACGCCGTCGGTGGTAAGCGATGCAGTTTGCGACACGGATCAGCCCTCCGCCTTTTCGGGTAACTCGAACGGTCCCAGCGTGCGCTTGCGGTTTCTCAGCGACTCCATTTCGCAGACGCGTACGGCGGGAATGACATAACCGTCATTTTGACGAAAACTGCGCGCGATCAGCGTCGCAATGATGGCTGCAAACGATAGTCCGGCGAGCCACGTGATGTGCCACACAAGCGCGAACCCTAGTGCAAGGCTGAACTGACCGATAGCAAAGCCGTCGGCAGTATTGGAAGGCATGTGGATGTCCTCATGGCTTTCTGGCGCCGCGTTGGCTTTGCCCGCTTCCTTCATGTGCGCGAAGGCGTCGAGCTCTTCCACAACCGGAAGATGCGCGAAGTTGTAGATCGGGGGCGGCGACGCAGTCGCCCATTCGAGCGTTCGACCACCCCACGGATCGCCCGTTGCATCGCGGTATTGCGGAAGGCTACGGCGTTTGACGGCGACGACGATCGAGGCTATCTGGTAGGCAACGCCACTGGCGATCAGCACAGCACCGAATGCAGCCACGACGAACCATGGATGCCACGCTGGGTTTTCGTAATGACTCAAGCGCCGCGTCGCACCCATGAATCCGAGCACGTAAAGCGGCATGAACGCCACGTAGAAGCCGATCAACCAGAACCAAAAGGCACGCTTGCCGAGCTTTTCATCAAGCTTGAAGCCGAACGCCTTCGGGAACCAGTACGCCAGACCAGCAAAGTATCCGAATGCAACACCACCGATGATTGCGTTATGGAAGTGCGCAATCAGGAAGAGACTATTATGAAGCACGAAGTCGGCACCCGGGATAGCCAGCATGACGCCGGTCATCCCGCCAATCGTGAACGTCACCATGAATCCGATCGTCCAAAGTACGGGCACCGAAAACTCGAGCCGGCCTCTGTAAATCGTGAAGAGCCAGTTGAAGACCTTCACGCCGGTCGGCACCGCGATGACCATTGTCGCAATACCGAAGAACGAATTCACGTCGGCGCCCGACCCCATCGTGAAAAAGTGATGTAGCCACACGAGGAACGAGAGGATCATGATCACGCACGAGGCATACACCATCGTCTTGTACCCGAAGAGCGGTTTCCTGGCGAACGTGGCGATGACCTCTGAGTAGATGCCGAATGCGGGCAGCACGAGGATGTACACCTCAGGATGCCCCCAAGCCCATATTAAATTCAGATAGAGCATCGGATTTCCGCCGGCGTCGTTTGTAAAGAAATGCATACCCAGATAGCGGTCAAGGGCGAGCAAGCCCACAGCGACTGTCAGAATCGGAAACGTCGCCATGATCAGCACGTTCGAGCAGAGCGCCGTCCAGGTGAACACGGGCATCTTCATAAGCGTCATGCCGGGAGTGCGCATGCGTATGATCGTGACGAAAAAGTTGATGGCTGTGATCAGCGTGCCGACGCCGGATATCTGAACGGCCCAAATGTAGTAGTCGACCCCGACGCCCGGGCTGAACTGCAGCTCCGACAGCGGCGGATAAACCAGCCATCCCGCCTTGGCGAATTCACCGATGACCAGCGAGAGATTCATCAGGATGGCGCTCACCGCCGTCATCCAGAACGAAAGCGAGTTAAGGAACGGGAATGCGACGTCACGTGCGCCGATCTGCAGCGGCACGATAAGGTTGAAGAGGCCAACCATCAGTGCCATCGCCATGAAAAAGATCATGATCGTGCCGTGTGCCGTGAAGATCTGGTCGTAGTGATGAGGCGGCAAATAGCCGGGTGAATGGTAAGCAAGCGCCTGCTGCGCGCGCATCATCAGCGCGTCGACGAAGCCGCGCACCAGCATGAGTCCCGCTACGACGAGGTACATGACACCGATCCGCTTATGATCGACGCTCGTAATCCACTCACTCCAAAGCCATTTCCATTTGCCGAGCGCCGTCAGCGTGCCTGCGACGGCGAGGGCGATCGCCAGCATCAGCACGCCTGCCCCCATGATGATGGGCTGATCGAACGGTATCGCCGAGAGTGTCAGTTTTCCAAGCATGGTCTATCCCTTGCTTCCACAGGTGCCGTCCTTGAGGTCAAGGACGTTGCCGTTGTTGTACTTCGCGATGATCTTGCGAAAGAGCTTCGGATCAATAGACGAGAAGTACATGACCGGTACATGCTCGTCCGGCTTCGCAACTACGCCGTAGACGTCCATACTCAAGTGCTGGGGAGAAGCGCGCACCTTGTCCACCCAGGCGGCGAAGCGCACGCGATCCACCGCGATGGCACGGAATTTCATGTCAGAGAATCCCTCACCGCTGTAGTTCGCGGAGAGGCCGGCATAGTCGCCCGGATAATCGGCGATGAGATGCAGCCGCGTCTGCATGCCGGCCATCGCGTAGATCTGGCTGCCTAGCTGAGGAATAAAAAACGAGTTCATCACAGAATCCGACGTAATGCGGAACTCGACCGGCGTGCCGACGGGGAACACGACCTGGTTGACCGTAGCAATGCCGAGGTCCGGATAGATGAAGAGCCACTTCCAATCGAGCGCCACGACATCAACCTCCATCGGTTTCACCTTTGAGGCCAGTGGTCGATACGGATCGAGTTCGTGCGTCGTGCGCCAGGTCAGCAGGCCGAGATAGAGGATGATGAGCGCCGGAATCGTCCACACGACGACTTCGACCGCCGTCGAATGCGCCCATTTTGGCGAGTAGCTCGCTGCAATGCTCGAAGCGCGATAGCGCCAGGCGAATAAAAGCGTCAGCACGATGACAGGCACGACGACGATGAGCATTGTAAGCGTCGATGTCAAAATCAGCGCCTTCTCTGCCGCACCCACAGTCCCTTTTGGGTCGAGCAATGCGGCATCGCATCCGGAAAAACAGGCAGTCACTCCCGCCACAAGGGGTATCGACCATTTCTTCAAAGCTTTTCTGGATGTCATGTTTGTCCAGTCATGGGTTGAAGTACGTGGGTGTCGTATCACCTGCATACATGCAGGACCGAGCACGCTAGGGCGATCGTCCAACATCAGGGGTTGATCTGGCTTGACTGAAATCAAATAGCGAACAGCAAAAACGTGCGGCATGTTGACGCAGATGTAGCACGGCGAAGCCGTAGTCAGTGCGCGCAGGCATGCGGGATTCCACGACGAATGCGCGGCTACGGCTGCGGTGACGTAAGCACGAGCAAGCGTCATTGAGTCATGGCAGGTTGTGACCATGTAAGTTACACAAGGCTGATGACCCGCGACGGGAACCTCGATCAAGCGAGTGCAATCGAACGGCGGAAAAGCACCTTCATAGACATGCCGATGCGCTACCGCAGGATAAGGGCGGCCCCCTCCGCCAAATTCACCTAGCCTATCGACTCACCATTAATTCAGTGATGTAGGCCATCACTCACACATGTCGCCGAGAGGCGCTCGTCTGGACGACGCGAATGCGGATCACAGTTCACCTTCACTCGTTCGATGGCATCGACCCTAGCGCATACGCGATTCTCTGGTTCGATGACGAACTGCTCGAATGGTCGCGCGAGTCCCACGCAAGCCTGACCTTACCTTCATGGGGGCGGCTGCAGGGCCGTCCCGCGAAAACGCGTGTTTGCCCGCCCGGCGGTGGAAGTCCGCTGTTCGAACTCGAGGACCTCAAACTCCGCAAACACGGCGGGCCGTTCGAAGGAGAAACAGGTGTAGCGCGGCGGGTCGCCCCTCCCTCGGCATGTGGCCGTTGGCATATCCAATGCATCGATGATCAACGCGCCCGGGCCGAATCGAGCATCTGTGCGCACGGCGACGCCTGACGCACCGGCCACCACCGCTGTCGACAGCGGGCACTAAGGGCATCGGAAAGGATGCTCGATGAAGATTCAATGTGCACGCGACGGTACATTGAAGAGAGCGAGGTCCGGCGGGTTTCCGACCCGCTCCCCGAAGGGGGGCACAGAAACCGCATCTTCATCGGGCTCGCGCCGACGGTTGCCCAACGCACGGCACTGTTCCGCACGGGGATTTTTGTTATGCAAGCATCGGCGCTCATCGTCGACACCCGCTGAAGAAAAAGCGCCGGCAGGAAGCCTGCCGGCAAAAAAGGTTCCGGCATCCGAGGGTGATGTATCGCCGGAACCAGGCACTAGCTGTAGCGTTTGCAAGCTTCGTCATCAGCGCTGCCATTTTCTCCGCATCGCACCTGCGACCCCATGCGCCCTCTCCGATTGCGCAACTGGGCGGTGTGACAGCATTCATTCGACGTTGTTCGAGTCGTGAAGGGTTGTACATTCATCATCCAGCACTTTCAAGCAGGCTTTGAAAACTGACGTGCCGATCAGGCCGGACTGCAGCAACGTGACCAATCGCTTGCGGCGAGTGTGGGAGGGGTATGAATCGCCGCCCACGATCTGCCAAACGGACGCGATTAGGGCCCGCCGTGCAGCACGTCGGAACATGAGATAGACGACACCTGCAACCGGGCCCGAGCAGATACACGCGAAAGTCCATCCGCTACGTGAAAGCCAAACGCGGTTGGCGGCCAAATGGCGCATGTCGATTGCGATCGACGCTGCGATACCGGCCGCCGCTAGCACCCACACGATCACCATCAGTTCCCGCACAGTATATCCCAAATCCGAATCTGGGATATATGATATCCGAATTTAGAATGTGTGGATGGCCCATCCGATACATGACCGCCGCTACCGTCAACTCGCCGCGCTGCTTATGGAGACGCGCAAGCAGCGTGGGCTGCTACAACAGGATCTTGCCGAGCGCCTAGGACGACCACAGTCTTTCGTCTCGAAGTACGAGAGTGGTGCGCGACGCATTGACGTCATCGAATTGCTCGACATTTTGCGCGCGCTCGAAGCCGATCCGCACGAATTCATCGATCGCATTCGAAACCTGCCGCTTGCGGCACTACCGCGTTAGACTGCCCGATCGATGTGATTTTGCGGCGCGCGGCTCGTGCGAGCTATTGCATGTGCAGCCTACTTAGCACAACAGTTAAAGTGCCCAGTTGTGACGTTTTGTGAATAGCTATATGGCACTAAGAAGCAGTACGCGCGCGTCGACCGCCCGACGGGTCTTCAATCAAGAATTCTGCGCGGTTCTTTGCGTTCGCCAACCACGCGGGAGCACGACCGCGTCCACTCCAAGTTGCACCGGTCTCAGGGTCGCGATACTTCGCCGGCTGCTGCCCTCGGATATAGTTGCCCCGCTTTTTTTCAACGTTTCCGCCAGTCGTCGATACATCCGACGGATTGCCATCAACGAGAAAGCGCGTACGGTTCTTCGCATGCGCAATCCATGAGGGAGCGCGACCGCGTCCAGACCAGGTAGCACCAGTTTTTGGGTTTTGGTATTTCGCCGTAGCAGGAGCCGTCTGCGCAGCAGCCTTCTTACCGGGCCTCCCGCCACGTTTCTTCGCGTCAACGTGAGCCTCGATGTCAGCTAGCGTAACCCCGCCCTTTCGCATGAGTTCGACAATGCGATCGAGCGTCGCCGAGAGTTGCTTTGCTCTGATGGCTTGTGCCTGCTCTTGCAAACGCCTTATCTTTACCTCAATTGCTTCCAATGTTGCCATGACACCCTCCCGATCTTCAAAGATGACACACGATGCTACGAATCTACTTCGAGCCGACCTCCAGGGTTTGAGCATGCGATAGAAGCTCGTTGCGTTTCCGTTTCGAGAGCCTGCCAAAAATCAAAATCAAGCGGGCGAGTTCTTCATCTTCCGCGTAGAGAAACGCAACCGGTACCCGAAGTACTGCCGCGATACGGATAGCAAAGGTGTAATCCGCCTTGTGAACGCCGAGCTCATAGCGATTGATGCGCGTGCTCGCGACAAATGGATCCAGGCCCGCCTCAATCCCAAGCTGCTTCTGCGACAGCCCGGCCTCTAGGCGAGCCTCCTTCAGTCGCGTTCCAAAGATTGAAGGCGGCGCCGCGGACATTCACTGGTAGCCCGTTACAAACAGAACTACGAATATCGTTGCAAAGCGCTCGCTTAGATACTACGACTATCGTAGTATACTCCGATGCGCCGGAAATCCATGGGGATCTCAGCGGGGACACCGGTCGGAGCACTGCCCTGTGGATAATCGGCATCGCCCCCCAACACCTCGTTCAACAGGGGTTTCCTCAATAGACCGGGGAGCACTCAATGCAAGAGATGCCGGACAAATGGCCGCCGCCCGGCCCCTCCACTGACATGAGCGAACAGGACTACCGCCGGCTGCGGATGCTCAACGAGCATCTGCAACAGGCGGAACAGTGGATTGATCGCCGCAGCAGGAAAATGTTGACCGCCTATGGCCTTGCTGCAGCTCAGTCCCGCCACACCGAGCATCTGGAGGAAGACGTCGCATTGGTTGGGACCATATTGTTCCTGCGGCGGGATGATCAGCCGCGTCTACGTCCGGAAAGACACAACGTTGTAGCACGGATCGATATTCCGATCCTATCCACGGCCGGGTGCGTTGATGAGCCACGCGTCGCCGACGCAAGGATAGTCTGCCCGCCCGCGAACGATCATGCGAACTGGTGTTCACTGTTTGTGAACCTATACGAACAGGCCTTGCAACGGAACCTAACGGAGCTTCTCAGCATAGGCGCATTGTCCATCGACGTCGCGCTTATTCAGCAGCACGTGCGCTCCTGGTAACGGCGTCCACTTGGTCCGTGCATCGGCGACGAACTTTTGCACTGCCTGTGCGGTCCTGAGATGAGAATATGAATCGCCACGGCGACTGCTCCTTGCGTTCGTCTAACGGACGTCTATCTTGATTAAGAGATAGCGAAGGCATCGCGCCGAAAGTTGACGCTTTTTGGGCAAATGGCATAGAACCGTAATACACATCGAAGGAGAGAAAAAGATGGTGCTACTGAAGGTAGCCATCACCGTAGGTATCCTGCTTGCTATCGCCAGAGGCATCCGGCAATTTGATCGCCACTGTCGGCAGCGGTTTGGTCGCAACATTCTCACGGTACGAGGGTTCTGGCTCGCGGCCGTCGCGATCAATTTTCTTTGGTGGGGATACTACGCGTGGGTGACCGCGCCACTCCACCACGTACCGGCCTATGGAGGACTTATTCTCGTCACTCTAGGCATTGGGACAGTGGCGAACCTGATACACGAAAACGTTCGAGGCACGAACGTTACATACGGCGTCGGTGGGACATCACTCCAGCTTGTGCTGTTTTTCCCAGTGGCGCTCTACGGCGTACCACTGCTGGCCATCGCCTTCGTTTTCCTGCTCTTCGCAACGTACAAAAGCGTGCCCGCTTGGCTTGCTGATCGCTAGACTCTCACCGCGCGCGGGTCTACTGCGTCGAACCAGCACGTTCCTTCATCAACGATAGTCTCGGCGGCCGATTCGGTCGCGTATAGCCTACGCCCGCTTTCCCTTCATTGCCGCTCGACGTCCGGAGCCAAGCCACATAGCTGCTCGGCGCGCGAGGGCATCCCGCGATCTCCGCGTGCTAGCGCCTTTTCGGGTTGTGATTCAGGACTGGGGCCGTCCCTCTGAATCGGCATAGCCCGTACAAAGTCCGTAATGTCGATAGCCATGGCTCGGTCCGCCGTCAGCAGCGACTCCGCCATTGCTTGCGCCACTTCGCGCCACGCGGCAAGTGCACAATCGTGAGCTCTGCATTCTGCCTGCCGCTGCTTTTCGCTGCTTGTAGCGTGCCAGTACATCGGCGCTTCACCGCGCGCGAGCATATGCGCGACACTTTGCTTCGGGTACCGCTGGCTGACGCCGCGCGTCAGTCTAGGGGTCGCATTTGCATCGACGCCATGCTCACGGAGTTGTTCAGCAAATCGCTCGCGCCAGCGCCGTATGTCTTCCTTTCGCGGATTGAGTCGTCGTCCGTCGGGGCCGCGCACCTGCACGCTCAGATGTACATGTGGGTGGGCTTCGTCATCGTGGGCAGCGAAGACATACGCACGTCCATCTCCGAACTCTAGGGCCGCAAAGTCTCGCGCGGCGTCCCGCACTGCCTGCCGATTCGTTCCCGGCGGCATAGATAGAAGAATGTTGAATACCTCGCGGCGATGACTCGTCTCCGGTATTCCCCACCCGCCTAGCTGCCAGCTGTGCGCGAGCTCGCGGACGGCGTCCGCGCCTGCGATGCTGTCTCCGTTCTGATCTTCGAGCTCCACCTGCCCGTTGCGCGAGATATAGCGCATGTGCCGACGTACCGCACCCATGCCTTGGGCACTCGACGCCTTGTTTGTGATTTTTACCATCACTTCAGGGGAGCGCCGTAGCGTCCGCGCCACGCGATCACGCATCCGCGCTGCCTCATCACGAATTGCTGAGCGCGAGAGCCGCTGTGCCCGGGCATGCCAGAACGGCTCCGTGAACAGACGATCACCCCAGTTCAGAAGCATCGCGTCAATGTAGGTCTTCGGATAGGACATATTACCGGCTCCATCTATCCAGGTTGGCACGGATCACAGCCGCGACAGCGCGCATATGTACGTCGATCTGTTGCCGGACGGCCGCGATGTCCGGTCGATCATCGTGCACCAGACGCCCGGCGCCTCGGTTACGCCCGAGTTGCGCGAGCCAGCGGTTGATTGTCGCCAGGTGCTGGTTCGAGTCTGACAGCAAGCGCAGCTCGTTTTCGCCGAGCTGTGGCGCCTGCGTCAGATGAGCACGGATCAACGCGGCAATCCAGCGATTACTGGTCAAGCCCGAAGCGGCAGCCCGTTGCTCTACCGCTTGAAGCTCGGTGCGCGTCAACCTGACTTCGATTCGCGCGTGTGGGTCTTGGACGGTCCCCGGTGGCATCGCAGCCTCGACGTCCAGATCGCTATGCACGCCGCCGGAATCCAGCGCGACCGCGATCAACTGCCGCACGCCCTCGCCCGCTGTCACGCCGCGGTGCATACACCACGCCTCCCATTCCCGACGCGTTCCGACCAGTTCAACGCACAGACGCTCCCGGATACGCATTTGCCGAAGCCCTTCTATCGTGCCGGCAGCGAAGGCTCGGCGGCCGCGCGCTCAATCTCGCGTGAAAGCGTGCGCTCCGGGGTGGAACGCGTGCGCCGGTCACGCTCAGACGGGGCCTTTGGATCGAAAACCCTCGGGCGCGGAAGCTGAACGCCACCCTCGCCGAACGCGTCGAGCATTGCTTCTGCACGCTGCCGGACGCGCGAGATCGACCGCGCACTGAATCCCTGCTCCCGCATGGCTCCGGTCAGTACAGCGAGGTGCAGCACTTTATCTTCGTCCGATACCGTGGAGCGAAGACGTTCCTGCCCGCGGTCCTGCGATGGCGATGCGATTGGCGCACTCGAGCGCCCGGATGCATCCTCGGGCTGCACCGTGGATCGAGTCGACGACCGCGTGCGGTCGATGACATCCACCTGCCAGGTGTTGCGGTACACATCTTTTTCCTCCTCGCCCACCATCACGCCGCGGGCATCGACGACCGGCACTTTGACCGTCACGAGCCTTCGGCCGAGATTTTCAAGCGTCACTTCCTGGCCGGGCTGCGCTCGTGACTCCCGCACGGCGCGCGCGAGATCGACGCCCCAAACGATATGCTCGTCGCCCCTCGCATCGCGAAACACTACGTAGTACGAGTCGCTTCGCGCGGGATTGTTCTGATACGGGGCTCGGCCATGCTCACGCAATTCACCGGAATAACTGCGCGGTGCTTCCTGCTCGTCATTAGCGGCCTGTTGCGGTACGACCTGATCAGCACCGCGTTGAGCGAATGGTCGCGAAATGCCCCCGGCGACAGAAACCACTTCATCGCTTTTCGCCGCCTGCATCGGCGGCCTCCCGCCGTCTGCATGCGCAGAAGCTTGCGCCCGCGCCATCGATGCATCAGCCTCAATGCGGTTATTCAGCCGCGTTTGTCGCGCGTCGGCGAGACGTGCGAGATCAGCAGCCTTCGGCTCGTAGCCACTCACGTCGATACCGAGCACAGTTGCCCGCAGCCATACTTCGCTGCGGAATGCCTCGTTACCGGACACACGGATGCGCTGCCACGACTTGGCCGCCGCCATATCGACCATCGATTCGACCACGTCCGGACGGTTGTGCTCGGTGACGAGGTGCGCCCCAAGGTCCTCGAACGCCAGCTGATACGGCGCATCTTTCATGAAATACTGGTTGCCCGCGCGCAGGTACCGCTTGCGGACACGCTCCGGCGGCTGCTCCACCGGCAGACGCTGCGAGTCGGTGGGGCCCCGCGGCTCATTCATGACCGCACGCGAATCGGGATCGAGTCTTCGAGCATCTTGCGGACTAGCCATGTCGCGCAGGCGCGCCCGAGCCGAGTCGAACTCGCGTCGGCGCCGTGCCGCCACATCGCTCAACGCGGCCGCGTCAAAGCGACCGGCACGGCTTTCATCGGTTGCGAGCCCCGCTAACGGGGAACCGCCTGGGACATCCTGCTCGATCAGGTTGATCACCGGATCGGCAGCAATTGAGGTCTCAGCCATCGTCTGACTCCTTTCTGACCGGTACGGATCGCCGGCGATACTTCCTTCATCTATCGGGTCCTGAAGGATCTTGGGACGCCCCCTTTTCCTTGGACTGCTCCAGCGCCGCCGCGCGGGCTTCGCGTACACGCGCCCACGACCTCGCCTGCAACTGATCGAGCATCACCTCCAGGTTAGGGCTGTAGTTCAGCTCGCGCGCCGACTTCTTCAGCGAGCCCACGGTGCGTTCCAACAACTCGCGGGCGCGATCCCACGGATAGACTTTAGGACGATCACCGTCATATCCGATCTGCAACTCAGCCCCATTGAGGCGTGCGTTTTCATCCATCCAACGCAACCGCTCGGAGACGAATTGCATTTGAGCCTTCGGGTGAAAGACGACGCTGCGCGTCGCGACCTCCTGGATCACGTAGTGCTCCGTGTTGAACACTTCTCCGCGGTACGGCCCTCCGTTCTCACGTGGCGCCGCCACGCGCAACGGTGCACCAAAGCGATATTCAGCTTGCGCCCGTACCTCGTCAGGCACATCCGACACTGCGAACAACGGCTCGCCAACTGCCGCACGGGTTGGCGCAGTTGGTCTTTCATGGGCCGGCGTGGCAGCGATAGGTTCGGCGGTGACTGATCCCTCCGCGACGGTCGGAGATTCGGGCGCCGCCGCTTGCTTTGAGGCACCGCGCTTCGGCGCACGACGGCGCGAAGCGTCCTCGGCCTCGTTCACCAGCTTTGCTTTCACATTGCCCATGACTTGCTCCTTTAGTTCGTGCGCCTCGGCACCGGTCGTGAGCTCTTCTGCCGCCGCATCCGCCGCTGGCTCGGTGCCCGTTCGCGTTTGGTCGATAGTGCGAAATGCAATGTCACGCAGGCGTTCCCTGACATATGCAAATCCGGAGAGGACCGCCATGTCGTTGAAATCAGTGGGTGTCTTGTCGTCAATCCGGGCATCGCTTGCGAATATAGGCAGCGCCAGACGTGCGTGCGATTCTTGAGCCGCCTGTCTCGCCTTAGCTTCCCCAGGGCCGAGGTCGCCCAGGACAACGAGTTCCGCGTCGGGATAGCGGTCTCGCAGAATGGCGCTCACCTGTGGAAGTGTTCCGCTCGAAAGTGTCGCGAGCGCCATCCACTCCGTCGCGCGGTACGCGGACAGAACCGTGGCCATACCTTCGCCGATCAGAATTGGTGTGGTCGGCTGATCAGTTGTCGGTAGCAGGCCGGCGCTCCAGTAGCCCCCCTTCTTGAGGCCTCCCGCCAGTGACGACTTTCGGCCGTGCTCGTCGATCAGCTCGAGCGTCGAGATCGCTTCGCCGATCCAGAACGGCACCACCAGCACACGACCCGCGAGCGGCAGCTCTTCGCTCGTCGGTGTATAACCCAGCAACGCATGCAACTCCGGGGCCTCCAGCTCGCGCAACGTCGAGACGGGGGCGAGCTGTTTGCGGATGAGATACGGGTGTTCGGGACCGACGGGCCGAGCCCATTGCCAGACGGCTTGCGCCTCGCGCGCCACTGCCGCGTGTCGCGCCCGTTGCTGCGCTTCCTCGCGCGTGCGGCGCACCACGGTATCGGCGTTTGGCAGAAGCGCTGTCGCCATCCGGTCCGGATACTGCGTGCGCGTCAGGTCGAAGCCGTGCTGCCGGGCAAGCCAGAACAGCGACGCAAGCGTCTTGCCGCCCGCTTCGTTCGCGGATCGCCAAGTGGTACGCGCGGCGCGCTCGTTATAGTTGCTGGCCGTGCGGCTCCATTCGTCCCAGATCTCAAAGCCCGCATCGCCCAAGCCGTTCTTGAGTGCAAACGCCATATCGACCCACGTACCGTAATCGTCCGCGGGAATGACCGCGAGCGCGGCGCGCACGCGCGCGGTCTCATCGAGGTAGGCCGCACTCATTGTCGTGCTCCTGCTGCCGACACCGCATCCGACGCGCCACGCACTGATCTATGTTTCGCTCTGGAAGGACTGGCGAATGTCAGCTCTGCCACGTCAAGATCTGCGACCGAAAGCCGACGCGTCGCCCGCCGGACGCGCTCTGCAGGAACACCGAGGAGCATGAAGTGCTGCTCTACATAAGCGGTCACGTCATCCTCGCTCAGATCGTTCAGCGACGCCGGCAGATTCCGCGGATCCCAGCCCTGCAGGACTTCGAGGTATTCAGCCGGCACATCAAGTAGCCTTGCGCCTTCTGTATCGACTTCCTCCGGCTGCAACTCACGCAGCCGTCGCTCGGCTTGCGCTGTAAAGCGTACGAGGTCCATGGTGGGTACAGACGGCGCCGCGCACACGCGCGAGGCGAATACCGGATCGCGCCAGTAGCAGATCTTGTCGGCCAGGATGGGCTTCGTATTCTCGAGCACGATGATCTCCTTATCGCGGCCGAGCTCCTTTAGCTCCTGCGGCAGCAGCAAAGGCCGACGCTGCTCCGACAGGCTTTCAGACGCGCCGCCGCGGCCACCGAACATCCCGCTTGGGCGGCTGATGCTGCGCGAATGGGCGGTAAGCGTGCCGAGCATCTCGGAATAGTCGTTCGCGTCCTTCTGCTCGCGCGGCGCGTACAAGATTTGCATTGCGTGATTTGTGATGAAAGTGCGCGAATCGGCCCGGCCGTAGACGGATTCCAACTGCGCAATCGACTGGACGATCGAAAGCAGCCGCAGGTTGTAGCCCGCCATGTAGGCGACCGCTCGCGCGATGATCTGAATCTTGCCGATCGCCGTCATCTCATCGAGCAGCAACAGGCACTGCAAGTGCAACGTCGGATCCGCATCAGGCAACTGCTTCGTGTTCAGATTGACCAGTTGAGAAAACATGAGATTCACGAGCAGCGCCGCCTCGGACAGGTGGTCCGGTGTGATGCCGATATAGATGGACATACGCCGTCGGCGCACGTCGCGCAAATCGAAGTCATTGGCGCTCGTCGCCGCGTCGACAATCGGGTTGGCCCAGATCGTAAGCGGCGCATTGAACGTCGCCAGAACGCTCGCCAGCACCTTGTCGTCGTTTGACAGGAAGCGATTCAGTGCATCGACGCAAGCGCCACTCAGGAGCTCGCGATGCTGCACAAGCGCGCGCTGCAGGTAAGCCTTGACTGGCATCCCATTTCCCGATGACTGCCTGAGCACCTCGCCCATGGTGACGGGATAGTCAGGAATCGATGTCCCGTTACCTGCTCTTCGGGCGTCGCGCCACTCGCACAGCAGCAGCGCTATCCCGAGGAAAAGATTGCGCGCCTGGTCTTTCCAAAAGTCATCATGCCCGCCGGGCGGATACAGTGCGTAGCCGATCGCAAGAATGTCGCCCACGCGGAAGAGCCCGTCCGAAATTGCCGACAGTGGGTTGTATCGATGTGTGCGGCCATCTTCGGCGAACGGATCGAACAGATACACTTCTTGCCCATGCGCGCGACGGAACCCCGCCGTCAGAACGTAGTTTTCGCGCTTGATATCGAGCACAACGACCGAATCGGGGTAGCTGAGCAGGTTCGGAATGACAATGCCCACGCCCTTACCCGAACGCGCTGGCGCGGCGAGCAAGACAAACTGCTGTCCGGCGAAGCGCAGGTATCGCCCCCGCCATAGGCCGACGACGATCGCGGGCGCGCTCGCATCCATCCGCCCGCTCATAGCAACCCCGCCGCGCGGATTTCGGCTCCGGTCGCAAACCGGGCGCTGCCATAAAGACGCCGGCGCCCGGTACGCTCCCACAAGGCGTACAGCCCCATTGCGGGACCGCCCACGCCGACCAGTACGCCAAGGAGCGCCGCACCCGCCAGCCGATTCCCTCCGCGAGGCATCAGACCGTCACGCCAGGCAAGCAGCGCGTCAAGCCAACCCGCAAGTCCTCCATGCAGAGGGTTGATCTGCAACGTCATGTACACAAAAAACGATGCGAGCCACAACGACGCCAATCCGCCAGCGGCGACCATCAGTAGTGCGAGGACCGTAACCACCGCTACTCGCAGGTGATGAGCGACTGGACTGGCGACTTCGGGCGGAATGCGAAAGCGATCATCCGTGTCCATCGCGACCTCACACGATCGCCGTGCGCAGCTTGCGCACCGGATCGAACCAGATTTCCGTCATCGCCCAGCGCTTGCCGACTTGCTCTCCAGCTTCGTCGAATATGGAACGCGCCTCCATGTGCGCCACGACATCGATGGCCAGAAAGAGCAGGCGCTTGAGCGCTGCATCGTCGTATGCGGCAGCCTCAGGATGCTCCTTTGCCATCAGCGCGAAGCGCTCGACCGCGACCGTCGCGTTCGGGGCGTGATAACTCGTAATCGAGCCAGCATGGCCCGTCGTGAGCAGTTTCAAAAAGTCATAAGCTTCCGCGCCGCGCAGCTCGGCTAGCAGCACCCGGTCGGGCCGCATACGCATGGCGCTCGCGATGAGGTCGGCCGGCGCCACTTGTGCCTGGCCATGGCCGCCCTTGCTATACGTCAGATGAACACAATTCTCGATGTGCGGCAGGAAGAGCTCGCGGACGTCCTGAATCGTCACGATCCGCTCGCTTATGGGAATGGACCGGCAAAGGGTTTTCATGAAGCTGGTTTTGCCTGAACCGGTATTGCCCACGATTACGATGTTCAGCCGCTCCCGAACGGCCAACTCAAAGAACCCGCAGCGGTCACGTGCCTGCAAATATCCAACAAGCCGGCGATCGTGCGAACGCAATGCCGGCAACGCCGCGTCGAGGCCGTCGGGCTGGCCCCATACCGTTTCGTCAAAGAGCCCCTCGTTGCGATAGTCGTCAAGCGTCTTTTCGCGCGCCGACGGACGGCGGATCGTAATCGAGACGGTGCGCGGTGGTACGACTGGCGGCACGACGACCTGGATACGGGCGTCGCCGGGCAATAGCGCGGACAGCACCGGATGCTGTGCCGATATCTCCTGATTCGTCAGTGTGGCGACGGCCACCGCGAACGACATCAGGCGGTCATAATCCAGGTCTGCGTAGTCGAAGCTATGCCATCCGCGATGCGTCTCCGTCAACACACGCTGTGGCTGGTTAATGACGAGCTCCGTCACATCAGCGTCGTCGAGCAACGGCGCAAATGGCCGCATGAGTTCGCGCACAGACGCATCGTCCGGAAGCCGCGCGACCGTGGCATCGGGCACCGAGTTCGGCATGTTCGGATCGGCAATCATTGCGCGCCCTCCGGCTGCAGCGCATAGACCGATTCGAAGTCGATATCGCGCGCGAGCACGATCGTGAATTCGGCTCCCTGGTTCTGCGTGAGGGTTGGTGGGATGTTGATGGTGCTGCTCAGCACGCGCGTAGCCATGTCGTTGCCTTGCTGCTGCGTATTCTCGTAGACGACGGAGCCGTTGCTGTTGCCACCGCGCGTAGCGAGATACCCGATGGCGTCCTGCGTCATGCCGAGCAGCATCGCCGCACCGATACGCTGCCTCCAGTGGTTGTCCACGTAACCATCGATCCCCATGCGACCGAGCGCATCGGCTGCGGGCGAGTCGATCTCGACGGTCACACCATGGGGAGTCTTAATGCGCGCCGCCAGAATGAACGCGCGCTTTTGCCCCGGCGACAGATTGGAGCGGTACTGGCTATTGATCTGCGAGCCACGTTCGATCAGCACCACCTTTCCGTCGTCAGAATAGACGTTCTTCGTCACCGTGCAGGTGGACAGTCCCGCCTCAGTCGAATCGAAAGCGGTATCGCCTACGCAGTCAATCTTTGCGTCCTGAGACAGAGTCAGGCTGCGGTTACCGAGCGTGCCTGCGACTACGCGCGGTGTGGGCGTCGGTGCGAGGGCCTGCGCAAGCGAACCCGTTTCATTCTGGTCAGGGGAACCTGCTTTTCCGCCGGACGACCACGACCGCATCGACGAAGCCGTTCCTGCGCCGCTGCCAGCAGCATCTCGCGCTGCCACGCTGCCTTGATCGTTGGCGGAGGACGTCCCACCCGTTACGAGCAGCGGCGCATCGTAGTAGCTGCGCACGGGCGCTGCGGGCATGACCGGAACCGGCGGGCGATTCGCTACGGGCGCGGATGCCACGGTCGCGGCACTCGCTAGAACCGGCATCGAAGCCGAGTTGGCAGGTGATGAAGGAACGTCCTTGAATAGCCGTCCCTGGGTTGGCGTTTGTGCTATCGCGTCGCGGCGCGCCTTCGCCTGTGCGTCGTGACGTGCAAGATACGCGTGAACGGTCCAAACTGCTCCAGTGCCGGCTACGAGGATGATGAGAACTGGTGTCAACCACCAGGCGCGTGGCCGGGCGCTGCGGTATTGGCCGAGCGCCGGCATACCACGGTCCCCGACCAGTTGCGACGTTTGACTAGCGTCAGGATCGTCCGCACGCGGGCCACGCTGGGCAGGCTCGTCCGGTCCGATTGCGTTGCGACGCCCGTCCTGACTCAGTGGATCATTCATCGCCGTGGCTCCGCAAAACGCGCATTACTCCGTCAACGGCGGTGCCGTCACGCGGCGGCACGCCGTCCATGTCGTAGGCGTCGTTCCAGATACCGACGACCTCGTCGCCCAGTCTCAGCACGAAGCGCTTCGCCACCTCGTGAACAACGATGGTGTCGCCATCCATGTGCTTATCGACCGTGCTCTCGGTGCCGTCATCGGCAACCCGAAAGATCGCCGGAATGCGCCGGTTCGCGGGAATACGGATATAGGTGAAGCGGCCGTCGTCCCACGCTGCCGTCGGCGCGATATCGTCCGAATGCGGCATGACCTGCATGGAATATCGGGAATTGCGTATCACGGGCGACTGCTGAAGGCGCTGAACGACGAGCACGTTATCCGTCTCGGCGCGCGACTGCGCCTTCAGTGCGTCCGGGTATACGAACGTCACCCGGTATATCTCCTCGTCGTTACCGAACTTCGTCTTCAGCGGCAGCACGATCAAATCGAAGCTATAGCTGCGCTTATCGGTCCTGATTTCAAGGTTCGAGTCGTGCGCGGCTAACTGCGGCTTGAGATAAACGTCGTTATCGCCCTTGTTGGCAACGACCTGCCAGCCATCACGGTCGCCCGGTGCGACGACAACGATGTGCTCTCGCGGATCAAGAGCGATGTGTGTCGCAAATCCGCGCTGCGCGATGATGCGCACGACAGCGTCGGGCTCGTACACGACCTGACGCACCCGCGAATCGCCGGACCAGCCCGGCACCGTATAGGCGCAGACAACAGGGCTACCGATCATCAGCAGACAGCAAGCGATCACAGAAGCGCGCTTCATGGTGCACCTCCCGCAGTGGCCGACGCCGCCGCCGGCGTGTACTCTGGATCGCGGCTGTAGGCCGTCACCTTGAAGCCAAGCGGATTCGCAACCGCAACGCTCTCGCGGGTGAACATGGGTGGCCGATACCTGTAAGCCAGCGTGATCACGAAGCGCTGAGGCGGTTCCGCGTTCGCCTGGCCATTCTTGAACATCGTGCGTTCGATATGCACGACCGCGTGCCCTGGTTCGTCGGGTGGCAATGTCGTGGACATGATCCGAACGCGCCCTTCGGTGTTCGCGCCGAGCTGCCGGTCGAGCGCGTCCGGGCCGCTGTAGATCGCGCGGTAATCGCGTGCGACCACGTCATCGCTCATCGCGAGCACGTCGTCGTAGTCCATCTGCAGCAGCCCCCAGTTGTAGCGTTCCCGCTCGCGCACATACGCCTCAACCCAATGCTTGTCCTCGATTTCCTTCGTATGTACGTGGCGTGCGTCAAGCACATCGATAACCTGCGATTCGCCTGTCAGGCGATCAACCTCGATCGGCAGCGGCACGACACGGTAGAACGGCACCATGACTGCCAACGCGGTTACGCTCAGCATTGCTACACCCGCAGCGGCGTAAGCGACGTGCCAGGCTCGCCGCTCGGATCGCTCCTGCAGATGCGTGAGCGACGCCTCGATGTCGAGCACGCGACCGTAGTCGTCGGGGGCACTCATCGTCCGCCTCCGATTACCGCGTCGGGCCTCGCAGATGACGCGGCCGCTGAAGAATCCGGTGACACACGGTTGATCGGCACCCGATGCAAACCCTCAGGCAGGACGGGTTTAGGTGGGCCCGAAGTGCATCCGCTGACGGCAATGACGAAACTGATCGAAAGCAGCGCCCGAAGATGTCCAAGCATCGCCGTCTCCTCAGTTCCCGAACGAGGCCGGGACCATCTGATCCTGCAATCTGGCGGTGTTGCCGGCTCGACTGAGGATCAGTTCGCTCTGCTGCTCGGCGACGAGCTTGTCTTCCGTATCGGCGAGCATCCTGAAGAGCTGTAGCTTCGTCATTTCGTTACCGACTGCAGTACTCTCGGCCTGGATACGCGCCTGCAGTTCTGCCACGCCTTTCGGGTCCTGCGTTGCATCGATCTGTTGCATCAGGCTCCGGATCTGGTCTAGCTCCTGCAACTCCGTTTGATAAGCCTGCAGACCGAATGCTTTGTCTTGGAACGGCTTGTTCAGCATGCGCTGGCACACCCGTTGGTCGACGCCCACCTGGTCCCCGCAGTCGTATGCCTCGCTGGCCGAGCGCAACGCCTGGGCACTTCCCGTCAGGCCGGCGTAACCTCCGTTCTGGACCGCCGTATAGACGCTTTGCCAGTTCGCAGGCAGCGAGTTCGCGATCACCGGGTTACTAAGCAACGCGCCAAAGCCGCGCGTGCCGACCGTCGACTGGTAGATCTGGATCTCCTGCTGGACTTCCTGCTCCAACTGCGCGACCGTCGCAATAGCCTGAGCGACGTTCTCCGCGTCAAATACCGGGATGCCCTGTGCATGCCCATTCGAGGAAAGCACCGCCGACACAATGGCAGCGCTCGCTACCCTAAACTGTCCTGTCATGATCACCACCTCACTTCAACTGCTGTGTTGCCCGAGATTTGCGCGCGCAACGCGCTCGTACGCCGGCACGGCTCCACCGCCTGAGGTCCCCGATCCGCCGCGTGGCCCGCCTCCCGAACCCGTGCGGTCGCGGATCGTGCCACCGGAACGCGGCCCTTTTCCCCCGCCGGTGAACGCTCGTGCAAGGGCAGCGGTGACCCGACGCGATGCGACACCTGCGACGAACGCTCCGAAGCCGGATAGCGTTGCGCCTCCGGATAGGCCTGCAGCAACAGACGGCAACTGCCAGCCGACCATCGCCAGAAAAATCGCTGTTGCAAACAAGCCGAGCGCGGCGCCCCACGCGGCCGACGCCTCGAGCGCTGCCTGGCCTGCCGCCACGAGCGCCGCTGCATTCGCGCCGGGCGGCGATGTCGTCACCTGAAACGGCGCGAGTTCCGCCGAAAACGCCGTCAGGGCCATGCCGAGGAACGCAGCCACGAGGATCTGCAGGAGGGCATAGTTCGCGACCTTGGCGGTCCACGCCTCGAAGAAGCGCGCCGTCGGGGCGAATGCCGCGCAGGCGATGAAGACCGGGCCGATGCCCAGCACAAGATCGAGCAACATCCGCCCCATGACAACTTCGAAGGCAAGTACGATCAAAAATATCGAACCGCCCAGCGATGCCACGAAGCCGCACACGATGTCGCCAATCCCCGCCACGATTCCGGCGAGACTCAGCCCCTCGTGGGTCGCCTTAACCGCATATGCGTCGAGAACGAGATCGACCTGCTGGTCATAGCAGTCGAGCGTCTGATAGATGGTCGTGGCGCTAGTCGCCGTAATGCTGTCGCCACTGACGGGACCGCATCCCGGATTACCCCCGCCGGTCGTGTTCGCTGCGTTCTGGATCGTCTGGGCAAGTCCGGCTGTGGCACCATTGACCGCAGTCACCACCTGCTGCTGGTAAACGCCGCCGGTTAATGCGAATGCAAGAATCGCGGCGACCTTCAGGCCTCGCCACGCAAACGCCTGAACCGCCTCGTGCGCCTCCCCGCGCACGATAGCAAGGCCATAGGCCAGCACCCAGATAGTGACGCCCGTGGTCACGGCCGGAACGAGCGCGCCGGACAATGCTGACGACACGTTCGTCACGTAGGTCGACATGCCGTTCTCGAGTGTGCCGCCGATGGCAGTAAAGATTCCGCTCATCGCGCACTCCTCGCCTGCGCGCTGCGCCGCTTCGCCAACTGTTCGTGGAAAACTGGCAACCACACGTCCGGATCATCGCCCACCCGCGCGCGGATCCCATCGAGCAGTTCCACGTTGTCCGTTGTACCCGACAGCACATCGAGGACATCTTCCAGCCCGGAGAGATCGAGCTTTCCAATGGCCGCGCGATGCCCTTGCTTGACGAGGAACATGCGGCTGTTCTCGCCGAGACTGCGCACGATGTTGAATTCGGCCTCGGTGAGCTTGAAGCCATGCACATAATCATCGATGTCCGCGCGCGGATTCGGCAGGAAAAAGAACGTGGCGCTCTGCTCGACGAGCGCTCGCGCAATGTCACTACGCAACACGTCAGATGGCGATTGAGTATCGAATATGCCAAACCCGTTCTGCTTGCGGATCGTCTTCTGCTTGTTTTTTGCGAAGTCGGTGAATACTGGATCGTCAAGCCGCTTCCAGAATTCAGTCATCACGTAGACAAAGCGCCGGCCGTCGATGAGATTCTCGGTAAGGTGCAAGAGGTACATCGTGACCGGGGTCGAAACTTCAGCGTCATCGAGCAGTTCGGTGTCGTCGAATCCGAATAGACGCGCACGCGAAAAATCAATGCGATCACTCAGGTTGTCGAGTACCCAGCCGAGCCGGCCGCCTGCGCACCATTTGGCGAGCCGCGCGTGCAGGCTGTTTTCACCGACATTCGGGAGGAGTTGCCTGACCATCGATAGACGCCGCATCGGCTTCGCCATGCGCGCGACCTCGCGCACGGCTCGTGAGATGACCATCTCGTCGTTGGCGGGCAGCGGTACGCCGGTGCCCACAAGCTTTCGTACAAGGCGCTCCCAGAAGTCCAGCACCGACTCGCTCGGCTCCAGTTGAAACGGGTTGAGGCCAGTCGGCTCACCGCGCCGGAGCACGGTGTATGTGCCACCCATCGCGCGAATTGCGATCTCGGTGCCGCGATCCTTGTCGTACAGTACGGCGGTCACGTTGTACTTCATCGCCATCGCAAGCAGGAACAGCTCAAGCACCGTCTTGCCGGCGCCGGCCTGACCGATGATTTGCGTGTTGGCGAGCGCCTTCTCGTCGAGCGAGTCGAGTTTTTCCGGGGTGACGTGGAAATTCAAATAGAGTGGCTGGCCACTGGGCGTCTTGACGATGGTGATCGCCTCACCCCACGGATTACCATCGCGCTTGCCGGTGGCGAAGTTGTGCAGGCTGGAAAGCCCGCAGAAGTTGCGTGACGTCAGCTTCGCCTCGCGTGGGCGATAGCGCCAATTGCCGGGCAATTGCGCAAACCACGCGGCATCGGCAACAAGATCGATCAGCGCCGTCTGGAAACCGGCATCGGCCAGTTGGGTGCGCGCCTTCGCCACGTTCGCCGATACTGCGTTCAGCGTATCGCCGAGCACCGCAAGCGAGTAGTGGTACTCGCCCAGTACGAAATCGCCATTAACCAGATCGTCGAGCGCCTGATCCATCGCCTCGACTTGTGACACGGCGACATCCTCACCCGCGATCAGCTGATTGCGCTGCCGCTCGAGTGCCTCTTTTGCGCTCGGTTTGTCGAGGATCGTAAAGCTCTGCGTTTCGATGTACTCAAAGTCCCCATAGAGCAGACCGTTGAGCATGCCCGGCTCGGTGTCTTCCGGGTAGTCTTTCAGATCGAGCATCGCCGCATAACGAGTCTCACCGGGCATGCGGATCTCGAGCTTTTCGGCGCCGACAAAGAGGCGCGCCGTGGGCAACGCTTCCCTTATCGGCCCCGATGGAACGGGCTGCATCTCCCACGTTGCATTGACGAGATAACCCAGCAGCTCGAGTGCGGAGGAATACCGGCGCGGGCGCGTCGCATACGGACTGGGCTTACGGAAGACGCTGAGCGCCACCGGATCGTACGGTGTCAGCGCTGCGTCGACCTGCTCAGCGAGTTCGCCTATGACCTTGAGCGCTTCATACTGGTCGCGCCGAATATCGTCGAACGTGCGACGTGCCGCCCGACTGAACACGCGACCCAGCCGGGTTCGGCTCGGCCGGTAGACGAGCGTCAGATACAGCTCATCGGCCATCATCCGGTAGCCAGCAAAACTCGCGTAGTAGCGGATGGCGAGGTCCTGGCAAAAGCTGTTCGCGTACGGACTGATGAAGTGATCCGAGACGCGGCGACGCAAGCGATGCGACCAGAGCGACACGTGCCCACCAGGCAGTCCGCGCACGAGCTGGTTGAAGCCATCATGCCGCACGAGGATGTCCGCCGCATCGGCCGCCTCGAAGGCAATGCCCGCGATCTTCCAGATCTGGAGATAATCGCCTTCACGCGTCTTGATGACGTGATCTGTCACATGCGTTGAGTAGGGAATGTAGTCGGCAACCGGGACTTCGCGATTCGCGATGGCGGCAAGTTGCTGCGCGGCTGTCATGTCACACCCTCCTCTTGAGGCGGACAGGAACGTATGAATGGGTTCCCCAAAACTGGCGGTTGCGCTGTTGCAGCCGCATACGGAATCTCAGCGCATACTGAGCGAGTCGTTGATCGTCGCGGCGCGTCATTACACGCATTGTTATGTACACCGGTCCAATGAGAAAGACGATCGCGACGCCCAATGGGGGACTTACGAGCAACGCCCAGATGGCCGGAATCAGCATGCCGCCGCCGGCGATCAGAAACGGCACGAGCGGCACGCCCCATAGCATCGCGGGACGGGTACAGCCCTTGAAGACGGGATCCTTGAGCGAAGTCATGATTTGACAGCCTGGTTTCAGCCCGCCGGGATCAGCATGCCGGCGATTACCGTCGCACAGCCAACGAAAAGGCCACCGATGAACACGTTCGCGATGTCACCGAAGCGTGCGTGCTGGAACATCATCCTGAAGCCCGCCCATATGATCGAAATGGAGCAGATCACGCCGCCGACGCCCAGCAACGTGGTCTGGATAGTGCTCAACAGCGTGTTCACCTGCGAAAGCTGAGCCCACGCGGGCGATGTCACGAGCAGCGCAGGAATCACCAGCGAGATGGCTCTCGCAATTCGCCGGCTCAGATCGGACCGACACGAGGACGTCTGGTGGCGCCATCCCTTGAGTCGCTTTTCGGGATTCATCGATTGCTCCCACTTACCTGCTACTTCGATTACCGTCACTTGTCCTGACGCGCTAAAAGATCACTGCGGTTTCAACGTGCTCGCCGCCCTGCTCAACCGGCGACGCGTCGCTTCGGCCCGTTCGTCGCGGCGGATCCGTCGCGCTCTTGGGCCGAATGGGCCCGCGCGACATATCGGAGTTCAGAGGTACGACGCGGATCGGCGCAATGGCCGGCACCGCGTCGGGCGAGACTCGAATCGGCAGTCGCGCGTTATCCATGACGCGCTGCACGTAACCGGTGCGATAACCGGTCGAGAAGTCGCCGGTTGCATAGCAGGACAGTCCTGCACGCAGCGCGAGTTGCGGCTCGGCGTACTCATGACGCGCTGAGGCAAAGCAACCCTGGAGAATCGCCGCGCCAGCCGCGAGGTTGCGGCAAGGATCGAACGAATCACGCGCGGTCAACCAATATCTGGACCAATTGGCGCGGCTGACCTGTGCGAGCCCAACGCTGTAACGCCAGCCGGCGGCCTCCAAGGCACGCGCGGTAGCCGTTGCTTCAGCTTCGCTTGACGGCTGCCGTACGAGCCGTCCATGCACGACACCTATCGCATACGGATTGAATCCCGACTCGGTGCGTACCACCGCCGCCATGGTGATCGGCGAAATCTGCGGGGCACACTGAGATGTGAGGGCCAGGAAGTCGAGCGGCATGATCAGTGCCCTCCGCCGAATCCGCTCTCCTCTTGCTCAATGAGCTTGAGGAAGAGAGCCGCAGATTGCGTCGGGTCGTAGGGCACCTGCGTGCTGCCCGGACCATAGAATTCGGTAATCGACGGGCCGCGCCCGCCGACGTCCCACCAGACACGCGTGTAAAGCTGGTTGTCGATCTCGACGTTGATCGCGCCGTCCGCGCGGCACAACAATTCACTTTGCTCGGGACCGCCCCAGTACAGGAGGTCTTCGCGGCAATATCCGCCGCTTGCGAACGTGTTACTCACGGACGTGCCACGTGATCCACCGGTGCCAAAGTCGCAGGTCGGAAACGGATCACCGTGACGCAACGCGCGCCAGAGCCGCTCCATCGGTGGCACGCACTCGCCGTACTGTTCGGGGCCACCGGGATTCGAGAGGCAAAGAATGACCTGACAGCCCCAGTCGTCAGCGCGTGCGTCCTCTGACATGCACACAGCCATCGAGGCGGAGACCGTCGCGCCGATCAATGCATGGCTCAAGACCACACAGATCCTCGGAATGCGAACCTCTTTGCAACTTGTCAGACTCGTCTTCATGATCCGTCTCCCATCGATAGCCACCGATGTACCTAAACGGACGCCGAAGAAAAAGGAACCCGCGGCGCCGGGAGGCTGACCGCGAGTTCAAGGGGGATCGGAGACAACGACAGAAACCGCGAGGGCTGGGTGAATTGAGGCTGTCGTCGCCGCGCATACACGTCGGTAAATCGGGGCCGCTAACGCGTACTCGGTCGTGCTGTTGAATCTCGACCGGAACAGATTGTCAGGGTCTCTTAGTTAATTTCGTTTCGCCGACAACAGGCCCGCCAGCGCGTCCTTCGCTGACGCGAGCTCAAGCTCGTATCGACGCCATGGGCAGCGCGGGATCTTCAGTCTTCGGCAGATGACCTCCCGGCCGGCGCGCCACAGATAGGCCATGCGCAGCAATTCCATATGGCGCGGTGCCAGCCGCTGCCAGGCCTGCTCGACGAGCGCCGCGTCTACCGGGTCGTAGTGACCACGGTTCACACTGGCCCAGTTGTCCAATCGCGCATCGACAGAAATAGCTGCCTGTTGTTCAGTCATCGACCGCCTCCTGGTCGTTCGAACATGCACGGTATCCGGCGGGATCTTCTAGGAAGTTTTCGATATCGGTGGCGCGCCAGCCGACGGCACGGTCCCCGAGGCGGATGGGGCGCGGAAATGTGCCCTCCTGCATTCTTTGGTATATCGTCGAACGCTTCAGTCCAACTTCGTTCTCAACCTGGGCACGCCGCAAGATAGCGCCCGCGGCCCGCAACTGTACTGGCATGTTCGACCTCCGACTGCTTTATCCGAACAAATTGCTGCATGGGTCCCATTAAAGCAGTGCAGTGGCCTGACGGGCAATTCCGTCATGCTGTCGGAACATCCCGTCGGAGAACGACTATCAGCGGTGGCGGCCATCAGATTCGCTGGCAAAATCCGGTCTAATTGCCGCGGCGAACGTCTGGGCGCTTCGCGAAGCTTCGCCATTAGCTTGGCCTTTGAGGCCCAGCTTGTCGTCAATGGCACGTGCAACGGTGGAGGATTTTGGGGGGCCGCTCAGGGTCCCATTCCGTCCAGTGCTCTCGCATTACGTCAAAAAGTGCCTCGAGTGTACGTGTCAAATGAGGAAGGTGCACAACCACGCCTCCGGCGGGATGTTCATCAGCACACGCGTGCGTAGAATCGGATCTTCGTCCATCGACTTTTGGTTGTGTACCCGCGTCAGAAACAAACGACCGGTCGAGCTTGCGCTCAAGATGCGACGCCCAGACTTGATGCATCAGCACAGTGCGAGCAAGGGCAAGTTCGAGCAATTTAATGCGACGATCACGCTTTCGAAGGCGTTCATTGAGGCGCATAATGAGCGCCTTGACCTCCTCAGTTTGTCGAGGTGAATGGCTCGTACAATGTTGCTCATTCGCTTCGTACAAACTCGGGGCCGGCCGGTCATCGGTCGATTCAGACATGCTTGCTGCTCTCCAGCTTTGAGCGAAATAGGCACATAGGCTGCGTCGCGGAGTATGCCTTGACGCGATCGCCCGACATGCTACCGTTTGCCCTTTGATGGTCCACAATATCTGATTTTCTGACGAATTTATTCAATACATTGTGTTCGCGCAAGTTGTAATCGACCGCCTTCAAGTTATCTTTCCACCGACAAGGAAAACTAACGGGCCGTCCGTGGACTTCGGTTGCCAAGCTACAATTCAGTGGCTGACGCGGCTATTTCATGCAGCAATGTCATTGCCTCGCCAGCTCGTTGGACCGGTACGAGCAGATGATCGTGGCAATACCCGGCGATCACGTTGCATGGAATCTCGGCTTCCGCCAGTTTGCGGCTGATGACAGCGATAAGTCCAATCGCTTCCAAGCTCGAGTGAACTGTCAGCGTTATGAGGCGGGCATCGAACGTAAACGAAAGGTTAAGGCCCTCGGCATCCGAGCGTTCCACGACGGCCGTCAGCCCTTCTCGCTCGCGCATGGTGCAAAGGGTCCGCAGACCGGCTGGTACCAGGAAATCAGGAAAGGAGCAATAGACGTAGATGGCCTCATCCATATACGGATTGAGCGTCGCACACAGTCTGATCAGGTTTTTTTCGCCCAACGTTCCTCTCCATAATTGTTTGTACCGTTACGCTAACCGGCCAAAATGCTGCGCGATCTTGTATAGGTGGCTCCCGATGAAAGTGAAGTGCTCAAGGGTTAGTCGTCGGCAGTACTGGCCTTTGCCGGATTCACGACATCGCCGCTCATTGGATTAAAACTTGACGCGCCTGACGCATCACCACGTCGCTGATCATCTGTGCGTTGGGCGGCGCCGACTTCCAGTGATGCCAATAGAGCTTAACCGACACTCTGTGGTTCGGCGCCAGCGGCACGAGATCGCCGGACTGAATCAATGGACCGATCTGGAAAGTCGGAACGAGGCCATATCCGACGCCTGCCAGGATGGCGGTCAGCAGGGCGTCTGGCGACGGGAAGTAATGCGTGGCATAGCCGGTCACCGGAAAGCCAAGCAACTGCTCCAGAAACATCGCATGCAATGCATCCTTCTTGTTGAACAATACAGCGGGAGCAGCAAGAATGTCTCGCAGCGTCATGCCATGAAGAAAGTTCAACCGAGCGAAGGACGGTGTAGCAACGCACTCGTATTCCATCGCTCCGATCGGCTCGGCAATGAATCCGATCGGAGCGACGCGCGCTGTCGAAACACACCCCATGGCCTCGCCGCGCGCAAGGACTGCCAATGTGTGATCTTGATCATCAACGATCACTTCGAGCGCTACGTTCTCTTTTGCGATGGCGCAGGCGACTGGTCCGAACCACGTCGCCAGAGAGTCGGCGTTGACGGCAATACCGAGCCTCGCCCGGCTTCCGGCACCCGGTTTTATTCGTTCAAGAGTGTCGGCCTCCAGAAGCTTTTGCTTTTGTACGTGCTCAAGCAGCCTCTCGCCCGACGGAGTCAGCATCATGCCTTTGCGAACCAGTAAGGGCGTCCCGAATCTTTCCTCGAGCGAGATGATCCTTTGCGAAACGGCAGCTCTAGAGATGTTCAATATGCTTGCCGCCCGAGCATAGTTCCCGGTTTCGACGACGACAGCAAAGGTCTGGAGCTGTTGGGGATCGAAGTTCATGACGCTCGGAAATGTGCTGTCCCAATTTTGGATGAGCGGGTCCTGGGATCAAGGGAACCGCCAGAAATGGATGAGCATCATCTGCAGTGCCTCATCTGACTTGCGAAGGCTAACTCCATAAGGCAGCAGCCGATCGCGCGCCTGCCCTCGAATGGAGGCTCGAATCCCGCTGTCGCTCGCCCATCGGCAGGTCTACGAAGCCACGGAAATGTCGTGCTGCGAATACTGAAGACAATAAGTCTAGCGACACAGCATTGCCCTACAGCAATGCAGAGCAGTGCGGTGAGTTATAGTGCTCAAGAGCCCGTCGTTCGCATTGCCGGGCGGTCCCGATCTGGGGGGAAAATGCGCCAGTAACCGTCCTGGTGACGAAAGAAGAACAGCGATACAGGGCCTCCTGTTCTTACTGTTTCGACGCACACATAGCATTGGCGTCGGGATCGCCCCCTTCTGAACTCTGTGACGCAAATGCCCTTCTGGGGATCCGGGGCGAGCCAATCCTCAACTATCAAACGCAACGAGCTTCGTCCAGTAGCCATTGACCTTCTCTTCGTAGGAACTCGTACCACCGTTCTGCCTGATCCGCAGCAATTGTCGGACTGCACGGATCGAAGTTTCCAACTTCCAATTCCGGGCACTAGGTTAGCGGGAAGGCATCCCTCATGCATGCCGCTGTCCATAAATCAACGCCGCTCAAATTTTCGCAGCGGCTCAGCGACGGCTCGATTGTTTCCTAAGATCAAGGCTCAGTTGCCGCCCGCCTGCACTATGTCTCCTGTTCGCCAGGTGGAATGAGCAACCACGACGGGAGGTTATCGATGAGTCATCGCGCCGTAATTCACGATCAGGATGTCATCCGCTCCGCGTTCCGGGATTGGAGCAACGCTTATCAGGAGATGACGTCTCGTGACCTGTTCAGGGTAACAGTCGACCTCGTCTTTGACTGGTCGAGCATCGCTGTGGCGATGGTGCTTTTGCATCGGTTTGGCTGGTGGTCGTGCCCGGCAACAATCGTTTGGGTCGGAAACCGGCAGCGCGCGCTGGGAAACCTTCTCCACGACGCCGCGCACCGGAACCTCGCACGATCGACCCGGATTAATGACGCAATCGCGCGGCTCTTCCTTGCGCCCGCGCTGTTCAATAGCCTTGCCGTCTATCGTGAGCAACACGCACGTCATCATGCATGGCTCGGTGATTCGAACGCCGATCCCGACTTTATCGCCGTCCATCAGCAGCAAGGTCATACCTGGCGAAGGCCGTTTCGCACGCTACTCCTGACGCCAGCCGCATGGTCAAGCTCGGCGTTCGGTCATCTACATCAGCCGAAAATCAGTTGGTCGCGGCGAACGGGGATAGCGGGATGGTGGACAGTACTCTTATGTGTCACGGCACTTGCACTGGGACTTCATGCGGCGACGCTGTTCTTTGGAGTGTGGATGCTGGCCAGAGCCACTGTCTTTCACGCGATCACCACGTTTCGCGAGCTCTGTGACCACTTTGGCCGACGCCCCAGCGGCATCTTTAATTACACACGCGACGTCTGCTCACACGGCATATGGCGATGGATCATTCATCCGCACAATAATGGGTACCATCTGACGCATCACCTGATGCCCTCGGTTCCCTACCATCGGCTGGCCAACGCCCAGCGCGAACTTTTGCAGTTGCCGACTTTCAGTCGGGCCGCCAGAGTATGTAATTCATACTTTCGCGGTCCGGACGCGGTGGTCCGCGAATGGGAATATTCCATCGGGGAGCAACGATGACTCAGCGCAGGCTAGGTGCCATCCGTGTGGGCGCACTTTTGGTGTCGGCGAGCTATGGTGTCGCGTTCCTGCTTGGCTCGGGAGAGATGGCGATCCATTCCGGGATGGCAGGTAGTCTTTATGCGATCGTAACGGCTCTGGGCATGCTCGCGCTCGCGATGGCCGCACCTGCTCTCTGGCGGGGGCGCGAACCGATTTGGAACGTATTCGGTCAGCGCTATGGACCCGCAGTCCGCAAACTGGTGGCGTTCCTGTCACTCTTCTGGATGACCGGGGTCCTCGCGGCCCAAATCCATGGCGGCATCGCCGTGCTCAAGGCGTGCGGACTTCCGGCAACCCAGGCGCTAGCGTTAATTGCGATAGGGCTGCTGGTGATGTCTGCCATTGAACTGGAATTGGCAGCGATGCTTTTCGCGTTCTGCCTCCTGGGGACCAACCTTGCCCTCCTGCATGTATTATTCGAGTCGAACGGCTTGGCTCTGTACGTGCATGCGTGGCCATCGTTCATCCGCGACGTACGCGTCGCCCCTCCGGCTGAGACGCTGGTCACCATCGCCGCGATCATATTTCTCGTCGTCACAGGGTCCGACTATCAACAGTTCGTGATCGCGGCACGTCGCCCCGCAGATGCTTCGCTGGGCTGCGGGCTTGCGGGTGCTTTCCTCCTGGCTACCGGATTTCTTCCAGCCGCAACGGTCGTCGCAGCGCTTCGTGCTGGAAAACTGTCCGGCGTAACTGACGCCGCCAGCGCCATTCCCTCGATCTTGCTACAGACCGGCGAGCCGACAGGGCTGCTATGCATTGGCGCCATCCTTCTCGCTGCGCTTGGCTCGGGAACCGCAGTCGTCCGTGCGATGAACTGCGCACTGGAGGACCTGCATCTCACGAGCAGTGGACACGGCCACGCGTGGAGAATGCTGATCATTTTAATCGGTTGCACTACCGCAACTGACGGTGAGGCTATCGTCTCAACCATCGTGGCGCTTAACATTGTCTATGTTTCGGCCGTCGGATTACTGTTTATCCTGCATGAAGCCGGGTTTTGCGTGACACCGCGCTGTGCATCTATGATGCTGCTCTCTGGAGCCACGACATCCCTGCTCGTCATAGCGCTCCACTGGACGGGCATCGACAAATTGACCGGCTGGCTCCCTCTTCCAGCGGGGCTTGCTGCATCCGCTTGCCCTCTTTGTGTACGGCAAATCACATTCTTTCGCCGTCGCGTCCGATACATGAGGATCGCGCAACGGCGTCTTTGCCCATCGGAGCCGGCTGGATCAGACTCTGCCGGGCGCCATGAACGATCAGGGCGTTGAGCTTCGCCAGCGGTTCGGGTTCCGACTCCCTGTGATGCCAATAAAGATCGACCATCAGATCGTGCTCCGGGGCAAGAACGACTAGCTTGCCGTGGCCAATCAGTGACTCCGCCTGCATTGCGGGCACCAGTCCATAACCGAGACCGTCGAGAATCGCGTTGAGCAACGATATTGGTGCCGGAAAATAGTGCTTGACGTACCTACCTACTGCCCCCCAAAGCGCGACTCGAGGAAGGTATCGTGCAAGGTGTCCTTTCTGTCAAATAGTACGGCTGGCGCCTTTAGCACATTCGCCAGAGCCATACCTCCAGCAAAATGCTTGCAGGCAAATTCCGGCGTGGCGACACATTGATAGCGCATCTGCCCGACTGGCTCGGCCAAAAACCCATCGACTGGTCTGTGCTGCGTCGACAAACATCCTTTCACGTCACCGCGGGCCAACGCTTTGAGCGTGTGATCCTGATCGTCCACGACAATCTCGAGAGTCACATGCAGCCTTGCAAGCTCCCGCGCGACCGGCTCGAACCAGGTTGCAAGGGAATCGGCGTTCACGGCTAGGGCAACTGCGGTCGTCGCCAATGCGTCGGGCGTCAGCCTCCGGAGCAATGCGTCCTCCTGTAGCCGGACAGACATGAGATACCGCAAAACATCCTCTCCAGCTTTCGTGAGCGCAACCGTTGGCTCGCGGATCAGCAATAACTCTCCCAGCGATTGCTCAAGCACCTTGACCCGTCTGGTAACCGCTCCGGAAGAAATGTTCAGGCTGGCTGCGGCCTTCCGGAAACTGCGATGCTCTACCACCGCGGCGAACGTCTCTAGTTGGAGCATGTTCAACATGACGCCCTCTCGAAAGGCTATGTGGATGCGTGCGCCGATGCCACCCACGTCAACGGCACGCGAGAGCGCACCCGCACCAGGTTTTCCGCAGCGGCGTAACCCGCCACGCGGCACGCGCCGGGGGCCGCGTGTCAGCACAGCAGTTGCGCCAGTGCGGCGCGGTAATCCGCATATGCGGCGGCTTGATCGCGATGGCAGCGTTCGCGCACCACGCATTCGCCGCCCGTGTAGACGTCGCGCACCGGCGTGTCACCGTGCTCCGCGAACACTGCGCCAGAGAGCCACGCGTCGCTCTCGTGCTCGGCAATCGCCGGATGATCTGGATCGAGAACTAGCCAGTCGGCGCGGCAACCTTCTCGAAGCGCGCCGATGCGTCGCCCGCTCGCCTGCGCGCCACCGGCGAGCGAGGCATTGAACAGGCGATCCGCGGCGTAGGGCCGCGTATCGCTCGCGAGCACGTTGCGCACACGATTTGCCAGCCGCTGCCCGTATTCGAGCAGGCGCAGCTCCGCACGCCAGTCGACCGAGGCATGGCTGTCGGAACCAATGCCGATCACGCCGCCGTGCGCGAGATAGTCGACGGCCGGGAATATGCCATCGCCGAGATTTGCCTCCGTCGTCAGGCACAGCCCCGCGACCGCCCCGCTCCGCGCGAGCGCGGCGGTTTCGATCGCATCAGCATGCGTCGCGTGCACGAGGCACCAGCGGGCGCCGACATCGAAGCGGTCGAGCAGCCACTGCACGGGCCGCACGCCGTGCGCGCGCACGCAATCGTCGACTTCGGCCGTCTGCTCGGCGACGTGGATATGCACGGGCGCGTCATCTGGCAGGCAGTCGAGCAGCGCACGCAGACCCGCCTCTGACACCGCGCGCGGCGAATGCGGCGCGACGCCGTAGCGGAGCGCGCCGTGTTCGGGCTCCGCTTGGCGCAGCGCATCAAGCAGCCCGAGCAATCCGTCGGGCGTATTGATGAAGCGACGCTGATCGTCGTGCGGCGGTTTGTTGCCGAACCCGCTGAACTGATAAGCGACCGGCAGCATCGTGATCCCAATCCCCGCGTCGCGAGCCGCGCCGACGACGCGTGCGCCAAGTTCCTCGATCTGCGGATAGCGCGAGCCGTCCTGCGCGTGATGCATGTAGTGGAATTCGCACACCGACGTGTAGCCGCACTTCAGCATCTCGACATACAGCCAGCGCGCGATCGCCGCGAGCGCGTCCGGCGTGATCTTCAGCGCGAAGCGGTACATCAGGTCGCGCCAGCTCCAAAAGCTGTCGGAAGCATTCGCGCGGTATTCGGTGAGTCCAGCCATCGCGCGCTGGAACGCGTGCGAATGCAGGTTTGGAACGCCGGGCAGCACCGGGCCCGCCGCACGCGCGGCGCAGGCCGGTGCATCTGTGTCGGGCGTCACTTCGGTGAGGGAGCCTGCGACGTCCCAGCGCAGCAGCACGTTGCGCCGCCAGCCATCCGGCAGGTAGGCATGGTCCGCGAACAGCATCGTGAGTCCTATCATCCGCCCGGTCAACCGCCGTCATGTTCAGCGGACAAGCATCGGCAGCTTCAGGCCGGCCTCGAGGGCCGTCTGCCGCGCGAGTTCGTAGCCGGCGTCCGCATGGCGCATGACGCCCGTCGCCGGGTCGTTCAGCAGCACGCGGCTCAGTCGTTCGTGCGCGTCAGCGGTGCCGTCAGCGACGATTACGACGCCCGAGTGTTGCGAAAAGCCCATCCCGACGCCGCCGCCATGATGCAGCGACACCCATGAGGCACCGCCCGCAGTGTTGAGCAGTGCGTTGAGCAGCGGCCAGTCGCTGACCGCGTCCGAACCGTCATTCATCGATTCCGTCTCGCGATTCGGGCTGGCGACTGAACCCGTGTCGAGGTGGTCGCGTCCGATCACGATCGGCGCTTTCAGTTCGCCGTTCTTCACCATCTCATTGAACGCCTGGCCGAGGCGGTAGCGATCTTTCACGCCGACCCAGCAGATCCGCGCCGGCAGGCCCTGGAATGCGATGCGCTCGCGCGCAATGTCGAGCCAGTTGTGCAGATGCGGATCGTCAGGAATCAGCTGCTTGACCATCGCGTCGGTCTTGTAGATGTCCTCGGGATCGCCCGATAGCGCAACCCAGCGGAAAGGCCCCTTGCCTTCGCAGAAGAGTGGGCGAATGTAGGCCGGCACAAAGCCCGGGAAGTCGAACGCGTTCTCGACGCCCATTTCCAGCGCCATCTGGCGAATGTTGTTGCCGTAGTCGAGCGTCGCCGCGCCGCGTTCCTGGAGAATCAGCATCGCACGCACCTGGGCGGCCATCGACTGCTTCGCGGCCTTCACAATGCTCTTCGGAGCGACCTTCTGCGCCTCGCGCCATTGCCCGACGGTCCAGCCTTGCGGCAGGTAG
>NZ_PTIR01000025.1 GCF_002934455.1 Trinickia symbiotica | reverse complement strand
AGCTGCCGGCGCGAAGCCGACGGCGTCAGCCCCGGTAGCAGCATAGGGCGGCAATTTTAGTTGTCGTCGGCGGCGGTTGTAGTTGACGCCAGACACGCTGGTGCGTTTGGCCGACCTGATCGACTGGGACCGGCTGAGCGCTGTGATGAGCGAGAGCTTCGTGTCCAAGCGTGGCCGCCCGGCCACCTCGCCGCGTCTGATCGCAGGGCTGCTGTACTTGCAGCACGCCTTCGACCTGTCCGACGAGGAAGTCGTCTGGCAATGGGTTGAGAACCCGTACTGGCAGGTGTTCACGGGCGAGACGTATCTGCAGAACGAGCCGCCGATCGACCCGTCGAGCCTGACGCGCTGGCGCCGTCGCTTGGGCGAAGCCGGCGTGGAAGAACTGCTGGCCGAGACAATCGAGGCAGCCAAGCGCGCAGGCGTGATCAAGCCCTCCAGCATCAAGCGCGTGATCGTCGACACGACAGTGATGGAGAAGGCGATTGCGCATCCAACCGACTCGCGTCTGCTGGAGCGTTGTCGAGAGCATCTGGTGAAGGCAGCAGCAGAGCACGGCTTGAAGCTGCGGCAGAACTACAACCGCGAAGCGCCGCGCCTGGCCGGCCAGATCGGCCGCTACGCGCACGCCAAGCAGTACAAGCGCATGCGGCGCGCGCTGCGCACCTTGCGCTCGCGGGTGGGGCGCGTGATGCGCGACGTCGACCGGCAGCTCGGCTCGGTGGCGGCGCAAAGCCGCGCGGCGCTGGAAGAATTGATTGGCCGCGCCAAGCGGATTGTGTCGCAGAAGCCCAAGGACAAACAGAAGCTCTACGCGCTGCACGCGCCGGAGGTCGAGTGCTTGGCCAAGGGCAAAGCGCGCAAGCCGTACGAGTTCGGCGTGAAGGTGTCGATCACGACCACGCACAAGGAGGGGCTGGTGCTGGGTGCACGCTCGATGCCGGGCAATCCGTACGACGGGCATACGCTGGCCGAGGCTCTGGAGCAGGCGGAGATTCTGAGCGGCACGAGACCACAGATCGCGGTTGTTGATCGCGGCTATCGGGGCGTGGAGGTCGAGGGCGTGAAGATCTACCACCCCGGCTTGCGGCGCGGCATCACGCGCGGCCTGCGCGCGATGATCCGCAGGCGCAGCGCGATCGAACCGGCCATCGGCCATATGAAGGCAGATGGCAAGCTCGACCGGAATTGGCTCAAGGGCGCCCTGGGTGATGCGATGCACGCAGTGCTGTGCGGCGCCGGCCATAACCTGCGCATGATCCTCAGGAAGCTGCGGCTTCTTTACGCCCTTGTTCTTGTTGCCCTGTTGAGCCGCTGCGGCTTGCTATGGCGATGGCATGAGGCCGTGCAGCGGGGAAAACGAATTGTTCAGGGCCGACTAGGTAAAAGACGAGCAGCAAGAGACCACGCTCGCCCGGCGACAATTGCCCGATTTCCTGCTGCGCGTATGTCAGCGAATATCGCGGCGACAAGTAGGCGAGGCCGTAAACGTAGTCGAGCACCTCTCTCGGCTCGACGCTGCGCCGAACTTGGTCTGCCAGCCTCGTCGGCCGACCTGCTTCGTCTCTGCGATCGTGTCGGAGTAAATCATCAATCTTTTCCGCAAAGGCGATCGTCTCATCCGCCGTCGAGAAGCTTGTCTCGTTCAGAAGCTCCCTCATTCGATGGTCGCTGTCCTCGACCCCATAGAACGAGCCGCGCGCCTGGCGATTGATGCGAGTAAAAAAGTGCTCATGGAAGCCCGACTCGTCGATCTGAACCTGGAAGTCGAGAGGGAGAGGCATCTCCATCTGCTGTGCAGATTGCACAAAGGACTGAACCGGCTCATAGAGCCGACGATATTCGTCAACTGTCTCCACGATCTGCGCATGAACCTGCTTGGTCCGATCTGCCCGGCTAGCGCGCAACTCCGCAAGCCGTTTCGGCAGCACCGCGAGCCCCTCGATCTCCGCTTCCAGCCAGCCAATGCTATTGGCCTTGTCCTTGCCGCCGGTCAGTTCGCTCTTAGCTTTCTCCCATGCAGCGAGTGCTTCCTTGTATTGAATGAACAAACGCTGCCTCTCGCCGAGTTTCGTCTTCGCTGCCGCGATGGAAGCCTGGACGGCGTCTCGTCGCTTGATAAGGCCGCCCTCCTCTTCGCTCAGAAGGAGACCGTCAACGCCGAGGATTTCAGTGGCCGCCGCCTCGGCCACTTCATTGACCGGAGCCAAGTTGATTTGCAACGAAACCACTTGGTCGGGGCGAATTTCCCCGCCCAAGTCGGCCAGCAAAGAAGCGAGCTCTTGCAGGAATTGCTCATGAGCCTTCTTACGGTTATCGACCGCCTGCGAGATTCGCTTCGCCAACGCCTGCCGCTTGGCAGCCGCCCCCTTGCGATCGCGAAGAATCGCCTCCTCCTTGTCGAGGGCGGCCGCCTGCCCTTCGAGCTGCTCGATGAAATCTGCCGCTTGTTGCGACTCACGTTGCGCCTCCGGGGAAGCGCCCGGGTCTTCTACTTCGAGCGGTTTGGCGGCTTCAAGCGCCGCCAGTTCGGAACGCTTCCTCTCGAGTTGCTTTTCCAGCCCGACCCGGAACTCGACTGTCATTCGTTCCTCGGACACCAAAATGTCGGCGTTGATCCTCGAGATCTCCTTGATGATGGCCTGCCTCGCGGCACTGATTTCTGCCACCCTGAAGTCGATCAATGCGTCCATCGAAGCCTGGCCGAGTCGGTCCTCCTCGGGAACGTGGGAGAAAATGATCTTCCGCAGCTCGCTGTCGAACGTTGAGGAGCCGCCCTCGCCAAGCTCATTGCACAGCGTTTCGAGATACAGTTGCGGCAAATACTTGATCCTCTCGACGCTGGTCGGCGAAGGGTTTTCGTCAAGCTGTCTCGTCGATTCCGTGCCGTCTCGCCAGACAATCGACGCCGCGAACTGTTGCGCGAGCCGACCCTTCGGGCTTCGAAAGCGCTGGTCATTCAAGAAAGAAAACCCGCTCTGGTTCTTCGTATCACCCGCCAACGCGATGATGTCGGACAGTGCGCTTTTTCCGCTCCCCTTGTTGCCGATGATCGCCACCAAGTCGCTATTGAGCGGCATGTCGACATCGAACCACGGGGCCTTGAGCGACGAGCCGGGCTTCTTTTTTACGCGAATGGATGAAACGTATTTCGTCTTGTTCCGCTCAACCAACTGCCGCTTTGACGGATTGTCCCCGACATAGACGCGGTTCGAAAACTCGCGTATCGCTTGGACAAGGCCGGCGAACGTAGCATCAGCCTTGATCCACGTGAAGCAGTTGCCAACGCGGTCCTTGTCCTTCTCCCCGCTCAGCCAATGAGCATCCGAGCAGTCCAGAAGCGTGTCGGTGACCTTCGCGTCTGTCAGACTCTTGCGAGCCCTCTCGTAGGCCGCCGGACTTTCCGCCGCCGTGAAAACTAGGTTCGCCTCATTGATGACGCTCTTCTTGTCAGCGATCGTGTGGTCGCCCCAACGCAAACTGTCCCATTCGGTCTTTCCGATGGCGAGCAGATGCCGTCGTTCAAAAAACGGAGTGTCGAGCGCGCCCTTTACTTTTTCCAAGCTGACATTTAGTGCATTGAAGCCCTCGGTCAGCGCGTCGCCGAAGCGACCTCGTTGGTCGTCGGGCACTGACGCGATGATGGCTTCACCGAGCGCGCGGAGACTCTCGCGCGTGATCACGCCGGCCCATCGCGACGCATGATCACGAGCCTCCGGCATCAACTTGTAATGCGGCGTGATCGCGCTTATAAACTGATCCCGGATCAGCGCCGGCTCGACCTCGTCAAAAATGACGTGCAGGTTTATGCGGCTCCAATTCGACTCCGAGTATCCGTCTTTTGACTTTTGGACAACGCCACCGAACTTGTCCAGCCTCAGCTCGACGACCGGCAGAATCAGGTCAAGGTTTTTGAGCCTGCCCTTGTCCCGCTTGGCCCGCAAGACGCGCTCGTAGCCGTCGACGAACACATAGTCGTTGATGCCGATGACTTTGAACGCGGATGGCAGCGCTTCAAGATCGGAGATGAAAGCCTCCCATGCAGCGTCCTCTTCCCCGGGGTAATGGTGAACAATCGACGCTGGCGTGTGGACGTGCAGATCCCACTTCTTCCACGTCGAGCCTTTCTTTTCATTTTCCATACGGTCTCCGCGCTATTGGCTTCTTGTCGCGCTCTCACATGGCCGCGGCACGTGCGCCGCGACTCGGGACGCTAAAACTATATCTTCTGATTCCTGCGGCGGGGAGATCAGAAACAAAAGATGTGGCAGTGCGGCGGCGCGCTATGCGGCTCGCGGCAATGTCAGCCACGGGAGAGACGGCACCGTGAGTGTTTTTTGGGCAGAGTCATGACGGCGGCCTTGCTTTTGCGCGACGGCCCACCGCAGCCGGTGCAAACGGCATAAGCACGGCGCCCGGCCGGACGACGGGCGCGAGCCTCTCGCCGCCTCCTTCGCTCGCCAGACAAGACATGGCGCTCGGCAGCGGGTCGCACCTTCTCCGTGTGCACCGTCGCACCTGGGCGTCATTGCGCTCGCGAGCACGCCGGAGCCAAGTCCATACTTTGCCGAATAGTCGCGCCACCATCGTCCTACGCAGCGATTCGGCCAATTTGGGCGCCTCTGGCATGACCATCCCATTTCCACTGAACCACAACATCTAGCGTAAAAACGATTTTTAACACCAAGTTTAGTTGTAGTGATATCCTCCTGATGCATAACGTCCCCGCCCGTGGAAGGACCCCATGCTCTCTGCCAAAAGGCGCGCGGAAATCGAAAAAATCGTGCGCGGCATGCACCGCGAAATCATTCAAGGCGCGAAATTTCGCTTTCCCTCTGGCCTACCGCCATATCCGCAACTTTTTTCCCCCGACGTGGCGATCGAGAAGTATGGCTATTCTTATGAAATCCGCGAATCCATGCCGGGCGCGCACGAGGGCAGACAGTTCCAAACGGCCGGCATGATCGATACGGTGCAAAACATCGTCATGATTTCGAGCATCATGACGTTCGAAACGCAGCGGTTCACGGCGGCCCACGAGCTCGGACATCTTGTCCTCCATGAATCGTTGCCCGGCATGAGGCAGCATCGCGACCGTCCTCTCAACGGCGATCGTGCTGGCCCGCGCTCTGTCGTCGAAGAAGAAGCCGACTACTTCGCCGCCGTGTGGTTGGCGCCAGGTCCGACGGTCGAACACTACTTCCGGGAGCGTTTCGGCAACATTCCGCTTCCGTTGAACGAAGATACAGCTTTTCACGTTGCCGGCCACAAGGGCGTCGCCGATCTCATGGCCTCCGCACCAGGCTCCCTGGCATTTCCCATCGCAGTCGGAGTTGCGACGAAATTCAACAGCAGGAAGTTCAAGTCCCTCGCCACTTTCTTCGGCATGTCGCCGATGGCGATGGGCATCCGCCTGAAAGAGCTCGGGCTGGTGGCTTACTAGGAAAAAGCGCAGCCGCCAGGCGTCTCGAAACTCCGCAAGAGGGTGGCGACTGCGCTGCTTGGCGCCTTGCAGGAGTGCCCGATCAGCGTCATGGACGCGCCCGTCGGCGGAGCGCCTGAATGATTCTTCGCAGGCCGAGACGCGGAGTATCCAATGCGACCACTTCAAGGTCCCGCAGCACCGCAAACCCGCACGCCCCCCCGTCTTTCGGGAGTGCCGAGCAGCGGCGACGCTCGTTGACCGCACGCGAGTTGCGGGACTGATGGAGGGAGCGCGCGTTCGGCCTGCTCGATCGCGCCACCTCGCACAAGATTTCATCGCGGCAGCGCGTGCCGCAGCGAATCAGGAGATACGCGTCATGGAGATTGACGTGAACGCAATGCGGGAAATCATGATCGGCGCTTTCCAGCTTCGGAGGGTTGATGTCAGGTTCACGTTCTATTACGACGAGACCAACAACATCCGCAGGTTCTATTTAACGGACGATGGCACCAATGTCGCGGAGCACAGGAACTTCGTCCTCGGCGGCATCGCGCTCGAAGAAGGACGCGCCCTCCCCGACATCGCCGCCTTGCGTGCCGAGCTGCGCATGCAAGCTAGCGCGCCCGAGATCAAGTTCGCCCACATCGCGAGAGGAGATTTCGAACAAGTCCTGCCTTCAAAAAAACTGCGAACCGTTCTATCTTGGCTCGCCGGGCACGGCATCATGATCCATTATTGCAGCGTGAACATCATCTATTGGGCTATCGTCGACATCATCGACGCGATCGTAGCCGAGGACGGATTTAGAAGTTACCAACCATACCAACAACCTTTGAAGAACGAGCTATATCGACTAGCCAATCTCGACAAGCCTGCATTCTTGGCATTGCTGAAGCGGCATCGCTATCCGGACATTCAGCCGGACAGAACAGCCGACTTCATCGTTGACATTGACGCTTTCCTCGATACGCGCAGCCCTGATGACGACAATCTCCCCGCGCTCATGCTCAAAACCTTGATCCAAAAATCGCCGTCTTTGCCTGAGCTGACTTGCCTGGCCGACAACGAAGAGGATGTCCTGATCGACGGCTTTCACGCCTTCTACACGCGCCCCATCATGCTTTTCAAAAACGCCACCCACGTCTTCGATCGCGAAATTCAGATCGAAAAAGTTTGAGCGACACCACGTTCAAAGACGGCGACAGAGACGTTAACTTTCACTTCGCCGGCTCCAAAAGCGAGCCAGGCATCCAAATCGCGGACGTGGTTATTGGGTTTCTGGGAACTTTGTGGAGGATCATTCGCTGTGCGAGCTCATGAGACGAAAGACCTCGTGGAATGAGACGCAGGCCGAGAATTTCAGCCTGCTGCGTCAGTTGATCGATCTCTCGGACGACGCCAGCAACGCGTTCATTTATCGCTCGACGGCAATGGACAGCAAATGGAAAAACGATGTTTTCATGCACGGCTTGCCTCCCATGCGCCACTTGCTTTGATGGTCTTGCAGCGCCAAGAGACCTAGCTTCGGGAAAGTTGGGGGAAAAACGAGCCGCGTGCTCGCGCAACGGCTACCTGTGAGCACGCCGGCCAATTCATCGACAAACACGTAACCGAGTGTAACGACGGAGTGTCCCGCTTTCTCCGCACGTCTGCTGTTATCTCATTGCGTTGTCTGTCGTCTCACGCCGTCACCTTACGGTTCCCATTGCGGGCAGCCAGGCTCCATGGATAATCGGATGTGGCGAGAGCAGCCCGGAGTTGTGCAAAATGGACCAGGTAATGCGCATGAAGGATGTCGTGAAAAAGATCGGACTCTGCCGAGCGACCATCTATGCGATGATCAGTCGCGGCGATTTTCCGCGCCCCATCCGTATCGGAGAACGCGCAACTGGCTGGCGCGAGTCGGAACTGGAAGCATGGCTCGCAAATCGCTCGACCGCCAGCGAGCGAGCAACGCCGGCCCTGTCGCAGAGCCGTTGATTTACCCATCAATAGGCATCACAACGGTTCAACTGCCAGCATCGTTCCTCGGCAATCCGCTGAACCGCAGCGGCAGGCATAGCAAAGTCTCGTTGCTTCGTCCGGCGTTTCGTCAACCTCTAGCCTGTAGTCGAGAAAAAGCTCTTCTCCGGGCGCAATCGCGCTTGAGGCGTGGATGAACACGCGGTCCTCAATCTCGATTGCCTCGCAGTTGGCATTGCATGAGTGATTCAGCCAGCGTGCGCTGTTTCCCCCTCGCCCGCCGTCAATCACGCGTCCGTCCGACAAGCCAAAGAAATACGTGTGGCCAGTCGCACCGATCTTCCGGTGCTGCGTGATGGCTGCGCTCCAGGCGACGATCTCGCCTTTGTACTCCAGCAACTGTTCGCCGGGTTCCAGTGCCCGTAAGGCGAACACGCCGCGCCCATGCACGGGCGAGCGCCGAACCACCACACGTCGCTGCATGACCTGCCTATCCTCCTTTTTCGTCCTCGAAGTATAGGGCGGAAAATTGAAGCCTAGGTGTATTTCTTGAAGTACTTGGTCATGTTCCATATCGCGATCACGGTCATCATCGAGACCGGCCAGAAATGGAGGTAGATTGGGAGCTGTACCGGCGCCACGAGCCAGATGATCGCGCCCAATGGCATCACGCCAAACTTCAGCAGGTGCTTTGCGTGATGGTAACGCGTTGCGGACTCGTGCCCGCCCTGCGCACGCCTTACGTGTCGCGCCACCAGCCCATCGGTAAATGCCACCGCAATCGCAAGCACGAACTGCGGGATAGTCATCATGAGCATCGCAAAGCGGATCCCGAACAGCTTGATCCCATACATTGCCACGATGAGCGCTTCACGCGTCGATCCGGAGAACGCCGGTCGCAACATTGAACCGAGCCCCTGCGTAGGCATCGTACCCGCCTGCCAAGCCCGCGCTGAGGCGTCGACGCCAGTCCAACCAAACCAACTCCGATACGCGAGGTCCGCGGCATGCCTCGCAAGTTCCGGATCTGTCGTCTCACCGAGGTAATAGCGGACCAGAGCCTCGATGCTGCCCACCGGATCGTCCCGCCAGATAAAGTGCGCCGCCCCGACATCGGCCAGCACCGACAGGAACGACGCGAGCAGCAGCCAGAGCAGCGCATGGATCGCCAGATCCACGATCCAGAAAAACGACTTCACGCCGTCTGCGTTGCTGTCTCGACGACTTGCGCTCACGTCCATCCTCTCAGAATCCGGCACCCCTGCCCTTGACCGCCCATGGCTCGGTGGTTGACCGCTGGACATTCCAGCCAGATGGCATGAAGCTGCCTACCGAGCCACCGATGCCGTCAGGCGCTACGCCGCCTGCATCCTGGAATGGCAATACTGCCTGCACATACGTGGCGTACTTTGTGCGCATGTCGGCTACCACGTCGTCGAGCCCCGGCAGCAGGATGGGGTCGTTCTCCTCCAGCAATGGGAGCCGAACCTTCACCAGTTGTCCGCCCTCGATGAGCGCAAACGCCTGCCCCTTGGGCAACTGCGTCAGGTCGGACGGCTGCAGCATTGGGACTGGCCGCACAGTAATCTGGTCGTGCGTCTGCGCCGTAAAATGCACGCCCTCGCCGCGCCGCACTGCGTCCGTCGCCGAAGAAGCCAGCGTCAATGTCTTTACGTCGACCATCGGCAACTGGTCGGTCAGGATTCTCGCGGTCGTCACGTACTTCACGCGCAGCATCACGAGCGTATTGAAGTTGCCGAAGATTTGTTCGGCCTTGGCCCGCGAGCCGATCTTCGCTTCGAGATCCGCGCTCGTCTGTGTGTAGGCCGTCACCTGATAACCCGCGCCGCCCGCCTTGTTGACCATCGGCACGAACTCGTCGCCCACCAGTTCGTTAAACTCGTCGGCGTGGATCGACACGCGCCGTTTTCCTCCGGCCGCCCTTTGGCCGTAACCGTGCCCGTATTTGTAAATCCGCCCCGCGGTCGAGGTCAGATCCGCGAACATCGCGTTACCGACCACGCCTGCGACCTCAAAGTCGGAGAGCGCGTCAAGCCCAACATAAACAATCCCGCCCCGATCCATCACGCGGTTCCAGTCGAAGACCGGGCGCGTGTCATCTGGATTGCTGTAGTCGGGCGACAGCAGCTCGGATATGCGCCCCGTGGTGAGCTTTTCCAGGAGCGGATATAGCGACGAGATCAGCTTGTCGAAATATGAACGCTCGTTGCTGATGACCGAGAGCAGTCCGTTCGCGATCGGGTCGGCCCAACCCTGCTGACGGATCAGGTTCGCGACCTGCAGCACTTCCTGGTTGCGCTGCAGGCGCATCGCCTGCTTGGCTTCCTCCTTCTCGAGGGGCTCAAGCTCGTCCTCCCAGCCTGGGTGATCGCGATCAAGCCAAAAGCGGAAGTACCGGAGCGCGAGTCCGTCGATGTTCACCGCGTTCTGGTAGATCATCTCGTAGGTCGGGCGAATGCCGAGCGCACTCATCGCGCGCGCCATCACATTAACGAACCGCCACACGAAATCACGAAATGCGGCCGACTGTCCTTCCTTTGGCAGATTACCCGCGATGCGCGTCGCCACCTCCGTGATTCTCGAGTACGTGCCGATCGGGCTGTAACGTGCGGATTTATCGGGATAACCCAGATGGAAGAACGTGAACTCGCCATCCCGCCCGCAACGCTTAGCCTCCGCGTACATGCGTAGCAGGAGGTCGACGTCGCCCTTCGGATCGAACACGATGACGATGTCACCGCGCCGAATATCCTGCGCGACCAGGACCTCGCACAGCCGGGTCTTGCCAACGCGCGTCGTGCCGAGCACGGCCATATGCCCGACACGCTCGCCAAGGTCGAACCAGACATCGCGCTCGTCCGGTTCCACGCCGTGCAGCGCAGGATCGCCCCCGACAAGCGGCAGCGGGGAGACCGGATTCCACCACGCCTGCTTGCGCGTGATTCGTGCGAGTCGCTCGTCAGGATGCCGCCGCTCATGATCCCGCGCACGGTCGTAAAGGTCGTTGCGGGCAAGCAATCGCCGGTTTTCAGGAAGGCGGGCCTGATACAGGCGCTGCGTGTGAATGCCGCTCCACCGGAAACCCCGGCCAAGAAACACATCCCGGTCGGAGCATGGAATCGCGGCTGCCGGAATCACGTACTGAGGCAGGCGCCGCAGGTTGCGCTGAAAGCGGATCAGTTGCCATGCCTGACGTGTGCGCGTGAACGCTAGCGCGAGCAGCGCCAGCGTCGTGACGATTCCTGTCGCGGGCGTGACCAGGAAAAGCGCGGGATGCGACCACAACACGCCCGTTGCCACGAGCGAGGTAACGGACGAGAGCAGTTCGACAGGTTTCCGAAAGCGGTTCTCGACCGGATGTGCCATCGCCGTCTCGCTCGCCCTGAACGCTCACACCTGCGCCGGGTCGACCGCATCCGACGGCGGCTTCTGTTTCGACTGGATCATCGCGTTCGGCGGCGGTACCGGATTGAAGAATCGCTCTGGCTCCGGCACCAGCATCACCGACAGTTGCCGTCCACCGGCACCCTTGATGTTGTAGTGGATCAGATACGAGCGGCTGGCGCCGCCTGAATCGGCAGTCACCGGATAGCCCGACTTCTGGAAATCACGCTGGACCTGTTTCCACGGTTCCGGCGCTTTACCGTCATCGGCGAGCGTCTGCTCGATCGCCTCGGGATGCGCCTGTGCGAAGTCCTTGAAGACGGCTGGCGTGACGAGCAGCATGCCCTCCGGCACAAAATGTACGCGCGCCATCGACTCGTTGTACGGCAAGGTGCCTGTGGCAATCCCCTCCTGGACCCAGGCCATGAACCGCTCGGCGTTCGGGCGAGGCTGCCGGTGGCTCTGGCGCGATGTCAGCGATTTCGCCGGCACCTTCGACTTCTGCTTCGGGCGCACGGGCGAAGTGACAAGATCCGGCACCGGATGGCCCGCGCACGGAACGTCGCGGCCACCGTTTGCCTCGGCCTGCAATGCCGCGGCGCTTTCCGCTTCAGGCAGGAAATCGGCGGTATGGTCGTCCGAAGCCGGTACAGGTATGGCTGCCTCGGGAGCTGGCGCAGCTTCATCGCATGCCTCGCAGGTGGGATCGGCCATCGTCGGCGCGGCCGGCGACAATTCTGGCTCCGTCGCCGGCGCATCGTCCAACGCTCGCTCGGCGTCAGTGCTTAAAGGGTGGTCTGGCCCGTCTGTACCCGGCGAATCCGGTTGCTCTTCATCGACATCCGATTGCATCTCGTCGACGCCGCTCGTTGCGGATGATGCCGTGCCTTCCGGCGCGGGTTCTTCGTCCTTGGCAACCTCGACGATCCGCACCGCGCCGACCGGCAATGCGCGCGGGTACCGGGCCGGGTCCGCATAGAGCCGGTCGAGCGGAAAGCGCAGGACGGTGAAGGTCTGCTTCCAGGTGCCGACCACAACGTCGATGGTCCAGATCGCGCCACCCTCCGGTGTCGGAACGAGCGCCCCGTACTCCTGCCAGGTATCAAAAAGCCGGTTGTTGTCGGACGGAATACCGGCTGCACCCGGCTGCTGCTTTTCATTGCACGCCAGATACGTACGCACGGCTTCGGCCAGTGTTTTCGCCACGCACCACAAGGACTCGCCGTCGCAGTAGCCCGTCGCGCCCGCACGATTGAGCGGCACTCCGCCTTCCGCGAGTAGCCGACGCAGCCCATCCATCAGCCGCTCGATCAGCGGGACCGCACGAGCTGTTGCGAACCGTGTGCGCGGGCCCGTGAGCAGATTCTGTGCAACTGATCGCCGGTCCGCCTCGCCGACAATCTTCGTGAGCGCCCCCTCCTTCGCCCCAGCGTCGCCCGACAGGTATCTGGCGAGTTCGTCGAGCACCGGCGGATACTGCGCGAGCCAGGCCAGCGCAGCGGAAGGCACCAGACGCTGGAGCAGCACGATGGCGAGGCGAGCGTGCGTGCTGTAGTCCCGTTGCGCGGGTTCCGGGAAATCGACCCGGTACCACTGACCACCCTGCTCGTTCATGCTGCCGGCGAGCGGCACCCATGGCTGAGCGTCCGTCCCGGTGACGAGCTCGATCTTCAGGTCTGCCAAAGGCTTGCCAATGTCGTGCAACAGCGCGGCGATCAGCACCGCATAGCTGCAACGTGCACCATGCCGCATCTGGTCCTCGGGTTGGGCGCCGAACGGCAGACGGTATCCCTCGCGGAAATGCAGGGCATATCGCGCCACCTCGAGCAGATGGATCAACAGGCCGCCCGGCTGCGCATGGTGGTGGGATTCCGATGCGGGCAACAACTGCACGAATTCCGTTAGTCGCCGAATCAGCGGTTCGATGTCGCGCCGCTCATTCTCCGTTGACAGGCCCACACTGCCGCCAATGCGGAGCACCGTGCCCTGCATGCCGGTTCGCGCAAGAAGCTCGCTGAATCCCAGCACTGGGAGATGCTGGGGGGAAGGCGGTGATCGCTCAAGAATCGGTGCAGCAGCGAACGACGCGGAGTGCGAGTTAATCCGGGGCGGGCTTGCCGACGCCCGGGTCAGCCCCAGCCAGGTCAGCGTGGTACTTGCCATATGAGCTCGCGGTCGCGATTGGAGAATTGTGTTCGTACTGAGCGACGCACACCCACGCGTCACGTCGTTCCCCAACGTTAGGCAGTCGACTGGCGCCCGGACCGGAATGACTGAACGGGATGGCGCGACCGCAAGCAGTCATGCCGCAGGCCGGGACATGAGTGGGCACGCGGTCAGCCGAGCCATCCTTTCTAGGCCTTCTACGCCTTACGCGGCATGGGCCGCAGCGCTTTTTCTGACCGTTGCGCGAACGCCCTTTTTTGCCCTTCGCCATTTGAGCCTTTGAGCGGGTGAAGCGTCTCGTCCCAAGCTTCACCCGTGGCCTTTGGATTGGGCCCTTCCCTTTGAGCCGTCCTTTGTTCCCCTTGCCTTTTCAACCTTCTGCAAATGTCTTTGGATTGTGCTGGACGGGCAGCCTCACACGGCGCTCGCCAATGCGCGGGCGACAAAAAACGTGCTTACCCAACTGCGCATAGCGGCAGGAATCCGGCCCAGTCGCGCGTCTTCGCTGCCTACAGTGAACCCGTCGGTCCTTCCCCCTGGGCCGACGCGCGCTGTTGGCCTGCCGGAGTGCTCCCCGCGTTCGGCAGGCCCTTTTTCTCTGATGGCTAGCGCGGCCAGGTCGTGGTCACCGGATCACGCACGAACAGACGAGGTGAAAGTGAAGCGTGTCGCGATAGTTCTTGCTGGTGCAGTGCTCTGCGGCTCAGTCACTACCGCCCGGGCCGACTGCATCGACGACGCCGCGCACTTTCAACACGTGAACGCGCGGCTCGTGCGTGCGATCGCCACCGTCGAATCCGGGCAGCGCGCAAACGTCATCCACGTCAACGCGGACGGCACCGCTGACATTGGCCTGATGCAGATCAACAGCCGGTGGCTCGCGACGCTGTCGCGCTTCGGCGTCTCACGCGCCGATCTCCGTGACCGCTGTACCAACGCCTACGTCGGCGCGTGGATTCTGTCGCAGAACATCCGCCATCTTGGCCTGAACTGGGATGCCGTCGGCGCCTACAACGCCGGCACACACGTGAAGCGCATTGCTTACGCACGCCGCGTCTATCGCGCACTCAACACGGCCCCGCCGCTGCCGTCCGCGCCGGCCACTCCGATCGCGGTGCAGGAGCCGGGGCTAATCGCGAAGCTGTTTCGGCCAATCACGTGGAGCGATACATGGGAGGCTAGGCGATGAGCCGGCTCACGTACGAATACGCGATCGAGGTACTGAACGACTACCTCGGCCCGCTGCAACCAATGCTGGCCGATCCGGACGTGCAGGAGATCATGGTCAACCGCGCCGATGCGATCTTCGTCGAGCGCAATGTCACAGTGAAGTATGTCGCCGGCTGCGACTTGGACCCGGATGCACTGGATCGCGCCATCACGATTCTCGCAAACGTTAATGCCAAGGAGCAGACGCCACTGCTCGATGCCCGACTGCCGGGTCTGCGCATTGCCGCCGCCCGGCATCCTGTGGCTGTCCACGGTGACATGATGTCGATCCGCAAGCACACCCGCCGCCGCATTGGACTTGCCGATTACGAGCGCGGCGGGGCGTTCGACGTCCTGCCAGGCACGAAGTCGCCCGCCGCGCGCCGCCGCAATAGCGCACTGCTGGACCGTCTGGCATCGGGCGGCGCCGCGCTGCGAGAGTTCTTTGAATGGGTCATGCGCGAGCGGATCAACGTCGCATTCTCCGGTGGAACCTCATCCGGCAAGACCACAATGCTCAACGCGATGATCGATGCGATACCGCAGGAAGACCGCGTCATCACGATCGAGGACACGGCCGAACTGCAGGTGCATGCGCCCAATTACGTCGCGTTCGAGACCAATCTTGGCATCACCATTCGCGATCTTGTGCGCTTTTCGCTGCGCGTGCGCCCTGACCGCATCATCGTCGGCGAGGTCCGTGGCGCCGAAGCCTTCGACCTGATGGAAGCACTCAACACCGGACACCCCGGCTCGATCGTCTCGTTCCATGCGGACTCGTCCGACACCGCCCCGGCGCGGCTCGAGTCGCTCATCCGCATGAGCGACGAAGGTCGGCTCGTTTCGATTGACGACCTGCGCCAGAAAATCGCCTCCACGTTCCGGTTCTTCGTGCATGCAGAACGCCAGGGCGCGATACGCGGCCCCGTCGAAATCCGCGAGGTGCTCGGTGCCAAGGACGGCCGCTATCAGACCCGGTGCCTCTTTTCCCGCTTTGCATCCCCCGAGGAGCTGGTCCATGCATGAATTACATCGCCCGCGCCGGTGGCTCCACGCCGTGCGTCTCTTCGTCACCGCGCTTCGCAACCGCTGTATGGATCTGCGCGACGCGTGGCGAACCGTTCTCACCCGTCATCGCAATGCGCTGCGCCTGTTGTTCACGGCCATCTGGCTCGCGTTTATTCCGGCCATTGCGCACGCGGGCATCTGGAACGGCGGACTCTGCACCGTCTACCAGGACGTGCTCGACAACGAGTTGCTCGAGGTCGTGTCGCTCTCGGCGCTCGTCGGCTCGATCGTGCTATGGCTGCTCGACGATGGTCGCAGCAACATCAAGACGCATGTGCTGCGCGGCGTGCTCGGCACGCTCGCGATCCTGAACATGCCGCTGCTGTGGGCGCAGGTGTTCAACCACGGCGCTGCCTGCACGGGCACCCTCTAGCGAGGTCCGGCATGGAGACGCATCGCCCCGACGCACGTGACGCATCCGCCGGCTCTGTCGATCCGTTGGATCCAGTTGACCCACTCGCTGCGCGCGTTCGAAAGACCATGCTCGAACAGTTCCTGCTGCTCGGCATCGACCGCAAATGGTGCATCGCGCAGGGTGCCATCGTCATCACGTTCGCCGCTGGCCTGCGCAACGGCTGGGTACTGCTCGCGGTGCTGGTCACGCATCCCGTATTGTGGCTCGCAGTGCGGCGCGATCCCGACCAGATCCGCTGTTACTCAAAATACAGCCGGCAGGGCGACTACTACGAGCCGCGCCAGCTGCTGCACCAGAAGGTCAATGCTCGCCCGAAAGGCTTCGCCCGGGGGATGCCGTGCTGAAGCCCACCCTCTCGCCGTTTGACGCCGAGTCGCTTGCACAGGTCGCGCAGCGCACCGATGGCGATCGCCGTTCCACCGCCGAGATGGTGCCGTGGCTCTTTCGCTTTAGCGACACGCTCATCGTCAACAAGGACTCGTCCGTGATGGCTACCTACGAGTTCTCCGGACCGGATGCCGACGCGTTGTCGACTGGCCATGTGCTCGAACTGATGGAGAACCTGATCACCTCACTGCGTGACATCGCCCGTCGGCCCGTTACAATGTGGTGGACAATTCACCGCCGCCGCAGCGCACGCTATCTCACCGTGCCGATGCCCGACCCGGTGGCGCAACGGGTCGACGATGCCCGGCGGGAGACGTTCGAGCGCGGCGCCAACTACACGAACCGTCATTTCGTGACGTTCACGCTGGCCCCGGACGTCGGCATCGACCGGTTCGCCGGCAAGATCACGCATGGCATGACGCATGACGGGCTGTCGATCGCACAGTCACTGATGCAGGCCGTGCGAGGCACGTTCTCCGACCAATACCTGTTCGCGTATACGGTGTCAGAGCTGGCCGCCGTCGTCGAGATCTTCGAGAACATCCTGTTCGGCTTCGTCGCAAGCAACCCGCGCTTGGCCTGCCGGCGCCTGAGCGGTCCGGCACTTGGCGCGTTCATGCATGCGTGCTGCTCCCCACCGGGCGATCACGTATCGGCGGTGCCCATACCGGACATCCCGGCGCTCGACCTCGCGATGTGCGATACCGAGGTCCGACCAGGTCACGACTACCTGCACTTCTACTCGCATGGCCGCCAGCGCTTCGCGATCGCGGCGGGTGTTCCTGCCCGCCGCGACTTCTGGCCCGATACGGTGTTGCCCACGAGCCTCGACGGCCTGCTGAAGGTGCCAGGGGAACTCACGGTCAGCCACTGCTTCCGTGTGACCTCGCCCACCGCCGCGATGCGTTTCATCGACAGCGTCCGCCGCTATCACGAAGGCCGCCGGCTCGACACGCGTTCCCTGCTCGCCGCTACGCTGCGCGGGGGCGACACATCGGGCGCGCGCCAGAACCAGTCGCGCTCCGCCGCCGCAGACGAAGCCAACCGGCGCGTGGGTAAGGTTGAGATGGCCGAAGAGACATACGGCTACTACAACCTGTCGGTCCTCTCGTACTCGCCCGTTTTCGAGACGACACCGTTCGATGATGGGACGGCCGCCGAAGCGGCCTGGACGCAGGTAGTCGCCACGCACCGTGCAGTCGAGGAAGCGCTGCGAGCCGCGCACTTTGCGCCCGTGCGCGAAACGCTTCACGCGTTCTCGGCCTTCGCGACGAGCATCCCCGGCATGTGGCGCGAATGTGCGCGCTGGTCGTTCATCGACACTGCGGCGCTTGCCCGCCTGCTGCCGCTGCGCGGTGTTTCCGACGGCCATCCGATCAACGCACACCTGACTAAAGAAACCGGCACGCTCTGCCCTGCGCTTGCCGCATTCCCGACCGAGTTCGGCACGCCCTACTGGTTCACCGCCTTCCTCGCCGACGTCGGGCACATGCTGGTCTGTGGCCGCACCGGATTCGGCAAGACGATCTTCATGCTGCTGTGCGCGACGTTGTTCCGAAAGTATCCGAATGCGTTTTTATACGGGTTCGACAAGGACCTGTCGATGCGCATCCCGACGATCCTGCAGGGCGGGCGCTACCTGCAGTTCAATCATGACGCGGCTGGCGCTTCCGCGGACGAGCAGGCGCAAATGAACCCGTTCGTGTTACTCGCGGACCCGCGCCACATGGAATTCCTCGCCGAATGGATCGTGATGCTGGCGCAGCAGCGCGGCATCTACCGTGTGACCGCGGGCGACCGCCGCGAACTGGGGAAGGCGCTCGCCGCAACACGCAGCCGGAGCGACCGGCGTCTGTGGCGGCTTCGTACGGTCCACGCGTCGCTGCCTGCTGGGCCGCTTGCCGACGAATTGGCCCTGTGGGTGGGCTCCGCCGTACACGCGCATTACTTCGACAACCTCACCGACAGTTTCGACGACACGCGATGGGTGTCGCTGGCGACTGACCGGATTCTCGCGAACCCTGTGATCGCGCGGCCGTTCCTGTCGTATGTGACGTATCGCATCCAGGATTCGATGGAACAGCGGCGTGCGAAGGGCGTTATCGGCCCTACGCTCGTGATGCTACCCGAGATCTGGAACCTGTTGGATGACGATACGTTCGCCGCGCAGATCGGCAACTGGATCGTCACGATGCGCAAGAAGCTCGGCTGCGTCTGGATGGATGCGCAATCGCCCGAGCAGGTCTCGACCTCGAAGATCTGGCCACAGATCCGGGACAACGTGCTCGTGCGGGTATTCGTGCCGGTCGAGAACTTCACGCCGTCCGCGAAAACAGCCTATCAGCGCGATTTCGGTCTTTCCGAGGGACAAATCCGCACGATTCAGCAACTCATCGCGAAACGCGACTACTTCATCACCGAACAGGGCGGTGCATCGCGTCGCATCTCGGTGCCGCTCGATCCCGCGTCGATCGCGATCCTCCGGTCGGAGATGAGCGCGCAACTCATGTTTGACCGGCATTTGCATTCCGGTTGTCCGGACTGGAGAGATCGATACATCGACGAAGCCATGGCACAGGCCAGTATGGACACGGCGGCATTGGTCAAACTGGAGGTCCAGCATGCGTGAACCCGTGCGTCTTCGAGCCAGCGTGGCCGCTGCCCTCGCCCTGGTCCTTCACACAAGCGCTGTTCGCGCCGGTGGCGGGATGACAGGCGGCGCAACCGAAATCACGCAGTTGTTGAACCACGCCGAACTCGTTTCGTCAGTGGCCCAACAGGCGCAGATGGTCGAGCAAAACGTTCAGGCGCAGATCATCCGCCTTCAGCAGTACGTCACGATGGCCCAGAACCTGAAGCAGGTGCCGACGTCGCTAATCGATCAGACCATCGCCCCCTATCGCAACCAGATCACGAACTTCCAGTCGCTCTCCACGGCCATTACGCAGCTTGAGCAGGCGGCGAGCGCCACGAACAGCCTGTTCGGCCGCAGCCTCAACGAGATGAATACCACGGGCATGTCGCCTGCCCAGTGGCTGTCGGCTTACACGTCGCTCGCCTCGACGCGCGGCGGCATCTACCAACAGCAACTGACGCAGGACATGCAGAACCTGAACACGCTCGCCGACCGCGCGCAGAACCTGCAACAGATCCAGTCGCAGATTCCGAACGTCACGGGCGCCGTGCAGGGCTTGCAGATGCTGAACCAGCAGTCGAACGTGCTAGCTGGCGAGATGGTCGACCTGCATGCGCTCATGCAGCGGCAGGTCGCGCAACAGATGCAGGACCACGTCGCGCAGTCGCAGGCCCAGGGTGACGCGGCGAAGCTCGCCGCCGCGCGCGCCGCGGCGCTCGGCCAGATCAACCAGCAGGAACAGCAGACGACACAGGGTGCGCCCGACTTCGACCTGCTGCAGGACCAGTAGCGAGTGAGCCGTGCTGTTGCGCTGGCTGATCCGCCACCTCTGTACGACACCCGCCGAATTGCGTGTGGTGCTGCATGCCATCCGCGAATACCGGCTTCACAGCGTTGTTCCGTTCGATCAACGCGATCCGAGCTGGACTTTCGACCGGCGCATTACGCGCAGCGTCCGGCTGTCGCTGCTCGTCGGGCTGCTAGTGGTGCACGCGGAAAATCCGCAGGTTTTCGCGGTGGCCTGGATCGCATTACCGCTGGCCCTGCTGCTGGGGCTGCTGCGCCTTGCCGGCGGTCTCCGGTAGCGGCGTCCCAATTCTATTTGACCGGGCCATGAACGACGTCATCTCCGTGCTCAACGCCCTCTTCGCCACGATGCAGGCGAAGGGCACGAGCCTGCAGGCGCTCTTCCTGTCCGACGGCATTGACTTGCTCGCCGCGCTGGGCCTCGTCATGGCGACATGGCACGTGTTCCTGTGGCTGCTCGAAGGTGACTTCCCCGGCTTCTTCGCGAACCTATTCCGCCACCTGATCAAATGCGCCGTCATCCTTGTGATGCTCACGGCCTGGTCCGGCACGGTGCATAGCTACTTTGTCGACAACATGCAGACCATGGCATCGCGCGTTTCCGGTGGCCAAGGCAACGCCAGTGACTTGCTCCGTGCGCTCGTCAACGCTGCCTCGACCATCATGCAGGGCGTGCGCACCGAGGCGGCCCAGATCTGCGAGCAGGTGCCAGACGTCACCCCTGATGGCATCGTAATCCCGAACACGGAACATCAGGTATGCGGGACCACGAGCGATGCGGGGGCGAATTCGGCGGGCCTGAACTCGATCTGGACCCTCATCAAGAACCTACCGCTCGTCCTGCTCGCTTTCCTTGCCAAAGCGCTCGCGGTCATCGCGATCACGCTCATGACGATGATCTTCGTGGTGGTTGTGCAGTTCGGCTCGTTTCTGCTCGACATCGCCTTCTGCCTCGGGCCTGTACTCATCCCTTGGTACGTGCTGCCCGCCAGCGAATTCCTCTTCGATGGCTGGCTGCGCTTCACGATTTCCGCGGGGCTATTCAAGGTCGTCGCGTGGCTGATGATGGCGATCGTCTATAGCGGCGTGTTGCCGGGCATCCAGGGTCTCGTGCAACAGAGCGCGACGCATAGCGGCACGAACAGCAACGCGTACTACGCGACAAACTACCTCGCGATGCTGGCGCTCGCGCTCGTCTGCGGTGTCGGAGCTTTCATGATGTGGCAGGTGCCGGACATCGCGAAAGGCCTAGTTTCAGGCGGTGGCGCCGGCAATCTCGGTGGCTTCGGGAAAGGGGCTATCGGAAAGCGGATAACCCCGAGGTTCCTGCAATGAGGTCAATGGTGATGACGACGTTTGTCGATCTGACGAATCGAGTAGTACGAGTTCCAGTCAGAGTCTGCTTGCCGTCTGCGGGCCGCCGCATCACGCAAGGACTCGTCCATATCCTTGGGTGTGCTCTTGACCCACGACCAGACGATGAACACGACCGCGCCTGCGAGCATCACCGCCACGCCGAAATGCTGCGCGCCAACCTGGTACAGGACGAACGCCCCGAACAGCAGGACGGGCAGCACGAAATACAGCAGGATGATCTTGAGCTTTTCCATAGCTGCACCCTTGCAGCAGGTGAATTGGGTCCCAGTGTAGCACCGAGCGCATGCTGCTGCCGGAAGGGATGAGCCATGCGTAAACACTTGCCCTTCCGCTCGTCTCTCGGCACCCAGACGCCCGCCGCCGACCTTCCGTCGCCACCGCATACCGGCGAAGCGGTCACAGCCTGGTTTGCAGCCTTCCAGCGCCCCCTCTGGGATAAGCGGCTCGCCATCAAGATCGCCGCCGCGTTCGCGCTGATCGCTGCGGGCGAATGCGCTGCACTCATCGTGCAGAGTGCGCACAGCGGCCCGCGCCCCTACTTTGTCGAGCACGATGAGAAAAGCGGCGCGGTGTGGGTCTCGGACCGCTACGCCGAAACCTACTCGGTCACCGCAGCCAACAAGCGCTACTTCCTCGTGAAGTGGGCATCACGTGTCTTCACGATCGAAGCGGACAGCCAGGACACGCTCACGCGCCAGATCCCGGCTGCATTCGGCTGGACCTCTGGCGCCGCCACACAGGAACTGGAAACGTACATCACCGTTACTGATCCGGTCGCGCAGCGTGTCGTTCAGACGCCGGGTCTCACCCGCGAATTCATCGAGAACTCCACCTCGTTCTCGCCCGATGGTCAGGTTGCCTATCTGATCTTCACCTTAATCGAGAGCGTGAACGGCAAACCGTCCCGCCCGAAACAGATGCTGCTCACGGTCAGCTTCCTGCTCGCCCCCGAAACGCTGAAGCCCGGCGAGGAAAAGGACAACCCGATCGGACTTCGCATCACCCACTTCAGCCTCACGCCCTATCTGGGCGTCAATCCCGGAGCCACGCAATGAAGCTCGCCCTTTCCACTGCGTGTTTCACGGCGTTGTTTGCTACGTGCTTCACCGCAGCTGGCGCCCAGGTCACAGCGCCATCGCCCGCGCCGTCCGTGCCACTGCCCGCAAGCATGGTGACGACTGTCCCCACACAGCCCGCGGAGGTTGCGGTTCGCATGCCGACGCTGCGGCCCCACGCCCGACACGCACCTGCGTCCCGTACGCGCATCAACGGTCCATATCCCGCTCCCGACGATTCGTCGCTCGTCGTCTACGACTATGACCCGGACTACCTCTATCCCGTGCTCCTGCGCACCAACGAGGAGACGCACCTAGTGTTCGGACCCGACGAAGAAGTCACCGGCGTCTACCTGTCCGATACGGGCAAGCGCTGGCTCGAGCATACGGCGCTAACCAAGCGCGACGTCTTCATCGAGGCGCGCCTGCCCGGGCTCGACAATGCCGCGACGATCATCACGTCACGCCGGCGCTACGAGCTGGACCTACGATCATCGGACAATGGGACGGTCTATCACCGCGTCTCCTGGCACTACCTCGATACCGATGCGCAAATGACGGCGGGACAGGTCTCGCCCTTCGGCATCGAGTACCCGGGCAACGCGCCTGCGCACAGCACAGGCGCACAGGAGAACGGAAATGCGCAGGCGGATTCGCCTGGCAATGCACGCTCAGGCGGCCCGCGCATCGCACTCGACCAGGCGAACTTCGACTATCGCGTGGCGGGTGATGCGCCGTTCACGCCAGTGACCGTTTTTGACGATGGAAGGTTTACGTATCTGCAGTTTCCCCACCACGCCGAACTGCCCGCTATCCTGCTGATGGACGACAAAGGCCATGCTGAGATCGCCAGCTTCGTGCCGCTCGGCAACGACCTGTTCGAGGTGCAGCAAATCGCCCCATACGGCCTGCTGCTCAAACGCGGCAAAGAGGAAGTACGGGTCTTCAACGGTCGGGGCAAAGGCTGCGGACTGTTCGGCTGTGATTCGGCCCGCATGAAGAACATCTACGGGAAACCGTGAACATGGCCGCCCCGGAAAAAAGCGGCACCCCGCTCACGCCTGAGCCAGCCAGGCTCACACGCATCCGCCGGAATCTCGCGAAAACGCTGCTCATCGCGCTGTGCTCCGCACTGCTCGCGATCGTCCTGGTGCACGCGCTGTCCCATCCGCACGAGACCGCGGCCGAGCGGCGCGAGCGCGAGCAAATCGAGGCGGATGCGCGGCAGCCGAAGGCCTCACCGGATGCGATCCGCAAGCGCCTCGAAGACCAGCGGAACCTGGCGCTGGCACGCGCGGGCGGTGCGGCGTCGGCAGCCAGCGCCCCGCTCGGCGGCACACCGCTCGATGGCATCCCCAAGGGCGTGCCCGGAGACAATACGGGTCCGCTGCCCCGAAACTACCGAACGTCTGGCCCGGACACCCCCGATCGCGACGCCGATCGACTCGCGCTGCAACGGCAGATCGAAGCCATGCAGAGCCAGTCCCTCGTCGCTTACGAGGACACGAGTGGAAGCAACGGCAGCCCGTCCGCGGAGAATGGGCTATCGCCCGACCGCATCGCGGGCAGCCTAGCGCACCTTTCCGGCTTGCAGGCAGCGCCAGGCAGTCCAGCGCCGGGTGGTTCCTCAGAGATGACCGCGTCAGGTCTCACGCCCGTCAATGTGTCGAGCGCCACCAACCGGCGCAACGCCGACTGGGTCAGACAACAAAGCGAAGCGACTGACGATGCGAAGCCGCTGGTTCCAGTCCCCATCGATTCGCCGTATATGGTGATGGGCGGCACACCCATTCCCACCGTGATACTGCAGGGCGCGAAAAGCGACATGCCCGGTACCTTCCGCGCGATGGTCGACCGTGACATCTATGACAGCATCGACGGGAGCTGCAAGCTGATCCCGAAGGGAACGCGGATTCTTGGACGGACGAACAACGACGTGGCAATCGGCCAGGACCTGATGCTCATGGCTGCCACCCGGATGATCTTCCGGCACGCGACAATGCGTCTCGATGGACTGACCGGCAACGATCCCGACGGCGAGGCGGGCGTCACCGCCGAGGTCAATAATCATTTCTTCAAGATCTTCGGGTCGACCTTCCTGATCGCCGGCGTCGCCGCCTGGATCGGCCACAACCAGAGTCAACAGAGCGGCACCACGATCAACATCAACGGAGGCGCATCGACCGATCTGTCGGAAGCGGCAGCACAGTCCCTGTCGCAGACGACCCAGACCATTCTCCAGCGCAACATGAACATCCAACCGACCCTGAAGCTGGAGCCCGGTCAACGCATCACATTCATCACACAGCGGGACATGATGCTGCCGCCCGACATCACTGACGGGAGTTGCAATCGATAAAAAATTCAATCACCGCGCATTCTGCAGCTTTGCTGTGCCGAGATTCGCTTAACGTTGGAAGCGCTTCAGGCAGCACGCGGCCATGAGGCGACGCTCATCCTGCCGCCGTGTTGAACGCCAGACGCGCAGACGGCTATCCTGCCGTCATTTCGCCCATGGAAGGGGCTTGCAAACGCTTATTTAATCGATAGCCACGAACTTTCGCGACTAATACCCTTACAATCATCCGGGGAAACAGCGGAAGAGAAAACTTTGGTGACCGGCCGTGCCGGCTGATTTTCGGGCCGACGACTGCTTCGGTGTCGAAAACTAAACGAAGACGCAACGGGGGGCAAGTGGCGTTCAGAAAGGAAGTTACTATCCCGGCGATTTACGCAGTTCACGGACTGGTGGACGGCAATAGAGTGCTTCAACTGGAGAGGGACGCGAGGACGTGTGAGGTCTCAGTGAGCGAGCCACTGGGTCGCGCTCGCAGCTACTTTGTTCTGGAAGATTTCGACGCCGAGAAAATCGCGGTGGCGACAAGGTCTATTCCCATGCCTGAACGTATGGACCGCCTTCTGGTTCTCTCAGATTCGTCTGAGATTCCATCTGAGGGCTCAGACTGGGACCTTTCGGCTCGGCCTACGCGCTGGGCGTTTCCAAAAGCATTGAACGTCGGCGCCGAGCCAACTGACGAAAGCACGCGGCGGACAGCGTCGGTTGTCGAGAGTTGGGGTGACGCATTCCTATATCGTGAAGAGCGCACAGAGGAAGATGGAACGGTTCGCCCCGGATTGCGTGCGCCACAGGTTGGCGCGCTACATGCGGCGTTAGGTCATTGGCGCGCTTCCTCGAAGCCGGCAACCATTGTGATGCCGACCGGCACCGGAAAAACTGAGACAATGCTTGCATTGCTTGTCGCTCAACGTATTCCGCGGCTGTTGGTTCTTGTTCCCAGCGATGCCCTTCGAGAACAGATTGGCTCCAAGTTCGTCACACTTGGATGGCTAAAAAAGCTTGGGGTTGTCGGTTCCGAGGCTCAGTTTCCCGTGGTGGGTGTCCTCAAGGCCATGCCGAGAGATGCAGAAGCCCTTCAGCGCATCCTTGAGCGCTGCAACGTCGTAGTGGCGACCATGAGCATTGCGGCAAACAGCCGAGCGTCGCATAGGGAAGTCCTCACAAGTTGGGCAACGCACCTGTTCATAGATGAAGCGCATCATGTCTCTGCCGCAACCTGGACAGCATTCCGCGACCAATTTGGCGAAAAGCCTGTCCTCCAGTTCACAGCGACGCCATTCCGCACTGACGGAAAGTTGGTCGACGGAAAGGTGATTTTCAATTACCCGCTTCGACGTGCCCAAGCTGAGAGGTACTTTAAGCCGGTAAACTTTCGGCCCGTTGTTGAGTACAACAATGAGCGCGCAGACGACCGCATTATGGAGGAGGCGGTTTCTGTGCTCCGGGCAGATTTAGCTGCAAATCGTGACCACGTCCTCATGGCCCGTGTCCACTCAATTTCGCGAGCTGAGGCGATACATAAAATTTACAGCGAGCATGCCTCTGACCTGCGGCCGCTGATAGTGCACAGCCGACAAACCCCGGTCACCAGGCAGGCTAATTTACAGGCCATCCGCACGCGGGTCTCTCGGGTGATTGTCTGCGTCGATATGCTAGGCGAAGGTTTCGACATGCCACAGCTCAAGATTGCCGCGCTTCACGATATGCACAAAAGCCTGGCAATCACGCTGCAATTCACCGGAAGGTTCACACGAACGTCCGGCGACGATATCGGCGACGCCACAGTTATTGCCAATATCGCCGATGTAGAAGTCGGCGAGCGCTTGCGGGCACTATATGCAGAAGACGCAGAATGGAATAAACTGCTCAGGGTGCTGAGCGAGGGAGCCACGGAAGACGAAATTCGGCGTTCCGAATTTCTCGAAGGATTCCGAGAGTCCGCGCCACAAATTGCGTTGCAGAACATCTCGCCGAAGATGAGCGCCGTGGTCTACCGGACCGGTACGTCGTGGGACCCTGAACGCATCCAACGCGCGATAAAGGCAGCGCGAATGTATGCGGGTCCTTTCCATAATCCGTCCGAGCACGTCAGCGTTTTCGTAACCAAGGACCAAGAACAGGTTCCGTGGGGCGATGTACGCGATTTGAAGAACACGACGTGGAACGTATTCGTATTGCACTGGAGTGAAGAGCAAAGACTTCTGTTCATTAACAGCTCTGACAACTCGTCGGTGCACGAAGAGCTCGCTCGGGCTGTCTGTGGTACCGACGCGACTCTAATTAAAGGCGAGCAAATCTTTAAGTCCTTGCACGGCGTAACAAGATTTCTCATCATGAACCTCGGGCTACGCCATCTGATAAGCAAGACGGTCCAGTTTTCGATGCACAGCGGCGCCGATGTTGGGAATGCACTCACGTTGGCGCTGCGCCAGAACCGGTCGAAATCTAACTTGTTCGGTCGTGGCTACGAAAGCGGTGAGCGAGTCACCGTCGGCTGTTCTCAAAAGGGGCGCCTTTGGTCACATCGTATCGCCTATGACCTTGCGAAATGGGTGAAGTGGTGTCATGAGGTCGGCGCAAAGCTAAACAATCCCAATATTTCAACGGAAGACATTTTCAGGAACGTCGTCATTCCGGAGGTAGTCTCAGTGCGGCCGGCGGCCGTGCTAATTGCTGTCGACTGGAATGAGGAGATGTTGCACCGGCGGGAGGACGCCGTCGATGTCGATATCGACGGAACGTTGAGCGCACTCTATGAAGTTGACCTTCAGCCGGATTCGACCGTTGCCGAAGGTCCTTTACGCTTGAAGCTCAGAACGCCAAACGGTGATTGCGTGTACGAGGTGCGCTTCTCGGCCGAAGATGTGTCTTATGTACTCGTTGATGGTACCGCGGCGCATATTGTATCGGGACGCAAACGTGTACCGTTGGAGGAGTGGTTCCGCGCTGAGCCGCCTAGTTTGTACTTCGCAGATGGTTCAACGCTCGTTCACAACGAGCTTTTCAGGCTTCCCGCGACTGAGCGGCGAGTCGCATTCGAACGCGAACGTCTTGTCGCCTGGGATTGGGGCGGCGTGAACATCCGGAAAGAATCGCAAGGCGCAAACAAAGACGCGGACTCGATTCAACGAAGAGTTATCGAAAGTCTCCTTGCGCACCAAGGCGAGGACCGACTTGACATCATCTTTGATGATGATGGCTCCGGCGAGATGGCTGACGTAGTTGCAATGAAGGTTCTCCCTGGTCAGGTCGTGGCCTCCTTCTACCATTGTAAATACTCGGGAGGTGACAGGGCTGGGGCGCGCGTGGATGACCTTTACGTAGTTTGCGGCCAGGCGCAGCGAAGTGTCTTTTGGAAGGGCGAACCCGAGCGATTGTTCAAGCATCTGCAGTACCGCGAGGTTAGCCGGCAACGCAGCGGACGCACGCGATTCGAACGAGGTGACTTGAAGGCGCTCTCTATCGTTGCGCGGTCACTTCAGTCTAGTCGGCTATCACTCAAAATTTACGTTGTGCAACCTGGCGTTTTGAACGCAGACGTGAGTCCCGCACAGCTTGAGCTGCTCGGGGTAACCGAACTTTATTTGCGTGAGACATACGACTGCGCGTTCGAGTTTATCGGAAGCTGAGGCAACACCCGGCATGCCGTGATTGCACCCATGCCTTCGATTGCAAGACGTGTATCGGCGTCTGATACTGAGGACAGCAACGGGCGACCGTGGCCCGTGCCTTCTTTGTTACGCAACCTGTTTAGTGCAATCGCCAACTCAAACACGGACCGTTCAGCCTGGCGTCGTGCGGGCTCGCCCCGCGGGCGGCAGCTGCCTAAGCACCGGCAACGCCAGCCCGATGCGCTCGAATAATGCGGCGCGCAAACTAGGCAAATTGCGGCTCGCTGGATATGCAAGCCGAGCGGGTGCTGACCGAGGGTGGTATCGCGGCCACGCTGTTCCAGCTAGCTCGACCATCGGAGCTAACGCCGGCTGCTCCAATCCAGGCGGTAAAAGGCGCGCCTGCGGGCAGCGTCAATCCTCGCGACGAGCCATCCAGCATCCCAGCAGAAAGAGACCTTTTGTCCAAAAGTTTCCGCTGTCCACGGTACGTGGACACGTCTATTTTTCGGACAAACCCGCCTCATCCAAAATTTCACGCCGTCCACGGTACGTGTACAATAAAGATATTTGGACAACCGCGATCTTGCCATGCATCCGGCCGACCACGATCTGCCTCCTCTGCTGGAAGCTGCCGCCACCGCGTTCGGCGATGCGACCGGCGTGTCCGTCCACCTGCGCAAGGCGCCACCCCGGTCCGGTGCGGATGCAGTACTGGAGTTCCATGTCGGCACCCGCCGCTACAAACGCCTCGCGCATGTCAAACGGACGATCGACCGCTACGGCACCTTGGCCGCTGTCCGCGCGCAGGCCGCGCCGGACGACGGTGACCGGCTCCTGCTCGTGACATTGTATCTGTCCCCCAATATGATCAATGCGTGCCGCGACCTGCAGGTTGATGCGCTCGACCTGGCCGGCAACGCCAGTCTTCTTCTAGGCGATAGCGTCATTCTCGTGTCTGGACGCCCACGCCCGGCCAGCAGCCCGCAATCACGCAGCCGCACCTGGACCAAATCGACACTGCGCGTCGCGCTCGCCCTGCTCGCAGTCCCTTCACTGCTGGAAAAAACCTACCGGGATATCGCAGAGGTTGCCGGCGTCAGCCACGGAACGGTCCAGAACGCCATTCACGGCATGCTGGATCGGCGCGACCTCATCGAGCAGCCCGGCGGGCGCGGCATGCAGTTCGCCGACGCAGCCCGGCTCATCGATGAATGGACCACGTTGTACCCGACACTGTTGCGTGGATCGCTTCAGCTCGGCCGCTTCCGCACCGACATCCCCGACTGGTGGAAAAGCGTTCCCGATCTTCCCGACCGGTGCCAGTTCGGTGGAGAGCCGGCAGCAGCCATCCTTACGCAATACCTGAAACCAGCCGCATTCACCGTATACTGTGCCAGCGAGGTGCCGAGGGAGTGGATTGCGAAGGCTCGCCTGCGGCCTGATCGCGACGGCAACATTGAATTCCTGAGGTCCCCGATCCAGCTCCAGCCGGCGGCTGGACTTCCGCAAAACATCGCGCCGCCCCTGCTCGTCTACGCTGATCTCATGGCGAGTGGCGACTCGCGCAATCTCGAAACGGCCCGGTTAGTGCGTGAACAATATCTCCCCGCTTGAGCCTCGCCCCCATCGCCCTTTTCCACCCGAAATGGTGGCCCTTCTGCGTGAGGTGGCCGCCGCCGCTTCCGAGAAGAACATCCAGTGGTTTGTCGGTGGGGCGAGCGCACGCGACATCGTGCTGACGCACGTCCACGATATCGAACCAACGCGGGCGACGGCAGACGTTGACATCGGTATTTCCATTGAAAGCTGGGCCGGCCATGAAACACTGAGAACGGCGCTACTCACGTCCGGCCACTTCGAGCAACGAGGCAGTGCAACCCACCGGCTGCACTACCAAGCCCCTGAGACCGGCGCCAGAACCTGGCTTGACATCGTACCGTTCGGGGGGATCGCAGACGATGGTGGCGAAATCGCTTGGCCGCCCGATCAGGCCATCCGCATGAACGTCGCCGGCTTCGAACAGGCGTTGCAGGTCGCTGTGCCGGTACGCATGGATGCCGATCTCGTGGTTCCTGTCGCTTCCCTTCCGGCGCAGGCAATGCTCAAGATCATTGCCTGGAAAGATCGTCACGCGGTCGATCGCAAGGACGCAACCGATCTGCTTTTTCTGCTGGCTTGGTACGGCGAGGCAGGAAATCTCGATAGGTTGTATGCCGACGACGCCTTCGACCTGATCGAACGGCACGAGCACGATCCCGATATCGCCGGCGCGGCCCTCCTCGGCCGCGACATGGCGGGCATCGTCACACCGGAAGTGCGCGACCAGATCCTCGCGGTCATTGCGCCGGACGATCCGTCACCCCTCATACTGACGCACATGGTGGCAAGCCGCGCACGGATTTTCGGCGGCGATACGACTGAACGGATCAGTCAGCTCTTTGAAGCGTTTCGCCAGGAATTTGTCGCGGCGGTTCAGTGAGGAAGCGGGACCTGACCGCCCCGGGCAGGAAGCATTCCCGGCTGGTGTCCGGCTAACCCGGCACGCTCTGTCCTGCCCTTGCCTGGAGGTCCGTCAATTGAGCAAGCGCATCCCGCGCGCGCTCCACGGGCACAAAAATGTGATCGTGAAATGCGGCGGCAACGACGTTGCAACTGATGCGGGCTCTCGTCAGCGCATCAGCCACTGCAGCCGTGAGCCCCACAGCCTCCAGGTCGGAATGGACGTTCAGTGTGATCCAAGCCGCCCGGAAAAGAACGGGTAACCCTTCGCGGAGTGCCGTCGGTTCATCGATGACGACGGTCAGCCCCTCGCGCTCACGAAACGTCGCCAGGGGAGCGAGTTGCGACACATCCCTATCTGCCTGCACGGACGAAAAAACATAGGCGCCTTCATTCAGCTCTGGCTGCATTGTCGCCAGCAGCTGTGCGAGATCCGAGACGGGTTGGCTCACTGCTCTCCCTGTATGAGAAGAAGGTCAATCGGGCGGGCACACCGGCCACGACATCGCGGGCCGGATCCACGTCGAATATCAAAACTATTGCGGCCAACATGCAAAATTGTCACTCATAGTACGTGTCATCATAGAGCGTGGCCTCAAACAGGTCAAATACGTACGCTTCGATATCTTTCCGATCGAGATGTCGATGCAGTACGACCCCCTTGCCCTGTTTGGGAAACGCCTGATCGAGCTTCGCAAGGCGCGCGGCTGGTCACAGGAGCGCCTTGCGCTCGAAAGTGGCCTTGCCCGGTCGTACGTTGGCGGTATCGAACGCGGGCAGCGCAACATCGCCCTCTATAACATCTGCGTGCTGGCCGCCACACTCGGCGTTTCTCCCGCTTCCATGCTCGATTTTGATGAGCTCAAGTGACATTGCGTGATTGGCCTGCTGTGCAAACCCATCCACTTTCCGCAACCAGAGCGCCGGCACATCCGTCGACCACCCAAGTCTTCGCTTGTGAGACATCGTGACGCATCGGGAGATCAAGTTCAATCCTGTCAAATTCATTTGAACAGCGAACAAAAATGATCGAGCAAACCGCCTTGATTTTTCGGCATCGCCGACTATGATTCGCGATTGAAGTTGCCCGCTGGAGCCCATCCAGCATCCTTCTCAGTACCGTCGCTCGTGCGACACCTTTCGCGGTTCGCTTCGTCCCTCTGTCTGGACCACCGCAGGTCTTTTGACCAGAAGCCTTCTTTTTTTGCCCGCCTGGGGAATTGTCATTCCCCGACACGGGCACTGGCGATTCCCCTTTTTCGTTCTGGAGAATCGTCATGAATCAGCCTGTCGAACCCCGCAAGTATTTCGATCTTCATCTGCGAGGCCTCGGATATCTGTCGCGCGTGCGCGACGTGACCGCCCGGGGAAATGGTCGCAGCAAGGCCAAACCCTTTCTCGCATGCTCCGTCTCCGCGTTTCATGGTGATCCGAACGTCGAGAACGGCGTCGTCTATCTCCCGCTCGACCTGATCGTCTCAGGCGAGAAGGCGAAGGAAGCTGTCCGTGCCGTGATGGACGACGCGAACGATCCGGATGTAAAGGTCCTCGTCTCCTTCCGCGCGGGTGACCACTACATCCGAACCTTCGAGCGCACCGGCAATCGCGCGGGCGAAACCGGCGCTGTCCTCAAGGGGCGTCTGCTCAAGCTCTTCTGGATCAAGGTCGACGGCCAGGAAGTCTACCGTGACGAAGGCGATGACGACGCTGAAGCAGGCGCCGACACTTCCGCGGAGGCCGTCAACGGGCATGAACCGCCAACGGGCGATCGCGACCAACGCAATACGCCTTCTGCGGAGGAACCGGCCAACGGCCGCGATATCGGAGCCCCTAGCAATGATGCCGCATCGGCTGACCGCCAGGCCGACCGCACCGCAACGCGTAGCAACCGCTATCCGCCGCTGCGCCGTCATGCGAACGGAAGCACCCGTCGCCCGTCCGCCAACGCAGAATAACCGGCGCCCCTCGGTCCCCGCCTCGTGCGGGGGCTTCTCTCCCGCACTATCGGACTGCCGGCTTTCCAGAGCGACGCTCCTCGAGCCCGTTCCGGAAACCCGGCACCGTCCCGCAGATCGTCGCCCGGGTCCACGGTGTCCCCACTACGCCGTGCCGTTTGCGCCGGACCTATCGTCCCGGCTCAGACACGCGCCTGGCAGGGGCAAACTGCCAGGCGTTATGCGTCATTCGCCCTCACTGCCGTCGGCGCCGATGAGGACAATGAGGCATAACGTGTTCCCTGCCGACTTGCCAGTTGCAGGTCCGTCTGTCGCCGCGTTAGGCGACACCTTCACAGCCCGCTTCCGGTGCCATTGTCTGCACGGCTGTACCGGCGTCGCCATGATGCCGGGTCCGGAATAGCTCGCTTCCCCGCTCTTAAGTCGTTCCTTTGTTCAACCCTCGCGGGGAATGCGCTTCCCCGCGAGGGCAGCCATCCTCCGCGCCTTTTCCAGAGGATGTCATGAACGAGACCACTGAAACGCACGGCATCGTGGCCACCCTTGTGCCCGAGGACCGTCGGTTGGAAATTCTGCCGCGTTACTTCGGCCAGCACATGATCCGTGCGGAAGTCGCTGTCTACGCCGCAATGTCGTCGTTGTGCGAGACCTACCACGGCGGTTTCTGGGACTACGTCGAGCTCTCCAACGACGCCTTCTACATGGCGCCCCGTCTGGGTGGCCCGCTGCCCATCACGTGCGATGGCAACGGATACGATGGCGAAATGAGCTGCGACGCCGCCGGCATCGTGGCCACGCTCTTCGCCCTGAACGCCATGGCGTGGACGACAGAAGACGCCAAGTTCACAGACCTCTATCACAGGCTGTTCGCCTTCGTCCCGTCTCACCCTGAGGCGCGCGAGATCTTTGCGGCAATCGATTGATCGGCTAATGGACTGACGCCCAGCCCACCCTTCATGCCTTGCGGAACGCACCCCGCAGGGCGCGTCTCCGCAACACTCCCGGAGACAACGATGTCAATTTGCATTTCCATCGCCCCTTCTCGCCGTGCCATCAGCGGCTTCGATACGAGCATGCGGCACGGGTCGCTGGCACGCGCGTACTGCTTCCAGCACGTACCGGCGTCACAGCTTCATGCTGCCGAGCAACCCGACGACGATGACGATCCATCGCAGTTTGTCTTCCAGTGTCGCGACGGGCGCACATTGCCGCGCTATACGGCGCAGAGCGTCGATCTTCCCGACGGCCTCTACCTCGGGCTCTTCAACGGACGAGACGATCCGCTTGGGTCCCCGCTCGTTGCAGGATTCGATGGCCCCTGATCGGCCGGCTGCGTTGTTGCCACACCGTCGAGGCCCGCGACCTCAAGCTCGAATTCCTCGATCCGTTCGACGGTTTTCGGTTCTTCCCCGACATGGAGCACATAGCCGGACCCGACGGGCCGACGCCTACCGGCAGGACCACGATGCCAATCCAGCTCATGCTGAACGCGGGCGCGATCGTTTTCGATGGGCGTTATTTCGCCGACTGGACTGTGTTCATCATCAGCTCGGTGCGTCCGGTCATCGGTCGCGACCTTCGCTCGCAACGGCGCGTGTGACCAGAGACTTGTCACCGCATCACCTCATTCTTCCATCTGCATCGGATCAACGGTGCGTTCCCCGCGGGGCATTAAACCCGCTTTGGGCACAATGCCTCGACTCGCTGTGCGAGGTGCACCATGGGTTGGCTCTTTGGTCATGGACAAACGCGTGCACAACTGATTGCACGCCTCACGCGCAACGAGGAGCACGATGACTGCTCACGCCGCTGCCTGCGCCACTGTTGCAGCGGCAACGTGCTCTGGACGGTTTGGGAAATCGAACGCCCCGGCGACACGCCGTTGCGTTACATCGGCTGCGACTTGCTCGCGTGGGACAAAGGCTGCGCGGGCTGGGGTTACAAGGACCTGTGCGAGGAAATGGAGCCCTTCTATTACTCGTGCCCGCTCGCGTATCTCGAGATGGTCCCGCCCGCCTCACCGGCATGGCGCGAAAAGGTCCATGCGTGGCATGCGGCGCGCTCGCGTGTGTTGAGGCCCGGCGACATGTTGACGCTCAAAGGGCTGTCGATCACCGAGGCTGTCGTCATCGGCCGGCGTCATCGCACGTGGATCGTCGAAAGTGGCGGCCGCCTGTTCCGCCTTCCGCCCCGGCTCTTTCATCACATCGTCGAGCAACAACGCTCTGACGAACCTGCCGGGCAACCCGCTAGCTAGGTTCGTCAACGCCGCATAGGCGCGTGGCCCAGTCGGCGGGGTCATTTCCGAGGCGCCGCATTGGTGGCACTTCAATCGAGACCCATTCCTCTCGATCCGTTCGATTCGGATCCGTGCGTCGTCGCTTCACGCGAAAGCTACAGCCTCTACCGGCGCACTCGCCGGTTACCTGCCCGTCACGCTGGCAGACGGGATCGATCCGTATCTCTTCAACCCAACCGCGGGACGCCATGCCCGCGAGGGTGCGTCCCGCCTCACTTTCTGGAGGCATCGTGATCTCTCTTTCCGGCACGCTCGACGTGCGCACCATCAAGGGCAGCAACGGCCCGTTCCAGGTCGGCGAACTGACCACATCCGTCGGCGAATTCAAGGTCAAGGACAAGGTGCTCGAGCAGTTCGAGCCCGGCGCCTACACGGGAACTTTCCTCATCGACAAGATCTATCCGCACAGCTACGTGTGGTACGGCAAGGTCACCGTCGAAATCCGCGCGAGGCTCGCCGACGCGCAGCTCGACAACGACGAGCCGTTCAGCGAGACGAACCAACCGGCCTCGTCGGCAGAGCCGGATCCGGCTGATGAAGAACGCACAGCCGGTACCGCAGCGCTTGCGCGTAACCATGAAACGCCACCGACCGCTTCGCAACCCGCAGGCGAATCTGGCGAGCTGTATCTGCCCGATCTGTTCGGCACCGAACTGGCCGACGCGATGGTAGCGGGCGAGCCGGTCAAGCTCGATCCGACCGTCGATCGCGGCGTGTTTCGTCAGCAGCGCGACCAGCTTCGCGCGTTCGGTTACGCCTTCCAGGCTTCCACCCAGACCTGGCTCAAGACCTGATTCCTTCCACTCTCGTGTGCCCGGCCTTCGGGCCGGCGACACACCACGCCTCGATGGAGCTCGACATGGCCCTCATCTTTCCTCGTCTTGCCCGAAATTTTGTTCGCAACGGGTACTTCCCCACCGATGCGGCCACGCTTGAGCGGATCATGCCCGCCCTCGCGCTGGCCGATTCCGACAGCCCCGTACGGCTGCTCGATCCCTGCTGCGGTGAAGGTGCCGCGCTGCACGACCTGAAACAGGCACTCGCGCAACAGCGCGCAACGCCCGACGCAATCCGCACGTTTGGCGTCGAGTATGACCGTGAGCGTGCGTGGCACGCGAAGGACGTGCTGGACACCGCGGCACACACCGACGTCCAGGACATGTTTGTCACTGCACGCAGCATGGGACTGTTGTTCTTGAACCCGCCGTATGGCGACGTCGTATCGGACAAGGCCCAGATTGGCGAGCGTCAGCCCGATCGTCTGGAAAAGCTCTTCTATCTGAAGACGGTCCCGTGGCTCGCGTTTAGTGGCGTGCTCGTGCTGATCGTGCCGTACTACGTGATGGACCGCGAATTCGCCACGATGATTGCCCGCAACTTGGCACAGGTCGAAGTGTTTCTCGCGCCCGACCAGACGTTCAAGCAGCTTGTCCTCTTCGGCGTCAAGCGTCGGTCCGACGGCGTTGACACGGCACTGGCCGCACGCCTCGCCCGAATCAGCGATGGCGAACTGCCCCCGGAGTTGCCCGAGGACTGGGCAGCAGAGCCGTATCGCATCCCCCCAACGATGGGCGAATTTACCTTCATGTCCACACGGATCGATGCGGCGCAGCTCGAGCACGAACTGCGGCGTCTGCAGCATGCGACGCTGTGGACGCAGTTCGCCGCGATGTTCTCGTCAAAGGCGGTCAAGCCGCGCCGTCCGCTGCGCGACCTTTCCGACTGGCATCTTGCCCTGGCGCTAGCAGCCGGACAGATCACCGGCGTTGTCGCCGGCATTGACGGCACACGTCTGCTCATCCGCGGCGACACCATCAAGCAGAAGGAGCAGGAAGTACAGATCGAGGAAACGGACAAAGGTGACACCCGCACCACGATCCTGATGCGCGACCGGTTTGTTCCCACCATCGCTGGCATTGACTTCACGCCTGGCCCGACCCTCGGTCGGATTGTCTCGATCCGCTAGTGCGGGTCACGTCTTCAACCCCGCGGGGCCTTGCCCCGCAGGGGGCTGGTTCCGCCCTGCAAGGACACCCGAATCATGACTGATACAAGCTCCACGAACCAGCCACTGCCCGCTTACCTGGTCGGCTATAGCCTCGACCATACGCACCGGATCGTCGTAGGCATCCGGGCCGCCAGCGTCGAGGCTGCCTGCGCCATCGCGCGTGCGGCATTCGACGCCGGTACGTTGTGGGATGACGCGCCGAACATGCCGCTGCTCTACGACGACTATGAGGAACACGACGGACAGATCCTCAGTTTCGATGCAACGGGCGTCGCCGCATGGCCGGCCGCCGACGTCTCGGTCCGTGCTGTGCGACTGCATGCAGCCGCACGTGCGCTCCTATCGTTCGCGCGACTAGTCGACGAACGATTGCCTCGAGCAGCAGCGATCGAGACCTGGCATCCCGAAGCCCTGGTACCGATAACCCTTACTGTTGGACAGGTACGCGAGCTTCGTGCGCTGCTGGAAACACTGTCCCAATGCTGATCCGCCGCTGCTCTACACATCCGCGCGCCCTGCCTTCAGGGCGCTTTCCCTGACCGTTCACCAGAACGTTCAGGGAAAGCGCTTCGCGCTGCACGCTGCACGTTTTCCCGCTGGTCTGCCGGTAGCAGACCCGTTGTCGCCCGTGACGCGGCACCTTCAGCCGTACCCGAACCGCTTTTTTTCCGGCGCCTTCGTCTGCGCAGCGGCGGCTCCCTTGCAGGAGCCACGGAATCGTCCTTTAACCCGCCCGGGTCAGCGCCCGGTGGGTGCGCCGGGCATTCACGCTGGAGCACCCCATGCTTTATCCCATCAAGGAACTGCAGGACATCTTCGTCGATGCCTGCGTGCGCGCACCCGATGGCGAACTCGCCTTCGTATCTGTCTTCGGTCGCGATGGCGCCGTTCAGCAGCTCTACGCCTCGCTGCATCTGGGCGTCCAGGAAGGCGGCATCCGTCAGATCACGCTCATCGATCCCGACAGCAGCCAGACGATCGCCGCCGTACCTATCGGCGATCCGCGGCGACTGGATAAATACAGCGGTCGTCTGCCGAAGGACAACCTCTTCGGCAACCTCGTGCATACGTGGATCTACGACGAGTCGCTGCTGACACCGTCAAAAGGCACCGGCTCGGCATGGCTGCTGGTTGACCGTGAGACACAGGCGCACGACGAGGCGTCGCTGGAAGCACGCGTGTGGTCGCTTATCGAACAGCTCAGTCCGATACCGCTGTTGCCGCATTGGCGTTCGCTAGTCCTCACCGAACTCGGTGAACGACTGGTCAGCAGGCTCGACGAGACACCCTGCGCACCCGTTGGGCGCCTCGACGCATTCCGGATCGCGCTCCCTGACTCGTTCACTGAGTCGATTTCCAGCTTGGTCCGCAGCGGCGCGCTCGCAATCGATTAACCCGCCTGCGCTGATCTGGCCGCCCCTGAAGTCATTAGCGGCCCTCCTTCAATTTTCCCCACCGGCGGGACCTGCGCCCCGTCCCGGGGCCGCGTGGCCCGCGCTTCTGGAGACACATCATGGAAGATCTGCAATCCGCCGTCGTCGACGGCGATGCCGCACGCGACGACATCACAGCCGACGACAATGCCGGCGACGTGATCGCCCTGCCGGACTTCATCTCGAACTTTGGCGCCGGCCTACTCGACGCCGTCCGCCAACAAAACCCGTCGATCTATGACGGGCAGCGCCCTTCACGATGGGATGCACTGCTCGACGAACTGTCGCGACAACCGTTCCCGGCGCAACGGGAGGTCATTCACGCGATCACGACACTCTTGACGCAACACGCACCGGGCGGTGTCATTAATGCCGAAATGGGTACCGGCAAGACGCTGATGGGCATCGGCGTGGCCGTGCTGCTCCATCATTGTGGCTATCCGCGCACGCTCGTCATCGCACCGCCGCATCTTGTCTACAAGTGGCGACGTGAAATCAAAAGCACGGTGTCGGGTGCGCGTGTCTGGATCCTCAATGGCCCGGACACACTGCGCAAGCTCCTCCAACTCCGTGTTATGCGTTCGCGGCCAGCGGTGCCCGAGTTTTTCATTCTCGGCCGCGTGCGCATGCGCATGGGGTTCGACTGGAAGCCTGCCTTCGCTCGCCGCGTCGCAACGCTCGATATGGGGACTGACGCAATCACGCGCGTGTTTGCCTGCTGCCCTGCCTGTGGCGAGTTCGTGTGCGATGAAGACGGCAATCCGCTGACACCTACCCAGGCTCGGCCCGCTCTCAACGAGAAGCGTCGCGCGTGCAGTTGTGGCGAACGACTGTGGACGCTGGCACCGAAAGGCAAGGGCACGCGGTCGATGCGCGAGCTCGTGAAGGGAGCGCTGCTACAGATGCCAACCGTCGGCGGGAAAACCGCCGAACGCCTGCTCTCCCGCTTTGGCGAATCGATGCTCGCGGACATGCTGCAGGACAACTTATACGAGTTCATCAACCTGATGGACGACAGCGGCGAACTCGTGTTCTCGGATCGGCAGGCGAAGCGCATGGAACGCGCGCTCGCCCACACGGAAATCTCGTTCGGACAAGGCGGTTATCAAGCCTCAGAGTTCGTTAAACGGTATCTGCCACAAGGCTACTTCGGTCTGCTGATCGCCGACGAAGGCCATGAATACAAGAATGAAAACTCCGCCCAGGGCCAGGCAATGGGCGTACTCGCTCGGAAGGCGTCGAAAACGTTGCTGCTCACGGGGACGTTGATGGGCGGCTACGCCGACGACCTCTATCACCTGCTCTATCGCCTCAATCCGGCCATGCTGATCGAAGACGGGTTCAACTACAACAGGAACGGCTCGATGGCAGCCGCAACAATGGCGTTCATGCGCGAGCACGGCGTGCTTATCGATATCCACAAGCAGGTCGACGAAGGCTCGCACCGCACGGCGAAGGGTGATCGCAAGAGCGTCTCGACCGTGAAGGGTCCGGGCTTCGGTCCCAAGGGCATCATGCGGTACGTCGTGCCGTATACGGCCTTTCTGAAGCTCTCGCAGATCGGCCAGAACGTCCTGCCGCCCTATGACGAGTCTCTCCTTCCGGTCCCACTGACTGAAGAAATGACGGCATCCTATCGCACGCTCGAATCGACGCTCACATCGGAACTGCGCGCGGCGTTACGCTGCGGCGACAAAAGTCTGCTCGGCGTGGTGCTTAATGCACTGCTCGCGTGGCCGGAATGCTGTTTCCGTCCTGAAGTCGTGCGTCATCCTCGCACCAAGCGGATTCTAGCCAGCGTGCCTGCATTACTGCGCGACGATCAACCCGGCCCCAAGGAAGAAGCGCTGCTGCGACTCGTTCGCGGCGAACTGTTAAACCGCCGGCGTATGCTGGTTTATACGACCTACACGGGAACGCGCGATACGTCCGTGCGATTGAAGAACCTTTTCGATGCGGTCGGTGTCAGGGCATCGGTTCTTCGTGCCAGTGTGCCTGCCGAAAAGCGTGAGGACTGGGTCGCCGATCAACTTGAACGTGGTGCCGAAGTCATCATCACGAACCCGGAGCTGGTCAAGACTGGGCTCGATTTGCTCGAGTTTCCGACCATCGCCTTTCTCCAGTCGGGCTACAACGTCTATACCCTGCAACAAGCCGCACGCCGCAGCTGGCGAATCGGCCAAACGCTCGACGTCACGGTCCGGTTTCTTGGCTATGAGGGCACCGCACAAATGCGGTGTCTGAAGCTCATGGCGCAGAAAATCGCCGTCTCGCAGTCCACCTCCGGCGACATGCCCGAGTCCGGTCTCGACATCCTCAATCAGGGCGGAGAAAGCATCGAAGTTGCGCTCGCGCGGCAACTCGTGAGCCAGGAATAGCCGGAACTTCATCTCCTAACGATCCCTCACGGAGGAATTCATCATGATCCACTTCGTTGCAGCAGATCTGCGCCCCGTGATCTGCGAAGCCCGGACACAGCAATGTCGAATCGTGCTGGTCAAGGATCACGGCGTCTACATGCTCTCGGAGAAAGGCGAAATGAAAAACGGCCGACGCAGCATCATCGCGTGGGCCGTCGAATGCAATCCCGATACGGTACCATTCGACGACTGGTGGGAGCGCGCCCGGACAGAATTCGGTGGCGATGATTTCGTTGAACGGCTTGACCCCAACGATGCGGTCTTTGACCGCGTAATCGACGAAGGCTTCGATCTCCGGATCGGGGCCGACGCCGGTTATCTCTACATCGACGCGGTCGCGTCGCAGTCCTGAAGGTCTCCCTCCTTTCCACTCCCTTTCAATATGATGCGCCTGATCCCTTCCGGGACCAGGCGCTTTTTACATTGACGGTAGCGCGCGAGCAAAACCTGTCCTATCCTCGGCAGTGCAGCGCGCGCTTCACTGGGGAAAGACCGGTCAGCATCGACCGGTACGCTTCTGTCTTCCCGTGAACCCCATGTTTTCGCTGCCGCCACTTCTTTCGCCCGCGCACATAACCGGCCAGCCCGCCCCATACGCGCCCGCGTGCGTGGTTTCGACCGCCGCCGGCGCGCTCGCGGCGCTGGCCGCATGGTACCCGGGACACTGGCAGGCGCTCCTGCTGCTCCTGCCGGCCGCATGGTCGCGCATGCGAGGACGCGCTGCGGCATTCGCGGTCTGGATGGGCTATTACCTCGCTGGCGCACGGGATATTCCCGCCGTGAGCATGCGCTTCTTTTCCGGCTATGGCGAGCTAACGCGACCTGAAGCGCTTGTGCTCGGCGTCGCGCTCTGGATCGCGCAGGCGTGCGTGCTCGCGACACCTTGGGCCATGCTCAAGCCCAAATCGAACGCGAGCGCCGCACGCCACGCCTTGTGCGCTGCCATCGCGACGATGCTCGTGACGGTACCACCACTCGGAATCATTGGCTGGTTATCGCCGGCATATGTCGCCAGCGCCCTGTTCCCAGGTTGGAAGGCTCCGGGCTTGGTGCTCGGCATAACGGCCACCGCGTGCGCGGCTTCAGTCTCACGCGCTCGCTTCGCGCGCCAGTTTGCAACGCTGCTGCTGATGCTCTCCGTCATCGCGCGCAGTGTGGCGAGCGTGCCAGTGGTACCGTCCCGGTGGACCGCACTCGACACACGCCTCGGCCGGTTCGATCAGTCCAGCTATGCGTCGCTCTATGCCCGCACACAACAGGTCCGGGCCATCGCACAGCGTGCGTTCAGCGAAGGCGCCACCGTTGTTGTCCTTCCGGAAGAAATCGTGGGGCTGTGGCGCCCGGCGATGGGCTACTGGTGGCGTGACGATATCCAGGCATTTGCCGCAGCGAAGCGCACATTGATCGTCGGCGTGGACCTGACCGCGTCCGGCACGCCGTTCCGCTACACCGACAGCGCGGTTGTCGTCGGCGCGGACCACGGCCGCCTGGATAGTCGCCAGCCGGTGCCGGCGGCGCTGTGGCGACCCGGTGCGGCGGTCAGCGCGATCCGTGGGAGTCTCACCCAGCCATACGTCATGGTCGCAGGCGAGAGCGTGGCCTTCTCGATTTGCTATGAAGACCTACTGTGGTGGCCGCACTGGCGCATCCTGCTGCAATCGCCCGATGTGCTCGTCAGCCTGTCCAACAGCTGGTTCGATTCCGACCTCGCGCTCGCACACATCCAGCGCCAGGGTATCGCTGCAATCGCCCGCCTGTCCGGTGTGCCATTGCTGCGTGCGGTGAACCGGTAGCCGCTGTTGGCGCGAGCAGGCGTGGGATAATCCGCCACGTTCCCGCTCCCGCTGTCCTGATGCTGAAAACTAATCGAAGACGAAAGCGCCTCGTTTGCCCACCGATCGGTGCGCTGATGCGCTACGGGGACAGGATGGTGCGCGTGGTTGCCGAGGCGAGCGGCCAGCGCGCCGTTATCGAATCCATCCTTGAAGATGGACGCCCGTTGAGGAGCGTAGTGAAGTGGCATAACCTTGTGAGTCCTGGCGACCAGCTCTTCTGAGTCCGACCCATGCAACTCGATATTTTTGACGACAGCCGTGATGTGATGCTGCGCAACGATGTCCTGTCGGCATTACAACACCACGATGCCTCCGGCGCCCGCCGCGCGCTGCAGATCCTCGGGCATGAATATCCGGACGATGCGGCGCTCATGGCGCTCGACACGCTCGTAACCACCCTCGAAGCACGCTGCAGCGCGCCCTTTGCGAACCATGACGCCGCGCTTGCCGCGCGGGAGACGCTACTGGCCCGCGTCCGGCCCTCGGCGAACCAACTGATGGGCGAACGGGCCGCCATCGCATGGCTTGCGCCGTTCTGGAACGAACTCGCGCAGCGCGCCGCGGGTCTGGCGTTCCGTGCGGCCCACCCCGATGCACACTGCGCCGCGTTCTACCTGCATACGGGCGAATGGAAAGCCGCTGAAACCGCCGTCACGCGCATCGAATCCTGGCGACGTATTCCCGCACCGCTGATGTGGATGGCCGAATGCCGATACCGGCTCGATGGTCTCGAGGCCGCCTGGTCCCTTCTGGCCGAACTCGCATGGCTTGCGCCCATTCGTTTCGATGGCCTGCTCCGGCGTCTCGAGGACAGCTCGCTGGATACATTGCGCCGGGCATTCGATGCGTCCTTTGATGGAAGCGGCGATGTCGCCGACCTCGCGTGGTTTCCCGCCTGGGTACTGATTCAGAAAACCGGCCTCGCCCCACTGCTGAAGCAGGCGCAACCTTGCCGTGATACCGAGCCCGAACGCGCGGCAAGGCTGGTGCTTCGGCTACTCGCGCTCGAGCGCGAGGGCCGTCACCACGAACTGATGGAGAGCCGCCGCGATCTGCGCGACCTTCACGATCCCCTCTACCGGCTCTACATGAAAACGCGCTGAATGTTGAAAACCGGGATGTCACACACAAGCTCACATCGATGGACCTTCGCCGCCCGTTTTCGGCGTCAGGCATTCGGCTGGAAATCCGCGTTGCCGATCCAGCGCGTGAAGGAAGCGGTCGCCGAGATCCGACTGGTCGCGCGCTCCGACGCCATCCTTGCCGCCGAAGGTGCCGTACTCCTGCTCGAAAAACTGTCTCCCGCCCTGGAACAGGTCGACAGTTCGTCCGGCGCGATCGGCACCGCGGTCAATCGGGCCATCGATGCACTGGCTCCCCTGATTGCTGCGGCCAAAGTTGATTCCACAATCAGACAGGCGTGGCTGGAACGTCTCTTTGAGGCGTTGCAGGAAGACCCAGATGCCGTATATCGAACGCCTCGCCGATGTGTGGGGAGAACTTGCCGTGACGCGGGATATGGCATCCGCATGGGCGGACAGGTTGCTGCCCATCACTGCTCATGTGATCGGCTCCAACGGACAGGGTGGATTTTTTGTCGGGACTACCGCGTGCATGAATGCGCTTTACGTCGCGCAACGATTCGACGAACTGCTCGCGCTGGTCGATTCCGCGCGCATAACATGGTGGGGTTACCGACAATGGGGCGTAAAAGCGCTGGTGGCGCTCGGCCGGCCCGCAGAGGCGCTGCGTTACGCCGAGCAGTCGCGTAACGCCCATGCGCCGGAAAGCGCGATCGCCCTCGCCTGCGAAACGATCCTGCTCGCCAGCGGCATGACGGACGACGCCTACCAGCGATATGCCATCGCAGCTAACCGCTCAGGGACGTACCTCGCGACCTTCCGTGCGATCGCGAGGAAGTATCCCGGGCGATCGCAGGCGGCGATCCTGCAGGATCTGATCGAAAGCGAGCCCAGTTCGGAAGGCAAATGGTTTGCGGCCGTGAAAGATGCGGGTCTGTTCGATCTCGCAACGTCGCTCGTCCAAACGAGCCCGACTGATCCGCGCACCCTGATACGGGCAGCACGCGAGTTCGCGCAGCGGCAGCCAGCGTTCGCGATGACCTGCGGCATGGCCGCACTGCGCTGGATCGACGCCGGTGCCGGATACGAGATTACGTCGGCAGATGTGCTCGATGCCTATGCGACGCTCACCGATGCGGTCTGCGTGAACGGCGCTTCCCGCGATGCACTCAACGCGCGACTTCGGGAACAGTTCGGGGCGAGTGCAGCCTCCGCTTTCGTCGGCAAGGTGCTCGCGCCGTATATCCGGTAGCAGTACGCGAAACAAACGCCGCCCAGGTAACCCGTTATCGGTTTACTCTCCTACCGCGCGCCGCCGTTGACCGCGTCCTTGAACCCCTTGCCAGCGGTGAACTTCACCGTTTTCGCTGCGGCGATGCTGATCTCCTCACCGGTCGCCGGATTGCGGCCCGTTGCGCGCCGCACGCTTGCCCTGACTGAACGAGCCAAATCCGATTAGTTGCACCGTATCACCCTTGACCACCGCCGCCGTGATCGCGCCGATCACAGCATCGATGGCCTCGCCCGCGATGGCCTTGCTCGAACCCGGTCGCAGCCGCGACGGCATCAATCAATTCCTGCTTGTTCATGAATTCTCCTTCTGTCAACGCAAAATAAGATGGCCCGACATTGCCTGGTCAGCTACGCGGACGGCCGCTACAGCAAACCAATCCGCGTACCGTACCGCGAAGACAGCTGACCGCACAAGCCCTCTCTCGCAGATTCGACGGACTCGAAATGGCGCCGGATAACCGCAGCGTCGCATACGGACGGTTACGGCCGTCTGCCTCAACGTGGCAATCGCTCGGCCATCTCCTGCGCGAAAGACATCGATCCGGCGATGACACGAGCACCCTCATCCCTCTGTCTCGCGGTCCACACATCGTCAACTACGAGATAAGTGCGCTCCAGTAATTCGCCATGGCGGTAGCGGATCTCGACTGTGATCGGCGCGAAGTAAGCTGCGCTGCATCGGCCCTCGCGCGAGACCTCAACGATCCATCGATGAAACCGCGCAACGTACCGCCCGTGGCGCGCTAGCGCTGCGCCCTCGTACACCAGCGCCCGCAACATCCGCAGTTCCTCAATGTCCGGCATGGCCGGAGAGCCGACGTCCATCATCTCCGTGTCCTCCGCCATAATCCAGCGTGGAAGTCATGCACGGCGAACGATCGCTCGCGCATGACATCGACGAAGGTGCAAGCTACTCGGCCGTGGCTCGCGCCGCGCGACGCGAACGCCGGCCTGCAGGCTGACCAGATGTAGCCGCATCGGAGCCCGCGTGATCCGGCGGCGCGCCGGGTTCGTCGCCCGACGTGGATTCCTCCGCTTCGCCATCGGGCGGACCGGCTGGCTCGCTCGCACCTTCGTTCTGCGCAGGTGCATCGGACTCACGCATCTGGCGTGGGCGGTACACCACCTGGTCGATACGCACGAGGTTCAGGGAAATGGACTCTGCGTCGATATGGGCGCCGGCGTCGGGCTCGTTGTCGCGGTTGATCCACGGACTGACGTAGAAGTCGCCCCGCACGACCACGCTCGCGCCGGTGCGGATGTGCTGCAGGACGCGCTCGGTCAGGCGCTCGTTCCAGATCGTCACGTCGACCGGAAACGTTCGTCCGTCACGCTGCTCCAGTGAACCGTCGTCGAGCCGCCGGTAACTGGCGGACATGACGCGCAACTCGACAATGCGGCGCGCGCCGCTGGCAGTATTGACCTGTTTCATCGTCGGCGACGCCAGCACGTTGCCGACCAGTTCTGCGTAAATGCCCATGGTGGACTCCATTCATCGAGGGATTGCCCCTGTGAATCGAGCGCGCTGTCCACTGTCTTTGATTTTGAATGGCCCCGCTCTGCCTCAGCCTAGTGAACCCCAACGGGCTCAACGCCATAGGACCCTGCACTTGACTCATGCGTCGCTGGTCCTCCGAACCTTGACTGTGCCGTGTTCCAGATACATCGTGAGCTGGCTCGTCGCATAACGGAAAACCGACTCCAGTGCGTTGAGCTCTTTCGCGCGCGCATTGCACTGCTGCAGGTACGGGCGCAGCGGCGCCGGAATGCGGTTGAAACAGACCTTCACGCGCGCCCACGCGACCGCATGCGGCTCGCCGCGAACGAACCAGTCGAGCCGATGGCGCGTCGCGCCGCTCGCCAGCGCAATGCGCACGCAGCGCAGCGATACATCGAGCCCCGCGGTCGCGGTCTCCAGTGCCAGAGTCTGCATCTCGTTCACCGTCTCGTCGAGCCAGTGTTCGTACGAGCGCAGCAGCACGCGAAATCCGGCCGGGCCCGCGACCCGCGCTATGGGCAGCGCCGTCGCGGGTTGATCCACACCCGCTCCCTTACCCTTAAAGGCCTTTCTACGTCGATCCAGATCCGAAGTGCGATCCGTCATTGCGGCAATCCTCGCGTCATTGCACCAGGGCGTCGGCCGCAGTGGCCGCAGTCGCATCGTCCCCGGACAGCGGCACACTGTCGAGCAACCGCAGTTCCACGTCCGACAGGCGGCTCACGCGCCGCCGGCTGTGACGTGGTTCGCGTTCGCCGATGAACACATCGCGCGGCAGAACGCCGAGCAGCGCCCGCGTCGCCTCGACCCGCTTCACTGCGGCAGCATCCGCGTTCGGCAGGAAGTCGACGCGCGAAAGCGGCAGCAGTTCTGCGCGCGTGAGCACCCTCTGGCAGTGCACCGCGAAGTGGAACACGGACAGGCATCGATGCTTCGCCGCTCCGATGCGGCGGAAACCTTCGGTCGACGACATCAAGTCGCGCAGTACCGTGGAACGGACGAGGCGCACCAGGTAGTCGAGTTCGACCAGCAGCATGACGATCATGTAGCCGTAAGGCGAACCAAAACCGAGCGACACCTGCGCCGGCTCACGGGATTGCAGCACAGAATATTCGAGGCCTTTTTCACGCGCGGCGTCGAGCAACTGGCGGGCATGCTGTTGCTCCAGCTCGTTGGCACGCCGGATACCGGCGATGCGTTCGGCGATCTCGACAAGCTTCCAGTCGGCGTAGGGGTTATCGTTGCCCGACAGTGACCACAAGGCGCGCAGCGCAGCGGCGACGCGCCGACCGCCCGCCATCGCGTGCCCCTGTTCGCCAGGCGCGACCGAGCGCCCGAGAAACAGGCGCATCGCGTCACGAGTATGCAGCCGCATGCGGTCGGCACCGTCACTGCCAAGCTGCCCGATGCGGCCGATTGCCTGCGCCTCGTGCGGCCGCACCAGCGGATCACTCCCCTGTCGCAGAGTGTGCGCTTGCTGCATGTGATCGAACGCTTCCTCGCGCTCGAGAAAGAGCTGATAGCGGCCGAACAGCGGATCAGCGGGATCCGGATCGTCCTCAGCGATCAAATGCGCGAGGACCGTCCGCTCCGCGTCGAGGTCATAGCCGTCGGCAAAGGGCGACGAATCGGAGCGCGAGAACGCATCGATGGATGGATCAGCATGGTGACTATCGGCAGACGACATATCCATGAAAGGGCTCCTTGAAACAGAGTTTCAGCCAGGGAAGATGGTGACCGCAGCCGTGTTACCCCGGATAACACGTCGCTGCACACCTCGACATAGGCGATTGCTGTTACCCGGGGTAACAGCCATGGGTGGCCGTATCACGCTCACGACCGCGCAGAGGCAATGGCGCCGATCACGCATGGCAAGCCGCGGGCCGTGCCGACCGAGCGCGCAACACGCCGCGGATTGTCGCCAGATGCGAGCGTGCGGCTTCGCGCGTTGAAACCGGCGATTCGACATCGCCGTTGCGGCGCGCCGACATCGCGGTTGCTTCGGCAAGCTGCATACGAGCGGCCCGCTCTCGCACAGCCCGTTCCAGATGCGCCCTCGTGGGCGCAAACTCGCCTGCAACATAGCGCCGCACGAGACTTGCGATGTACGCCACCGGCAGTTGGACGGGTTGGTGCCGGTGGCTCGCGGCCATCTCGTCGAGCAGCAGTTGGCGGTCTGCGCCGGGGATACGCGCGAGGTGCGACGCGATCAGCTCCCGTTCGCTCTCCGCGACCACGGCTGGCCAGACGAGCGGGCCGGCGCGCTCCGCGTCGGCTAGGTTAGACGAATTCAGATCGATGCCCACCACTACCTTGATGCCGCTGCGTGATGAATGCGCAAGACCGGTGGTTGTCGTAGTCCGGTATGTAATCGTCCTGTATACGCGCGCGTCCGGAAAGCACGTTTGTCGCCATCGGTAGTGGATCAAACCCGCCAATGGTAGGACGGCGGCGGAAGGCATGGTGTCCAGCCGGCGACTTCCGGTTGGCGACTTTGGCCGCGCTTCGCTGTCCTCGCATGGAAGCCGCAGATGCCGGGTTGCGAACGATGGCACGCCGATATCGGCACTGTTACCCGAGGTAACAGCCTGCGGCACCGCTGTTGCAGGCCGTTCGTGTTCAGCATGCAGACACTGCGCGAGCAGACTCTTGCGCGTCGCGAGTCGCTGCCGCATGTCACCGCCAGATACCAGACGTTCGAGCTGACTCTTCAGTTCCGCCGCATTGATCTGGGTGAACACGCGCCTGCCGGTGCGGTGACGCACGAGCTCGCGGATCAAGCCCTGGCGCACCAGCCGTGCCCTGGCGTTTTCCAGTTGGCGTCGGTTCAGGCCCAGCGTGCGCTGCCACTCGGTGGCTGTGAGCGTGAACCAGGTACATTGCCGGTCAGCCTCACGGCGCTGCAGTTGGACCATGCGCGAGAGCAATAGCGCGGCGTTCACGTTGCCGACAAGATCGACGAAAATGCGCCGGTACGCCACAGTCGGCCCGAGCATTTCCTGCATCGCATGCTCGTCCGAGCGTATCGCCTCGATCGACCAGGGCAGCGTACCGACCAGCCGGCAATTCGACCGTACCGCATCGGATATTGCCTCCACCTCCAGGCGGTAATGCAAACGCGCCGGCTGACCACCGCGCCACTCCATCAGCAGCTTTCTGTTCCGCAAGCGGCGCCGCGCATTCTCCTGCTCCTCGCGTGAGAGTCCGGTCTCGAGAAACCAGTGGTCACGCGTCTTATGGACCCACCCACCGTTGGCCTCCACGTCGCGGCCACGCCGCGTCCAGTAGACAAGCTGCGAAAGCAGCATCGCGTCCTTCGGATGACCCGTGATGCGGGCAAGACGCGTCCCGAAGGCGATGGGCCGGTAGGGTCTCAGCATGACCCACATTGCCTCGAACTCAACGATATAGGGATGGCTTCCGGGCATCATGGCAGCACCTGCTCCGGCTGTTGCAGACGCTGCGGTGGCCAGACGATGTGGGCCGTGCGCTCCTCGGCCTTCTGACGCATGAGCGTCATCACCACCGGCCACAGGATGCGGAACTCATCAATAGGCGGTGTCTTCACCGTCTTTCGAGAGCGGTGCGCCACCACGCCCTTCGCGCGAAGCAGGCGCCGTGCGGCCCGCTGCTGCCGGTTCGACAGCGCGAGTCTGCGTCCGAACTCGTCGGGTGCCACCGGCAGCCAGGCATCCCTGCGCCCCGTCTCGCTCTCGATCGTCGACAGTTCCGTCAGCATCGCGGCGGCGGCCAGATCGCCGCAGATTTCAATGAAGCACCGGTCGATCGTGACGGGCATGTCAAGCATCGAGAGGATGAACTCTGATTCGGCGGGCGGCAGTCCCGGTGAATCGGACCAAGTCTTTCCCGGCAGCAGGTTGCCTTCCGGATCAAGTCGCATGTCGTACATGGAGAAGCTCCTATGAAAAGGAATTCGCAGGGCGGCACGCCCCCCGGGACTTCCTGGTCTCCGGTTGAAGCGCGGCGAAAAGCGTGGCAAGTGACCATTGCGCCTGACAATGCGCGTGCAGAGCCAGATATCGTTCGCGAAGATCGTCGATGGTCAGCAGTTGCGCCCACGCATCAAACAACGCATTGAGTTCGGACGGCGGCAGCGCGCGGGGTTTGGTAGGTGCGGCCACACCCAGTTCGCTTCGCAAGCGGACAATGGCCGCGCGCGTAGCCGTGCGGAAAAACGCACGGACCATCGGGAGGCTGGCCTGCCTCTCGACAAAGGCACGAAGCAGGAATTCGTCTCGCCACTGCCGCTCGATCAGCTCACATCGGCGCTGCAGCGCGCCGATGTCGACAAAGACGCGCAACGCGCCAGAGGCGAGCAGATCGCGTGTGAGTGCCGGCGCACGGCTGTCGCCCAGCACGCGCCGTATCACGTCCGGCGGGGAATCTGGTAACGGGAAGACGAGCGACTTCTGGCACGAATTCGTTTCACATGAAACTTTGTGATCCTCATTACGCGGATCCCCGCGCTGAACCTGGAGGCGCGAATAGGCGATCAGCTCCAGGAGCACGACATGCTCCAGCGCCGCGCTTTCAACAGGTAGGAGAGCCTTATCCATCAGGGCCCTCCCCGCTGAAGTCGCTCGTCAGCAGCTAGTTCTGGCCAGCGCGGCGACGCGAAGCGATCAGGGTGCGCTGCGCGGAAAGCGCGTGCAACGCGGATCAACTCAGACCACCATTGACCGATCGGGCGATCCGGATTGAGCATTACATCGAACATCACGTCCATACGGTCCGCAAGCAGCGGCTCGCCGATGCTAGTGTCACAAGCGCGGTTCCACGAGTCTTCGTCGCGAGCTATCTGCGCATAGAGACTGTCGCGGGGCACGCGCTCGAGGCCTGATGCTGTGTTTTGCCTTGAAAGGCTGACGAGCCACCACCAACCGAGATACCGGTTCAGTGCGCCTTCGTCACCCTGCGCCTCGGTGTCGAGCGAAAAATGCAATTTGCTTGGGGGTGGTGGCTCGACCATGAACCCATACGGCAGGCTTGGCGCGTCGCGTATGCAGCCGTCGAGACCACAGGTTCGTGCGAAGGCGAGCACGGTTTCTCGAAAGAGCTCGTCGTCGTTAGCCTCACCAGTACCGGACGCAGCCTGCGACATCCGCTGACCGGCATCAGCGACCTGCGTTGATTCCCCATGCGACTCACTGTGGCGCCCGTATGGCTCGCTGGTGGACCCGGCTGGCCGCTGCTCGGCGGCATCCGAAGGCGCGGCAGGCGTGCCGCGACTGTCCGGCAACTTCATCTGATCGTCGATATGCCTCCCCGATCCGCCCTGCGTGGTCCGTGGATCGTTTTGCTTTACAACCGATGCGGCAGATGGTGAATTGCTCGTTTGCACCGGCAGACGACCTACCTCACGCAGGTCATCTCCAGAGACATTGGGCATGTGCTCAAGCAGATGACACATCTGGTCGAGCGCGTCGCCACCGACGCCAAGCTCGCCTGCAAAGCGTCGGCGCCAGGCACTCACCAACTGCACGGCATCAAACGGCGTCCGCTGCTCCGGCGCGCCGGCCGCTTCCACGATTCGATCGGAGCTGCACGCCATCGCAATCCGGACCAGTTCCGGGTCGATCACGCGCTCCTGCACCCAGCGATCGTCCAGACCCAACCGCTTGGCCAGCCGCAGCATCGCGCCCATACCCGGCTGGATCGCATCCACCAGGGCACGCCGGCTCAGGTGCAACGTGGCTGGTCCAAGCGCCGACAGACGGTCAACCGCGAACTGGAACAGCGAGAGCAGCACATGGCTCACCGAAGCGCCCTCCTGTTCCAGCAGTCGCGAGAACTCGCGCAGCGACAGTGTTGCCCCACGTTCGGCTTCGAGGTCGGCCTTCAGCGCAAGATATCCGTTAGCCTTGTCCCAAAAGCACAGGTCCGCGCGCTGATCGTTCTCTCGCAGGTGTGCTGCCAAAAGCTTTGCCTCGCCGGGCCACGGCACATAGACGAAGTCGTAGTGAAGAAAGCGTTCGTCGCGTGTTTCGTCGTAGAGAGCCGTCGCTGCCGTCACACGCGAGTTGCCGCCCTTCGCCACCAGATAACGCGTCTCGCCAGGACGGCGCGTGACGGTCACGATCTGTTCGATACCATTCGTGCGAATGGATTCCTTCAGTTCGGCGATGCGCTCGTGCGACGCGCGCCGCGGATTGCGCTCGTAGACCATCACGTCAGTTATCTTGAGGCGGATCACCGACGCGAACTGCGGCTCGGGCGATTGCGGCCCGGGCGACAGCACGTCGAGGCGCCGTGCGGCAAGGAGTTCCCGCGCCTCGTTGGTCGCTTGCCCTGATGTGCTCATGCGATCGCCCCGTGCGCGCTGTCAGCGGTCAGTGGGCAGTCGATCATATGTGCACGTGAACCCGCATAGACATTCGCCTGCGATGGGAATAGCTCCCACGCGAGACGGTGCATGACGTTCCAAGCCGAGTTCCCGAAACTCCGACGACGATCGAAATCGTGAACAGGAACGCGTGCTGTTGCGGCTGCGGCATAAGCTGCGGCCGACGGGATAACCGTGTCGAGCACCCTGACTTTCGGATGATCAGAGAACCGCTGTCGAAGGACAGCCGCGAGGGCCCTCGCGTTGGTCGTGCGCTCATGTGCATTGATCAGCGCGAGCAGATCACCCGAGCGGAACAGTTCGCCGAAATCGGCCAGCCGGTTCAGATCGTCGAGCATCGCGATCGTCCCCGTAGCGAACTCGGCGGCGCTCAACGAATCGGGCTTCACGGGCGACACCATGATGTCCGCGGCCATTGCCGCAGACTTCTGTAGCTCGCCCACCGCGCCCTGCGTATCGATCAACACGACGTCATACGCTTCCATCAGCGGGCTTCGCATCGCCCGACGCAGAATCATGAGCCGGTCCTCGCGGCGGTTGAGCCACGCCTGCAGCTCCGCATCCGGTGTGTCGGAATAGATGAGATCGAGATTCGAGAAAATCGTCCGGCTTATACAGTCCGCGCACGGCTTGCCGCCAGAGGTTACGACAGCGCTCAGACCGCGCGGTGAACGGTAATGGACGGGAAAGAACTTGCTTAGACTCGGCTGGACATCTGCATCGATCGCTAGGACCTTCAGGCCGAAGGCTGCGAGCAGGCCGCCAAGGTTGGCGGCGACGGTCGTCTTACCGACGCCGCCTTTGGTGGAGACGAAGGAGATAACAGCCGGCACGGTCGGATATCCAGTACAGCGTCATCGCTTGAAATGAAAGTTAGTTGCAGAAATAAAAATGGCTGAACTACGTCGGTTCGTGAGACTGGCCGTGTTGACAACTGTCGCCGTCGCCGGCGGCGTCGCTACTACCAGAGCGCGTCAATTGCGAAGCAATCCACTTTTCATACTCGTCCACGGGAAAGAGACGGCGGCGACCCACGCGTATCGACGGCGGCATCGGCAACCCGAGCGTCAAGCGGTTACGCGCGGTCGCAGGCGCGATATGCAGCTCGCGCGCGATTTCTTCCAGCGTGTAAAACCGTCTACTCGTCACGCGGCCTCCGAGAACAGAACAAGCTTTACGGGTCCAGTGCCCGCTCCTTTTATCCAGGCACGTCTAGTCTTGTCCATTACTCGAACGTTCCTATAATCAAGGTACAAAATCACTCTAGGAATGTGAGACGGACATGTCAAGCACCACCGATCACGGGAACTACCAGCAGCGCGTTGCGCAGGTGCGCGAGCATCTCGAGCTGTCCCAGGACAAGATGGCGCGTCAGCTCGGACTGTCGCTGCGCGCCTACGCGAACTACGAACGTGGCGAGCGTGCGATTCCCGTCGAACTGCTGCGCAGCCTGTACGAGCAGTTTGCCGTCGACCCTGTGTGGCTGCTGACAGGCGACGGCAACATGATCTTTGATCGCGATGTGCGGTACCGGCTCGATCAGAAAACGCTCGACAACGTGCTGATGGCGGTTGAGCGAATCGAGCAACGCCTCCCGGTACCCCTCGATGCGAAGAAGAAGGCACGGCTCGTTGGCCTGCTCTACGAGCAATGCCAACTCCTGGGCGACAGCGCCGACGACATCCTGAAAGACTCGCGGATCGGACGCCTGACACGGACGTTTCGCTGAAATCGACAACCGGCAAAAACGTTGAACAGCGCGCAACAACCGGCGGCCCGGCGCTAAGCTTCGGGCTTTCCGCATTTGCCCGGCGAATTCGACGCGGGCAAAAAGCGCAGCATCCATCGAGGAGGTCCGTGATGGCGCGTCTGGACGACCTACGTGAAGAACTGGAACAGCTAGGCAGGGAGATCGAGGAAGAGGTGCTACGCGAACGTAGCGTGCGTGACCATGTTGCGTCTCCCTCGCGCGATACGCCGATTCGCATCGAACTCGACATTACGCCAAATGCGCGCCACCGGCTGCAGATCAGCATCACGATGCAACCGCCCGATGACGACGGACCACCATGAAGGTTCGCACCGTGCTTCCATCTGCCTGGAATGCGTTGCGTATCAGCTCATCCGGTCGCGCTCTACGCGATATATGGGCTGCTCGCCCAGTCCAGAGTGTGCTGACGTTGCGTTCTTGTCGATAGGCGCGAGACCAACGCATACCGGGGCTGCACGCTAACGCATCGCTGCTCGTCTTTCGTTCGTCGCCCGAGCCCTGTCGTCAGCTCGCCTCCTCAGAAAAGTAATCTCTGACACGTACAGCATATTCGCGTCGTACCGGCTTTCGGGCGCCGCGCGGGGTGCTCGCATCTCCCGTTGCCAACAGACTTACACGGATTTTCCCCAGGTGCATCAAACGCGTTACTCCCCGTGGCGTGCACGTCCGAGGCGCACATGCGACGACCCGCTGTGCACGCCACTGCTCTCCATAACGCAACGCTGTGCAAATTTGCAGAACATCGCGCGACGCGACCGATGGTTTCGTAAGATCAAACCTCCGTTTGCCGTCCTTGGTCGCCGCGCCTTAATCTCTGCGTGGCGGCGGCAGGCAGCACGATCATTCATAGCCTTCGGAGGTCATTGATGAGCCACCGCGCCGTGATAGACGACCAGCATCTCATCCGCTCGGCGTTCCCGGAATGGAGCGCAATCCAACACACCATGACATCGCCCGACGTGTTCAACGTCGTCGTCGACATTGCGTTTGACTGGACGAGCATCGCGCTCGCGATGTTGATGCTGCATCGATTTGGATGGTGGGTGGCGCCAGCGGTCGTTGTCTGGATCGGCAACCGGCAGCGTGCGCTTGGCAATCTGCTGCACGATGCTGCACACCGCAACCTCGCCTCCTCGAGTTTCATCAACGACACACTTGCGCGTCTTTGCATCGCGCCAGCGCTACTCAACAGCCTCGCCATCTATCGTGAGCTCCATGCCCGCCATCACGCATGGCTGGGCGATCCACGGTTCGATCCCGACTACATCGCTGTTAGACCGGTTCCAGGCGATCGCTGGTACGAGCCGTTTTTGAAGGTGCTGCTCACGCTGCCCGCGTGGTTGGGTTCCATGTTCGGACATCTGCATCTGTCACGGCTTACCTGGTTGCAGCGCTGCAGCATCATCGGCTGGTGGGCGGCTGTACTGGGCGCCGTCACGCTGGCCTGGGGCGTTCATGCCGCCGAGCAGTTCGTGGGCGTCTGGATGCTGGCGCGCGCCACCGCCTTTCACGCGATCACCACGTTTCGGGAGCTGTGCGACCACTTCGGCCGACAGCCTGGCGGAATCTTCAATTACACGCGCGACGTCTCGTCTCATAACCCGTGGAGCTGGGTCATTCATCCGCGCAACAACGGATACCACCTGACGCATCACCTGATGCCGTCGATTCCCTATCATCGCCTCGCTCGTGCGCAGCACAGCCTACAGAAATTGCCGGCCTTCGCCCGGTCCGCGCGGGTGTGTCACGCGTATTTCCGTGGACCGGAGGCGGTCGTGCGCGAATGGGAAATCGTTGCAGGAGGCGAAAATGGCGCAGCGTAACCTCGGTGCAGTCCATGTGGCCGCGTTGCTCGTCTCGGCAAGCTACGGTGTCGCCTTTTTGCTCGGCTCCGGCGAAATGGCCGTTCATGCCGGGATGGCCGGCAGCCTGTATGCGATCGTCACGGCGCTCGGCATGCTCGCGCTTGCTCTGGCCGCGCCGACGCTCTGGCGAGGACGCGAACTCATCTGGGACGTATTCGGCGAGTGCTATGGCCCGGCCGTGCGCAAGCTCGTGGCGCTTCTCTCACTCGTCTGGATGTCCGGCGTGCTGGCCGCCCAGATCCATGGCGGTATTGCGGTGCTTGTCGCAGCGGGACTGCCGGCAACCCATGCACTGGCTGTGATTGCCGCGGCGTTGCTGGTCATGTCCTCCGTTGAACTCGGCATGGCGGCAATGCTGTTCGCGTTCTGCCTGCTCGGGACAAACATCGCTCTCCTGCATGCGCTTATCCAGTCGAACGGACTATCGGTGTACCTCCACGCATGGCCATCGTTCGTTCACGGGATAGGCAACGCCCCTCCGGCTGAAACCGTGGTCACCATCGCCGCGATTGGCTTTCTCGTTGTCACCGGCTCCGACTACCAGCAGTTCGTCATTGCGGCACGTCGACCGCGAGATGCCTGGCTGGGCTGTGCGCTGGCGAGCGTATTCCTCATGGTGACGGGGTTTCTTCCGGCTGCTACGGTTGTTGCAGCATTCCACGCCGGGAGGCTGTTCGGCCTGACGGATGCAGCAAGTGCGGTCCCGTGGATCATGCTGCAAACTGGTGGGGGGATGGGGCTATTTTGCATCGGCGTTATTCTGCTTGCCGCCCTCGGTTCGGGCACAGCCGTTACGCGTGCGATGGCCTGCGCACTTGAAGGCCTCCGTCCGGTTGCTGGCCGTCACCGCCATGCGCCGCGCATCCTGATCATCGCAATGGGCTGTGCGATTGCGAGTGACGGTCAGGCGATCGTGTCAACCATCATTTCCTTGAACGTCGTGTATGTTGCGGCCATCGGGTTGCTGTTCGTCCTTCACGAGACGGGGCGACAGGTAGCACCGCGCTGTGCTCCGGTGATGATGCTGTCAGGCGCTGTATCTTCGTTACTCGTTTCCGCAATGAGCCTCAGCGGTGTCGGCAATTTGCCCGCCTGGCTCCCGCTCCCAACTGGGATCGTCGCATCAGCTTGCGTTCTGATCGGATGGCACTTTGTTCCGCTTCTCCGCCGCGTCCGGTCATAACCTTCGCGCGCAGTACTATCTTCGGTACCGGAGCTGCTGGACAATACTACGGCGCCCACGAATTATCAGTGAGCCGTTCGAAGGCTAAGACAACCCTGGCCCTTCGAGCCCCCTGACCGGGGCTGCTCGAACGTACTCGACGTGCGTGAGAATCCGCGGGTGCCCAACTCGGAGATAAATCAACCCGGATGACGCCGCTCAACGCCGCGCCAAGTGCAACTTCGCGTGTAGTTGGCGTGCCGAGGACCGATCGGTTCAGATAGAGGCGTTGTTTGACGATTCGCCAACCGGCTTCCGAGCAAGTAAAGCCAGCTGCCTCCAGCAGCAGACGCCCGTCGGCAACCGTATAGACTAGCTCTGTCCGGTGACAAATACGACGCAGCCATGCCATGTTGTCCTCATCGCGCGCTGCGTGCAGTCCCCCTCCCTTGCCCGCGACCCGATGTACACGAACAATAGTCGCCTTGGCGCGCGTGTCGACGCTTTCGATCCACACGGCGACCTCGAGACACACCTGCCGACGGTGGAAAGCAAAGCGCTGGGCAGCTTGCAAAGCAGCGCTGCCTCGGATCACGCGAACCTGTGACTTACTTACACGATTTCTGTCTGATCCAGACTTCGGCGCGCTGCATCCATGACCAGCACACTGATCTTCGCCAGCGGCTCGGGTTCCGACTCCCAGTGATGCCAGTACAGATCGATCAACACATCATGGCCGGGAGCGAGCGCCACTAGTCTGCCGGAATGGATCAATGGCTCAGCTTGCATCGCCGGCACCAAGCCATATCCGAGGTCATCCAGTATCGCATCGAGCAGCGCAGTCGGTGATGGAAAATAATGCTTGAGGTACTTGCCCACCGACACGCCGAAGCGCGACTCCATAAAGGCGTCATGCAGGGCGTCCTTTCTGTTAAACAGGACTGCGGTAGTCTTGAGCGCATCAGCTAGCGTCATGCCGTTGGCAAAATGCTCAGATGCGAACTTGGGTGTCGCCACACACTGATAGCGCATCTGGCCGACCGGTTCGGCCAGAAAACCGTCGACAGACTTCCGATGCGTGGACAGGCATCCCTTGACGTCGCCGCGTGCGAGAGCGTCGAGCGTATGATCCTGGTCGTCAACGACAACCTCAAGCGCTACATGGCGATGCGCTAGTTCCCGAGCGACCGGTCCAAACCACGTTGCCAGCGAATCCGCATTGACCGCAAGCGCAAGGGCCGTGGTGGGCGCGCTTCCTGGCATGACGCGCCGAAGTAGAGCGTCCTGCAGCAGTCGTACAGACATGAAATAGCGCAGGACGTCTTCCCCTGCCTTTGTAGGGGTGAGCGGCGGCTCGCGACTCAGAAGCAATGCTCCTAAAGACTCCTCGAGGACCTTGATCCGGCGCGAAGCCGCGCCACGAGAAATATTCAGGGCAGCCGCAGCGCGTGTGAAATGTCGATGCTCCACCACCGCGGCAAACGTCTCCAGTTGCAGCATGTTCAACATCTTGCCCCCTTCAGAAATCGCTCTTCAGCGGTAACTCGCGTAGTGCCACCCTCGAACGTAGACGCGGAGGCGCGTACCGGAGTGTCTCTATCTTGCATAAACTGGATTGCGATTCCGTCGAAGGGATCCTGCAAACGTCGGCGCAGGCCAGCAATGGATGAGCTTGCCGAAGACGGTCACAGCTTCGTAATCGCGACCCAGTGAATGTTCAGGATTGCTTGACTGTGCATCCCCTGAAATTTCGCGCCCTGCAGTAGGTCGCTTATAAACTCGACGCAACCGGCGGAAAGAAGAAATGTTGAAGGTCTGCAAGCTGAACGGCCCCGGCCCGCGTGGAGAAAGCGCGTACAGCGGGGCGAACAGTGCGCGGGCCCGACGGGAGGGATAACCGCAGAGCGGCGGAAGTCGTCCGCGAACTAAATGCGCTCAAGGACCACCGCAATGCCTTGCCCCACCCCGATGCACATAGTACAGACCGCATACCGGCCGCGCGTACGTTCCAGCTCAAGCATCGCCGTAGTGGCCAAACGTGCTCCGGAGGCCCCGAGCGGATGACCGAGCGCGATCGCCCCGCCGTTCGGATTGACGCGCTCATCATCCGCGGCAATGTCGAGCGCTCGCGCGACAGCCAGCGCCTGCGAGGCGAACGCTTCGTTCAATTCGATAACGTCCATCTGATCGAGCTTCAACCCTGCGGTACGTAACACTTTGCGCACCGCGTCGATGGGGCCAACGCCCATAATGCGTGGCGCAACGCCCGCCGTCGCCATGGCAACGACTCGCGCGCGAGCCTGCAACCCGTATCGTGACGCCGTGCGTTCGTTCGCCAACAACAGCGCACACGAGCCATCATTAACACCCGACGCATTGCCCGCAGTCACCGTCCCGTCGGGACGCACCACGCCGTTGAGCTTAGCCAGCGCTTCGAGCGTCGTGGCACGCAAATGCTCGTCTTTAGCGACCACGATCGGGTCACCCTTTTTCTGGCTGATCGTGACGGGAACAATCTCTTCGTCGAAGCGACCGTTTTGTTGCGCTGCTGCCGCATGCTGTTGACTGCGCAAAGCAAATGCGTCCTGATCTGCGCGGCTGATTCCGAATTCGGCCGCCACGTTCTCCGCGGTTTCCGGCATCGAATCCACACCGTACACGGTGCGCATCGCCGGATTGACGAACCGCCAGCCAATCGTCGTGTCTTCAATTTTGGCAGCCCGGCTAAATGCGCTCTCGGCCTTGCCCATGACGAACGGCGCGCGGCTCATGCTCTCGACGCCGCCCGCGATCATCAGTTCGGCCTCTCCGCTCTTGATCGCTCTTGCGGCTGTACCGAGCGCGTCCAGCCCAGAGCCGCACAAACGATTGACGGTGCTCCCGGGCACACCGATAGGTAAGCCGGCAAGCAAACTTGCCATGCGTGCGACGTTGCGGTTGTCTTCGCCCGCTTGGTTTGCGCAGCCGAGGATCACGTCATCGATCGCGCTCCAATCTACTTGCGCGTTGCGCGCCATCAGCGCCTTGATCGGCACTGCGCCGAGGTCATCGGCTCGCACCGCCGCTAGCGCACCACCATAACGACCAATAGGCGTCCTAATTGCATCGCAAATGAAGGCGTTTTCCATCAATGCTCCCTGACATAAGTGCGTCCACAGCGCACCGCGAATCAAATTGGCGAATACGGCGTCCATGCCGTTGTGCGGAGCGGCTTGCGCTGAAATTCATAGCTCTCGGCAACTCGACTGCGCATGAACTCAAAGCATCGCCCACATGTAGCAATACTAGATTTCAGACGTGCAACGAACCAAAAAAACCACACCGCCGATCACTCCGACTCGACGATGTGGTTCCAGACGATTGAACGGAATCTCGCTCGCTCACCCTCTCCCCATTCCGCTTCACGTTGCGTTCGATTGGCTCTTAGAACGTCGAGAAGATCCCGGCAAATGCACCGAATTGACCATGCCCGTAGTTCGGACTCGTTCTAGCCCCCCCGTTAACCGGATCGTTGTTCACATTCGGGCCATACGGATCGCTATATCCATTGTTCAATCCTATATTGGACGTCGAACTATTATGGACATATGCGAGTTCGGTGTATAAGAGCGTTCGCTTCGACAACGAATAAGAGCCGGTAAGCGTATACATCGTCGCGTTACCATTCCCATGGTTTGCATTCGCGTGATAGACAGCGCTCTGGATACTAGTAAACGGTGTAGCTTGCCAGCTAGCCCCAATCCATTCTTGGTCAGCGGCTGTGGGAACGGTTACGCCTCCCGGGAGTGCCGGCGCACTTGCAGTTCCAAAAACTGACTGGTTACTCGCATCCGGGGCACTCAGATGCTGGTATCCCGTGCTGATCTTGACTGGACCAAATGTGAACGCACCACCGACAGAAAACGAACGCGAATGAACGTACACGTTACTAAATTTGCCTTGAGGGTCGCGGATTTCGTCATACATCGTCTGAAGCAGGATGTTATGACCCTCGTATTGCACCCTCAGCGAATCAGACCTCCCTTGCGCGCCACCGAGCTGACCCGGACCGCTCCCAGGCGTACCCGCGTTCCATGACGTGGAATTCGTGACATCATATTGGCCGCTGAAGAACAGACCGCCAAACGTCGGGGACGTATATTCGAACCCGTTGCCGGTGCGACTCCAGTCGCGGCCACGAACAAGCGTCTGCACGGCATACTTTTCCATCAGTTGTGGGTCTAGGAACCACAGCCAGATCATGTTTTCGTACGCGCCCAGATTACCAACGCGGAACGACCCGTACTTGTCGTTACTCACACCCACAGTCGCATTCCGGCTGAAGAGGTTGCCATTATCGACGCTACCGTTTTGCAACAATAACCCGCTCTCAAGTTTGAAAAATACCTGAGTGCCTCCACCGAGGTCCTCTTGCCCCTTCAACCCCAGCCATGATTCGCCATAATTCCCGGTCGACGCCGAAAAAGACTTCCCCTTCGGGTAACCGGTCTCATATTGTATGCCGTTATCGAGACGGCCATAGATCGTTACACTGCTTTGCGCGTATACCTGCGTCGCAGCAAAAAATGCCACCGCTGGGATTAAAAAGCTACCCTTCATCATGTTCTCCGACCGCCTTGCGCATAAATAGTATTATTAAAAACGTACACCAGCAGACAAACCCGCTCCATCTAACAAAACTCGCCACGGCACCAATACACGTTCGTCGCAAAGCGGACATGCAACCCTAGCTCGATTCTCCATAGGTCGACCGGGGATGTGGGGCCGCACCACAGGAGCATTGCGGGGCCGATCGCAGTGATCGAAGACCGCACTCGAAATGACGATCAACGCTTCCTCACCTCGCGCACACGTGATCGGACAACGAGATGCCTTTTGAAAAGCAACTGAGCCAACCATTCGGTGGTTTCAACAATTCATCAGGCAAGCCATTCCGAAAGATACTGTTGTTAATTTAGCTAAACCAAGTCGTTTGCACATCGGAACAGCCCCCCATTGACGTCTGGATAAGCGTATGGCAAACAATACGCCCCGTATCGTATCTTTCCGCGCTGTGCCCGTTTTGGTCCAGGATGGACGCCCATCGCTTCCAAACACAAACCGAGAAAAAGGGAACGACCGGTCGAGCGGTACGCAAAACCTGCGCAGAACGGCAGAAGGACAGAGGTCCTCGAGCACAGTCGAGACCGTCGAACCCAGAGAACGGGGGCCTACTACTGGTAGCTGCATCTTGCCGGCCAGCGGCATTACCCAGGCTCGATGCACATCAATCAAGGAACAAAATACAAGATATCGATCGCACGCGAACTCAATCCGACCATGGCGAACGAGATTCCGCGGCAGAAATGGTGGATTCGTTGCTGTGACTTGCGTCCCCATGTCCGCCGCGGTCCGTACCACCCACGTGATGGAGGAGCCGAGCTCCGTCGTCCCCAGACGCCTCCAAGGCAGCCCGCCTTGACAGGCCGCCTTCACGAACATCAATACTTAATTCTCGGATCCCAGAAATCGCACTGATATTGCTTCCTGAATTCAGCCACGGATTCAAGTGAAGTCGGAATGTCCTGAACGAAATACTTGGCGTCATCACCACCAGTAAATCGAGGCCACGGCGCATCGCCCTTCCCGTTCGGGTTCCCTGTGTCCGCGAAATTTGTCCACTCAGCAACCATTTCGTCCGACAGTTTAGTCTCTTGTGCGTTGAGCTCGCGCGGCTGCCCAGTTTCCTGATCCAAGTTCACCCCCAACGGGCCACCATGCCACTTCGGGAAGAGGAACTGAATGTCGATGGTATGCGCGGCCAATGGTCTATATCCCGACATCTTGGGATAGTAGTATGGTGCATTCCGATAGGAAAAATCGTACGCATAAGTCGGGACGCGCTTCGAAATCATGTTCAGCACGTGCAGCTCACGGCACTTGATCGGATCCGATTCGATTCGATCCATGGCCATCATAGGATCATCGCCATACGAAGACAGCGGATATTGCGCTGCGGCGTCACTTCTAAAACTGAACTCGAAGTTACAAAAATCGCATGGCTGGCCTCCTGCCGTCTTTGCTGCATACTCTTTTGCAGTCAGCGAAGATTGCGGGGGACCCGTGAAGTACTCGGCAGCCCCAGTGAAGAACATGTACTCGTCCTTAGTCGAGCCACCAAGCAAAGGAACCTTGTTGAAGTTGCCAGCTTGCCACGCTTGCTCGGGTGATGAGGGCAAGATCGTCCCGTCGACAAATGGACTTGGGCTGACGACCATGTTGAACGACTTCGGCGTTCCTTCGATCTGGAGGATTCGAGCCACCGACAGGTTTCGGAGACACTTGGCCGATTCCTCACCTGACTCCGGACAGCCCGCTTGCTTCGTAAAGTTCGCGCTCAATTGGTCTTGAATCGTCCGCGGAAGATACCAAGCTGTGAAACCCGGGGAACTCTGCGAAATGGCTCGACTGAACAGTCCCTTGCTCAATGGCGAGAGCATGTGAACACCGATGTTCACTGCGCCCGCTGATTGACCGGCGATCGCGACCTTGGTCGGGTCACCGCCAAAGGCGGCGATGTTTTGCTGCACCCAGCGCAGTGCCGCCTGCTGGTCGAGTATGGTGTAGTTACCCCACGGATGCCCCTCGCTGTTGATCGCAGGGTTCGAAAATAGTCCCAGGACTCCCAATCGATAGTTGATAGTCACCACGACGGTCTCGACGCCGTCAGGGCCGCCGGTCGCCAGCTTTGACGCATCATAGTCGTCCGATTCACCCGATAGATTCGCACCACCATGTAACCAAACGATAACAGGCCTTTTAGCGTTCTTAGGCGCGCCCTTTGCGACAAAAACGTTTAGGTAGAGGCAGTCTTCACTCGTGCTAACCGGCCCTGCGAATACGCCGAATTGGGTCGCCTGCGCGCATGTGCTAGCAAAGTGCGTCGCCGCACGTACTCCCGACCACGGCTTGGCCGGCTGGGGCGGGCGCCAGCGAAGATCTCCAACGGGTGGCGACGCATAAGGAATGCCAAGGAACATATTGATTCCATCACGCGTCACACCTCGCACCGCCCCACTCGCGGTATGGATGACGGGACCGTCGCTGGACAAGCCCTTAGTGCTCGCGAACGAGGATATTCCGCCAAGACCAATCAGCAACGACAGCGCAAACGCCATCATCACGTGGGACCGGCGCCGTGTCGCCGCGACTAAATTGCAATACCACCTCTTTCCCATAACTTCCCCTCTTATTTGCTAACCAAACCGCACAGCGGCTTATCGCGCCCATGCCATCAATTGCCAAGACAATTCGATAGCCCCCCATTGGGAGGTCGTTCTTAACTGCTGCGAGGTCAAACTTCGTGAATATGCCGTGCATTCGCGGGAAGCAGATGCTTCCCGCGTTTATTCTCTCGGGAACCGGAATCTCGGATCGGAATGACTGATCTTGGCGGTGATCGGCCGGAGACCCGGCCGATTCCGAGCTAATAGTGAATTGCTTCGGGCACATGCTGCCGCTGTTACCATCTGGCCCAGAAGTCACAGTGATGGTGCGGGGCGAAGTCGGCAACATAGGTCATACCTGAAGTGCCGAGGTTGCGGATCGCCGGATTGCCCGCGCTCACCGGCACCCAGGCCGGTTCACCCGAAATCGTCGGAACCCCGTCGCGCGCGAACGTCGCCCATGCCTGTTGTATACGATCGGCGACGCGCTGCTGTTCGGGCGTGAACCTCGCAGGTCCTAACTGGTCCGGCGTCTGGAAGACATATTGAACCTCTGCGCTGTGGAATGCGCCCAGCGTTCCTAACTCTGCGGGTGCTTGGAGGCCAGTTGGCGCATTGCGATCGCGGAACTCATAGGCATAGACCGGGGTGTAGCGCGACATCGCGGTGTTCGCGGACAGCGCGGGACAGGCGAACAGCCAGTCGGTCAGATAGGCGGAAAAGGCCAGAGCAACCGAAGGATAGCCGCTGACCGGATAGAACGCGGCGATCTTGGCCCCGCGCTCGCCATGCTGGACCTTGAGGTCATGGAGATAGTCAGCCTCATTGTGCAGACGGCCAAGTCCCCCGAGCGCGAACAAGCGTCCTTCATCGAGGTTAGAACCGTTCAGCACCGGCACACGGCTGAACTGGCCCGCATCGAGCATGGCCCCCGTACCTGGCAGCACCGCCGTTCCCTGTACCAAAGTCCACGGCGTGCCGCCGACTCCGACTTCGGTCATGCCTGAGGTCGAGCCTGCCGACACTGCATCGAGGCGGCGCAGGCAGGCGATCGCGGCCGGACCATTTTCTGGACATGATGCTGCCTTGGCATAAGCGATGCCTTTCTGATCGGCCAGTTTTCGATCGAATGCGACACACGGCCCACTCTCGATGATGGCGCGCGAGAAGAGCCCTTTAGCGCCGGGCGAGCGGAGCAGCGCGCACACGCTGACGCCGCCGGCGGACTCACCGAAGATCGTCACACGCGCCGGGTCTCCGCCGAACGAAGCGATGTTCCGTCGCACCCATCTCAACGCCGCCTGCTGGTCGAGCAGCCCATAGCCACCCGACTCCGCGCCCAACGCCGGATGCGACAGGAACCCGAGAGCGCCGAGTCGGTAGTTGATCGTGACGACGATCACATTCTGCTTTTCCGCCAGGATGTGCGGATCGTAATCGCTGCCCGCACCGTTGACGAAGGCGCCGCCATGGATCCAAACCATCACCGGGCGCGGGTCCGCCGTGCGGGCTGGACCATAGACGTTCAGGAAAAGGCAATCCTCGCTGCCCTTCATGGGTTCGCCCCGACGCGGATTGATGATTTGCCGGTTGACCGGCTGGACGCAGACCGACCCGAACTCTTGCGCCTTGTATGGGGTGTGTCCCTCATGCACTGCCTGCGGAGCCGCCCAGCGCAGCGGGCCGACCGGGGATTGCGCGTAGCGAATGCCGAGGAAGCGCCGGCCGGTTTCCGTCGCGATGCCGATATAGGTGCCGCTGGGCGCCTTCACGACCGGAGGCGTCTGGCTGCGACCAACGGCGGGGCTGGACAAGTCCTTATTGCTCGCGAACGAGGATATCCCGCCAAGACCGATCAGCAACGACAGCGCAAACAACATGATCATGCGGGACCGATGCCGTGTCGCCGCGACTAAATTGCAATAGCACTTCTTTCCCATAACTCTCTCCTCTTATTTGCTACCCAAATCGCATAGCGGCTTATCGCACCCACGCCATCAATTGCCAAGACAATTCGATAGGCCACCGCATTGGGCGGTCGTTCTTAACTGCTGGGAAGTTGAACTTCTGAATCGCTTTGCATTCGCGGGAAGCAGATGCTTCCCGCGATTATTTCGCCTCTTAGACAAGCCATCAGGTCGCCGCTCTGGCGGCGACACGAATTTTGATTTATAGACGGCTTCGAATGGCGCTTAGCGGGCAGTTTGTTCTCCGCGTCCGTCGACGACACCATCAAGCGATGCGCGTCGCGCCACGACGCGCGAGTCCTCTTGCTGCTTTGTCCGATCGTAGTACTGCGCCGATGAAAGACGATCGTTAATGAATGCGATCGAGAGAGCCGCAACCGCACCTGCTGCTGCGATTGCTAGGAAGTTTTGCTCAAGCGGCAAATGCAGGGAAACCAGGAAACCGATGATGACCGGCGCTACGATTGCGCCGAGTCGCCCGATACCAGAAGCCATACCTACGCCCGTCGATCGAATCGACATCGGATAGAACTGACCAGCGTAAGCGTATGCCAATCCAAAGGTTCCGGTAGCGGTTGCTCCTACGAGAAGAACCAAGGCGAACCGCGCCGCGTTCCCCATTGGCTGGCCCACCATGGCCAGTGACACGGCAGCGAGGGCCCACATTACGGCAAGCACCCATTTCACGTTGAGCCGATCGGCCAGCCAGCCTCCCACAAGCACACCCGCAATGGCACCAACGTTGAAGACAATGGTGAACGTCAATGCTGAGCCAAGGCTGTATCCGGCGATAGCCATCAGCTTGGTCAGCCAGGTACCGAGCGCATATACCATGAACAGGCCTGCGATAAACGCGAACCAAAGCAGGATCGTGCTGACTGCTCGCCCCTCCCGGAACAGATTGACTAGCGGCGTACCCTTGACCGCATCCTGGGCAGGCACCACGAATTTCACCTGCGCCTCCAGTTTCAGACTGGGCTCCATCCGGCAAACGATGCGCCGAATACGTTCGTTGTCGTCACGTGCCAGCAGGTAGGGCATTGATTCCGGCACCCACTTCAAGATGCAAGGGATGAGGACAAGTGCGATTGCAGCAGTGAAAAAGACTGATTGCCACCCGTAGGCTACGAGGAACTGCTTGCCGACCAACGCGACGAAGATTCCGCCGATCGCAAATCCGCACGAAAGCATAGCGGGCAGCAGACTGCGCATCCTTCTGGGCGCGCATTCGGTCATCGTCGCCGTCAGAACTGGCATCACGCCACCGAGCCCTAACCCAGCGACGAAGCGCAGCACGCTGAACGCGGTCGGCTCGTGAGTCAGTCCCGCGAGCGCTGTAAATGCGCTGAAAAGAAAAACACCGATAGACAGTGCCGCTCGCCGACCGATCTTATCTGCCAAAGCTCCGAGCACAGCCGCACCGATCATCATTCCAACCAGCGCCGAGCTTGCCATGAGGCCGGCCGTCGCTGCGTTGACACCCAGCTCTTTCATGATGGACGGCATAGCGACGCCGGACATGTTCAAGTCGTAGCCATCGACCAGGATAACCAACGCGCACCACCACAAGACACCTAAGTGGAAGCCGTTGAATCTGGCCTCGTCGGCCACCTTGCGAACGTCAATCTGATTCATTTTATGTATGCCTTTACCTTGAAAGTGGGCTAGACGCTTCCGAACCGTTCTATGTTCGGACTGTCTCCTGAGTTCAGCGTCCGAGTGCGCAGTCATGCTGCATTAGAAGCAGGTTCGCACGCTGCGCTCGCGTCACTCCATCGAGACGGGACAGACGGTTCATCGGTTCGTCTCATTCACTAATGTAGACGGTTGTTTGTCACTTAGCATTGACACATTTCCGCATTGACACCGCCCCCCCGCGAGTTGTAGAAGGATACGCAACGTATCGTAGTTTATTGCAAGGCTTTAAAAGCTCCATTGCTTGACGGATGGTCGGCGAAAGGCGTCGCTCGCGAGGCGGCGGCCTGCGATCGTCCGGTCTGTCCGTCGGGAAGAAAAACGGCGGACACAGAGCAGCGCACTGCGCCATTTCGGCGCACGTTTGGGGCCGCCGCCTCGCTGGACGCTCACTGTGCGGGATTGAGCCAATACGCCGTGGCTCTTGCTAGAGGGTCTGAGGACCTACAGCGCAACGAAGCGAAGGCAGATTAGCTCTCAGTTCGCGCCACATATCACACCCTGCCGCTTGCGACAGCGAGCACGCGAAGCCCCCCTGCACGGCCTTGCATGATTCATGGATCGTTCTTTCGAAGGCTGTCTTGTTCTCGATACAGCTCGGAAAGCCAGTCAACGAAAGTCCGCGTCTTCGCCGACAAGTGGCGATTTTGCGGGTAAACGATAAACAACGGCGAGGGCACCACGGTCCAGTCCTCCAGAAGAGGCACTAGTTCACCAGACTCTATGTAATCTGCTGCACCGTACATCGGCAGATGACCTATCCCCATGCCTGCTCGACAGGCATCAAAATAGGCGTCTGTATCGTTCACGGCCACCCTGCCCGGCACCGCGATACGAGTGCGCTCCCCGTTGCGCATAAATTCCCATTCAAATATCTTTCCCGTCCGAGGGGAAAAGTAGTTGACGCACTCGTGATTCATGAGGTCCCGCGGGTGCATGGGTCGTCCCCGCCCCGACAGGTATGACGGCGCCGCAGAAATGACGAACCGCAGAAGGCCGACCGGTTTGGCAATCAACGTCGAGTCGGGCTGCGCACCTCCGCGTAGAGCGCAGTCCACTCCCTCCTCGAGGAGGCCGAATTCGCGGTCACTTAGGCCAACATCGATGTTTATACGCGGATAACGCGCCAAAAACTCCGGCAGCGCGGGGATAAGCACCCGGCGCCCAAGGAACGACGGTACGTCGACACGCACGCGGCCGCTCGGGCTAGCGTGGCTCTGTAATAGCGCGTCCTCGGCATCGCGAATCTCGGAGAGAATGTGGACGCAGGTTTGATAGTAGGCAGCACCATCAGTTGTCAGGTGCATCCGACGTGTCGTCCGAGTGAGGAGTTTGACGCCCAAGGCCGCCTCAAGGTCGCGAATGACGGTGGATACCTTCGCCTTAGGGAGGCGCATATTGTCTGCCGCTCGCGTGAAGCCGCCCGCATCGACGACCTGTACGAAGGCTTCCATTGCGCGCAACTTATCCATGAGGCGTATCTCCAAATCTAATCGCCATTGGCCACCGCCAACTGGGGGCTTGGATGAACGTCGGGCTGGTGATAGTCAATGGACTATGCTTTCGCGGCCGAGATCAACGCTGGCGTGACAGATACGGCGACTGCGTTGATGACGCCACGTCTGCGATACCGTCAGCACGGGCCTCTGGGCACGGACATTCGCCAAATATGAGACTGTATTGGAGGCACACCGCGCGCAGAAGGCTGTAGAATCGGCATGTGCTTGTGCATCCAGTTCACCAATGCTTCGAGAGAACCTAGCAGACCTACAAGCTTTCGTCACGGTCGCCCGCGAACGCAGCTTCACCCGTGCGGCAGCCCAATTAGGGATATCGCGCTCCGCACTGAGCCACGCCATGCGTACATTGGAAAAGCGCATCGGGCTCCGCTTGCTTACAAGAACGACGCGCAGTGTCTCGACGACGGAGGCCGGCGCGCGGCTCTTGGCCACGCTGGAGCCGCGCCTCGCAGAAATTGATTCCGAGCTTGCCGCACTAGGCGCGCTGCGCGAATCGCCTTCCGGCAGAGTACGCATCAGTGCGGCCGACTACGCGATCAAAGAGATTTTGTGGCCACGTCTCGCTCCGCTGATGACTACCCACCCGGACATAGAGATCGAACTAAGTATCGACTATGGCCTGACGGACATCGTGGAGAAAGGGTTCGACGCTGGCGTCCGCGCGGGCGATCAGGTGGCGAAAGATATGGTCGCGGTGCTTATTGCGCCCGACCTATGCCTTTCGGTTGTTGCCTCCCCTCGATACCTCGCCGGCCGCGATATGCCGCGAACTCCGGACGACCTCTTGCGGCATCGCTGCATCAATCTCCGGTTGCCTACCTACGGAGCGCTGGCGCCGTGGGAACTTGAGAAAGAGGGCAAGACGATCACCGTCCGCGCGGAAGGGCCCGCCGTTTTTAACAGCGTCTACCCGGTTCTGCAGGCCGCCATCGACGATGCAGGATTGGCTTTCGTTCCTCTTGATCTCGCCCAGCCGCACATCAATGCAGGCCGCTTAGTGCCCCTACTGAACGACTGGTGGCCCCGCTTTTCAGCGTACCTTTATTACCCGAGCAGTCGACAGGCGTCACGCGCATTTTCCGTTGTCTTAGACGCACTCCGTTACCGAAATTAACAGTTTTCGCAACTCCGCCGATGCCCTTCGGCCGTGCACGAAGATCGGCAACGACCAGACCTTAGGTTGGGGGATGCCTTGATTCGCTCGTGTTTCACAACCGCTCGCGGCCAACTGGTAGCTAGCCAACGAAATAGAACATCGCCCCAGCGACTGCCGCGAACGAAATGCCGAAGCACATCGCGATAAATCCGCAAAGATAGAGACCACGCAGCCTGAGCTCGAAGGGCAATGCACTGACACCGAGCACGACTAGAGTCCCGAGCGCAAGCGGCAGCAAAAGCGCGTTGAGCGCCTGCGCTGCAACGTTAAGCCACAGAAGGTCCGGCGTAAGCCAAACAAGGAAGGCGCCCAATGACGCCGCAACGATGTAGACAGCGTAGAACCACTGCGCGTCCCGAGATTCGGTTTCCAGCGCCCGCTGGCGACCGGCGGTTTCCGCGAGTCCCCACGCAAGCGCAATCAAAGAGACGATCGCGGCGACCATGGATGCACCGAGGACACCTGCCCCAAAGAGCGCCCGACCAACGCGCACTCCGAGCACGCCGGAGAATGCCGCGCTAATCTCGCCGATATTTCGCAAGACGTGGTGCCTGCCATCCGACGCCAACCCGGCGCCGGCGATCAGAACCGCTGCAGTCAGCAACTGCGAGAGCACGGCACCCGACGCCGTTTCAATCCGGGCTGCCCTATACTCGCTCGAACTGAGCCGGCTATCGGCAACGGCGGCTTGCTGGTAGAAGATCATCCATGGGTTGAAAGTCGTGCCGATCAACGCTGCAACGAGGTACGCGAAGTTTGGATCGGAGAATGGCTGATCGGCGAATGCGCGACCGAATTGCGTGAGGTCCGGATGCCCGAGCCAAGCGACGACAAAAAACGCGAGATCAAATGCGCCTATCGCTATCGCGATGCGGTTGATGCGCCGGTGCGAACCTGCGAATGCCACGCCGACCAACGCTGCAAGCGCGAGTGGCAGCGAAACGAAACGTGGGATGCCGATCATCTCGCCGACGCCGGCGACACCGGTGAATTCGGCGACGAGTGAGCCGAGTGCGGCTATCGATAGACCCAGAGCCGAAATCCTTGCCCAGCGGGGGCCGAGCTTTGTCCGCACCAGTTCCCCATGCCCGCTACCGGTGAAGACACCGAGCCGCATCGACAGCTCTTGGACCATGTACAACGGCGGAATCAACGCGAGCAGCATCGGGAGCAGCCGGTAGCCCCACTGTACGCCGCTTTGCGCTGCGGTCACCACGTTGCCGGCGTCGCAGTCCGCGAGCATGACGAGCAGCCCGGACCCGCAGCTGGCCATCCGTCGAAAATGCGCGGACGTTCTGGGATAGGTCGACGGCAAAGCTGCCATGAATTTCGAAGAACGATGGGTGTTTACTCGGCCTGGGATCGCAACTCGCGACATTCGAGTGAGCCCTTGCCAACCGTCGAAGACGGCTGGCGTATGGGCTATTCGGTGCATCGAGCATTCCCTGATGTACCGAATAGTCGTTCACGAGATGACGACGCGGACCTGACAGCCGCCTGACAGGTTGCGAATGAAAGCGGCACGTGGGCGCCAATAGCGACGCTTAGTCACTTCGAGTCGCTGGAGTAGCTCGGCGGCCGCGACGCGGAAATCGTCGTGCCGAGCGTTGTTCCCCCATCGATTACCATGATTTGCCCCGTTACCCAACGAGACTCATCGCTGGCCAAATACACGGCCATCCCCGTCATGTCCTCGGGGCGACCGGCACGCGGGATGGGATGGCGATTCGCCGCCGCAGCTTCGACTTCCTCGTCGGAGCCGCGCTGCGAAAAGGACGTAACTGTAGGGCCGGGACAAAGGCAATTCACACGTATCCATTCCTTACCGAACTCCAATGCGGCCGATCGAGTGAGATTGGCTACACCTGCCTTAGCTGCAGAATAGGCATGCAGATTCGGAAAACCGCGGATTGCAGCAATCGACCCCGTCGAAATGATAGAGCCGCCCCCAATCTTGCGCAATTCAGGCACTGAATGTTTGATGCCCAGGAATACTGACCGTAGTACCAGCGTCACGCTCCTGTCCCAAGCGTCCACGTCGATCTTCTCTAGCGGCCCCGTGGCACCGGGAATAGCGGCGTTGTTGAACATAACGTCAAGTTTGCCGAACTCGCCGACAGCTCGCGCGATAAGTTCTTTGACCGCGGGTTCGCTGGTTACGTCCGTTTTCTGGAAAATCGCTCGTCCTCCTGACTCGCGGCATGCCGTCACCGTGCCTTCGCCCCCCTCTTCGTTCAGATCAGCGACCACCACAGCGGCGCCTTCTGCGGCGAATCTGAGTGCGCACGCGCGCCCGATGCCACTTGCCGCCCCTGTGATGATCGCGACCTTCTGGTCGAGTCGTCCCATAGTATCCGTCCCCTCCCCTCTAAACGGTGCCTGTTACTTGACGATGGCGCCGACGATCATGTCACAGAGCCTACCCAGGCGCTCGATATGCGCGCTTCCGACCAGGCCCGACGACAAGAAGGAAATGCTCAGATCGTAGCCCGGGTCAACCCAGAAGCCCGTGGAGCCCGCACCAAAGCCACCGAACGTCCGGGGTGAATTCAGAAGCCCACACGGCCCAGGGAGAAGTCCTTCCCCGCGCACGAAGAAGCCCAGCCCCATATTGGCCGGGAACGGGCTCCAATCCCGAGTGGCGACGGCCGAGTCCCAGACGATGTTGCGCTTGTCGCCGGTATGGTTTCGCGAAAGGAACTCGATCATTGCGGGCGAGAGAATTCGCGCACCGTCGAGCTCGCCGCCACGCCGCAACATCTCGGTGAAGCGATGCAAATCGTCGATCGTAGTCATACCGGCCGCAGCGGGAAACTCGCCACCCGGCACGCGCAGCAACTTATTGAAGTTCTCGAGATGCTCATTCGTCAGCGGGTTCGCGCCGTCGACATAGCCCGTCCGGATCGGGCACAGCCGCTCCAGCAAATCGTCACGGCGTCCAAGACTCGTATTGGTCATGCCCAGCGGCTGCAACAGCTCCTCGTTGAGGATTTGGCCAAAACTACGCTTTCCACCGTCCGCGCGCACGCACAATTGAGCGATAACGGAATGCGCGAGCATCATCGAGTAATTGACGCGTTCACCCGGCATCGCATCAAGCGGCCGGGTCGCGGCGTAACTGTTCATCTTCTCGATGTTCGTCAGAACCTCCGGCGGCTGTTCCGGCATCGTCATCATGATGCCAGCTGTGTGGGTCAGCAGATGAAACAGATTGATCTGTTCCTTGCCCGTGCCTTTCCATTCCGGCATGTGATAGTAGATCGGCTGATGCAGGCGGATCTTGCCCTGCTCGACCAATTTCAGGGCCACTACGGCCGTGAACTGCTTCATTAGCGAGAACGTGCAAAACACGTCGTCCAATTTGAGCTTGCGACCGGTTTCATGGTCTGCCTCGCCCTCGAGAAAGTCGAAGACGACTTCGCCTCGGCGAGCCACCCTCATGGCGACGCCGTAACCACGTTGCGTCGCGATGTCGCCCCGGATCGATTGCCTGACCCAGTCAAGACGTTCCACATCAAAGCCCAGGTCGGCAACTTTCGTCAGATCCATATCTTTTTCTCCATGATCGAGTAATGCGCCCCGTCACATCGACGGGCACGAACTTTCCCGCGCGCCAGCTAACGGCTGCGACGGACGCTTGGCCCAGCTTTGCCAAAAGGGAAGCGAAGACGCCAGCAGACCGTCTGGCAGGCCAAACGCACCACAATTGATGTCTCCTACGCCAGACAGAGCGGCACCGCCACGTAAGATACGTTGCGTATCGTCAATATAGCGCCCACTCCTCATAGACACAATAGGAAACTTCTCTCAATCAAACGCATCGTATCTTTAATATCGGCGAGGCTTACCAGGCGTCTCCGCAACCGCCGTCCGGCCGGACCAGGACGGTTGAAATCGATGCGGCTCGCCGGCCCTGCCACTCCCACCCTTCTAACCACATCGCTCAGCCCTCCCCGCCTTTCGGCTGAACATAGGTGCTTACGCGATGTTCACCGAACCCTTGTTGCACCCATTGCGGTTTTGCTCTAACCTTTGCGCAACGCTACGCACCGTCGCTTTAACGCTATTCGATGCACCGAACGAGACGAGGGCGCCGACTCAAACAACGAACACGGCAGACCCAATCCAAGGAGAGTCCTCAATGACTGACATTTGCACAAAATTCCTCTTTCGCCTCACCTTGCAAGTTGGCGCCCACCATGTCGTGGGCGCTACTCCTTTTGGCAATCGTCGTGTCGCGCCCATTGCCGGCGGAACTTTCGAGGGGCCGGAACTGGCTGGCACGGTGTTGCCGGGTGGCACTGACTGGATCACAGAGGACGCCGCCGGAGCGTGGTTCCGCATAAATGTACAAGTTCCGCTGCGCACCCACGACGGCGAATTGCTAACCATGGCTTACCAAGGCTTCCGCAGCGGACCGCCGGAAGTGCTCGCGAAAGTTTCGCGCGGAGAGCCGGTCGATGCGGATAGCTACTACTACCGCGTGTCGGGATCATTCGAGACTGCATCCGCAAGACTGGCTCGCTTGAATACGTTGGTTGCCGTCGCCAAGGGGTGGAGAACGTCCGTCGGTCCAGGATATGACGTCTTCGAGGTGCTTTGATCGCTGCATACTTGCCGGAGAAAATTAATGCATCACTATCCCGATCTGAAGCTGTTCATTGGCGGTGCTTGGAAAACAGCGGACGGTGAACCTGTACTCAACCCGGCGGACGACTCCGTCCTTGGAACTGTTCCTCACGCCACGCGCGCGGATCTGGACGGCGCACTTGCGGCCGCGCAAAATGGGTTCAAAGCGTGGTCGCGTTTGGCCCCGGCGCAGCGGGCGGAGACCCTCGGTAAGGCTGCACAGATCCTCCGTTCTCGAGCGGATGACTTGGCCGTCGTTATGACGTTGGAGCAGGGTAAACCAGTTGCCCAAGCCCGACAGGAGGTCATGCGCACGGCCGACATGATCGAGTGGGAGGCACAGGAAGGCCGCCGTCTCTATGGCCGGGTCATCCCTTCTGAACCCGGCATGCGGCACACGGTGCTTCGCCAGCCGATAGGCGTTGTTGCTGCGTTCTCACCTTGGAACTTCCCGACCGCGTCGCCCGGCCGCAAGGTCGCGGCGGCTCTATCCGCTGGCTGCTCTATCATCCTCAAAGCCTCCGAGGAAACCCCCGCGAGCGCTTTCGAACTCGTCCGTGCGTTCGAGGAAGCCGGCGTGCCCGCTGGCGTTGTCAACCTCGTGTTCGGAAACCCTGCGGAAATCTCCGAATACCTGATCCCGCATCCCACCATTCGCGTAATAACCCTGACTGGCTCCGTTGCTGTCGGAAAACGCCTCACCGCGTTAGCCGGCGAATACATGAAGCCAGCCATCATGGAATTGGGTGGGCACGCGCCGGTTATCGTCTGCGATGACGTCGATGCCGTGGCGAGTGGCACGCTGGCCGCTCTCGGGAAGTCTCGCAATGCGGGGCAAGTCTGCACGTCCCCGACACGCTTTTACGTCGAGGACGCGGTGTACGAGCCCTTCATCGCTGCGATGGCCGAAAAGGCGATGAGCTTGAAAGTGGGCAACGGGCTCGACCCGGACACGGACATTGGACCTTTGGCCAATGCACGGCGAGTCGCAGCAATCGAAGAGCTCGTGGCGGACGCAAGGCAGAAAGGTGCGCGCTTGCTTGCAGGCGGCGAACGCCTTGGCACAAAGGGCAATTTCTATCCCCTTACCGTGCTCGCAGACGTGCCGGACGACGCTCGCGCGATGCGCGAAGAGCCGTTCGGGCCCCTCGCCCTGGTAAGCCGGGTACGGAGCATCGACGAGGCGATTGAAAAAGCCAATTCGCTGCCCTTCGGGCTTGCTGGTTACGGGTTCACGAACTCGGCTCGCAAAGCCAATCAGCTCTATGAGGAGCTTGAAGTAGGCAACCTGGCGATCAACCACTTCGTACCCTCCATCCCTGAGACGCCATTCGGCGGCGTCAAGGACAGCGGCATCGGCCGCGAGGGCGGCGAGGAAGGATTGCACGGCTACACCGTCGTCAAAAACATCTCCCACTTAATGAGCTAAAAGCCGGCGGCAAGGAGATAGAGCGTACAGCCCCCTCGAACTCCAGAATCGTATCGCTCTGATTACAGGCGCTGGCCGCGGCGCCTTCGTCTATGCCGGAATGGCATCGCCCTGTGTGACGTCCATGAAGACAGCATCCGCGCCTCGGAGGCCGAATTTGGTAGGGATCGCGCCGTCGCGATCCCATCGATGTTTCGGATCATCAATCGTGTCGGGCGAGCATCGAGCAGATTGGAGCGCGAGTCATCGCAGATGACAAGTGCTGATGAAAGCGATCGCTACCTGACAGAATAGGCCGGCCGCGGCTGCGGTAATTGTCTTACCGTGCCGCGGCTGCAGGAGACGAACCGCGGGGCGCTCGATGCATGAGCGCTGCCAATGCAGGAACGGCTCAGCGTACCGGAGCAGAACTGAAGCACTCTGGAACATCAAGTGCGCGGCCTATCGACATCCGAGCTTCCGACAGATTTGCATACGGATTGTCGTTGTCCTCACGGACTATTGCCGGTTGAACCACATGATCCAGTCGATCCATACGCTCGGCATCGTTTCGCGTTTGCCGCCGACCACGAAGTCTCGCGTGGCCTGCCCCGCCATACGCAAGACGTCGTCTCGACCGACTACGGCGGCATTGTCTTGCTTATACCAGTACATAGCGTCTTCCTTGCTCAAGCCACTGGGCATTTCCCCGACGTACGGCAGGACATAGACTGGCGTGTCTGCTTCAATTCTCCAACAGTCCGCCAAGCGGCCGCAGTCAACGGCTTCATAGCCGATCCTTTCCATGAATTCGGAAACGAGCGCCTTGGCTTCGTCGTCATCACCCGCAATCGGGAGCGCCCACGGTTTGCGATGACTAGAAGGTCGAGCGCCATTCTCCAGATGAAACATGTCCAGGTTGTACAAGGCCTTCACCAGACGGGCGCCCTTCAGATGGGCTTGTATCAACTCGCTGGAGGTGATCTCGCGTCGATCCAAGGCTTCGACGTTACCGTCGCGGACCGGATAGTAATTCATCGTGTCGATGACGGCCTTCCCGACCAACGGCTCTACCGGAATCCGATCGAACTTGCCGAAAGGCACGCTAAGTACAACAAGGTCCGCGGCTTCCGCTGCTTCCGCCGGCGTGACCGCTTTGGCGCGCGGCCCCAATTCAGTGATCAAGTCGCGCAGGCTCTCCGGCCCTCGCGAATTGCTCAGCAAGACGTGGAATCCAGCCTCCACCGCCAAACGTGCGATGCGGCTGTTGATTCCTCCGCTACCAATGAAACCCACCGTATCGATCCGCTTCGTTTCCATGTAGGTAGTCTCTATGTGCTATGAGAAAGAGCCCAGTTTAGTATCAACGCCGCTACTCTCCAAATGGTCTTCAGGGAATTCATAATTCCGGATATGGGAATCATGTTCAATCGACTCGAAGCTCTGAAAGTGTTCTGCATCGCAGCGGAAACGCTCCAATTCCGCGATGCTGCCAGCCGCCTTGCGACGTCGCCTCAGGCGGTGACCCGCTTGATAGGTCGCTTGGAAGAGGAACTAGGCGAGGTGCTGTTCCTGAGGAACACCCGCCAGATGCGGCTCAGTGCGTTCGCCGAACAGCTACTGCCGCAGGCGCGACAGTTGGTCGAAGACAGCGAGCGTTTGTTCACGCCTAGTCAAGAACCACGCGACGATGAGGTGAAGGGCGTCGTACGCGTGACATTGCCTGACTTCCCGGTCATGCGGGAGGTGTTATGCGATGTACTTGCAAGTACCGCTGACTACGATCAATTGACGCTAGACTGGCGCCCAACTCTCGCACGCCTGGACGTCGTGGAAGAGCAAATCGACATCGGAGTGCGCGTTGGCCCGCCTCCCGATAGCCGCTTGGTAGTGCGCCGAGTGGCGGACACGCGTGATCGCATTGTTGCCTCCCCGACGTTGATATCCAAAACGGGGATCCCGCGAGATCTCGACGATTTGCAGAAACGGTTCCCGCTGTGCGTACTGCAAAACGCCAATACTGGCCGGCCGTGGCCCTGGTATTTCCGTCAGGATCTTCACTTTCAGCCGGCGAACCCTCGCTTCATAGCGGGCGACGTGTACTCCCAGCTGGAGGCCACGTGCGCAGGAAGAGTCTTTGGCCTGATTCAGGAAGCCGTTTGCTTTAGATACATCTCCAGCGGGGAACTTGTGGAAGTCCTACCCGAAGTCGAAAGAACACGTTGGCCTGTTTACGTCTACAGGCCACAACGCACTGTTACGCAACCTCGCGTAAAAAAGGTCTTTCAACTACTCGTGAATAGCTTGCAGCGGCACCTCCCGGCCGGTTGAGAACACTCGCCGACAGTGCATGGACTATGTCCGGGGGCGAACGACAATGGCAGCCAATGTGTATCCGCGCGGAGGCGGCCGAACCAACGTTCGTCACCTCCGCCGCAAACTCTTGGCAGCCCCGCCGACGCGACAAAAGCTGGCCACTTCGTCCGGGGCCTTGAACTAGCCACACATCGAAATTGATGGGGATGGCAGCCCTCTAAGCGAGCTCGAAGTCAGCGAACTCCGCGCCTGGCTAATGCCCGAGGAGTTTGTCCCAGAACGCGCAGTGATGGTTCTCTCTAAACTTCTCGCCACTAAGCGTTCCGGCGTTGGGCAAATCGAACGACAGAACACCAGCGGTATCGTACTGGTTGCCGAAGCGCGGCCAAGGTAAATCGGCTTGTCCATTCGGATTCCCCGTCTGGGCGAACTTCGTCCAAGCGGCAACCATCGCATCGGACAGGATCCTCTCGCGAGCATTGAATGGTCTCGAATTGACCCCGAGGATGCCGCCATGGAACCCCGGGAACAAGAACGGCAGCTCGAGGGTATGAGAGGCCAGGGAAACAAAGCCTGGCATCGCTGGGAAGTAAAACGGCGCGCCCTTGTAGTTGAACTCGTACTGATACACAGGGACATGCTTTGCCAACCGGCCGAGAGTATCGCTAGCCTCGCACGCGAAGATTCTGTCGGTCACCACCGAATCAAGCGCCAATTGCGGCGAGTGATATTTGGCCGCCGGATACTCTGCCAAAACCGCAGGTACTTTCTCGGGGGGAACAACAGCGATCGGCGTAATCAAAGCCTCATACTGCGGTGCCGTCAGCGGGGCCGGCGGCAGAGAAGAATATTCGACGACAGCATTGAAGAACGTTCCCTCGTCTCCTTGAGTCCCGCCCATAACGGGCACCTTGTTGAACCGGCCAGTCTCGAAAGCGGTCGCGGGCAACATCGGGATCACGGTGCCATCGACCGTGACGTTCTCCCTGATCAGGTAGGGACCGCTCGCGTTAGGCGTTCCTTGAAGTTGTAGAATCCGCGCGGTTGGCAGAGCGCGCAAGCAGGCCGCCGCGGTGGCATCGTCGCCGGGGCATCCCGCTGCTGCCGCAAACTGCCTACCGGCAGCCAATGCCGCAGAGAGCGGCCCATAATGCACGGCGCTGTCGAACGGAGCACTTTCCAAAATGGCTCGCTGGAAAAGACCCGCGGCGAGCGGCGACACAAGGTTTGCGCTTGTGTCCGTGGCCCCGGACGACTCGCCAGCAAGGGTGACGTTCGTGGGATCACCGCCAAAGGCTTTGATGTTTCTTTGCACCCACTTCAGAACTGCCTGCTGATCAAGAATCCCATAGTTGGAGAACGGATGTCCTTCGCTGTCGAGCGCTGGATGCGTAAGGAACCCGAACAGGCCGAGCCGGTAGTTGAATGTGACCACAACGGTAGGGACGCCCGATGGCCCGCCGGTCGCCAGTTTGCTTCCATCGTAGTCGTTTGACTCTCCCGCGGCATCGCCACCCCCATGGATCCAGACGATGACTGGCCGAAGCTTGGTGTGATCCTGCGACTGATGGCCAAGGTTCGTTGTGAATACGTTCAGATAGAGGCAGTCTTCCGTGACGCTTGGTGGTCCTGCAAAAACGCCGAATTCAGTGACCTGTGGGCAGGTATTTGCATAGTGCGTGGCATCGAGGGGAGCCAGCCAATGCTTGACGGGTTGTGGTGGCCGCCACCGCAAGTTTCCGACCGGCGGCGCTGCGTACGGAATGCCAAGGAATTCATCGCCGTCATTCATTGCCAGCCCGCGCACCGGACCTTCGGCCGTTTGGACGATCCGCCCTTCAGCCGCAGCCAGGTTTGCGGCGACGCTCACGGATGGGCCTGCCCCTATTAGTAAGCCAACCGCGGATGCCCCAATTGCCGCCCTGCAAAGAGATAGACCGCCCCGCGCCCGTTTGCCGACCTTCTGCATCCAACGCATCTTCGTGATATTCACCGTCTCCTCCTATGGTTCGTGATGTGTCCATCTAGCCAAGAACAGGCTGTGCCGGCAGCATCCGCCACAACTCGGGAATTGTCTTTACTAAAACAACGATTTGCACGTTTTTATGTGACGCGTAACAGCAGCAGCCATCATCTTCCTTTCAGTCGACGCACGGGCCTTAGGACTGATAGTGGCCAGACCGGCAAGGCAGGAGCGACGTGCAACTGCCGACCCTCATCATTGCCGCACACACTAGTTGGGAGCTCGCTTTAACGAATTGACGTCGCCCCCTCGGGCAGTGTACAGAGTGACAAGCGTTCTCGAGGAGAAGATCTGCGATGAAGTCAATGCCGTCTGTTCTTCAGCGAATCAATCGTGCCACGGGGAAAAGGGAGCACTTCCACGTCCCTTCCGTGTCTCTGCGAGATGCAGGTCTTTGGGGCGGCGTCCGCCTAGAACGTTGGGATTTCACGCCTGGTCCTACCGCCATAGAAGAAGCGAAATTGCTGTCTCATTGCATAGTGGTGAGCGGGAGTGCTCCCATATACAGCCGAATGCGATGGAGTGGACAAATTGCGCAGCGCGGGCCTACGCGGCCGGGCGAAATATCCTTGATCCCAGCGGCCGGATACTACTCTGTCGATGTGGCGTTTGACCCGTACGATGCAAGGACGGCCACCGGCCTCATGATCGAACCGAGCTTTTTGCAACGGATCGGAGATGAGATCGACGGGGGACAAGTCTTGCTTCGACCGTGCTCCGCAATGGAAGACCCATTCTTAACCAGCGCGATCCGGGCCTTAGAGGCTGACGTGCAACAACGAAATGCTATGGGGCCCCTGTACGGAGAGACGCTTGCTGTCGCCATCGCTACGCATCTCGTTCGGCTATATGCAGATGACAACCATGAGCGCGTCGATCGCCGCGAGCTGACCGCCTACGCGGCGCGGCAAATGCGCGACTATATAGACGCCCACCTTTCCGACACGATTCGATTGGACGAGTTGGCGACCCTCGTCGGCATGGAGCTGCACCAGGTTGCGCGCGTCTTCAAAAAGCACTTTGGCTTGCCTCCTCACCAATATATCTTGGCTGCGCGGATACGACGCGCGAAGGAGTTACTCCGCGAATCCGATATGAGCTTGGTCGACGTTGCGCTATGCACAGGCTTTTGTAGTCAAAGCCACTTCACAAGGGTCTTTGGAAGTTCGACCGGTCTGTCACCGAACAATTACCGCAAGTCGGTCAGGTAGCCCTCCCAGTCGGTGGGGGTTCGCCTGCCTGACTGCACGTGGTCCATCAATCGTCTGCCGCGATGCATTGAACACCGTCCTATGCGCTCGCAGCATCGGCATCGCGATTCCACACGAGACGCCAGCAAATAACGATCAGCCACAGCTTCGCACGTTGGGCTAGCGGAACGACCGACAGCCGGCGATGCCTCAAAACGCCCGCGAACGATGCCCGCGCGTGTCGCTCCCGGACGGCGACATCGATTGGTGAATAGGACGCACAGGCCCATGCCGATTTATGGACTTCTCAGACCGGCACAGAGTGCCGAAGATCGTGGGAACTGCCCTATGCTCAGCCGGCTCCCGGCCACCGACACCGCCGATCCTCGTCTGATTCAACGTTGCACACGTTGAATTCCCCCGGACAGGATGGTGCAAAGAGGTAACCGGCGGCGCCGGAATGCCACGGGGTATCTCGTGGTTCCCGGCGGGCCACCAGTCCGCATTGTGCAGGATCTAATGACACAACAATTCTAGGAGACACGATCGCCATGACGACGTTCGCGAACCCACCCCGCGACTTCGCATCGCTCGAGCGCAACGTTTGCGCGAAAGCAATGCGACGGATTTTGCCCTTTTTACTGCTGTGCTACGTGGTTTCCTATCTAGACCGGGTGAACGTTGGCTTCGCACAACTGCAAATGGCTAACGACCTTCGGCTCGGCCCCGCCGCATATGGCTTCGCTGCCGGCATTTTCTTTGTGGGCTATGTGCTCTTCGAAGTGCCCAGCAACATGGCGCTCCGAAAAATTGGAGCTCGGCTCACCTTCTGCCGCATCATGGTCGCTTGGGGAGTCACATCAGCCATGACCATGTTTGTTACCGCGGCCTGGCAGCTTTACATCCTTCGCTTCCTACTCGGCGCTTTCGAAGCGGGCTTCTTTCCAGGAGTCGTCCTCTACTTCACTTACTGGTTTCCTGCCCGCAGAAGAGCCACCGTTGTGTCCTGGTTTTTCGTCGGTGCCGCGCTCTCGGGAGTGATTGGAGGCCCCGTTTCCGGCTGGATTCTGCGAACATTCGTCGGTGTATGGGGACTACACGGATGGCAGTGGCTTTTCGCTCTGGAAGGGGTCCCCGCCATTCTGCTCGGAATCGCCGCAGTCTTCCTAATTGTCGATAAACCGGAAACCGCACACTGGTTGACCGAAGAGGAGAAGAAAGCACTGCATGAGATTGTCAACGAAGGCACGGAGGTTCCGGAGGACGCTCAGTCAATTTTCAAAGCTCTGGCGAACCCACGACTTTATTGGTTGACAGCGATGTACTTTGCGATCTGCGCCGGCTGCTATGGGATTAGCTTTTGGCTTCCCGTGATGATTAAAGATACTGGTGTAAAGGATGTCTTCCTTGTCGGTATCTATAGTGCCGCTGCGTGGACCATTGGCTCCGCTGGGATCGTTTTGATCTCCATGTGGTCCGACAAAGTCGGACGCAGACGAGCCCCACTCGCCCTATGCGTTGCGGCAGGCGCAATCGCACTCGGACTCATGGCGCACTATGGCTCGTCAGTAGGAAGCGTGGCGACGCTTGGTTCATTAGGTATCGCCATTGCCGTGATCTACGCCGCCGTGCCTATCTTTTGGTCGATACCGCCGATGTATTTCTCGGCTGGATCGTTAGCTCCGGCCATCGCCATCATCAGCAGCGTCGGATCACTAGCCGGCTTTGTGAGCCCCTATGTGATCGGCATCGTAGCGAACCGCACAGGCCGCGCCAGTGACGGATTGTTCGCGGTCGTTGCGCTCTTGGCGCTCTGCGGATTGGCAGCGGTCGCAGGTTCGCTCAATACAAAACGGCTGCAGCAAGCCGCGGTTTGATTCCACGGCGCTTGGACCGATACTCGCGGGCGGAAGTGTAGCGCCGAAAGACGCCACACCGCCACAGCACAGGATTCGCAAACGACATTTTGGGCGATCGAATTGCGGATCCCGTGTGTTCCGACAGAAAAACCACGCTGGATACGTCAAACGATCAACAACGGCTCCACCGGAAAAGTCGTGATCGCGCCGGCAATGGTGCTCGTATGAACGAGCGCTTCCTTGCCCTCCGGTGAGGCGAATGCGGTAGCCGGTGCGTCTGGGTTTGGAAACCACAGTTCAACGACCCCATCGATAGGCAAACCGTCGTAATCCACCTCTCTACCTTTCGGAGATTGCCTCCCAACAATGACATTCTGGCGATAACCTATAACGCCCGGAATGGATCGAATTAGCTGTGCATGTATGCCCTGCCACTCCCTGACGAAATCGCCATGTGAAATATCGGAGCGGCGACGGACCAACGAGATCCGTTTGTTGAATGGTCCGGTAGTGGGCGGAGGAACCACTTCGATCCTCTCCACAGTCACCACTCGGACTTGCGCAAGGAAATTGACTTCGTTCTCGACCATCGACTTCGCTGCCTGCGTTGCCAGCGCTTCTCGCATGTCGTCGTCGTGATCGAAATGGAGCTCTGAAAAGCCGTCGACCCGATCGCCGCCACTCTTGAAACCGCTTCCTCCCTGAGGGGCATGAATCACATGATTCTGCTCGTATCTTCGAAGGCGCGGGAGTTTTGACACCAGCGCCCCGTGTACGGATATCCAATGCGATCGAAACTGATCGACGGTCAAGCCTGCTTTTCTGTTCAATAGACCAATTCGCACCTTCAAAGTCGTCTCCTTTATTCTGTCACCAACGCATTGATGGGCGCCCTGCCGAGGCCCGTTTTGACTACACCTGCGGATCAGCTACACGTACTCGTATGCCGTCGAGCTTCTCGGAGATCACGATTTGACAACACAACCTGCTGGTCGGCTCACGTGGCGCAGCAGTGTATTCGAGCATTTCGTTTTCGTGCTCGCCCGGTGGGTCGAGCAGCGCAACCTGGCTCTCGTCAACGAATACGTGGCAGGTCGAGCATGCCAGGTTGCCTCCGCAATCTCCCACGATACCTTCGACGCCCGCTTGCGTCGCGGCACTCATCAAGTTAGTTCCGGCTTCGGCGTTAACGGCAACCTCACTTCCATCGGGCAGTACAAATACAGCTTTTGGCATATCGGTTCTCCAACATAATTGAGCGAGACCAAGTGAAACTCGAAAAGCGCAAGTTGATCAGTGAGGCTTAAACCGAATGGGCAGGATATTAAGACCGTTCAAGGCATACACGATCCGCCGTTGAGGTTCTCACGCCAACTCATGCATTCGGTGCGCGACGATATCCAGCAGTTGCCGCCAGCAGGTGGGCGATCATCTGACCGATACACGCATGCGTCCCCGAGCCAAACCCCAAACACTTGCCCATCACGTCGCGGTCGACGTCGAACCGGCCCGGGTCCTTCCAAAATCGCACGACCACGGTTGGACGAAGCCGGAAAAACGTCTCTGGACATGAGCTTGACCCTATCAACGAGCAATGCAATGAGCTATGCGACTTATGTAGTGCACGAAGCTTGGATCACCAGAATACGTCCTCATACGACAACCTACCTCGGTCGGCCGCTGACGCGAACCGGCGCAGACGTCATTCAAAGCTCGGGCTGCCCCGCGCCCCATCCACCGCGTTAGCAAGCGTCGGGCAATCAGCAGCAACACCGATTGCTGCGGTATGGCGGGACCAAGCTTCATCAGCACGATTTCCGAAAATTTTTGAAGGCGTCGCATGTCATCGGGCGACGGCTCTGCTCCGCCGTGCCAAAGAAGGGGTGGCCCATGTCGCACGGCCCATTCCGCACCACACACATATTCTCCGCATCCGGCCATAAACAACACGCATCGTATCGTTACTATAGTGTCGATATTCTTGCCGCGCAAGGGGGCTGACGGGCTGTTCATTCAAAGAATGATAGGGTATTCCCCAATCAAATCGGCTTGCGCAAACGCGCCTGTTTGATATGCTTTCATACGCTACGTCGCGTTTCTTATATCGCAAGAAGACCGCGTCGATCTCGGCCGTTCGATAGGACGTTTGACCCTCAAACAAGGTAACGATAGTGACAGCTCAGACACTTGCAGAAATGGATGCTGCGACGCTTCCGCAATTCCCCATGAGGCGCCGGTGCCCGTTCTCCCCCCCGCCCGAATACGACGCATTCAGGGCTGAACAGCCCGTTGCGCCAGTTCGCCTTTGGAATGGGCAAAAGGTGTGGCTCGTCTCCCGATACGACGACGTCCGTCAAGTCCTGGCCGAGAAGCGGGTCAGCAACAATTCCACTCATCCGAACTACCCGATCACGTACGAAGCGCGAGGCACCGTAAAAGGGATGCTCGCCAGCGACGGAGAGCCACCCTACTTCCTCCACTACGACGGCGACAAGCATTTCGAACATCGTCGGATGGTGGCGCGGGACTTCGCGATCAGGCCCATCAAAGACATGGAGCCTCTCGTGCAAGCGCACATCGACGAACTTATCGACTCGATGCTAGACAGTCCCGAAAAGCCCGTTGACCTGGTACGCGCCTTTGCCTTGCCCTTACCCACCAGAATAATCAGTGGGATGCTGGGCGTTCCATATGAGGATATGAAGCGGCTTCAGGAAGCCACGGATAACTCCAGCTCGTTCAATCAAGATCCAGAAGAGGCCAGGGCCGCGGTTATTGAACTCGGACAGCTGATCGATGATCTGGTTACGGCCAAGGAGAAATCCCCCGGTCAAGACATCATTAGCCGCCTGGTCGTCGAACAAGTGCGCCCCGGACATCTGACTCGAAGCCAGCTCTTGCGGATGATCCGCATGCTTCTGATCGCGGGTCACGAGACGACAGCGAACATGATTAGCTTGATCACGCTGTACCTCTTGGAAAATGATGATTTGCGCGCGAGGCTGACCGAAGACCCCTCGCAAATGACGCAAGCGGTCGAGGAGATGCTCCGCTACTTCACGATTGCCCATCTAGCCACCTGCCGAGTTGCGATCGAGGACTTCGAGGTTGCCGGCACGACCATCAAGGCCGGAGACGGCATCATCGCCTTGATTTCCTCCGCTGATAGAGACGGCGCGCACTTTTCCGCACCGGATGAAGTGAATATAGATCGCCCTGGACGCGATCATCTCGCGTTTGGCTACGGAGTGCATCAGTGTCTGGGCCAGCCTCTCGCGAGACTTGAGCTTCGGCTTGCAGTCAGCACCCTACTCCGGCGAGTGCCAACCCTGCGGCTCGCCGCTTCGCGCGACTCGCTGCAATTCAAGGATTATTTCAACGGTCTTCAATCGTTGCCCGTTACTTGGTAATACGGATCCCAGGAGCAAACAGTGAAAATCGTCATCCGCCGTGAAACCTGCATCTCCGGTGGTCAATGCGTCTCGGTCGCACCGGAACTATTTGAGCAAGATGAGAACGGCCAGGTTGTCTTGATCAAACTCGACCCGAGCGATGCTGATATACAAAAGGCAAAAGAGGCGGAATTTCTATGCCCATCTCGCTCGATCTCCGTGGAAGAGTCGAGCTAGCGTAGAGCCGAACATAGTTCCATGCAAGCGTTCGGTCGAATCGGCACCGGGTCGCGCTTTCCGCTTGCTATGCGGGAAGTCCGAGCAAGGCCATTCGCGCCGCTTGCTGTTCGGCAAAACATCAGCCGACCCGCACAGCCGCCGTGCGGCGTCGGTCTCAGCGATCAAATTTCCGACTTAGGGCATACCTAATCGAACGGACCGCCGCAGGGGCAACGCTCGCGCTTGGCTCCTTCGTTGCGGGCTGCTGGAAGGGCTTGGCACAACGCCACACCGAAAAGCCGTCATTGCAGCGCCCCAACCCGAAGGATGCGATGACGCGTCAAGATGCAAACGTACGCGCAACAGCACCTCCTGCATCGCCTTCTTTCCCGCACGGATACCGAATGCATGGAAGCATGCTTCACGCAACGCCATCGCCGGGAATTGACTTGCCTCGTTCAACCGGCGATGCTATCGTATCGATACGCTACGTTTCGTTATAGACGAGAGACTTAGCGATGATGAAGACTGCGGCGAAGAGGTGGTTGCCTGGTTGCCAACGCACTCCGCTTTGCCTTGGCCTACTGCGATGCACACCTTTGCGGCGTCGACAGGCAGGATTTCATTTTTCGCGCCTTTGTGCGTCAAGAGGAAAACATGGCAGACAAACTTATTTCCGCAGATAACCATATTGATCTGACGTATTGCCCGCCCGATCTGTGGTCGAGTGTTGCGCCGCAAGAATGGCGCGAGATGGTGCCGCG
>NZ_PTIR01000024.1 GCF_002934455.1 Trinickia symbiotica | reverse complement strand
CACGTCAGCGTCTCGCGCGCGAGCTTCGCCCAGAATCCCTCGTAATCGCGCTCCGCTTGCGCGACGAGCGCGCGGTAGGCGTCCATGCCAGGAATGGCGGCGTTGGCAACCGTCTCGGCGGACGGTTCGAAGACGCGGCCTTCCCGCAAAACCGACTCGATGGTGCTCACTTGTGTCTCCTCCAGTATTTCACGATGCACGTTGCCGAATAGGGCTCGCCCCGACTACCCACCATTGCCTTTGCTCCGCGTTAGTCTGCGGCAACGGCTGCGAGCGCTGGTGCGACGGCATATGCGCCAAACTACCGCGCCTCTCTTACCCAGAACTTACTAGCGTGCGATGTGCGGGCAATCCCCGATAATCCCCGCTGTCGCATCGCGCGCCCCCCTCATGGCCGCTGCTCGACGGCGGCGCACGGCAGCCGCGGCGTTCAGCCACATGTGCCGAGGAATAGAGATCACTGCCCGTCATCGATGACGGCGCCGCGGCAGCTCGCGAATCTGATCGTTCGCGGCGCGCGGCGCCAGCAATCGTTCGTAGACCGAAAGATAGTCCGCGGCCATGCGCGCGGATGTGAAGCGAGATTCGAACCGCTCGCGGCAACGAACACGGCTCAATTCGTCGATCCGATCGATCGCCCGCACGGCGCCATCGACATCGTCGACAATGAAACCCGTCACGCCGTCCTCGACGATCTCAGGTATCGCGCCGCACCGGAATGCGATCGTCGGCGTTCCGGAGGCCATCGCCTCGATGATCACCATTCCGAACGGCTCGGGCCACTGCACGGGAAACAACAAGGCGCGCGCATTGGCGAGGAGTTCGATCCGTTGCGTCCCGCCCACCTCACCGAGGTAATCGACGAAATGCTCGCTTGCTTCGAGCAGCGGCAAGATCTGCTCGCGGAAGTAGCCTGTTTCTCCCGGATGAACCTTAGTGGCCATCTTCAACGGTAAGCGCGCGCGACGCGCTATTTCGATCGCGAGGTCCGGCCGTTTTTGCGGCATCAGCCGCCCGAGAAACAACAAGTAGTCGTCCGGCGATTCGTTGAGTGCGAGCGCATCAGGCCTGAGCCCGTGATGAATCGTCGCCTGCCAGTTCGCCTCCGGCACGGGCCGGCGCTGATCGTCCGAAATGGAGATGAGCGGCGCTTCCGAAAACTCTCGAAAAAGCGGACCGTGATCGACGGGCAGCAACTGACCATGCATCGTCGTGACGTGCGCGCAGTTGAGCCGGCGCGCGAGCGGAAAATGCAACGGGTCGCCATGAAAATGGATCACGTCGAAACGCGCCGCGCGTTGCGCCACTGCTTCGAGTTCGCGCACGTGATGCGTCAGCGTATCCCAGACGTTGGCGTCGCGCCAAAGACCTCGAGGACAGAGTGGAACCAGCTCGGCAGAGGTCGATGAATCGGCCGTCGCGAAAAGCGTGACGTGATGTCCGAGCCGAACGAGCTGCTCCGTCAGATAGTGGATGACGCGCTCGGTCGCGCCGTAGGCGTGCGGCGGGATCGCTTCGTATAACGGGGCGACTTGTGCAATGCGCATCTTCTGTCTCCTGCTCGCTCGGCGGAGCGCTGTCCATGCGGGGCTGCGCTCGCATGCCTCCCTCATCGGAAGCACGGTCTATGCCCGCCGCTCAGCGACACGTCACTATCTTCCTAGACGCTGGCCTGCCCGCTGCTAATATCGCAATTGGGTTCCCATTGGCACATTCCGGAGCAACTGACATGCACTACCTGTTGTTTTATGAAACAGCACCCGACTATCTCGAGCGTCGCTCTCAGTTTCGCGCTCAGCATCTGGCCCACGGGTGGCTAGCCGCCGATCGCGGTGAATTGCTGCTGGGCGGAGCGCTCGCGGACCCTGTCGACGGCGCGATCCTTCTCTTTCAATGCGACGATCCGGCGATCGTCGAAGACTTCGCCCGCAACGATCCGTACGTCGCGGCGGGCATCGTAACCAGTTGGAAGGTCAGGCCGTGGACCACCGTCGTTGGCGAGCGCGCGGCCACGCCGATCAGGCAGACCACGGGAGGGATGGAGGCACAGGAGTAGAAGCCTCGACGGCCGATCGCGTGTTGCCGTTGAGGGGCGTCCGCCCCCCGACCGGAACACGAATCGTCTTACGACGTCGACGTGGTCGGCCCTCGCGGCGCAAGGCGACTCAGCAACGTCGCATGCGCTGGGTAGCGCGTAATGAGCGCCGGGATATCGGCGAGCTCGAACGCGGAAAACTCGAAGCCCGGCGCGACGGTACAGCCGACGAGGGCGAATGGTTCGTCGCCCGCCGGCGCGGCGGCGCATTCGGCCGCAAACCAATAGCCGGCAGGCACGACCACCTGAAATTGAGCTTCCGCATACGCGAGCGCATCGCCTAGCCGACAGGTCGACAATTGGCCGGCCTCGTCGAGCATATGAATATCGAGCGGGCCACCCCCATAGAAGTGCCAGACCTCGTCCGCATCGATCCGATGCCAAGCCGAATAGGCGCCATCGCAAAGCAGGTAGTAGATGGCGGTCGACGCAGCGCGCGCAGCCGCAGCCGTGAGACCATCGCCGGGCGCCAGACGCGCGACGCGAGCCGAATCGCGATGCGTCTCGCGGTAATAACCGCCTTCCGGATGCGGTATCAAGCCGAGACGCTCGACGAGTTCGTTGGCTCTGGGCATATGCGGTATCCTGGGATCGACTTTGAATCGTTCGAAGTTTAGCGAAGCTCCAGGGACAACGGTTCGTGACGCACCTCGTTTTTTTCTGCGGCCATGCCGGCACGGGCAAGACGACGGTCGGCAAGCGCCTGATCGGCCCCCTCATGCGGGCGACAGGCGAAGCGTTTTGTCTGCTCGACAAGGACACGCTCTACGGCCACTACAGCGCAGCCGCGATGGGGGCGCTGACCGGAGACCCGAACGATCGCGACAGTCCGCTCTATCTGCAGCATTTGCGCGAGCCCGAGTACCGCGGCCTCATCGATACCGCACGGGAGAATCTGCAGCTCGGCATCAGCGTCGTCATCGTCGGCCCGCTTTCTCGCGAAGTGCGCGATCGCCGGCTCTTCGACCGAGCATGGCTCGGCGTGGCCGACGACGTCGTCATCCGCATCGTCTGGGTGTACACGTCGGAAGAGACGGCGCACGCGCGCATCGTTGCGCGCGACAACCCGAACGATGCGTACAAGCTCGCGCATTGGGACGAATATCGGCAGCGGCGTTTCGTACCAACGGGCGCCGCGCGCGAGGGGCTGTTGATGTTCGACAATACCGCGCCGACCGCGGACGACTTCGACGCCCTGCTGCGGGCCATCGTGAGCGATCCGTTGTGAGCGCGGTGGCTATCGGATGAAGTTCAGACCATCGTGGCCGCTTGCGCGTCGAGCACCGCCCCTTCGTAAAGCTGACCGAATCGATTCGCGAGAAAATCGCGGAGCGATACCTGCTCCTGCCGCACAAAGCCGCTTTGCGGCAACCTGCCCTCGCGAAACAGATCGAGCACGGCGCACATGGCGCCCGCCGTCGTGATTTGAATCGCGCTCATCGGCATGCCGCAAACGGTCTTGGCAAACACCTTGCGCGTAAAGACGTCCTGCACGAGGAGACCGTCGCGCATCCCGGTCACGGTCACGAAAATCAACACCACGTCCTGCGTCGTCGACGGCACGGCGCGGCGCAGGATCGACTTCAATGTGTCGCGGTCGCTCGCGAGACGCAGATCCTCGAGCAGGAATTGCATCAGATCGCGATGGCCCGGATAACGGACGGACTTGTAATCGAGCGTCTCGACGCGCTCCGCCAACGTTTCGCATAGCGTTCCGAGGCCGCCAGACGTATTGAATGCTTCGTACTCGATGCCGTCGAGCGAGAAATGCTCGAGCCCCTCGAGCGGCTGAACCCATAGCCTGTGCGAATCACGAATCGCCTCGCAAGGTTGGCAGTACTCGTTGATGAGCCCGTCGACGCTCCAAGTCAGGTTGTACTTCAAGGCGTTCGTCGGAAATGCCGGCAGCGCGCCGACGCGCATCTTCACTTCGCGCACGTGCGAAAAGCGATTCGCGAGCTCGTGAGCCGCGATGCCGATGAAGCCCGGCGCGAGGCCGCATTGCGGCATGAACGCGCGCGAGGCGCCCTCGGCCAGGCTACGGATGGCCTGCGTCGCCCGCACGTCCTCCGTCAGATCGAAGTAGTGCACACCCGCGCCGCTCGCGGCCGCTGCCACGTTGACGGCGAGGTAATATGGCAAGGCGTTGACGAGCGCGTCGAAGCCTTTCAACGCTGCCTTGACCGCGTTCGCGTCGGCCGAGTCGACCCGCTCCGTCGCGATGCCCTGACTCGCAAGCTTTTCGAGCGCATGCGCATCGCGGTCGAAGGCGACGACCTCGTAGTCGCCCGTATCACGCAGCATATGGGCGATGGTATGGCCGATCAGCCCGGCTCCAGCGACGGCTACTTTCATGCGGTTCTCCTTTTTTTCCGTTGTCAGAGTCGGTTGATGCGCCTTCTCCTCGCGATGAAGATGGAGACAAAGATGGGAAATAAGGCGCGCGCCGACGTCGAAAACAGTCTAGAGAGGCACCGAAACGGAAAAAAGGTAGAGATCGACGTTAAGACGCGCGGGTTTCGTCGAAATGACGAGAAGAAGTGTCGTTTCGTCAAAACGACACCGACTTGGCCGCTTCACCCGGCAATCGTGCCGCGATCGATCTTGCGCGCGAGGATGATCGAGGTGGTGGTTCGCTCGACGCCCTCCAGGCCGCCGATCTGGTCCAGCAGCTCGTTGAGCCGCTCGGGAGAATCGGCACGCAGCCAGGCAACATAGTCGAACTCGCCGCTTACTGCGCAAAGCAGTTGAACCTCAGGCATCTTGCCGAGCCGTTTTTGTACGTCGGGACCGTATTTCGGGGCGAGGATGATGCCGACGTACGCATTGATACTCGCATCGAGGACGTCCTGGCCGAGACGCACGCCATAACCGGCGATCACCTGGTTTCGTTCGAGGCGCTCAAGACGCGCCAGCACCGTCGTGCGAGCGACGCCGAGCCGGCGCGCGAGATTGGCGACGCTTTCGCGCGCATTGGCTTGCAGTAGCGCGATGAGGTTACGGTCGAGTTCGTCCAGTTGATCGAGGCGCGGCGGTCTCATGAGCAAAAAAGAATACGGTCAGGTTTCATTTGTAAGCGCGTATCTCAATGCTAACGGGTCGTCACGCATTGGTGGTACAAATAGTGCCGGCACGCCTCGCGCGTCCCGGAGCAGGACTCGCCTGGTCGAGCCCGGCGCCCGCGCCCGGCTTTCTTCCACACGACAGGAGTTCTTTGAAGATGAAAAAAACACTCGTCATTCTGGCATGCGCATTTGCGGCGAACGGCGTCTTCGCGCAGGCTTCGGCTCCGGCCGCGGCACCGACGCCCGCCTCTCCTGCCGCGAAACACGAAGCGCGGATCGAGGACCGAATCAGCTATCTGCACAAGCAGCTCAAGATCACGCCTGCGCAGGAAGATCAATGGAAGACGTTCGCCGACGCGATGCGCGACGACGGCGAAACGATGGGTCAGCTCTACGAGCAGCGCATCAAGAACGCGTCCACGCAGTCGGCCATCGACAATATGCAGGACTACGCGAATCTGACCCAGGCGCACGCCGACGGCATCAAGAAGATTCTTGCCGCATTCCAGCCGCTCTACAACAGTTTCACGCCGGAGCAAAAGAAGCTCGCTGACGACACATTCCGCGAGCGGATGGGCCCGCGCGAGCACCGTGGCGCCCACGCGAAATCGCAAAAATGATCGAACTGAAAGACGTCGACCTGCGCACTGACCCGGCGGCGGCCCGCTACGTCAAAGACGAGACTGTGGCGGTCGAATTTGCGATAAACCACGGCGAATTGATGAGCCTCGAAGGCCCGAATCGCTACTCGCCGGGCGATGCGCTCGTGACCGGCACGGGCGGCGCCCGATGGGTCGTCGCGCGCGATCGTTTCGACGCGAAGTACGTGCCGGCCGTCACGAGTCTGCCGCATGGCGAGGCCGGCCCCTATCGCAATCGGCCCAACGTCGTGCTCGCCAAGCGCATGGACGGGCCGTTTTCGATTGCGCGTTCCGCGATGGGCGACGTGCTTCACGGCGAGGCCGGCGACTGGCTCATGCAGTATGCGCCCGGCGACTACGGTGTCGTCCAGGCGCGGCGATTCGCAGCTGTCTATCGCCCGGCGGACTGAGCGTCGAATTGCTCTACGGTGGCAGCGAAGCGGACCGCGCGAACGGCGCCGCTTGCTGCGCTTTTGCCAAGCCGGGCTCTCAGGCGAACTCGTCGGCGAGGTCGACGTCGATCTCGCGCGGCACCGCGTCACCGTTCGCATATTGCTCTTCCAGCGAACCGAGCGCGGCCTCCACATACGCACGCAGCACCGCGAAGCTGCGGCCCCGTACCCTGGGCGGCTGCGCCAGATAGCGGGCAAACGCGGACCGGGCGAAGCGCACGGTCAATGTGATGCGGCGCGCAGTGGCGCCGAAGCGCATCGCCACCCACTGCACCGCGAGTTCCGGGGAACCGTCGTCCGCCGCGCGTTGCACGAATAGTGTCTGTTCTGGAAAGAGATCGCTGATGACGCGCGCGAGCGCTTCCAAATCGGCGTCGGCGAATTCATATCGGTACGGCTCCATCGTCGTCTTCTCTTCTCTTCTCTTCTCTTCTCTTCTCTTTCCGGCCGGCCCGCCTGCCGCTAAGCGTGCGGCAGGCCAGCCGACATCAGGCCCCTGACCGATCGATGCCGTGATACCGGATAGCGCTTACGCTTGCTGCGCTATGCGGCGCTCGTCGACGCCCGAGCCACGAGTTCGCCAGGCAGGCACGCTTCGCTGAGCGGCGCATTCGCACCCTCGATGCGCTCGTGCAGAAACTCGACGGCCCGGTAGCCAATCGCATACGTCGGTTGACGGATCGCCGTGATGCCGATCAACTCGGCCCATTCGGGATCGTCGATTGCCATCAAGGCAACGCGCGCCTGCCAGTTCGCACCCAATCGCGCATGCAAATGCAGCGCGAGCGACAGCGCGACGGGGCCGTTCGCCGCGAAGCATGCGACACGTCTCGCGCCTGCCGCCCGTTTCGCGTCCAGATAGGCGTCGAGATCGGCGTACGCGCGCGCAAGCGCGTCGGCGTCCGCAAGATCGAGCACGACCGTCCGGCCTTCGAGCGGCGGCGCCGCTTGCGCCCTTGACCGGCGCGCATCGTCGAGTGCGTGACGGAATGCCATTTCGCGCAGACGCCGCGAGCTGACCTGCTCGAACGGCTGGACGACGAAGAGAATATCTTCGAAGCCCCTTTCGATCAGATGCCGCATCCCGAGCTGCACGGCAGCGGTATTGTCGAGCCCGACCATGTCGGCCTCGAGCCCGTCGACCTTGCGATCGACGAGGACAGCCGGCGTGCCGCCCTCGCCGAGCCGCCGCAGCGCCTCCTCCTCCACGCCGAGCGCGTTGACGATCACGCCCTCGACGCGGTACGTCGTCATGAGCTGCAGATAGCGGCGCTCCATCTCGAGCTCGTTCGCCGCATTGCAAACGAGCGGCATGAGCCCGAGCGCGTGGCACGCCGCTTCGACGCCGCGCAGCACTTCGACCGTGTACGGATTCGTCAGGTCGGCGACGAGCATGCCGACGAGCCGGTTGCGTCCGCGCTTCAAGCCGCGCGCCATTTGGTTCGGCCGATAGTCGAGGCGCTGGATGGCCGCCTCGATTCGCGCGCGCAGGTCCGACGACAACACATTCGTCTCGCCGTTCAGATAGCGCGACACGCTCGTCTTGCCGGTACCCGCCTCACGGGCGACGTCGCTGATGGTGGCGCGACGCGGCGCGCCCGGTTGTCCGATATTCATGACCGAGCCCCCCGTTTCACGATGTCTCCAGGTTTTCTGCATGCTTTGCGAAATGCTTGAGCCAACGCAAATCTCCTCGTGGGAAAAGTCGAAAGTGAGCCCAAGACAAGCAGGAGCAATTGAAAAAAGCGCGCCCGCGGCGCGCTTCCCAACTTGTACGGTGGCGCGATGATAGCGCAGCGTCGCTCGCCGCACCACTCGTGCAAGCCTTCTAACACCTATCTGAACTGACAGGGAGCCCGGTGGCGCGCATGAGTTGCGCCTCCGAATCGCGGCATCGAGCGCGGCTGATTGTACCGGCGCGAACGGAGGCCGAAACGCAAGTTCGTCAGGACTTCAGGACGTCTGGGTTCGCTACGTTGCGCGAAAGCCGGTTTGCGAGCGCATCGACGAGGTTTTCAGCCGCGCAGCGCGCCATCGCATGCCGCGTTTCGTGCGTGGCCGAGCCGATGTGCGGCAGCGCCACGACGTTCTTCATTCGCAGCAACGGCGAATCGACGGGCAATGGCTCCTCCTCGAAGACGTCGAGGCCGGCGCCGGCGATCGTGCCGTCGGACAGCGCCGCGATGATGGCCGCCTCGTCGACGGTCGCTCCGCGTGACGCGTTGATGAGAATTGCGCTCCTTTTCATCGAGCGCAGCTCGCGGGCGCCGATCAGATGACGCGTCTCGTCGGTGAGCGGCACCTGCAGGCAGACGAAGTCCGACTCACCGAGCAAGCGCGCGAGCTCGACACGACGCGCGCCGTATGCGCGCTCGGCCGCCTCGTTCCGGCTGCGATTCGTGTAGAGCACGCGCATGTTGAAGCCGAGCGCGGCCCGCCGCGCGAGGGCGCCGCCGATGCGGCCAAGGCCGACGATGCCGAGGGTCTTGCCCTGCACCTCGACGCCATATTGCGCCTCGCCGATGCTGCCCTTCCAATGCCCCGCCTTCACCCAGTCGGCCAACTCGACGACGCGCCGGGCCGTCGCGAGAATCAGCGCGAACACCGTGTCGGCCGTCGATTCGGTCAATACGTCGGGCGTGTGCGTGAGCACGATGCCGCGCCTCGTCAAGTCCGGCACGTCGAAATTGTCGATGCCGACTGAAACCGTCGACAGCACACGCAACCGCTTCGCGGACTCGAGCATGGAAGGCGGGATCTTCACGCTCGCGCCGATCGCACCATCGGCCTGCGTGAGCGATTCGGCGAGCGCGGCGACAAACGCCTCGCGCGAATCGAACTGCTCCGGATAGACGGTATCGACGTGCGTGTGCTCGCGCAGATAGGCGAGCACGTCTGCGGGCAGCGATTTATAGACGACGATTCGAGGTTGCATGGATTCACTTTCCAGGTGCGTGAGCATGCGCGGCGAGCGCTTGCGGACGATCGGGTTGCGCCTTCACCGCAAGCGTCAACAAGACGGCGCCCAGGAGCGCGGCGCTCATAAAGGCATAGGAGGCGGCAGGCGAGCCGGTCGCGCCGTTGAGGTAGCCGACCACGTAGGAACCGACGAACGATCCCAGCGCGCCCATGCTGTTGATGAGCGCCATTGCGCCACCCGCCACGTTCCTCGGCAACAGCTCCGGCACGATCGCGAAGAACGGTCCATACGGCGCGTACATCGCGGCGCCCGCCACGACCAGCAGCGCATAGGATAGCCAGAAGTGCGTCGTGCCCAGCATGAACGACGCCGCAAAGGCCACCGCGCCAATGAGCAGAAACGGCCAGACGAACACCTTGCGCGCGCGGAGCTTGTCTGACGCCCACGACGCGCCGAGCATCGCGATCGTCGCGCAGAGGTACGGCAGCGCGGAGAGCCACCCTGTCGCTACCATGCCGAGCGTCGAGCCGTGCTTGAGGATGGACGGCAGCCAGAGAACGAAGCCATATACGCCAATGCTCCAGCAGAAATACTGCGCGCAGAGCTTGACCACGGCCGGCGAGCGAAATGCTTCCGCGTAGTTGCGCACCGGCTTGATGGTGGCCTGCTCGGCCGCGAGCGCGGCTTCGAGATCGCGCTTTTCGTCAGCGGCGAGCCAGTTCGCATCGTGCGGCTTATCCTTGACGAGACTCCACCAGCAGAAGGCCCAGACGACGGCCGGCAACCCTTCGGCGATGAACATCTCGCGCCACCCGAAAGCGTGCACGAGGTAGCCCGAGACGACGGACATCCAGAGCACGGTCACAGGATTGCCGAGTATCAGGAACGTATTGGCGCGCGATCGCTCGGCCTTAGTGAACCAATTGCTGAGCAGGATCAACATCGACGGGAAGACCGCCGCCTCCACGACGCCGAGCAGGAAGCGGATCGCGATGAGCGAAGGAATGTTGGAAACGACGCCCGTCAGCGCGGCGCAAGCGCCCCATAGCAAAAGGCTGACGAAGACCAGCTTGCGTACGCTGCGGCGCTCCGCGTAGACGGCGCCGGGAATCTGAAAGAAAAAGTAGCCGAGAAAGAAAAGCGCGCCGATCAGCGAAGAAAGCGCGGCGCTGATGCCGAGATCGTGGCTGATGCCGGCGGCCGAGGCGAAGCCGAAGTTCGCCCGGTCCAGGTAAGCGAGGCTGTACGTGATGAAGACGACCGGCATGATCGCCCACCAGCGGCGCGGCGCAAGTGTCGCTGTCGCCGGCGCAAGGTTGCCGGTGGAAGTATCGGAGTGATGCGGATGCGCTCGAGATTGGGGATGGTTCATGCCTGTCTCCTGTTTGGGAACGGCGGCGCGGGCTCGCCTTGCCGGGCAGCCGGCCGTTCTCGTCGTTTAGCGGCCGTTCGTGGCGGCCGCCGAATGATTTCGTGCAGTTCATCAATGAGCCGCCTTCAATCCTCAGGCGGGCGTGGCTGTCTGCTCGATGCGGTCGAGCTCGGCCCGCGTCGGAAAACCCTCCGAATCGCCGATGACCTGCACCGCCAGCGCACCGATGCGATTGCCGCGAACGACGGCGTCGGCCAGCCCGCGGCCCTCGAGCAGCGCGCTGACGACACCGACGGCAAATCCATCGCCCGCGCCGACCGTATCGACCACCTGCGCCACCGGTTGCGCGGCCACGTAGCCCGAGCCGTCGGCCGTGCGGAAGTAGGCTCCGCGCGCGCCCAGCTTGACCACCACGCCGCGGGCCCCCGCATCGAGGTAGAAGCGGGCGATCTCTTCCGGGGTGTCGAATCCCGTCAGAATCGCGCCCTCCCCGATGCCCGGCAGAACCCAATCGGCCAACGCGGCCAGGCTGTTCAGCGAAGCCACCATGGCCTCGCGCGACGGCCATAGCGTCGGCCGCAGATTCGGATCGAACGAAATCGTCTTGCCTGCGGCGCGCATTTCGCGCGCCAGGTGAAAGGCGAGGTCGTGCGACGAAGCGGAAATCGCCGGCGCGACGCCAGTCAGATGCAGATGGCGCGCGGCGAGCGCGTAGTCGGCCGAGTAGTCGTCGATCGACAGATGGCTCGCGGCCGAGCCTCTTCGAAAGTATTCGATGCTCGGGTCCAGCCCGCCGATCTCTTTCGACTTGAGCTGAAAGCCCGTCGGGTACCGCTCGTCGACCGTTACGCGCTGCGCGTCGATATGCTCCTTCGCAAGCGTGTCGAGCACATAGCGGCCGAAAGAATCGTTCCCCACGCGGCTCATCCAGCCGACCTTGAAGCAGAGACGCGCGAGCCCGATCGCTACGTTCAGGTCCGCGCCGGCAATGCGTTTCGTGAACCGGTTCACCTGCGCGAGCGGCCCCGGATCGTCGGCGACGAAAAGCGTCATCGCTTCGCCGTAGGTCAGGACGTCCAGTCCAACAGCATGAGGGTCGTTGGGTTGTTTCATCGTAAAACTAGCCTCGGTTTTAAACCCCGCCCTTCAGGGCGTCCGAGCCGGCACCCCGGCTGAATGCCTGGGTTTCGGCGACTCTTTGCGAGGGGTGCAAGCCCCTTCCAAAAGTGTTCAGCCAAACCGGCCTGAAGACTGTTCCGGACAGTTGCTCGCGTCATGCAGCGGTAAGCCAGGCGACGCGCCGCTTCGCGTCGTCGGCAAGATCGCTCTGATCGAGCGGAAATTCGATGCCGCGCGGGACGTCGCGCGGCAGCACGGCAAAGAGCGCGGCGATGAACGGATCGTCCGCGGACGGCGCCGTGGCGAAGCGGCGCATGCCGCTGCCGGCAACGCCCTTGCAATGGATATACTCGACGCGCGGCGCGAGCACGCGAGCCGCCGCGAGAGGCAGCTCGCCCGTCCAATGCCAGTTGCCGATATCGAACGTCATTCCGACAGCCTGTCCCGCCCCCTCCTGATCCAGCGCGGCGAAGAAAGCGACGAACCTCGCCAGCGATCCGTCCGCGGCACGCTGCCCATTCTCGACGACGATGCGCGCGCGACCGCCCGCCGTCGCTCGGCTGATGTTCACCGCATCAGCATAGCTCGCGAACGCGCCGAGCTGCATCTTGACGAAGCGGGCGCCGAGCGCATCGGCCTCGGCCTGAGCCGACGTGAGCGCGTCGGCGTCGAATACGCCGCGTTCGTCGTAAAGCGTGGCCGGCGTCGAATAAACGGTCCAAAGCCCGAGTTCCCCGATCTCGGCACCGAGCCGCGCGAGCGCGTCGAGCGACGCGTCGCTTTCGCCGGCAATCAGTTCGCGGCGTACTTCGAAGCCGGCTGCGCCGGCATCGGCCGCAACCTTCAGCCATGTGCGATGGCCCGAACGGCGAACGGCCTCGATGCCGAACGCACTGGCGACTATGACGATGTCGGCCATTTCAAAAATTCTCCACTTCTCCGGTTGGCGCCAGTCGTTGGAACGACAATCAGTTGGAACCGGTTCCAAATCAATCTGCAAAAAACCGAGCGACGATGCTCGGTGCAGTGGATGATGCCTCCGGAGGGCCGATTGTCGCCATAGTGGAAAGCCCTAGCGTCATCGTAAAACCAGCTTCGGTTCGAAACCCGCCCTTCAGGGTGTCGAGCCAGGCCCCCGGCTTGAAGGCCGGTTCTGCGCAGTCGCTCGCCCATTCGCTGTCTTTCCTGTCTCGGCCATCTGAGCCAGACAAAGTTCGAGAAAGGACGCCGCCGCGCGCGACGGCGCGCCCTCGTGCGGTACGAGAATCGAGAAGCGCCGGGTAAGCGGCCGAGGCGCGAGCGACAACCGCAGCAGCGCGCTGTCCTCGTGCCGCATCGTCATTTCGGAGACGAACCCGACGCCCATGCCGGCGCGCACGGCCTCCTTGACCCCTTCGACGCCCGCCACGGCAAGTGCCACATGCATTGCGACGCCGGCCTCCTCGAACGCTTGCTCGACGTCCTGCCGCACGCCGGAGCCCTCCTCGCGCAGCACAATGGGATAGGCGCCGACCTCGGCGATCGTGGCGCTCTTGCTCTTGCCCTGACCGTCGGCATGGATCGCAAGCGGGTGACCGCTGCGGACGATGGCGACGATTTCGTCTTCGTGCCACGCATGAACGCCCGTGCCGTGCGGCAAGTCCGCTCCGACGGGCCCCTCGATCATCCCAATGTCGAGACTGTCGAGCGAGCCGACGATTTCGCTCGTGTTGCCGCTGAACGTCTCGACCGAGACGTTTGGGAAACGCTGCTGGAATGCCGCGATGAGGTAAGGCAACAGGTAGCTCGCGGGCGTCGTGCTCGCGCCGACTCGCAGCGTGCCATGTGCAAAACCGCGCAGCGCGTCCCGGTAGGCCAGCGCCTGCCTGTGCGTATCGCGCAGGCGCAGCGCGTATTCGGCAAGTTGTCGGCCGCTTGGCGTCAGCCGTATTCCACGGCCGTCGCGCCGATAAAGCGGCTCGCCGAATTCGTCTTGCAGCAGCCGCAACTGGCCGGAGACGGCCGGTTGCGACAAATGTAGCGCCGTTGCGGCCCGGCTGATGTTCAGGTGCTCGGCTACCGCGGCGAAAGTTATAAGCTGATCGGCTGTCATAGGCTTCGAACTATCGGCTATACCAATATCTTACTTCGCAAATGACGATTTTTCATAACGATATGAGCGATTTAGGATAAGGACCATCGCAGTCCTGGAAACACGCTTTCGCTTTGAGGCCACCCATGTCCACACCATCGATGCACCCGGCCGCGCATGCGCACAGCGCAGCCGCCGCGCACGGCCCGCTCAACGGCATACTTTTCGTCGCCCTTTTCGCCGCGGCGGTCACGCGGCTTGCCGCCATGCCGGTCATCGCCGGCCTCGGCGTGAGCCCGCTCATCGTCGGGATCGTCGCGGGTGCGGTGTACGGCAATACGCTGCGCGCGGGCATGCCCGCCCACTGGGCCGCCGGCGTCAACTTCTCGGCGCGGCGGCTCCTGCGCATCGCCGTCGCGTTCTTCGGCTTGCGCGTGAGCCTGCAGGAGATCGCCCAGGTCGGTCTCCCGGGGCTGACCGTCTCGCTGCTCGTCGTCGTCAGCACGCTCGCGATCGGCATCTGGGTCGGCACCAAGCTGCTCAAGCTCGATCGCGACACGGCCATTCTCACGGCCGCCGGCAGCGCGATTTGCGGGGCCGCGGCCGTGCTCGCGTTCGAATCGACGCTGAACTCGAAGCCCGAAAAGAGTGCCGTCGCGGTGGGGAGCGTCGTCCTGTTCGGCACGCTGTCGATGTTCGTCTACCCGCTCGCGTATCGCGCGGGCTGGCTCCACCTTGACACCGCCGGCATCGGGCTCTTTTTCGGCGGTACGATTCACGAAGTCGCCCAAGTCGTGGGCGCGGCGAGCAACGTGAGCTCGGAGGCGACGCACGTCGCGACGATCGTCAAGATGACGCGCGTGATGCTGCTCGTGCCGGTCCTGCTCGTGCTCGGCGTGTGGCTCGCGCGGACGGCGGCCCGTGGCACGGGGAATGCGCGGGCGCCCCGCAAGGTAACCGTTCCCTGGTTCGCGCTCGGGTTTCTCGCCTGCGTCATCGCGAACTCGCTGCATGTGCTGCCGAGCGCCGCGACGCAGGCCGTCAACGCGCTCGATACGTTCGCGTTGACGATGGCGATGACGGCGCTCGGCATCGAGACGCAGCTCTCGCAAGTGCGCAAGGCCGGCCCGCGCGCGCTGGCGACAGGGTTCATTCTTTACGTCTGGCTCGCGGTAGGCGGCCTTGCGATCACGTGGGGGGTCGAGCGCGTGCTGGGCTGACCAATCGAGGAGGGCAAGCGATGGCGTACGAGTTGTACTACTGGGATGGGCTGCAAGGCCGAGGCGAGTTCGTGCGGCTCGCGCTCGAAGAAGCGCGCGCCCCGTATGTCGAGGTGGCCCGCGGGCGTCCCGAGGATGGGCTTGGCGAGGGTGCGATGCTGGCGCTGATGGACAGCAAGGACGAGCCCCACCCCCCCTTTGCGCCGCCGTTCCTGAGAGATGGCGACCTCATCATCCCGCAGAGCGCGAATATTCTCTTTTACCTCGGAGAGAAGCTCGGACTCGCCCCGCGAGACGACCTGCGCTACGTGGTGCACGGCCTGCAGTTGACCATCGCCGATGTGGTGACGGAAGTGCACGACACGCATCATCCGATCGGCAGCGGGCTTTACTACGAGGACCAAAAGGAAGCGGCCAAAGCGCGCGCGACCGACTTCATCGATCACCGCATGCCGAAGTTCATGGGCTATTTCGAGCGCGTGCTGAAGCAGAACCCGAAGGGCGACGCCCACCTGGTCGGCGATTCGCTGACCTATGCCGACCTCTCGATGTTCCAGCTCATCGAAGGTCTCCATTACGCGTTTCCGCGCGCGACGAAGCGCTTCCGCCAGCGTTACCGCAGGCTTGCGGCGCTGCGCGACGCCGTGGCCGCGCGGCCGAACATCGCCGCCTACCTCGCGTCGGAGCGGCGCATCCCGCTCAACGAAACGGGGATATTCCGGCACTATCCGGAGCTCGATCGTAGCCCGGGGTCGGACTGAGCGCGGCTCGATGCTATTCTTGCGCTCGACCGATCTCAGCCAAGGCCGCCGTGCTCTCATTCCTGCTTCGCCTGCGTACCCGCGCCCAAGCGTTGTTCAGCCTCTCCGAGGCGCACACGATGCTGCTTTGGGCCGTCGTCACAGGCGTGCTGGGCGCGTTCGCGACGGCCGCGTTCCGCCGCTGCATCGACTTCTTTCAATGGGTTTTCACCGGCCGATCGGGTAGCTTCGTCGAGATGGCGCGCGCGCTGCCGTGGACCACGCGCATCTTTCTGCCGGCCATCGGCGGCCTCATCGCCGGGTGCTTCCTCCTCTTGGCCGCGCGCCACGCCGATAAGCGCGCGAACACCGACTACATGGAAGCGATCGCGATTGGCGACGGCGTGGTTCCCATCTGGCAAAGCCTCTGGCGCAGCGTCTCCTCGCTCTTCACGATCGGCTTCGGCGGCTCGATCGGCCGTGAGGGCCCGATGGTCCAGCTTGCCGCGCTTGCCGGCTCAGCCATCGGCCGACTCGTGCATTTCGACCCTGATCGGTTGCGCCTGCTCGTCGCCTGCGGCGCCGCGGCCGGCATCACATCGGCCTACAGCGCGCCGATCGCCGGTGCGTTCTTCGTCACCGAAATCGTGCTCGGCTCTATCGCGATGGAGAGCTTCGGCCCCGTCGTCGTGGCGTCCGTCGTCGCCAATATCACGATGCGCGAATTCGCCGGCTACAAGCCGCCGTACGAGATGCCCGAGTTTCCGGCGATCGCGGGAGTGGAAGTGCTCCTCTTCGTCGCGCTGGGATTCCTGTGCGGCGCCGCGGCGCCGCAGTTCCTGCGTCTGATCGACTTTTCGCGGGCGAGCTTCAGGCGTCTGCCCGTTCCGTTGCCGGTGCGGCTCGCCGCGGGCGGCCTCATCGTCGGCATCATCTCGGTCTGGGTACCGGACGTCTGGGGCAACGGCTACAGCGTCGTCAACTCGATACTCCATTCGCCGTGGACCTGGGTGTCGCTCGTCGCCGTCTTGATCTGCAAGATCGTCGCGACGGCCGCCACGGTCGGCTCGGGTGCCGTCGGCGGGGTGTTCACGCCGACGCTGTTCGTCGGAGCGACGCTCGGCTCCCTCTTCGGGCTTGCCGCGCATTCGATCTGGCCGCACGGCACCTCGGGTGCCTTCGCCTATGCGATGGTCGGCATGGGCGCGTTCCTCGCCGGCGCGACGCAGGCGCCGCTCATGGCAATCCTGATGATCTTCGAGATGACGCTCAGTTATCAGGTCGTGTTGCCGCTGATGCTCTCATGCGTGGTCGCGTACTTCGTGGCGCGCGCCATGGGCAAAACGTCGATGTACGAGATCACGCTGCGGCGGCACGCCGACGAGGAAGAGCGCATGCGACTGCGTGCGACTCAGATGCGCGAGCTGATCAGGCCGGCCGAGACGATCGTCCCGCTGACGGCGAGCGTGCAGGAAATGACGCGGATCTTCCTCGAGTACCCGGTAAAGTACCTGTATGTGACCGACGACGACGGCTGCTTTCGCGGCGTGGTGGCGCTCAAGGACATCACGTCGGACCTGCTGGAAAAGCGCGACACGTCGTCTTGCACGGCGGCCGACTATCTGCAGCCCGAGTTCGCGATTCTTACGCCGGACATGCCGATCAGCGTGGCCTTGCAGCACTTCCTCGCATTCCGGGGCGAACGCTTGCCCGTCGTCGCCAGCATCGATGCGCCGAAACTGATGGGCGCCGTCTACAAGACCGCCCTGCTCGACGCCTACCGTCGGATGAATCCGACGCCGTAGTCGCGGCGCCGAGATTGGCAAGTCCCACTCCTTCCTCACCCCATCGGATGCGAAAGCGCGGCGTTTTTTCTACAATGAAGTAACGACCGCAAAAATGCGCAGGTTCCGCGCAAAACGAAGCCTGACGAGCGCTTAGCGGCCGATTCGTCGATTCGGAGCGAAGATGAGCGAACCGTCCCTCGATGCCGTGCGGCGCGACCATGCCGGCTGGATTTTCGTCCACATCGAAGGTGAGCCGTACGACCGCGGCGAGCAACACGGGCAACTGCTCGCAACCGAGATCCAGAATGCCATTCGGACTGCGAAATATCTCGCGCGCTGGGATACGGGCGAGGACTTCGAGACGTTCACGGCGGCGGCGCTCGAGCAGTTCGGGCCGCGGCTCGACACCGAGTTCAGAGACGAGATCCAGGGCATCGCGGCGGGCGCGAAGCTGCCGTTCGCCGAGGTGCTCGCCTGGAACGGCTACATGGACTTGCTGCAAAGCTGGTGGCCGACGAAAGTCGCGGCGCGCGAGCCTCGACTCGGCATGAAGCCATGGCGCGGGCGCCGCGGCCATCATTGCAGCGCGTTCATCGCGACGGGCAGCGCCACGCGCGACGGCGGCATCGTCATGGCGCACAACTCATGGGACCGCTATGCGGCAGGCGACGCGTTCAACGTCGTCTTCGACATCGTTCCGGATTCGGGCCATCGAATCATCATGCAGGGTCTGCCCGGGTGCATCTCGAGCCTGACCGACTTCTGGATCACGTCGGCCGGTCTCATGGTCACGGAGACGACGATCTCGAATTTCGCCGGCTACAACCCGGCCGGGGCGCCGGAGTTCTATCGCTCGCGGCGCGCCACGCAGTACGCGAATTCGATCGGCGAATGGTGCGAGATGTTTGCCGTGGCGAACAACGGCGGCTATGCGAACAGCTGGCTCCTCGGCGATCTGAAGACGGGCGAAATCGCGCGTTACGAGCTCGGCCTTCACTATTCGGGATTCGAGAGCACGAAAGACGGGTTTTACAGCGGCTACAACACCGCAACGGACCTGAAAATCCGCAACCAGGAGTGCATCGGAGAAGGAGAGGACTACACCGACGTCCGCAAGAACGGCGCGCGGAGGCTGCGCTTCATGCAGCTCGCCGACCAGCACCATGGCAAGATCGACATCGAACTCGCAAAGCAGATGATCGCCGATCACCACGATGTCTATCTCGACCGCGGCGACAACCCATGCTCGCGCACCATCTGCGGGCATCTGGAGCTCGACGATGCGCGCTTCGGCGGCTCCGACCAAGGGCCGTTCAACCCCTGGGGCGCCAACGACGGTAAGGTCGTCGACAGCAAGATGGCGCGCGAGCTCGCCTTCTGGGCGCGGTGGGGACATCCTTGCGGCAGGCCGTTCGACGCGCAGGCGTTTATGAAGCGCCATCCGCAATGGAACTGGCTCAACGGATACATGCGCGACCGGCCATCCTGGCCGTGGACGCGCTTCGAAGTGCTGCGTTAAGGGGGCTCACAACTGTCCTTGGCACGAGGCATGCTGCTTGTTGGCCGACCGCTGACAGAGTCAATCAGCGACATGCCGTATCGAGAAGGAGGTCGAGCATGAAAGTCTCGACAGTGACGAGTATGGCCTTGCTTTCGGCATCGTGCTTCGCGGCACCGATACAAACCACGGCGCTCGACAGTCTCACCGCGCGCGCCGCAATCGCGGCGGCGCGCGCAGATGCCGCGCCCGTCGCTCCGCCCGCGCCCGACGTCGCCGCGGACGCCAACTTCGCGAAACAACACTGGGCGCGCATCAAACTCCCGAAATCCCACAGTCTGGCCAGCCACTTCGCGCCGCACGAGCGACAGTCACGGACTTGAAGTTCGAAGCGCGCAACGGAATTGAACGGTCGACGGAGAAAAGATACCCATGACGACATCGGCAATCCCCGAAGAACCCATCGATTTGCAGATCGCGGACGTGCTGCATGCCGTCCGATATCCGGCCAACAAGGATGAGATCGTCGAAGTGGCGCGCGCTGCCGGCGCGAGCAACGAGCTCATTTCGATTTTCGATGGACTGCCCGAACAGGATTACGCGAACGTCGATTCGGTCACGCGGCTGATCGGCAGCAATTATGGGCCGGGGGTGTTCTAGTCGTGCACGCACTAGCTCTCTGACTCCGCTCGAGCCCGTTCATTCCGGCAGCGAGCCGCATCGCATCACATTGCTCTCGGCGAAACCGCCCCGCCGGCGTTTCAGTCAGGTCAACAGCAAGCGAGCGAAGAACCCCGCAAGCACCGTTTTACTGACTTCGTCGGTCACCGTCTGCGGATCGGTCATCCGAAAGAATTGCATGCCTTCACAGAGGCTCACGAGCCCGAGTGCCAGTGTCTCCGGCGGCAGCGGCAGGGGCGTGCCGGCGCGCTCCGAGAACGATTTGATGTAGGCCGCGACCCACTCGAGTTTTTCATTTCTGAAAGCATTGAACCGCACTCGGAATCGCGCGTCGCGGCTCGCCAACAGCTTTGCCTCGACCCAGAGCGGGAAGAAATCGTCTTCGAGTGGCAGCTGGCTGTAGTACTCGACGGCGCGCGCTTCCATCTGCTGGCGCGTGCCGCCCTCTTCCATGATCGACTGAAAGCTTGCCTGCAGGTCGTCGCGCTCGCGCCGCAAGAGCTCGATCAGCAGTTCCGATTTGCTGTCGAAGTTCGAGTAGAACGCACCGCGCGTGTAGCCGGCGGTCTCGGCGATGTCCTCCACGCTCGTGGCGACGAACCCCTTCTTCATGAACATCGCACGCGCGGCCTCGAGCAGACGCTCGCGCGTCTGGTCCCGGCTCTCTTCGCGTGTCAGGCGTTTTCGCTTCATGTCGAAAATTTTAGCATCGCGGCGCGCTGACATTCATCTTTGCACTCAAATACAACTATGTATTAGAATGCACCCGTAAATATGAGACGACGACTCCGCTATGTTGGTCGCGTACGAGCGGTGCGCCGCGTCTCGCGGTGTCCTCGGCGCCGTTTCCTACCTCCCTACGATCGTCACTTCACAAGGCAGGCATCGTGAGTCGTGTCAGAACCCATCCGTCGAATGCGCCGCGCAGGCGCGCTTGCGTCGCTGCTTCGGCGAGCGAACGCAAGCGGCTTAGAGCCGGCACCATGCTCGCCGTCTGCGCGGCTTTGACGTTGAGCGCCTGTCATCCGCGCGAAGCCGCCGCGCCGGCGCCGAAACCCGTCGTCGCGCTCGCCGTGCACCCCGACGGCCGCCCGCCCGCCGCGTCGCTGCCGTGCCAGATCGAGGCGCGCTATAGCAACGTGCTTTCATTCCGCGTCGCGGGCAAGATCGTCGATCGGCTCGTGCGGCTCGGCGATAGCGTGAAGGCAGGCCAGGTCGTTGCGCGGCTCGATGCAGCCGACGCTCGCAAGAACGTCGCAAGCGCACAGGCACAACTCGATGCCGCCGAACACCGCCTCGTCTACGCAAAGCAGCAGCTCGACCGCGACCGCGCGCAGGCGCAGGAAAACCTGATCGCGCCGACGCAGTGGGAGCAAACTCAGGACGCCTACGCATCGGCGCTTGCGCAGCGCGATTCGGCGCGGGCGCAACTCGCCCTGGCCGCCGACCAGCTCGCCTACACGACGCTGACGGCGGATCATGCCGGCGTCGTCACCGAGGAAAACGCAGACACCGGCCAGAACGTCACGGCAGGTCAAGCCGTCTATAACCTCGCTTGGAGCGGCGATGTCGACGCCGTTTGCGACGCACCGGAACGCATCCTTTCGGCGCTGGCGGTCGGCCGCCCCGCCAAGGTCGCACTGCCCGCGCTACCGGGAAAGACGTTCCCCGCGCGCGTACGCGAGGTATCGCCCTTAGCCGACCCGCAAAGCCGCACCTATCGGGTCAAACTCACGTTGCAGGCGGCCGATGCCGCCCTGCGTCTCGGGATGACGGCCGTCGTTGCGTTCGATTCCGTCGATGAAGCGTCAGAACACGTCTTCACATTGCCGGCGACGGCGCTCTTCCACGACGGACAGCGGCCGGCCGTGTGGGTCGTGGGCGCAGGCGCCGACAGGCTGGAGCTGCGCCCCGTCACCGTTGTGCGCTACGACGAGCGCACGATCTCGATCTCGGGCGGCTTGCACGACGGCGAACGCGTGGTGCTTCAAGGCGTGCACACGGTCAGTGCCGGCGAGCACGTGCGCGCGGTCGCGCCGCTTCATCCCGAGGACATCGGATCATGAGCGCGGCGGAGCACGGCCACGCGCACGATGAGAATGCCGGGCGGCGCGGCGCCTCGTTGAAGCCGGCCGCTCAAAGCGAGGACCGTTTCAACCTTTCCGCATGGGCGCTGCGACATCAGGCACTCGTCGTCTTTCTGATCGCGCTCGCCACATTGGCCGGCATCCTCGCTTACACGCGGCTAGGCCAATCCGAGGATCCACCCTTCACATTCCGCGTGATGGTGGTCCGCACTCTGTGGCCCGGCGCGACGGCGCGACAAGTCCAGGAGCAGATCACCGACCGGATCGGCCGAAAGCTGCAGGAAACGCCGCATATCGACTTCCTGCGCAGCTACTCGCGGCCCGGCGAATCGATGATCTTCTTCAACATGAAAGATTCGGCGCCCGTAGCCGATGTGCAGGAGACGTGGTATCAGGTGCGAAAAAAGGTCGGCGATATCGCTTCGGCGCTGCCACCGGGCACGATCGGGCCGTTTTTCAACGACGAATTCGGCGATGTCTACACCAATATCTACACGCTCGAAGGCGATGGCTTTTCGCCCGCTCAGCTTCACGACTACGCCGATCAGTTGCGCACGGTGCTGTTGCGCGTGCCCGGCGTCGCCAAGGTCGACTATTTCGGCGATCCCGACCAGCACGTCTACATCGAAATCTCGAACGCAGAGCTGACGCGGCTTTCCATATCGCCAACCGAGCTGGCTCAGGCGATCAACGCGCAAAACGCCGTCGCCTCGGCCGGCACCGTGACGACAGCCGACGATCGCGTGTTCGTCCGGCCGAGCGGTCAGTTCGGCGACGTGCGCGCGCTCGCCGACATGCTGATCAGCATCAACCATCGGACGTTCCGGCTCGGCGATATCGCGACGATCAAGCGCGGCTACGATGACCCGCTCGTGACGCAAATGCGTGCCGATGGCCAGGCCGTGCTCGGCATCGGCGTGACGATGCAGCCGGGCGGCGACGTAATCCGGCTCGGCCGGGCGCTCGACGCGCAGTGTGTGGAGCTGCGCGCGCATCTGCCGGCCGGTCTCAAGCTGACCGAGGTGTCGAGCATGCCGCACGCCGTCGCGCACTCGGTCGACGACTTTCTCGAAGCCGTCGGCGAAGCGGTCGCAATCGTGCTCGTCGTGAGCCTCATCTCGCTCGGGGTGCGGACGGGGATGGTCGTCGTCATCTCGATTCCGATCGTGCTCGCCGTCACTGCGCTTTGCATGTACCTGTTTGGCATCGGGTTGCACAAGGTATCGCTCGGCACGCTCGTGCTCGCGCTCGGGCTACTCGTCGACGATGCGATCATCGCCGTCGAGATGATGGCAGTGAAGCTCGAACAGGGCTGGAAACGCACCCGCGCCGCCGCTTTCGCCTATACGAGCACGGCGTTTCCGATGCTGACCGGCACGCTCGTGACCGTCTCCGGCTTCCTGCCGATTGCGCTCGCGAAATCGAGCACCGGAGAGTACACGCGCTCGATCTTCGAGGTATCGGCGATCGCGTTGATCGCTTCGTGGTTCGCCGCCGTCGTGCTGATCCCGCTGCTCGGCTATCACTTGTTGCCCGAGCACAAGCACGCGAAGCAGCGCGCTACGGGCTCGACACAACCGCACCAGCACGATGCGGAACACGAGGTGGACATTTACGACACTCGGTTTTATCGGCGGTTGTCGACGTGGATCTCCTGGTGCGTCGAGCGTCGATGGATCGTGCTCGCCATCACGGCCGCGCTCTTCATCGTGGCCTTGGCGGGCTTCGCGCTCGTGCCCCAGCAGTTCTTCCCGAGCTCCGACCGGCCCGAGTTGCTCATCGACGTGCGACTGCCCGAGGGCGCCTCTTTCGACGCGACGTTGCGCGAAGCCAAGCGCCTCGAAAAGACGCTCGACGGCCGGCCCGAAATCGACCATTTCGTCGACTTCGTCGGCACCGGCGCGCCTCGCTTCTATTTGCCGCTCGACCAGCAGTTGCAGCAACCCAACTTTGCGCAGTTTGTCGTCACGGCAAAAACCGTCGAAGACCGCGACAAGCTGGCGCGCTGGCTCGATACCACCCTGGAGAACGATTTCCCGACCGTGCGGACACGGCTGTCGCGGCTCGAAAACGGCCCGCCCGTCGGTTTTCCGGTCCAGTTTCGGGTAAGCGGTGACGATATCGGCACCGTGCGCGCGATCGCCGAGAAGGTTGCGGCGACGATGCGCGCCGATACGCGCACGCGCAACGTTCAGTTCGATTGGGACGAGCCGGCCGAGCGCTCGCTATCGTTCGAGATCGATCAGGTGAACGCGCGCCAGCTCGGCGTGACCTCCCAAGATGTCGCAAGCTTCATCGCAATGACGCTGTCGGGGTACACGGTCACGCAATATCGCGAGCGTGACAAACTGATCAATGTCGATCTGCGCGCGCCCGAACGCGAGCGCGCCGACCCGGCGCGTCTCATGAACCTGGCAATGCCAACTCCGAACGGGCCGGTGCCGCTCGGCGCGCTCGGGCATCTGCGCAACGGTCTCGAGTACGGCGTGGTCTGGGAGCGCGACCGTCAGCCGACGATTACCGTGCAGGCCGACGTACGGGGCAACGCGCAAGGCATCGACGTGACGCACGACCTCGATCGCACGCTCGCTTCAGAGCGAGCGCAACTGCCGCTCGGCTATCGGATCGAAGTCGGCGGCTCCGTCGAAGAAAGCGCAAAGGGGCAGACGTCGATCAACGCGCAAATGCCGCTCATGCTGATCGCGGTCTTCACGCTGCTGATGATCCAACTGCAAAGCTTCTCGCGGGTGCTGATGGTCGTGCTGACCGCGCCGCTCGGGCTGATCGGCGTCGTCGCTACGCTTTTGCTCTTCGGCAAGCCGTTCGGCTTCGTCGCGATGCTCGGCGTGATCTCCATGTTCGGCATCATCATGCGCAACTCGGTGATTCTCGTCGATCAGATCGAGCAGGACATCGCGGCGGGCCAGAAGCGCTTCAGCGCAATCGTCGGTGCGACGGCCCGGCGTTTTCGGCCGATCACGCTGACAGCCGCCGCCGCGGTGCTCGCGCTGATTCCGCTCTTGCGCTCGAACTTCTTCGGTCCGATGGCCACTGCCCTGATGGGCGGCATCACGAGCGCCACCGTGCTGACACTTTTCTATCTGCCGGCGCTCTATGCAGCTTCCTTCAAGGTACGGCGCGACGAGCGCGATGCGCTGCCGGCTGAGCCAGAGCACGCGGAGAATTGATCATGAGGCTCGTGCACTCTACGTTCACCCTTACGGCCAGCGCGGCATTCGTTGTCGCCGCCTGTTCGTTCGGCCCGAGCGGCGATCCGCCGGCCATGCCCTCGCCCGCGCACTATGGCGCTGGGCCTCAACCGGCGCGGACAGCCACGGCGGGAGGTGTCGCGCAACAGTTCGACATCGGCGCCGAGCCCGTGCCGCAATGGTGGCGCCTTTATCGCTCGGAGGCCCTCGATGCGCTCGTTGAGGAGGGTTTGCGCTCGAGCCCGACGTTGGCCGCAACCGAGAAGTCGCTGGCCGCAGCGCATGAGCAATTGCGAGCGCAGATCGGCTCGTCGCTGCTGCCCACGATCGACGCCGCCGGACAAGCCACGCGCGAGCGCTACCTCGGCATACCCGCGGCGGGCCCCAACACGGTGACCTACGACGTATTCGTCGGTCAGATCGAGGCGCACTACACGTTCGACCTGTTCGGTGCCGTGCGCTACGCCAATGCGGCGCTCGGCGCGCGTATCGACCAACAGGCGTTCCAACTCGAGGCGGCACGGCGAGCGCTGGCCGCCAATATCGTCGGCGCGGTGATCAATGCGGCGACGCTCAACCGACAGATCGCGATTACCGAGCGACTGGTTGCGCTGGCGAACGAAACCGCCAATGAGGACGAGCGACGCTACACACTAGGCGCCGCGGCCCACGCGCAGGCACTGGCGTCCCGGCAAAACGCGTATGCCATCGCGGCAACGCTCGCCGGCTTGCGGCAGCAGCGTGCGACGGCCGTCCATGCCCTTGCGGTGCTGATCGGACGCACGCCCGACGCGGCTCCTGCGGTTCCCGACTTGGCAAGCCTGGCGCTTCCGGAGCACTTGCCCGTCGTCATCCCTTCCGAACTCTTGCGCACGCGCCCTGACATTCGCGCAGCGGAGGCCCTTGTGAAGGAGACTGCCGCGGAGGTGGGCGCAGCTACGGCGCAGCTGTTCCCGAGTCTTTCGCTGACGGCCTCGATGGGCCAGGCCGGGTTCAACTGGCCGGCTGCCGTTTCCGGGGCGGGCGCAATATGGAGCCTCGGCGCGGGGCTCTCACAGCCCATTTTTCATGGTGGCGCGTTGCGAGCGCAACGGCGAGCTGCAATCGATAGCTACGACGCTGCAGCGTCAGAGTACAAGGCAACGGTCCTGTCGGCATTCGAGAATGTCGCTGATACCCTAGCAGCGCTCGAACACAACGCCGACGCGCTCGCGTCCTTGGACGCGGCGGCACGAACCGCTCGCACAGCGTCCTACGAGGCGGCGGCACGCCGGCGGGTAGGCGCTTTGCCACCATCTGCGGTGCGGTCCAGCGAACAGGCTTACCTGAGCGCCCAACTCGACACAGTCCGCGCTAGGGGTGTCCAATTCGCCAATACGGCGGCGCTTTTTCAGGCCATGGGAGGGATGCCGGCCCAAAAAAATCCCTGACTGGGAATATCGCAAAGCCAGCGATTAGGAAGCCCGCCGGCCCTGCCGCGACATTTGTGCGGGCTTGTTGTCACTGCACGGAAGTCGTCCTGCTATCGCAGCAGCATATCGCCAAAAGAATCGTTTCGTTTTCTCAAAAATTGGAAAATCTGCGCACAAAGCGTGAAATTTTAACGACTTGCGTATTGGATGACCGCCTATAATGGTCTAAATGAGCACCTTGCTAACGCTGCCGCTTCTGGACAGGTAGAACCATGACGCACACATTTCGTCGCAAAAGCATCGCTGCAGTCCGAAGGGGTATTGATGGAGCCGGCGTAGTCGGAGATACCGCAAGCCTTTTGCTGCAATTGAGGGAGCTCGAGTACCTCAACCTCCATTACCCGCCTCGTTTGGCCAGTTTTCCTCTGCAGCGCTTAGGCAACGAAGAGGTAGGGCCCGCTTCTCCCGTAGCAGACCGTCGGAGGCCTGAGGCTGATAGTTCGGAATCCGCAACTCCAGCTAAACGGCCTAAGAGAGGCTTGTCCGCTCCCCGACAGCCTCGCGTTCGCAATGTCCATAAAGAGTCAAGTGGATACTCGGATAATGAAGAACCCGAGTACGTATACAGAGCACTTAGACCCGACGGATCCGATCGTTTAATCTCAGATCTTGTCAGATATAATGAAATAAGAACTGGATTGTACGCGCGCAACCCTGGTGTAAGAGCCAACCCCGCAGCTCATGTTAGGAATGGAAGCAAACCAAACTTTCAGACCGACTGGGTTTCAACGTCTCGAAGCAAAAAGGTGGCCGCTTGGCTTCTCCGCGAGAAGTCGGATGATTCCGCCGGCTTGCTAGTGAAGATTTCGAAGCCGACAGGACAGGAAAACTTTGACCTTACAACCCCCGAAGGCCGGATGGAAGTATTTCGCGAGAAACAGGGACAGCCGGCCGTAAACTTTGCAAAGGGATCGCAGGAAGTGATTATTAGGGACCGCATTCCTCCAGAAAATATTGTTGAAGTTTGGGGAGCATGGGGGCTCTCACCAGCGCGGTATAAAGAAGTGCCTGACAGGCGCACCCGTTATGAAAGAATTAGAGCACGGGCAAAAAAGGAAGACGACCCGATCCCCTTTCTCCTGGCAAAGTTATGGGACAAGGAATTAATCCGCCACGCGCCGACGCGCGGCGGCGTCGTCGACCCTGGCCCGGAAAGAAACGCGGACAGCAAGAGACCGTCGATCGACAGCGTGAACGATAGCAGCCACCCTGCCGTCAGAGCGTGACGGATTTCTAATATTTGGGAAGTCGGTCGATTATGATCGATAAACCGCGATTTTGCACAATAGACATCCTCCATGCAAGGTCTATACTCGCATGAGGCTTTCTTGCTTTATTCCAAAGCCGCATTTTCTGTTCACCGGCATCGGCTCAATTCCAATGCGTGTTCGCGTGTACGATTTTGCATCTGGGTGAGCGAAAGAACTGGCCTCGCGCTTCAACGTAGCCCTTGCAATCGACCTCATTTGCCGCCGCAGACGAATATGATGCGTAGTCTTAAAAGAGCGCCAAGCAAGAGAAGACATCATGGTATGGCGTCGAGGACGGCGTTTGACGAGACGTCCACCACGGCGACATATCAGCCGGCGCAGCGGTACGCCTTCAACGAAACACCATAATCCCCAAATGCCACGAAAGCGTAACCCGGATGACGAGTTGACCCCAGAGGTCGAATATCGCAATCTGATTCCTTCGGTCGGCCTCAAGCCACGCCCGCCAACCTCCTCTTCTCCGCCCTAAGCATGAAGTAGTTGATCACGACGACACCGACCGTCACAACGGCGATGAAAAGCGTCGCGAGCGCATTCATCTCGGGATTGAGCCCGAGCCTCACGCGCGAGAAAACCACGAGCGGCAGCGTCGTCGACCCTGGCCCGGAAAGAAACGCGGAGAGCACAAGATCGTCGATCGACAGCGTGAACGACAGCAGCCACCCCGCCATCAGCGCTTGAGAGATGAGCGGCAACGTGATCGCAAAGAAGACCTTCAACGGCGTCGCCCCGAGATCGAGCGCCGCTTCTTCGAGCGACGGATTCAGATCGCGCACGCGCGACTGAACGATGATGGCCACGTACGACATGCAAAGCATGACGTGCCCGATCCAGATCGTCGTGAATCCCCTTCCCTCCGGCCAGCCGAGCCATTTGCCCATCTCGATGAAGAGCAGCAGCAACGAAATGCCCTGAATCACCTCGGGAATGACGAGCGGCGCGTTGATCATCCCTGTGAAAAGCGTGAATCCCCGGAAACGTCCCATGCGCGCGAGAACGAAACCGGCCCAGGTGCCGATGACCACCGAAGCGAACGCCGTCGCGAGCGCGATACGCAGCGACAGCCAGAAGGACGTGATGAGCTCGTCGTCCTGAGCAAGCGCGGCGTACCAGCGCGTCGAAAAGCGCGTCCAAACCGTGACGAGCTGCGACTCGTTGAACGAGTAGACGACGAGGCTCAGGATCGGAATGTAGAGAAACGCGAAGCCGATGCCGAGCGCGATCAGCTGCAACGTGCGGTTCGGTTTGATCATCGGCGCGCTTCGAGTTGTTTGGCTTGTTGGTGCTGAAAGAGCGCCATCGGCACGAGCAGCAGTATCACCATCGCGCAGGTCACGGCGGACGCCATCGGCCAGTCGGCGTTGTTGAAGAACTCGTTCCACATGACGCGGCCGATCATCAGCGTATTCGCACCGCCGAGCAGCTCAGGAATCACGTACTCGCCGACAGCGGGAATGAACACGAGCAGACACCCCGCGATAATGCCGTTCCTCGAAAGCGGCAGCGTAATCTGCACGAAAGCCTTCCACGGCTTCGCGCCGAGATCGTAGGCGGCCTCCAGCAACGTCAAGTCCATCTTCACGAGGTGCGCGTAAAGCGGCATGACGAGAAACGGCAAATACGAATAGACCATCCCGATATAGACCGCGGTGTTCGTGCGATAGAGCTCGATCGGCGCGTGAATGAGGCCGATCGCCATCAGGAAATTGTTGAGCAGCCCGTTGTTCTTCAAAATCCCGATCCACGCGTACACGCGAATCAGGAACGAAGTCCAGAACGGCAGCATCACGGCCATCATCAAAATGTTCCGCGAACCGGGGCTCGAGCGCGCGATATAGTAGGCCATCGGATAGCCGAGCAGCAGGCAGAGCAGCGTCGTCACGGCCGCGACGATGAGCGAGTTGACGTAGGTCGCGAAGTAAAGGCTGTCGCTCAGCAAGAACGCATAGTGCGCGAGATTGAGCGAAATCTGGACTACGCCCTCCTTGATGCTGACGAGCTCGGTATAAGGCGGGATGCCGAGCTGCAACTCCGCGAAACTGATCTTGACGACGAGCAGGAACGGCACGAAGAAGAACAGGAGCAACCAGATGAACGGGCCGGCGATGACGGCCGTATTGCCTGTCAGCCTGAAGCGCCGCGCGGGCCACGCGGCGAACGAGATCATCATCTGTTTCATGCGGTCAGCACCACGCCGGCGGATGCGCTCCAGCGCACATAGATCTCATCGTTCAATTGCGGCGATTCGATTTCGGAAAGCGCAAGGCTCGAGACGTTCGCGATCACGGTCTTACCCGAATCGAGCCTCACGTGATAGAGCGAATAGCCGCCCAGATACGCGATGTTGGCGACTGTGCCGCGCCCCCAGTTGTAAGCACCCTCGGGCGGTTTGCGCGTGAGCGCGATGCGTTCTGGCCGCACGGAAATCGTGACCGGCATCCCGAGCGGCCCCGTGATGCCGTGGTTGACGTAGAGCCTGCAGGGCAGCTCGTCCGTTTCGACGAAAATATGATCGGGTTCATCCTCGACGACATGGCCGTCGAAAAGGTTCGTCGAGCCGATGAACTCGGCCGAGAATCGCGTGTTCGGATATTCGTAGACTTGGTTAGGCGTGCCGAGCTGGATGATTTGCCCCTCACTCATGACGGCGAGCCGGCTCGCCATCGTCATCGCCTCTTCCTGATCGTGCGTAACCATGATGCAGGTGACGCCGACGCGATCGAGAATATTGACGAGCTCGATTTGCGTGCGCTGGCGAATCTGCTTGTCGAGCGCGGACATCGGCTCGTCGAGCAGGAGCAGCTTCGGCCGCTTGACGAGCGAGCGGGCGAGCGCGACACGCTGCTGTTGCCCGCCCGAAAGCTGATGCGGCTTGCGCTTGGCGAAACGCGTCATCTGAACGAGTTCGAGCGCATCCTGTACGCGCTCCTTGAGCTCGGCCTTCGCCACGCCCTCCTGCTTCAGCCCGAATGCGACGTTCGCCTCGACGGTCATATGCGGGAAAAGCGCGTAGGACTGGAACATCATATTGACCGGGCGCCGGTACGGCGGCATCTGGGCCAGGTCCTCGCCGTCGATCAGGATTTTGCCCGACGTAATCGCCTCCAATCCGGCGAGCATGCGCAGCAAGGTGGACTTGCCGCAGCCAGAGCTGCCCAGAAGCGCGAAGAGCTCGCCCTTCGCCACCGATAAGCTGACGTTGCGGACGGCGACCGTTTCGCCGAATTTCTTCACCACGTCCACGATCTGGACGAAGTTCTCGGCCGACGCCGGAACTGTCGACGTGGGACGCGCGGCGGTCGCCGCCTGCCGGACCGACTGATCGCTCATCTCCTGCATGACTCCATCGTTTGACGTACAAAGCCCCCGGCTGGGTTCCGGGGGCTCAATTACGAGGGCTGCCGACTCCGATAGGGTGTCGTGTCGGCGTTCGCTCGTTCCATCGCGTGCTATCGGCTAATCAGCGACCCGTCTTGAATTCGGTCCAGAGCCGCGTTTGCAGCCGCTGGATATCGACCGGCAGCGGCTTCAGCAGGAACAGCGTCTTGACGACGTCCGGCGGCGGGTAGACGGCGGGATCCTTCGCGATGTCCGGCTTCACGTATTTCTTGGCCTCGGCATTCGCCGTCGGGTAATAGACGGCATCGGTGATCGCGGCGTTGACTTGCGGCGTCTCAATGTAGTTGATCCACTCGTGCGCGGCGTCCTTATGCGCCGCGTCCTTCGGTATCGCCATCACGTCGAACCAGACAGGCGCCCCGCCCTTCGGGATGTAGTACTCGATCTCGTACGCTTTCTTCGCTTCCATTGCGCGATGCTTGGCGATCACGACGTCGCCGGACCAGCCGTAGGCGAAGCAGATGTCGCCGCCGACCATATCGTTGATATAGCCCGACGAATTGAACTGCGTGATATAGGGGCGGATCTTCTTCAACATCGCGAGCGCGGCCTGGTAATCGGCCGGGTTCGTCGTGTACGGATCCTTCCCGATGTAATGGAGCGCCGCCGCGAACATCTGGTCCGGCGCGTCGAGCACCGAGACGCCGCAGGCTTTCAACTTCGAGATGTTTTCCGGCTTGAAGAGAATGTCCCAGCTATCGAGCGCGGCTTTCGGGCCGAGGATCTGCTTGACCTTCGTCACGTTGTAGCCGAGGCCCGTCGTGCCCCATGCCCAAGGCACGACATACTTGTTGCCTGGATCGGCACCGGCAACGAGCGCCATCAGTTGCGGATCGAGATACTTGAGGTTCGGCAGCTTCGATTTGTCGAGCGGCGAGAAAATGCCGGCCTGGATCTGCTTGCCCGCGTAGTTGCTCGTCGGCACGACGATGTCGTACCCCGAGTTGCCCGTCAGCAGCTTCGCTTGCAGCGTATCGTCGCTGTCGTAGTTGTCGTACTTGACCTGAATGCCCGTCTCTTTCGTGAAGTTCGGAATCGTGTCCTTGGCAATGTAGTCGGACCAGTTATAAACGTTCAGCTGCGTGTCCTTCGCCATCGCCCACGGCGCCGCCAACAGCGCGAGCGCCGCGAGCCCGCTCATTACCCGTTTTCCCATTCCGTTCTCCGATCCGCCGGCCGGTACCGGCCGTCTGCCCGCTCGACACCGCAGCGCCACGCGCGCGGCCCCTTCCGAAAACTTCGAAACCTATCACCAATTGTGGCTGGCGAACGAAAAAACGCCAGCAGGCCAGCCCGGCTGTCGCGCAAACCGCACAGCGGTCGCCATGCCCGGCACGCTTCGCTCCCTCAAATCGCGCGCAATTTTAGCCGGTTATGCGCCGGTGTCTAGCTGAAAAAATAGCTTTTTGGCCTTTCGGCCAGTTTGTCGCGACGAAATCCGGAGGGGAAGCGTTGGCGAGGCGCAACCGGGCAGCAACGTCGATTCCCGTTGCACCAATAGAGGGCCTGTCGACGCGCCGCACGATTGAGCGCCGAAGGGGAGCCGACGGCGGGATCGGTTAACATGACGGCTCCCACGCATGCCTCAGACCTTTCAATGCCTTCAGACCTCCACGATCGCCCGGACAGCCCCTGCATCGGCGTGTGCTCCACGCTCTTCGACGACGTCTGCAAAGGCTGCGGGCGGACCGCGATGGAAGTCTCGAACTGGGTCTTCATGTCGGACGACGAAAAGCGCGCGGTCTGGTCGCGGATCGAACGCGAAGGCACGGCCGTGCGGTTCAAGTACGACAAGCTTTAAATACGCCGCTCGGGCCCGCGGCAGACGACGGCGGCTGGTTCGAATCGTGTGGTCGATGTATCTCCGAGCCGTGCGGCCGGCAGCTTTGCCCGATGCATCGAGCGAGCGCTGCAGGCCGCGTAAGGCGCCCGCTATCGGCCGCCCGGCTTCACGAGCTTGAACTGCATCGACTTGTATTCGAGATACTCCTCGAGGCCGTACTTACCGTTCTCGCGGCCATATCCCGATTGTTTGAAGCCACCGAACGGTGCTTCCATGTTCCAGGTCCCGCCGTTGATCTCGACTTGGCCAGTCCGGATGCGGCGCGCTATGCGCAGCGCTTGCTCGTCGTCCCCGGCCCAGACCGCGCCGGAGAGCCCGTAGGGCGAATCGTTGGCGATACGAACGGCCTCCCCCTCGTCTTCATACGTCAAGATCGACAGGACAGGGCCGAAGATCTCCTCTTGAGCGATCGTCGCCTTGGGATGAACGCCGCCAAACACTGTCGGCTTCACGAAGAAACCTTTCGAAATGCCATCGGGCATACCCGTGCCGCCGGTAATGAGCTCGGCGCCTTCCGCGATGCCGCGTTCGATATAGCCATACACCCGCTGAAGTTGCGCGGCCGATGCCAGCGGGCCCAGCCGCGTTCGTTCGTCGCGGGGGTCTCCCGCCACATAGTCTTCGGCCGCGGCTTTCGCCAGCGCGCAGGCCTCGTCGTATCGCGATTCCGGCACGAGCATCCGGGTGTGCGCGGAGCAGGTCTGCCCCGAGTTCAGATAGCAGGCCGCAACCGTGCTTTTGATGGCGATCGGGAAATCGGCATCATCGAGAATGAGCGAGGCCGACTTACCGCCGAGCTCGAGCGCGACGCGCTTGACCGTGGCCGCGGCCAGCTCCGCGACACGCTTACCTGCGCGCGTCGAGCCCGTGAACGAAACCATATCGACGAACGGATGGCTCGCCATGATCTCACCGACGACGGGGCCATAGCCGCTGACGATATTGAAGACGCCCGCAGGCAACCCGGCATCCTCGATGGCTTCCGCGAGGACGAATGCATTGAGCGGGGCGACTTCGGAAGGTTTGAGCACGACGGTGCAGCCGGCAGCCAGCGCGGGGGCCACTTTCAGCGTGATCTGATTGAGCGGATAGTTCCACGGCGTGATAGCCGCGACCACACCGACGGGCTCGCGCACGACGAGTGAATTGTCGGCGCGCTCGTCGAATGGAAACTCGCGCGCGAGCCGGGCGTAGGCCTTCCAGTTGTAGACGGCGGAACCGACCTGTATGGCGCGCGTGAGCTTGATCGGCATGCCGACTTCGCCGCAGATGAGCTGAGTCAGCTCTTCGGTTCGCGCCTTGACGGCTTCGGCGATCTTCTGCAGATACTCAGCGCGCGTCTCGGGCGGCGTGACGGACCAGCCATCGAAAGCGAGCTTGGCCGCTTCGACGGCGGCTTCGGCATCGGCCGCCGTCCCTTCGGGAATGCGGCCCATGACCTCCTCGGTGGCCGAATCGATCACATCGATCGTGCCGCTTCCGGCGGGCTCGAGCCATTTTCCGCCGACGTAAAGGTGCGCGTACGTTTTCATCGCGGCCCCGCCTCTTCGGTTGGATCCGCTTATTCTACTCACCTGGCTCGGATTGGCTCCGGGCTTACTGCAACCCTTGACTCGCGAGGAAATCCTCGTAATTCCCGCCGAAGTCGACGAGCGTCCCGTCCGTGCGGACCTCGATGATGCGATTCGCCAGGCCGCTGACGAACTCGCGGTCATGCGAAACGAAGATCAGCGTGCCTTCATACTTGTCGAGCGCGATCTGCAGCGATTCGATCGACTCCATGTCCATATGGTTAGTCGGCTCGTCCATCAGCAGCACGTTGTGGCGGCCGAGCATCAGCTTGCCCCAGATCATGCGGCCCTTCTCGCCGCCCGACAGCACCTTCACCGACTTCTTGATGTCGTCGCCGCTGAACAGCAGGCGGCCGAGCGTGCCGCGCACCATCTGATCGTCATCGCCCTCCTTGCGGTAATCATCGATCCAGTCGGTCAGCGTGACGTCGTCGGGAAACTCCTCGTAGGTGTCTTGCGGCATATAGCCGACGTTCGCATTCTCGGCCCACTTCACCGTACCGCGATCGACGGCGAGGTTGCCGAACAACGACCGCAAAAGCGTCGTCTTGCCCGCGCCGTTTTCGCCGATGATCGCGATCCGCTCGCCCGGCTGCACGGAGAGGTTGAAATTCTCGAAAATCGTGCGGTCGTAGCGCTTCGTGATGCCGTCGGCCACCACGGCGATGTTATGGAGCTTCTTCTCGTACTCGAAGCGAATGAACGGGTTCTGCCGCGACGACGGCTTGAATTCCTCGATCTTGATCTTATCGATCTGCTTCAAGCGGCTCGTCGCCTGGCGTGCCTTCGACTTGTTCGCCGAGAAGCGGCGCACGAAGTCCTGCAGATCGGCAATACGCTCCTTCGCCTTCGCATTCGCCGCGGCCTGGCGCTCACGGGCCTGCGTCGATGCGAGCATGTAGTCGTCGTAGTTGCCCGGGTAGACCTTCAGCGTGCCGTAATCCATGTCCGCCATGTGCGTGCAGACCTGGTTCAGGAAGTGACGATCGTGCGAGATGATGATCATCGTCGAGTTGTACTCGTTCAGCACGTTCTCGAGCCAGCGGATCGAATTGATGTCGAGGTTGTTGGTCGGCTCGTCGAGCAGCAGCACGTCAGGCTTGGAGAAAAGCGCCTGCGCGAGCAGCACGCGCAGCTTCCAGCCCGGCGCGATGTTGCTCATTGGGCCGTTGTGGTCGTCGATGTGGATGCCGATGCCGAGCAGCAGTTCACCCGCGCGCGCCTCGGCCGTGTAGCCGCCGTACTCGGCGAACTTGGCCTCGAGCTCGGCGGCGTGCATGTAATCGTCGTCCGTCGCCTCGGGATTCGCATAGATCGCGTCGCGCTCGGTCATCGCGGCCCACATCTCCGTGTGCCCCATCATGACGACATCGAGCACGCGCACGTCCTCGTAAGCGAACTGGTCCTGCCGCAGCTTGCCGAGACGCACGTTCGGCTCGAGCATGACCGTGCCCGCGCTCGGCTCGAGATCGCCGCCGAGAATCTTCATGAACGTCGATTTCCCGCAGCCGTTCGCGCCGATGAGGCCGTACCGGTTCCCTTCCCCGAACTTGACCGAGATGTTCTCGAAAAGGGGCTTCGGCCCGAATTGCATGGTGATGTTGGCGGTAGACAGCACGGCGCGAGTCCTCGGAATGACGTTCGACGAAAAACCTGGAATTTTACCAAGCTTTCGTGAAGCTCACCGGTGTTTACTCGCGTTCGCCCCCGCGTTCTCGGCCGGCGCCGCCGCGCTTGCCGGCACGGACGGGCGGTCGGATTGCGTCGCTGCCGCCGGATGCTCGCTCGGCGCCTCGCGCATGCGGGCGATCAGCTCGTCGCAAGGCGCAGGGTTGCTATGACTCGGCGCGATGAGCGGAATCAGCGCCGCGAACGGATTGATGAGGCCGAGGGCGACGGCCGCGCCGGCCCTCAGGGCAAGCGCACCTTTGCTGACGCCGACGTCCGGATGCTTGAACGTGCCCTTGACGTAGAGCGGCGAGCGCAGCGAAAAGACGCGCAGTCCTTTCGTCTGAGGATGAATCGACAGTTTCATCGATTCGTTGCGCAGATCGATGTTGCCATTCATTGCGATGAGCGCATCGTCGGTGTCGAGCGCGAACGTCCGTGTATCGAGCACGCCGTGCGTTGCCACGAAATCGGCCGCGCCGCAGTGGATATTGATGTTCTGGTCGCCGAAGAGCTTCCGATACACGACATTCGCCACGTTCAGTCCCGCCGCTTCCATCAACAGCAAGCTCAGCTTGCCCTGCGTGACGAGTGCTTTCGTCTCGCCATCGAGCGTCGCCGCCATCGCTGCCGGCGAGTTGCCCGTCGCCGATAGTGCGGCGTCGCCGTTCAGCTCGCCGAGGGCCGATTGCATCGTCTTTTGCGTAGGGAACAACTGCTTCAGCTTCAGATGCCGCGCGGACAACGAAATGCGCGCCTTGAGCGGCACCGCCCCGCCGTCGAGGTGGATGTCCGAGGCCAGCGATCCGCCCGCGAAGCCGAAACGCAGCGGCACGAGCGCCAGGTTGCCATTCTTCATCACGACGTGCGTGTAGAGGTCCGTGAACGGCAACTGCGGGTTCTTGATGATGCGCTTGCCCGTGAACGTCACATCGGCATCGACCGCACGCCAGCGATCGGTTCGGAAAGGCTCGACGGGCAATGCCTTGTCGGCCGGCTGTTTGATCGCCTCGCCGCGATGGGCCTTGCTCGCATTGGTGTCGGCTCCGATGATCGGCGCCAGGTCCTCGAAGCGCAGCAGCTTCGAAACGACATTGCCCTTCAGCAGCGGACGCGCGCCTCGATTGTCGTAGGTCAACGTGCCTTCGAGGTCGCTGCCGCCCACGCGGCCCGTGAAGCCGCTGTAGGTCAGAACGGTGTCTTTCGTGCCGAGATTGCCGGCCAGGTGCCCGTCAGTCGCATAGGGCGGGGTCTCCGGCAGCGGCACGCCGAGGATCGGATAAAGATGAGCGGCGCTTGCGCCTTGCAGCCAGAGCCGGATGTCGAGCGCCGCCAGATGCAGTGGGTCCGTGAGCGTGCCGACCAGCGCCAGTCGCGTGTCTCCAATCTTGACGTCGGCCTGCAGCGGAAACGGGCGGGTCGTGTCGCGCAGTTCGAGCACGCTGCCGATCTTGCCCGTACCCGACACTGCCGTCGACCGATAGGTGCCGTTTGCCGTGAAGCCCAGCGCGTACTGATCGCGAGGGTTCGAGGCGGCGGACGGCGAGCTGGCGGCGGCTCCGGAAGCGGTGGAGGCGTTCGGGATTCCCGCCGAACTGGATGCGCCGGATGCGCCGGATGCGCCAGATACCGATGGCGCAACCGCCGCGCCGGCCCCCGCGGATGCCGCCGAGCCCGCTCTCGTGCCCGAGGCTGCCTTTTCCTGCTTGCTGAGCTTGCGCGCGCCGCGCTTGCCCACGACGTTCGCGGCCGTTTGCCGCGACGCCGATTCCTGCTGCTTGAGCACCTCCCCAATCGGGATCGGCTGTCCAAGCGTATCGACGCCGATCCGCATGTCGATCTTTTTGAGCGCGTCCGCAAGCGTGATGGTGCCCTTCGCGAAACCCAGGGTGCCGAGTTCCACGGACCAATGCATCGGCTGCTGCGACTGCTTGAATTGGAACGTCCAGTTATCGCGCCCGTCCGCGAGGCGCTCGAGATCGATCGACGGATTGACGAAGTCGATCGTCGGCACCGCGATCGTATGCGCGATGAGCGGTAGAACCTTCGTGTCGAAGGTGATCTCGTCGAAAGTCGCGAACTGCGGCGCCTTGGCCCATGATGGATTGCCGATCGTCACACGATAGGCGGAAAATCGCGGCCACGGCACCCAGGCGCGCCAGCCGCTCTCGCCGACCGGGCGCTCCCAGCCGATGCGCAGATCGCCGTTGATCGCGAACGGCCGCCCGAGCGCCTGCGATACCTTGTCGTCGATCCACGGCCGGGCCCGGTTCCAGTCGAACGTCAGGACGAAAACGGCCAGCGCCGCGACGAGGATGACGTCGATGCCGATGACCCAGGCGAGAATTTTGCCGATCGTGCCGAGAACGGACCGGCGAGTGCGTTCAACGGGCATAAATGCTCCGCGGATTGGCCGCGCGCGCCGATCGCTCTACCGCATCGATCCCGAGCGCGATCGTCATAGTTGCGCTGGAGCAAGCACTATGCCGCCGATCTCCCTCTATCATGACGAACCGCGTGCCACGATCATCAAAGAGCCGCCGATTGAACTCCCCACTTCTCGTTGAAGCGCAGGGCATCGTCCGACGCGATCCGCGTACCGGTACCACCCTGCTCGCCGCGACCGACTTCGCGCTGGCCGCCGGCGACCGCCTGGCCGTCACGGGCCCATCGGGCGCCGGCAAAAGCGTCTTCTTGCGCGCGCTCGCGCTGCTGGACCCGCTCGACGCGGGGCGCATAGCATGGCATGGGCGGCCCGTCGAACGCCGGACGATTCCGCGCTATCGCAAGAACGTCGCGTACGTCCGGCAGCGCCCGGCCCTGCTCGACGGCACGGTCGAGGACAATTTGCGCTATCCGTTCTCGCTTCATGCCTATCGCGGCACGCGCTTCAACCGCACTCGCGCGACGCGGCTCGCCGAGCGCGCCGGCCGCGCAAGCGATTTTCTCGACAAACGCGCGAGCGAGCTCTCGGGCGGCGAAGCGCAGATCACCGCGCTGATCCGAGTCCTTCAGCTCGATCCCGAGGTGCTGCTCCTCGACGAGCCGACCGCCTCGCTCGATCCGCAATCCGCGCAAGCCATCGAAGCGCTCGTCGCCGATTGGTTCGACGCCCGTGCCGCCGAGCGCGGCTTGATCTGGGTATCGCACGACCCGGCGCAGGCCGCGCGCGTCGCCGCGCGGCAGTTGACGATGCGCGCCGGCCAGCTCGGATTGGCCGAGGAGCCTGTGCAATGAATGCCGTTCTGCAAAATCTCAGCCTCGTAGACGTCGCCATTGCAGCACTGCTCATCGTCGTCAACGGAGCCGTCTCGATGGCGCTCTCGCTCGGTCTCGGCCGCAAGCTCGCGCTCGCCGCCGTGCGCACCGTCGTTCAGTTGCTCGCCATCGGCTATGTGCTCGGCTGGGTGTTCGCGAATGCCCATTGGTACGTGGTCCTGCCCGTCATCGCGGTCATGACGATCGTCGCCGGGCTGGCCGGCGCGGCGCGCGGCGCGCATACCTACGCGGGCCAACGCGCCGACAGCATCGTTTCGATCTGGATCAGCGCATGGCTCGTGGCGGCCATCGGCCTTTTCGCCGTGATCCGCATTCATCCCTGGTACGAGCCGCAGTACGCGATACCGATCCTCGGGATGATCCTCGGCAACACACTGACGGGCGTCTCGCTCGCCATCGAGCGAATGGCCGAGGAGCTGACCGCGCGGCGCGACCGCGTCGACATGGCGCTCGCGCTCGGCGCGACGCGCTGGGAGGCCGCGCAAGGCCCCGCGCGGCAAGCCGTGCGCGCGGGCATGATTCCGACGTTGAATCAGATGACCGTGGTCGGCGTCGTCAGCCTTCCGGGGATGATGACCGGGCAGGTGCTGGCAGGACAATCGCCGCTGCAGGCCGTCCGCTACCAGATCGTGATCATGTTCCTCATCGCGGCATCGTCGGCGCTCGGCACAGTAGGCGCCGTTCTGCTGACCTATCGGCGGCTCTTCTCGGCCGACCATCGGTTTCTGGCCTCGCGGCTGCTGGAGCGCCGCGAAGCCCGGTGATGCGGAACGGACTCGAGCCGTCACCGGCGCAAATTGCCGCGCGAAACGGAGGTCTCAGCGCTTGGCCGAGACGGTCACGCGCGTGCCGTCGTTGAGCGCGACTGTCTTCGCCGCTCCGGTCGTCGGCATCGTGAAGCGCACTACCTGACTCATCGCCGTCACCTGCGGACATTGCAGCGTCTTGCCGCCCGTCTTGACGGTCGTCGCTCGGCCCTTGGGCACGCTCGCCTGCACGCTCATCTGCACCGTGGCGGTGCCGTCGTCGGCGACGATCGGCGCGAGGCGCACGCTGATCTGGCGAGCGAGCGCGCCGTTCGCATCGAGCGCGAGAGACATATAGCCGGGACACTGCTCGGGAACGGGTGTCGCGCCAGCCGTCGACGCCGTTTTCCAGTTGAAGTCGTCGGTCTGCCCCGAGCTGATCGTTCGCGTCTCCTGCAGATTGCCGAACGCCTTCGAGGCGACTTTCACGGTGTACTTGATCGGACCGGAAGTCGGCGTCTTGGATGTGACCGTGATCGGCGGAGCGGCATGCGTGGCGGGTGCGATCGCAACGCCGGCGAAGGCAGCCGCGCAGGCGCAAGCCGCGAGCAGCGAACGGGTTGAGCGCAGAGGTCGTCTCATCATGTTTCGTCATCCTAGGTTGGTGCGGCACACGACGATGCCGGCAGCACCGGAGCCGATCTCGCGACCGGACGGATGGCCCGCGCTCCCAGTCTAACGCTACCGGCGACGAGCGGCTCGCCGGCCGCGATCGGGAGTTGCACCGCTTGCATTCGTGCGGCGAATGCGGTTGCGGATACGGCCCCGATAGGCCGGCCGGTGGCGAACCGTTACAATGGGCGGATTTCCCGCGGCGGCAGCCGCGCCGATACCAGAACGAACGACTTCCCCGCCTCACCGATGAATCTCGTCATTCAAAGCCCCGAGCCGTTAGCGGCTGCTCATGTCAAACCGCTTATCGCACTCGCACGGGGCTCGCATGCGCAGCCCGTCGATCCCTATGCGGTCCGAATCGCCGATGCCGATCCGGCCCAGCGCGGCGACGTGGAAGCCTATTGCGCGACTCACGCGCTCGACTACGCGTTCGTGCGCCCCGGGCTTTCGCTGCGGGACTTTGGCCTCGTGACCATGGACATGGACTCGACGCTGATCACGATCGAATGCATCGACGAAATCGCGGACTTTTGCGGGCTGAAGGCGGAAGTCTCGGCGATCACCGAGGCCGCCATGCGCGGCGAGATCAAGAACTTCGATGAAAGCCTCACGGCGCGTGTCGCGCTGCTCGAAGGGCTCGATGCGACTGCGCTCGAACACGTCTTCCGCGAACGGCTGCGACTCTCGCCGGGCGCGGAGACCCTACTTGCCGCCGTGCAGGCTGCCGGGATGCGCACGCTGCTCGTCTCGGGCGGCTTCACGTTCTTCACGGACCGGCTCAAAGCGAAGCTCAACCTCGATTTCGCGCGCGCCAATACGCTCGAAATCGTCGACGGCAAGCTGACAGGAAAGGTGCTCGGCGAGATCGTCGACGCGAGCGTGAAGGCGCATACGTTGCGCAAGGCCTGCGAGGCGTCGGGCATTCCGACGTCGCAGGCCATCGTCTTCGGCGATGGCTCGAACGACCTCGAGATGATGGCCGAGGCGGGACTCTCGGTCGCTTTCCGCGCGAAGCCTGTCGTGCGCGCCGCTGCCGACGTGGCATTCAATTACGTCGGCCTCGACGGCCTGCTGCGGCTATTCTGAGCGCCGGAGCGCGGCTAAGGAATCAACCGAGCGCCGACTTCATCGCGCGTTCGATATCGGCACGCAGATCGGCCTCGTCTTCCAGACCGGTATAGAACCGGACCAGGATACCCCGATGCGGCCAGCGCGATGCCGTGCGCATCGACACCACGTCGTACGGCATGGCGAGACTGTACGCGCCGCCCCAGCTCCAACCGATGGCGAAGAGCTCGAGCGCCTCGACAAACGCATCGATCTGCGCGTGGCTGTAGCGCTCATCGAAGATCACCGAAAAGAGTCCGCCCGCGCCCGTGAAATCGCGCATGAACTCGGCGTGACCCGGACAATCGGGCAGCGCCGGATGCAGCACCGCCGCGATTTCCGGACGCGCCTTCAGCCAACGTGCGAGGCCCAGCGCGGTACGATCGTGCGCCTCGAAGCGAGCTTTCATGCTCGGCAGACTGCGCAGCACAAGTGAGCAATCGTCGACCGAGACACCGATCCCCATGCGCATGCGCGCGCGTTTGAGCTTCAGGTGCAGCTCGTGATCGATCGTGATCGTCGCACCCATCAGAACGTCGCTGCCGCCCGATTGGTATTTCGTCATCGCCTGCACCGAGATGTCGACGCCAAGCTCGAGCGGCCGGAATGCCAGGCCCGCCGAATAGGTATTGTCGATCGCGGTCACGACATGGCGCTCGCGTGCCGCCGCCACGATCGCGCGGACGTCGGGCACTTCCATCGTGACCGAGCCCGGCGACTCGATCCAGATGAGACGCGTATTCGGCCGAATCAGGTCGGCGATGCCGCCGCCGACGAGCGGATCGTAGTAGCGGACGGAAATGCCGAAATCGTGCGCAAGCCACTCGCCATGCTCGCGGTTCGGCGAGTAGACGTTATCGGGAATCAGCACGTCGTCGCCTGTTTTGACGATGCCGAAATAGACGTTCGAGATCGCCGAAAGTCCCGATGGCTGCAACAGCGCTTGCTTGCCGCCCTCGATCGCCGCGATGCGCTGCGCGAGTGCGGCGGAAGTCGGCGTCGCGTGCAGGCCGTAGCGCCATTGCGAATCGTCGCGCCAATCCCCCGCTCGCACGGTTGCGAGATCGGGGAAGACGACGGTGGAGGCACGCATGACCGGCGTCACGAACGACTCGAAACCCGGCTCGAGATGCGGGTCAGCATGGACAATCCGTGTTTGCCGGGCCCGCGAGGAGGAAGTGGAGTCTGTCATGGTTGGTAAGTTTCGAATATGACGGCGATGCCTTGCCCTCCGCCGATGCACATCGTGGCGAGCGCATAGCGCCCGTCACGGCGTTGCAGCTCGTAGAGCGCCTTGATCGCGATGATCGCGCCCGTTGCGCCGATCGGATGACCGAGCGAGATACCGGAACCGTTCGGGTTGACGCGGGCCGGGTCGAGCCCGAGCTCCGCCGTCACCGCGCATGCCTGTGCCGCGAACGCCTCGTTGGCTTCGATCACGTCGAGATCGGCCACCGAAAGCCCGGCGCGCTGGAGTGCGTGGCGCGTGGCCGGCACCGGCCCGATGCCCATGTATGCCGGATCCACGCCCGCGTGGCCGTACGCGACGATGCGCCCGAGCGGCCTGATCCCTCGCGCTTCGGCGACGCGACGCTCCATCAGCACGAGAGCGCCCGCACCGTCGTTGATGCCCGACGCATTGCCGGCCGTCACCGTCCCGCCTTCCTTCTGGTAGACAGGCTTGAGCCGCGCGAGATCTTCGATCGACGTCTCGTGCCGGACATGCTCATCGGCGTCGAAGACCACTTCGCCCTTCTTCGACGGAATCGAAATCGGCAAGACCTGGCTCTTGAAGTAACCTTCGCGAATCGCGCGCGACGCGCGCCGATGCGATTCGAGCGCGAGTGCATCCTGGGCCTCGCGCGTGATGCCGTACTTGCGCGCGACGTTCTCGGCCGTCACGCCCATATGAAACGACTCGAAGGGGTCATGAAGCGCGCCGAGCATCATGTCGACGATGCGCGCGTCGCCCATGCGCTGTCCGAAGCGCGCGGCCGGCGCGATGTACGGTGCGCGGCTCATGCTTTCCGCGCCGCCCGCGACAGCGATGTCGGTATCGCCGAGCAGAATGCTCTGCGCGGCCGAAACGACCGCCTGCAGACCCGAGCCGCACAGACGGTTGACCGTCATGGCGGGCGCGGACTGCGCCACGCCGGCGTTGAGCGCGGCCACGCGCGCGAGGTACATGTCCTTCGGCTCCGTCTGAATGACATTGCCGAAGACGACATGGCCGACTTCGTCGCCACGCACTTGCGCGCGCGACAGCGCTTCGCGCACGACGCGCGCGCCGAGCTCGGTCGGCGCGAAGTCCTTGAGGCTGCCGCCGAAATCGCCGACCGCCGTCCGCACGCCGCTCACCACTACGACTTCTCGTTGCATTGCCGTCTCCTGAACTAAGGCTGTCGATGGATGGATACGAGGCGAACGAGACGCGAAGCACGCGCTGCGGTCAGACTTCTCCCCACAGGTCGTGCCCGTCGGCGCCCGTGATTCTCACCGATACGAAGTCGCCGACCTTGTAGCGCTTCGACGCCTTCGTCGCCGGCGCGACATAGACCACGCCGTCGATCTCCGGCGCGTCGGCGGCCGTGCGGCCGATGCCGCCGTCGGCGTTGACTTCGTCGACGAGCACCTTCAGCGTTTTGCCGACCTTGCGCGCCATGCGCTTGGCCGACACTTCTTCGGCGACTTCCATGAAGCGCGCGCGACGCGCTTCCCGGACTTCATCGGGCAACGCGCCATCGAGCTCGTTCGCGCTCGCACCTTCGACGGGAGAGTACGCGAAGCAGCCCACTCGATCGAGCTCCGCGGCGCGAATGAATTCGAGGAGTGTCTCGAATTGCGCCTCCGTCTCGCCGGGGAACCCCGCGATGAACGTGCTGCGGATCGTCAGATCGGGGCAAATCCGGCGCCAGTTGGCGACGCGCTCGAGCGTCCGCTCGGCGTTGGCAGGACGCTTCATGCGCTTGAGCACTTGCGGATCGGCGTGTTGGAACGGCACGTCGAGGTAGGGCAGAACGTGGCCCTTCAGCGGGCCCTCGGCCATCATCGGAATGATCTCGTCGACGTGCGGATAGGGATAGACGTAATGGAGCCGGACCCAGGCGCCGTATTGCGCCGCGAGCTCGCCGAGGGCACCGACGAGCTCCGTCATGCGCGTCTTGAGGGGCCGACCATTCCAGAAGCCGGTGCGGAACTTGACATCGGTACCGTAGGCGCTCGTGTCCTGCGAGATGACGAGCAACTCCTTCACGCCCGATTTGAAGAGATTCTCGGCTTCCAGCATGACTTCCGCGATGGGACGCGAGACGAGGTCTCCGCGCATCGACGGGATGATGCAGAACGTGCAGCGATGGTTGCAGCCCTCGGAAATCTTCAAATACGCATAGTGGCGCGGCGTGAGCTTGATCCCCGCGGGCGGCACCAGATCGACGAACGGGTCGTGCGGCTTGGGCAGATGGCTGTGCACGGCCTGCATGACCTCGCCGACGGCGTGCGGGCCGGTGACCGCGAGCACCTTCGGATGCACTTCCTCGATGAGACCGGTGCCGCTTGCACTCTTTTTGGCGCCGAGGCAGCCGGTGACGATGACCTTGCCGTTCTCGGTGAGGGCTTCGCCGATGGCGTCGAGGCTTTCCTGAACCGCTTCATCGATGAAGCCGCAGGTGTTGACGACAACGAGATCGGCACCGTCATAGGTGCCCGAGATCTCGTAACCCTCGGCGCGCAGCTGGGTGATGATCTGCTCGGAGTCGACGAGAGCCTTGGGGCACCCGAGGGAAACGAAGCCGACTTTGGGAGCGGCGCTCGGCGCGGCGACAGGCGAGGTGGGGGATGAAGTCTGCGGCATGGGCGGTTCGGCGACAAATGGCAACGAGGGAAGCGGCGAGCGCGATAGGCGCTGTCCAGTCCCGCGGCTCGTCAGAGAAACCGCGTATTGTAACTCGCCGCCAGGGCCCGCGCCTTCGCACGCCGGCCGATCCGGCATCCGCCCGCGGATCGCCGCACCGTCCGTCCTACTTCTTTTCCGGCGGCTCCGACCCCGAGTTGGGCTTGTTGAAGGTAAACGAACTGAACATCGACTTCGCCTGGTTCTGCATCTGCTCCTGCAGTTGCACGAACATGTTCTTCGATTGTTCGATGTAGCTCGTCATCATGCCCTGCATCATCGGCGCCTGCATGTTCATGAATTGCGACCATACCTCGGGGTTCAGCGCATTGCCCTCGTAGAGGGTCTTCGACTGCTCGGCGAGCTTGTTCTGGATATCGATGAACGCCTGAATATTCTTTTCCAGATACGTGCCCATCATTCCCTGCATCGCATGCCCGTAGAAACGGATGATCTGCGAGAGCATCGAAGAGGAGAACATCGGCACGCCGCCGCTCTCCTCTTCGAGAATGATCTGCAGCAGGATGCTGCGCGTCAGATCTTCGTTGGTCTTCGCATCGATGACCTTGAAGTCCTCCTGGTCGAGCACCAGTTGCTTCACGTCGCTCAACGTGATGTACGTGCTCGTCTCCGTGTCATAGAGCCGACGGTTCGGATATTTTTTGATGAATCGCTCGGCTGTTTTCTTTGTAGTCGACATGTAACGCCTTCTAATATCAAGCCAATGTAGCGCAGTGTCGGCGCGTCGTATCCGCCGCTGTGGCACTGGCGGACCGGCCCCCGAAACCGAAACCCCGAAACGCGACTGTGCCGGCCGCGACACAGCGGAATCCGCAGCCGGCCGACGCGCATCAGCCCATGTGCAAACCGCCGTTCAACGAAAAATCGGCGCCCGTCGAAAACCCCGACTCCTCCGACGCCAGCCACGCCACGATCGAAGCGATCTCGTCCGGAGAGCCGAGCCGGCGCACCGGAATCGTCGCAATGATCTTCTCGAGCACATCGGCGCGGATCGACTTGACCATATCCGTCCCAATGTAGCCCGGCGACACCGTATTGACCGTCACGCCCTTCGTCGCCACTTCCTGCGCCAGCGCCATCGTGAAGCCGTGAATGCCCGCCTTGGCGGTCGAATAGTTCGTCTGCCCGAACTGCCCTTTCTGACCGTTGACCGACGAAATGTTGACGATGCGCCCCCATCCACGCTCGACCATCCCGTCGATGACCTGCTTGGTCACGTTGAAAAGGCTCGTCAGATTGGTGTCGATGACGGCCGTCCAGTCCTCATGCGTCATCTTGCGAAACACGACGTCGCGCGTAATGCCCGCGTTGTTGACGAGCACATCGATCTCGCCGACTTCGGCCTTCACCTTGTCGAACGCGGCCTTCGTCGACTCCCAATCGCCGACGTTGCCTTCCGACGCGACGAAATCGTAGCCGAGCGCCTTTTGCTGCTCGAGCCACGTCGCGCGGCGCGGCGAGTTCGGCCCGCAGCCCGCGACTACCCGATAGCCCTGCTTGTGAAGGCGCTGGCAGATGGCGGTGCCGATACCGCCCATCCCGCCCGTTACGTACGCAATGCGCTGACTCATGAATCACGCTCCATTTCTCTTTTTGGGCGGGGCGCCTGACGCCCCGCCCCTCGTTATCAACCGCCCCGACCAAGCGGCCCTTCCTGCGACATGCGCGCCGTCACACCCGCTCGACGGCCAGCGCCACGCCCATCCCTCCGCCGATGCAAAGCGAAGCCAAGCCGCGCTTCGCGTCGCGCTTTTGCATCTCGTGCAGCAGCGTGACAAGAATACGGCAACCCGACGCGCCGATCGGGTGACCGATCGCAATTGCGCCGCCGTTCACGTTGATCTTCGACGTATCCCAGCCCATTTGCTTGTGGACCGCCAGCGCCTGCGCCGCGAACGCCTCGTTGATTTCCATTAGATCGAGATCGCCGACAGACCATCCCGCACGCTCGAGGCAGCGCCGCGACGCCGGCACGGGCCCCATGCCCATCACCTTCGGATCGACGCCCGCATTCCCGTAGGCCTTGATGCGCGCGAGCGGCTTCAGGCCGAGCGCGTCGGCCTTCTTAGCCGACATGACGAGCACGGCCGCCGCACCGTCATTGATGCCCGACGCATTGCCGGCCGTCACCGAGCCTTCCTTCGCAAAAGCAGGCTTGAGCCCCCCCAACGATTCGGCGGTGACGCCGTGACGCACGAACTCGTCGGTGGCAAAGCGCAGCGGCTCGCCCTTCCTCTGCGGCACTTCGACGGGCACGATCTCGTCGTCGAACCGCCCCGACTTCTGCGCGGCCTCGGCCTTGTTCTGCGAGAGCGCGGCAAACTGGTCCTGCTCTTCGCGCGTCACGCTGTATTCCTTGGCGACGTTTTCGGCCGTCACGCCCATGTGATACTGGTTGTAGACGTCCCATAGGCCGTCGACGATCATCGAATCGACGAGCTTCGCGTCGCCCATGCGGAAGCCGTCGCGCGAGCCGAGCAGGATGTGCGGCGCGGCGCTCATGTTTTCCTGGCCGCCCGCAACAACGATGTCCGCATCGCCGGCAATGACGGCGTTCGCCGCGAGCATGACCGCCTTCAGGCCCGAGCCGCAGACCTTGTTGATCGTCATGCCGGGTATGGCGCTCGGCAGGCCCGCCTTGATCAGCGCTTGCCGTGCGGGGTTCTGCCCGGAGCCGCCGGTCAGCACTTGGCCCATGATGACTTCGCTGACCTGCTCGGGCTTCACGCCCGCACGCTCGAGCACCGCGCGAATCACCGTGGCCCCGAGCTCCGGCGCCGGAATCTTGGCAAGCGAGCCGCCGAATTTGCCGACGGCGGTACGAGCAGCGGAAACGATCACTACGTCTGTCATTTTGGAACTCCTCCGAGCGAGGCGGCCTTTTGGGCCGCGCCCCGTACAGTTGAAAATCAATTCCGACCGCGGTTCGCGCGGGTGCGCGTGACCGAGGTCCCGTGAAGCAGCCGATCCGGACCTTCGCGCGTCAGCGCTCGATCCGATCGAGTGTCGCGGCCGATGGAACGAACGGCTTGCCTTCGCTCAATCGCGCTCTTGCACATAGCGCCCCGGCGCCGGCTCGATGACCGGATACTCGGCTGAGCCGAGTTGCGCGCGGGACTTGACCTTGCGGCCGCCATACTGGTCGAGCCACGTGATCCAGTCGGGCCACCAGCTGCCGGGTTTTTCGACGGCCGCGTCGAACCACTCGTCCGGATCCTCGGGCAGCGTCTTCTCGCTTCCTTCATATACCCAGTAGCTGCGCTTGCGCTTCGCCGGCGGATTGATGACACCGGCGATATGGCCCGAGGCGCCGAGCACGAACCGCTGCGGCCCGGTCAACAGCGGCGCCGACCCGTAGGCCGTCCGCCACGGCACGATATGATCCTCGCGCGAGCCGTAGATGAACGTCGGCACGTCGATGCGCGACAGGTCGAGCGGCTCGCCGCACACGGTCAGCGCGCCGGGCTCTCGCACCCGATTCTCGAGATACGTGTTGCGCAGATACCAGACGAACATCGGCCCTGGCAGATTCGTCGAATCGCTGTTCCAATAGAGCAGATCGAACGGCACTGGCGTGCGGCCCTTCAGATAATTGTCGACGACGTAGTTCCAGACCAGATCGTTCGGCCGCAAAAACGAGAACGCGTTCGCGAACTCGAGGCCGCGCATGAGACCCGGCGCCGCGCCGTTGCAGCCGCCGATCGTCTGTTCGCGCATGCTCACATGCGCTTCGTCGACGAAGACGTCCAGGACCCCCGTGTCGGAGAAATCGAGCATCGCCGTGACGAGCGTCATCGAGGCGGCCGGATGCTCACCGCGCGCCGCGAGGATCGCGAGCGCCGACGCGAGCATCGTCCCGCCGATGCAGAACCCGAACGTATTGATCTGCTCGCGCTCGCTCACGCTCTTGACCACGTCGATGGCGGCGAGCACGCCTTCCGTCATGTAGTCGTCCCACGTCTTGCCCGCGAGCGACGCATCGGGATTGCGCCAGGAAATCATGTAAACCTGATGGCCCGATTCGAGCGCATGGGCGACGAGCGAACTTTCGGGTTGCAGATCGAGAATGTAGTACTTGTTGATGCAAGGCGGCACCATCAGGAGCGGGCGCTCGAAGACGCTCTCGGTGCGCGGCTTGTACTGGATCAGCTGAATGAGATCGTTCTCGAAGACGACGGCGCCTTCCGTCGAGGCGATATTCTTGCCGACCACGAACCGCGACTCGTCGCTTTGCGAGATCTTCCCGCGCCGCAGATCGGAGAGCAGGTTCATGACACCCTGACGCAAGCTCTCGCCGTGGCTCTCGACGAGCGCCTTCTGCGCTTCGGGATTGAGCGCGAGGAAGTTGCTCGGCGAGGCGGCCGCTGTCCATTGCTGGACCGAGAAGCGAATCCGCTCGCGCGTCTTCGGATCGGTGTCGACTGCGTCGGCAAGTTCCTGCAGGTATCTCGCGTTGAGCAGGTACCACGCGGCCATATAGGCAAAGGCCGGCGAGGCTTTCCAAGCTTCAGACGAAAAGCGCCGGTCCGGCAGTTCGGGCGCCGCCGCGCCGCCGGCGCTCGCCTGCTTCATCAGCTCGATGAATTCCCGCGTGTAGTCCGCCTGCAATCGCTGTAGCCGCTCGGCCGGCACCGCCAGGGGGATGCCCGGAAATCCGGCCGCCGTCTGATTGGCGTTGGGCGCGCCGGCCATGCCGTACATGGCGGACAACGACGGCATCTGCGGCATGTGGGGCATCGCCGGCATCTGCGGCATCTGTGGCATCGGCGGCATGGTGAACGGGAACGCGAACGGCGCGGCCGCTCCGTTCGACGCCGACGCGGACGCGCCCCCGCCCGACGGCGCGGCCGCGGGCCGCGACATCTCATTTGCAAACGCACGCCATGCGTTCATCCATGCATCGAACATTTGCTGCGGATCGGCGCTGCCCGCCGCGGCCTGCTGCCCGTGGCTCGAAGAAGTATCAGCGTGAGAGGAACTCGAAGGATGTTTTGAAGCTGTCATACCCGCTCGTGACCGGTAAGCCTCGGAAGACTGATTGATAGGCGGGTGCAGCGCATCCGGGCGAACCCTCGGGACTTCGATGCGCTCACCCATTGCGAGGGTCATTCTTGCTCCCCGCCGTAAGTCGTGTCAATGCTTGAGACCGATTTTGCCGCACTGCGATAGCTTTTTTATTATCGTTTTCCCGATGTCGATCGTACGGACTATCGGCAAGCCAGCAAACGTATTGTCAGTGCATACCGTTCCGTCTGACCGAGCCGCGCATCACTTTTCGACACTCATCGCGGCACGCAGTTCGCTCGTTTCTTGTGCGGCGCATCGCCTGGCACCCGTTCGCACCTCATTGATCGAGCCAGATCAGCGCGGCCATTCGCCCTGTCACGCGATCGCGTCGATACGAGTAGAAGCGATCGGCTTGCGTGACCGTGCATGCATCGCCGCCCGTCACCTGCACGATGCCATGCCGCGCCAGGCGCAACCGGGCGAGCGCATAGAGATCGGCCAAATACTTGCCTTGCGTTTGCCCGCGCGGCGCGAACGCGTCCGACGTCGGTGCGCGCTCGGCGCCCTCGGCTGCGGCCATGAATGCGTCGCGAACATCGTCACCGACTTCGAAAGCACGCGGACCGATCGCGGGCCCCAGATACGCATGCAGCGTTTGCGTCTGCGCGCCCGCGAGTGCCGCCACTTGTCGCGCCGTTTTTTCGACGATGCCGGCCACGAGCCCACGCCAGCCCGCATGCGCGGCACCCACGGCTCGCCCTGCCTCGTCGGCAAGCAGGACCGGCATACAGTCGGCCACCATGACCACGCAGGCGGCCCCGGGCCTATCGGTCATGCTCGCGTCGGCATGCGGCGAGCCGCCCGCATCGAGCACTGCGTCGGCGCGCACGACCGTGTCGCCATGAACTTGATGGAGCCATGCAGGCTGCACGCCCACCAGCGCGCGAAGACGAGCACGGTTCTCCTCGACATGAGAGGGCTCGTCGTCCGTGCGCAGCCCGAGGTTCAAGCCGCCAGGCGCTTGGGCGCCATCGACGATCCGCCCGTACGGCGGCAGGCTCACACCGCCCGAGCGCGTGGTGACTAGCGCCCGCACTCGGGACGACACGCGCCATCCCGGTTGCAGGCAGTCATGCATGGTCAGCGGGGGGCAATTCATGTCACGGTCTCACTCGATATCTTCATCACCGGCATCGATCATTCCACCGTCGTATGCCTCGTCTTCGATGAACTCGAACTCGCCTTCGTCGCCTTCGTCGATCTCACCCTCTTCGCCGAAGCCCAACGCCGCGGCGAGCCCGGTCATGTCCTCGGGCAACTCGGCGACCCAATGCATCGTGCGCCGCGTCTGCGGATGCACGAGGCCCAGACGCCACGCATGCAGCGCCTGTCGCGCGAAGCCGCCCGGCAACGGTACGCTCGAGCGGCGGCCGCGCATGCCGCCGTAGACCGGATCCGCGAGCAGCGGATGGCCCAGGTGCGCGCAATGAACGCGAATCTGGTGCGTGCGCCCGGTCTCGAGATCGCAATGAATCGCCGATACGGGTTGTCGCTGCCAGACGATTCGGTCGATCGTCCGGAAATGCGTGCGCGCGGGCTTGCCGGCCGCGCCCGTGACGACGGCCATGCGCGTGCGCTCGCGCGGATCGCGGCCGATCGGCGCATCGACGGTCCCCTCGTCGGGCATCTCGCCCCAGACGAGCGCGAAATAGCGGCGCTTCACCGTGCGCGCCTGCAACTGCCGCACGAGATCCGTTTGCGCCTCGAGCGTGCGGGCGACGACCATGAGGCCCGACGTGTCCTTGTCGAGCCGATGCACGATACCCGCGCGCGGCAGCCCGGCGGCCGCCTCGCCATAGCGGTGCAGCAGGCCGTTCAGAATCGTGCCGCTCCAATTGCCGGCGGCCGGATGCACGACGAGCCCGGCCGGCTTGTTCAGCACCACGAGCGCCTCATCCTCGTAGACGATCTCGAGCTCGACTGGCTCCGGGGTAAAGGCCAGCTCTTCGGGCAGCAGATCGGGAACGAGTTCGATGCGCGCCTCGAGCGCCACGGGCTGGCGCACTTTCGCCGGCTGGCCGTTCACGCGCACGCGCCCCGCCTCGACCCAACTTTGCAGGCGGCTTCGGGAAAACTCGGGGAATACTTTTGCGAGAACCTTGTCTAGCCTCTCCCCCGCGAGCGCGTCGGGCACCGACGCGATGCGCGCAGGAGCGTCGCCGCCTTGCGGAACGAACGGCGAGACGGCTGACGTAGAGGCCGGCGCCTCGCCTGACCGGGCCTTTTTCGGCTCGTCGGCGCCCGCAACGCTTCGGCTATAATCGGCGCTTCGATCTTTGGAGCCGATTCCGGCGCCTGAGGAACTTTTGCGGGTCATTGAAACTGGGTCACTGAGTGAGACTGATAGCTAGGAAGCATGGGGAAATGCGGCAAGCCTCGAACATCATGACGCGATCGGCTTTTCGCGCGGCCGCCCCGGTACTCGTCCGTGCAGCGAAGCGCGCGATCCGGCCCGCGGCGAGCCTCGGGCTCGTTGCCGCCGCGCTCGTCGTAACCGGCTGCCATGGCCTGCCGCAAAAGACCGACGAGACAGCGGTCTGGTCGAACCAGAAATTATACTCGGAGGCTCAGGACGCGCTCTCGGGTGGCGACTGGGGCAAGTGCGCCAAGTACTTCGAATCGCTGCAAGGGCGCGATCCGTTCGGTCATTTCGCCCAGCAAGCCCAAATCAATGTCGCGTACTGCAACTGGAAGGATGGCGAGACGGACGCCGCCAATCAGGCCATCGACCGTTTCATCAAGCTGCACCCCGATCATCCCGATATCGCCTATGCGTACTACCTCAAAGGGATGATTCACTTCAACGACGACCTGGGGCTGTTCGGGCGCTTCTCGGGTCAGGACATGAGCGAGCGCGATCCGAAGGCGCTGCGCGAGTCGTATGACGCGTTCAAGGTCGTGGTCGATAAGTACCCCGACAGCAAATACGCGCCCGATGCGGCCGCGCGCATGCGCTACATCGTGAACGCGCTGGCGTCGTATGAAGTGCACGCGGCCGACTACTACTATCGCCGCGGCGCCTATGTCGCATCGATCAACCGCGCGCAGCTCGCGATCAAGGAATACAAGAACGCGCCCGCGATCGAAGATGCGCTGCATCTGATGATTCTCTCGTACACGAAGCTCGACGAGCCGCAACTCGCCAACGATACGCGTCGTGTTCTCGCTGCCACGTTCCCGGACAGCCCTTATGTGACGGGCCATCCGCGAACAGGCGCGAAGAAGAAGTCGTGGTGGATCTTCTAAAAGGCCTCGTTCTATGAGGCCTCGTTCCAAGAGGCCTCGAAAAACTCGCGCACGACCTCGATCTCGCGCGTACGCTTGAACGGCGGCAGGCTTTGCCAGATCCGCCGGCCGTAAGGCTTATCGACGAGACGCGTATCGCAGATCATCAGCACCCCGCGATCCGTCTCCGCCCGAATGAGTCGCCCGGCCCCCTGCTTCAGCGTGATGACCGCTTGCGGGACCTGATGCACGGCGAAGGGGCTCAAGCCTTTTTTCGCCAGCACGTCGAGGCGCGCGGCGAGCACCGGATCGTCGGGCGGCGCGAACGGCAGCTTGTCGATGACCACGAGTGACAGCGCGTCGCCGCGTACATCGACGCCTTCCCAGAAGCTCTGACTCCCGACGAGGATCGCGTTGCCGTATGCGCGAAACCGGTCGAGCAGCTCCGTGCGGCTCGCGTCGCCTTGCGTGAGCAACGGCTTATCCCATCCACGCGCCTCGATGACGTCGCGAAGCTTTGCCGCGATGCGATCGACCGCGCGCAACGTCGTACACAACACGAACACCCCCCCTCCGGCCGCTTCGATCGCGGGCAGCGCCGCATTGAAGACGGCATCGGTGAATGCCGGCGAAGACGGCTGCGGCAGATTGCGCGGCACGTAGAGCAAGCCTTGCGTACCGTAATCGAACGGGCTCGGCAGCGTCATCGAGCGGCGCGCGTCGAGCCCCATCTGAGCGGCGTAATGCGTGAAATCGCCGCGCACCGACAGCGTCGCCGACGTGAAGATCCACGCGCGCGGCACGCCGGCGCGCTGTTTGGCGAAAATCGGCGCGACCGATAGTGGTGTTTCGTGCAGCTGCACGGTGTGCGCGAACACCTCGATCCAGCGGATCGATTCGTCCGTATTGGCTCGCGCCTCCCGATCGCCGACCTCGCCGACCGTTGCCGAGCCAGCGGCAGCCGCCGCTTGCACGACGGTCCGAGCCTCCCCGGGCCCCGATTGCACGGGCAGCGCTGTCCAGCGCGCGAGCTGACTTTGCAGCTCTCGCGCTCGCCGCAAGCAGGCACCGAGCGACTCGGCGCGTTCGGCCTGGCTCGCTAGCGCGCTCGCCAGCGCGTCGAGCGCGGCCTCCAGCGCATCGAGCGCGCTGAAAACCTCATGATCGTCCGGCAATTGCGCCGCCGACAGCCGCAGCGAATCGTCCTTGAATGCCAGCCGCACCTCGCGCGCCGCGCGCTCGAGCGCGGCGCCGAGCTTGACCCATTCGGCCGCGTCGCGCGCATGCACGAGTCCTTCGGCAACCGTGTCGCGCGCGAGCTCGAGCAATTGTGACGTGGAGAGGGTCTCGCCGAAGAAGAGCGTGGCCGTCTCCGGGAGCTGGTGCGCTTCGTCGAAGATGATCGTGTTCGCCGTCGGCAGCAGCTCGGCCATCCCTGTATCGCGCAACATGATGTCGGCGAAGAAAAGGTGATGGTTGACCACGACGATATCGGCTTGCTGCGCCTCGCGGCGCGCCAGCATGACGAAGCAGTCCTTGTGGTTCGGGCACTCCTGACCGAGGCAGTTGTCGCGCGTCGAAGTCACCATCGGCCATACCGGCGAGGTCTCGGGCACGCTCGCCAGCTCCGCCTTGTCGCCCGTGCGCGTGATCTTCGCGAAGCGAACGATCTCCTGCAGATGAACCGTGTCCTGCCGCGACGGCAAACGGCCGCTATCGGCCGTCCGCTGCAGGTAATAGTGACAGAGATAATTGGCGCGGCCCTTCAACATCGCCACACTGACCGGCACCGCCAATGCATCGCGGACGGTCGGAATGTCGCGCTGGAACAACTGATCCTGCAAGTGCTTGGTGCCCGTGGAAACGATGACCTTGCCTCCCCAGAGCATGGCCGGCACGAGGTAGGCAAATGTCTTCCCGGTTCCCGTCCCCGCCTCGACGATCAGCGTGTTCTCGCCAGCGCTGCTGTCGCTTTCCTCAGCGCGCTCGTGGCCATCGCGGTCCGCTTCGGAGCCGGCGGCGGCGTCGCCGTTCGTCCGGAGTCGCCGCGCGGGGCGCCGCTGCGCCTCGAACATCGCCGGCTCCGGCAGCGCGCGGCCCGACGCATCCATCGTCGCGGCCACCGCACGCGCCATTTCGATTTGCGAAGCGCGCGGCCGATAACCGTCGATCGCGCGCGCAAGCAGCCCATCGGCCGCGAAAATCGCGTCGAGCTCCGCGCTCCGTTTCGCACTCAGCGCGGCGGGCGAACGCGTCTCTCGCGTCATCCCGCGCGGTTCGTTGGGAGAATCGTCCCGCGGTGAATCCAAGGCAAGCGGCTCCTAAGGAACGACCGGCGCCGAGCCGCTGCACCGGCTCAGGGCCTGGTCACGCGTGCTTGTCCGGTTCGAGCTGCAATTGCAGCAACGTGATGTTGTCCTTGACCTTGAGCTTGCGCTTTTTCAAGCGTCTCAGCTCGAAGTCGCTGATTTCCGAAGAGTCCGACAATTTGTCGATCATGCGATCGAGTTCGCTATGCTCCGACTGCAACTGCACGATGCGGTCGCGCAGAGCATCGGGATGGATCGCTTGATGGTCGCGCATAGTCGCCTCCTCGTTCGACAGGCTGCGCGCTGCCCCCCGGCAGCACCCGCCTGAAGTTGCCGTGAAGCAGAAAATCGTCGCGTCAGTCGGCCTCCTGCTGCTCCTTGCGCAACGATTTCTGCTGCTCCTGCTGCTGCAACTGCTCTTGCTGCTTTTCCTGCGCCTTCTGCTCCGCCTGCTTCTGTCGAGCTTCGACATCGGCCTTGTGCTGAGCGGCGTCGGCCTGCTTCTCGGCGAATCGCCGCGCCCGCTCGGCGCGCTCCTTAGCATCTTGCGCCGCCTGCTGCCGAGCCTGCTCGAGCTTGCGCTGATAATCGGACTGTTTCTGATCATACGCCGCCTGATTGGCCGCGCGCTGCGGCGCTTCGGCATTGCGCCTGGCGACGTCGAGCTCGTGCTGGCGTTGCTTTTCGGCATACGACTCGGCATTGCGCGCATCGGTCGCGGCACGCTGCGACGCCTCCGCCGCATCGCTTGCCGCCTTGAGCGCCTCGCGCTCGTCGCGCGCCTGCGCGTGCGCCGCGCGCCGCTCGTCGTCGAGCTGAAGCTGCTCGGCATGAATCCGCGCCTGCGTTTCGCGCATCTTGTCGCGAGCGCGGCCGATGCAAGCGTTCACGAAAAACCGGTCATAGCAGTTGTGAACGGCGACACCGTATTCGTACTGATTCTGCGCGCCATGAGTATCGAGCACTTTTTGGCGCGCATCGAAGTCGCTCGCGGACGTGGCGGCGCTCGCCGCTCGCATGTCATCGGCAGGCTTCGAGGCATCGTGCGGCCCGTTTGCGCCGCCGGCCGCGGGCATTGTTTGTGCAGACGCCGCAAGCGGTGCCGCAACGAAAGCGGCGCCGAGCATCGCGGCGCGCAAGTAGGCGGGAAAACGGGAGATTTGCAACGTCATTGGGGGGCATCGGAACATGGCCGAAATTCTAACACCCGGCCTGGACCGCCCGCCCATTTGTGGCAAAATGCGCCGCTTCAGCAACCGGCCCGCGCCGCGCGTCCGAGTCGCCCCGCGGCTTGGGTCCAGGTGCGAAGCCTCGCAGTGAGATGCCCTCTTTCTCTATGACGGACAACGTAGCACTGAAGATCGTACGGCGCATCGCCGCCGAATTGACCGTGGAGCCGCGCCAGGTCGCAGCGGCTGTGCAACTTCTCGACGAAGGCGCGACCGTTCCGTTCATCGCGCGATACCGCAAGGAAGTCACCGGCAATCTCGACGACACGCAATTGCGTCAGCTCGAAGAACGGCTGCTCTACCTGCGCGAAATGGAAGAGCGGCGGGCCACGATTCTTGCCAGCATCGAAGAGCAAGGCAAGCTCACCGATGAACTGCGCGCCGCCATCGACGCCGCCGATAGCAAGCAGGTCCTCGAAGACCTCTACCTCCCGTACAAGCCTAAGCGCCGCACGCGCGCGCAGATCGCTCGAGAGGCGGGCCTCGAGCCCCTTGCGCAGGCGCTCCTTGCCGACCCTCGGCTCGATCCGCAAACCGAGGCCGCACGGTACGTCGACGCCGAAAAAGGCGTGGCCGACGTCAAAGCCGCGCTCGATGGCGCGCGCGACATTCTCTCGGAGCAATTCGGGGAGACGGCCGAACTGCTTGGCAAGCTGCGCGAGTACCTGTCCGAGCGCGGCATCGTCTCCTCTACCGTCGTGGAAGGCAAGGAGAACGAAGAAGGCGAGAAATTCCGCGACTACTACGACTACGCGGAAACGCTGAAGACGGTTCCTTCGCACCGTGCGCTCGCGCTCTTTCGAGGCCGCAACGCGGGCGTGCTGATGATCAAGCTCGGACTTGGCGCAGAGCTCGACGTAGAGGTGCCGCATCCGTGCGAAGCGATGATCGCGCGCCACGTCGGGATTTCGAACCAGAACCGTCCCGCCGACAAGTGGCTCGGCGACGTCTGCCGCTGGTGCTGGCGCGTCAAAGTGCAGCCGCATCTCGAGAACGAGCTGCTGACGCAGCTGCGCGAGAGCGCCGAGCACGAGGCGATCCGCGTTTTCGCCCGCAACCTGAAGGACTTGCTGCTCGCCGCGCCGGCCGGCCCGAAGGCCGTGATCGGTCTGGATCCCGGGTTGCGCACGGGTGTGAAGGTCGCCGTCGTCGATCGCACCGGCAAGCTGCTGGCCACCGATACCATCTATCCGCACGAGCCGCGCCGCGACTGGGACGGCTCGATCGCGAGGCTCGCCCGTCTCGCGAGTCAGACGCAGGCCGAACTGATCAGCATCGGCAACGGGACGGCCTCGCGCGAAACGGACAAGCTCGCCGCCGAGCTCATCGCGCGTCATCCCGAGCTCAAGCTCCAGAAGATCGTCGTCTCGGAGGCCGGTGCATCCGTCTACTCGGCTTCGGAGCTCGCGGCAAAAGAGTTTCCCGATCTCGACGTGTCGTTGCGCGGCGCCGTCTCGATCGCGCGCCGGCTGCAGGATCCGCTTGCGGAGCTCGTCAAGATCGAGCCGAAAGCGATCGGCGTCGGCCAATATCAGCACGATGTCAACCAGCGCGAGCTCGCTCGGACGCTCGACGCCGTCGTCGAGGATTGCGTGAATGCGGTCGGCGTCGATGCCAACACCGCATCGGTCGCCCTGCTCGCCCGCGTGTCGGGATTGAACGGCACGCTCGCCCGCAACATCGTCGATTACCGCGATGCGAATGGCCCTTTCCCGTCACGCGAACACCTGCGCAAAGTGCCGCGCCTCGGCGACAAGACGTTCGAGCAGGCAGCGGGCTTTCTGCGCATCAACGGCGGTGAAAACCCGCTAGACCGTTCGTCGGTTCACCCCGAAGCGTATCCCGTCGTCGAGCGCATGCTCGCGAAGATTCGCAAGAGCGTCGGCGAAGTGCTCGGCAGTCGCGAAGCGCTCGCCGGCCTCTCGCCTTCCGAGTTCGTCGACGAGCGCTTCGGCTTGCCGACCGTGCGCGACATCCTCTCCGAGCTCGAAAAGCCGGGCCGCGATCCGCGCCCCGAATTCAAGACGGCGACCTTCCGCGAAGGCGTCGAAAAGATTTCCGATCTGGCGCCCGGCATGGTGCTCGAAGGCGTCGTGACAAACGTCGCGGCATTCGGCGCGTTCGTCGATATCGGCGTTCATCAGGACGGCCTCGTGCACGTGTCGGCGATGTCGACAAAATTCGTCAAGGATCCGCACGAAGTCGTCAAAGCGGGCCAGGTCGTGAAGGTGAAGGTGCTCGAAGTCGATGTGAAGCGCCAGCGCATCGCACTGACGATGCGGCTCTCCGATGACGCCGCGCCCACCGCGCGTAGCGGCGGTGGGGAAGCCGGCGATCGCGGGGCCGGCCGCACTGGCGGCGGCATGCGGGGTCAACGTCAGCGTGAGGCGGAACCTGCGAGCGCGATGGCTGCGGCGTTCGCCAAGCTCAAGCAACGTTGAGCAAGGTGTTCCTGGTCAAGCCGGCGCCCTGAGCCGGCTTCGATGGCTTGCAGGGAGCCCGTGTCGGTTACACGGGCTTGTTTGTTACCACCAGGTCTCGGCTGCCAAAATGAGGCGGCGAGGCGGCGCCGCGCTGCAACGACCGACCGGTCAGATCTCGATCTTCGTACCGAGCTCGACGACGCGATTCGCCGGAATACGGAAGAAGTCGGTCGGCTTGGCGGCGTTCTGATGCATCCAGGCAAACACTCGCTCGCGCAGCACCGACATGCCGGGCAATTGCGTCGGCACGACCGTTTCGCGAGCCAGAAAAAACGATGTATCCATCAGCTCGAATGTCATGCCGAAGCTGTGGCTGATTTCCGCGAGAACGGCCTTGACGTCCGGTGTCTCGTTGAAACCATAGGCCGACTTGACGACGTATAGCCCGCCGCTCAGATCCTTCATCGTTACGCGCTCTTCATCTCTAACGTACGGGATGTCGCGCGTCACGAACGTCATGAACAGCGTGCGTTCGTGCAACACCTTGTTGTGCTTGAGGTTGTGCAGAAGGCTCACGGGCACGAGCTCGTCGCTGCCAGTCAGATAGATCGCAGTCCCGGACACCCGATGCGGCGGGTGCGCGAGCAATCCCTGCAGGAACGGCGCGAGCGGAATACCGTCGGCGGCCGTGCGCTCCTTCACGAGCAAACGGCCCTTGTGCCACGTCATCAACAGGAAGAACAGTAACGCCCCGATGCCGAGCGGCAGCCAGCCGCCTTCGGCGACCTTCAACAGGTTGGCACCGAAGAATGCGACATCGACGATCATGAATCCCGCGATTATCAGCGCCACGAGCAGCTTGTTCCAGTTCCAGACCTTGACCATGACGACGCAGGCCAAGACCGTCGTGATCACCATCGTCGTCGTCACAGCGATGCCATAGGCGGCAGCGAGGTTGTCCGAGCTCTTGAAGCCGATGACGATCAGCAATATGACGAGCAGCAGCATCCAGTTCACGACGGGAACATAGATCTGCCCGATCGCCAGATCCGACGTGTGAAGGATCTTCATGCGCGGCACGTAGCCGAGCTGGATAGCCTGGCTCGTCAGCGAGTAAGCGCCCGAAATGACCGCTTGGGACGCGATCACAGTCGCGACTGTCGAGAGCACGACGAGCGGCAATACGGCCCAATCGGGGGCCAACAGGAAAAAGGGATTCGCGAGCGCCTTCGGGTCGTGCATGAGCAATGCCCCCTGCCCGAAGTAGTTGAGGACGAGCGAGGGCATAACGAGGCAATACCATGCGACGCGAATCGGCTTCGCGCCGAAATGGCCCATGTCCGCGTAGAGTGCCTCGGCGCCGGTCAGCACGAGAAAGACCGACCCGAGCACGACATAAGCCTGCAGCAAATGCTGAGACATGAACGAAGCCGCGTAATAAGGATTCAGAGCGGCGATCACGCCCGGCTCGCGCACGATATGGACGACGCCGAGCACGGCGAGGGTCGCGAACCAGACGATCATGATCGGGCCGAACAGCTTGCCGACAATCGATGTGCCGTGGCGCTGGATCCAGAACAACGCCACGAGAATGACCATCGTGATCGGCACGACGAGGTGCGAGAGATGCGGCGTCGCTATCTCGAGTCCTTCCACGGCCGAAATCACGGAAATGGCCGGCGTGATGACGGCGTCGCCATAAAACATGCAAGCGCCAAAAATGCCGAGCATCATCAGGACGGCGGAAAGATTGCCTCTCGTCGGAAACGGCCTCAGCGACAAAGCCATCAGTGCCAGCACGCCGCCCTCGCCGTTGTTGTCGGCCCGCATCACGAACAGAACGTACTTGATCGAAACGACGATGACGATCGCCCAGAACAGCAGCGAAATCACGCCCAGAATCGAGCTTTCCGTGAGCGGAATCCCATGCGACTCGCTGAACGCCTGTTTCAACGAGTAAAGAGGACTGGTGCCGATGTCGCCGAAAACGACGCCTATCGCGGACAGCGCGAGGGCAGGCAGAGAGTGCTTGCGGTGGTTCTCGTAACCGTTTTCTGTCATAAACAGGAGGAAATGGCGGCCGATGAGCCGGGAGCGAGCGCTATTCTAGCCGCGCTTTGCGTCAGCGCACATGAAAAAAGCGGAGTACGACGACTCCGCTTGCATAAGGCTCGGCCGTGGCCGAGCTGCATACGCAACTAGCGTGCCTTCAGCCCGCGCTTTGCGAAATGCCGCGCTTGATCCATGCTCCGAGATTGTGCGGACGCACCGTGTCCCATTCTTCGAATGGCTGATGGATCCACGGGTTGGTCGGCAAAAACTGGACGAAATAGTCGGGCTTCACCTTCGAGCAGCCCTTGTACCAAAGCACCGCGGAGCGTACGGCCTCCACGGCCGGATATCGTTCCTTCAGGTGCTGCTGGACGCGCGCCAGCGTGACGCCCGAATCGACGAGATCGTCGACGAGCAAGACATTGCCCGATAGCTCGCCGCGCGTCATCGTGATGTACTGGGCGATGTCGAGCTCGCCTTGCAACGTGCCGGCAGCTTCGCGATAAGAACTCGTCGCGAGGATCGCGAGCGGCAGGTCGTAGATCCGCGAAAGCTGGTCGCCGACACGCAAGCCGCCGCGCGCGAGGCAAAGGATCTTGTCGAACTTCCAGCCCGAATCGTGCACGGCGAGCGCAAGCAGTTCGATCAGCCGGTGGTATTCGTCCCAGCTGATCCAAAGATTCTTTTCGTCGTTGCGTGGATCCGTCATGGCAATCATCGTCATGGCGGGCTTCAGACCTTGAACGGATGACGCAGGAGAATCGTCTCGTCGCGGTCGGGGCCCGTCGATACCATGTCGATCGGCACGCCCGCCACTTCCTGGACGCGCGACAGATACGCCTGCGCGTTCGCGGGCAGCCGGCTCCATTCCGTGATGCCGATCGTGCTCTCGTTCCAGCCACCGAACGTTTCATAGACGGGCTCACAGCGCGCCACTTCCGATGCGCCGCGCGGCAACAGATCGGCATCCTTGCCGTCGAGCTTGTAGCCGACACAAAGCTTCACTTCCTCGAGACCGTCGAGCACGTCGAGCTTCGTGATGCAGAGCCCCGATACGCCGTTGATCTGGATCGAGCGACGCAGCGCGGCCGCATCGAGCCAGCCCGTGCGGCGCGGGCGGCCAGTCACGGAGCCGAATTCCTTGCCGACGTTCGCGAGCGTGACGCCGATCGCTTCCTGTCGTTGCGGATTGTCCGCGTCATAGAGTTCGCTCGGGAACGGGCCGGCACCGACACGCGTGCAATAGGCCTTCGTGATGCCGAGGATGTAATGGAGCTTTTGCGGACCGACGCCCGCCCCCGCCGTCGCGGCGCCCGCCACGCAGTTGCTCGACGTGACGAACGGGTAAGTGCCGTGATCGATATCGAGCAGCGTGCCCTGAGCACCCTCGAAAAGCAGATTGCGGCCCGCCGCGTTCTCGTCGTATAAACGGCGTGACACGTCGGTCACCATCGGCGCGAGACGCTCGGCATAGCCGAGCATCGTGTCGAGTGTCTGTTGGAAATCGACGGCCGCCGCTCCGAGATACTGGGTCAGCACGAAGTTGTGGAAATCGAGGTTCTCGCGCAGACGCTCGGCGAACGCATCGGGGGCGAAGAGGTCCTGCACCCGCAACGCGCGCCGGCCGATCTTGTCCTCGTATGCCGGGCCGATGCCGCGCCCCGTCGTGCCGATCTTTCCCGAGCCGCGACGCGCCTCGCGCGCCTGATCGATCGCGACATGATAAGGAAGGATCAGCGTGGCGGCTTCGGAAATGAAGAGGCGGCGGCGCACGTCGAGGCCCGCCGTTTCGAGCTCTTCGATTTCCTTGAACAGTGCCTCGGGCGACAGCACGACGCCGTTGCCGATGTAGCACGCCACGTCCGCGCGCATGATGCCAGACGGGATAAGCCGCAAGATGGTCTTCTTGCCGCCGATGATGAGCGTATGCCCGGCGTTGTGACCGCCCTGGAAACGCACGACGCCTTGCGCGTGGTCCGTCAGCCAGTCTACGACCTTGCCCTTGCCTTCATCACCCCATTGAGTCCCGACGACGACGACGTTGCGTCCCGGAGCCGCGTTCACTGCACTGGCAGACATGTTGTTTCGTTAGCTGGTTAAAAACGTATTCTACCCATGTTCGTCGAAGCTTCCGAGGTTTTTCCCGAATTTCCCTTTAGCTTCAACGGCATGGGACCTTTCGTGCGGCGCGCGACCCGCTACGCGCGCGTGTCGGCTGGTGCCAGGCCCACTCGCCTGGGCTCGACGATCCAGGCGCCGTCGCGCTCGACGAGCACCCGGTCGCAGGCGAATTCGTCGAGATCGTGCTCGTGCCCGGGCAAGGCCTGGATCACGACCTCCCCCGCGTCGCGCAACGCCGCCACGCTCGCGCGCAGCCCCTCGTCGTGCTTCCAGGGCGCGAGAATCGCACTGCTGCGCGCCTCCATCGGCGAAATGCGCGCCACTTCGCGCAAGTCGAGCGAGAATCCCGTCGCGGGACGGGCGCGGCCATACGCTTGCCCGACGTGGTCGTAGCGCCCGCCGCGCGCAACGGCGTTCGGTACGCCGCTCACATAGGCAGAAAACATGACGCCGCTGTGGTAGGCATAACCGCGCAGATCGGCAAGATCGACAGTCACGTCGGCCGCTTCGACTTGCGCCGCCAGAAAACCGAGGTCGTCCAGGGCGCGCGTGATTTCAGGCCATTGCGGCAGGCGCCGGCGTGCCTCGTCGAGCACCGACGCGTCGCCGTAGAGTGCGGGCAGCGCGCGCAGCGCGTCGGCGACGGGGTCGGCCAGGCCGCGCGTCAACTCCGCGAGCCGCGCCACATCCTTGCCAGCAAGCACCTCGTAAAGGGACTCGCCGAGGGCGGCCGCGGCGGGGTCGCGCGCGAAAAGCGCCTGGAGAACGCCCGCATGGCACAAGTCGAGCCGCACGGACTGCAAGCCGGCGAGACGCAACGCATCGAGCGCGAGCTGCTGAATCTCGGCGTCCGCTTCGAGCCCCGCATGGCCGTAGATTTCGGCGCCGACCTGAATCTGCTCGCGCGTCGCGTAGAGCCCGCGTGGGCGCGTGTGCAGCACGCTTCCCGCGTAGCAAAGTCGCGTCACGCCTTGACGATTGAGCAGATGCGCGTCGATGCGCGCGACCTGCGGCGTCGTGTCGGCGCGCAGGCCGAGCGTGCGGCCCGAAAGCTGATCGACGAGCTTGAACGTGCGCAAATTCAGATCGCTGCCGCCGCTCGTCAGAAGCGACTCGAGATATTCGAGCAGCGGCGGCATCACCATTTCGTAGCCGTATGCGCGAAAGCGATCGAGCAGCGCGCGACGCAGCTCCTCGATCTTGCGCGCCTCGGACGGCAATACGTCGGCGATATTCTCGGGAAGCAGCCAGGTCGACATCGATAGGTCCTACGAGATCAATCAGATCATGAGGCGGCGCAAGCCTCGCGCCGCCGCAACCAAGTTTCGCGCTCGGGCTTCGCGCCCCGCGCCGCGTGCGTCATGATTTGCCTGCTACGTCGCGGCGAGAAGCAGCAGCAGGCCGAGCGCCATGACGATGAGTCCGCCGATGCGGATATGATGCGCGGGCCGCGTCGCTATTCTACGAAACGTCTCGCGCCACGCCGTGGGGAATACGAACGGGAACATTCCCTCGATGATGAGCATCAGCGCTATCGCGAGCAGTAACGAGCCGGCCATGTCCATTCGCAGCAGCCGCTACCGGGTGGTCGCGGCGTCTCCTCTTCTGTCTATCGTTGATATTGAGCGAATTCCGCCTATGCCTCACCGCTTGCGGGCAGCCGCGGCGGGGCCCGACGCAGGTGCCGCGGCGCCTTCCGGGCCGCGCATGAAGCGGAAGAACTCGCTGTCCGGATCGACGACGATCACGTCGTTCGGCTTGAAGATGGCGCGATAGGCTTGCAAGCTTTGGTAGAACTGATAAAAACCGGGATCGCGGCCGAAAGCGTCGGCGGCGATCTCGGCCGCCTTTGCGTCACCCTGCCCCTTGATCGCCTGTGCCTTCGCATACGCATCGGCGGCGATCGCCTGGCGTTGGCGGTCGGCGTCGGCCTTGATCTTCTCGGCCTGCGCCGCGCCCTGCGCGCGCGCGTCGCTTGCCAGTTGTTGCTGCGCCGCGGTCATGCGCTTATAGACGGCATCGGCCGCGCTCGCCGGAAAATCGACGCGGGCCAACTGGACATCGACTATCTCGATGCCGAGCGTTTCCGCTTGCGCCGTCATCGTCTGACGTGCGGTGCTCGCAATCTCGGACTGATGCGCGAGCGCATCGGTCAGCGTGCGCTTTTCGAACGCACCGGCAAGCGCCTCCCGCGTGAGCGAGGCGAGTCTGTCGGCCAGGCTTTGTGGATCCCCATCGGTCGTATCGAACAGCTTCAGCGGATCGACGATTCGGTATTTGACGAGCGGACTCACGAGCAGATCGGTCTTGTCCGACGTTTGGCAACGCTCGGCGCTGGCCGCTTCGAGCGTCTGAATACGCGTGTCGATACGCATGGCCGCCTGCAAAGGTGTCGGCAACTTGAAATGCAGCCCGGGACCGAGGACGACGGGATTCGCGTCGCTATGCGAATAAACGATAGCCACATGACGCTGATCGACGACGACGAGCGTCGACGAACCCGCGAAGAGCAGGATGACGACCAGCACGACGAGCGCGACTATACGATTCATCTTTTGCGCTCCTATTGTTGTAGTTCGTCTTCGCGCGCGCGGCTGCGCAACGTGTCGCGCGAGCGCAGCGCGTCGCTCGCGGGCACCGCCTGGCTCGCAGCGGATGGCGCCGAGGACGCGCCCGCCTGCGGCGCGGAAGCGGGCGCGGCCGACGATGCGGCGGCTTCGGCGGCGGGCCGGCGATTCGCCTCGAGCAGCTTGTCGAGCGGAACGTTCACGATGCTCGTGCCCGGCTTGCCGGCGATGAATACCTTGGTCGCGTTCGAGTAGATTTCGCGCATCGTATCGAGATACATACGCTCGCGCACGACGGCCGGCGCCTTGGCGTATTGCGCGTAGACCTCGTTGAAGCGCTCGGCGTCGCCCTCGGCCTGCTCGACGACGCGATCGGCATACGCCTTGGCGTCGTCGATCACGCGTGACGCGTCGCCCTGTGCGCGCGGCAACAGCTCGCTCGCATAAGCCTGCGCCTCGCGCTTCGCACGCTCGCGATCGTCGTTCGCGCGCGCGGCGTCGGCGTAGGCGGCCTGCACTTGCTGCGGCGGCTCGATACTCTCGACGGTCACGCCGACGACTGTCAGCCCGGCGCCATAGCGATCGAGCGAATGCTGAATCGAATCGGCGAGCGACTGCCCCAAGGCGTCGTGGTCTTTGCCGAGCAATTCGTTGCTGGCGCGCGCGCCCGCGAGCTCGCGAACCGCGGCCTGCGCCGCTTCGGTAACGCTGCGATCGGGATCGGCCGCACGAAAGAGATAATCGGCCGGCGACTTCACCTGATACCGGACCGCGAATCGAACGTCGACGATATCGCCGTCATGCGTCAGCACCGATGCGTCGCTGACGCTGCCGTCGTTGACGGTATTGTTGCGCCCGACCTCGATCGACCGAATCTCGGCCACGTTCACGATCTCATCCGTTTCGAACGGATAGGGCGAACGCAGATGAATGCCGGGCCCGACCGTGCGGCGATATTTGCCGAACTGCAGCACGACGCCCGTCTGCCCTTCTTGTACGACGAACACGCCGCTGCCGATATAGATTGCAATCAGCACGCCGACGAGAATGCCGACGCCGACACGAGCCGCGCGGCCATTGTCGGGCCTCCGATCGCCGGGCCCCGGCCCCTGGCGCCGGCCGAAGAGCCGCGAGAGCCGCCGATTGAAATCACGCCACATCTCGTCGAGATCGGGCGGGCCGTCGCCGTTGCCCTTCGGGCGGTTCGGTTCGTTCGGGCGCTGCGTGTTGCCATTGCCGTCGCTACGCCCCCAGCGAGGATCGCTGATGGAAAGCAACGCGCAAGCACGCATCCAGAAGCTCCGCTCGTTATGTTCGTTCACCTTGTTCGTTCGCTCGAGTTGGGAGTAGAGCCTTCAATTTGCCCCGTATGACGTCCCTCTTCGGGACTGAGGTTCGCTGGGCGTGTCCCGCCCTGAATCGGAACGCGGCGCCGCCTTCGTTCCGTCGATCCACGTTGCGTCGACGTCCTCGTGCGCGCGACCCGCCGGCTGATCCTCCGGCAGCGCCCGCCCGGTGTCTGAAAGATGTTCGGAGGTGGCGATCTCGGCGATGGCTGCGCGCAACGAATCGAGTCCCTGCCCCGTGCGCGCGCTCAAAAAGACGCGCGAGATATTACCATACTCATCCCGCTCGACCGCCTCCTTGCGCGCCGCCAGCTCAGGCACCGCGTCGATCTTGTTGAAGACGAGCACCTGGCGCACCGCATCGGCGCCGATTTCATGCAGCACTTCGTTCACTTGATCGATCTGATCGAGCCGCACGGCGCTCGATGCGTCGACGACGTGCAACAGCAAGTCCGCATGGATCGTCTCCTCGAGCGTCGCACGAAATGCGGCAACGAGTTGGTGCGGCAGCTCGCGAATGAATCCGACCGTATCGGAGATGACGACCTGCCCGACGTCGTCGCCGAGGAAGACACGCCGCGACGTCGTGTCGAGCGTGGCGAAGAGCTGATCGGCGGCGTAGGCCTGCGCCTTCGTGAGCGCATTGAACAAGGTCGACTTCCCCGCGTTCGTGTAGCCGACCAGCGATACCGACATCGTCCGATTGCGTTGCCGCTGCCGCCGCTGCGTGCCGTGTTGCCGCTGCAGCTTCTCGAGCCGCCCTTTCAGCATCTTGATGCGCTCGCCGATGAGCCGGCGGTCGGTTTCGAGCTGCGTTTCGCCGGGGCCGCGCAAGCCAATCCCACCCTTTTGCCGCTCGAGGTGAGTCCACGCACGCACGAGCCGTGTGGCCATGTACTGCAGTTGGGCGAGCTCGACCTGCAGCTTGCCCTCGTGCGAACGGGCGCGCTGCGCGAAGATGTCGAGGATCAGGCTCGTGCGGTCGACGACGCGCCGGTTAAGCGTCCGCTCCAGATTGCGCTGCTGAGCGGGTGCGAGCGCGTGATTGAAGATGACGATTTCCACGTCATTCGCTTCGCAGGCGAGGCGCAATTCCTCCGCCTTGCCGCTGCCGACGAACAATGCGGCGTCCGGGCTCGAGCGGCGACCGGTGAGCGTAACGGCGGGATGAGCGCCCGCGCTGTGCGCGAGCAGGCTGAGTTCTTCGAGACTGGCTTCGAAGTCGATTTTTCCGAAGTCGATGCCGACGAGCGCTGCGTTGATCAAATCGATGTGCGTCAAAATGAAGCGGCCGGCATGGCGCCGGTTGCCCCGACGTCATGCCGGCCGCTTCCATGGGTTCAGGTCGTTTCGGCGTCCGGGTGGAAGTTGACCGGACGAGCGGGCACTACTGTCGAGATGGCGTGCTTGTACACCATCTGAGTAACGGTATTCCGGAGCAACACGACGTACTGGTCGAACGATTCGATGTTCCCTTGAAGCTTGATGCCGTTCACCAAATAGATCGAGACCGGCACGTGCTCTTTGCGCAGTGCGTTCAGAAACGGGTCTTGTAACAGTTGCCCTTTGTTGCTCATAGCAAACTCCGTCGTTTTTTTGCAGGTTGGATCTGGATTGGCAGCGAAGAAAAAGAAATCCGCTACCAATCGCTACACTATAGCCGATTTTCGATAGCGCACGCGCCGCCTGGCCGTCCGGCCAGGGGCACGAGCAGGCCCCGCCGATCGCTTGTGTGCGCTGCCGCTCAGACCTTTCCAGCGTATGGATTGGTCGACGAGCGAAACTCTATCCGCAATGGAGTCCCGGTCAGCGAGAAAGTTTCTCTGAATCGATTTTCGAGATAGCGTTTGTAGGTGTCGGTCACCGCATCGAGCGCATTGCCGTGGATGACGATGATCGGCGGGTTCTGGCCGCCCTGATGCGCGTAGCGCAGCTTCGGTCGCACGGGGCCGCGCCGCCGCGGCTGCTGAAACTCGACGGCCGCGATCAGCGCGCGCGTGAGCTTCGGCGTCGGCAGCTTCGCCATCGCCGCGGCGTAAGCGTCGTCGACCGAGCGCATCAGCGCGCCGATACCCGTCTTCTCGGTGGCGGAAATGAAGTGGAACTTGGCGAAATCGAGAAACTTCAGCTTGCGCATCATGTCGGCCTTCGTCCGCGCGCGCACATGCTCGTCGAGACCATCCCACTTGTTGACGCCGACCACGAGCGCACGACCCTGCTCGACCACGAAGCCGGCAATGTGGGCGTCCTGGTCGGAAATGTCCTGGCGCGCATCGAGCAGCAAAATGACGACGTTCGCATCGGCGATCGACTGCAGCGTCTTGACGACCGAAAACTTCTCGATCGCCTCGAAGACCTTGCCGCGCCGGCGCAGGCCAGCAGTATCGATGAGCGTATAGGGCCGCCCCTGCCGTTCGAAATCGACGTAGATCGAATCACGCGTCGTGCCCGGCATATCGAAAGCGATGACACGCTCCTCGCCGATGAGCGAATTGACGAGCGTCGACTTGCCGACGTTCGGCCGCCCGACGATCGCGATCTTCACGCCGCGCGGCGCCTGCTCCGCTTCCGCTTCTTCGGGATGTCCGGCATAGGCGATCTCGAGCGCGTCGTTGATCGTTTCGGTCACGCCGTCGCCGTGCGCGGCCGAGATCGCACGCGGATCGCCGAGCCCGAGTTCGTAGAAGTCGGCGGCCACGGCCGTGTACTTCATCCCTTCCGCCTTGTTGACGACGAGCAAGATTGGCCGACCGGTCTTGCGCAAGTAGTCGGCAATGGCCTTGTCCTGCGGCGCAAGCCCGTTGCGGCCGTCGACGATGAAGACGACGACGTCCGACTCCTCCACAGCCTGACGCGTCTGGCGCGCCATCTCGTGCAGGATGCCGTCTTTCGCGACCGGCTCGAAACCGCCCGTATCGACGACGAGATAGGCGCGATCGCCGACTCGCCCCTCGCCGTAGTGGCGATCGCGCGTGAGGCCCGGCAAATCGGCGACGAGCGCATCGCGCGAGCGCGTGAGCCGGTTGAACAGCGTGGACTTCCCCACGTTGGGGCGCCCGACGAGGGCAATAACGGGTTTCATGATGTCGTCTAAACAAAGCGCCGGTGCCGGCATCGGCGCAGCGCAGGTAGCGCGCGTTTCGCGTATGCCGGGACCAACGAGCATGGCATCGGCAGGGAGCCGGTATGCGGCGTGGACCACAGACCAGCGTTCGCTACCAAAAGCAAAACGCGGCGAGCCGGCTTACGCCTCGCCGCAAATTATCACGAGCACGCCGGCGGCGCACTCGAATCGGGGACCGCGCCAGGCAATCCGCCAATCAACGATCGACGAAAGGCCTGTCGCCGAGCGACCGGGTTCCCTTCAGCCGCCGCGGGGGCTCGCGCGAACGCGAAAGCCGCGATCAGCGTGGGCGGAAGCCGTAGAGATCGCCGTCGCGCGTCTGCACGACGAGCGTATCGCCGACGATGACGGGCGCCGCCGTGATCGCGCTGCCGTCCGTCTTCACGCGCGCGACGAACGATCCGTCGTCACGCGACAGGAAATGCACGTACCCCTGGAAATCGCCAAAGACAACCGACGGCCCCAACAGCAACGGCACGCTCAGATCGCGGTTCTTCAGCTTGTCGTTGCGCCAGAGCTGGCGCCCATCGTCAGCCGCGAACGCGGTCACGACGGACCAGTCGTCGGCCGCGGCGACGGTGCCGCTATCCTGCGCTACCCCGCTCGCGCTCGAAAACGGCTTTTCCCAGATAGGCCGTCCCGAGTTCGCGTCGAAGCAGCCGATCTTGCCCTGGAAGGTCACGGCGCAACTTTCCGCGCCGACGAGCGTGGGCGCACCGGTCACGTCGTTGATCCGCTCGACCTCGGTCACGCCCTTCGGGAACGATACCGGCGCCTGCCAATAGTCGTCGCCGGTCTTCAGGTTGATCGCCGCGAGCCCACCGCCCGGGAACCCCGCGAGCACGGCGGCGTCCGCCGCGAATGTCATGCCTGCCGAGACGCGCAGATTGAGCGGCACGGCGCGGTTGTGATAAACCCATTTCAATTCGCCCGTCGCCGCGTTGAACGCGCTGATCTGGCCGTCGATCGTCCGCACGACGACGAGACCATTGCCGACGAGCGGCGGGGAGACGATCTCGCCCGGAACGTTCGACTTCCAGAGCAGTTTGCCGTTGGCATCGAGCACATACACGCCGCCGCGCTCGGCACCGACCGCGGTCATCGTGCCGTCGCTGCCCACACCGGCCGTCAGGTCGGCATGGACCTTCGTGCGCCAGATCTCCTTGCCCGTCTTGCCGTCGATCTTGGCCACGGTGCCGTTCTTACCGGCGGCGTACACCGCATCGCCGACGGCGACCGGCGAGAACAGGTAGCGCCCCGCCTTGCCGACGTCCGCCTTCCATGCGCGCTCGACGGTAAGGGCGGGCTTGAAATCCGTCAGCGGCGTCGGAATGCGGCGCTCGTCCTTCGAGGAACAGGCCGTCATCGCGAGAACGGTCATCGCGCAAGCGACGGGCACGGCAATACGTTTCAGCAAATTCATCGTTGGGCGAAGCATCGTCAGGAATGGGTCAATGTGTAGCGAACGGCGTCGCGAAGGCGCTGCTTCAGCTGCCGAGCGCATCGAGCTTGAATTGGATCAGCTGACGGCCGGCGGTATCGTTTTTCGCGAGCGAATCGAGCGCAAGCTGATAAGCGGCGCGCGCATCGTCACGTTTGCCGGCGGCCGCGAGCAGATCGCCACGACGGTCCGCGACGACGCCCTTGAATCCTTCGGGCGGCGTTCCGGCCAACAGCGCGAGCCCCGCATCGTACGACTTCTCGTCGAGCAGAACCGCGGCGAGACGCAGCCTCGCGATTTCCTTGTACTCGTCGTCCTTCGCGTGATCGACGGCCCATTGCAGCTGCGCCTTGGCGCCGGCCGTATCGCCCGCTTCGTAAAGCGCCTTGGCAGCGGCAAGCGCCGTCATTTGCCCGTAGGCGGTGCCGCCGTGACGCGATTCCATGTCCGCCGCGTCTCGCGCGACATCGGCCTTGTTCTTCGTCGCGACAGCCTGCTGCACCTGCTCGTACAGAATGGCGGCCTGCGCGGCCTCGCGCCGCTGCCAGTAGTTCCAGCCATTCCAGGCCGCGGCGGCGATCAGTGCAATGAGCACGACCCACGTCGCCGCATTCCCCCACTGTGCCCACCAAGCCTTGAAGCTTTCAATCGATTCTTGTTCGTCGTGATAACTCATGCGCGTCAGTCCTCGCCGTCTTCGGCGGTTGCAACCATCGCATTGATTAGAAATTCGGTCAAGTTCTCGACCGGCACCGTGCGTTGTTCGCCTTTCTCGGCCGATCCGCTCGTGTCGCGCAGCGGCTTCACGGCCACGTTGCCGCTGGCGATCTCGTCTTCGCCGAGAATGACCGCGAACGCCGCGCCGCTCGCATCGGCGCGCTTCATTTGCGACTTGAAGCTCGACGGCGCGCCGTCAGGGCTGCAATGGAGAATCACGTCCAGGCCGGTGTCGCGCAAGCGCTCGGCGATGATAAAAGCCTGCTCGCGGGCCGCATCGCCCTGGTGCACGACATAGACATCGCACCCTTCTTCGTGCGGCACGAGGTCGTCTTCCTTCAGCAGCTCGAGAATCCGCTCGACGCCCATCGCCCACCCGCAAGCAGCCGTCGGCTTGCCGCCCAACTGCTCGATGAGCGGATCGTAGCGCCCGCCGGCAGCAACCGTCCCTTGTGCGCCGAGCTTGTCGGTCACCCACTCGAACACGGTCAGATTGTAATAATCGAGACCGCGCACGAGCCGCGGATTGATCGTGAACGGGATGTTGTTCGCCTTCAAGAGGCGCTGCAGCCCCTCGAAGTGCTGGCGCGACTCGTCGCCGAGAAAATCGACGAGCTTCGGCGCGTTGCGCGCGATCTCCTGCAGCGCGGGATTCTTGGTATCGAGCACGCGCAGCGGATTCGTGTAGAGGCGCCGCGTCGCATCGGCATCGAGCACGTCGACGTGCTTCTCGAGATATGAGACGAGCTCGACGCGATGCCGAGCGCGCTCTTCGGCGAGGCCGAGCGAGTTGATCTCCAGGCGAATGCCCGTGAGTCCGAGATCGTCCCAAAGCCGCTGACACATGAGGATGATTTCCGCATCGGCATCGGGACCGGCAAAGCCGAGCGCTTCCACGCCGACTTGATGGAACTGGCGATAGCGCCCGCGTTGCGGTCTTTCGTGACGAAACATCGGCCCGATGTACCAGAGCCGCTTCGGGCCATCGTAGAGCAGGTTGTGCTCGATCGTCGCACGCACCGCCGCGGCCGTGCCCTCCGGCCTGAGCGTCAATTGCTCGCCATTGAGCGAATCGACGAAGCTGTACATCTCTTTCTCGACGATATCGGTTACCTCGCCGATACCGCGTGTGAAGAGTTGCGTGTGCTCGACGATCGGCGTGCGGATGTTCTGGTATCCGTACGCGCGCAGCATCGACTTCACGGTGGACTCGAAAAACTCCCAAAGCGCGGCGTCCTGCGGCAGGACGTCGTTCATGCCCTTCACGCCGGCCAGTTTCTCGAGCTTTCGTTTCTGTTCTGTCATCTGTCTTCGTTGACGGTTAACGCGAGGTCGCGGCAACGCTCTCGCGCCCATAGCGGCGCTCGACGTAGTCGCTCACGATCTGCTGGAATTCTTCGGCGATGCGATCGCCGCGCAGCGTCTTCACCTTCTCGCCGTCGATGAACACGGGGGCCGCGGGATTTTCGCCCGAGCCCGGCAAGCTGATGCCGATATTGGCGTGCTTCGATTCGCCCGGCCCGTTGACGATGCAGCCCATGACGGCGACGTGCATTTTCTCGACGCCGGGATACTGTTCGCGCCAGACCGGCATTTGCGCGCGCAGGTAATTCTGGATCTGCGACGCGAGCTCCTGGAACAGCGTGCTCGTCGTCCGGCCGCAACCCGGGCAGGCGATGACCATCGGCGTGAACGAGCGAAGGCCCATCGTCTGGAGGATCTCCTGAGCGACGACGACTTCGCCCGTGCGCGGCGCGCCCGGCTCCGGCGTGAGCGAAATGCGGATCGTGTCGCCGATGCCCTGCTGAAGCAGCACGCCGACGGCCGCCGTCGAGGCGACGATACCCTTCGAGCCCATCCCGGCCTCGGTGAGGCCCAGATGCAGCGCAAAGCGGCAGCGGCGCGCGAGCTCGCGATAGACCGCAATGAGGTCCTGGACACCGCTCACCTTACACGACAGCACGATTCTGTCACGCGCGAGCCCGAGCTCGACCGCGCGCTCGGCCGAGCCGATCGCCGACTGGATCAGCGCCTCGTACATGACGCTCTGCGATTCCCATGGCTCGGCGCGCGCGGCGTTCTCGTCCATCATCCGCGCGAGCAGATCCTGGTCGAGGCTGCCCCAGTTGACGCCGATCCGCACCGGCTTGTCGTAGCGGATCGCGGCCTCGATCATCTGCGCGAACTGCGTATCGCGCTTCGCGCCCTGCCCAACGTTGCCGGGGTTGATCCGGTACTTCGAAAGCGCTTCGGCGCATGCCGGATAGTCGCGCAAAAGCAGATGGCCGTTGTAATGGAAGTCGCCAACGAGCGGAACCGTGACACCCATACGGTCGAGCTGATCGCGAATCGCCGGAACGGCCGCGGCCGCTTCGGGCGTGTTGACCGTGATGCGTACGAGCTCCGAGCCCGCCTGCGCGAGCTCCTTCACCTGGATCGCCGTGCCGATCGCATCGGCCGTGTCCGTGTTCGTCATCGACTGCACGCGCACCGGCGCGTCGCCGCCGATGGTGACGAGCTGGCCGCCCCAGCGGACGTCGACGGTATGCGACACGCGACGTGGCGCTGGACCGCCGAAAACCGGTTCTGAAGAACAAATCTGGCTGCTGCTGTCGGATTGCATCGAAAGACCCATTAGTCCGGTTTATGCCACTTGCGCCGCGCGCTCGCGAGACGCGTCACATTCAGAGCGAGCGCACGGAAATTCAGCCGCCCGGCGCTCGCATTCGACCTCACGGCAACGAGAAGCGCGACACGTTGCCTTTACCCGTTCCGTACTTGGCCGCGTCGACCTGCTTGCCGTCGAGCATCACCGTTTGGACGCCCGCGCGATTGCCTGCCACGACCTTGAAGGGCTCTTCGCCCTGGATTTCCTTCGTATCGCCCGCGTGGACAATACCGGAGAAGAGTTCCTTGCCGCTCTTGTCCCGCACGCTGAACCAACTATCCTGCGTGACCGTGAAGGCCACCGTCGACACGCCCGGCGCCACCGTTGCACCGGACGCTTCGTTTATCGCTACTGGTTGCGGCGACTGCGCTGCGCTCGAGCTTGGCGCGGCCGCGACAGCCTTGGCCGGCGACGTCACCGCGGAAGCCTCCGGCATCGTGGCGACACTCGAGGCCACTGCCGACGGCGTCGACACCCCGGGCGCCGCCGCTTCGGCCTGCGACGCCGACGCCGCGGCGCCTTCTGTCGATGTCGACGCGGCATTCGTGCCCGCCGCCAGTTGACCGGCGCCCGCCTCGCCCGCCGCGTTCGCGTCGGACGCTCCGTTATCGGCGACGATCGCCGTCCCCGATGCGACGTTCTGCCCTTGCCCCGCGGTCGCCGAGGCCTCCCCCGAGGCGACGGCGCTCCCGTTGGCGCTCGCCTTCAGGCGCGCAAGCCAAGCCGGCGATTCGCCGCCGCTGCGCCACATCACGAGGGCGATCAGCGCGACGATGACCGCCGCGACGCCCCACCACCAGGAGCGATGACGTGGCGTGCCGCCGAGGGACACCGATACGCGGCCCCGCGGCAAGTCCGTGCCCGTCGAGGCCGGCATCGAGAGATCCGGCTCCGGCTCACCTTTGTCGCGTCGCAACGCCTGTGCGAACGGCGCCGGATCGACTCCCAGCATTTTCGCGTAGCTGCGCACCACGCCGAGCGCGAACGTCGTGCCGGGCAGTTGGCTGATGTCTCCCGCCTCGAGCGCGCGCATCTTCGGCACCGGCACCTTCAGCCGCGCCGATACGTCGTCGATCGACCAGCCCTTTGCCTCGCGCAGCTGCGCAAGGCGCATCCCGGCCGCGGCGAGCGTGTCGAAAAACGCAGGCCCGGTCGCCTGCGCGCTTCGCAGTGCGCCATTGCCGCCGGCGCCGACTGACCCCGATAGTCCTACGCTCGTCTGAGTGCCCTCATTTTCCTGCTGCTGCGGCTCACTCATCCCTGATCCTCGCGTCGATTCTTTCCACCTGTGCGTCCCGGCCGGTTTTCACCCCCGCCTCCGGATTCGCAGACCGTTTATAACAAAGTGCGGTAGTTCGTACCGCTTTCATCTTACTTCTTTCATTCATCGCATCCCGTCCGGCGCGATTCGCCGGAGCGCCCCGGTCCGCCCCGCCGCTCGGCAATAAGACCGGACTCAAGCGCGATGCACTTCGATGACCTTGCTTGCGCGCCCCGTTCGCTGGGCAAGCCGCGTCCGGTCCTTGACGGCCCCCGCAAGCTGCCCACACGCCGCATCGATGTCGTCGCCGCGCGTCTTGCGCACCGTCGTCACGATGCCCGCGTCGATCAGGATTTCGGCAAACCGCTTGATTCGCTCCGGCTTCGAGCGGATCAGGCCCGATTCCGGGAACGGATTGAACGGAATCAAGTTGAATTTGCACGGGACATCGGCCGTCACGGCGAGCAACTCGCGCGCGTGCGCGTCGGTGTCGTTGACGCCGTCGAGCATGCAGTATTCGAACGTGATGAAATCGCGCGGCGCGACGCGCAAATAGCGGCGGCAGGCCGCCATCAGCTCGGCGAGCGGGTACTTCCTGTTGAGCGGCACGAGCTCGTCGCGCAGCGCATCGTTGGGCGCATGCAGCGAGACCGCGAGCGCCACCGGCAAGTCGGCGCCGAGTCGGTCCATCATCGGCACCACCCCCGAAGTCGACACCGTCACGCGGCGGCGCGACAGTCCGTACGCATTGTCATCGAGCATGAGCGATAGCGCCGGAACGAGCGCATCGTAGTTGAGCAGCGGCTCTCCCATGCCCATCATCACGACGTTCGTGATCACGCGCTCGCCCTTGCCCTCGGTTGGCTGCCCGCCCCGCGACGCCCGCAGCGCGAATTCCGCCATGCGCAGCTGACCGATGATTTCCGCCGTGGTGAGATTGCGGGAAAAGCCCTGCTTGCCCGTCGAGCAGAACCGGCAGTTGACGGCACACCCGGCCTGCGATGACACACAAAGCGTGCCGCGCGTTTCCTCCGGGATGAACACGGTTTCCACCGCGTTCCCGTTGCCGACGTCGACGAGCCATTTGCGCGTGCCGTCGGCCGAGAGATGATCGCTTACGACGGGCGGCATCGTGATTGTCGCGCGCCCTTTCAGCTTCTCGCGCAGCGACTTCGCGAGGTCGGTCATGCCGTCGAAATCGGCCGCGTTGTACTGGTGGATCCAGCGCTGCAGCTGCTTCGCGCGAAACGACTTCTCGCCGAGGCTCTCGCAATAAGCGACGAGCCCCGGAGCGTCGAGGTCGAGAAGGTTGACGGTGGAACTGCTCGTCATGTCGGATCCTGCTGTTTCAGTACCCCGGTGCCGCATTGCGCATGCCGTCGCACCCGCGGTGATGATTCCGGTGCGCGGTGGGCGCGAAAGCGCGCCCATGTCCGTGTTCGCGCCGATGCGGCCCGGTGCCGTTTCGGCGCGCGACCCGCGCGAATCAGCGCGAGTAGACGTTGGCCTCGGGGAAGAAGAAGGCGATTTCGACGCGTGCCGTTTCGGGCGCATCGGAGCCGTGCACCGCATTGGCATCGATGCTGTCGGCAAAGTCCGCGCGGATGGTGCCCTTTTCCGCCTTCTTCGGATCGGTCGCGCCCATGAGGTCGCGGTTCTTCGTGATCGCGTCCTCACCCTCGAGAACCTGGACCATGACCGGGCCCGAGATCATGAATTCGACGAGATCCTTGAAGAACGGCCGCGCCGCGTGAACGGCGTAGAATTTTTCCGCGTCGGCGCGCGAAAGATGCACCATGCGAGCGGCGATGACCTTCAAGCCCGCGTTCTCGAAGCGGCTGTAGATCTGACCAATCACGTTCTTTGCCACCGCATCGGGCTTGATAATCGACAGGGTACGCTCGATCGCCATAAAAACTCCAAAAAATTAAGGGGTTACGAATCTTAACGAATCTGCAATTGTAGCATGTTCCGGTGTATGATTGCGATCGAACCCTTTCTCCCGTGAAAGGTCTGAAGCAGTGACGAGCCGCGGGAGAGGTCAGCGCGTCTGAAAACGCTCGAAATTTGCTCGAAAGAGACCACGAGACGTTGAAACTCCGGCGGCCGGTACTTATCTTAGTGTCGGGATGCCGAAGAAATGGGCCGCGTTGGGCGCCCGGGCATCGTCGAACGTTACTGCGTCTTACGCAAGGAGAAAGCATGAACGACTATCCGTACAACTTCGGCCGCGGCGGCGCCATCGCCACGGCGGAAACGCGCAATCGCGTGCTACGGAACACTTATTGGCTGCTCGCGCTGTCGATGGTGCCGACGGTACTCGGAGCGTGGGTCGGTGTCGTGACGGGCTTCTCGCTCTTTGCGGCGACGAGTCCGGCCATGAGCCTGCTGGCGTTCTTCGCGATCGCGTTCGGCTTCATGTTCGCGATCGAGCGGACGAAAAACAGCAGCGTCGGCGTCGTCGTGCTGCTCGGCTTCACGTTCTTCATGGGGCTGATGCTGTCGCGCCTCCTGGCCTTCATCCTCGGTTTCTCGAACGGGCCGTCGCTCATCATGCTCGCATTCGGCGGCACGGGCGTGATCTTCACTGCGATGGCGACGATCGCCACGGTCAGCAAGCGCGACTTCTCCGGTCTCGGCAAGTGGCTCTTCGTCGGCGTGATCGTGCTGCTGCTCGCCATGGTGGCGAACATGTTCCTGCACCTGCCGGCGCTGATGCTGACGGTGTCGGTCCTCGCGATCGCCATTTTCTCGGCCTACATGCTGTTCGATGTCCAGCGCGTCGTGAACGGCGGCGAGACGAACTACATCACGGCCACGCTTGCGATCTACCTCGATCTCTACAACGTGTTCGTGAACCTCTTGTCGCTGCTCGGCATCTTCGGCGGCAACCGCAACTGACCGCGACCGCGGTAAAAAAAACCGGCCTTCGGGCCGGTTTTTTTATGCGTTCGCCGCGCTGCTCGCCGTCAACCGCGTTCGAAGAGAGCGATCGATTCGACGTGAGACGTGTGTGGAAACATGTTGACGACCCCTGCGCCCTTCAAGCGATAGCCGGCTTCGTGCACGAGCAGGCCTGCGTCGCGCGCGAGCGTCGCCGGATTGCACGAAACGTAGACGATACGCGCCGGCATCGGCCCACCTCCGCTTTGCGCAATCTCCGCCAGCGCCTTCGATACGGCAAGCGCCCCCTCGCGCGGTGGATCGATGAGGAACTTCTCGAATGCGCCCAACGCGCGCAGGTCGTCGGCGGTGATCTCGAACAGGTTTCGGCACGCGAACGTCGTATGTCCGTCGACGCCGTTTTGCTTGGCGTTCGCGAGCGCGCGCGCCGTCAGGGTCTCGCTGCCTTCGATGCCCACGACCTCACGCGCGAGACGCGCAAGCGGCAGCGTGAAGTTGCCGAGCCCGCAAAAAAGATCGAGCACGCGGTCGCCGCGCGCCGGCGCCAGCAGCCGCAGGGCGCGGCCGACGAGCACGCGGTTGATCGCATGATTCACCTGCGTGAAATCCGTCGGCTTGAACGGCATCCGGATCCCGAACTCGGGCAATGTATAGTCCAGCTCGACGTCGAGCGGATGAAATGGCACCGCCGTGTCCGGCCCCTTCGGTTGAAGCCAGAACTGCACGCCGTGCTCGTCGGCGAACGCGCGCACCCGCTCCTCGTCGTCCGCGGTGAGCGGCTCCAGTACGCGTAGCACGAGCGCTGTCACGCTCGAGCCGACGGCGACTTCAATCTGCGGCAGCCGGTCACGAATGGTCAGGCTCTCGACGAGCCGTCGCAGCGGCACCAGTAAATCGGAAACATGCGGCGGCAGGACTTCACAGCTCGTCATATCGGCCACATAGCTGCTTCTTTTCTCGTGGAACCCGACGAGCACGCCGCCCTTCTTCGCCACGTGGCGGACGGTCAGGCGTGCCCGATAACGGTATCCCCACGAAGGACCTTGAATCGGGCGGAACACGGTCTCGGCCCGCACTTTGGCGAGATGCCAGAGATCGTCTTCGAGCACGCGCTGCTTGACCGCGATTTGCGCGCGCGCATCGAGGTGCTGCATCGAACATCCGCCGCAGGTGCCGAAAAAGCGACAGCGCGGCGTCGTTCGCATTACGCTCTCGCGCAGCACATCGACGACCTGGGCCTGCTCGAAGCTCGGCTTCTTGCGATAGCTCGAATAAGTCACGCGCTCGCCAGGCAAGGCGCCTTCGACGAAAATGACCTTGCCGGGCTCGCCCGTCTCCGTCTTCAGACGTCCCACGCCGCGCGCCTCCATGTCGAGGGAGTCCACCTCGATAATTGGGGCGCGGACGGACTCGGCCGGAGCGGCTTGAGCCGATACAGCGTTTTTGAGCGACTGAACGGGATGGCGGGGAGAGTCGGACACCTGCTTTTTTCCTGACGGACGTGGAACGAAAGGCGAGATTGTAGACGAACGGCGCCTCGCGACGGCGCGCGGAGGAACGAGATGCGATTGCTAAGCTGGAATATCCAATGGGGACGCGATGCAAGCGGCGTGGTCGATCTGGGCCGAACGCTCGACGAGGCGCGCCGGATCGTCGATTTCGACGTGCTGGCGCTGCAAGAAGTCACGCGCGGCTTCCGTTCGCTTCCGGGCGGCCCCTCCGACGATCAGTTCGCCGAGCTCGCCGCCGCTTTGCCCGGCTTCACAGTGCTCGAAGCGATCGGCGCCGACCTGCCGCCGCTCGTGCCGGGCGGCGCGCGTCGGCAATTCGGCAACGCGCTCGCCACGCGCTTGCCCGTCGAGCAAGTCATTCGTCATACATTGCCGTGGCCAGCCGACGAGAACACTCCGTCGATGCAACGCGTTGCGCTCGAGGCCGTGGTGCGCACGCCCATCGAGCCGTTGCGCATCATCGTCACCCACCTCGAATACTATTCGCTCAAGCAGCGCGTCGCGCAAGTGGACGACTTGAGGCGATTGCAGCTCGAAGCGGCCGGGCATGCCGCACATCCCGCGCCGGCTGAAAATGCGACCGGTCCGTTCGCCGGGACCGCGCGACCCGTGAGCGCAATCGTCTGCGGCGACTTCAACAGCGAGTTCGGCTCGGAAGCTTATCAGCGGTTCGTTGCGCCGCTGGCGGGCGCACCCGGCTTCGTCGACGCGTGGACAACGCTTCACCCGGGACATACGCCACCGCCAACAGCAGGCGTCTATGACGTGGAGCAATGGTCGTCTGGGCCGATCGCTTGCGATTTCGTCTTCATCACCGAAGACCTGACGAGCCGGCTTCAACGCTGCGAGATCGATGGCGCGACGCGCGCGTCGGATCACCAGCCGATCGTTCTCGAGCTGCGTTGACGAGCGTCGGCTACGTTGACGGACAAGGCGGGCAGCGACATGCACGCGGCAAGACTTCCGCCGCTCGTCAGCAGCCGAACGCCGCCAGATATTCGACCCAATGCGGACCCGGCTCCTGCGCCAGCGACTGTCTGACGAATACGATCTCGTCGGCATACTCGTTCGCCGTGAACGCGCCTCGCATGAGCTGGAAGCGACAATAGAGCAAGTACGTATTGACGACGTCAGTCTCGCAATAGCTCCGGATTTCATCGATGCGCCCGTCACGAAATGCCGTCCAGACCTGTCCGCCATCCATGCCGAGCTTGCCCGGAAAGCCACAAAGTTTTGCGAGCGCGTCGAGCGGTGCGTTGGCACGCGCCTGGTACATGGCGAGCACGTCCATCAAGTCCGTATGGCGTGAGTGGTAGCGGCTGATGTAGTTGTTCCACTTGAAATCGCGGTCGTCCTCACCGAGATCCCAGTAGCGCGGCGCACCGATGCCGTGCACGAGCGCGCGATAGTGGAGGACCGGCAAGTCGAAGCCGCCGCCATTCCACGATACGAGTTGAGGCGTGTACTTTTCGATCACGCGATAGAACGACTGAATCAGCGCAGCCTCGCCGTCCTCCGCGGTGCCGAGCGAGCGCACGCGCAAACCCGCGCGGTCGCGGAATACGCATGAAATCGCCACCACGCGTTGCAGATAGTGCGGCAGGAAATCGGCGCCCGTTTTTTCGCGGCGCGCCGCGAACGCGTGCTCGGCCACTTGCGCATCGCTCATCGAGTCCGGCAAATCTTCGAGCCGGCGAATGCCGGCGACATCGGGAACCGTCTCGATGTCGAAAACGAGAATAGGCGTCATTCAGGAAATTTGTCTAAACCACGTCGATAAGGTCGAGCCCTGAGCGGCCTACGCGAAGCCCGGTCCTCACACGCCGGCCTCGGCGCAGCGGCTCAAAGCACGGCGTCCTTGCGCACGCCGTTCGAGGCGAAAAACCGCTTGAGCCGCACGAGCGCCTCCTGCTGAATCTGCCGCACGCGCTCGCGTGTGAGGCCCATTTCATCGGCCAGCTCTTCGAGCGTCGCGGGCTCGATGTGATTGAGCCCGAAGCGGCGCTCGATCACGTGCCGGTGCTTGTCCGAGAGCCGCGACAGCCAGGCGCGCGTCAGCGTTTCGAGCTCGCGGTGCTGTACCTCGGCGTCGGGCGATTGGCTCTGGTCGTCCGAGAGCAGATCGAGCAGGCTGCTTGCCGGATCGAGATCGAGCGGCGCATCGAGCGAGGCCGTATGCTCGTTGAGCGCAAGGATATCGGTGACTTCGTCCGTCGTTTTACCGGTGAGGTAAGCGATATCGTCGATGCTGGCATCGCGCCGCTCATTGGGCTCGCCAGAGTTCATCGAATTCTTTTCGAGGTGGCGCTTTGCGCGCAGCACCTGGTTCAACTCGCGAATGACGTGCACGGGAAGGCGCACCGTGCGCGCCTGATTCATGATCGCGCGCTCGATGCTCTGCCGAATCCACCAGGTCGCGTAAGTCGAGAAGCGGAAGCCGCGCGTCGGGTCGAATTTCTCGATCGCGTGCATCAGGCCGAGGTTGCCCTCCTCGATCAGGTCGAGCAGCGGCACGCCGCGATTCAAATAGCCCTTCGCGATACTGACGACGAGCCGCAGGTTGCGCTCGATCATGACTTGCCGCGCCTCGAATTCGCCCGCCTTGGCGAGGCGCGAATAGCGCTGCTCCTCTTCGACCGTCAGCAGCGGCTTTACGCTGATTCGGTTCAGGTAGTGCTGAATCGTGTCAGCAGTGAGCTCCGCCTGCAGAAGCGCCCGGAAATCATCGGGATCGGGGCTCGCCGCGTCACCGACGCGCTCGCGCTCCTCGCCCTCTTCGCCTTCCCCCGCTGGACTCTCGGCGCCGAAATCGGTTTCGGCATCGGCGGCTTCGTCGTCGGCCTCGTTCATCGCAGCGCCCAAGTCCTGCTCAAGATCCTGCCCGGCGCTGGTGAGCGTTTCCGTCTCGGCTTGCTGCTTGCGGCGCTTCGATTTCGGCATAGTCGTATCGCTTCGCTTATTGCGGCGGCAAGTATTTCATCGGATCCACGGGTTTGCCTTGCTGGCGTACCTCGAAGTGCAACATCACCCGATCGGCGTCGCTGTTGCCCATCTCGGCGATCTTCTCGCCTTTGGTCACCGAGTCCCCCTCTTTTACCATCAAACTGCGGTTGTGTGCATACGCTGTCAGAAAGTTTGCGTTGTGCTTGATGATAATGAGATTGCCGTATCCGCGCAGCCCATTTCCTGCATAGACGACGCGGCCATCGGCGGCGGCCTTGACTGGCTCACCCGGCGTGCCGCCGATATTGATGCCCTTGTTGCTCGCATCGTCGAAGCGATCGAGGATCGGCCCGTGCACGGGCCATGTCAATGCGAGGTTTCCTGCGTTCGTGACAGGACCGGGGCCGGTTGCGGTCGTCGCGGGCGGCTGCGGCGGAATCGTCGTTGCCGTGGACGGGCTGCTGCCGTAGATCGGCGGCGCGGCTTTGGCGGAGCTCGAGCCCGCGCTCGGCGCCGTCGCGGGGCCGCTCGACAGCGGCGCGCTTTGCACCGGTCCGCCCACCACGGGCGCCGCCGCGACGCCTGGCGTGACCGCCGCTGCGTTCGTTCCAGGCGGCGCGACGCGGAGCAGTTGGCCGACCTCGATCTGATTCGGATTTGCGAGGTTGTTCCAGGCCGCGATGTCGCGATAGTTCTGTCCGTTGTCCAACGCCACGCGATAAAGCGTGTCGCCCGGTTTCACGCGGTAGTAGCCCGGAGGCGGCGGGCCGAGCGGCGCGGCGGCCGCCTGTCCGGCCGGCCCGCTCAGCGTCGAGGCCGGCGACGTCTGCGCGCTCGCCGCGCCGGAGCGGTCCACGACAGGTGCTTGATCGAGTCGCGTCGCGCATGCGGCGAGCGTCGACAAGGCCACCGCGCAAATGACGCGTTCAACGGCGCCCAGACGAGCGTCCATCTTCTTCGTTGGTATCGCGCGCAACGTAAACATCGGTGTCAAATCACTCCGGATTTCAAAGGAACAAAGAAAACGCGATCGAGCTGCGACTCGCGCCATTGGGTCGGCGCGACGCGTTCGACGAGCGTCAGCATCTGCTTATCGCTGTTCGGAGCCGCGACGGGCGCAACGAGCCGACCGCCCACCGCAAGCTGCTCGACGAGCGCCTGCGGAACGTCGAAGCCTGCCGCTGCAATCACGATCGCGTCGAACGGCGCCGCCGCCGGCAGGCCGATTCGTCCGTCGCCGTAATGCAGACGGATGTTCGGCACGCGCAGCGGCCTCAAGTTGAGCTTGGCTCGCTCGTAAAGTGGCCTGATCCGCTCGATCGAATAGACGTCGCGCGCGAGCCGGCTCAGCACGGCCGCCTGATAGCCGCAGCCGGTGCCGATCTCGAGCACGCGATCGAGCGCACGTCCGCTCGACGCGAGCTCGAGCATGCGCGCCACGACCGAGGGTTTCGAGATCGTCTGCTGGTGGCCGATCGGCAATGCGGCGTCCTCGTAAGCCTGAGCCGCGAGACCGGGATCGACGAACATATGGCGAGGCACCGCCGACATCGCGCCCAACACGCGCGCGTCGCGAATGCCGTTTGCTCGGAGGCGTTCGACCATGCGCTCGCGCACGCGTTCCGACGTGAGCGCAAGCGTGCTTGCGAGCGCAACGTTCGGCGCCGCCATTTTGTCCGCCGCTTGCGACGCCAGCGTGTCAGCTCGCCGCGAGGCGGACTCGCGCGCGCGCCCTCGCTCGTCGCCGCCGACGGGGGTGCCCGCGGCCGCACCGGTGCGTCCGCGCGGCTTGCGTTCGAGGTCGGCAAGCCCTAAGGGAAAACGCTTGGCGCGCTCGCTCGTCATGAAACGCGACGTCCCGCGCGCGACCATTCGCGCGTTGCTGCGAGCATTTGCGTATGCGTGAGATCGAGCTGGAGTGGCGTGATCGACACACGGCCGTTCGCCAGCGCATGGAAATCCGTACCCTCGCTTGCATCGAGGGCGGCGCCCGATGGACCGATCCAGTAAATCGGTTCACCGCGCGGATTCGTTTGGCGGATCACCGGTTGCGACGGGTGGCGCTTCCCGAGACGCGTGACCTCCCAGTCGCCCATCTCGTCGTAGGCGAGGTTCGGAATGTTGACGTTCAGAAGCGGGTGGCCCGGCAGCGGGTGCGCGAGGAAGTGCTCGACGATATCGGCCGCCACGCGCGCCGCGTCCTCGAGGTGCGCCCAATCTTTTTCGACGAGCGAAAAAGCGATGGCCGGCACCCCGAACATCACGCCTTCCGTCGCCGCCGCGACGGTCCCCGAGTACAACGTGTCCTCGCCGACGTTCTGGCCGTTGTTGATGCCGGAGACGACGATGTCGGGCTTGTCGTCGAGCATGCCGGTGAGCGCGATGTGCACCGAATCGGTCGGCGTGCCGTTCACGTAGTAAAAGCCGTTTGCCGAGCGCAGCACCGAGAGCGGCCGCGAAAGCGTGAGCGAGTTGGAGGCGCCGCTGCAGTTCTGCTCGGGCGCCATCACGGTCACGTCGCCGAAGCGCTTGAGCGCCTCATAAAGCGCCGCGAGACCCGGTGCCAGATAGCCGTCGTCGTTGCTGAGTAAGATTCGCATGCGACGATTGTAACCGAGGACATTGCGGCTCTGATCGGGTGTCATGACCGAGCACTCCCGCCGATGTCCCCCTTAACCCGCACTCGGGCACGCGACCGAAAAGGCACGGGCGTTAGTGATCCGCCTCGTACGACACGGCGCGGCGGCGCGAGCTGAGACGGCCGTCGTCCCCGGTGACGTGTCGATCAAATCACGTTGCGCTCGCGCAACCCGGCGATGGCATCGCCGTCATAACCCAGTTCGCGCAGCACTTCGTCGGTATGCTCCCCGAGAGCCGGGCCGAGCCAGCGCGTGCCGCCAGGGGTCTCGGAGAGCTTCGGCGTCACGTTCGGCAGCGAGACGTCGAGACCGTCCTGCCATTTAAAACGCCGGATCATCTCGCGAGCCGCGTACTGGGGATCGTGGAACATGTCCGCGACGCTGTAAATCCGCCCGACCGGCACGTCCGCCGCGTTGAGCACCTCGAGCGCTTCGTCGATCGTCCTGTCGGCAAGCCAGGCGGCGATCGCGTCGTCGATCTCCTGCGTGCGCGGCACGCGGCCGTCGTTGTGCGCGAGCGCGGGATCGTCGGCGAGATCGGCGCGGCCGATGGCCGTCATCAGCCGTTTGAAGATCGGGTCGCTGTTGCCGCCGATCACGATGCTGCCGTCCCTGCACGGATAAGTGTTCGACGGCACGATGCCGGGCAACGAAGCCCCCGTGCGCTCGCGCACGGCGCCATAAACGCCGTACTCCGGAACGATGCTTTCCATCATGTTGAAGACGGCTTCATAAAGCGCTACGTCGACCACCTGGCCTTTGCCGCCCGTCGCCTGCCTGTGGTGCAGCGCCATCAGCGCGCCGATCACGCCGTGTAGCGCCGCGATCGAATCGCCGATGGAGATCCCGATGCGAGGAGGCGGCAGATCCGGATAGCCGGTGATGTGCCGCAATCCGCCCATCGCTTCGGCGATCGAGCCGAAGCCCGGCCGGTCACGGTAGGGCCCCGTCTGCCCGTACCCCGACAAACGGACCATGACGAGCCCCGGATTCTGCGCGGCGAGCACGTCATAGCCGAGGCCCAGCTTCTCCAGCATCCCGGGACGGAAATTTTCGACGACGATATCCGCGACGCTCGCGAGCCGCCGGACGATCTCCTTACCCTCTTCGTCCTTCAGGTTGATCGTCACCGACTTCTTGTTGCGCGCCTGCACGGCCCACCAGAGCGACGTGCCGCCGGCCTCCGGGTAAAGCATCCGCCACTTGCGCAGCGGATCGCCGCCCTTCGGATCTTCCACTTTGACGACGTCGGCGCCGAATTCGCCGAGAAAGCGCGCGGCGAAGGGCCCCGCGATCAGCGTGCCGAGCTCGAGGACCTTGATACCCTGGAGCGGGCCGGCTGTTGCGGCTGCTGTACTGCTCATTGTCTTCCTCTCATGGCTCGTCATTGCGGCGACGGTAGCGTCCGTCGTAGCGCCGCCTCTCCGTTGCCTCCGACAACGACGGTCAGATCGCTCGCCTGTCGAGCATCGCGCGCGCAATGGTTCCCGCGTCGACGTATTCGAGCTCGCCGCCGACAGGCACGCCCCGCGCAAGCCGCGTCACCGCGAGGCCGCGCGCCTTCAGCGCCTGCGCAAGGTAGTGCGCGGTGGCCTCACCCTCGTTCGTGAAGTTCGTCGCGAGCACGACTTCCTTGACGACGCCGTCCGTCGCCCGCTTGACGAGCCGCTCGAAATGGATCTCCTTGGGGCCGATCCGGTCGAGCGGGCTCAAGCGCCCCATCAGGACGAAATAGAGCCCGCGATAGGTCATGGTTTGCTCGAGCATGACCTGATCGGACGGTGTTTCGACGACGGCGAGCAGCGTCGGATCGCGCGACTCGTCGCTGCAGACGTCGCAAATCCGGGCCTCGGTGAACGTATTGCACCGCTCGCAGTGCCGTAGATGCTCTGTCGCGAAGAGAAGCGCATGGCCGAGACGCTCGGCGCCTTCGCGATCATGCTGCATGAGGTGATACGCCATTCGCTGAGCCGACTTCGGCCCGACACCCGGAAGCGCGCGCAGCGCGTCGACGAGCGCAACGAGAGCGGAAGGCTGTTTCATGACGATGACGGCGGTTCGTCCTGGGCGTACACGCCGCTCAGAACGGCAGCTTGAATCCCGGCGGCAGCGGCAGCCCCGCCGTCATGCCGCCCATCTTTTCCTGAACCGTCGCCTCGGCCTTGCGTACCGCATCGTTGAAGGCGGCGGCGACAAGATCCTCGAGCATGTCTTTGTCGTCGGCGAGAAGGCTCGGGTCGATCGATACGCGGCGCACATCGTTCTTGCAGGTCATCGTCACCTTGACGAGGCCCGCGCCCGATTGCCCTTCGACTTCGATCTGCGCAAGCTGCTCCTGCATCTTCTTCATGTTTTCCTGCATCTGCTGGGCTTGCTTCATCAGCCCGGCGAGTTGGCCTTTCATCATGGATGTGCTCCTTTGATCGTATGGATTTCAATGCGGCGCCCGAGCGGGCGGGCGCCGAATGTCAGGTGGGCGGGCACGGGTCTTCAGCGAGCGCTGGCCCCCGTATCAGGCGATAGCGGCTTGATCGAGCCTGGGACGATCGTCGCGCCGAATTCGCGGACGAGCGATTGCACGAACGGATCAGCCCCGATCTCGCGCTCAGCTTCGCGCTGGCGCTCGGCGCGCGCGGCAGCCTCGAGCACCGCGGCCGTCCGGCGCGCCGGCCCGACTTCCACGCGGAGCTCGACCGGCCTGCCGAGCCGTTGGGCGAGCGCTGCCTTCAGCTTCGCGACTTGCGCCGCTTCGGCATATTGCGGCACGGGCACCGCGAGCTTCAGGACTTCGCCCTCGAGCGCCGTCAGCTCGCTGTTGAACGCAAGCTGATACGCGACGCCCGTGAGCCCCAGATCGACCGCGAGCGCCGGCCAGTCGCCGGCGAAACCGATCGTATCGAGCAGCACCGGTGCGGGCAGCTTGGTGAGATCGATGGCGGGCGCCGTTTCGCTTTCGCGCGTGCCGCGCGCATCGCCGCCCGTTCGGTCGTCCGGCGGGGCAAAGCCCTCATCGGGCGCAGAGAAATAAGTGTCTTCCGCCGACAACGGGACGTAGTCGTCGAACGCGGCATCGAGCGGGGGCGCGTCGTCCCACGGTGGCGTCGGCGGAGTGTCCCGCGACACGGGAGGCTCTCGACGCTCCCGCGCTGCCGATACGGCAGCCGGCGCGGACGGTCCTCCGTCGTCACGTCGTGCCCTCGGCACGGAAACCTCGACCGGCACTCGCGGCGCGGCGGGCTTCGGCGCGGGGGCCGCTGCCGCTTTCGCGGCTTCGCCCCTCGCGCGGCCGCGATCCGTCGACACGCGCAGTCCGGCGCTGCGCAACACCTCGAGCGCCGCGCTCGCGCCGCCCGTTCGCGCGGGCGACGCCGCATCGACCGGTGCGGCGTTCGTACGCGGCGGCGCGTCGAGGCCACGACCCGGATCCGATGTGGCATGTGTCTCTTTCTCTGCCGGTCGGGGCGGCGCATCGTTAGCGACAATCGGCGCAGGCCGCGGCGTTTCGCTCACTTTGTCCGCTGTATCCGTGGCCGGCTCGTCAACGTGGGTGTCCGCGGCGACCGAGCGCGCGGCGACTTGCGAGTCCGCGGGAACGGCCCGCCCCGTCGGCAAAGCCGGCGCAGACGGCGCTTCACCAACGGCAAGCCCGGCGCTGCTGCCCGCCTCCACCTTCGCGCGACGCGCACCGACGGGCGCCGCGGTGGTCGACGGCGCACGGCCGCCCGCCCCGCCACCCTCCCTTGCCGGCTCGAACGCGAGCATGCGCAGGAGAGTCATCGTAAAGCCCGCATATTCGTCGGGCGCGAGCCCAAGCTCGCTTCGGCCGATCGCGGCGATCTGGTAGAAGAGCTGCACTTGCTCGGGCGAAAGCGCCTGCGCGAAGCGACGCACGTCGTTCGCCTCCGGCCATTCGTCGAGGACAGCCGCTGGCGCGAATTGCGCCCACGCGATCCGGTGAAAGAGGCTGGCGAGATCCTGCAGCGCCGTGGAAAACGATAGGCTGCGCAGTGCCATTTCGTCGGCGATGGCGAGCACGAGCGCGCCGTCGGCCTCGACCAGCGCGTCGACGAGGCGAATCAGGTAGCTTTGATCGAGCGCGCCGAGCATGCCGCGCACGGCGTCCTCGGTCACTTCATTGGCCGAGTAGGCGATGGCCTGGTCAGTCAGCGAAAGCGCGTCGCGCATGCTGCCGTCGGCCGCGCGCGCGAGCAGCCGCAACGCCTGCGGCTCGAACGCGATCCCTTCGGCAGCGAGAATCCGCTCGAGATGACCGACGATGTGGCCGGCCGGCATCTGCTTCAGATTGAACTGCAGGCAGCGCGAGAGCACCGTGACGGGAATCTTTTGCGGATCGGTCGTCGCGAGGATGAACTTGATGTGCGGCGGCGGCTCCTCGAGCGTCTTCAACATCGCGTTGAACGCGTGATTCGTCAGCATGTGCACTTCGTCGATCATGTAGACCTTGAAGCGCGCATCGACGGGCGCGTAGACGGCTCGCTCCAGCAGCGCGGCCATTTCATCGACGCCGCGATTGCTGGCCGCGTCCATTTCGACATAATCGACGAAGCGCCCCTCGTCGATCTCGCGGCACGCGCGGCAAACGCCGCAGGGCGTCGCCGTGATGCCGGTCTCGCAATTGAGCGCTTTCGCGAAAATCCGCGAGAGCGTGGTCTTGCCGACGCCGCGCGTGCCCGTGAAGAGATAGGCATGGTGCAGGCGTGCGCCGTCAAGCGCGTGCGTGAGCGCACGTACGACGTGTTCTTGTCCGACGAGCGAAGCGAAATCCTTCGGCCGCCATTTGCGTGCGAGAACTTGGTAGGTCATCGCGGAATTGTATCAGCAACGATGCATGGCTCAGGCAGTGTGGCGGGGCTTGCCGTGCATGCCTGCGCACGCAGTAACGACGCGCGTCGCGGCACTCTCGATGTGCGAGGGAAATTCCGCGCGGGCGAACGACGCGCGAGGCAAGCGATATAGGCGCGACACCGGAGCGCTCGCTCAACGGAACTGGAGAGGGGATTGAAGCGAAAGGTGACGAGCCCGACCCTCGGCACTGGCGGAAAACGGCTGTGGCTGCTTCGTTCCCGACCTGACCAGGTTGACCGTCCCTCCATGCGAGGAGGCCCGTCACTGCGCATTCTATCATCGACGGGCGCGGCGCGCGACTCCTGCTTTTTCAGCCCCCCGGCGGTGCGCCGCGCCCGGGCGTGGGCGCGGCTATCGGCTTCGCGCGGCAAATAGCAATTTGGGCTAATATGACACCCGAGTGACCCGTAATCGGCGAGCCCCGGCAACGACGGCCCGCCCCGCTTTCGAAAGCCCCTTGCGTGCATGCCCCGCCTCCCGCGCGTTCGGACGCCCGTCCTACCGGGCGAGCACGCTCGGAACGTTTTTTGTCGTTTTGGTGTATCGTGGCGGGCAATTCAGTCTCGGGCCAGGAACCCGCAGAGGTATTTACATGAGCGAACAAATCAAGCACATCAGTGACGTATCGTTCGAGCAGGATGTCGTGAAGTCCGACAAGCCTGTACTGCTCGACTTTTGGGCCGAGTGGTGCGGCCCCTGCAAGATGATCGCCCCGATCCTCGACGAAATCGCCAAGGACTACGCCGATCGCCTGCAAATCGCCAAGATCAACGTCGACGAGCACCAGGCCACGCCGGCCAAGTTCGGCGTGCGCGGCATCCCCACGCTGATTCTGTTCAAGAACGGCGCGGTCGCCGCGCAAAAGGTCGGCGCGCTGTCGAAATCGCAATTGACGGCTTTCCTCGACAGTCATCTCTGATTCAAATCCGGGCTTGTTGTCGTCGTGCAACAAGCCCGGCGCCGTTCCCTATTCGGCGCGCGCGACCGTGGCACCGCGTGTGCTATGCTAGAATCACAAGAGTCAAAAAGACGTACAAGCCCCTGAGCGGTTCCGCTCATTCCCCTCCAAATTTCTTTTCGTCGCACCTTCTCTCCCCGGCGGGATTTCCGTATGCATTTATCCGAGCTCAAGTCTCTGCACGTGTCTCAATTGATCGAGATGGCGAATGGCCTCGAGATCGAAAGCGCGAACCGGCTGCGCAAGCAGGAACTGATGTTCGCCATTCTCAAAAAGCGCGCCAAAACCGGCGAGACCATTTTCGGCGATGGCACGCTCGAAGTTCTGCCGGACGGCTTCGGCTTCCTGCGCTCGCCGGAAATGTCGTACCTCGCGAGCACGGACGACATTTACATCAGCCCCTCGCAGATCCGGCGCTTCAATCTGCACACGGGCGACACGATCGAAGGTGAAGTACGCACGCCGAAAGACGGCGAGCGCTACTTCGCCCTCGTGAAGGTCGACAAAGTCAACGGGCAGCCGCCCGAGGCTTCGAAACATAAGATCATGTTCGAAAACCTCACGCCGCTGCACCCGAACAAGCCGCTCCTGCTCGAGCGCGAGATGCGCGGCGAGGAAAACGTCACCGGCCGCATCATCGACATGATCGCGCCGATCGGCAAGGGACAACGCGGGCTTCTCGTCGCCTCGCCGAAGTCGGGCAAGACGGTCATGCTTCAGCACATCGCGCATGCGATCAAGCAGAACCATCCCGATGTCGTGCTGTTCGTGCTGCTCATCGACGAGCGGCCCGAGGAAGTGACGGAAATGCAGCGCTCGGTGGCGGGCGAAGTGATCGCGTCGACATTCGATGAACCAGCCACGCGTCACGTGCAGGTCGCCGAGATGGTGATCGAGAAGGCGAAACGCCTCGTCGAAATGAAGCACGACGTCGTGATCCTGCTCGATTCGATCACGCGTCTCGCGCGCGCGTACAACACCGTGATTCCTGCTTCGGGCAAGGTGCTGACCGGCGGTGTCGACGCCAACGCGCTGCAGCGGCCGAAACGCTTTTTCGGCGCGGCCCGCAACATCGAGGAAGGCGGCTCGCTGACGATTATCGGCACGGCGCTGATCGAAACGGGCAGCCGGATGGACGACGTCATCTACGAAGAGTTCAAGGGCACCGGCAACATGGAAGTGCACTTGGAACGCCGGCTTGCGGAAAAGCGCGTCTATCCGTCGATCAACCTCAACAAGTCGGGCACGCGTCGCGAGGAACTGCTGATCAAGCCTGAGATCCTGCAAAAGATCTGGGTGCTGCGCAAATTCATCCACGACATGGATGAGGTCGAAGCGATGGAATTCCTGCTCGACAAGATCCGGCAGACGAAGGGCAATTCCGAGTTCTTCGAATTGATGCGCCGGGGCGGCTGACGCCTCCCGGCAATCCCTTGCGCGCGGCCGGCGGCTCCAATGTTCTCGAGGCTCACACACTGGCTCGATAGCAGGCGGCGCGAACGCGCGCTCCGCCATTACGCGATACCGGATTCGTTGTGGCGCGAAACGGTCGATCGCCTGCCGTTTCTCTCCTATCTCGACGCGGCCGATCTCGAGCGGCTGCGCGAGCTGACGAGCCTTTTCATCGCGCGAAAGGAGTTCTCCCCCGCGCATGAGCTCGAGCTCACCGATGCGATGACAGTCGCGATCGCCGCGCAGGCATCGCTGCCGGTGCTCAACCTCGACCTCGATCTTTATCGCGGCTGGGTGGGCGTCATCGTCTACCCCGGCGAGTTCGTGATCCGCAAGACGGTGGAGGACGAAGCCGGCGTCGTGCACGAGGTCGAGCACGACGCCAGCGGCGAGGCCTGGGAAGGCGGCCCCGTCCTGATCTCGTGGGAAGACGCGCAGATGTCCGACGGCAAGGAAGCCTACAACGTCATCATTCACGAATTCGCGCACAAGATCGATATGCTCACGGGAGAAGCGGACGGCCATCCGCCGCTCTTCCGCCGCTGGCACGCGCCGCTCGATTCTGAAGCGTGGGCCGACGTCTTCGACAACGCTTACGATCAATTCTGCGCGAAGGTCGACGCCGTTCCCGAGCGCCGTTGGGCACGTTTCGAGCGCGAATCGCTGATCGACCCGTACGCCGCCGATCATCCTTCGGAGTTCTTCGCGGTATGCAGCGAAGCGCTCTTCGTCACGCCGCATGCCTTCGAGACGGAGTATCCGGAGCTCTACAGGCTGCTCGCGCGCTATTACCGGCAGGATCCGGCCCGCACCGGCGTGCTCGGTGGCAGTCTCATCGGCACGGGCTCGGCGAAAAGTCCAAATAATTCGTCAACCGTCTGATTCTGTGGCACAATCACCGTTTTTCGACCTTGGGCAAGTGGCTCGCGCCAAGTTTGCCGTTCCCGCGCATCGCAGCATCATGCGTCGAGGAGCGTAGCGAAACCCCGAACGCGTGGGCTGGCTACCGCCAGACTGAAGGAAAGACCATGAAAGAAGGCATTCACCCCAATTACCGCGAAGTCGTTTTCCAGGACATGTCGAACGGCTTCATGTTCGTGACGCGCTCCACTATCCAAACTCGCGAAACCGTCGACTACCAGGGCAAGACGTATCCGCTCGCCAAGATCGAAGTGTCGTCGGAATCGCACCCGTTCTACACGGGCCAGCAAAAGATCATGGACACGGCAGGCCGTGTCGAGAAGTTCAACAAGAAGTTCGGTGCGCGCGCCGCTGCGAAGGCAGCGAAGTAACGCCACGCCATCCGTCGAGCGGCAACGAAAAGGCCGTGGGGCGAGAAAAAAGGCAGCCTCGGCTGCCTTTTTTCATTGCAGCTCGTCAATGCCGCAATGGCGTTTGCGCCGCCGCTCAGCCGGTGAGCCGACCGATTGACCGGCGCCTGCGAGCGGCCCATCCCGCCGCGCGGGCACCGGGCATCGCCGCCCTCTACCATGCCGCATCTCGAAACGCGGACAACTACAACGATCGCCGCCCATCCGCATGAGAACCGTCGTCCGCCTCACCGCCTCCGCGACTCGCGCCCTGCCGCGTTGGCTCCTGCTCGCGATTTCGATCGTCTACGCCGCCTTTGGCCTCTTCGGCCGCGATCCGTGGAAAAACGAGGACGCTGCCGGTTTCGGCGTGATGTGGACGATGGCGAACGGCGACGCACACGACTGGCTGTTGCCGAACCTCGTCGGCAAATTCATCACGGAAAGCGGCCCCGGCGGCTACTGGCTGGGTGCGATGTTGATTCGCCTGCTCGCCCCGTGGGTCGATGCCGCCGACGCATCGCGTGTCTCGACTGGCGTCCTCTTTTGCTTGACCTGCGCGCTCGTCTGGCACGCGGCCTATCTGCTCGGACGACGCCCCGAGGTCCAACCTTTCAAGTACGCATTCGGCGGCGAGCCGGAGCCGCGCGATTACGGGCGCACGCTCGCCGACGGGGCACTGCTGATCCTGCTCGCCTCTTTCGGACTTGCCGAGCGCGGGCACGAAACGACACCGCAGCTCGCGCAGTTCATGAGCATCGCGCTCGTCGTCTATGGACTCGTGCGCGGCCTCGACAAGCCATTGCAAGGGGCCATCTGCTGGGGCGTCGGGCTCGGCCTCGTCGGGTTCACGGGCAATCCGCTGCTCGTCGCCGCTTTGCTCCTCGGCACGCTCGTGATGACCGCGTTCGTGCGCGAAGCTCGTTCGCCGTGGCTCTTCGCCGTAGGTGTTCCGCTCGCGCTCGTGTTGGCGGCCGCCTGGCCCGCCGCCGTTCTCGGGCTCTATCGCGATGGCGACGCACGCTGGTTCGTCGAGCAATGGTTCAACGGCAGTATCAATCGATTCTCGCCGCCGCCCGGCCATGTCGTGATCTACGCGCTCAAGAACCTGCCGCTCTTCACGTGGCCCGCGTGGCCGCTCGCCGCGTGGGCGTGGTATAGCTGGGGCGGCTTACGGAACAAGCCCCATGTCGCGGTACCGCTCGCGGTGATCGTGCCGGTTCTCATCCTGTCCGTCTTGCAGAGCCATCAGACAAACCGGCTCTACATTCTGCTGCTGCCGGCGCTCGCCACGCTGGCCGCGTTCGCGCTGCCGACGATGAAACGCAGCGCGATCAATGCGATCGACTGGTTCGCGGTGCTCAGCTTCACGATACTGAGCACGTTCGTCTGGCTAGTCTGGCTCGCGTCGCAAACGGGTTTCCCGCATCCGCTCGCGCGCAATTTGAGCCGCCTCGTGCCCGGCTTCACGCCGCATTTCGACGCCCTTTCGTTCGTCTGCGCGATCGCGGTGACGGTCTGCTGGTTCGCGCTCGTGCGCTGGCGCATTTCGCGGCATCCGAACGTGCTTTGGCGCAGCGTCGTGCTCTCGAGCGCGGGCACGACGCTAATGTGGGTTCTGCTGATGACGCTGTGGCTGCCGATCGTCAACTACAGCCGGACCTACCGCGACGTCGCGTTGCAGATCGCCCAGCATCTTCCCGATGATTACACCTGCATCTCGCCGGTGCGTCTCGGCGATGCGCAGCTCGCCTCGTTTGCCTACTTCGCGGACATGCAGTTCTCTTTCAGCGGCGATTGCGATGTGCTCCTGCGCCAGGATACGCAGGATTTCAGCGCGCCGAGCCCGATGCCGAGCTACATTTGGCAGCTCGTCTGGGAAGGCCGGCGCGCAGCCGACCGCGACGAGCGCTTCCGCCTCTACGTGCGCGTCGATCGTCCGAAAGTGGCGCCGCCGCATCGGAAGCCCCTCGTCAGGCATCGGTGAAAGGTCATTGATCCATGGGCGCCCCGCAAATGGCTAATTCAATGCTCGCAGACATTCGCAAGATCGCCGCCCTCGCCTGGCCCGTGTTGATCGGGCAACTCGCGATCATCGCGTTCGGCGTCATCGATACGGCGATGGTCGGTCGTTACTCGGCCATCGATCTGGCCGCGCTCGGCCTCGGCAATTCGATATACATCTCGGTCTATCTGGGCTTGACGGGGGTCGTGCTCGCGCTCCAGCCGATAGCAGGGCAGCTGTTCGGTGCGCGGCGTTACACGGAGATCGGCGAGGAAGCGCGCCAGGCGCTCTGGCTCGCCGCCGCACTAGCCATCGTCGGTTTCGTGATCATGTATTTCCCGGCGCCGCTGCTCGCCATCGCGCACGTGCCGCCCGCGCTCTACGATCGCACGGACCTTTATCTGCGCATTACCGCCATCGGGCTGCCCGCCGCGCTCGCATTCCGCGTCTATTCGGGGCTCGCCAACGGCATCGGCATGCCGCGGCTCGTGATGATGCTGCAAGTCGCGGGTCTCGCCGCCAAGATCGCGCTCAACTACTGGTTCATCTTCGGCGGGCTCGGCGGGCTCGGCGTGCCGGCGCTCGGCGGCCCCGGCTGCGCGCTGGCAAGCACCGTTGTCAACTTCGCGCTCGCCGTCATCGGGCTCGTCCTGCTCGTGCGGCTCGAGGTGTTTGCGCCGTTCGGAATTTTCAAGCAATTTTGTTGGCCCAGTTGGCGCAGGCAAGCGGGGCTGCTCAAGCTCGGCCTGCCGATGGGTCTCTCGTTTCTCATCGAAGTTTCGTCCTACGCGTTCATGGCGCTTTTCATCGCCCGCTTCGGGACGACGACGCTTGCGGGCCATCAAATCACCGGCAATTTCGGCGCCGTGTTGTATATGACGCCGATGTCGATCGGCGTCGCGACATCGACGCTGGTCGCCCATGCGATCGGGGCGCACAACCACGATGAGGCGCGCAGACTCGCCCGTCGCGGCATTGCGACGGCGTGCACGATCGGCTGCTGCTATGCGGCCATCAGCTTCTTGCTGCGGCCCTCGATCATCGCGGCCTATACGCCGGATGCGGCGGTCTTGGCCGCCGCGATGCCGCTCATTCCAATCATGCTCGTCTATCACCTCTTCGATACGTTCCAGACGGTGACGGCCTTCGTGTTGCGCGCCTATCGCGTCGCCGTCGTGCCGACGATCATCTATGCGATCGCGCTATGGGGCGTTGGCCTGGGCGGCGGCTATCTGATCGGGTTCAACGTGTTCGGCAACGTGCCCGCATGGCTCAATGGAGCGCGCGGCTTTTGGGCCGCGAGCGCCGCCAGTCTCGCCGCCGCCGGCTGCGGCCTCTTTCTGCATTGGCGCTCGATCAGCACGCGCTATGCGCAAGAAGCCGCGGTGGCCGACGGCACGGGAACGTCGAGTGCGCCCCTCAGCTCCGTCGATCAGGACTCCTGAGCGTCGCGCGCGGCAAAGACTTCGCGCGCCGCGAAAAGCGCGTTGAGCGCCGCGGGAAAGCCGGCATATACGGCCATCTGGATAAAGACTTCCACGATCTCCTCACGCGTGCAGCCGACATTGAGCGCGCCTTCGATATGCACTTTGAGTTGTGGCGCGGCGTTGCCGAGCGCGGCGAGCGCCGCGATCGTCGCGATTTCACGCGATTTGAGGTCGAGCGCCGGCCGACTGTAGATATCGCCGAAAGGGAATTCGATCAGGAGTCGCGCGAAATCGGGTGCAATTGGATCGAGCGCCTCGATGACGCGCTCGCCCGCATGACCGTCGATTTCCTTCAGCTTGGCCCATCCTCGGGCGTAGCGTTCGTCGTGGGGTCGATTGTCTGCTTGTGCCATCGTAATTCCTTGTCGTGAGGTTGAGGCTTGGGTCGCCGGTCCGTCATGTCCTGGGCAAGGCGTTCGTAATGAGCGATCTTCTCGTCGATCACAGCGAGATTGGCCTCCAACTGCCGCAACTCGCCGAGCACCGCAGCGCGATGCTCAATCAGCAGCGCGAGCCGTTTGCCGACTGTCTTCTCACCGCGCGCACGCAATGCGGCGAACTCCTGCATACCCGCGATCGGCATACCGGTTGCCTTGAGCCGCATGACGAACCGTAGCCATTCGATGTCGTCGCGCGCGTAGAGGCGGTGGCCCGCGCTCGTGCGCGAAACCGGCTGCATCAGCCCGGCTTGCTCGTAATAGCGCAGCGTGTGCGTCGACACGCCGAGCGCGGCGGCCATACGGCCGATCGTGAGTGCTTCCGACATGACACCTCCAACGTTAAGGCTTCGAGTGCACACGAAGTCAACAGCCTTCGTGCAAGTTTTTGCGCCGTCCCGCTATTGAGCATCGAGTAGGGGACGGGGTTGCCCCCGTCGCCCTCTCACACCACCGTACGTGCGGTTCCGCATACGGCGGTTCATGAACAACGCTGGAGGCGCC
>NZ_PTIR01000023.1 GCF_002934455.1 Trinickia symbiotica | reverse complement strand
GCTAACCGCGTCAGAGCAAGATACGCCTCCGTGCTCACCCACATATCCAGACGTCGATCACCGTTGCCATCCTTGCCTGCCGTGTCGCGCCTTGCTCGATAAGCCGCTTGCCGTTGTGCCGTCGTTTGTGTCATCTCCCATCTCCCTCGTTACCCGGTAACTATCGATTCGAAAGATGTTACCCGGTAACGCGAAACCTAACGATGTGGGGCAGATTTAGCGCTTACGGTGGTCTCACGGCTGGCCAGACAGAGTTTGAGGTCAGACTGAAAACCTCGTCGGAGATGTCAAGGCCTAACCGATGATGCTAATCCAGCTTCTTCGCAAGGTCCTCAGCCCGCGGGTGGTAGTAGCGCATCAGCATTTTAGTGTCCCGATGGCCCGTAATCTTCGCCAGCTCATGAAGCGGAAATTTTTCGGCAAGGCGTGAGGTTGCCTCGTGTCGCAAGTCGTGAAAGCACAGGTCGACTAGAAAAGTAGGGTCCGCCGTTACGGCCTCGTTCGCACAGTCCTCCTCATAGGTTTTCCTGGCCCGAGCGACCGCTCTCTCGAACGCCCGAGTTACCGCATCGGGACGCAGTGGGAAAAACAATTCGCGGCCGTCTTTGACGAGCTCTTCAAACACAGCAACGGCTTTGCTCGAAAGGGGGACGTCACGTGAACTTCCATTCTTCGTGAGGGCAAGACGCGCAACGCGCTTTGTAAGGTCAACCTGGGCCGGCCCGAGCGAGACCAGCTCACCTCTACGCATCGCGGTTTCGACCGCTATGTCAATGAGGGCTGGCAGGAACGCGGACTCGGAAGCTGTCTTGACGTACGTGAGCTCATCGGTCGAGGCGCCTCTGATGGCATCTGATTCGATGCTGGCAATGCGGCGTGTGCGTTCGTTCTTGACCGTAGGCTTTCGAACTAACTCGACAGGATTGGAGAGGCTTTCCAGCCCCCACTCCTTCCGGGCAATCGTGAAGAGGTGAGAGATCACAGCTAGACGGCGGACGACCGTCGCCGGACTATGCGTGACACACCATTCGTCACGCAGCTTCGCAATATCAGCCCTCCGAATCCCGGCGAGTGGGCGCTTTGCGAGCCATGAGTCGCGGAGCTGGCGAATAATCGACTTCTCCTGCGTCGCACCTCGTTTGTTCGACGCTATCTCCCGCTCGTAGCGATCCAATGCTTCGGTAAAGGTTGTGCTCTCAGCTTCCGCGCTGCTAACGAAGCGCCCCCGGTCCATCTCCCGTTCGATGGACCTAGCCCACTTCTCAGCGTCGGCCTTGGTATCAAATGTCTTCGATTGTTGGGGGTAACCTTTTCTGCGAATTTTGGCTTGCCACTGCAGGTCGCCGCGTTTGGTAAAGGTCGCCATAGGCTAGGTGCCCGCCAGCAGTCATTTTGGAGAGGTCAGTGTCTCAAAATTGTCCCAATAATGCAATACGTGGCCACAGTGCGCGAATTCTAGAGGCGCGGCCTTCTGATTCGCAATGCGAAGGTCGGGAGTTCGATCCTCCTCCGCCCAACCGGATTTGAATTGGTGCAGTGCGGCCCATCCGACCTTGCGTTCGCCCCGACTGATGGCAAGGACTCGGATCGGACGAGCGGGTCCGCCATGATGGAGGCCGGGGAGCCGAGGCGACGCCAACAGCCGTACCACTAAAGCTTTCAGGCGATCTGCCGATATTAAACGATTAGCGTTTCCACACTGATGCAATGGGCCAATGCATCGGTTAGCGACGGACACGAACGCATTCCGAGCCGGAAGGCAAGTTAAAGGCGTTTACAAAAACATAACGTGTCATCAGGACAGCAAATGAAGCTAAGAAGAGCAGCCAATGCACCGCGGAAGAAGCTGATTGCGCTCGGGGTCTCGACATCCATGCTGGCGGGTTGTGCAATTAACCCACAGAGCGGCCAACCCGAATTCGCCCCGTCGGTGAAGACCACGTTCCAAAGCATCTTTGACAGTCCGGATCCTTGCTCGAGCAATGACCGCAATATCGGCGTGCTGGTCGGCGCCGGCATCGGTGCAATCGCGGGCCATTACCTCGGCAAGAACACGGGTCAAACGCTCGCCGGCGCGGCGGCTGGGGCTTTGGTAGGCGGTCTGATTGGCCATGCCATGGATCAGCGCAGATGCAACCTCTACCGAGTTGCGCAGCAGTACCACATGAAACTGGCAAGTGCGCCGGTCACGGCTAGCGGCCTCGGCATCTCCCCGCAAGCAGGCAGCAGCGCAAACGATACTGTCGGCCTTGATGTCCAAATGGGAAGTCAGGACGACGAATTCCTTCCCGGCACGGCAACCTTGACGCCTCGCTCGCGCGAGTATTTGGCGCACATCGCCGACCAATACAGCCCGGCGGCGTTAGGCCCTCAAGCGACGCCTGCGCAAAAGGCGCAGTTCGCACAACGCCACTTGCTGATCGTTGGACACACGGACGAACGTGACGACGCGTCCGGAGCCGAATTGGCAGCGCTATCCGAGGCTCGTGCTCGAGCAGTCGCCCAAGTATTTGCGGCGCGCGGCGTCCCGGCAGCGAACATCGAATACCAGGGGGCGGGCGACGCATTGCCTATCGTTCCCAATGGCACCCAGAACGGCCACAGCGACAATAATCGCGTCGAGGTCGTCGACATGCCGAACCTCGACTACTTGGCACGTTATGCAGCCAATCGCGCAGCGAACCCGGCGAATTTCTCGGTGGCGCAGCAGGCCGCAGATCGTCCGCACGTTTCAGGCGGAGCATTGGACGAGCAGATCGGCGAGGCGTCGCACACCGCGCCCGCAGCCGCGCTCGATTCGACGCATGCGGCAACAACAACGCACCCGGCCCGCAAGAAGGCGAAATCGAAGCTGCCCCCAAGCACGGTCGACGCGCGTTCGAGCAGCGCGCCCGTCGCCGCTGCCTCTTCAACTGCTCCCGCAATTTCGACGTTCGGCTTCGACGGAAAGCCAATGAATGACGCGGGTTACCGCGTGGACTTGGGCGCCGCGCGCGAGAATTCGTCGTTCTTCAACCTCATCCGCCCTGCCAACGCAGATACGCCGGTCACCATCGGCTCATGCCTGCTCGATCATCCGCATGTCAGTACGTCGATTCGGAACTTGGCGACGAACCAAACGTTGAAAGTTGACGACGCATTGCCGGGCCTCTATGGTCAGCCGTGGTTCGGTGATCAAGGCGCAGCGGGGATTGCGCTGATGCACGTCTACGTGCCGCGCGATGGCGCAGCACCTATTCCCCCTGTTACTGCGGAAATCTTCCGCCGTGATGATCAAGGCTATTCGCATGAGCCCATAGCTCGCTTTGCGGATGCGCCGGTCAACGTTTATCGAGGCAGCAGCGCCACGCTGTATCGAGTCTTCCTGCATGGGGGCGCGCAGTGCATCGATCTCCGCGTACCCGTTAAGTCCGCCAAGGCGGACGGCATCATCGTCTATCCATCGGACGGCAAGGAGTATCAAGCCGCCGGCGCGTTCACTTCGAAGGGATAAGCCATCGTGCACTCCATCATTTCCATTCTCACATCGCTGCCGGTCCTCATCTCTGTCCTGGCGAGTCTCGTGCTGGGAAGCTTCTATTTCTGGCTTCGGGCAGACAATTTTCGTTTCACGTCTTTCGCATATAAGCGTCCTTGGGTTCCCGGTAACGATCACAGCGGTGAATTTCAACGCCTTTCGAAGGAGAGCGGTGACTCAGTCGTTGATGAGAACGGACTGGTCCACGCGGAAGGTACGCTCTGTCAGACCTTCAAGGCGGTGATCGCGGGATCGAGCAATGCAGAGGTAACGGCCGAACAATTCAATCGCGCCAAGAGCTACCTAAAAATTACTCAGCAAAACGATGTTCATCCCCCGTCGATGCTTGCGCGCGTGGGCCTGTTCGTCCTGATCTTGGCCGAGTCTGTCGGAACGGGTTATGTGCTCGCACCTTGGCTATCGAACGACATCACGCCCGCCCGCGCAGATATGGCGGCAGCCGTCCTCGCGCTGGCAGTGGCGATCGTTCTTGCCATCATGACCCACGTCGCGGGTGCGGAAGCTGCAAAATTCTTTCACTATCGAAAGAGGGCGGGCTCCGAGGGGCTGGGGTTGCCAATCGACCTTGGCGACGATCAAGATCAAGACGCGTTCTATATTGATCCGAACACGGGAACGGTAAAGCAAAATCCTTTACCGCGTCGGTTCGCAAACCGCGTCGATGATCCGGGCGCTTGGGGGCCAGTCTTACTGGCGATCGTGACCGGCGTTGTCGTAACGATCATGGTCGTGATCTTTGTGCACCGTGTCGCTGGAGTGGAAAGCGAAGCGACAAAGCAGATTGTGTCGATGGAAGCAAACGGCGTCGCGGACTCAGGCAGTGGTTCAAGCCCGTTCGACACGGCCAGCTCCTCGTCGTTGCCGCCGGACGTTGTCGCGGCTCAGCAGCAGACGCGAAGGACGGTTGCGGAAAGTCTCGGTGGTGACTACAAGACGCAAGGAATGACGGCGTCGATCATGTTGGCGCTGATCTACCTTGTCACCCAATTCACGGCCTTCATCGTTGCGTTCAAGAGCACGTTCAGCGGCCAAGGGGAAGCGGCGTATAGCTTCACCCGCAATCAACCTTCGTTCGACACATTCCGCGCCAAGTTTTTGATGCCGAAGATCGCGCGGGCTGAGAGCTTCCTAACGCAGCTGCGCGACGCCCGTAAGAAGAAAAGCCATCGCATTGGCACTGGTAGATTCGAGGACTTCCTGAAGTCCGGCGAAGCCCGCGAGGCGAGCGCTCGCGATAATCTCATTACCCGAGCGGCGGCCGAGATCTCGACGGGTAAGACTGACGACGATCGCGAGTTGCATTGGGAGCTTGCGCTAAAGAACTACAACTTCTCGTCGGAGGAGCAGACGATCCTCGTCCAGAAATGCGAGGAGGCGCACGTAAAGAAAGATCGCATTCGACTGCGTGAACGCACGCATGATGCGTCTTTGAATCCGGTCGGCGCTGCATCTGTTATGGCGCCTGTGGCGGTGGCTGGTGCGTCATCTCACACGGTCGCTGCGGGCAACGCATCCTCGCCGGTTGTAGATACCCCTGCTATCGACAAACTCGCAAGAGACTTCCTCCAGTTGCCGGACAAGCAGGCAAAGACCGAATTCCTGGCCAAGCAGCAAGGAACCCTCGGCGAGGCGAATTTCCAGCTGCTTGCGGAGGAGATTAAGCGGCAGAAAGAATTGGCAAAAGCCACTGAAAAATATGGTGACCTGCTCGAAGACTGATCCGGTCGCCCTCCGCACGGCGACGCACCTATCATCGTGGCGATGATAGCGCAGGGTGAAAACATTCGATACGAATCTATGAAACTCATCAGAAGGATGGCGGCGTCTGCTGCGCTCGTCGCCATTCAAGCGCTCACGCTCGCTCATGCAGGCCTCGTCAACGACGTGCCGAGTTGCTATGGCGCTTTTCATCTCACGGCCGTTCCACAGCCCCCGGATCGGCTCGTCTATATTCTCATCGATCAAACGGTCGAGCTGGACGCGACCCTGCAGCAGTCCGTCATCGACAACATCGACCGCCTGATACAGCCAGGGTCGAAGTTCGTCATTGCCGAGTTTTCGGCCTTCTCGCAGGGGAGATATCTCCAGGTTGTTCATACCGGCGTCGTCGAATCTCCACTTCCCGAAAACGCCTATAGCGACATTCCTATCGCTAAGGCGCCGCAGATTCGGGCGTGCTTCGAACAGCAACGGACGTACGCCCGGCGAATGGCGGCGACAACGGCGAAACAGGTACTGGGGACCGCAACGTCATCGTTCGACCATTCGGAGATCATGGCGGCGCTCCAGACCGTCGGGCAGGCGATGCGTGCTGATTCCGCGCGAAGCAAAGTGCTGTTTGTTGTGACTGACGGCCTGGAGTACTCGAGTGTCGCGTCGTTCTATTCGCATAACACCGTGCGCGATATCAATCCGGCAACCGAGCTCAGTAAGGCGCGGTCCAGCCAGATGATTGCGGATCTTGCCGGCGCAAAAGTGTATGTGTTGGGAGGCGCGATGATGCCGCCCGCTAAGACCGGGACGCTTGCGGAGCGTAACGGCTATAGGGATGCGAAGACGTTGCGGGATCTCAAGGCGTTTTGGCAAGGCTATTTCCAGGAATCCAATGCTTCGCTGATCGAATTCGGGGAGCCGAGTCTCGTTGAGCCGGTATCCTACTGATCGAAGTTGTTCAGGAGGCGAATGGCTCTTTCTGGATCTCATGCCTCCGTGATAATTGCCGCCGCCACAGAAACGGCGAACCTTTGAAATGCAGTGTCCCGCGCACCAGTAGGGCCGCACAGACAATTGCTTTTTGAGCGGGCGGCTCATATAGCCCAAAGGGTGGCGTCACGCATTTTCCTGGGCGACCTTTAGCGGTCGCCCATCTTCAATGCAGGCTGCCCGTCGACCAAAACGTAGATCGGGGTACTTACGTAGAGGCCCGCGAAGTCGCGCGGTTGCTAGGTCACAATCTCTAGACTAATATCCGCTAGCGTTTGCAAATTTCGGTAAGAATCGGTCGGCCGGGGGATTTTCGACCGCCACGAAGGAACAGACTCGAAACGAGATCTCAGATGGTCGATAGCGTCGATGCTGCTTCCGACTCGATGCAGCTTGGCGGTAACGGCAACGACGACCTGTTGCGGCTCCGGCCTGCTCAAGAACACGATCGTGCTTCTTTACAGACCGCTTTCGAAAGCACTCGTCAAATAGACCAAGGCCGGCGGTGCCGGCCGCCACATAACGAATAACGAGCGGGGCTAGCTTGCGGTGCATCACTACCCATGAAGAACTGACCGAAGCGATCGGGCAAAGCTTCACGTTCGGCCGGGCCGACGGGCAAACCGTCGAGGCGGTGCTGTCACTGGCGCCGGCCGTCATTCTCATGAATGACAGCTTCGTCTGCTATGCGGCTACCTTCGAGTTGCCCCCGTCCCGCTCCGTAATCCATAGGTCAGTATCAACTTCAGCATCGCACTGCAAGGCGTCTTCCCACCGCACGGCTAAGAGCGTATGCGTGCCGCTCGAGCCGTACGCCTTTAAGGACATGAAGCGATGAAACTCGCCGCCCGCCTTTCGAAGATTCGCACCGCGCTACGTGCGTCCCGCACGACATCCCGAAGAGAAGTCGCCGCGCTGCCGGCGCCGCTCATCGTCGCGCTCGAGCCGCGCATCGTCTACGACGCATCGGCTGCCTCCATCGGCGCGGCTGCCGTCGCGGCACCGCACCATGCGGACGCGCAAGCGCATGCAGCGAGCGTCGCGCGCGAGCCGGGGCAGAACGCGGGAGCGGCGTTCGGTATTTCGGCGGCGGCGTCGACCCACACCGCAAGCGTGTCCAATTCGCCGCCGCCGACGCGTGCCGTGCATGGGTACACGCCTGCGGTGGCCAACGAGACGGCGGCCGGAACGGGCGACGCCCCCGCGATGCGAGCCGTCCAAGGCTTCACCGATACGCCGGCGCGCGCGACGGATGCCCAAGTCGTCTTCATCAATTCGAACGTCACCGATTATCAAACGCTCGTCGCCGGCCTGCCCCAGGGCACGCAGGTGGTCATACTGGATTCGACGAAGGACGGGCTTACGCAGATCGATCAATATTTGCAGCAGCATCCCGGTGTCGGTGCGATTCACCTCGTCTCTCACGGGGCCGACGGCAACGTTCAGATCGGTAGCACGTGGCTCAACCAACTGGATCTATCGGCGCATACCGCGCAGCTTGCGCAGATCGGCGCGGCGATGAAGCCGGGCGGCGACTTTTTGATCTACAGCTGCGATGTCGCCGAAAACGCAGACGGCAAGGCGCTGGTGCAGCAGATCGCCTCAATCACCGGATTGAACGTGGCGGCGTCGACCGATGCGACCGGTGCAGCGGCGCTCGGCGGGGACTGGGTGCTCGAATACGATGTCGGCACCGTCCGTACGCCGGTGATTTTTTCGCAGGCGGCGGAGCAGCAATACGGCGAGTTGCTCGTGGATCCGGTGCAACTGACGACCGATTCGGGTTCGGCCGCTTTCGTCGCCGGCGACAATACGGCCTCGACGCCGGTCGCAATCGATTCGGGCATTACGCTGAGCGATACGGCGACGGGTACGCTATCGACGGCGACGGTCGCGATCACGAGCGGCTTTGCCGGCGGCGAAGACGCGCTCGAGTTCACGAACCAGAGCAACATTACGGGTTCGTACAACCCGGCAACCGGGGTATTGACGCTGACGTCGGCAAGCGCCACGCTGGCGCAGTGGCAAAGCGCGCTGCAATCGGTGGCGTATACCGATACGGCCGTCACGCCGAACAATGTGACACGCACGATCAGCTTCACGGCGGTGGACAGTGCAGGGAACACGAGCGCCACGGCGACGCGAACCGTCACGGTGACGGACACCGACCAGACGCCGATCGTGAGGACGACGGGGGGAACGACGAACTATGTCGGCGGCACGTCGGCCACGACGATTGACGGCGGCGTCACCGTCAGCGATCTCGACAACACGACGCAATCGTCGGGGACGGTGTCGATCACGTCGGGCTTCCACAGCGGCGACACGCTGACGTTCGTCAACACGAGCTCGGCGACGTTCGGCAATATCGTCGGCTCGTATAACTCGAGGACAGGCGTGCTGACGCTGACGTCATCGGGCGCGGTCGCCAGCGACGCGCAGTGGTCCAACGCGTTGAGCGCGGTGACGTTCGTGGCGGGTTCGAGTGCGCCCTCGGGCAACCGCACGATCTCGTTCATGACGAACGACGGCACGGAGACGAGTGCGGCAGCGACTGATACGGTGACGGTGCTCGGGCCGCCGACGATTACCACCGACTCGGGCTCTGCAGCGTTCGTCGCCGGGGACAACGTGGCATCGACGCCCGTGACGATCGATTCGGGATTGACGATAACGGACGGCGAATCCCCCACCTTGGCCTCGGCTACCGTCGCGATCACGCAAAACTTCCATAGCGGCGAAGACATACTGGGATTCACGAACACGAGCGCGGCGACGTTCGGCAACATCTCCGCGTCGTACAACGCGGCCACGGGCGTGCTGACGCTGACTTCATCGGGCGCCTCGGCGACGCTTGCTCAGTGGCAGGCGGCGCTCGATGCCGTCACCTACACCGATACGGCCGTCACGCCGAACAATGCGACGCGCACGATCAGCTTCGCCGCGGTCGATACCAGTGCCGTCATCAGCAATACGGCGACGCGCACGGTGACGGTCGCCGACACCGATCAAACGCCGATCGTCACGACTACGGGCGGGACGACGAATTATGTCGGCGGCACGTCGGCTGCGACGATCGACGGCGGCGTCACCGTCAGCGATCTCGACAACACCACGCAATCGTCGGGGACGGTGTCGATCACATCCGGCTTCCACAGCGGCGACACACTGACGTTCGTCAACACGAGCTCGGCGACGTTCGGCAATATCGTCGGCTCGTATAACTCGAGGACAGGCGTGCTGACGCTGACGTCGTCAGGTGCGACCGCCAGCGACGGACAGTGGTCCAACGCGTTGAGCGCGGTGACGTTCTTGGCGGGTTCGAGTGCGACCTCGGGCAACCGCACGATCTCGTTCATGACGAACGACGGCACGAAGACGAGTGCGGCAGCGACCGACACGGTGGACGTACTCGGGCCGCCGACGATCACGACGGACTCGGGCTCCGCGGCGTTCGTCGCCGGGGACAACGTGGCACCGACGCCCGTGACGATCGATTCTGGATTGACGGTAACGGACGGCGAAGCGCCCACATTCGCCTCGGCTACCGTGGCGATCACGCAAAACTTCCATAGCGGCGAAGACATACTGGGATTCACGAACACGAGCGCGGCGACATTCGGCAACATCGCCGCGTCGTACAACGCGGCCACGGGCGTGCTGACGCTGACTTCTTCGGGTGCGTCGGCCACGCTCGCGCAGTGGCAGGCGGCGCTCGACGCCGTCACCTATACCGATACGGCCGTCACGCCGAACAGTGCGACGCGCACGATGAGCTTCACGGCGACCGATGCCGTTGCCGTCACGAGCAACAGTGCGACGCGCACGGTGACGGTCACCGACACCGATCAAACGCCGATCGTCACGACGACGGGCGGAACGACGAACTATGTCGCCGGCGCGCCCGGTGTGACGATCGACAGCGGGATTGCGATCAGCGATCGAGACAACGGGACGCAAGCGTCGGCGACCGTCTCCATCACGGGCAATTTCCACCGCGGCGAAGATGTGTTGGCGTTCACGAACGGCAACGCCGCGACGTTCGGCAACATCGTCGGCTCGTACAACGCGGCGACGGGCGTGCTCACGCTGACCTCGGCCGGCAGCACGGCCACCGATGCACAGTGGGCGAACGCCCTTAGCGCCGTTACGCTCTCGAGCAGCGGCACGCATTTCGGCAATCGCACGATCTCTTTCGCGACGAGCGACGGCACCAAGACGAGCGCTGCGGCAATCGACACGGTTGCCGTGCTCGACAAGCCGCACGTCGTCACGGATTCGGGTTCGGCTTCCTTCGTGGCAGCCGATGGCACGACCTCGACGCCGATCGCCGTCTCGCCTCATCTCACGCTCTCCGATGCCAGCAGCGCGACGCTGAGGTCGGCCACCGTCTCGATCACGGGCGGCTTCCATTCGGGCGAAGACGTGCTCGAATTCAAGAACGACGGCGCGACGATGGGCAACATCGCTGCTAGCTACGACGCGACGACGGGGGTGATGACGCTGACGTCGGCCGGCGGCACGGCCACGCTCGCGCAATGGCAAGCGGCGCTCGCGTCGATTACCTACACCGACATGGCGGTTACGCCCAATACCGCCACTCGCGTCGTCAGTTTCACGGTGACGGACGGCAACGGGGCGGCCAGCGACGCGCAAACGCGCAACGTGACGGTGACGAGCACCCATCAAACGCCAAGCTCGACCGTCGGCGGTAACGTAACGATCGTCAACCAGCTGCAGTTCCCGCCGATCTTGCCGCCGCCCGCAACCAAGATCGACTCGCCGGCAACAACGACGCCGTCGTTCGCCGGCTCGGATGCGACGTCGCCGCCGGCCGTGCTCGACGAGTTCGATCGGCCGCTGCCGATCGGCGCCGTGCCGCTCGTGCGGACGATGACGTTCGCCGACCCGAACGCGCCGGCCGGGACATATTCGCTATCCGGCACGACGGTGCCGCGTTTCAACATGGCCGGCTTCGACGCCGCGCTCGCAGTCGCGCCCGCCGGTTCGCCCCCCAGTCCGCTGCCCAGCGTCTCGTTCGACATGGCGCCGAACGACCCGTTCTCGATCAGCGTCGCAACGCTGCTGCCGCCGTCGGAAGCGATGCGCGGCGGCTCCGACATCACTGTCCAACTCGCTGACGGTCGATCGCTGCCGGGATGGATCCATTTCGACGCGGCGAACGGGGTATTACGCGGCAAGCTGCCGCCGGGCGTGGAAAACGTGCGCATTGTGATCGAGACGCGCGATGCGTCGGGCCATGAAACCCGCCGAGAAATCGTGCTCGCGCCGCATGACAAGCATGGCGGTTCGCACCACCACCAGCGCCATGTATCCCATTCGAAGGCACCCGGCCACGCCGCGCTGACCGAGACGACGCGTACTGTCGCCAATGCGGCGCGCCCCATGGGCAAACCTTCACTCGACCAACAATTCGCGCAGGCGCGCGCGGCATTGCACGTGTCGCGTCCCAGTGAGGCCGCGCGTCGCGTATGAGTTAACGTCATCCCTTGAGACCAATGAGACTCCAACCGTCAGTTGCCGAAGCGATGCCTTCGCCCGCCTTTGCATCCGCTGCACCCACCGCACCCGCCGCACCCGCTACCCCCAACGCGCGCGAGGCGCGTTCAAAGCGAGCCTTGCGCCCCTCGTTGATCGCCGCGTCCGTCGCCTTGCTGTGGCTGTCGGGGTGCGCGATCAAGCCGACGCCGTTTACCGATGCCGAGCGTGCGCAAAGCGCACAGACGACGCGCACGGCGATGTTCGCGGACCAGCCGCCCATTGCCGGCCCTGTCACGCTCGAAGAGGCGATGGCACGCGCGATCCGCTACAACCTCGATCATCGCCTGAAGATGATGGAAGAGGCGCTCGCGCAAAAGCAACTGGATGTGGCCAACTTCGACATGCTGCCGCGCTTGACCGCCGCGGCCGGCTATACGTATCGCGATCACCCGCTCGCTTCCGAATCCATCTCGCTGCGGACGCACCAAGTGTCGTTGGAGCCGTCGTACTCGACCGATCAGAACGACCGCACGGCTGACCTTGCCTTCTCGTGGAATTTGCTCGACTTCGGCGTTAGCTACTACGAGGCCAAAGAGCAGGCCGATCGCGTGCTCGTCGTCGAGCAGCGCCGCCGCAAGGTCGTGCAGCTGATGATGCAGCAAGTGCGCGAGGCATATTGGGAAGCGGTAGGGGCACAGCGTCTCGAGACGCGCATCGGCCCGCTGCTGGCGCAGGCCAAGCAAGCGCTCGACGAATCGCGTCGATCGCAATCCGAAGGGCTGCGTTCGCCGCTCGATACGCTCGGCTATCAGCACGCCCTGCTCGACATCATGCGTCAGCTCGAGGCCGTGCGCGATCAGCTCGACGAAGCGAAACCGCGGCTTGCCTCGCTGATGAACGTCGCGCCCGGCACCGACATCACGCTCGCACCGCCCGAGGGCTTCTCGGTGCCGACTTTCGATATGCCGATGGAGCGTATGGAAGAGACGGCGCTCGAGCGTCGCCCCGAGCTCGTCGAAGCGAGCTACGACGAGCGCATCAGCATCAACGAGACGCATAAGGCGATGGCCAAGCTGTTGCCCGGCATCGAATTCCAGTTGGGTACGCACTACGACAGCAACAGCTTTCTCGCCTATCACGCGTGGCGTGCGGCCGGCATCAACGTAAGCTGGAATTTGCTGAACGTGCTCAACGCCAAGAATATCCGCGGCATGGCCCGCGCTCAGCTGGAAGTCTCGCATGCGCAGCAGCTCGCGCTATCGATGGCGGTGCTGACGCAAGTTCACGTCGCGCGCACCGAGCTCAGCGCGAAGCAGCGGCAGTTCGATCTGTGCAAGCAGATCAACGACGTCGACGGCCAGATCCTGGAGCACACGCACAACGCCACGGTGGCCAACGCGCAAGGCAAGCTCGAAGAGATTCGGGCGGCCACTTCCGCCATGATCTCGGCGCTTCGCCTCTATCAAAGCTATGGCGAACTCGAAAGCGCCTACGGCCAGATGCTGGCGACCCTTGGGCTCGATCCGGTGTCGGTCGACGCAGGCAAGGGCGATTTGAAATCGATCGAGCAGTCGATCGATAAGGAGCAAACGCGGTGGGCCGCCTTCGGCCGCTCGGACGGAGTAAAGACGCAATGAATCGATGGTGCAGGGCAGGGCAGCGCAGTGCGGCCCTGATGGGCGTGGTCTTCTGCTGTTCGGCCATGACTGCGCAAGCCGCGGGGCCTCAAGTCCAATCGGCCGCAACCGCAACGGCAACGGCGCAGCGTGCGATGCCCCCTGCGCCGGTATCGTCGCTATCGTCGGGCGCACCGGCGCTAGCGGCCGTTTCTTCTGCAGGGCGGCCAGACGACGACGGCCGCATCCGCATTCAACTCGTCGCGCGCGACCAGGTCGACCTATCGAGCGAAATCAGCGCGAAGATCGCGTCGATGCCGCTGCGCGACGGCGACGCATTCCATACAGGGCAGATGCTCGTTTCGCTCGATTGCTCGCTCTACGCGGCGCAATTGCACAAGGCGCAGGCCGAAGCCGAAGCCGCCGTGCAACTGAAGCGCGTCAACGATCGTCTGGCCCAGTTGCATTCGATCGGCCAGATTGAAGTGGACGAAGCGGACGCCAAGGCGAAAGCCAGTGCGGCGGAAGTCGCCTACATGCAGGCGACGGTGCGCAAGTGCGGTATCGCTGCGCCGTTCGACGGCCGCGTCGTCAAACGCAGCGCATCGGCCCAGCAGTTCGCCGAGCCCGGCAAGCCGCTGTTGACGATCGTCGATACGAGCCACCTCGAACTCAAGATGATCGTGCCGTCGAAGTGGCTCTCGTGGCTCAAGCCCGGCCATCCGCTGACGGTCAATATCGACGAGGTCGGCCGGGCCTATCCGGCCACCGTTGCGCGCATCGGCGCGCGTGTCGATCCGGTGACGCAGACCGTCGACGTGACGGCGGCGCTCTCCGGCCGCACGCCCGAGCTCTTGCCCGGCATGAGCGGCTGGGCGAAGTTCGCCGACGCCGGCCGCTAGGCGCATCATGAACGCCCCGCTGCACGTCGAAGCGAGCGCCCTCGCGCTCCTATGGCAATTGTCCGCGCGCGCGAGAGAAGCTTCGAGCGAGGAGACGCTCGGCTTCGTCATCGTCAACGAAACGCTCTCGCTCGTGCCGTACCGTCAGGCGGCATGGTGGCGCGCGCCGGCTCCCGTGCCCGGCGCGGTCGCGGCCGTCTCCGGGCTGCCGCGGAGTGATCCGGGGGCGCCATACGTGCAGTGGCTCAGCGAAGTATGCCGCGTGCTCGAAGGGCGCTTCGTGCAGGCCGGGGCCGCTACGTCGTCGGCGCCAGCGCAGCGGGGCGACATCGCGGGCACCGCAACGACCGCGAACACGGCAGCGGCGAGAGCCGTACCGACGGAACCCCTCGATCCTGCCGCCCACACGAGACCATACGCCTTTACAGCGGACAGCCTGCCCGAACCGCTTGCCGCCGATTGGGCCGCCTGGTGGCCGACGCATGCCTTGTGGGTGCCCCTCGCCGACCGCACCGGCCGCTCGCTGGGCGGTGTCATCTTTGCGCGCGAAGCGCAATGGACGCACGTCGAAGAAGCGCTGCTCGGCGAGCTCGCGCGCGTCTGGTCGCATGCGTTGGCGGCGTTTTCGCCGCGGGCGTCGTGGATCGAGCGCGGCAAGCTCGCGTTGCGTGCGGGCAAGCATCGGCGCCGCGTCATTGCCGCCATCGCGGTGGCGCTCGTCGTGCCCGTGCCGTTGACGGTACTCGCACCGGCCGAAGTCACACCGAAGGATCCGTTCGTCGTGCGCGCGCCGCTCGACGGGGTCATCGATCGTCTCTTCGCGCAGCCGAATCAGCGCGTCGAAGCGGGCACGCCGCTCTTCGCACTCGATTCGACGACGCTTGCCTCGCGCTATGCGCTAGCCGACAAGAACTACGCCACGGCGCAGGAGGAATATCGCCAAACCGCGCAGCTTGCCGTCACGGACGACAAGGACCGGCTCGACATGGCGTTGCGCAAAGGCAAGCTCGAGCAAAGCGCGGTCGAGCTCGACTACACGGCGCGCGAGCTGGCACGTGTGCGCGTGAACGCGCCGCGCGCGGGGGTGGCCGTGTTCTCCGATCCGAACGATTGGAACGGTAAGGCCGTCTCCATCGGCGAGAAGGTCATGCTGCTGGCCGATCCGGCCCACGTCGAGCTGACGGCGTACGTACCCGTCGCCGACAACGTCGACGTCGTGCCCGGCGCCACCGTGACGCTCTATCCGAAGAGTTCGCCGCTCGCCGCGTACGATGCGCGCATCGATACCGTGGCCTATCGTGCGGAGCCGACGCCCGATGGCGTCGTCGCCTACCGGGTAAAGGCGACATTCGTCGGTAGCGTCAAGCCGTCGCTCGGCGTGATGGGCACCGCACGCATTCACGGACACTGGGTGCCGCTCGCTTATTATTTGCTGCGCCGCCCGCTCGCCACGGCGCGGCAGTGGCTCGGCTGGTAGGCCATGCGCCATGCACGGTTCCTGCCTTCATCTCACGTAGCGCGTCGATGTCTCGCCTGCCGCCCCTTCGCCAAGAACTGACGCTGACACCCGGCCCCGCGACGCCGGAGGGCGCGCCTACCTGGATGCTTCACGATCCGGCGGGAAACCGTTTCTTCCAGATCGGCTGGCCCGCCTTCGAGATGCTCGCGCGCTGGCCGCTCGACGATGCTGAGGCGATCGTCGCATCGGTGAACGCAGAGACGACGCTGCATTTGACGATGGACGACTTTGAATCGCTCGTGCGGATGCTGCATCAGCAGCATTTGCTCGTGGCGATGAGCGCCACCGACACCGGGCGGCTTGCGAGTGCCGCCGCGGCGGGCAATCTTTCGCACGCCATGTGGCTGCTCAAGCACTATTTGATGATCCGGGTGCCGCTCTGGCGGCCGATGCCGTTTCTCAAGCGCTTCGCGCGCTATGCCGAAGTCGCTTACCGTCCCCCGTTTTGGGCTGGCGTCGCGCTCGTCGCCCTAACGGGGCTCGTGCTCGTCTCGCGCCGCTGGGACGAGTTCATTCATACGTTCCACGGCTATGCCGATTTGCGCGGGCTGATCGCGATCGGCGTGGCCCTTGGCTGCGCGAAGGTGCTGCACGAGTTCGGGCATGCGTTCACGGCGCATCGATACGGCTGCCGCGTGCCGACGATGGGCATCGCGCTGCTCGTGATGGTGCCGGTGCTTTACACCGATACGACGGAAGCGTGGAAGGTGCCGGGGCGCGCCGAGCGATTGCGCATCGGGGCGGCCGGCATGCTGACCGAGCTCACGCTCGCCGCGTTCGCGACGTTGGCTTGGAGCGTGTTGCCCGACGGCCCGGTGCGCGCTGGGGCCTTTTTGCTCGCGACGACGACATGGATCGGCACGTTGACGATCAATGCGAGCCCGTTCATGCGCTTCGACGGCTACTTCCTGCTGTCCGATTGGCTCGACATGCCGAACCTGCACGATCGCGCGTTCGCGTTCGGCCGCTGGTGGATGCGCGAGCGCCTGTTCGGGTTCGACGATCCACAGCCCGAGCCGTGCGCGCCGCGGCGCCGGCGCTTCCTGATCGCATTCTCGTTCTCGACATGGCTCTATCGGCTCGTCGTGTTTTTTTCGATTGCGCTCATCGTCTACCACGCCTTTTTCAAGGCGCTGGGGATGATGCTGTTTTGCGTCGAATTCGGATGGTTCATCGTGCGGCCGATCGTGCGCGAAATCAGCGCTTGCTGGCGTCGTCGAGCGGCGCTGCGTTGGTGCCGGCAGACGCGGCGCAGTTCGATCTTCGCGGCGGTACTGCTGGCCCTCATCCTGCTGCCGTGGCACGGCGGCGTCGGCGCGCCGGCCGTACTGGGGCCGTTGCGCGCACAGGGGCTCTATGCGCCCGAGGCCGCTTACGTGACGGGCGACGCGCCGCTTGCGCACGACGGCCAGCGCGTGCATGCGGGCGATGTGCTGGCCGTGTTGGCATCGCCCGATCTTACGCATCGCCTGCGAGCGGCGCAGGCCGACGAAGCGCTGTTGCGTTGGCAGGTCCAGCAACAGTCGTTCGACGATCGTCTGCTCGAACAAGGCGTGGCGCTGCGGCGTCGCTGGGACGCGGCGCGCGAAACGGTGGCCGGCCTGAGAGCGCAAGCCGCGCAACTGACGCTGCGCGCGCCGTTCGACGGCGTCGTGCAAACGGACGATGCGTTGGCCCCCGGCACTTGGCTGCCGCGCGGCGAGCGCGTGTTCGACGTCGTCGGGCCGATGGGCGTGAAGGGTGAGGCGTTCGTCGGCGAAGACGATGCGGCGCGCGTGGTGACGGGTGATCGCGTGAGCTTCGTCGCATCGCTGCCCGAGCTCGGCGCGGTGCGGTGCCGCGTGACCGCCGTCGATCGCGTCAACGTCGCCACGCTCGACGAGCCGTCGCTCGCCAGCGTCTACGGTGGCCCGCTGCCCGTACAGAACCAGCCCGGCACGCACCAGCTCGTGCCGCTCGCGGCACTCTACCGGGTGCGGATCGGCGATTGTCCGGCGAACGAAGCATGGCCGCGCGAAATCGTCGGCACGGCGACCATCGGCGGCGCGCGGCAAAGCTTCGCTTGGCGCGCGCTCAAGCGGCTCGTCTCTGTTTTCCAGCGTGAGAGCGGCGCATAGCGCTGCGGTGTTTGCGCGCGCCGGTGTGGCTGCCTGGTGGGAGAGATGGCAGCGACGGGCCTGGATAAAGCGGCGATTCGACTTGGCTAGACATCGTCTCCCGGTCGAGGAATCGGCCCTGGTGTGACGCTTATGTACTGCTTCAGTTCAGGCTTTCCCAAGGCGATCAGATTCAGCATTGCAACGCCAAGCCGTCGAGCAAACTCATCGTCAATCCGATAGTTGAACTCGTCAAGCAGGATCGGCATTTCGAGCCGGCCGGCCAATAACGGTGCTAGCTTTGCTGGATCGACTGTCTGGACATTGAATTTTTGTTGATCGTCGTCGTATGTCAATACGACCGAGTAAGGCGGGTGCGTCGCCATCAATATCCCCTGCATTGCTGGTAGTTCATGAAAGCCTGCTGTTTGCACAGCGCCAAGCCTCGAGCGCCCCCCATAGGACTCGCGAGCGCATGGCACAGGTCGAGATCACGCTCATACTGCTCAAAGCACTCAGCCAAGAGTGTAGCGTGCGAGTAGAAACCGCATCGTCCAGCGTCGCGGACACATGAGTTCGGCTCTCCGCCATCTCAGCAAATGATTGGCGGGAAGGCTCGATTGGGGCACGTCGGAACGTCGGCTGAATCGCCCCAACGCGGCCTCCCGAACGGGCCGTAGCGCGCTCGATTGCGACCATGATCCTGCCGCTTTTCACGGCCCATCGAAGCAAGGCGACCGTATCACTCGGATTCACGCCGGGCGGCTTGTACGTCACATGGAGTCCCAGTTGCTGGAGGTACCCACGCGCTTGGTGGAGCGAACGTGTCTGTGGCCAGCGTCGCAAGAATTCCTCGGCGTCTCGCTGATGCTTCGCCGCCGGTATCCCCGAGATTGCCCGGTCGGAAAGAAATGCTTCGTCACCGAAACCCAAGTCGATTTTGACCGACTTCATCGATCAATCTCCTCCACGTGTCACGGGATGGGATGCCATCGTAGCATTTCCCCTATGAGACGAAACCTATCGGTTTTAATGGCGGGGCTCCAGTTCGTGGTCACCAACTCTCCGTTCGCCGACGTTTCGGCGCTCATGCTGTTGAACCTGTATTTCATCGATAGGTCGACTATCTGAGACCATCGAAGACCCGCGGGAGATCCGGATCATCGTTGCTGCTGACCATCAACTTGCCCGTACTCGAGTGCGTCGCGGACTCCTGCTCTCCTAGCACCGCGCGCGCACGCAAATGAAAGCTGGCGCCCGGGACAGCTCCCGATAAAGCCATTCCGAGACTGCCTTCATCTCCGACAGCGGCAGTGGCTCGACGAATCGATCGAGTCGCCACCCACCGTCGACCAACGCGTTCAAGATATCCGAGAGCGGCCGCCGATAAGCCTGCACGTATGGCTTCGGCTCACCGAATCCCGACCAGTAAAACCCGAATCGACTGGTATCGAAGTACGTCCCTTCCCCACGAGTTCGCTCGTCGGTCCAGTCCCGCATCGGATGCGCCATCGAAAACACCAGCGTCGCTCCGGGGCGCGCCACTCTGCGGAATTCACTGAGCGTTGCCCCGAGGTCTTCCACGTAGTCGAGTGCGAGCGAGCACAGTATCTTGTCGAACGCCTGATCGGGCAGCCACGATAGTGGAGCCGTGAGGTCGCCAGTCACCACCTCGACTGGCAGCCCGGCACATCGAACGCGAGCGAGCTCCACCATCTGTGGCGTGACATCGAACGCATGCACGGACGCCCCGCCACGAGCGAGATGTTCACTGCAGATTCCTGGTCCACATCCGGCGTCGAGTATATGCAAGCCGCTGACGTCCCCTAGAAGCGACATCGTCGCAGGACGCTCGTAAAGGGCGTTATGTGGTTTCGTCGGCGCGATCGCGGCATAGCGCTCCGCAAACTCCTCGTATGCGTTGCCGCCGATGGTTTCATTTGCGGTATCCGAATCGCTCATGTGCTGCGCTTCCGCTGACGAGGGAGAGCGGCCATTGTGCCTTAAGCCGGAGGCGCCAAGCGAGGATGAAGTCATGCCGACGAAAGTTGCGCAACGCTTCGCTCACGGGGTGAGTTGCCAGTGTGCCCAAGCGCACGTGATACCAGGCATGCCCCACCCGCTGTTTTATGCGCCTGTCCCGACATCCGTGTCGATATCGGCCTGTTCCGCAATCTCGCTCACTTCGAGCGTGCGGCCGTAGCCAGTTTCGACAAGGTCGCCCCACGCCTGGACGCGGGCGCCGGGTGTGAGATACGTCCGCAGTTGTTCGGCGGTGTGATGGGGTATCCGCAGCGAGGTACCGTCATCGAGCAATGCGCCACGCAACTCGCCCTTCGGGCCAAAGAGCGACAGGACGACGGTTCCCGCTACTTCTGTCGCGTGCGGTTCGGCCTCGGGCCTTTCGTGCTCATCGTCATCGCGAGGGGGGCCATCGTCGACGATGGTCTCGCCGTCTTGGGAGGTAATCGAAATTGCCGCGATGATGTCCGCCGCGCGTGGCTTGATGCCTCGCACGATGACGATGTCACCGGGCGCAACGCGTTGCGCGATGCGTGCGCCAAGGTGCGGGGGGCAGTAGACCTGCCTTTCCCCCTCAAGGATGAATCCGTCGGGATCGCCGTGCGGATCGAGCAGGAATTGCGTGACGGCGCCCTTGGTTTCGGGCAGGCATGCCGGGTCAATCCAGTGCATGGTGTTTCTCCTTCAGTTGGGAAAGTTGCTGTACAGCCGGGTGAGGTTGCCGGGAGTGCCAAACGCGGTGGCCTGCAGGGCTTCGCCGTACTGGTTGCGGGTGCCGTAGCCGGTGGCGGCGACGGACGCGCCTGGGCGCAGCAGGCTCACGAACTGCTGCGCCGCGCCAGGCGTGAGCTTGATGACGGTGCCGTTGCGCAGCACGACCCCGTCGGGTTCTCCGCGACGGGCGGTTGTCACGCGCATGACCTCGCCCTCGGCGCTGAGCCGCACGAGCCCGGCGCCGCGAAGCGCGGGCGGTGGACGCGGTACGTCGCGTGGCGGAGGCTGGTCGAAGAGCTGCTGGCCGGTGCGCTGGTTGACGATTTGCCGTGCCTTGACGTCGCCGCTGCCGTCCATGAACCCTGCAATTTGAACGGCGTCTCCTGGCCTTACGGCAGCGACCAACTGCGTACCGAGATGCGGCGGGAAATGCACGAGCGACCCGTCACTCAGGATGAAGCCGTCGACATCGCCCTCGGGGTTGATGACAAACCGGCTGACGGTGCCCTGCGCCACAGGGGACTGCTGGATTGCAGGTTGCGCCCATGCGCGCGGAGGCGGAGCAGACAGCGGTCCACGACCCGGCGGCCCCAATGGAGCAGCCACCGTAGGCGGCGCGTCCGGTGCGGCCGGTCCGGACGATGTCTGCGCAACGCATGCGCTGGTCCAAGGGCTTAGCGCGATCAGCAATATGCGAACTGCAACGCGCACGGCGTGCGCTGCAGGCCGCATCGGGCGTTGAGGGTCGAGCGGGGATGTCCGGTACATGGTTCACTCCTGTCAGAAGACGGCGAGTGAACTGCAAGGCCGATGCCATGTGCGATGGCATGGCCGGATAAGGGAATGACGGGGCGCCCAAAAGGGAAAGCGTCTAGTTGCTGTACACCTGGCGTCGGATTCGTTGACAGACTAGGTCAGTTGGTATCCGAATCGCTCATGTGCTGCTGTTCTGCTGACGAGGGAAAGTCGCCCATTCTGCGTCAAGCGAGAGGCGGCAAGCGAGGATTAAGTCGTGCCGACGAAAAGCTGCGCAACGCTTCGCTGACGGGGCGGGTTGCCGGTGTGCTCATGCGCACGTGATACCGGGCATGACCCACCCCGGCGATGCAGCCGCCTATCTCACGGCGGCACTCTCTATCGGCACAATAGGTCTTGATCTGCCAATCGCACTTCGATTGCGTTGGCGACCTTCACGTGCTCGGGGTTGTCGACGGAGAAGACCTCTCCGGCGACGCTGACGACGATGGTGCCTTGCTGCCTTTCGCCTTCCATGACCGGCACGAGTTCGGCCGCTTCGGGCAAGTCACTGGCCGTGATTATCTGCGGAAGATAGATCATCCAACCCGCTCCGGGTCTCTGGGGAAAGACTTGAAGCGTGGTGAAGTACTGCAGCGGTCCCACTTCGATTACGGACGCGCCAGGCCATATGTCTAGCAGGCCAAAGATGAATCGCTGCATACTTTTGGCATCGTTGAGCTGCTCCAAATCATACAGTTGGAGCCTGAGCACACAGATTGGGTTACCGACGTCAGAGGACAGCGCGAGAGAGAAGATGGCCCGCGTGCCCTTCATCTTGCCGCACCAGATGGTCGTTATTCGATAGTTGGTTGTGGAGTCCCTTACATCTTTCACTGCAAGCATTTCCACGGCGGCCGGTGTCGGGCCGCTATAGTCGAAAGCGGGGTTAGCGAGAGACTTTTTCGGTGTGCCGGCGGCGGACGGATACCACTTCTCAATGGGGAAGCCAAACGGCTCGAACAGTTTCGCGACGCGCCAGAGATAGCGAAGATGCTCTTCCGGAGAAGGGAGTTCGCTTCGTTGTAGCCGGAAAGTGAGAATTACCTTCATATCATGGATCCAGAAAGGATTGGATCGCGAGTCCCTCGGATTGGAATTCGCGGGAGAAATAGGTGTAAGAGATCGGCTGCATGAAATGCCACGTCAGCTTTGCTGGCGGGTTACTCCTTACGATGTCGCTTTGCTTGCGAGCTTGGTCGAGCATGTCTCCCACTCCACCAAAAATCACAAAGAAGTCTTCTGGAAGACCGGTTTTTGAGTCAAAGAACTGATCGTACTTTCCCTTCGCTTCTTGCAAGCGACACTCCTGCGGGCGGAAGCCGTCAAACTCGATTTCGAATAGCCATTCCGTGTACGGTTGGAAACCGGTGATACGGGCCTGGTACTCACGCGAAATGTCGGACATGCTCCACCTGCGTATCACTAGCCGCCCCCGAGTTGGAGGGCAGTGTTCTCGAGACTCATCGGGTATAGGTAACGCGTGCGTGGTCGACTTCGCTTTGTCTCGTTCGAGATCGTCCGAATCAGTCGATGCACGATCGGAGGTCCCACGAACAGCGCTATCCACGGCGACGGCGGCAAGCAATGCCGCGAGGGCGATGGCGGCGGCTTCAAGACCGGAGAGAGGTATCGTTGCCATTAGTGATCCTCTCTGCTTAGTACAAGCTTCTTCCGAAGCACGGCGAGCAAGTCCTTGAAACGGTCGTCGACCGGAGCGCCCGGCTTTTCGAGCCAGTTCGAGATCGCGGGCTGCCCGTAAAAGCCCGGCACCTCCGTTTCGAGCCATAGGAATTTCGCAAGCAGTTCGTCCTCTGTAAGCCCCATGCGTTTGCCTTCGTCATATGCCATGGTCAGCCGGTCGAGTAATTCGGGATCGTCGCCCAGTTTCGGATGGGCGCTGACAATGCAGTTTCGGACGGCTGTGACGAAGCCTCGCTCGTCGCTGGTGAGAAGGTCGTTGAGTTGTTGATCGGTTTTTTTCACGCATAGATCGAGATGTGAAAGTGTTTGCCTTCCGCCTGTCGCACCGTCGAGCGGCATGACAAACGGATCGTTCGCACGAGGACCGGCGACGGCGAGGGCGTCGCAATCGCTGCGGTCCGGCGGACATTCTTCAAGCGCAACGGCGGCAGCGACTCTTTTGAGCAAAGAATCAGACCAACGGACGCCGGCACGATCCAGGCAGTCAGTGCACTTGCGACGTATCCGGATTGGTTACACTTGGCGGTTGTGTAGCGAGTAGGGGGTGGCGTTGCTCGCCGCGATTTCGGAATCGCGCTTGCGCCGGCACGCGTTTGGCAGCATTCGATTACACCCACACCACGATAAGCACGACACCAAACGAACGATGAACGAGCTGTCCCATTTCCACGCTCATGCAGGCCTGTTGTTGCCCGCGCTGCAGGCGCTCGATGCGCGTGCGCTATTCGGCATCGCCGCGGCGCTCATACTCGGCGGAATCGTCAAAGGCATCGTCAGCATCGGCGTACCGATCATTGCCATGCCGATCCTGAGCCAGTTCATGCCGATCAAGCAAGCGGTGCTGCTGCTCTCGATGCCGGTGATTCTCGGCAACATTCCGCAAGCGCTCGAGGGAGGCGAGCTGTTGCCAACCGTGCGCCATATCGCGGCCCCACTCGTGGGTACGGTGCTCGGCAATCTCGTCGGTGTCTCGGTGCTGATATCGCTCGAGCCCCACCATGCGCAGATCGTGGCAGGCGCGCTTTTGGCTTTCGCGGCCATGCTGCTGCTCATTTCGCCGCGATTTTCGCTGGCGCCGCGTTGGATTAAGCCCGTGGGGTTCGTGCTCGGCTTCGGGGCTGCGATGATGGAAAGCATCGCGTCGATTCCCGGGCCGTTGCTCGCCATCTATCTGATCGCGTCGGGTGCGCGCGGCAAAACGTTTACGAAGCAGATGGCGGTGATCCTGGTCGTATCGGTCATCACGCTGCTGATTGCATTCAGGGGCGGCGCACAGGCGAGCGGCTTCGATCTGCTGATTTCGGCCGCGGCGAGTGTGCCCGTGATCGCCGGAATCGTGCTTGCGCGTCCGCTGCGCGACAAGCTGCCGCCGCACGCGTTTCGTATCATCGTGCTTTTGTTCGTGCTTGTGGCCGCGGCGCAGATGATTCGTAAGGCGGTGGGGTGGTAGCGGCAGCAAGATTCCAGACGTAGTGACCGACGGGATCGTCGGGCGCTTGCTCAAGTGCTGCTGTGCCTGTCAGCGGATAATCGCGAGGAGGTGTCCAGCATGGTCGATAAGGCGACTGGTGCCGGCGGCAAGGCAGACCCCACCCCTGTGCAAGACCTCGGCTTTATGTATGGACGCAGCTTCGAGGATCCGGATGGCCATATTTGGGAAGTGATGTGGATGGATCCCAAAGCCGTGCCGCCACACGGTTGATATTTCTCGAACCAGAATCGTGGATCGCCTGGAGGTTCAGCCCGTTTTTGGCGATGCCCTCGGGCGATAGCAGGCGATGGGTCTTGCTATCGGCACAAGAGGTCTTGGTCGGCCAACCGCACTTCGATCGCGTTAGCGATCTTCATGTGCTCGGGATTGTCGGCGGAGAAGACCTCGTTGGCGATGCTGACAATGATGGTGCCTCTCTGTTTATCGCCTTCCATGACCGGCAACAATTCGGCCGCTTCCGGCAACTGCTCCGCTGTGACGATCTTTGCAAGGTACAGCATCCATCCAGCACCCGGCTTGTCGCGGAAGACCTTACGCGTTGTGTAGTACTTCAGAGGTCCAACTTCAATCCCAGCGGCAGCGGGCCATACGTCGAGCAAGCCAATTATGAGTTGTTGCGCCTTCTTCGCATTGTCGAGCGTCTCAGGATTTTGGAATTGAAGTTTGAAAACACAGATGGGGAAGTTGCCGTCGGTGGAGAACGAGACGTAGAACGCGCTTCCCCCGGCTTTCTGTTTACCGTTCCAGACGGAAGTGATTCGATAGTCGGTTGTCCGGTCTTTTCTGTCTTCCGCTCGGAGCATTTCGACGGCAGCAGGCGTTGGACCATCGCGGTCGAAGGCTGGAGTCGCGAGGGACTTCTTCGGTGTCGCCGCGAGCGGATACCACTCTTGCATGGGGAATCCGAACGGCTCAAGCAGTTTGGCGATCTTCCAAAGATAGCGAAGATGCTCCACCTGCGACGGGAGCGCAGCTTGTTGTAGTCGAAAAATCAGGGTTACCTGCATGTCTATGTCACGAGTGGAGTAACGATTCGATCGAAAGCAGTTCTCTCGAAAATAGCTCGAGGTGCCTTCTGTGATTTATTTCAATCATGACGCCGTGGCGCCGCCGATGGCGCCGAACGGCGAGCCCTGATTCGATTCTTGATGTTGCTTGCTCAGCTCGTTACTGAGGCAAGAGGTCCTGATCGGCCAAACGCACTTCGATCGCGTTCGCGATCTTCACGTGCTCGGGATTGTCGACGGAGAAAACCTCGTCGGCGACGCTAACGATGATGGTGCCTTTCTGTCCGTCGCCTTCCATGACAGCGACAAGCTCGGCCGCTTCTGGCAACTCCCGTGCAGTGATCGGCTTTGCAAGGTAGAGCATCCATCCCGCTCCCGGCCTCTTGGGAAATACGGCCCGCGTGGTGTAGTACATCAGCGGCCCAACTTCGATGACAGATGCATTCGGCCATATTCCAAGCAAGCCGAGCACGAGTCGCTGCATGTTGGTCGTGTTTAGAAGTGCCTCGGCAGCGTCGAATTGGAGGCCGAGCACACTAGTCGGGTTGCCGGGATCAACGGACAACGAGACGGAGAAGGCGCTGCCTCCCTCCTTCTGTTTGCCGTTCCAGACCGAAGTGATTCGATAGTCGGTTGTCTTCTCTCTCTTATCTTCAGCTCGAAGCCTCTCGACGGCAGCAGGTGTCGGGCCGTTGTGGTCGAAGGCGAGGGTCTCGAGGGACTTCTTCGCAGTTGCTGCGGGCGGATGCCAGTTTTGAATGGGGAAGCCGAACGGCTCAAGCAGTTTTGCGACCTTCCAGAGGTAGACGAGATGCTCTTGCTGTGACGGTAGCATGGCTTGCTGTAGTCGAAAAATTTGCGTTATTTGCATGTTAGGCATGAAGTAAGGATTCGATCGGAAGAGCTTCGCGCGCAAATTGCTGCGAGAGGAACGCGTGGGAAATGGGCTGCATAAAGTACCAAGTGAGCTTCGCCGGCGGGTTTTTCGTGACGACATCATCAGCGATCTCCTCTTCCGTCCTCGGTCTTCTTGCGAAGCACGTCGAGCAGGTCCTTGAAACGGCCGTCGGTCGGAGCGCCCGGCTTTTCAAGCCAGGTCGAGATCACGGGTTGACGATAAAAGCCCGGTACTTCCATTTCGAGATACAGGAATTTCACGAGGAGCCCGTCCTCTGAAAGCCCAATGCGTTTGGCTTCGTCATATGCCGACGCGAGCCGGTCGAGCAACGCGGGGTCGGCGCCGAGCTCAGGATTCGCGTTGACGATGCTGTCTCGGACAGCTCTGACGAAGTCACGCTCGTTTCCGTTGAGAAGATCGTTCTGTTGTTGGTCTGTTTCTTCACGCATAAGTCGATGTTTGAAAGCGTTTGCCTCCCGTCTGCTCGCGCCGACGAGGGCGCGCCAAACGGATCGTTCGTACGAGGACCGGCAACGGCGAATGGGTCTCGGTTGCATTAGTCCGGCGATGATTCTTGACGCGGGGCGGGCTGCAGCGGCCCTTTTCGGCAAAAAATCAGACCAACGGAAGTCGTTTCCTGGAGCCGAAGGTGAAGGAGGCGTGATGCATCGGCTCGTTAGCCATTCGGCTACGTTCCGCCATATGTTTTTGAGATACACATGGTGATAGTCTTAAGCAATTCGGAGCAAGCCCGCAATGGCGAACTGCCTTTAACGATTTAGGTATTCGAGCATGGAATTTTCACAGCGCTTATTTCGGCTACGTAAAGCACGCGGGCTATCGCAACAGGCCCTGGCCGACCTGATCGGCGTTACCGTCGTGCAGATTTATCGATATGAGAAGGGGGCGTCGCAACCCCCCTTTGCCGCAATTCGGAGGCTAGCAATCGCGCTGGGTGTCAGCGCCGATGCGCTCGTGTTTGATCGCGACGAACGCCGTCCCGATGACAAGTTGCGCTACCACTTCGAAACGATTTCGCGTATGCCGGAGCACGAGCAGCAGATCGTGCGCGAGCTACTGGATGCGCTCATTTTCAAGAGTCACGCGATCAACGAGCAAGCAACGAACTCGTACCTACGCAGCAGGAGGTAAAGAAGGCAAGCGGTAAACGAAGCGCGGGCCGAGAGTGTTAGCAGCACTCACGACCCGCTAACCACAACCCACTCTTCACTGGAGAGCAGATCATGGCTGATGCCAATCATAAGTCACGTAGTCTCGTGTCGGAACGTTTTGTCACCGTTCAGGAATCGAGGCGCTACCAATCGTCGTGGAACAAACCTCCATACCGATACCCGGCGCCGGTGTTTTATCCCTGGCTGAAGCTTGCCGGTCGATGGATCGAGCATGCGGGGTTCCGGCCCGGGCAACGCGTGAAGATCGCTGTCGAAGTCGGCAGGCTGATCATTACCGCTGCTTGAATATGGGCAGGGCCGTGCCACGGTTCTGCTCGCGGGCGGCATTCGCCCATATTTTCGATAAAAGAAAGAGCGGGCGCTCGTCTTTATGTCGCGGAAGCTAGCGTCCGTTCAAAGCGGGGATCAGCCGCAACTTATCGCGCTGTTTACACGGTACGGTATGCGCGAGCGGTGTATGTGGTTCCATTGCTTCCAGAAGAAGTCGATGAGCGCGATTACCACGCCGAACCCGGACCTGGGGTTGGTCGAGCGGCGATTCAAAGCGGTGGCTGAGTTGGAACAGGAGTAGGGACGTGAGCAGGATAGTGACCGTTAACGGCATAGCCATTGAGCAAGGCAGCGACAATCCGTATGCGGACCTAGGCTACCCGGCGGCTGAAGAGATGCTCGTCAAAGCGGGGCTGGCGCACGAGATTGGTGAAATTATCAAGAGCCGGCATCTGACGCACCAGCGGGCGGCTGAGTTGCTCGGTATGCCGCAACCGGAGCTGTCGGAAATGCTGCGCGGCAAGTTCCGAGGAGTTAGCCAAGCCAAGATGATCGACTGTCTGAATCGGCTGGGGCACGATGTGGACATCGTGGTGAGGAAGGCGAAACGGCGCACGATGGGGCATACGCACGTGGTCATGGCCTAAGAAGTCGCAACAAAACGAGTCGAGGGGCGGTCGGCCACTGTCGAAACCTACCTTCGTGAAGGTGACCGCAGCTAGACGTTGGTGGCGCGGCGAGAAGCCATCCAATTCGTCCTCGACGCAATGACCCAACCCGGCCGCGCGCTGCGAATCGGTTCGATCGAGTGCGACGCGGGCGAAGACGCTGGCGAGTTGCGGCTCGTCATCGAATAGAGAAGGGCGTGATCATGCTGCTCAAATCCATCAAACTAGAGAACTTCCTGAGTTTCGGCGATTCAACCCAAGCGGTGGAACTGCTGCCGCTCAACGTAGTGATCGGCCCAAATGGCTCGGGAAAGTCGAACCTGATTGAAGCGATCGAACTCATTCGCTCCGCGCCGAGGGACTTACTGACTCCGATTCGTGACGGTGGGGGAGTGCACGATTGGTTGTGGAAGGGAGCATCGAAGACGCCGACCGCAACGATTGACGCCGTGCTCGAGAATCCCATAGGCGCAGTGGACCTGCGCTATGTCCTGAGCTTTACGGAAGAGGCTCAACGTTTCGAGATATTGGACGAGCGCATCGAGAACGAGCGTCCAGATGCCGGTCACCGCAAGCCGCATCTCTTTTATTGCTTCGAGTATGGCCGCGGTGTCCTAAACGTCAAGGGTAAGGAGCGGCATTTGCCGCACGAGGAAATCGAATCCGCAGCGTCCGTATTGGCTCAACGGAAAGACCCGGACCAGTACCCCGAGCTCACCTACCTCGGCAACGCTTTTTCCAAGATCCGCCTCTACCGCGAGCGGAGTTTCGGCCGCCACACGGCTCCGCGTCTACCGCAGAAGGCGGATCTGCCAAACGATTTGCTGGAACCGGATGCCAGTAACCTCGGGTTGGTACTCAATCGTCTTGGTCGTGAACCAGCTGTCAAGCGGCGACTATTGGAAGCGCTGCGCGCCTTGTACGAGGGCATTGATGATTACGACGTACAGATCGAGGGCGGGACTGTGCAGGTCTTCTTCCATGAAGGTCGCTTTACGGTCCCCGCCACCCGTCTGTCGGATGGCACATTGCGGTACCTGTGTCTCCTCGCCATCCTGATCACCCGAACCCGCCACCTCTGGTGTGCATCGAAGAGCCAGAACTCGGTCTGCACCCTGACGTACTTCCCACTGTTGCTGACCTTCTGAAGGAAGCCTCGGAGTGCACTCAGCTTGTCGTCACCACGCATTCGGACGTGCTGATCGACGCGCTGACGGATCGCCCGGAAGTCGTTCTAGTGGCGGAAAAGACCGCCGGTGGCACGACGCTCAGCCGGCTCGATGCTGAAAAACTCAAACCCTGGCTCGAAAAATATCGTCTCGGCCAGCTCTGGACACGCGGTGAGATCGGGGGGACTCGATGGTAAAGCTTTATGTGGAAGGGGGCGGTGATACGACAGCGCTCAGAACTGTCTGCCGAGAAGGTTTCACGGCGTTCGTCACCAATGCACGAATCACGGCTCGACGGCCGCATTGTTCCTTTTGCTGCAGCAGTACTACATCGAGGGCCTCGTCGCCGGCGCGGTAAACGCTTGAGCCACCGCGGCGAAGACGAGTCTCCCTCGTCAAAGAATCCTGAGCTGACGAATCTTCCCGATCTGCGGTGAGCGCTTGAGAATCATGTCGGTGATGTACTCGACCAGGAGCGCGCGCGGCACATTGTCCGGCACTCCCTCCACAAGCTGCGTCGGAACATGAACGATGAATTCGTCCGGTTTGCTCTTCAGGCTGTGCTCGTAACTTACGCGGTAATCCATGATTTTGCCTAACGTTGGTGCGGCTGTTGCAGTGCTGATTCTACCGGTCCCGTGAATCTCGGAGGGATAGAACACTGGCTGCGCGTGCGTGACCCCTCACTTGGGTTGAAAGGCAATAACAGCCATTCCTCCGACAGTCAAAGCAACGCCAAGGCAGTCCCACCCCGTCGGGCGGATACCTTCGACAATCCATAGCCACAGAATAGCGACAGCGATGTAAACGCCGCCGTATGCGGCGTAGGTCCGGCCAGCCGCCGCCGGATGCAGTGTGAGCAGCCAGGCGAACGCCGCCAGACTGACGGCTCCCGGCACGAGGAGCCACGCGCTCGCCCCTTCGCGAAGCCAGCGCCATGGCAAATAACAGCCGAGTATTTCGGCAACGGCGGTGATAGCGAAAAGCGCGAACGTCTTCACGCTCAATGACAGTCCTTCGCGCCGGCCCCGCCACGAGCGGACGCGTGCTGGTCCGCGCACTCGTCGTGCTCGATCTGCACGGTGACATGATCGATCTTGAACTGCGTCGCCAGCCGGCGCTGAACCGCCTTCACGACATCATGCGGATCGGCCTCGACCGCAGGATGCACATGCAGCGTCAGCATATGCTGCTCGCCTGTCATCGACCATGCGTGGATGTGATGCGCATCGCGCACGCCCACGACGTTTTGCTCGAGGTCCGCTTTGATGTCGGCCAGGTTCACGCCCGCAGGGGTGCCTTCGAGCAAGATATGCGCGGACGACTTGACGATACCCCATGCGCTCTTGAGGATCACGAGCGCAACGAATATCGACAGAATCGGGTCGATGGGCGTCCACCCGGTAAGAAGGATGACGCACGCCGCTACGATGGCTGCCGCCGAGCCGAGCATGTCGCCGAGAACATGCAGCCAGGCTCCGCGCAAATTGAGGTTTTCGCGGTTGCCGCCGTGCAGAACCGCGAACGCGGCGATGTTCGCGGCAAGACCCGCGATCGCCACAACGAGCATCGTCTTGCCGACGACGGGTACCGGTGACGCAAATCGCTGGATGGCCTCGATCACGATCCACGCGGCGATGACGAACAGCCCACATCCGTTGACGAATGCAGCCAGAATCTCGAGGCGCTTATAGCCATACGACAGTTCGGCCGTTGCCTCGCGCCGGCCGTAGTGAATCGCGAACCAACTGAATCCCAGCGCGGCGGCATCGCTCACCATATGGCCCGCATCCGCCAGCAGCGCGAGGGAGCCTGCCATCAGGCCGCCGACGATCTCGACGATCATGAAGACGGCGATGATGACGAATGCCCAGCCGATGCGGTGCTGGTCCGTTACGCCGTGCAGATGGTTATGGCCGGCATGACTGTGCCCTGCATGACCGTGGCCGGCGTGGTCATGTCCCGCATGGTCATGGGCATGATCGTGGCTCGCATGCGAGTGACCTCCACCATGGTTGTGGGCCGCATGGCCGGAACCGTGGTCGTGATTGTGTGCCATCGGACTGTCGCTCTGCTGGATTCTGGATGGGCTATTATATACACATATAAGTATGTGTTAATGTGAAATATCGGAGGCGAGATGCGGCCGTTCGAATTGAGCGACGACCAGGTCACGGAGTTGTCGGAGATGTTTCGGCTGATGGGCGATCCGACGCGCCTGAAAATCATTGTCTCTTGCCTGAGCGCGCCGATGTGCGTCACCGACATTGCGGCGAAGCACGGTCTGTCTCAGCCGCTCGTCAGCCATCATTTGCGGCTGTTGCGCGCGGCTCGCGTGCTGCGGGCTGAGCGCCGCGGGAAGCAGATTTTCTATGAGGCGGCGGACGAGCACGTGAAGCGCGTCATCGGCGATATGGCAGACCATGTCTGCGAGCATCCGGGCTCTGAATTCGAGGAGTCGGCGAAGGAAGCGTGAGCTTCTGGCAGCCAAGCGTTGGAAAGTGCGCCCGCGCGCGCCGAGCGGAAAGGCGCGTCGTCGTTTGGCGATGAAAACGACCGTAAGTCCTGCTCAATCATCTTGAAGCGGATTCAAAAGGCCTTTCGGGCCGACATCGAAACTGGCGCCGCGCCAGACCACGCGCGTCGAGAAGAAACTCGCGATCAGGATCGCGACCGAGTAGAGGTCCCGCAACGGCAGCAACCATAAGTCGCGGCACCGCTCGTGCACCGCGGCGTCAGCGACTAACTTCAGTGCGACGCGCGCCAGCAGCGCGACGATCGCGAGCGGCCATGACCATATCGCACCGCCGGACAAGCCGGCCGCCATGAGCGCGAGCGGGAACGGGTGCGTGAGCACTGAGCCCAGATGGCCAAGCGGATCCATGATGCGCAGCGAGCGGCTCCAGCGAAGCTCGTGCGCAGTCAGTGCGCTGAAAGTCGGTTCAGCCGAATTATGGGAAATGACGATCGGCGGGATGGCGGCCTGCTCGCCCGCGCCCCGCACTGCTTCGCCGATAGCGTTGTCTTCAACGAGGATGTGCCCAAAGCGCGCGAAGCCGCCAATCCTGGCGAGCGTCTCGCGCCGCGTCGCGATCGTCTGCCCAAAGCATGGCCGGGCGATCCTTAGTGCAAGCCCCGTAACGACGCTTGGCAGGAAGTTGTAGTTGATGCCCTGCGCCGATAGGTGCGGCCAGAATCCCGGCGCCGGTCGGCCGCGGTAAAGGCAAGTCACGAGGCCGACGTTCGGTTTTTGCAACTCGCCGATGACACGCCGGAGATAGTCTGGTGAGACGCGGATGTCGCTATCGGCAAATACGAAAACATCGTGCACTGCATGCGGCATCATGTTGATGAGATTGCTGACCTTTCGATTCGGGCCATGCAGGCGCGGATCGATGATGACGGTGATGTGCGCTTCCGGAAAAAGCTGCTTCAATTTCTCGACGGCTTTTAACGCGGGGTCTTCGCTTTGCTGGACGCCGAACAGGAATTGGATGGCGCCCGCATAATCTTGCCGGCAGAAGCTTGCGAGGCCGTCGAGAAGCCCCCATTCGTCGCCGGATAGGGGTTTTACGATCGTGATGGGCGGAAAGCTCGAGGGTTCGGCCTTGGGCTTCTTGAAGAATCGCCAGACCAGTGCGGTCGCCGCGAACGTGTACACGATACCGACCGATGCACATAAGGCGAAGAATGCCGCTAGTGCTGTAAGAAGGATGTCAGCGGCTGTGGGATCGATGCGGGCGATGCCTTCCAATGCCGCTGGAGTGCCGACCAGACAGGCGAGCCATATGACGTACCTCATTCACCGAGCTTCCAAAAAATACCGCAGGCGGGCCGCAGCCCGGCATACGAGGTAGGTCTTGCACACGCGCGCCCGCGTGCCATACGACAGTCCTCCATTCAGCTCCCGCATATTTCCTGCCACGGCCTCGGATACCGCGGTGGTCCCGCATCAATGTCGGTCAGATGGTCGCGCCGCCAGCCTCCGGGGGTTAACCGGAGAGCAATACACCGATAGCCTTCCTCGCTTAGCACGGCCAAATAGCTGCAATCAAACGGTCATCAAGCGCCTCTAGGGTAGCGCGTGGTTCACCTGCTGGTCCGTCTTAGAACAAATCCACTCGATTCCCCTGCGGAGACTCCAGAATGACAACGACGTCCCTTCGTCCGACAAATCATCGCCCGTTGCAAGCCGGGCGCGCTTCGCTTTTCGCGCTGACCTTGATTGCCGCCAGCCTCAGCGCACACGCGGAGCAGTCCGACTCGCACCGCGACAGCCATTTTTATCCCGGCATGTTGGTAGTCAGCCGGAGCGTTTACGACAACCTTTCGAGCAACGTTCAAACCGGGGCAATCCTCCCGCCGAACTGCGCCAGCACCAAAGGCGGCTGCGGCGCGGCGACCGGCGCTCCGTACGACGGCACCTACCCGTACGTCTGGAACAACGATCTCTATGACGGCAGCTTCGGCATCACGTCGCGAGTCTTCCTCGATCAAATCACGCCGGGCGGGGCGCTCGTCAGCACGCTCGAGGTGCCGAACAGCTTGCAAAGCGGCTCGACGCACGACGAGCTCGTCACGAGCTTCAGCTCGAAGTCGGAGCTCGGGCTGCACCTCTCCACGAACGGCAAGTACCTGACGTTCATGGGATACGTCGCGCCCGTCAACACGCTCGACGTATCGAACTCGAACACGCCGGACGCGGTCGATCCTACCAATCCCGTCGGCCAGTCGTTCTATCGCGCTGTCGCGCGCATGGACCGCGAAGGGCATTTCCGCTTCACGGAAACCAACGCCTACAGCGGCAACAACGGACGCAGCGCGATTCTGAACGACCGCGACGGTGAGGACGTGTTTTACACCGTCGGCAATGCCGGCAATGGCGCGAACCCGCAACCGGATGGCGTGATCCTCGGCGCCGGCGCGCAGCTCGTCGTTCCTTCGCATGAGTCCGAAGCGAAGCAGATCCCCGGTACGCCGACGCCGGTCGGCAGTTTCTCCGTCACCGAGCTCGGTGCGAAGGCGGACAAGATCGGAAAGGACGACAACTTTCGCGGCATGACGATCTTCAACAACGTCCTGTACTTGACGAAGGGCAGCGGCGGCAACGGCGTCAATACCGTGTACTTCCTCGATACGACGGGCAACGCGTGTCCGTCGGGCGTGGGTGTGCCGGGGCCGAACGCAAAGCTTCCGAGCACAGCGCTCGCCTATAACGCGGCGACGCTGCAAAGCTCAGGGCTGCCGAACAATCTTTGCATTCTGGCCGGCTTCCCGTCGACGCCGAACAAGACGGCTACTAAGCTTTCCTATCCGTTCGGCCTCTGGTTCGCCGATGCGAATACGCTCTATGTGGCCGATGAAGGCGACGGCTACGTGGGCGGTGCGGATCTCGATACGCATGCCGGAGCGCAAACGACGGCAGGGCTGCAGAAGTGGGTGTACAACGCCGCCACGAAGACGTGGACGCTCGCGTACACGCTGCAGGCTGGCCTCGACCTCGGCAAGCCGTACGCGGTGCCGGGCTACCCGGCCGGGTACAACTCGGCGACGGGCCTGCCGTGGGCGCCCGCGACGGATGGGCTGCGCAACCTGACGGGCCGCGCCGACGACGACGGCACGGTGACGATCTGGGCCATCACGTCGACGGTCAGCGGCAATGGCGATACGGGCGCTGATCCGAACAAGCTCGTGGCGATTCGCGATCTGCTCAAGAACACGAGCGCCGCGTGGGCTGCGCACGAAAAGTTCGTGACGCTGCGCACGGCGGGGTTCGCTGAAGTGCTTCGCGGCGTGTCGTTTGCGCCGGGAACGGATTTCGACCGGCGGTTCTGATGTCGATGTGGACGTCGCGGATCTGATCCGCGACGAGTGTCTCGGGCGGCACGGCGCAACGCTCTCTCTTGCGGCCACGGGCTCATCATCGGGCCCGCTCCGCAGCCTTGCCGCTTCGCAATGCCGCCTGAGCGCATCGCGCCAGGCGGCCCGCACCGAATCAATAAACCGGATGTCCGCTGATGAGGCTGGGCAGCCAGGTCGAGAAAAACGGCAAATACGTCACGATATTGATCGCACTGAATATCGCGAGGTAATACGGCCAGGCAACCTTCGTCGTTTCCCCGATCGAGACATTGCCGATCGCGCATCCGACAAACTGCACGGACCCGATCGGCGGATGCACGAGCCCGAGCGAGCAGTTGAGCAGCAGCATGATGCCGAACTGCACCGGACCGACACCGCAAGCCATCGCAATCGGCAGGAACAGTGGCGTCGTGATCAGGATGTGCGCCGCCATGTCGACGAACGTGCCGAGGAACACCTGCAGGACATTGATGTAGAGCAGCATCAGCCAAGGCGCGGCGCTCGATTGCTTCAGCAACGCCTCGATCGCATCCGGAATCTCCAGATACGACATCTGGAAGCGCAGCATATTGGACACGGCGATCAGCAGCAAGACAACGCCCGTCGTGCGCGCGGCGTGCGACAGGGCGCGCCACAGCTTCGCGCGATTGAGCGTGCGGTAGACGACAGCCGTGAGTACGAGCGAGTAGACCACGGCGATCGCGGCGGCCTCCGTCGCCGTGGCAATCCCCTTCGCGACACAGACGAGAATGATGGCAATCACCATGAGCCCCGGCACAGCGCCCGCAAAACTGCGCGCGACGGCATACCAGCCCGGAAACTTCGGCAATTCGCTCGACCCATCGGCGCGACGCGGATAACCGTGACGCACGGCCTGCCAGTAGGCGGCGGCAAGCACGAAGCCCATCACCCACAGCACCGGCAAAAGGCCCGAAAACAGCAAGTCGCCGATCGACACGCCGCTCACCGGATGCCCATTGAGCATGCCCGTAATGCCCTGCGCGGCGAAAGCATAGATGATCATGTTCGTTGACGTCGGCATCAGCGCGCCGGCCAAGGACGCGTGCGTCGTCACGTTGACCGCATACGCCGCGCTATAGCCTTCGCGCTTCATCAACGGAATGACCACACCGCCCATCGCCGACGTGTCGGCCGTCGGCGAGCCCGAAACGCCGCCGAAGAGCGTGCAAGCGACGACATTCGCCATGCCGAGACCGCCGCGGAAGTGGCCGACGGCGGCCTGCGCGAACCGCAGGATGCGGTCGGCAATGCCGCCGTGCAACATCAGCTCGCCCGAGAAAATAAAGAACGGCACGGCGAGGAACGAGAAGGCATTCATTCCCGAGACCATCGACTGCATCGCGGTCGCAATCGGCAGGCCTTCGGCGAAATAGGTGGCCACGCACGAAAGCCCGAGCGCGAACGAGACGGGCACGCCGAGGACGAGAAACAGCAGAAAACTGCCAGCGAGGATCGCAAGTTCCATGACTTTTAACGGTGTTCGTGACTACGGAGCGCAAGCAAGTGCTCGAGCGAGAAAAGGATCATCGCGATGCCGGCCGGAAGCGCGATCATGTAGCGCAGTCCCTCGGGCAACCCGAGAATCGGAATACGGTCTTCCATCGTCGTGCTCGCCATGCTCCCGCATCCGACGATGATCGCGATGGCGAATCCGATCAGGCACAGGTGCTGGAATGCGATCGCTACCGTGCGAGCCTTCGGCGATAAGCGCTGCACGAACGAATCGAGGCCGATGTGGCCGCCGTCGCGAACTTTCAACGCGGCGCCGAACATCGCGATCGTGACGACGAGCAGCAGTGCGATGGGCTCGACAAAATCGGGCGCGTTATCGAAGACGTAACGCATCACGACGCCGTAGAACACGAGCACGGTGAGTGCGATGAGACAGACGGACGCAACGATGGCGAGCGCCCGAAAGAGCGCATCGTTCGAGCGCTTGAGGAGCTTCATGACTTCGGTCCTTCAACGAATACCGCCCGCCTCGCCGCCGGCCATCGGCCGGAGGACGTGCGGGCGTTGCCTGATGAACGCGCGTCGCGCGTCGTTACCTGATCGCCTGGATTTCGTCGACGATCTGCTTCATCTCCGGCGTCTTCTCGTACTTCGTCCAGAGCGGCTGCATGGCCTTCACGAACGCCGCGCGGTCCACCTGCGCCGCGGGGATGATCTTCGCGCCGCCCTTCGTCACGGTGTCCTGCGCCTCGGCTTCACGCGCGGTCCACAATTTCTGGTAATAGGGCACCGAATCGGCCGCCGCCTTCTTGATGGCCGTCTGTTCCTGCGGCGTCAGCGTATCCCATACCTTCTTCGAGAACACGAGCACTTCCGGCGTCATCGCGTGCTGCGTTTCCGAGTACTCCTGCGCGACCTCGAAGTGCTTCGTCTCTTCGTAGGACGGCAAGTTGTTTTCCGCTGCGTCGACGAGCCCCGTCTTCAGACCCGTGTAGACCTCGGCGAACGGCATCGGCGTCGGCGTGCCGCCCATCGCCTTGATCTCGTCGACCATCAGGTCCGACGGCTGCACTCGCACTTTGAGGCCCTTCATGTCGGCGGGCGTACGCACCGGGCGCTTCGCATAAATCGAACGCGCGCCGCTCTCATAGAAGGTCAGCGCGATCATGCCCTTCGCTTTGAACGCATCGAGGATCTTCTGACCTTCGGGGCCGTACATCACCTTGCGGAAATGATCGATGTCGCGGAACAGGAACGGGAACGACGGAATGAGCGACTCGGGCACGATCTCGTTGAATGCGGCACCGTTCGCGCGAACCATGTCGATCGCGCCAATCCGCACTTGATCGATCGTGTCCTTTTCGGAGCCGAGCGCGCTGTTGCCGAACACCTTGATCGAGTCTTTGCCGCCGGTCTCCTTCGAGAGCTCGTCGCTCATGAACTTCACGGCCATGTTGGTCGGGAAGTTGTCGCCGTGCACGTCCGCCGAGCGGAAAACGCGTGCCTGCGCGGACATGGCGAAGCCGGCGAGCAGCGCCGCTGCAAGCGCCACGCGGGAGCGTGTGAATGTCTTTTTCATCGTCAGTTTCCTGGTTCTAAAGCCTGTCTCCGAAGATCGTACATCGTACGACACGTTGCGCGACTTTACGGATATGCGTCTCTTCGCTCACTCGGTAGTTACCCTTAGGTGCGCGGAATGAGGGCGCCACGGTAGGATAAGCGGGCCGTCGTGCTGCGACTCGGCGAGGCAAGCGTTCGAAGGAAATTCGAAGGTTTCGCGAAAACGGAGAATTGTCACGCGCGATAATCGCGATCGCGCGATGGCTATTTCTTCCGCTGCGCTTGCTGCGCTAGATGTTGTAGGACGACTGATGACGATGATCGCGTACGAAGGGAGATGCCCGCTCCTTGTCTCGTACGGCCGCACCGTCCCGCGGAGGGGCCGGTGTCGAGTTGCCCGATCTCGTCTGCTCCACAGAAAAAACCAACCGGCATCGCCTGCCAGCGAGGCCACGACATGGAGACACGCGTCATGACATCCCGCTTTCCCGCTTTGAAGAGAAGATCGAGGCCCCTTGGCCTGTTCGCGGCGCTATTGGCCGCCGCCACGACGTTGGCCGCATGCGGCGGCAGCGACGACGCGCCGATCGCAGCCGCCGCGACACCGACGGTCAACAGCGTCTTCCAAGTCGGCACGACGACGTTCGATGCAAACTTGCCGGCAGAACCGACGCTGCCGACCGATGCGCAAGTTTGCAGCACGCTCGAAGCGAGCAATTCGCTCGTGAGCCGGCCGGACGGCTCGCTGCCGCCGGAAGCGGATCCTTCTATCGTGGGCGTGGGCAAGGCGGTCTCCACAGCCACCGCGAATCCGGACCAAGCTCGTATACAGGCGGCACTCGATGCTTGCGGGGCATCCGTCGATGCCCAAGTTGGCACAACGATCGCGGCTGCCGACGCCGCCGCGACCGCTTCCGAGGTGGCGGCCGCGGTTCCTAACGTCAACATCTCCGGCGCGTCGGGTGACGAGCTGGCCAAATCCAAGTACCGCGCCACCAAGTTCGCCGTACGGCTCGTCGTGAGCAGCACGGGGCCGGGCAACAGTTTCATCAGCGGTCCGTTGACGCTGCCGTCTGGCGTGACGCTATGGATCGACAAGGGCGCTACGCTCTACGCATCGCGCGACGTCAAGGCTTATTCGCCGAACGTGGCGGGGCCGTATTGCGGCAATACCGCCGTCAGCGCGACGAAGGCCGGCAGTTCGTCCAACTGCCTGGCGCTGATTACCGGAACAAACCTCGTGAACTCCGCCGTGGTCGGCGACGGGCGCATCGACGGACGCGGCTATGCGGAGATCGTCACGTCCGATGCGAAGTATCCGTTGATGAAAGTCGATCTGACGTGCTCGAACACTTACGCGGCCTACAAGACCGGCACCGTTGCAGCCGACGGCACCGCTTGCGATGACGGCGGCACGGTCGTCGATTCAAAGTCGCCGGCGCGCAACATGACGTGGTGGGACCTTGCCTATCTCGGCAACATGGTCGACAACGGCACGACCGGCGTCGGCTCGCAGTCGAACTTCCGTCTGATGGTGTTCAACTACGCGAAGAACCTGTCGCTCTATCGAATCACGCTGAGCAACAGCCCGAATTTCCATGTGGTGCCGAGCGGCGTCGACGGTTTGACCATATGGGGCGTGAAGGTGCAGACGCCGAACCTCGCCGCGTTCGCGAATCCCGCAGGCAATGGCAACCCGCTTTATACGGGGCAGACCTTCAATCGCGACAACGTCAAGAACACCGACGCGTTCGATCCGGGCTCGGCATCGAAGGCCATCTCGGCGACGCTATCGACGGGCAGCACGACGACGTCCGCGAGTCCCATCTCTTTCGACGGTTATCTAAAGAACTTCGTGTTCGCGTACAACTACGTGAGCACGGGCGACGACGATATCGCGCTCAAGGGGAGCGCCAATCCGTCGCCGGCCGGCTCGGGGCTGTTCGGCATCGACGGCAACCGCGACGTGAGATCCGATCGCAAGTGGGGCGTCGTCATTGCCCACAACCACATCTATTGGGGGCATGGGATTTCGATCGGCAGCGAAACGAATGCGGGCGTCACGAACGTGCAGGTCTTCGACAATTCGTTCTGGAATTCCGAGGAAGGGCTGCGTATCAAGTCAGACTATGCGCGCGGCGGCGAGGTCAGCCACATCCAGTACTCGAACATCTGCATCCAGGATGCGACGAACGCGTTGTTGTTCACGCCGTACTACAGCACGAAGGCCGTGCCGTCGACCGGTCCGCTGTATCCGAACTTCCATGACATCTCGCTCAACAACGTCGTGATCATGGGCAATGCCGGTGTGAAGCTGCAGGGGTTCGAGGCCAACACGGGCGGCTTCGGAGAGCCGGCCTTTCCGCTCGTGATGTCGCTGACGAACGTGGTGGCGGATACGCCGACGGGGATCTCGCTGATCTCGTCCGACGCCAATCTGACGGTCCAGCATGTGAATCTGCCTATTGCCGCATCGACGGCGAACCGCGTCGTCGTCAACGGCACAGTGCAGGAGAACCTGCCGACGAGCAGCGTGCTCGATTGCAGCAAAGCGTTCGTCGACTTCCCCGGGATCGATCAATCGAGCATTTTCGGGACGACATGGGCGTCTTTGCAGTAGCGGTCTGATCGCGGCGACTCTCGAGGGCGGCTCGAGGGTCGGCCGAAGCGGCGTAAGGACGCGGTGTTCTTGATCGCTGCGCGCGTGTCGGCTATCCTCGGCTCAAAAGTTAGACAAAAGAGAGGGCCGAGTGAGCAACACTTATCGATATGGCATACCCGAGGGGCTGACGCCCGCCGAGCTGTTCTTCCTCGTCGTGCTCGACGAAACTTGCAAGCAAACCGGCATCGAGGACCTTGTCAGCGTCTCGATGATTTGCTTGGGCAGCGTTTTATACCGACGAGGGGAAAATTCAACGGCGCAGTCAAGGGCACGTCAATCGCCTCGGTCGTCTCGCGAAGGCTCCTTCCATACGAGATCAAGCGAAAAGTGCTGCCCACCGTTACATCGTTCACTAGCTTGGTGACGCTGCGACTCAAGTTCACCGGCAACCTCGGCGTCTTTGTCGGGCGCGCGATACCGGGGGTAGGCTGGGTGGTATTTGCCTCCGACGCGTCAATGATCATTTTCCGTTCTGTCAACGCGTACAACCGGATGGTGAAGCCGGAGGATAGACTGTAAATGCCCGAATCAAACGAGACATGGGTACAGCTCGTGAGATTCTTCGAGCCAAGGCTTGCGAAACCGATCTTTGGCGAGAACCGGCTTACGAGGAATACCGATCTTTACCACGACCTGGACATGGAGCCGGACGAGATTGAGCAGGTACTGCGCGAATGGGCTACTGCGTTCGACGTCGACATGTCCGCTTTCGACCTTGGGCACTATTATCCGGCCAGTGAACTCAATCGGAAGGACTTCTTTGTCACGCTGCTCAAAGTGCCGTTCAGCAAGCGGGCTCGAGAAACGCTAGGCGGGTGGCAACTCACGCTGGGGATGTTGGAAGACGCTATGCGCAGCGGCAAGTGGGTGATCTAGCGCCTGGTTCCGACAAGCGCGGCAGCGGCACTGACGCGCCGCGCCTCAAACCGTGGGTAGCTGCTCGAACCCGTTGAAGCGCGGAAACGGCGGCGCGATGTCGGCAATCTCCATTTCCTCGACCAAAGCGGTCGGCATCCCGTCCTCCAGCCACTCGCACATCTCGGCAACCTGCTCGGTCGATCCTTGCAACATCGCCTCGACCGATCCGTCCATCCGATTGCGCACCCATCCGCTGATGCCCAACGCCCTTGCGTGCTCGACGCACGCATCCCGATACCCCATACCTTGCACCGTTCCGCGTACGCGCACGAGTCGGGTCTCAAGCATGCTCTCGCTGGATTCCATCGCGATTTCCCTCCACGCGAAGTCCTGCCTAAGCTTGCAACGCTCTTAGCGCCCGCTCCACAGCCTCCGAATCGCGCTCGGCGAACGTACTATCGTGCCTGCGCGAGATCCTGTATAGCGCAATGTCAGGCGGGGGCTGATGCGCGAGTCGGTGGATCGAGCAACCCGTCTGCGCGCGCAACGCCTCCACCATGAACGACGGCACCAGCGCCCACGCGCCCGGACGCTTGAGCAACGGCGCAAGTAAATGGCTCTTATCGGCCGAGTTCAGCGGCCTGAGCAGCCCGCGCTTCGTGCGCCACAAATCGAACTGCCCCGACCAGGGCAGGTAGACCTCGCGCGAGTAATCAAAGCTCGTCAAATCGGCGCACTCCTCGATCTCCTGCTCTCCGTTTTGCGGCATGTAGGCGATCCGCATGGCGTAGCTTCGAATTCGAGTCGATACGAGATCGGCATGGTCGGCGGGCGACAAAGTAAATGCGGCGTTGAGGTGTCCCGATGCGACTCTGTTTGCCAGCTGCCAGTACCGCCCGCTTTCCAGGTGCAGGCGGATCGGCGGATCTTCGCGCGATAGTTCGGCCACGAACGGCGGCAGCACGTGGATCGCAACGGCATCGACAGCGCCAATCGCCAGATAGCGATCGCTTTCCATTTTCAACTGCTCGGCCTCCATCTCGAGGCGCTTCCACCGTTCGGCGATATCGAGGAACCGCTCGCCATGCGGCGTGAGCGCGATTCGTCGCGAGCCGCGCGACCGCAGCAGCAACGAATGGCCGATCCGTCGTTCGAGCGCCTGAATGCGATAGGAAACCGTCGACTGCGTCGCGCATACGATCTCCGCCGCTTGCAACAGGCTTCCGGTGCGCACGACCGCTAGAAACGTATTGATCTCTTCGCTGAACAACATATCGATCCCTTCGATATGACGTAAATAAAGAACGACATTGACCGATATTTAACGCGTCTCTAGCCTTGATGCAAGCGGATGAGAAGAAGCCGCCTCTACCCCACATGTAAGCATCGGGAGCCCCACCATGACAGAGAGACGTGTCAGCCTCGACGAATTGCCTACCAGTCGCTTTCATCGACGCGTCGCGCTCGTCGCCGCCGGCGGACCGTTTTGCGACGGTTACTTGCTCGGGATCATCGTTGTAGCGTTGCCGCTCATCGCGCGCGATTTACATCTGAGCGCGGCCCAAGCGGGGCTGATCGGCGCGGCGAGCTTGCTTGGTATGTTCGTCGGTGGAATCGTGTTCGGTCCGATGACGGACCGGTTCGGGCGCCAATCGATGTATGTGCTCAATCTGGCGGTGTTTGTCCTCTGCTCGATCGCGCACCTTTTCGTCACGGGTGCGACGGCGCTCTTCGCGCTGCGCCTCGTCATGGGGATCGCGCTCGGCGCCGACTATCCGATCGCAACGGCGCTTGCCTCCGAGTTCTTGCCAAGGCGGCTGCGCGGGCCTGTTCTGTCGAGCCTCGTGCTCTGCTTGTGGGTCGGCTACACGCTGAGCCTTGCCACCGGGCTGTTCGTCCATACCGGCGATAGCAGTACCTGGCGTTACGTGCTGGCCAGCGCGGCCATTCCATCCGCGATCTTCCTCGTGCTTCGGCTGAACATCCCCGAATCGCCGCGCTGGCTCGTGTCCGTCGGACGAATCGACGAGGCGCGACGGATCGTCGAAACACATCTCGGGCGGCAGGCCGACTTCGATCACCTGCTTGCGCATACTTCGCGGAGCGCGCCGCGCACCGGGCTCGGCTTGTCGAGCCTTCGGGACTTGTTTGCACGCGGTTACGGCCGGATGGTGTTTTTCTGCTCTGTGTTCTGGACCTGTCAGATTGCGCCGTCATTCGCCATCAAGACATTTCAGCCGCTGCTGCTGAAATCGCTAGGCGTGACGCATGTGCTCAGCGGCACGCTCGTGATCATCTCCTTCGCGATCGTCGGCACCGCGCTCGGCATGCTCGTGATCAATCGCATCGGCCGCCGGCCGCTGCTGATCGCGGCGGGCACTATCGCAACGCTCTCGTTGTTCGCGCTCGCCACGCCGCTCTCGGCGCTGGCTGTTTTCGCCATCGCGCTGTTCATCGTTTTCACAATCGCCGAAGCCGCCGGCTCGGCGCTGCAGTTCGTCTATCCCAATGAGGTGTTCCCGACGGACGTTCGTGCCACCGGCATGGGCCTCGCGATGTCGGTGAGCCGCATCGGCGCGGCGGCCGGCACATTCGTGCTGCCGATCACGATTGCGAAGTGGGGCGCGGCGAACGGGCTCCTGATCGCAGCCAGCATTGCTGCGCTGGGCTTGCTGGTGTCATACCGGATGGCGCCGGAAACATGCAATCTGCCGCTTGCGGACTCGGAGCCGACTCAAGCGCGCGAAAAGCTTTCTCCTGTGAGCAACAACGAGGTTCGAACATGACGATATCTTCTCCCCGCGTCCTGATTGTCGGCGCAGGCATCATCGGCGCCATTCTTGCCTACGATTTCTCGCGCCGCGGCGCGCGCGTCACCGTGCTCGACCGCAATGAGAGAGCGAGCGGCGCGACGGCGGGATCATTCGCCTGGATCACGAATCAGACGAAGTTTCGCAATGCCGATACGCTCAGCGAGGCCGGCGCACGCGACTATTTCAATCTTCATCGGCTCTCGCATCTGCGTTGGCGCCATTTGCAGGACGAGGTGAAGGCGAAGCTGCCGATCCGCTGGTGCGGGTGTCTGCAACTGGCGATTCCAGGCACTCAGCAAGCGACGGAGCTCGACGCGGAACTGCAGCGCCGCCTGAGGTGGGGGAGTCCGACGTTCAAGGTGAGTGCCGCCGAGGCGCGCGAACTCGAACCGGCCCTGCATCCCGGTGACGAGACATTCATCACCTACACGCCGGACGAAGGCATGATGGCGCCGGTGCAGATGACCGCTGCGATGCTTGACGAAGCGATTGCGCTCGGAGCCTCCTACAGTGCGAACGATGCATTCGCGAGTCTGCAACGAACTGCGGGGGGATATACGGTGACGAGCGCCAAGGGCAAGCGTGAGGCCGATATCGTCGTATTCGCGGGCGGGATCGCCAATCCGGAGTTGGCCGAACAGGTTGGACTGAAAGCGCCGCTTGTTCATAGCGTCGGCAGTGTCGTTCACCTCGCGCCGCTGCCCCCACTCTTCGATAAAGTCGTGCTCGGCTCGCACGTGCATGCCATCCAGCGCTTCGACGGGCGAGTGGTCATCGCGCAGCATTTCTCGGGTTCACCCGTTGGCGACCCGAGTGCACCCAATCCCGAGCAACTCGTCGAAGTTGCCGCCGCAATTCTCCCGGGGCTGAAAGGCGCGAAGGTCGAAAAAGTCACCGAAACGCGCCGCGTGATCCCAGCTGATGGTCTGCCGGTGTTCAGCCGCAGCGATGATAATCCTGGGATCGCGGCGATCACGACGAATGCCGGCGTGAGTTTGGGAGCGATTCTTTCACAGTTGATCGTGACCGAAATGATCGACGGTCTGCGCGTGAAGCTGCTCGATCCGTACCGCGCGGAACGGTTCACCGCTTAAGGGCGGAACTCGTAAGATCCTGGCGCGCGGATGACTGCGCGCCTTTCTCATTCATAATCCCACGGCAACGCTTGCTGGTATTCACTTTCTAGGTTTAACCAATAGTCAGCGGGCATGCCCAGCGTCCTCTCGAACTTGAGGGCGGTTTCAGGTGTAATCGACGACTTCGCTTGGACGACCGAGACAATGTAGTTCGGACTCAGACCCGTCCGCTTTGCGAGCTCTTGCTGAGTCATCCCGCGTACTTCCAGTTCTTCGCCAAGCACTTCGCCTGGCGCGACGGCGTAGTCAGGCCGAAATTCGTTCCCATGCGTCTTGACCATCGGCTTCTCTTCGTTGAGTTGCTCGCACAACAGCGCCTTGTTGGCGAAAGTGATGCCCATTCACGTTGAAGACTGAGACTTCATTGACCTGTGAGGTTAGCATTTCTTGCGGTGGTTTCCGAGCACGATGTCAGTTCCTGCATCGCGTCCCGAAAGCGCGCTGCCGTGCCCCGATTTTCCCGAACGACCTTGAGTCCAATGCTGCCTTAATATGTATGCCGGCTCGCCGCGGTCCGGAGCCGATCTCTTCGAAACTACCCTCGGTCTCTGCGACGGGCCGTCGCTGACCGGATTCACAAGCACGTTAATGGAGTCCCGTTTGACCTCACAAACGCTTCCCGCCGGGCTGATGCTGGTGCATGGCAACCGGCCCGAGCGACTGCGCGAGCTGATGATCGAATGGATCAAGCAGTACCCGCTGGCGCCGTTGGAAAACGAAGTCATCCTCGTGCAGAGCAACGGGATCGCTCAGTGGCTGAAGCTAGCGTTCGCGGCCGATGCCGAAGAGGGCGGCTGCGGGATTTCCGCCGCGCTCGATTTGTCGCTGCCCGCACGGTTTCTCTGGCAGGTCTACCGCGCGGTGCTCGGCGCCGACGCGGTGCCGGCTGTCTCGCCATTCGACAAGTCGCGGCTCGTATGGCGGTTGACGCGTCTCTTGCCGGCGCTGCTCGAGCTGCCGGAATACGGCCCGCTCAAGCGCTTCATGGCGCACGACGACGATCAGCGTAAGCGGTTCCAGCTCGCCCAACGTGTGGCTGAACTGTTCGACCAATACCAGCTGTATCGCGCGGATTGGCTCGCGAGATGGGCCGCGCACGACGACGTGCTGATCGATGCCCGCGACGCGCGCACGCCGCTGCCCGACGAGCATCGCTGGCAGGCGGCGTTGTGGCGCGCGCTGCTCGACGATGTCCGCGCGCACCGCCCGGACGGCATCGACGCGGCGAAGGCCGGCCGCGCGGCGGTGCACGACGCATTTCTGCGACGTGTCGCCGCCATGGGCGACGGTGAGCGGCCGCGTGGGCTCCCGCCGCGCGTCATCGTTTTCGGAATCTCGAGCCTGCCTCGGCAATCGCTCGAAGTGCTCGCCGCGCTGGCAAGCTTCACGCAGGTGCTGATGTGCGTGCACAACCCGTGCGCGCACTATTGGGCCGACATCGTCGCCGACCAGGATCTGTTGCGTGCGCAGCGCTCGCGCCAGCGCCGTCGTCAAGGCGCGCCTGCGATGATCGACGAGGCGGAGCTTCACCTCTACGCCCATCCGCTGCTCGCGGCCTGGGGCAAGCAGGGGCGCGACTTCATCGGCTTGCTCGACGAATTCGACAGCGACGCCGACCGCAACACGTATGCGTCGCGCTTCGCGAGCATCGGTCAGCGTATCGATCTGTTCGAGAGCGACGGCACCGCCACGATGCTGCAACAGTTGCAGGACGATATTCGCGATCTGCGGCCGCTCGCGGAAACGGGCGAGCGCTGGCCGGCGGTGGACCCACGCGCGGATCAATCGATTCGCTTTCATATCGCGCACAGCCCGCAGCGCGAGGTCGAGATCCTGCACGACCAACTGCTCGCCGCATTTGCGGCCGATGCGACGCTGCGCCCGCGCGACGTGATCGTCATGGTGCCCGACATCGAGGCCTATGCGCCGCACGTGCAGGCCGTGTTCGGCTCGCTCGATGCGGGCGATTCGCGCCACATCCCGTTCAGCGTCGCCGATCGGGGCCAACGCGACTTCGACCCGCTGCTCGGCGCGCTCGAGACGCTGCTTGCGCTGCCGCAATCGAGAACGACCGTCAGCGATGTGCTCGACCTGCTCGAAGTGCCCGCGCTGCGAGAGCGCTTCGGCATCGCGGCCGACGACGTGCCGACGCTGCACCATGGGATCGGCGGCGCGAACATTCGCTGGGGCCTGCACGGCGAGCAACGCGCGAGCCTCGGTTTGCCGAAGGCGGGCGACGACGATGCGCCGAATACGTGGGCCTTTGGCCTGCGCCGAATGCTGCTCGGCTACGCGGTGGGCGACAAGTCGGACGCGTGGTCCGACATCGAGCCGTATGCCGAAATCGGCGGGCTCGACGCGGCGCTCCTCGGACCGTTGACGCGCCTCATCGAGGCGCTCGACGAGACATGGCGCACGTTGCGCGAGCCGGCCACCGTCGATGAGTGGTGCAGGCGCCTGCGCAAGATCAAGGGCGCATTCTTCGCGCCCTCCGATAGCGACGATGCCTACACCCTCGACCGTCTCGATGCCGCGCTCGAAGCATGGCGAGACGAGTGTGACGACGCCGCGCTGACCGAGGAGCTTCCGCTATCGATCGTGGCGGACTATTGGCTGTCGCAATTCCAAGGAGGCGGCCTGTCGCAGCGATTCTTCGCGGGCGCGGTCACGTTCGCGACGCTGATGCCGATGCGCGCGATTCCGTTTCGCCGCGTATGTCTGCTCGGCATGAACGACGGCGACTTCCCGCGCACGCGGACGCCGCTCGACTTCGATCTGATGCGGCAGAGCTATCGGCCTGGCGATCGGTCGCGCCGTGAGGACGATCGTTATTTGTTCCTCGAAGCGCTGCTCTCGGCACGTGAGCATCTGCATGTGTCATGGGTCGGGCGCAGCGTGACCGACAACACGCCGCGCCCGCCATCGGTGCTGGTGGGGCAGCTGCGCGAGCATCTGTCGGCCGGCTGGCGCCTGGCGGGCGACGAGAGCGGCAAGCCCGACGCGCTTATCGACGAACTGACGATCGTGCACCGGCTGCAGCCCTTCAGCGCCGACTATTTTCCCGCCGATCCGCACGCCTCGAAGCTGTTCACTTTCGCGAGCGAATGGAATCAAGTAGAACAGGCGGACGACGCAACCCGCCGCGCCGTGACGAAGTTGCCGCCCATCGAACGCGAAGAGCCGTTGTCGGTTCGCGAGCTGGCCGCCTTCTTGAAGGATCCGGTCAAGTGTTTCTTCCGCCAACGGCTGCGCGTGGCCTTCGAGGCCGATGCGACGGCCAGCGAGAACGACGAACCGTTCGCCCTCGATGGGCTCGAAACGTGGCAACTTCAAAATGAGTTGATCCGCGCGCAGACCGCGGCGCTCGAGCGCGGCGACGAAGAGTTGATGCCGACTGCGCTTGCGCGTCTCGAGCGCATGTACCGCAGCGGCGATCTGGCGAAAGGCGGTTTCGGCGAGCTCGTCGGCGAGGAACTGCTTGCGCCGATGCCGGACCTCTTCGCGCGCTATCAGGCCGCGCTCGCACGTTGGCCCGAGGCGCTCGAAGAGCAATTCGAACTGCGTGTCGAGGCGATGCTCGATGACCGCGCGCGCTCGATCGAAGACTGGATCGGCGGTCTACGCGGCAGCCCGGACGGCGGACTGGGCCACGTCATTCTCGATGCGAGCACGCTCGTCAAGGACAACAAGTATCGCCGCGATAGAGTCATCGCATTCTGGGTCCCGCACTTGGCCGCACAGCTCGCGGCGGGCCCGCTTACGACGGTGGTGATCAGTAAGGTAGGCGGCATCGAGCTCGCGCCCGTGGCACCGGATGAAGCGCGCGCGCATCTGCTCGCATTGCTGCGCGCGTGGGACGAGGGTATGCGCAGGCCGTTGCCGCTCGCGGTCAACACGGCGTTCGCATGGCTCGGGAAGCGGCGCAACGGCGACGGCAACGGCGCGCGCGAGGGTTCGCCGGACGCCGACGAAACGCAAGCGCGCGACGCTGCGCGCGCGGCCTATGAAGGCACGTCGTGGCAACCGGGCGAGCGCGATATGAACGCTTACTTGTGCCGCGTGTACCCCGATTTCGACGCACTCGCCGCGGGCGGCGAGTTCGAGGCGCTGGCCGTCGAGTTGCTGCAGCCGCTCCATCTTGCAATTCCCGCGACGGCAAGGGGGAAGAACGATGCCAAAAACGGTGGGGAGTCCTAATTGATGAACGATGCACCCGTGAGTGATCCGATTGGGTCGGCTGCCGTGGTGTTGGACCCGCTACGCTTTCCGTTGCGCGGCAGCAGTCTTATCGAAGCGAGCGCGGGCACCGGCAAGACGTTCACGATTGCGATGCTTTATGTGCGACTCGTCTTGGGTCATGGCGATCCGCAGCAGCGCACGCAGGCATTGACGCCTCCGGAAATCCTCGTCGTGACGTTTACCGATGCGGCGACGAAAGAACTACGCGAGCGGATCCGCGCGCGTCTCGTCGAGGCCGCCGCGTACTTCCGCGCGGATCCTGCTGACGTTGCCGGTCCGGCGGGCGACGACCTGCTGCACGCGTTGCGCGCCGACTATTCACCCGATGAGTGGCCCGCCTGCGCGCACCGGCTGGAACTGGCCGCGGAATGGATGGATGAAGCAGCCGTCTCGACGATCCACGGATGGTGCAATCGGATGTTGAGCGAGCATGCGTTCGATAGCGACAGCCTGTTCTCGCAGACGCTCGAAACGGATCAAAGCGCGTTGCGCGCGGAGGTTGTGCGCGATTACTGGCGCATCTTCCTCGCGCCGCTCGATGCGCAGTCGGCGGGCGACGTGCGTCGATGGTTCGCCAGTCCGCACGCATTGCAGTCGATGATTGGCGGTCTCATTGCGCACGCACACCTTCTGCCCGAAGCGCCCGCGCCGGAACACGCGCTGCGCGACGCGCGTGAAAGGCTTCACGCGCATCTGGCATGCCTCAAGGAAAACTGGACGATATGGGCCGATGAACTGCAAGCGATCCTCGACGATGCGCGCGAGAAGAAGCTATTCAACGCGCAGCGCCTGAATCGGACGAACTGCCAGAACTGGCTCGACAAAATGCGCGCATGGGCCGCCGATCCGGACATGATCAAGCCGGCGTTCGCCGACGATGCGGCCGTCTGGACGCGCTTGACACGAGACGGGCTCGCCGAGATCTGGAAGGCCGGCGATCCGCCGTGTCACCCGGCGCTCGACGCGATGCAGGGGCTCCCCGCCGCGCTGGCGGCGCAGCCGACGGCCTATCGAGAACTGCTTTGCCACGCGGCTCGCTGGGTTGCCGAGCGCTTCGCGGCCGAGGAGAAGAAACGGTCGCAGATGGGCTTCGACGACCTGCTGACACGCCTTCGCGATGCGCTGCGCGCACCGAACGGTGCGCGCCTCGCCGAGATCATTCGCCGGCAATACCCGGTGGCGCTCATCGACGAGTTTCAGGACACGGACCCGGTCCAGTACGACATATTCGACTCGGTCTATCGAATTGCCGAGAACGACGCAGACACGGCCATCATCCTGATCGGCGATCCGAAGCAGGCGATCTACGCGTTTCGCGGCGCGGACATCTACACATACCTGACGGCGCGCCGTGCCTGCGCGGGGCGTCTCTTCACGCTGAAGAAGAACTTCCGCTCGACGGCCGCGATGGTGGCGGCCGTCAACCGCTGCTTCGCGGCGGCGGAGGCGCGGGCGGAAGGGCAGGGTGCGTTTCTGTTCCGCAACGCAGCGGATGGAGACAACCCGTTGCCGTTCGTCGCCGCCGACGCGCAAGGCCGTCCCGACAAGCTTCGCGAGAACGGACATGACTTGCCGGCGCTGACCGCATGGTGGCTGCCGCCCGCCGAGGATGGCAAGCCGCTCGGCAAAGAGGCTTATCTGCGCGCGATGGCGGCCAGTTGCGCGACGGAGATGGTTCGTCTGCTGAACCTGGGCCAGCGAGGCGAAGCGGGGTTCGTCGGCCCCGAGCGGATGGCGCCGCTCGAGCCCGCCCACATGGCTGTACTCGTCAACAACGGTGAGGAGGCGCGCACGATTCGCGCCGCGCTCGCCGAGCGCGGCGTGCGCAGCGTCTACCTGTCCGACAGGGACTCCGTCTTTCAGACCGAGCAGGCAGCCGAACTGCGTCATTGGCTCGCGGCCTGCGCCGAGCCCGATGACGGACGGCTCCTTCGCGCCGCGCTCGCGACGGCGACACTCGGGCTCGATTGGGCCGCGCTCGATGCCCTCACGCACGATGAAATCGAGTGGGAATCGCGCGTGCTGCAGTTTCGCGGTTACCGCGATTGCTGGCGCAGCAAGGGCGTGCTGCCGATGCTGCGCCGGCTGCTCAACGATTTTCAGGTGCCGCGAAGACTGATCGGGCAAGCGAGCGGCGCGTCGGCGAACGGCGAGCGCGTGCTCACCAATCTGCTTCATCTGGCCGAGCTGCTGCAGCAGGCAAGCACGCAGCTCGACGGCGAGCACGCGCTGATTCGCTACCTCGACGAGGAGATTGCGGACGACGCGGGCGGCGCAGTCGGCGACGCGCGGCAGCTGAGGCTCGAAAGCGACGCGGGCCTCGTGCAGGTCGTGACGGTTCACAAGTCGAAGGGGCTCGAGTACCCGCTGGTGTTCCTACCATTCGCGTGCAATTTTCGGCGAACATTGCCGTCCGATATGCCGCTGAAGTGGCACGACGAGACCGGTGGGCTTCATGTGACGGTCGGTGATGCGTCCGTCTTGCCGCAAGTCGATCGCGAGCGGCTCGGCGAAGATCTGCGCAAGCTCTACGTGGCGCTCACGCGCGCTCGCTACGCGACATGGATCGGCATGGCGCCGATCCAATGCGTCGAGTCGAGCGCGCTCGGCTATTTGCTCGACGGCGGCAAGCCGATTGCGCCGCATGCGCTCGGCGAGCTGCTCGAGCGGCTTGCCGAAGGATGCGCGCAGATCAGCGTCGGACAAGCCGCGACTCCGAGCGACGAGCCCTTCACATTGCGCGGATCGCAAGTCAGGCGAGGCGCCGCGCGGACGTTGCGGCAGGCCGTGAGCGAGCGCTGGTGGATCGCCAGCTATTCGAGCCTGCGCAAGGTTGACGGAGTGATCGGCGGCATGGGCGCTCATTCGCATGGACCGTCTAACGCGGACGAATCGGGTGACGCGCATGCCGCGCCCGACACGCGTGGACAGGACGTTTTCCAGGAGCTCTCCGAAGCCGAGGTGCCCGACGAGCCGGATGTGAACTGGCCGCCGACGGGCGCCGCGACCCGCACGTCGGAGCAGCCAGACGGGGCGCTCCACGATTTTCCGCGCGGAGCCGACGCCGGCAGCTTCCTTCACGAGTTGATGGAATGGGCGGCGACCGAAGGATTCGAGGAAGTGGCCAAGCGCCCCGACGTGCTGCGCGATACGGTCGCGCGCCGCTGCAGTCTGCGCGGTTGGGCGCGCTGGATCGAGCCGCTGACCGCTTGGCTGCTGCGCCTTTTGCACGAGCCGTTGCACTTGCCGGCCCGCGGCGGCGAGCCGATGCGGGCCGTTACGCTGCGCGCAATGAAGTCGTATCTGCCCGAGATGGAGTTTTGGTTAGGCGCGCATGCGGTCGATGCGCAAGTGCTTGACCGCATCGTCTGCGAGATGACGCTCGACGGCGCGGCGCGCCCCGCGCTCGAGCCGGCGCGGCTCAACGGCATGCTCAAAGGCTTCATCGACCTCGTGTTCGAACATGAGGGCCGCTACTACGTCGCGGACTACAAATCGAACTGGCTTGGGCCGGACGATGCGGCGTATACGCCGGCGAGAATGCGCGCCCAGATCCTGCATTCGCGCTACGAGCTGCAGTACGTGCTGTACCTCTTCGCCCTTCATCGGCTGCTGAAGGCGCGTCTGCCGGATTATGACTACGATCGCCATGTCGGCGGCGCGGTGTATTTGTTCCTGCGCGGCAGCCACGCGCCGAGCCAGGGTCTTCACATCGATCATCCGCCGCGCGCGCTGATAGAGCGACTCGATGCGCTCTTCGCGCATCGCGTGAGCGAAGAAGAATGGGCGGGGGACATCGCATGACGACTCCAGTCACTCATCCTATTGAAGCGGCCGAGGACACTACGACGCACCGAGCCCGCGACGACGCGCGCGCGGATGCGCGACGGATGCTCGCCATGCTCGACGATTGGGTCGAGCGAGGCTGGCTGCGTGCGCTCGATGCGGCATTCGCGCGCTTTCTGTCGCGCGAAGTGCGGGAGGCGCCGCCGCTGCTGATCCTTGCGGCGGCGCTTGCCAGCCACCAACTCGGCCGCGGCCATGCCTGCCTGGATCTGCGCGCGACGCTCGACGACCCGGCGTTCGCGTTGTCGCTGCCGCCGGACGGACCTCCCGAGTGGTTGGCCGACGCGCCAGCCTGCGCGCCCGCCGATCTGCTGGGCGGCGTCACGCTCGCCGGGTGGCTGGCGGCGCTCGACGAGCGGATACTCGTGAGCCCGGGTGCAGGCAACACGCCGCTCGTGCTGGTTGGCACGCGCCTGTACCTGCGTCGCTATTGGCAATACGAACAAGACGTGCGGGCCGGCATCGAACGACGATTGCATGCGTCGAGAGAGCAGGCGGTGCTGTTGAATACCGATGCGGTGCGGGCTGCACTCGACATGCTGTTTCCTGCGCGGAAAGCCACGACGCCCGGCGCGAACTGGCAGAAGCTGGCCTGTGCGCTGGCGGCGCGCAGTGCGTTCAGCATCGTCACGGGCGGCCCGGGCACGGGCAAGACGACGACGGTCGTTCGCCTGCTTGCGTTATTGCAAGCGATCGCATTGACGAATGATGCAGCTGGCGCAAACACGGCTCGGCGTGCCCGACCGCTCAGAATCAAGCTCGCGGCGCCGACCGGCAAGGCGGCTGCGCGACTCAACGAATCGATCGCGGGTACGGTGGCGCGCCTGCCGCTAGACGGCTTCGCGGACGGCGTGGCGGTGCGGGAGTCGATCCCGACGGCTGTCAGCACGCTGCACCGCGTGCTCGGCACGCGTCCTGACAGCCGGCGTTTCCGTCATGACGCAGCCAATCCGCTGCCGGTCGACGTGCTCGTCATCGACGAAGCATCGATGGTCGATCTCGAAATGATGGCGGCCGTTCTGGACGCGTTGCCCGAATCGGCAAGACTGATTCTGCTCGGCGACAAGGATCAGCTCGCCTCGGTGGAAGCGGGCGCCGTGCTCGGCGAGCTTTGCGGCCGCGCCGCCAAAGGACATTACACGTCCGAGACGATCGACTGGCTGCAGGCGGCGACCGGTGAGCGAATCGACGACTCGATGCGCGACGACCATGGCACGACGCTCGATCAGGCGATCGCCATGCTGCGCGAGAGCCATCGATTCTCGTCCGATAGCGGCATCGGCGAGTTGGCGCTGTGCATCAATGAAGGCGATGCCGCGGGTGTCATGCGAGTGTTGAGTGAGCGGCGCGCCGACGTCGCGTTGCTGAGCTGTTCGGCGACTGAAGATGCGTCGTTCAGATCGCTCGTGGTCGATGGGCGGGGTGCCGCCGATCCTGCTTCCTGCGATGCGGCGGGAGCGGCGGTAGCGGCGCGGCAAGGCTACCGCCACTATCTGGAGACGATGGCGCGCTGCAAGCCCGAAGCAGATGCCACGCCGGAAGCGTTTGCCGCATGGGCCGCGCAAGTGCTGAAAGCGCACGGCGCGTTTCAATTGCTCTGCGCGGTGCGCCGCGGCCCGTGGGGCGTCGAGGGGCTGAACAAGCGAATCGCGCGCCTTCTGCACGAAGAAGGTCTGATCGACGCGCGCAGCGAATGGTATCCGGGGCGGCCGGTGCTCGTGACCCGCAACGACTACGAGCTCGGGCTGATGAATGGCGACATCGGGATCGCGCTCCCGGTGCCCGGCGGCAAGGACGGAGTGCGGGCATTGCGTGTCGCGTTTCCGTCCGCCGATGGCTTGGGCGGCATCAAATGGGTCTTGCCGAGCCGGCTCCAGGCGGTCGAAACGGTGTTTGCGCTGACCGTGCATAAGTCTCAGGGCTCCGAATTCGAGCATGCGGCACTGGTCTTGCCGGACACGTATAGCCCGATTCTGACGCGCGAGCTCGTCTATACGGGTGTGACGAGGGCGCGGGCATTTCTCACTTTGGCCATGCCCGAAGGGAAGACCGTCCTCGAGCAGGCCGTGACCGCGAAAGTGCAGCGGGCGAGTGGGCTTCTGGCGGGATTCGGCGAACGCGGCCGGTCGCAAGACGAGTCGTCGGAAGCGCTTGGCTGGCCCAAATAGGATAGGCCGCTCGTGTGAGCGGCCATTCAACTACTGCCGAATCTCGGCCTCCACCAACAAGGCGAGCAACGCAAGCGACTCCTGCCACCCGAGATAGCACGCTTCGGCGGGAAGGACTTCCGGAATACCTTCCTGCACGACATGGAGCTCTGTTCCAAAGATCACAGCCCGTAGCGACACGGTCGTCTGCATGGTCCCCGGCAAGTTCGGATCGTCGAACTGTGCTGTATACCGAAGTCGCTCATGCGGCACGAGCTCGAGATACTCGCCGCCGAAAGAATGGCTATCGCCCGTCGTGAAGTTCGTGAACGACATCCTGTAGCCGCCCCCCACCTTGGCATCGAGCTCATGAACCTTGCCGGTGAACCCATTCGGCGGAAGCCACTTCGACATTGCATTCGCGTCGAGGAATGCGCGATAGATGCGCTCGGGCGTGGCCCGAATGACTCGATGCAGACGGACAGTTTGTGTAGACATGATCGACTCCCGGAGTGAACGGAGGATGAGCCTCCGATCCTACGCGACGATCGAGGCTGGGAGAAATCGACAGCGCGCATGCGTGCTAGCATGCCCTCTCGTCGCGCCTACAGAACCTGCAGAATAGGACAACTCGAGTGAACGCATCATTGAACAACGACGCGCCGCTGATCGTACGCGCTATCGAGGAAAACGATTTTGACCGTTGGCTCCCGTTATGGGACGGCTACAACCGGTTCTATGGCCGTTTCGGCGATACGGCCTTGCCGCGGGAGATCACGAATCTGACGTGGTCGCGGTTCTTCGACGGCTACGAGCCCATGCACGCGTTCGTCGCGCAGCGCGGCGAGGCCCTCGTCGGCCTCGTGCATTTTCTTTATCACCGCAGTACGACGCTCGCCGGCCCGCTCTGCTATCTGCAGGATCTATTTACGCTCGAGAGCGAGCGCGGCAAGGGCGTCGGCCGCGCGTTGATCGAAGCGGTCTACGCCGAAGCGCGTGCCGCGCGCGCCGAACGCGTCTACTGGCACACGCACGAAACCAACCACACCGCAATGCGGCTCTACGATTCCGTAGCGGACAAACCGGGTTTCGTGATGTATCGACGATCGCTCTGAAAACCGGCGAGCGGCCCGGCCGACTTCGAACTTCTTCTGAACCCGTTCACGCTTCAGTGCTTGGGGCCAAAGCACGCCTGCACCGCCTCTTCCGGCGTCAGACCAAACCGGAAGTACTGATGCATACGGGTCAGTACCTCAGCCTCGGGCTGATAGGGTTCCTCGACGTAGTTGGCCGAAAGCGCTTCTTCGTACCAAGCCTGCGTCCATTCGACGAGCTTCTTCATTTCGTCGAGCGCGAGATATTCCGATGTCGCGAACATGGCAACCTCCAATCGTTTCAAATGCCGCCGCCGGCCTCCGGAGCCGCTGCTGCCCGTACCCGGAACGGCGCCGACTGTTGCTGCATGAAACCAGTCTAAAAGGCGACATGTCACGAATAAATACGCGCGATATGAAATCACTGGTGTGCCCAAGTGAACAATCCGCGCCACTCAAGGCGCGCCCAACCCCGGTACCGCCACACCGAGCGTCTGCAACACGAGCACGACGTTGAGCACGACGATCAACGCGGTCGCCCCCACGGCGGCAAGCCGCACCGTGCCTGTGTTGGCGAAAGGCCCCATGATGTCGCGCCGATTCGTCAATACGAGGAGGGCGATCATCGGCACCGGCAGCGCGAGACTGAGCACGATCTGGCTGTAGACGAGTGCTTCGGTAGCATTGGCGCCGAGCGCGACGACGATGATGGCCGGCACCATCGTGACGAGGCGGCGCAGGCCGACAGGAATCCGGAAGCCGACAAAGCCCTGCATGATCATCTGCCCGGCCATCGTCCCGACGACGGAGCTGGACACGCCCGACGCGATCAACGCAATAAGGAACACGGCAGCCGCGCCGGCGCCGAAGAGGGGCACGAGGCTGTGATAGGCGGTCTCGATCTGCGCCACGTCGGCGTGCCCGTCGTGAAACGCGCCCGACGCCATGACGATCATCGCCATATTGACGAGCCCGGCGACCGAAAGCGCGATGACCACTTCCCAATTCGAAAAGCGCAGCAGCTTGAGGCGACTGGCGTTGTTGCGCGCCGGCGCGCGGTTCTGCGTGAGTCCGGAATGCAGGTAGATGGCATGCGGCATGACGGTCGCGCCGAGCATCGCCACGGCGACCGACAACGCCCCGGCGCCCGGCAATTGCGGCACGGTGGCGCCGTGCACGGCTTGTTGCCAGTCCACATCGACGATCGAAAGCTCGATCACGTACGAGAGCGCAACGGCGGCAATCAACCCGCCGATGATGAGTTCCATCGGCCGAAATCCGCGTTTTTCGGCCGCGAGGATGCCATACGTGACGATCCCCGTCACGATCATGCCGGCCCACAAGGGCAAATGGAAAAGCAGCGAGAGGCCGATCGCGCCGCCGAGAAATTCGGCGAGGTCCGTGGCCATCGCGGCAATTTCGCTGACGGCCCACATCGCGTAGACGACGGGCCGAGAAAAATGCTCGCGGCTCATTTCGGCGAGATTGCGGCCCGTGACGATACCGAGCTTGGCCGAGAGCGCCTGAAACAGCATCGCGATGACGTTGGCGACGGCGACGACCCAGAGCAGCGAGTAGCCGTACTGCGATCCGGCCTGGATGTTGGCGGCGAAGTTGCCCGGATCCATGTAGGCGATGGAGGCGACGACGGCGGGGCCGGCGAAGAGCAGCGCCGAGCGCAGGCTCGTGCCGCGCGGGGCGAGCGCGGCGCCGATCGCCTGCGTCGCTCTTTCCGTCATTCCCAGCTGCAATTGTGCTGTCGTCATCGCACACCTCGTCGTCACGCTTTCGTTGCTTCAACCCTGTTACGACGAATGGTGCCGTGCGCCGCGAAAAAAGAACAATTGAACGTTCCCATCGCGGCGATAACGATGGGTGGCTATCGATGCGATAGCGCACCTACATGCGGGTCAAGAACGAGGGAAGGGGATTCAAGCGGCGTTCATTGCGCGCCGAAAGCCGAGCGGGGAGGCGCCCACGACCGCGCGAAACCGGTGGCCGAGGTGGCTGGTGTTCGCATAGCCACATTCGGCCGCAACCCGATCGAGCGCAAGCGTCGTCGAGCGCAGCAGCGCCCGTGCGCGTTCGATGCGTTGCTCGGCGATCCACGCATGCGGCGGCATGCCGAACGATGCGCGAAACATGCGCGAGAAGTGAAATTCCGACAGGCAGGCCACGTCGGCGAGTTCCCCGAGCGTGACCGAGCGCGACAGGTGAGCGTCGATGTATTCGCGTACGCGGCGGCGCGTCGCCGGGGCGAGCCCGCCCGTGACGGGCGCGTCTTCCCGGCGCACGGCCTGGCCGCGCAGCAACAGGCTCAGGATCTCGTGCGCGGCTTCGTTGGCGCGCAGCCGATCGTCGGGGTCGTCCCACGGCGCGACGGCGAGCGATTGACAGAGCGCCGCCAGCCGCGCGTCCTCGAAGTAAGTCCGATCGGCGAGCGTGAGCTCGCGCGGCTCGCGGTCGAGCTCGCGGATGGCCCGGCGCGTGAAATGCTCGGGCAGGAAGTAAAGATGCACGAAATGCATGTACCCGCGTACCCACCAGCGCGATTCATGATCGCTCGGTAGCGCGCAAAGCCGCTGCGGCGCGCCATACCGTCCCGGCAGCTTTTGTCGCTCGGTCCGATGACCGCCGTCGAGGTAACACGAGAGCGTATGGTGGCCTGGATTGTCGTAAGCCGTTTCGGCCTCGACGATGTCGCGCCGCCAGACAGCTGCCGCGAGCCGATCGCCGAGCCAGGCGAAACGCTCGAGCGTCGCGTTGGCCTCGGCGAGCGTGCGGCCGATCGAGTGCATGCCAAACGGCGGCTCGTCCACGCGCGCACCGGCCGCGAGGGCGGCGTCGGGCGCGGCGCACGCCGAAGGTGCGCCGGCGCGATCGGCGGTGGTCAGGAACAGGCTCGCATCCACGGCAAAAATGCAATTCGTAACGATCAATCGAGGAGTTCCGAGTATAGCGAGCCAGCGCGTTCGGCGCCTTTCTGTCCCGAAAAAACCGCAAGGCTGGACAACGCCTGGAGCGGCCGGCGATGCATAGTCGGACTCGATTTCGCCGTCGGTCCGCCTGCGCACGCCCGTTTGCGTGCGGCTGGCGGGCTTCCGGCCAAAAGACAAATCGGACTCGAACATGAATCTCTTGCTTTATTTCGCCACCGTATTGATCTGGGGCACGACCTGGATCGCGATCAAATGGCAGACCGGCGTCGTCGCGCCCTCGGTCTCGATCGCCTTTCGCTTCTGGCTCGCCGCGCTCGTCATGCTGGCGCTCGTGCGTCTCATGCGCCGCCCGCTGTTGCCGCCGCGCAAGGCTTGGCCGCTGCTTTTCTCGCAGGGTCTCGCGCTCTTTTGCGTGAATTTTCTCTGCTTCTACTACGCCGAGCAGATCGTCCCGAGCGGGCTCGTGGCCGTCGTTTTCTCGACGGCCCCACTCTTCAATGCGATCAACGGGCGCATGTTTATGGGCCGTACGCTGCAGCCAAGCGCGATCGTCGGCGCGGTGCTCGGCCTGATCGGCATTCTGTGTCTTTTTGCGCCCCAGATGGTCGGGCATGCGAACGATCATGCGATGTGGGTGGGGCTCGTGATTACGCTCATCGGCACGATGTCGTTTTCGGCCGGCAATCTCCTTTCGAGCCGCATGCAGGCGATGGGGCTGCACCCGACCGTCACGAACGGCTGGGCGATGCTGATCGGCGCCGCGATCCTAACGGCCGGCAGCTTCGCGGCGGGTCTCTCTTTCGAGCCCGAATCGACGGCCCGCTACCTCGGCGCGCTCGTCTATCTGGCCATACCGGGCTCGGTCATCGGCTTTACGACCTACCTGACGCTCGTCGGACGCATCGGTCCGGAGCGGGCCGCCTACTGCACGGTGCTGTTTCCGTTCGTCGCGCTCGCCGTCTCGACGGTGTTCGAAGGCTACCGCTGGTCTCCTTCAGCCGTCGTCGGTCTCCTGCTCGTCGTGACGGGTAATCTCATCGCCTTCAATATGCTGCGGCGCTTGCCGTTCGTGCGCAAGCGCGAGCGCACCGCCCGCGTGTGAGCGCGCCGGGAAGCGCTGACCGCGACAAAGACCGGCGCGGCGCCGATCAACGCTCGTTCGTCGCTCCTTCGTCGCTCGCCGCCCGCGCCTTACACTGAGCGATCGTCCTATCTTTTGGCATTCTCTGTTAGATCGCCGCTCGACTTGGCTAGCGTAACGGCCTCTCACTAACTACGCTAGCGGCGCCCAGTTCGAGGCGCCACAAGGACTTCGCGCCGATGAACCGAAAACGCTCGTGGTCGCGCAGGCTGGCCGCATGGCGCAAGCGCCTGCGCCGGTCCGCCGAAAACGCATCGCTCGCCGGCCTCTACGATCGCACGCTGCTGTTCGGCGGCGGCGCCGTACTGACGCTTTCAATCCTCGCGGCCGCCATCGCCGGCATCGCGCATCGTTATACGCGCTGCATCGACGACTGGCGTGCCGGCTTCCTCGCGCAGCGCGACTTCGTCAACGCGTCGGTCGAGCGCAATCAGGCGCGCTTGCGGCATACGGTCGAAACCTATGAGGCGCTCAGCGCCGTGCACGAGCGCGATATCGTGCCTGTCGACCGCTATTCGCGGCTGCTCGCGCAAAACGGCGGCATCGTCGTCACGGGGCAGGACCTCGGTGCGGCGCCGTTCACGATCGTTTCGACGCTGACGGCGCCCGAGGATCGCGAGCGTCTCGCCGGCCTGCTGCGGCTCGTGCGCGAAATTTCGCCGCGCTCGCTGTTGAGGCGGCAAGAAGCGGCTGACGACATCGGCGGCTTTCTCTATACCGAGGATCGGCGCTTTCTGGCGGCCTGGCCGCCGCTGCGCAACGAGAGGCTCATGGGCGGCGCGCACGTGGAGAGAACTGAGGCGCCCACGCCCGCGCCAGGGCGCAACGAAAACGAGAGCGCGGCCGCGCGGCCCGCCTCGGACGGCATCCAGGCCCTCATCGACCGCTATGTCGCCCACGTCGACGCGGAGCTCGGCAATCACGCGGACGCCTTGCTGCGCCGCGATCGGGTGTTCTGGGTCACGCTCCACGACTCGGACATGTACGGTGCCCTCGTCAAGCACTACGCGGCGCCGATCTATCGCGGCGACGAGCGCCTGGCCGTGCTCGCCGTGACGCTGCCGGCCAGACAGATCCCCCGGCTCTTCCAGCCGGCGGTGCACGATCCCGATTTCTTCATGGTGTCGCGCGATCGCCGCCATCTGATCGGCATCGACGAATCGAATCCGCGCGGCGAGCGCTGGATGCACGCATTGGCTGCGAAACCGTCCGTCTTCGAGGTCGCCGACGAGCGCGTACGGCTCGTACGTCGCGGCGGCGATTTCTTCATCATCCAGCGTATTGCCGGGCCAGAATGGATCGCGGTGTCGGCCTTCGATTGGCGCACGATCGCGGCCAATCTCAAAGGGCCGATCGGTTGGACCGTCGCGCTGACTTCGGTCGTGCTCGCGGTGCAGTGGGCGTTCGTTCTGCTGATCGACCGGTTTGTGCTCGCGCCGCTCCGCCTGCGCGCGCAAAGCGTCTTCGAAAGCGAGGCGTTCAGCCGCACGGTGCTCGCCACCGCACCTGTCGGCCTTACCGTATTCGATCCCGCGACAAGCCGCATCGTCTTGCAGAACGACATTGCGCGCGCATTGCTGTCAGCATCGACCGACGAGGCTGGCTTCTACGCGCGGCTACTCGAGCCCCGTCCGCGCAGGCGCCGCCGCGCACGCCGAGGGCGCCGACGCGCCACGCGAGCGGCATCCGGCAGCGGGTCCCGCGGCGCGCGTCACAACGGGCTCGTCGATGCGTCCAGCGGTTCGCGCCCGACGTCCACCGGCACCATTCGCAGCGCCGAGGTGTCCGTAACAGGGGCCGACGGCATGCGCCGCGAGCTCGCCGTGGCATTTGCGCGTGCGCGCTATCGCCTGCAGGAGGTCGTGCTTTGCAGCCTCACGGACATCAGCCGCCAGAAGGAAACCGTCCGGCTGCTGCGCCGTGCGCGGCAGGCCGCCGACGAGGCGAGTCGCGCCAAGTCGATGCTCGTCGCCACGATCAGCCATGAGCTGCGCACGCCGCTTTATGGCGCGCTCGGCAATCTCGAGCTGCTGTCGATGGAGGCCCTGACGCCTTCGCAGGCCGCGCGCGTCGGCTCAGTCAGGCGCGCGTTCGATTCCTTGCTCTCGCTCGTCGACGATGTGCTCGATCTGTCGAAGGCCGAGGCGCGCGAGCTGAGCTTGCACCTCGAACCGTTTCGGCTCGACGAAGTCGTCGAGCGTTGCGCGCAGACGCTCGCGCCGGCGATCACCGGCAAGGGGCTGCACTTTCTCTGCCTCATCGATCCGTCGATCGGCGGCAGTTGGAACGGCGATGGGTTGCGCATCGCGCAGATCGTGACGAATCTGCTCGGCAACGCCTGCAAGTTCACGCAAAGCGGCTCTATTACGCTGCGCGCGACGGTGGTGCAAGCGGCGGGCGGCGACGAGATGGTCGTGCTGTCCGTCGCCGATTCGGGCATCGGCATTCCGGCAAGTCAGCTCGCGCGCATCTTCGAGCCGTTCGTGCAGGCCGACGGTTCGATCGGGCGCCGCTTCGGCGGCACCGGCCTTGGGTTGTCGCTGAGCCGGCGTCTCGTCGATCTGATGGGTGGCCGCATCGACGTGAAAAGCGTGGAGGGGCGCGGCGCCGTCTTCGCGGTTCGTCTGCCGCTGTCACGCAATCCGACTGCGAAGGCCTGCGCGGCCGCACCGATCGATGAGACGCTGGAGTTCGATGCGATCGCCGTCGCTTGCGACGACGCGGCCTGGCGGGCCACACTCCTCGCCCGGTTGCGTCACCGGTTCGGTGGGGTAGCCCGGATCGAAGAAGCACGCCCCGATGCGCCTCTCGCCGCGACGGACGTGCGTACCCTCATCGTGCTCGGCTCTCATGCCGACGACATTCCGCCAGCCTGGCGCGCGGCGCTTACAGCGTATGCCGATGTCGTCGTCGTTTCCGAGCGCGGCCCGCTCCATCCGCAACGTCGCGCGGGCGCGCTGCACATCACTTCGCTTTGCTGGGCGAAGCTCGAGCTGGCCCTCGTCGCTTGTGGGCGCGACGGTGCAGTGCCCGGCCCAGAGACGAGCCGCGATACCCATTCGCCGCCAAGCTGTGAACATCGCGGCGCGCGGATCCTCGTCGTCGACGACGATCCCGTCAGCCGAGCGCTGCTCGCCGACCAGCTCGACGCGCTCGGCTATCGCCAGGTCGCCGTCGCAGCCGACGGGCAGGAGGCGCTTGCCGCCTGCCAGCGGCACGCCTGCGACGTCGTCGTGGCCGATCTCTGCATGCCTCTCATGGGTGGCCGCGAACTGCTCGCGGCTTTGCGCAAAGAAGGGATGACGATGCCCGTGATCGCGCATACCGCCGCGCCGCACGCGGCCGCCGACGCAAGGCGCAGCGGTTTCGCCGCGCTTCTCATGAAGCCGCTCTCGCTCGAGCGGCTGCGCGAGGCGCTCGATAGGGTGTTCGCGTCGTCGCAGCCAGCGTTGCGCGTGTCGCCTTCATCCCTGCCGCTCTCAACTCCAGGCTTTCCATCGATGAATTTGCTGGACGCGCCGCACGCGGGCGCTCTCAAATCGCGCGCCGCAATGCTGCACGCGGTGTTTGCCGCATCTTGGCCCGAGGACGATGAGCGTTTGTGCGCCGCCGCAAAACGTGGCGACACCGAGTCGTTCTTACAAGCACTGCATCGAGTGAACGGCGCGCTGCTCGCGCTCGGCGAGCGCGAGGCGAGCCGGCGCTGCAGCGCGTTGCGGGACCGGGTCTGCGCGAAGGGAATCGCTGCGAGCGCGCAGGCACTCGAAGCGTTTCGGCGCGGTGTCGCACGGATTGCGGAATCGGGCGCTGCGATGATGGCGGACGACGGAGAGGCGGCTCACGAGTGACGGGCGAGCGGCCGCCGATGCGTGCCCTGCCGCGCCACGCCTCAGCGCTCCGTGGGCACCGAACTTGCAGCGCAGGGCGGACCGGCACCAGGCGGTTCATCCGCGCGCCGGAGTCTTCTTGCCGCTTGAAGTCGCCGGCATTCAATGGTCCCTGGTGCAACAGCTTTCGGAGGATCGACGATGAGTACGCTCAGACAGGAATTACAAGCCACCATCGATGCCCTCGTGCAGGAGGGCAAAGGGCTGCTCGCAGCCGACGAGAGCGGCCCCACGATCGCGAAGCGGTTCAAGACGGTCGGCATCGAATCGACGGAAGAGAACCGCCGTCAGTGGCGCAGCCTGCTGCTCGGTGCGCCAGGGCTCGGCGAGTTCGTGAGCGGGGTCATCCTGTACGAGGAAACGCTCGGGCAAAAGGCCGACGACGGCGAACTGCTGCCGCGTCTGGCCGAGCGCCAGGGCATCGTGCCCGGCATCAAGGTCGATAAAGGCAAGATTCCGCTCGTCAATGCGGCCGGCGACGAAATCACGCAAGGGCTCGACGGGCTCGCCGAGCGACTCGAGCATTACAAGGAGCAGGGCGCGCGCTTTGCGAAGTGGCGCGCGGTCTACAACGTGTCGGACACGTTACCGAGCCGGTTGGCGATCGAGACGAATGCGGAATCGCTGGCCTGCTACGCGGCAATTTGCCAGGAGGCGGGCGTCGTGCCGATCGTCGAGCCGGAGGTGCTGATCGATGGCGATCACTCGATCGAGCGCTGCGCCGAAGTCACCGAAGCGGTCTTGCACGAGGTGTTTCATGCGCTGCACCGCCATGGCGTCGCGCTCGAGTTGATGTTGCTGAAGCCGAGCATGGTGCTGCCGGGCAAGGAGCACGCGAAGCAGGCGAGTATCGACGAAGTCGCATCGAGTACGGTGAGGGTGCTCGGCCGTACAGTGCCGCCCGTCGTGGCCGGCGTTTTCTTCCTGTCCGGCGGCCAGACGCCTGAGCAGGCGACCGCGCATCTCGATGCGATCAATCGCACAGGGCGGCGCCCATGGCCGCTCAGCTTCTCTTATGCGAGGGCGCTGCAGGAGCCGCCGTTGAAAGCATGGCGCGGCCAGTCCGCGAACGTCGGGGAAGCGCGTCAGGCGCTGCTCAAGCGCGCACGGCTCAATGGAGCCGCGGCACGCGGACGTTACGACGCCGCGGACGAGAAGAAGGGCTGAACCGGACCTGGCGTTGGGAGCTGGACCGCCGCCGCACGATGGCGATCATCGAGCGGCAGCGGCCGGGGCGTGCAGGTGCTCTGGTCAATGCACCGCGAGTTGCACGACCTTGACGATGACGAGCCCGACGGCGATCACCAGATAGCCGCGCAACGCGGCCATCCATACGCGCGTCGAAAGCGTCAGCTTCGGCGGCGGCAATTCGTCGAGCGGCGGCATACGCCATGAATCGCGCGCTGCATCGTCGTCGCCGTTCCCGTGTGCCGGCTTATGTTCCCCACCGAGGACTGGCTTCGCGACCCGGCGCTGCGCGATGAGCGTCGCCAGGTACCCCACGACGAAGAGCACGATCCCGCCGACAAGGATTTCGACGATCGTGCCGCCCGTGATGTCGGGGAAGACCGTCGCGGCCGTCAGGATGATCGAGAGTACGACGAGGACGGCGATCACAGTGCCCGTGAACGCATTGAGCCGCTTCGAGTTGACCCATGGGCCGAGCACTGCCTTGTCGTTGCAAAGCAGCAGCAGGAACACCGTCGCGCTCGGCAACAGCACGCCGGCGAGCGTTTGCACGGCTTCGGTCAAGAGGCCGAGCGGGGTGCCCGGCAGCAGGACGAGCGTGGCGGCAAGCGCGATGATCGCGAAGTAGACGAGATAGAACCCCTTCGCATCGGACACGCCTCGATGCAGCGAATGACGGATCGCGAACACGTCGCCGATCGCGTAGGCGGTCGCCAGCGAAACCGCGGCGGCGCCGATGATCGATGCGTCGAGCAGCGCCACGGCGAAGATTGTGGCCGACGTCTTGCCGACATACTGGTGCAGCCCCGCGATCACGCCGCCCGCGTCGGTGAAGTTGCCGGACTCGGGGCGGCCGGAAAAGAGCGCGGCCGTGAACGCCATCATCGCGACAGCGCCGACGATCACGAAGACGATCCCGATCCAGAGGTCCGCCTTTTCATACTTCATGAAGCGCGGCGTGATGCGCTTGTCGATCACGTAGCTCTGCTGGAAGAACAATTGCCACGGCGCGATCGTCGTGCCGACGATGCCGATCACGAGCAGCATGACGTCCGAGAGCTTCGCACCGTGCGGCCAGCCCGGCACCGCGAAGTCGTGCGCGATGACGCCGACGGGCGGATGGATCGACACGAGCACGGGCACGAGCAGCAGGCTCAGCAGACAGAGCACGATGGCAAAGCGCTCGAAGCGCCGGAAGTCGCCGGTGCTGACAGCGGCCATCGTCAGCACGGCGGCCGCGCAGACGCCGAGGATCTTCGGCACGCCGAGAAATTGCAGCGCGAACGTAATGCCGATGAATTCGGTGACGATCGTGAGCGCATTGAGCAGGAACAGGTCGATGACGCTGAAGGCACCCCAGAACTTGCCGAAGCGCTGGAAGATGAGGCGCGCATGGCCCACCCCCGTGACGGCGCCGAGCCGCAGCACCATCTCCTGGTTCACGTAGAGCACCGGAATCAGGAGGGCGAGCGTCCAGAGCAGCGTCGTGCCGTAGTTCTGGCCCGCTTGTGTGTAAGTGCCGAACGCGCCGGCGTCGTTGTCGCCGACCATGACGATGAGGCCCGGGCCGAGGATGGCGAGCAGCGTGCGCAGGCGCGCCATCCACGTGCGGCGCGGCGCCACGTCGTGATGGGCGATGGTGCCGAACGCACCCCTGATGTCGCCGATGTGCGCGTCGTCGAGCACGGCGCTACGTGCGCGGGCGAGGTTCGTGATGTTTGCAGGTGTGGACATTTCGCTTCTTCCGCTGATGATGCCGGTTATTGGAGCGACGACTCGGTCCGCCGGGCGTTTGCGCATCCGCGCAGCGACGGATCGTGTTCGACGATCGCTTGTTGCCCGCGCTACGCGCGGACATGTTCAACCACGCGCGGCCAGTACGGCCGGCCGCGCGAACGAATGGCGCACGAACCCGCCAGGCCCGTGCGCACCGAACCATCGAAAACGGACGTGCGAGCGGAAACGGCCATACCGGCCATACGCACGCGTTCCGTCCCGATGGCGGAACGGCCATTCGAAGCGATGCGCGAGTGATGTCAGAGAAAGAAGACTACGAAGCGCACCGTCTGCCTGCTGGCTAGACGGCGGCGAAGAGGGGAATCAGCGCGGACGTCGTGCCGGTCAGGCAGAAAAACTGTTCGAAGGTCGACTACTGCAACCGTCCAAGGGATACACCCCACTTGTTGAGATAACGAAATTGTAGTTTCCCAGTGAAACGACGGTCAACCGTTAATTTCGGAGTCCTGTGCGTTTTCAGCCACTCCGGTCGCGGGCGAGCGTTCGATAGGAGTGCGAACCATTTCGAAAGCGGGCCGGGTCGCATTGAACTGCTTTCGGACTACTGAGCGTTCCGGTCGCGGGCGAGCGAATCGACGAGCGCGCGCATGCGGCTCCAGTGCGAGCCTTCCCAGAAGATGCGCTTGCAGACGTCGCAGGTGACGAACCGCGTTTGCCGCTCGAAGACGCCATCCGGTACGCGCCCGAGCGCCTCGGACCGCTCGAGCGAGCGCAGCGGCACATTGCAGGTCAGACAAAGGCGGAACGGCCTGAGGCTTCGGATCAAGTCGAGTCTGCCGACGATTTCGCGCAATTGTTCCTGCGGCTTCAGCGCGCGCACATAACAGCCGTGCGTGATCGTACGGCGCTTGAGCAACTCGCGATCGCGCGAGAGCACGATGCGTCCCTCGGCGGCGGCGAGCGCCTCGATTTCTTCATCGGCGTAATGATTGTCGTAGAGCGTATCGAAGCCGGCGAGGCGCAGCAGATGGGCGAGGCCGCCGAGATGGGCGTCGGCCACGAAGCGAATGACACGCAGCGGCGCCGGCCGCACGCGCAGCATGGGCGTGATGTCGAGTGCCTCGAACTTCGGATAGACGGCGACGCGATCGCCTTCTTCGAGCACGCGATCGAAGCCGACCGATTCGCCGTTGACGAGAATGAGCTCGACCTCGGTATGCGGCACGCCGAGTGCTTCGATCATGTGTTTGGTGGTGGCCGCCCGCGCGCAGACACAGCTGATCTCGCGCCGACGCAGCGGCGGGGCCAGAAAGTCGTTCAGCTCTTCGTAAAAGCGAAAAGTCGCGGTCACGGGCGGCATGAATACGAGTATCGCATAGCGGGCACGACCCCGAGGTTTGCCGAGTCGGCTGCAAGCGCCGGACGTTCGTGCTGCACTAGGCGCCTTTCGGCAAGAGCCGTTCGTCAGAAGGAGCGATAGATGGACATCGGATTTATCGGCCTCGGCAGCATGGGCCGGAGCATCGCGGAAAACATCCTGAAAGCCGGCCACGGCGTGCGCGTCTGGAACCGCTCGCGCGAGCGGGCGCAACCGCTCGAGGCGCTCGGCGCGAAGCTCGTCGATACGCCGGCCGATGCGTTTTCCGGCGACGCCGCGTTCTCGATGCTGGCCGACGATGCGGCCGTGCGCGAGGTGTTCGCGACGGGCCTGCTCGATCACGCGCCGCGCGATTTCGTGCACGTGAACATGGCGACGGTCTCCGTCGCGTTCGCCGAAGCGTTCGCGCGCGAGCACGAGGCGCGCGGGATTCACTATGTGGCCGCGCCGGTCATGGGGCGCCCGGACGTCGCCGCGGCCGGCAAGCTCACGATCATCGCCGCCGGCGCGAGTGCCGCGATCGATCGCGTGCAGCCCGTTCTCGATGCGATCGGTCAGAAGACCTGGCGGATCGGCGCCACGCCGCAGCATGCGAACGTCGTGAAGCTCGCCGCCAACTTCGCGCTGGCATCGGCCGTCGAAACACTCGGCGAGGCTTCGGCGCTGCTCGCCGGGCACGGCGTCGCGATGACGGATTTTCTCGACGTCATCACGAATAGCGTGTTCCCGGGCCCCGTCTATTCAGGCTATGGCAAGCTCATTGCCGAGGATCGCTACGAGCCCGCGCAGTTCAAGGCGCGGCTCGGATTGAAGGATGTGCGGCTGGCGCTCGCCGCCGCCGAGGCTTGCTCGACGCCGCTGCCCATCGGCAGCGTCGTGCGCGACAGCCTGCTCGACGCGATCGCCCATGGCGACGGCGAGAAGGATTTCGCCGTGCTTGGCAAAGTGGCGGCGCGGCGGGCGGGGCGATAGGCGGCCATTACGAACCGTCGAACCGTCGAGCCTTCGAGCTTGTCCTGCCGCGGCCATCATCGCTGGCGGTTGCGGCAGCGACGGTTCGCCAACCATCCTAATCGCTCGCCCCCCGAGCCAATCCGAGCGCGAGCGCGGTGCCGGCGAATGCCAACGCGACGACGGTGACGCCTGTCCAGCCTGCCCACGCCCAACCCAAGCCGCCGAGCGACGCGCCGAGTGCGCCGCCGACGAAGAAGATGCCGACGAAAAGACCGTTGAGCCGGCCGCGAGCGGCGGGATTCATCAAGTTGATCGCGCGCCGCCCCAGCGTCTGATCGGTCACGACGCCCGCATCGAGCGTCGCCGCGCTCGCGACGAGCAACGCGAGCGCCCATCCGCGATGCGCGGTTACAGAAAAGCCGAACCATCCGGCGCCGGCGATGCCGCTCGCGATCACGGCCACGACCATGCTCAGGTGGCCAATCGTGAGTGCCGCCCTGCCGTGACCAAGATCGCCGGCGCGGCCGGCGAGCGGCGTGGCGACGACCCCAGCGGCGCCGGCGAGCGCGAAGATGCCGATCTGGTAGAAGTCGAGTCCGAACGGCGCTTGCGCGAGCTTCAGGCCGATCGCGGTCCAAAAGGCGCTGAACGAACCCATCGCCAACGCGGCGGATAACGCGCGGCGCTGCAAGGTCTGCTCATGGCGCAGGAGCGTCCATAGGGAGCCAAGCAACTGGGGATATCGCGTGGCGACCTCCGGTGTCCGTTTCGGCAACTGTGTCGCGAGGACGAACGCGATCACGACGTCCGCCGCGGCCGCGATGCCGTAGAACGCGCGCCATCCCACCGATCCCGCCACGACGCTCGCGAGCGGTCGCGAGAGCAGAATCCCGAGCATCAGGCCGCTCATGACGTTGCCGACAGCGCGGCCGCGATGGCTCTCAGACGCCATCGACGCCGCCATCGGCACGAGCATCTGAATGACGCTCGAGGTGGCTCCGGCGAAGAAGATCGCCGCGAGAAAGAGAGTCCCCGAGTGCGTGAGCAGGGCGACACTGAGCCACACGGCCGCGGCCGCGAGCGTGCGCACGATGAGCCTGCGGTTTTCGACGAGATCGGCGAGCGGCACGAGCAGCACGAGCCCGAACGCGTAGCCCAACTGCGGCAGCATGGCGACAGCGCCAGTGAGGCTCGCGGGCAGCGCGAGCGAGCGGGCGATCGGGCCCGTGAGCGGCTGCGCGGCGAACAGGTTGATGACGATGATTCCGGTTGCCGCGGCAAAGAGCAGCGTGAGCGCGGTCGTGAGCGTCTGGGGTGCTTCGACCTCGATGCTGTCCGTCACCGTGGCGGGGCAAGTGTCGGCGGGCCGGTTCATAGCGGCTGGGTCCATGAACGAGTGAAGGAGCGTTCATCGTAAGTGCCCGCCTTATATGCGACAATTGAAATATATCGATACTGATTATGCGTAACTGTTGTGAACACTCGTGACCTTCAGGCGTTCGTGGCGGTCGTCGATAGCGGCTCGATGGTGCGCGCGGCGACGCGGCTGCATCTGACGCAGCCTGGCCTTACGCGTCGCGTGCAGAACCTCGAAGCGATGCTCGGCGTGCCTTTGCTCGACCGTCAGAGCAAGCCGCTGAAGCCCACGAGCGCGGGCAGGGAGGTATACGCGCTCGCGCGCGCGGTGCTGCGCTCCGTCGACGATCTGCTCGCCGTTGCGGCGCCAGGCAGCGAGCCGACCGGCGAACTGAGAATCGGCGTGCCGCCGTTCTTGTCCGAGCTGGCGCTGGAGGCGCCTGTCGACCGGCTGCGCGCGGCGTTTCCGCGCTTGACGCTGCGCGTGATGGCCGCGTGGTCGCCGGCATTGCTCGAGCGCCTGACGCGCGCGGAGGTCGACGCGGCGGTCGTCCTGATGCCGGCGTCCTTCGAGATGCCGGACTCGATCACGTCGACGTTGCTGGCTGTGCACCCGACGCTCGTCGTAGCTTCGCGTGCGTTCGAGTTGCCGCGCCCGCCACGCGGCAAGGAGGCGGCTTCGCTGACGCTCGAGGAACTCGCGCGCTACCCCTGGGTGCTCAACCAGGACGGTTGCGGAATGCGTTCCGTGTTGAACCGCGCGTTGCAAGCGGCCGGACTTCGATTCGAAGTCGCCGTCGAAGCGTTCGGGTCGGACTTGCAGCTCTCGCTCGTTGCGCGCGGCCTCGGCCTCGGCGTCGTCACGCCGCACGTGCTCGCGCGCAGCCCGTATCGAGACGCGTTACGGCCGATCGATGTCCCGGGCTTCGACGGGCGCCTCAATGTCTGGCTCGTGCACGGAGCCTTGCCTGGCCGGCTCGTGCGGCCGATCGAGCTGTTGCGCGACGCGCTGACCGAGCTGCTGGACGACGAGCGTCCCTAGCCACCGCGCCGTGCACGCAGCTTGCTCGCCTTACAACATGGACAGGTGGGCGGTCCACGATCGCCGTTCGGGCCGCGCCGTCGAGTGAATGCCGTTTATGCCAACGGGAAGCGCGATGCAGAAAAATTTTGCCAATCTGTGAGAAAAGGCTCTATTTTTAGCAGGGCGCTCACGATCGAATGCGCTTTCGGACTGTCAAAGACGTTTAGGACTCCGGAGCGATCGATTGGGCAAGGGCGGTAGTCGACAGGAATGCGAGGTGAGCTTGACTTCCTCTGACGCAAGTCAAGGACGGGCCATGACGAACACGATGAAATCGAACTCACCGGATACCGGTCGCGTCGCGGTGGCGACGCCGGGCCTCCATGCGAGCCAACAACCTGATCTCGGCACCGCGAAGACCGAAGCCATGCAGCACAAGTGCGTCCTGATCGTGGACCGCGACGCCGAGACGCTCGCGGGCCTGACGTTCCTGCTCGAATCGATGGGCTACGGCGTCGTCGCGACCTGCGACAATCGCGAGGCCCTCGAAATCGCGCAACGGCGGTTGCCCGACGCGGCGTTGATCGACGTCGGCGCACCGCAGCTCGAAGGGCTGAGCGTGGCGCACGCCTTGCGCGAAATCGCCGGCAAGCGTCCTCTCTTGCTGATCGCGCTGACGGGATGGGGCCAGCCGCAATATCGCGAAATGGCGCTCGAGGCAGGGTACGACGTCCATTGGGTCAAGCCGATCGGCGCGGATCAGGTGAATTTTCTGCTGTCGATGACGCTCGTATGACTGTTGTCGAAAAGCAACGAATCCCGTCCGAATCGGACAGGTTGTTGCAACGCACCAAGGTCTTTGGTAAAGTAGGAACTGTCTCCTCCATGTCTCCTCTGATATGGATTCAGCCCGCCACCAGGCGGGCTTTTTTTTGCCTGTCGCGCGCATCCAGTGCAGAAACCGCCGATTGACAGACTGACCGCACTGATGGTCCGCGGCGACGGCCGTTTGCCCGATCGAGCCGGACCGGAAGGCCGCTTCGCCGTTCCTCAGGCGGCCGAAGGACGATGCCCTCGACGCGGCTGCGGCGGCTGCGTACATCAGCCCCTGCTTCAGAACTTATAAGACAAGGCGAGGAAGGTAATCAGCGGGTCCGCCGTGAGCTTCCCTTGAGTCACGCCGAGCACCGTTCCGTCCGCGGCCTTGACGATGACCGACGACGTCGTCTTGAGCGGGATATAGGTCAAGTTCGCCGTCAGCCCCCAGTGCTTCGTGAGGCTGTATGCGGCTCCCACATTGAAGACCGGGGCCCACGAAGGCGACGCCTTGGCCTCGACGCTCGTCGGTCCCGGCTTGTTCGCGCCGGCTGCGAGCACGGCGCCGAGATTGTTTTGAGTCGAGGTGACGAAGTTCGGGTTGAGCTGAATGTCGGAGTACCAGTTGTACGACACACCGATACCCAGATATGGCCTGAAGCGCGCCGTCGCGGATCCGAAGTAGTAGTGCAGCAAGACGGCCGGGCTCCATTGCCGCACGCTCTTCACGATGGGCTCGTTCGACGGATCGTCGAGATCGACGGTGCCGAGCGCGGCCGCGGGTCCCGGCGGCACGATCTTGCCGCGTCCATACATCTTGAACGTCGGCGGCACGCCCGCCACCGTCGTGAGGGCGATATGGTCCGTGAAGAAGTGGCTGATCACGAGCCCGGCCGTGTCGGCGTTCGTCGTCGATAAACCCGTACCCGGCGAATTGAACGAGCTCGGCAGCCGCAGCGGCGTATCGATCGGCTGCGGTGCGACGCCGGTCGTGAGCGTCGTGCTCGAATCCTGGGGCATGACATGGAACCAGCCGAGCGAGATCACGTTGGCGCCGGCCGCCTGTCCGTGCGCGACGCCGGAAACGGAAAATGCGAGTGCGGCGGTTGCCGCAATCTGAGTGCGTTTCATTTTTTCTCTCTCCCTTAGCTGCGTTTTCCCGCAGCATTTTTATCGGTCTTGCGTCCCGCGCTGTCCGGCTCGCAGCGAGCCGCGCGACAGCGCGGTAACGCACGCGGGGCAAGCTCGATCCGCTACTGCACCGGCTGCTGCACGAATGCGTTGATCAGGAAGTACGGCGACGACGCATTCGATTGATCGAGATAGCCGAACACGCCGCCCGTAAAGATGAATTTCCCGGTCGGCGTGCTCGAGGACGCACTCGCCGGCCACGACGTGACGACCCCGGGCACGCTCTCGGCGAAGCTGAGATCCAGTGCCGTCGCAAGCGAGGCCTGAGAAGGCTGATACGGGTCGAGCATCGTCGCCTGCGTTCCTTCGAGCGCCGTCGCGCGGTAATTGAATTGGCTGTCGACGCCGATGTATTGACCGTTTTGCGAGTTCACCGAGACGTTCGTTTGCGGCGCGAGGATCGAGATGCCCGACTCGTCATCGGCGACGAGCGTGTTCGGATTCGCATACCCGTTGCGAATCAGGATCGGCACGAGCTGATTGTTGAGCTTGCCGACGATGAGATAGCCCGTGCCCTGCGGCTGCGCGGCAAGTGTCGGCTTCGCCTGCCCCTGGAAGTGATCCGTCTCGAACGTGCCGCTGCCGTCCGTCGCGGGTTTCCAGTTATCGCCGGGTTGCAGGCATTTGCCGGCGTTGACGCCCGTGTTGTCGCATTCAGTCCACGTGCCGTCGGCGTTGATTTTGATCGTGGCGTCGACGGCTACCGGCATGAAGTTCTGCGACGGCACCTGGTGATAGCCGAGCTGATTGTAGGTGCCGGCCACATCGGCGAAGTTCGAGTCGAGCGTCGAAAATCCGATGAACGGGTAGAACGGGAACTTGGTGTCGGGCACCGCACCCACGCCGGCCATGCCGTTGTATTGGATCTCTTTGCCCGGAATGGTGCCGCCGAGCACGCCAAAGCCGACGAAGATGCGCGACGGCCGGCTCGCATCGAGGCTTACGTTGTTGCCGCTGCTATCGGCGAGGTAGTACGCGCATTGGTTCTGCTTGTCGGTCGGCAGCTTCGTTTCCTGCACGAGCTTGCCGCCTTGCGTGGTGCCGGCGCGCGTCGGCGTGACCGTGCCCGTCGTTTGAGGAACGGCTGACTCGACATAGGTGACCTGCCACGTCATATTGGTCGTGTCGATTTGCATCTTGACGAGCTCGCCGTCGCCGCCGCCGCCCGTGAAGACGGTGCTGTAATCGAGCGAAGCGGGGCAGAGCCTTTGCACCACGGGCGGCGGTGGATCGCCGCCGCTGGCGGCACTACCGCCGCAGCCCGCAAGAATCACAACGGACGCCGCCAGCGCCGGCGTCAAAAGGCCGTTCAGGATTGCCCGAATCATCATGTTTCTCCCTTCGCTCGTTTATCGTTATCGGGCGGCCTCCTCCCTGTCGGTCCGCCCTTTTCATTTATTTCGTACTGCTAACTTCTCCTCCCTTCATTGCCTGACGACTTCAACTGGCCGAAAGTCTTCTCTTCTTAACGAGGACCGGCGAACGCACCAATGCCGAAATAAGGCGCGGAGCTCGTCGTTTGCCCGACGATCGCCGAGGACGGTGTGATGCCTCCGTTCTCCGTGCCTTGCAGCAAGATCGCGTAGAGTCCCCCTATCGTCGAGGTCGGCGAAAAGCCTGTCGCGATCGCGTAGCCGGAATTGCCTTGATCGTCCTGAATCGAGAGCAGACCCTGGTTCGACGACGGGTAGGTGAGCGTGAACCTGCTCTCGATCGTGTTCGTCGGTGGGTCGACGAACTTGCCCGATGCGCCCTGGATGATCGCCGCGGTGTACTTGAAGTTCGAATCGGCGCCGGCGTAGCCGCCATCGATCGCGCCCGATGCGATCGGGCTTGCGGCGGCGAGCATCGCGATGCCCGATTCGTCGTCGACGGCGAGCGAGAGCAGGTTCGAGTTCGCGTAACCGGTTCGCACGACGATCGGCACGATCGAGCCGTTGAATTGCCCGAGCACCATGTTCGCGTGCGCGCCGCTGCCGAGCGTTGTGCCACCGACGATCGCGGGCGGATTGCTGCTCATGAAATAGTTGCCCGAGCTGCTCGCGGTCCATGCGCTGCCCGTCGTCTTGCAGTTGCCCGATGTCGAGGTGCAATTGCCGCTCGCATCGAACGTTTCAGTATCGTTCGTACCAACCGCCGCGTAGTTATCCGACGGTTGCTGGTGATAAAGGAGTGCGTTGTAGGTGCCTTGCAGATCCGCCAGACGAGTGTCGACTTGCGCAAAGCCGATGAACGGATAGAAGTCGAACTTCCTGTCAGGGACGGCGAAGAGCCCGGCCACGCCTGAGAACTGAACCTCCGCGCCCGGAATGCCGCCGCCCGCCACACCGCCTTCGCCGATGAAGATCGTCGGCGGGTTGCTCGAATTGAAGGTTGCGGAAGTCGAGTAGGAGGATCCGCCTGATGTGGTGCCTGTGCCCGGCTCCAGAATGAACGCACAGCGGTTCTGCTCGGCCGTCGGCAAGTTCGTCGTGTGCTGCACGGCGCCCGTTATCGTGATGCCGGCACGCGTCGGCATGACTGTTCCCGCTTGCAGCGGAATCGGTGATTCGAGCCACTTGAGCGTGTAAGTCATCGCCGTGGCGTCGATCCGCAGGCTCACGATCTCGCCGCTACCCGCGCCGCCGAGATAGGTGTTGCTGGAAATGGCATCCGCCGTCGGGCACAGCGATGCAGTCGGCGTCGACGTCGGCGCGCCTTGCGTGCCGCACGCGGCACCCGAGCATTGCGAGGCGCTTGCGGCGGGCGCGCCGTCGCCGCCTCCGCCTCCGCAGGCGGACCACAATGGGGCGCTCGCAATCGCCAATAGCGAGCCCCATGACATGACACGTGAGGACATGCTTTCGTCTCCCTGATCTGATCTCGTTATGCGGCGTAATTTCGCCGTGCATTTCTGCGCTGTCAATTGAAAGAGGTGTCTAAATTTCCGAATTCAAACAGCGACGCATGTTGAAAATGCGCATTGCATCGACGATCGAGGGCAAATTGAAACGCAAACCGCGTTTCAATCGGAAGTGCGACAAGATGTAACAGAACGCATTGGCCGTGTGCGGCGCGCGGCAAGGACGTGGGTCGGCAGACGAGGGTCGCCAGACGATGCAGCGCAGATAGAACGAAGATCTGGTGTCCTTATGCGGAAAGTAATTCCGGCCGAGTGACGGCATTCGCTAAAGGCGCTGGATGATTTTTCCGATTGTGATCACTATCTCGCCGGTGCCAGTTGAAATCCCAATATCTGAGGTTTTGCCTCACGATCAGCCCCAATGAAAAAGCCGGCTGAAGCAGCCGGCTTGATCGATCGCGGATTGTCGATTGCCGAATGGCGTTCCGCGCGGAAAACGATTCGGCGAACTCGCCGATGGCTTCGTCAGCGCACGAGCCCAGTGTCCTCGGCCGCGCCGATGCTGAGGTTCATGCATTGGATCGCCGCGCCCGATGCGCCCTTGCCGAGATTATCGAGCCGCGCGACGGTCACGAAGCGCTCGTCGTTACCGAACACGAAGAGGTCGACTCGGTTGGTGTCGTTGTTGGCCTGCGCATCGAAGAACCCGCCGTCGAGATTCTCGTCGGCATCGAACGGCGCGACGCGCACGAACGCTTCGCCGCTGTAATACTCGGCGAAGAGCGCCTGGATGTCGCGCGGCGTGGCGCGCTTCGCGAGCTGCTCGGGCGAGAAGTACGTCGTGACGGCAAGGCCCTTATAGAAGTTGCCGACGATGGGCGTAAAGATCGGCACAGACTTGAGCCGCGCATGCGCGGCCATCTCGGGCAGATGCTTATGGCCAAGCGCGAGCGCATATGCGCGCGGGCTCGCGAGCTTCGCGGCGGGCGGGCTCGCCTCGTAGTCGGCGATCATCTTTTTGCCGCCGCCACTGTAGCCTGTCAGCGAGTACGAATGGGCCTGGAACTCAGGCGCGACGATGCCGGCCTCGATGAGCGGACGCATGGCGAGCACGAACGCCGAGGCATGGCAGCCCGGCACGGCGATGCGCTTCGACGTCCGGATCCGCTCACGCTGCGCGCGCGTGAGCTCGGGCAGACCGTAGGCCCAATCGGCGTGCGTCCGAAACGCCGTGCTCGCATCGATGACGACGGTCCGGTCGTTCTCGACCAGGCTTGCGGATTCGCGCGAAGCGACGTCGGGCAGGCAGAGGAACGTCACATCGGACGCATTGATGAGCCTGCGCCGCTCGTCGATGTCCTTGCGCTTTGCTTCGTCGATCCGCAGCACTTCGACGTCGGTGCGTCGCGACAGGTATTCGTAAATCTTGAGGCCTGTCGTGCCTTCCTGTCCGTCGACAAATACTTTCGTGCTCATTTCGCTCTCGTTGAGTGGGGCGGATTGACGTGGTGGCGCGCAGGCGGCGCCCGAAACCGTGATTTTAAGGCTTTGTCGCGATTTGTGCGGATTTCGCCGCGAATGCCGACGTACCCGGCCTGATCTGTCGTGATAGTGCGACATCGGCCTCCGTCCGGCGGGCCGGCGGCCCGTTCAGCGCCCGTATTTCACCGTGATGCTCGCCTTGCCGAGGATCGACGTGCCGATTTCATGATCGAACATCGGCGCGGGCTGCCCGGGAGCGAGCCGCAGATCCGACGTGCCGAGCGCATAAACGGTCACGATGTATCGATGCGTCTGGCCCTGCGGCGGGCAGGGGCCGCCATAACCTGGCGTGCCGAAATCGTTGCTTGCCTCCACCGCATGCATGCGCTTGAGAAAGCCGGACGCGCTCGCATTCGACGGCAATTCGCGCACGTCGGCGGGTATTTCGGCGACAGCCCAATGCCACCAGCCCGCGGGGCCGGGCGCATCGGGGTCGAACATCGTGACGGCGAAGCTTTTGGTGCCGGCGGGCACGCCGCTCCAGCGAAGCTGCGGCGATATGTTCTTCCCGCTGCAACCGTCGCTGTTATAAACGTGTTGGAGGCCGACCGCTTTATCCGGCTCGAGATCTTTGCTCGTCACCGAGAATGTGCCCTGCGCAAGGGCGGGCGCCGCAACGCCGAGCCATGCCGAGAACGAAAGTGCCACCGATGCAACGACCGACCATCGCGTGCTCATGAGCCGATACTCCTTGCGGGATGGCGAAATGGGAACTCGCGCCGATTGCCGGCCCGAATAACAGTTGGGGCCGGAATCGAGTCTAACATTGCATTTTTCGCCGGTGGCGGCAGCTGCACGATCGGTGCGCACGGCCGCCGGCGCGAACCCGTCAACGATCGCCTGCGGATGAACCTATTGTCGCAATACGAGACGCCGGCGAAGCCGGAAATCACGGCCAACGGCCCAAGGACTCGCGTGATCGTCGCGGACGATCACCCGGTCATTCTGCTCGGGGCGCGGCACGCGCTCGCGCGATTTCCGGACATCGAAGTGGTCGGCGAGGCGCGCCAATCCACCGAGCTCGTCAGGGCCCTGACGAATGCCCCGTGCGACGTGCTGGTGACCGATCTGGCGATGCCCGGAGGCCTGCATGGCGATGGCCTGCCGCTCATCGGCTACGTCAGGCGGCATTTCCCCGCGCTGCCGATCGTCGTGCTGACCATGCTCGAAAACCCCGCGTTGATCCGTCGGCTCGGGGAGATGGGCGTCACCGCCGTCGTCAGCAAGTCGGACGATCTCGCGCATATCGGCCTTGCCGTTCGCTATGTCATGTGCGGCGTGCCTTACGCGGGTCCGTCGGTGCGCGCCGCGCACGAGGCGCTCGGCAAGGGCGCCCCCGCAAAGCCCGCCGACAAGCTGCTGTCGCGGCGCGAGATCGAAGTCGTGCGGCTCTATGTCTCGGGAATGACGATGAAGGAGATCGCCGCGCGACTCAATCGCAGCATCAAGACGATCAGCACGCACAAGATCGCGGCGCTGCGCAAGCTGGGGCTCGAGCGCGATTCGGAGCTCTTCCAGTATGCGCAAAGCGCCGGTCTAATGAACCTCTCGTCGCCCAGTTACTGAGGCGCGGCCGTCGCCCCGCCGTGCGCGGCCGACCATTCGGCGGGCGCATGCAGGAACTTCTCGACTTCATCGAGCGTTCTGGTATCGAAGTAGCCCGATGCCTTGGCGACGCGCAGCACGTCCCACCACGTCGCGAGCGCGTGCAGGTCGACGTCGATGTCTTTCAGGACCGACACGCTCTCCTTGAAGATGTTGTAATGAAAGAGGACGAAGCAGTGATTCACGCGCGCGCCCGCGGTGCGCAGCGCATTGATGAAGTTGATCTTGCTGCGGCTGTCCGTCGTCAAGTCCTCGACGAGCAGCACGCGCGAGCCTTCCTGCAGAAACCCTTCGATCTGTGCGTTGCGGCCGAAGCCCTTCGGCTTTTTGCGCACGTACTGCATCGGCACCATGAGCCGATCGGCGAGCCAGGCGGCAAACGGAATGCCGGCCGTCTCCCCGCCCGCGACGCCGTCGATCTGCTCGTAGCCGACATCGCGCAGAATCGTCGTTTCGGCCATGTCCATCAGCCCACGGCGCACGCGCGGAAAAGAGATCAGCTTCCGGCAATCGATATAGACGGGGCTCGCCCATCCCGAAGTGAAGATGAACGGTTTCTCGGCATTGAAGTGCACGGCCTGCACTTCGAGCAGCATCTTGGCGGTCGTGTCGGAGATCGTTTGGCGATCGAAGCCTGTCATGGGCGAGTCCTTGCGGTAGGGGGCGAAGGGCGGCGAAGAAGGCGTCGACATCGTCGCCAAGCGCCGGGGGAGCCGCCCGAGAGCGAGAGCCTGCCTCTCGCGCGTAACCGCGTATTTTACCCGAGTCGCGGCGCCGGCAAGCGGGATCGGCAAGTCACGCGCGCGCTGCGCGCCAGGCCGCGCCTCCCTTGGGGCTGCCGCTTGCCATCCCATGCGGCATCGGCAGGTGTACACTGGCACCCCCCGCTAAAACGCTTCCCGCCGCCCTTGCTATCCGCCGAGGCACGGCGCTGCGCCGAACCGGCGCCTCTCGAGCGTGCAGGATCATATTTATTACGTCGCGTAGGTCAAATATGGACGAACAACTGAAGCAAAGCGCTCTCGCCTATCACCAGAATCCAAGGCCCGGCAAGATCTCCGTTACTCCGACGAAACCGCTCTCGAATCAGCTCGATCTGTCGCTCGCGTATTCGCCCGGCGTCGCGGCCGCGTGTGAGGCAATCCACGCCGATCCGCTCGATGCGCAGAAGTACACGTCGCGCAGCAATCTGGTCGGCGTGGTGACGAACGGCACGGCCGTGCTCGGTCTCGGCAACATCGGCCCGCTCGCGGCCAAGCCGGTCATGGAGGGCAAGGGCTGTCTCTTCAAGAAGTTCGCCGGCATCGATGTGTTCGATATCGAACTGGCGGAATCGAACCCCGACAAGCTCGTCGACGCCATCGCGATGCTCGAGCCGACGCTCGGCGGCATCAACCTGGAGGACATCAAGGCGCCCGAGTGCTTCTACATCGAAAAGAAGCTGCGCGAGCGGATGAAGATCCCCGTCTTCCACGACGATCAGCACGGCACCGCGATCATCGCGTCCGCGGCGATTCTCAACGGCCTGAAGGTCGTGGACAAGAAGCTCGAAAACGTGAAGCTCGTCTGCTCGGGCGCCGGCGCCGCCGCCATCGCCTGTCTCGACCTGCTCGTGAAGCTCGGCCTGCAGAAGGACAACATTCTCGTCATCGACTCGAAGGGGGTCATCTACGAAGGGCGCGGCAATCTCGATCCGTCGAAGGCCGGCTATGCCGCGCATACGGACGCGCGCACGCTCGACGACGCGATCAGCTCGGCCGATGTCTTCCTCGGCTGCTCGAGCGCCGGCGTGCTCAAGCCCGAGATGGTCATGAAGATGGCCGACAAGCCGCTCATCCTCGCGCTCGCGAACCCCGAGCCCGAGATTCGCCCCGAGGACGCGAAGGCGGTACGGCCCGACGTCATCATCGCGACGGGCCGCTCGGACTATCCGAATCAGGTCAACAACGTTCTTTGCTTCCCGTTCATCTTCCGCGGCGCGCTCGACGTCGGCGCGACGACGATCACCGAGGAAATGAAGCTTGCCTGCGTGCGAGCGATCGCCGAGCTGGCCGAGGAGACGGACCAGGGCGACGAAGTCGCGAAGGCCTATGAAGGACACTCGCTCGAGTTCGGTCCCGAGTACCTCATTCCGAAGCCGTTCGACCCGCGTCTCATCATCAAGATCGCGCCCGCGGTGGCGCAGGCCGCGATGGATTCGGGCGTGGCGACGCGTCCGATCCAGGACATGGACGCCTACCGCGAGCAGCTTGGCGCGACCGTCTACCGCACGGGCATGGTGATGCGTCCGGTCTTTGCGGCGGCGAAGCAGACGGCCGCCCGCATCGTCTTTGCGGAGGGCGAGGACGAGCGCGTGCTGCGCGCCGCCCAGTTCGTGCTGACCGAAAAAATCGCGAAGCCGATCATCATCGGCCGGCCGGCCGTCGTCGACATGCGCCTGAAGAAGATCGGCTCGCGGCTGAAGGCCGGCGTCGATTTCGAGGTCGTCAATCCTGAAGACGATCCGCGCTATCAGCAATGCTGGCAGGCCTACCATGAGCTCGGCGCGCGCGAAGGCGTGACGCCGGAAATCGCTAAGGCCGCGCTGCGCAAGTTCAATACCTTGATCGGCGCGGTGCTCGTGCGTCTCGGCGATGCCGACGGCATGATCTGCGGCCTCATCGATACGTACCACAGCCACCTCAAGTACATCGACCAGGTGCTGGGCCGCTCGTCGAGCGCCGAGCACTATGCCGCGATGAACCTGCTGATGCTGCCGGGCCGCAACCTTTTCATCTGCGATACCTACGTCAACGAAGTGCCGAGCGCCGAGCAGCTCGCCGACATGGCCATTCTCGCCGCGTCCGAGATCGAGCGGTTCGGCATCGTACCGAAGATCGCGCTGCTTTCGAGCTCGAACTTCGGCAGCTCGCGCACGGCTTCGTCGCAGCGTATGGCGGCCGCGCGCAAGCTGATTGCCGAGCGCGCGCCGCAGCTCGAAGTCGACGGTGAGATGCACGGCGACGCCGCGCTTTCGGAGATTGTCCGCAAGCAATCGTTCCCCGGCACGACGTTGACGGGCGAGGCCAACTTGCTGTTGATGCCGAACGTCGAGGCGGCGAACATTGCCTACAACCTGTTGAAGATGGTCGGCGGGGAAGGGGTGACGGTCGGACCGTTCCTGCTCGGCGCGGCGAAGCCCGTGCACATCCTCACGCCGGCGGCGACGGTGCGGCGGATCATCAACATGACCGCCGTTGCGGCGGCCAATGTCCGCGTCGAATAAGCTGACTGTCCGCCGCAAGGCGGATACGCAAAGCCGATGAGGCGATAAGCCGATACGGAAGGCAAATCAAAAGGCGAAACAAAAGGCGGCTGTCCAATGGGCAGCCGCCTTTTCTCTTATCGGCGAGCCGATGCTTACGCGGCGTGCCGCGACGCGCCGCCCGGCGTGCGCCAGCGACCAAGCAGCTCGTTCCACTTCGTGCGCACGGCGCGCAGGTTGTTTTCCTTCACATGTCCGTAGCCGCGGATCCCATCGGGCAGGCTCGCGAGCTCGACGGCGAGCGCAAGCTTCTCGGGCGTGAGTCCGCCGATCAGCTCGCGCACGAGCGCTTCATACTCGCCGATCAGCGCGCGTTCGGTGCGACGCTCCTCCGTCTTGCCGAACGGATCGAGCGCCGTGCCGCGCAGGAACTTGAGCTTCGCGATCAGCTTGAACGCGGACAGCATCCAAGGGCCGTACGGCTTCTTGATCAAATGACCGTTCGCATCCTTCTTGGCGAAGAGCGGCGGCGCGAGATGGAAGTTGAGCTTCCAGTCGCCCTCGAACTGGCTTTGCAGCCGGGCAAGGAAGGCCCGGTCCGTTTGCAAGCGGGCCACCTCGTATTCGTCCTTGAAGGCCATCAGCTTGTGCAGATTGCGCGCAACGGCTTCGGTCAGCGGCTCTTGCGCCGCGTCGCCGTCGAGCGCGCGCTCGGCCTTCCGCACCTCGTCGACGAGCGCGCGGTACCGCTTTGCATAGGCCTCGTTCTGATAGGCCGTGAGGTAAGCGACGCGCTTCTCGATCAGCGCATCGACGGCCTTTTTCGTATGCAGTGCGATGACCGTGGCCCCCGGGGCGTCGCCGCGTGCCTGCTCGGGCGTCGCGGCCCGCTGCACGCTCGCGAGATCGTAGGCGGCGCGGCGACCCCATTCGAACGCGGCGATATTCTTTTCGACTTGCACGCCGTTGAGCTCGATCGCCCGGACGAGCGAGCGATGCGTGAGCGGCAGCCATCCGCGCTGCCACGCGTATCCCAGCACGAACGGGTTCGTATAGATCGCGTCGCCGAGCAGCGCGACGGCGAAACGATTGGCATCGACGAGGTCGACCTGATCGCCGGCTGCCGCGCGCACATCGTTTTCAGTGCTCGAGCCCGGGAACGACCAGTCGGGGTTCCGGATGAATTCGGCCGTCGGCGTCTTCGCGCTGTTGACGACCACGCGCGTATGGCCGTGCTTCATCCGCGACGTGCACTCGTCGCTTGCCGTGACGATCGCATCGCAGCCGATTACGAGCTCCGCCTCGCCCATCGCGATGCGCGTCGCATGGATGTCGGCGGGCGCTTTCGCGATCTGCACGTGGCTCATGACGGCGCCGCCTTTTTGCGCAAGGCCCGTCACATCGAGCACCGTCACGCCCTTGCCCTCGAGGTGGGCCGCCATGCCGAGCAGCGCGCCGATCGTGACGACACCCGTGCCGCCCACGCCCGTCACGAGCACGCCGTAGGGCCGGCCGATCTCGGGCAGCGTCGGCTCCGCGACAGGCGGAAGATCGGCTGCCGCCGCCGAGCCCGCCGCCTTCGGCTTGCGGAGCTGGCCGCCTTCGACGGTGACGAAACTCGGGCAAAAGCCTTTGAGGCAAGAGAAATCCTTGTTGCAGCTCGACTGGTTGATCTGCCGCTTCGTGCCGTACTCCGTCTCGAGCGGCTCGACGGACAGGCAATTCGATTGCACCGAGCAATCGCCGCACCCCTCGCAGACGGCTTCGTTGATGACGACGCGGCGGGCCGGGTCGGGAAACTCGCCCTTCTTGCGACGGCGGCGCTTCTCGGTTGCGCAAGTCTGGTCGTAGATGAGGATTGTCGTGCCCGGCACCTCGCGCAGTTCTCGCTGGACGGCATCGAGCTCGTCGCGGTGATGGACGGTCACGCCTGCCGCGAGCAGCGTCGTGCCGTGATACTTCTGCGGCTCGTCCGTGACGACGACGATCTTGGCGGCGCCTTCGGCCGCGAGCTGATGCGTGATCTGCGGCACGGTCAGCACACCGTCGACGGGCTGCCCGCCCGTCATTGCGACCGCGTCGTTATAGAGAATCTTGTAGGTGATGTTGACCTTCGCCGCGATGGCGGCGCGAATCGCGAGCAACCCCGAATGGAAGTAGGTGCCGTCGCCGAGATTCGCGAAGATGTGCTTCTCGCTCGTGAAAGGCGCCTGACCCGTCCAAGGCACGCCTTCGCCGCCCATCTGACTGAACGTGCTCGTCTCGCGGTCCATCCAAAGCGACATGTAGTGACAGCCGATGCCCGCCATCGCGCGCGACCCTTCCGGCACGTTCGTCGATGTGTTGTGCGGGCAGCCCGAGCAGAACCACGGCTTGCGTTCGGCCGTCACGCGCGGCTTCGCGAGCGCCTTTTCCTTCGCCTGGATGACGGCGATTCGCGCTTCGATGCGCGCACGCACGTCCGAGGGCAGCTCGAACTTCTCGAGCCGCGTCGCGATCGCCTTCGCGATCAGCGCCGGGGACAGCTCGTAGTGCGCGGGCAGCAGCCAGTTGCCCATCGGCACCGACCATTCGCCGCCCGCGCCATCCTTCTCGTCGAACTTGCCGAAGACGCGCGGCCGTTGCCCGTCGGGCCAGTTGTAGAGCTCCTCCTTGATGGCATATTCGAGGATCTGGCGCTTTTCCTCGACGACGAGAATCTCCTGCAGGCCGCGCGCGAATGCCTGCGCGCCCTGGGCCTCGAGCGGCCAGACGCAGCCGACCTTATAGAGCCGAATGCCGATGCGCGAGCAGGTTTCATCGTCGAGGCCGAGGTCGACGAGCGCCTGCCGCACGTCGAGATATGCCTTGCCGCCCGTGATGATGCCGAAGCGCGCGACGGGCGAATCGATCTCGATCCGGTCGAGCTTGTTCGCGCGCACATAGGCGAGCCCAGCGTACCACTTGTAGTCGAGCAGCCGCGCTTCCTGAACGAGCGGCGGGTCGGGCCAGCGAATGTTGAGCCCGCCCTCGGGCATTTCAAAGTCGGCGGGAATGACGATTTGCGCGCGATGCGGATCGATGTCGACCGACGCGGACGATTCCACGACGTCGGTCACGCATTTCATCGCGACCCAGAGACCCGAATAGCGGCTCATCGCCCAGCCGTGCAGGCCGAAGTCGAGATATTCCTGCACGTTCGAGGGGAACAGCACCGGCAGCCCGCAGGCCTTGAAGATGTGCTCGGATTGATGGGCGAGCGTCGAGGATTTGCAGGCGTGGTCGTCGCCGGCGAGCACCAGCACGCCGCCGTGCCTGGCCGAGCCGGCCGAATTGCCGTGCTTGAACACGTCGCCCGAGCGGTCGACGCCGGGCCCCTTGCCGTACCACATCGAGAAGACGCCGTCGTACTTCGCGCCGGGGTAGAGGTTCACCTGCTGGGTGCCCCATACGGCCGTCGCGGCGAGATCTTCGTTGATGCCAGGCTGAAATACGACTTGATGGCTCGCGAGGTGCTTTTTGGCCTTCCAGAGCGCGAGATCGAGTCCGCCCAACGGAGAGCCGCGATAACCGGAAACGAATCCGGCGGTATTGAGGCCGGCGGCTCGGTCGCGCGCCTGCTGCAGCATCGGCAGCCTGACGAGTGCCTGGATGCCGCTCATATAGGCGCGGCCGTGTTCGAGCGTGTATTTGTCGTCGAGCGTGACGGAAGCCAACGCGGCTTCCAGCGAGGCTCTCTGGCCTGCGTCTAGCGGGGCATTCATTTTATGGAACTCCTCCAACCCGGTTTGGGATCACCAAAACATCGCGAGCGTCGGCATCTTGTGGATGCCTTCGCGGACCCGCCATAGTGACGGTTTTTTCCAGATCGTAGCACTGGTAAAAACCCGCCGCACTTTTACAAAATTCGCCGCTCGCAGCCGCTCGGCCGGGCCGGCGTGTTGCGCTCTTCGCCTTGCCGGCCGGGCTCGCCGCAGGCCGATCGCCGGCCGCGGGCACGCTCGTATCGATCTGTAACGGAGGGTAACGTGTTGTTGACCTGCTGGAACCGACGGGGGGGCGATGGTCTAATTCCGTTCTCGCGCGCCGGCTGCCGGGCTTTCGCGCGAGTGCCGTGAATCACGCATCGCGGCGGTAAGCGATGCGACAGATATAGGAGTACAGATGGATACACGACATACCCGAACCTTCCTGATGATTTCCGCCGCATTTTTCGCGATGAACATGCCCGTTCGCGCGACGAGCGCCGCGACGCCGTCCAGGCTGGCCGCAGCGGTGTCGCACACGGCGCGCATGGCGTCGGCCGGTGTCGGCGGCGAGCTCGAGGCAGCCAAGCCGTGATCAGGTAATGGATCATTCGCGCCGAGCTTCGGATGCGCGGCGCGTCAAAGCGATCGCGCGAACATCAAACGCAAATCAAGCCTTGTCTTGAACCACCCCGCGGCGAATCTGATCGAGCTCGATCGATTCGAACAGCGCCTTGAAGTTGCCTTCCCCGAAGCCTTGATTGCCCTTGCGCTGGATGATCTCGAAGAAGATCGGCCCGATCTGGTTCTCGGTGAAGATCTGCAGCAGCAAATCGTCCTTCGCGCCATCGATGAGAATCTTGCGCTTCTTCAGTTCGGCGAGCGGTTCCGCGTGTCCTGGTATGCGTCGATCGACGAGCTCGTAGTAGGTATCGACCGTATCGAGCAGTTTGATGTCCGTGGCGCGAAGACCGTCGACGGTTCGGTAAATGTCGTTCGTGCCGAGCGCGATATGCTGAATCCCTTCCCCGTGATAAGCGTCGAGGTATTCCTGGATCTGGCCCGCGTTGTCCGAGCCTTCTTCGTTGATCGGGATGCGGATCTTGCCGCACGGCGACGTCATGGCCTTTGACTTCACGCCCGTCACCTTGCCCTCGATGTCGAAGTAGCGGATCTCACGGAAGTTGAAGAGCCGCTCGTAGAACGAGACCCATTCGCGCATCGAACCGCGGTGCACGTTGTGCGTCAGATGATCGATATAGGTGAGGCCGTGTCCGACGGGCGCGGTGTCCGCTCCTTCGATCGGCTCGAAGTCCACGTCGTAGATGTCGATGTCGCCGACGGTGCCGGGCGCCGCGCCGTTCTTGCCGCGCCAGCGATCGACGAAATAGATCAGCGAATCGCCGACGCCCTTGATGGCCGGGATGTTCAGCTCCATCGGCCCCGTCTTGTTGTCGAACCCCCAGGCGCCGAGCTCGAGCGCATGACGGTAGGCTTTGGCCGCGTCCTGCACACGAAAGGCGATGGCACAGATCGATGGACCATGCAGACGCGCGAAGCGTTGCGCGAACGAGTCCGGTTCGGCATTGACGATGAAATTGATGCCGCCTTGCCGATAGAGCGTCACGTCCTTATGACGATGTTTGGCGATAGCGGTGAAGCCCATTCTTTCGAAGAGCTTGCCGAGCGCCTTCGGATCGGGCGCGGTGTATTCGATGAATTCGAACCCGTCCGTGCCGACGGGGTTCTCCCAGGTTTCGACCTTCATGCCCTGTCTCCTTCAGATCCTGTTCTGCCACGGGGCGGATTGGGCCGCGCGGCATCGATAAAAGCAAGTGTATGGCGCCAATACCGAAAAAATCTTGCGAGATCGGGTGACGGCTCCTACGATGGCGCAATTTACTGCCAGCGCTCACGCGATCGGATGAGAAAAATGGCCGAGATCGAATTGGACGCCGTCGACCGGCGTATCCTCGCGATCCTTCAGGAAAACGGGCGCTTGTCGAACCAGGAGATCGCGGAGCGCGTGAACCTGTCGCCGAGCCCATGCCTGCGCCGGATAAGGCGGCTCGAGGAAAGCGGCGTGATCCGCGGCTACGTTGCGCTGCTCGACCCGCAAAAGCTCGGTCTCGGCCTGCTCGCTTTCGTCAACGTGCGACTCGAGAAGCGCGGCGGCGCGACGGGCCATGCGGGAACGACGCATGCCGATTTGTTTCGGGCCGCCGTGCAGGCCTGGCCGGAGGTGGTCGCCTGCCATGCGATGACGGGCGAAATGGATTACCTGCTGCGGGTTTTCGTGACGGACATGGCGCACTTCTCGCGCTTCGTGCAGGATCAACTGCTGCACCATCCGTCGGTGGTCGACGTGAAATCGAGCTTCGCGCTCGAAAGCTTCAAGGAGACGACGGCGCTGCCGATTCGATGATTGGCCAGCCCGTCGCGTGGGGCGCTGTTACGCGGTTACGTCCGATTCCGATTCGGACGGCATCATCGCCTCAATGATGCGCGTCGTGCGTTGCACCTGACGCTTGATGGCGTAGTCGAACACCGCCGCTTGCTCCTGCAGCATTTCAGCAATGATGCTGGCCTGATCGGCCGGCGGCAGCGTCAGATAGGCATCCGCGCTGCCATAGGCGTGCTCGATCCGCATGCCGGCCTTCTTCGCGATATGCATCATCGTCGTGTTGCGCGACAGGCAGTACATGTACAGCGTCGAAACGTGCGTGTTGCGGCAGCGGATCGTCGCCCGCTCGAAAAGCTGGGTGCCGATGCCCTTGCCGCGCGAATCCTCGAGCACGGAAATGCCGAGCTCGGCTGTACGCTTATCCCCATCGGCCGGGAGGTAAGCGAGATGGCCGACGCCGACGAGCGCGAGGTCCTCGTCGAACACGCCGAACACCGCGTCGCGCGAGAAATCGATGGTGCGTACGTAGTTCTCGATCACGTGATCGGGCACCGCCTGGCCGAAACGCAGCAGGCGGTCGTCCACGTGGAGCGAGAGGAAGTGGGCGAGCAGGCGCTCGCGATCTTTTGCGGTCAGTTCACGGATCAGGGCCGGCTCGCGACCGTTCGCGTGCAGGCGCCGATCGCTCATCGCGTTCGAAGCGGTGGCCCGGGTTCGGTGCTGGCTCATGGCGGTTCTCCTTTTCGTGCTGCGTCCTGTGTTGCGACGCAGTACGAATTCTACTTGAAACGCCTGTTTGAGACTAGGGAAAACCCGTACTAATGCGATCGGGTCGCGCTCGGTTGCTTGCGGGTTTTATGTAATTACCTGATTTTTATGGAAAATTACCTACTGTTGTTTTCGCGTCAACTATGTGCTTATCACTGCGTCGAATGAGCTCGGCATGCTGCATTGCAACGCTACGCCGATGGAAGTGATCAACCGCTCGCGAGCCCCCGCTCGAGCACATCGACGACCTGTTTCGCGAAATCCTCATAGCGCAGGCGGCCGCCGGGCTTGAGCCAAGTGAAGGTCCAGTTGATCATGCCGAAGACCATCATCGTCACGGGCGTCTGATTGTCTTTCGTGACGCGGTCCGGATAGGCGCGCGAGAGCTGGCGCGCGAAGGCCGCGACGATGTCGCGCTGGCGGTCGAGGATGATTTCCCGCTGTGCCTCGACGAGATACTTGACGTCGTTCAGCAGCGCGACATGCCGGCTATGCGACGTTTCATACTCCGCGAGGAAGGCGCGCACGAGCTCGGCGAAGGTCTCGCGTTCGGACAGGCCGCGTCGCTGGCTCGACCCTTCGACTTCGGCGATGATCAACATGAGCCGCTTCGTGTGGCGGTCGAGCAGGTCGAAGAGAATCGCCTCCTTGCTGTCGTAATAGTGGTAAAGGCGGGCCTTCGAGGTTCCGCTCGCCGCGGCGAGATCGGCCATCGACGTGCTGGGGTAGCTCGTCTGAGCGAACTTCTCTGCGGCGAGTTCGAGGATCTGGTCGCGTTGCGATTCGTGATCGGGTGCTCGGGTGCGGGCCATGACGCTGTGGTTGTTGGTTGGCGGCTTAGCGTTGCCAGCGATGTGAGGCGACGCCATCGGATCGCGCCTGCGCGGCCGGATCGAACGCCTCGCCCCCAATGCGTGGCGCGTGCGGCGCTAGTCTACGCGAAAGCCGCCGGGCGAACGGCGGCTCGATGCGGCGGCGATTCGCGCTTCAGCGCTCGTCGTAGCTGACGACCACGCGCTCGCTGACCGGATGGCACTGACAGGTCAGGACGAAACCGTCACGGATCTCATGCTCTTCCAGCGTGTAGTTCTTCTCCATCCGCACCTCGCCTTCGAGCACCTTGGCGCGGCAGGTACAGCAGACGCCGCCCTTGCACGCATAGGGCAGCGCGAGCCCCGCATGCAGCCCGACGTCGAGCAGGCTTGCGCCCTCATAAGGAAGGCGCAGCTTGCGCCGCTTGCCGTCGAGGACGATCTCGAGCTCGGCGGCAGGCGTCGTCTCCGTGATCTCGATGACGGGGGCTCCAGCCTGGGGCAGCGGCGTGCCGAAGCGCTCGACGTGAATCCGGGTCTCGTCGACGCCCGCCGCCTTCAGCGCGGCTTCCGCCGCGTCCATCATCGGCGCGGGGCCGCAAATGAACGCCTCGTCGATCTCGCCCGCCGGCACGAGCGTCTCGAGAAAGGCGGCGCATTTCGCCTGATCGAGCATTCCGTTGAATAGTTCGGCCTCCTGAACATCGTCGGAGAGCACGTGGTAGAGCATGAAGCGGCTCATGTACCGGTTCTTCAGATCCTCCAGCTCTTCTGCGAACATGATTGAATCGACGTCGCGATTGCCGTAGACGAGCACGAAGGTGCTGCGCGGCTCGAGCTCGAGCGTGGTCTTGACGATCGCGAGCACCGGCGTGATGCCCGAGCCGCCCGCGAAGGCGACGTATTGCTTGCCGTGCTCGGCGTTCAGATGAGTGAAGAAGCGGCCGTCGGGCGTCATGACGTCGATCGTATGGCCCGGCTTCAATGTGTCGAACGCGAAGTTCGAGAAGCGTCCGCCGCGCACTCGCTTGATGCCGATGCGCAATTCGCCGTCGCGATCGTAATCGGTGACGCCGACGCAGATCGAATAGGAGCGGCGCGTTTCCACGCCGTCGACATGCGTTTTCAGCGTCACGAACTGGCCTTGCGTGAACCGATATTGCTCGCGCAGCTCGGATGGCACTTCGAACGAGACGGTGACGGAGTCGGCCGTCTCGGGGCGCACGTCGCGGATACGCAGTGCATGGAATTGCGGAGTCGCCATGGCCGGATGTCAGTAGGGTTTGAAATAGTCGAAAGGCTCGCGGCAGTCGAGACAGCGGTAGAGCGCTTTGCATGCCGTCGAGCCGAATTGCGCAAGACGCTGCGTGTGGACTGAGCCGCATCGTGGGCAGGCAGGTGTCGCGCCCGAGCCATTTGAAGCGCTCGAGTTGCTCGCGCGCGGCGCGAACCGGATGGTGTGCTCGACGGCGACGCTTGGCTGGGACGCCGCGTCGTTCACACCGCATCGGCCCGAAGGCGGCGCGATGCCATACGCGCGCAGCTTTTCGCGTGCGGCCTCGCTGATCCAGTCGGTCGTCCAGGCCGGTGCCAGCACGGTCTCGATGCGATAAGGGCCGAGGTCCGCGTCATCGAGCGCATGGGCGATGTCTTCCGCGATTTGCGCCATTGCCGGGCATCCCGAGTACGTCGGCGTGATGACGACCTCGAGTACGCCATCGACCGATTTCCGCACGTCGCGCAAGATGCCGAGCTCGCGAATGGACACGACGGGAATCTCCGGGTCGGGTACCGACTCGAGCACCGACCACGCTCGCACGAGCGCTGGGTCGGCCGCTCGCGCCGGTTTCGCGGCGGCGGTGGTGGAAGCTGTATGCGTCATGGTCGATCGATTCGTGGTCCTGAACATATGGGCGAATGTCGTCGCGCGTTTTTGCCGGCTTGTGCGCTGGGCGGGGCGGGCGTCCCTATCACCAGGTAGCGCCGGGATGCTGCCGCGCAACGCTTTGCATCTCGGCAAGCAAATAGCCGATGTGTTCCGAATGCTCGCCGAGCTTGCCCGTCGTCACGTGTTGCACCGGCTCGGGCAGCGCGAGCGTCGCTTCGCTGAGCGCTCCTTCGACTTCCGCCTTCCACGCCGCTTCGAAGTCGGCCGCGCGCACGCCGATGCCGGAGGCGGCAACCGCGTCTTCCAGCGCGTCCGGGGCAAAAAACTCGCGCGTATAGGGCATCAGATAGTCGAGCGCCGCCTGGGCGCGCCCGTGCGATTCGTCGGTGCCGTCGCCGAAGCGCACGAGCCAGTCGCGCGCGTGATGCAGGTGATAGCGCGTCTCCTTGACCGACTTCGAAGCGATCGCCGCCAGTTGCGCGTCATTCGAAGCTTCGAGCGCGGGCCAGAGCTGGACCATCAGCGCCGCGTAGAGAAAGTTGCGCACGATCGTCACCGCGTAATCGCGATCGGCTCGCGCGGTGCCGCTGAGCGGCCCGACGTGCGGCAGTTCGACGAGCGTGTAATTGGCGAACTCGCGCTCGGTCCGGAAGTACGCATAGTCGTCTTCGGTCTTGTTCGCGCCGGTCGCCATGGTTTCGAGTGTGGCCGCATGGGAGTAGAGCAGCCGCGCCTGGCCGATGAGATCGAGGCTCATATTGGCGAGCGCGATGTCTTCTTCCAGTACCGGGCCGTGCCCGCACCATTCGGCGTTGCGCTGGCCGAGAATCAGCGCGTTGTCGGCCAGGCGCAGCACATAAGCGAGATGTTCGGACGTCGTCATCTTGGCTCGCTCACATGTGATTGACTTCATCGGGCAGCGTATAGAACGTCGGGTGGCGGTAGATCTTGTCGCCGGCCGGCTCGAACAAGTCCGCCTTATCGTGCGGATCGGAGGCCGTGATCGCCGCTGCCGGCACGACCCAGATGCTCACGCCTTCCTGCCGCCGCGTGTAGACGTCGCGCGCCATGCGCAGCGCCATCGATGCATCGGCCGCGTGAAGGCTCCCGCAATGCTTGTGGTCGAGGCCTTGCTTGCTGCGCACGAATACTTCCCAGATCGGCCATTCCTTGTTCATTGAGATCTCCTCTAATACTTGGACTACCAGCGAACGAATATGAGCGCGGGAGCAACCGCCGCCCGCCGCCGGGGCGGCATCAAGCTGCCAGCTGCTCCGCGCGCCGGCGCTGCTTTTCGCTATAGGCGAGGGCGGCTTCGCGGACCCATGCACCGTCTGCGTGTGCCTTGACGCGCGTGGCGAGCCGCTCTTTGTTGCAGGGGCCGTCGCCATTGACGACGCGCCAGAATTCGTCCCAATCGATCACGCCGTAGTCGTAGTGGCCGCGCGCCTCATTCCATTTGAGATCGGCATCGGGCAACGTGACGCCGAGCACCTTCGCCTGCTCGACCGTCGCATCGACGAATTTCTGCCGCAGATCGTCATTTGAGATGCGCTTGATGCCCCACTTCGCCGATTGGTTGCTGTGGACGGAATCCTTGTCACTCGGGCCGAACATCATGAGGACCGGCCACCACCAGCGATTCACGGCTTGCTGCACCATCTCGCGTTGTGCCGGCGTGCCCTTCATCATCGCGAGCAGCGCGTCGAACCCTTGGCGCTGATGAAACGATTCCTCCTTGCAGATGCGGATCATCGCGCGCGCGTAGGGTCCGTAGGTGCAGCGGCAAAGCGGAATCTGGTTCATGATCGCGGCCCCGTCGACGAGCCATCCGATTACGCCGACGTCGGCCCAGCTCGGAGTCGGGTAGTTGAAGATGCTCGAATACTTGGCGCGGCCGCTGTGCAACGCATCGACGAGCGCGTCGCGCGAGACGTTGAGCGTTTCGGCAGCGCTATAAAGGTATAGACCGTGGCCGCCTTCGTCCTGCACCTTGGCGAGCAGGATCGCCTTGCGCTTCAGGCTCGGCGCCCGCGTGATCCAGTTCCCCTCCGGCAACATGCCGACGATTTCCGAATGCGCGTGCTGCGAGATCTGACGCACGAGTGTCTTCCGATAGGCATCGGGCATCCAGTCCTGCGGTTCGATCTTGCCGTCCGCGGCGATCACCGCATCGAAGCGCGCCTCGTCGGGCGAATCGGTTCCGGCCTCGGCCGGCGCCACATTGCCGGGAATGTCGAGCGATTGCGTGTACATAGGACAGTCTCGTCGTTAGTCGGGCGTGACGAGATTATAAATCAACCGACCGGTCGGTTGATGAATTTTGGCTATGATCGCAGGCAATCGCTGTGGGACGTCATTAGCCCCGCGGCAAGCGCCGCATGAAGTCGCGGATAAGCGCGGCAACCTCATCCTGCTGCTCGTCGAGCGCAAAGTGGCCGGCATCGATCACGTGTATGTCGGCTTTGGGAAGATCGCGACGGTAGGCGGCCGCCTCCGCCACCTGGAACGACGGGTCATAGCGTCCCCAAACGACGAGCGTCGCCGGTTGCGTCTTCCTGAGCCAGGCTTGCCAATCCGGGTAGGACGCCACGTTGGTCCGGTAGTCGTAGAAAAGATCCGTCTGGATCTCTTTCTGACCGGGCTGACTGAGGAACGCGTATTCGCCGGTCCACAGATCCGGGTCATACCGCTCGGGATTCGGCGTCGATCCCACATGACGTTGCTTCGTCGCTTCGAGAGAAAGGAAATTGCGCTGCAACGCCGCCTCGTTCGCCTCTCGATCGGCCCAGAAGGCGCGGCGCTTTTCCCAGAGCGGCCCGAGCCCATCCTCATGCGCGACGGCGTTTTGCACCACCAATCCGGCGACGCGTTCCGGATGCGCCATCGCAAGCCGGAAGCCGACGGGGCCGCCGTAGTCCTGCGCATAGAGCACGTAGCGCCGCAGGCCGAGCGTTTCGACGAAGTCGTTGGTCACGGACGCGATGTGATCGAACGTATAGGCGAAGTCCTTCGGTGAGGGCGCGTCGCTATGACCGAAGCCCGGGTAGTCGGGCGCAATGAGATGGTATCGGTCGGACAGTCTCGCCAAGAGCGGCTCGAACATGCGTGACGAGGAGGGAAAGCCGTGCAGCAACAAGATCGTCGGGGCGTCGCTCGGGCCCGCTTCACGGTAGAAGATGTTCAGGCCGTCGACTTTGATCGTTCGATAGGAGGTCGGATAACGCGCAGCGTTGCCACGCGCGGGGATGCTTTCGTTTGCCGCAAACGCGACGGACGCAGTGAGTGCCGCGGCCAGCGCGAATAGACTCTTCCTGTTCATGACGGGCTCCGGTGAATTTGCGAACCGCACGACGGTGCGGTAATCGTGGAGCCGAGTCTAGGGCTGGGTCCGTTCACGCGGAAGCCGCCGATGGCTCGAAACAGTGTCCGCTTTAACAGGACAATGCGGCCGGCAGTGTTTGGTTGTCGGGCGCGCCAGGGCCGGCCCGCTTACTGCGAAACGCCCCAGGAGACGAGCACGGCATGGATGCTGCGCGCATATTCATCGCGCAGCTTGGGGGTCTCTGAATGGAAGGCGCCGATTGCGCGCCAGGTGTTGCCGTAGCGAACCATTTTCTGCTTGACCATCCAGGCGGCAACGTAGGTGTTGATGCAGCCGTCCTTGAGCGCGCCCGGCGGGATACCGTTGCGGCGCAGCTCATTGAAATGAACCGAGTTGATCTGGGCCTGGCCCACGTCGATGCTTCCGTCCGCGTTGCGGTGGACGGCGTTGGGATCGCCCTTCGATTCGAACCACGCGATCGCGCGCAGGATCATCGGGTTGACGCCCTGATAGGCCCCAGCTTGCGCAAAACAGTCGATGTTGTCCGCGTAAGCGGGTACGCAAACGATTGCGCACGCGGCAGCGAAAATCGCCGCAACGAGAGCGCGAGGAGTCTGCGCGATGAGCGCAAGTCGCGAGCGTAACCGCGCGGGCTGGGTTCTTTTCATGGGGGCCACCGCTATCGATTGGATGGGAGAATGCGGCTCAGCGCGCCATTGCGACCGAAGCGGCGTCGAGCGTCACATGCACGCTCGACGCGCCGCCTTGCAACACGGCGTCGAGCTTGTCCGACACCGACGCGAGATAGGCATGTGAGTCGGGGCTGACGACGACGCGGACCGTGGTCTCGGCCGCTTTACCGGGCCGCGGGGTCACGCGGGCCATTTTTTTCGAATGACGCGTCGTGCGCGGCGGCGACGCGCTGGAGGAATCCGTCACCTCCTGTGCCGAAGACGGCGGCAGCGACGTGAGCGGTGGCAGTGGCGGCAGGACCTGGTCCGGCTGGGCGCTCACGGGCTTGCTCGCGAGCGCCGTAGTGGAGCCGGCCGCGGTAGCCTGCGCGTCGGCCGGCGGCGCGGCGAGGAGCCACTGCGAAGCGGCGAAGAGGGTAACGGCGGTGGCGAGTCGAAGCATGGCTGTCTCCGGTCATTCGGTCGGCTTGACCTGCACGCTGTACGGCTGGCAACTGCCCGTCGTCACGTTCTCGATATTGACGATGTTGCCGTGCCGTGCCGGGATGCCGCGCTGCACAGCCTGATTGAGATAGGGAAAGTCCTGCGCCAGCGCGGCAATGACGACCGTGGTCGATTGCGGCTGTTTCGCGGCAAGCGATCCCACCTTCCCGAGCACTTCGGTCAACTGCGGGTCGCGCGCGCCGAGCGCGTCGGGCGGAATGACGAAGTCGACGATGCTCGTCGACGCCGGTTGTGCCGGTGGTTGGCCGTGGCGGTTGGCGTCCGTCTGCAACTGGGCGCATCCGGCCAGGACGGCGACTGCGAGGAGGCTGGCGAGCAGTTTCACGATTCTGATTCCATGACGAGACTTGCTTATCGGCAGCCTGGGGAAATGATTTACCCCTGGGTTAACGACGACCCAGTAACGGCGGGCTTTTCGCGGCATTCGCGACACGAGGCGAATTCCGTAAACGCTGCATGTGCGCGCCGCCTACTGTAGCTCATAATTAGGGCTGGAAGCGAAGCGCGAGGAGGGCGCCGGGGCCGCTCACTGGGAAGGCGCCTGCCGTAGGGTAAATAAAAAGGGGGAGATCGTCTTGCGACCGTGCGACCCGGCGGATAGGGCAAAATCGGCGTTTTTCCATTGCGCCGACTTACATGGGCAATCGTCTTCGACTCTGGGCTGGGCTCATCGGAATCCTTTTGGGCGCCTTGGCGATGCCATGCGCTTCGGCTGCAGCCGGCGCGCCGCCCACGGCTGCTGAACAGTGGGTGACGTCCTGGGCGACCGCCTTGCAGGCGATCCCTGAACTGCGCGACCCGCCTCCGCTTTACCGAGCGCCGGACGTCTCGGACCGCACCGTGCGCGAGATCGTGTACCCGACGCTCTCGGGCCGGCGCGTCCGCGTCACGATCAGCAATGCGTACGGGCGCGCGCCACTCGCCATCGACGACGTCGTGATGGCGCAATCGGCCGGCGGCGCGGCGGTTCGGCCGGCCACCGCCGTGCCATTGACGTTTGCTGGACGCACATCGATCGTGCTCGAGCCCGGTGATGAAGTGGAAAGCGATGCGGCTGAGATGGAACTGCACGCGGGGGAGGCGTATGCGATCAGTGTCCACGCCCGTCATGGTCAGACGATGACGGCATGGCATCGCGTCGCGAACCAGATCAACTATGTTTCCTCTGCTGGCGACCATGCGGCGGATACCGAAGGATCGGCTTATACGACACGCTTCACCCAGCACGCCTGGGTAACGGCCATCAGTGTGCCGCGGGCGTCGTCGGCGGCGATTGCCGCGATCGGCGATTCGATCACGGACGGATTGCGCTCGAGCCTCAACCAGAATCGCCGGTGGCCTGACGCCTTGACTCGAAGGCTCGCCGGAGCGGGCGGCGCCTCCACGGCGGTCCTCGATCTCGGTATCAGCGGCAACCGCTTGCTCAGCGATTCCGCCTGCTACGGGGAGGCGCTCGAACGACGCTTCGCGCACGACGCGCTCGGACCCGCTGGCGTGAAGGCAGTCATCGTGCTGATCGGCATCAACGATATCAATTTCGCGACGATGCCTCGGCGCTCGGGGCTCGACTGCGACGCGCCGCATAGCGTGGTGACGGCGCAAGACCTCATCGAAGGCTACCGCCGGCTCATCGATGCGGCGCATCGGCGGGGCGTGCGCGTCTTCGGCGCGACGTTGACGCCAGCGGGCGCGCCGCCCGCGCGCGAAGCGATCCGCCTGGCCGTGAACACATGGATTCGGACGAGCGGCGCCTTCGACGGCGTCATCGACTTCGATGCCGCGCTGCGCAACCCGGCCAACGCGGACCGCTTGCGCCGCGACTACGACAGTGGCGACGGCATTCATCCCAACGACGCCGGCTATGAAGCGATGGGGGCGGCGATCGACCTGGCCGCGTTGACGAGCGCCACTCACCGGCAATGAAGCGGCAATGAAGCGGCTTTGCTCCGGGAGCTTTGCTGCCGGGCGGAGACCGCCCTGAAAAAAAGCTCGTCACGACCTTGTCACAGTGCGTTCGGTGGTCTACTATTCCGCTCCTTCGAGAGGCGGGAAGCAGTTGTCGCGAGTCGAACAGGTTTTTGGTTTTTAAGCAGTAGCATCAAAAACCCGTTGACGATCTACGAAAGACGCTGCATAATCTCGCTTCTCTGCTGCTGATGCAGCAACGCAAGACGGCGGTGCCGAAGGGTGGTAGTGGTAACGGCGCCGCGGCGGTTGAGC